>JACRBG010000005.1 GCA_016234595.1 Chloroflexota bacterium | reverse complement strand
CTTTAGCGAAATGGGCTTGGTCATAATACCCGCAATTTTGGGCAATACTGGTGAGTGTCAGGGTAGGGTTTTGCTTCAGTTGTTGCAGTGCTCGTCGAAAGCGCACAATGCGTGCATACGTTTTGGGAGAGACGCCATAGGTCGCTCTGAAAAGGCGATCAACCGTGCGGATCGAATAGCCGACCTGTTGGCTAAGGGCATGGATGCTAATTGCACCTCCGCATCGCTCAATTTGTCGGGCGCTCTCAGTGGCATAAACGTGACTGGAATTTGGTTGGAGGCGCTTGAGAAAAAAGGCATCTAATAACCCGACATGTTGTTGAAAGCTAGTGGCATCGTAAAGCCTCGATTCTAAATCCCTTCCCATTGAGCTAAACATTGTCCCAATATCGAGGGTCAAATCGGAAATTTCATAAATAGGCACGGGCAAAAACGCCGCTAATCCCCCCGGTTTAAAGCGCACCCCGACCAAATGGATTTCACCCGTTTGCTGAATGATGACTGGGTAGGCTCGTTGGGCATCCAAATTGGAGAGGCCGAGCTGCTCAGGTCGTGATTCATCCAAGCGGATGCGGGTATAGGCACAGCCAAAATTAAAAAGGATGTCCGCCCGCGCATCTACAAAAATTCGCTCATACAAGGTATCTAATTGGTGCGGTAATGACTTGGCAACCCAATAACATTCAATGAAGGGTTTTAAAGGGGGTACAGGGAAAAATAGGTGATACATGCCCCTATTTTACCAGAAAATCTGTTCTAGTCAATTCGTAAAAATAAAGGGGGTATGGCTAACCCCCTAGGTAAGATTACTGCATGTTGGAACGCAAGAAAGCGTATAGATCGGCGATATCTTGTTCGCTGACCTGACCGGGGCCATAAGCAGGCATATCGGCAGGGCCACGTCGGATGTCGGCGGCAAAGACTTTAAAGTCTAGAGCTGTATTGGTAATTGCAGGGATTGGTGGTACACCTGCTCCTGTTTCACCGTGACATCGCGCGCATGGGAGCGTTTGCCATTTAGTCGCACCAGCCTCGGCATTGCCTTTAGCCGGGTCAATCGTGATGGATTCTTCGACGGGCTGGCGTGGGACCGTGTGAATGGCAGTGTCCTCGAATGACACAAAGAAGATCAAACCACTCGTCAGCAAGATGGTCATGAACACCGCATAGGGCCAGAATCGTTTGTTGCGGCGGGCCATGATTGCGTCAGGAATAACCGGGGTAGCCGTTCCTGCTTGGATCGCCACTAATTCAAGGGCATGCTCTTCTTCCATGTGATGGACGGGCATTTTCCCCGTGAACATGGCCTTATTAAAGCGGCGCACATGAACATTGTACATATGCCAAATGATGATGGATAGCACAGCCAACAATGCCTCTGAACTATGGGCTAGACGAGCGGCTGGAATCACTTCACTTGGCAGCACTTTGGAGGTGGCGATTGGGTTCCACATCATAAAACCTGTCACAATCATGACCAAAGTGCCCCAGACAAGCGCCAGATATTCGGCTTTTTCGCCAAAGTTGTAGCGCCCCATTTTGGGATGCTCTTTGCTCAGACCTAGATTATGCAGTACCCACCCAATGAGATCACGGGCATCTTTGACCGTTGGGAGCATGTTGAGGCTGGAACCCCGCACATACACTTTATAGGTCAGTACCCCACCATGATAAATCGAGCCTGCCATCAGAAGTGTGGCAAAAAAGCGGTGCATAATGCGAACGCTTTCGATGCCACCGAGTAGCTCAATAAAATCTTTGGCAATTTGGACATCCGCATATCGTTGAGGCAGACCCGTGACGGCTAACATGCTAAACGAGATGATAAGCACAATATGCTCCATCCGTTCAGCGGCCCCAAATCGTTCAACGTATTGTTGTTTTGCTGTTGCGCCAATCGTTGCCATGATCAGCCCTCCTTTTCAGGTTTAGCGGATTCAGTGTGACCCTCTTTGGGTGGTGGGGCCGACTTTTTACGCCCGCCAACATGTTTGGTTCGCGCGAAAATATCGGTAGCGACTAGGAATACAAAACCACTCAATACGCCCGGAATCAGGATTTTGTAGAAGAGGTCAACCACATAAACCAACGGGTGTTGCGTCCGGGATGGCTCGAAATGCCCTACCCACGCATCTGGGAAATCACTGCTGGCATCAGGGTGACATTGTTGACACGTCGCCAATAGATTTTGTTTGGCAACTTGGCTCTTAGAATTGTTAGCTGGGGTAATATTGTGAACCCCGTGACAGTCGTAACAAACCGCTTTGTTGCTGGCGGCGTTAGGGTCTTCTTGTTCAAATAACGCGACGGTTGTACCGTGAAATTCGTTGAGATAAGTGTCAAAAACGCTCGTCGAAATATCGTATTTCGCCATGAGCTTTTTATCGGCGTGGCAACTAGCGCAAAGCTCAGGTGAACGATTACGGAATTGAGCTGTGGTGGGCGTGCTGATGCCATGAACCCCGTGGCAAGTAATACAAGTTGGGGCATTGGTATCGCCGTTTACTAAAAGAGCCTCGCCATGAATACTTTGTTTGTATTCATCAAAGATACTGGTGTGGCATGTTCCGCAAGTTTCTGCCGCCAATTGGGGCTGGTCTTTAATATGCTGGACATCATGCGCACCATGACAGTCTACGCAGACAGCCGCCCGCAGATTGCCATTGGCTAATCCGTGTGCATGGACACCATCGGCATTGGCTTGCGCTTCATCAACATGGCAATCGGTACAAACCTGCGACATCTTGATAGTGAATTCACGACTGCTTTCAGGTCGTGCCTCAACATGGGGAAAGGCCGATTCACCATGACAATCTACACAGCCGAGTGTCTCCTGCGAGTTGCTAGTCCCATGCACTGAATCTGCCACTGCATCGGGAGTGACGTGTAAATCGAGCGATGTTCCATCCGCCAGAGCAACCGTGCGGCCCTCTTGCGAATGGCAAACCGCGCAATAGGCATTATTACCAGTGGGTTGCTTGGCGGTGGGATTAGAGCTACCCCCGTCTTGCGCCTCGACCACCGGGTGTTTAAACGTCGGTTGTGAGGATGAGTCGGGCCACAAGGCAATGATGACCAAAGCCAAGCCAGCCCCAAAACAGAAGGTAAAAATGTGACGTTGATGACGAAGTATCCTTTTCATTTGGCACTACCCTTCTGTTTAACAAAAAACACCCAGCCTGCAAAGACCATTCCAAGTACCGCAGCCACCATAATAACAATGGACTGGCTAGCAAGGCCTTTTTCCTCGCTGCTGATATTCGTTTCCTCAGTCGTAGGAGTGCTATTGGCAGGGGCAGGTTCAATCTGTGGCCCAGTAGCCGTTTGGGCGCCGATGTTCAGTTCTTTTTCGACCGCGCCGAGCATGGCATTGGTATATGAATAGTTGTGAATACCGAGACTGCCATCACCTTCCACAAAATCAAGGGCTGTGGTAATCCATTCGGGGCTGTCCGTTGTGACTGCCGCCCGCGCCGCTTCAAGCCGCGACTTGGTGCTGTTTTGAACATCGTCAATCAATTGCTGCATACTTGTTTGGTCAGCTTGATCTTTGTGACATCCCGAGCAGCTATCTTGCAAACCTTCGAGGTTCATTGCTTCGCCCGGTAGGATAGGCTGGAAAGTATGGTTGCGGCGTGGGCCATTGTCGGTTGAGACCGAAGCCATATGGCAGGTCACGCATTCAGGGCCGTTTTCGGCGGTGAAATGGGCTGAGGGGATGCCTTCAACATTTTCAACCATCGTTGTGCCTTCAAACATTTCTTGATTAGGATGATGGATGGTTGGCTGATCTTGGGTGTTGTGGCAGTTGATACAGGTCTGATAGGTATCTGGTACAGCCAGCAAAGTGTCGGTTTCGATATTATGCGGATTGTGACACCCTGAGCAGGTTACGCCATTTTGGGCCGTTTCCAGTGTGGGCAGGGTCGGCGCATCACCATCACGGTCGCCATCTTCGGTCAGGGCGATAAACCGCTGCGTAAATGAGTAGTCGGCACTGTGGCAGCGCAGACATTCAGGCGCGGCGTTATCGCTATCTTTCATATTAGCGAGGGCTTGCGCATGGCTGGATTTTGACCACTCATTAAATTGCATGTTGGATTGCATGGCATGACCAGTGGCCCACCAATGGACAGGGTCATCCCCGGCAACAAGGGTATAAGAGGCCAATAAATCATCACCGGGTAGATATTGGGTGGGATATGGGTGAATCCCATCCGCGTCCATCCCTCGACTGTGGCATTGGCCGCACACTTGGGCATCGGGTTTTACGTAGATAGCATCTCGAATTTGTTGCAGTTCTTCGGGGGTAGGCCGTGAGCCCACATCGTCAACGGTATCAACATGTAAGCTGCCGGGGCCATGACAGGCTTCACATTGAACCCCTGCATTTTCCCATGTGCCTTTCTCAATATTTAACCCAGTGGTGTGACATTTGGCACAGTTCTGCGTCCAATCATAAGCTGAGTCGGGCCATGTGTCCGCCAAGGTGAAGGGTTGCCACGTCTGATCAATCACATTCCATTCGACGGGCAACACTTGATATTCATCTTCGGCAACTGCGTATAAAAATCGTTGGACATAACGCCCTGAACCCACGATATAGGCGACATCCTCTAATTTGACTGGCCGTGGGGTACTTGATCCGGGGAATTGCACCATACGGGCGTCTTCACCTTGGTCAAAAGCAGCGAAAACGGTGTCTTCGTCTACTTTTTGCAACGTTAAGACGTGATGTGTTTCGTTTTGGTCGTGACGAATGTCTGAATGACACTCCCCGCAGACCTTCGCTCCGTAATACTCTTTTTCCTCATCCCCACCGTCTTGTGCATGAATCTGACCCATCATGAGGGTGGTCAGAATAAGCATCAAGCCGATGATAATGAGGCTCCACCATAGGTAACGATGCCTCATCGAACTTCTGCCTTATCTATTCTTTTGACAATAAAAAAGGAACTTCATCTAAATTTACAAGGTTTATAACCAACTCGGCGAGTGACTTTTAGCACTCCCCCACCTTGCAGCTTGCACATTCCTTCAAGATTAATAGAAGAAGGTGAGATGAGCAAATTTCTCCGTCAAGAAATAGGCCTCAACATGAATTTGTAAGAGGTCAGATTCCTGAAAGTGCGTAGAAAACGACGTTTTCTGCCGGAAATGTTACTTTTATCACAAAGCAGGGTGCTTCATGACAATGTGGTTGAGGTCAGAGGGGTGGGACAATGGAGAACATAACATAGCCAAATAATAAAAATAGGAGGATGGGGCTATGGCTGTTACTGCCAATTCGAAAACCCTGCCCAAGAAACGTTCTGATGATAAATCTCCGTCTCGATGGGTCTATCTTTTTAGTGAACTTGATCTTGTTGAGCAAGTAACCGGTACCAAATGGGATAATGTGAAGGCCCTGTTGGGTGGCAAGGGCGCTAACCTTGCCGAAATGACCCGCGTGGGTTTGCCTGTTCCCCCCGGTTTTTCTGTCACCACCCAAGCCTGCAATTCATACTTAGAAAACGGCAACACATGGCCGGAAGGCCTGTGGGAACAAGTAATTCATGCCCTGAGTCAGTTGGAAGAAAAAGCGGGCAAGAAACTTGGTTCTGCTGAAAATCCATTACTCGTATCCGTCCGTTCGGGTGCGAAGTTCTCGATGCCCGGTATGATGGACACCGTGCTGAATTTGGGTATGAATGACGTGGTAGCCGAGGGCATGGTCAAGCTGACCAACAACCCCCGGTTTGTCTATGATGCCTATCGTCGCTTGGTGCAAATGTTTGGCTCAGTCGTTATGAATATTCCCGATGAGCCATTTGAAGACTATCTGACCGAAGTCAAAGCCAAAAAAGGCGTGCCCTCCGATGTGGATTTGAACGCCGATGATTGGAAACAGGTCACGGCCAAATTCCAACAGATTTATAAGGAACATGTCGGCAGCGAATTTCCCCAAGACCCCATCAAGCAACTTGAACACGCAATTGAAGCTGTGTTTAGCTCGTGGAATGGCAAACGCGCGATTGATTATCGGAATGCCGCCAACATCCCCCATAATTTAGGGACAGCTGTCAACGTCCAAATGATGGTATTTGGCAATATGGGCAACGACTCCGGTACAGGCGTCGCCTTTACCCGTAACCCCGCCACAGGTGAACCCAAACTGTTTGGCGATTTCCTGATGAATGCACAGGGTGAAGACGTGGTGGCTGGTATCCGCACCCCGCGCCCAATTTCTGAGATGGAAAAAGAGAACAAGGCGGTGTTTGCCCAGTTCAACGACATCGTGAACAAGCTGGAACACCACTATCGTGAAATGCAAGACGTCGAATTCACGATTGAACGCGGCAAATTGTTTATGCTGCAAACCCGTGACGGCAAACGGACTGCTCGTGCTGCGGTTCGTATCGCGGTGGATATGGCCGAAGATGGCGTTATCACCAAGCAAGAAGCTGTACTGCGCGTTTCTCCCGACCACGTATCCCAATTACTGCACCCACAATTTGACACTGATGCCAAAGCTCAGGCAGTCAAAGCGGGTCGCCGTATTGCATCAGGCGTGAATGCCTCACCCGGTGCCGCGGTAGGTGTAACGGCGTTCGATGCTGACCTTGCTGAAAAATGGGGTAAGGCCAAGAAGTCCGTCATTATGGTTCGCCCTGAAACCAAACCCGATGATGTACACGGGATGTTGGCCT
>JACRBG010000052.1 GCA_016234595.1 Chloroflexota bacterium | reverse complement strand
TGTGCTATCGGTAGATGCTCGTAAACGACTTGAGCTATCTCAAAAGCTGGGCAAACGTCTAGGATAAGGCTTACCACAACGCCCAATCCACCTAAATGAACTACCGCTCCTTCAAATATTTCAGGGTTTTGTTGCCGTGATACCTCAACCAGTTCACCATTCGCGGTGACAATTTCGAGGCCAGATACTGTGGCAGCCAAATTTTGATTTTGATCGCCGGAACCATGTGTTGCAGTCGCGCAGGCCCCCACCACCGAAATATGCGGTAACGAGGCAAGATTGTGCAGTGCCAATCCCTGAGCATGAAGAACGCGGCTTAATTGAGCATAAGTCACGTTCGCTCCAAACAACACCATATTTTGTTCGGGATGGATAGTGATAGGCGACGGGTACTGCTCAAGTGAAATAAGAGTGTCAGGTGAATCCGCGATACTGTTGAACGAATGCCGTGTGCCGATGACCCTGATTTTCTTATGCTGTTTTACAAGTGACTGAATTTGCTCAATGGTGCTAGGATAATGCACATTGAGGGTGCTGTATTCATAATTCCCTGCCCAGTTCTTTATTTTCATTACCCACCGTCTACCCTTTATCTCCCTACTTTACCCTTACCGATGAGAATTCAGCAGAATAAACCTTAATCTACGCCAACTTTTCTCTAACCCCAATCAATACCTCTGTTTCATGGGATTATACCGACCTCTCCTCCGATTCGAGACATCAAGATTATCATGGCAGTTGGACCCGCAAGCGCATTTTGAAGTATCTCATACCAGTTGAATTTGAACGGTAACACCTTGGAATGTCCCATGCCCTGCTAAATTGAGAGATTGCCACTACAATCGTTAACTATAGATTTAACCTCACACTTTCCGGAGCGAACTATGCTGAGAAACATCCACATCCGTGACCCATTCGTGCTGCCGATGATGGCGGAGAATCAATATTATCTATACGGCACTTCTGGCTCGGAGACTTGGACAAACTTCGCATCAGGTATCAATTACTACACCAGCCCTGATTTGCAAAGCTGGGAAGGGCCTTTCCCGGCCTTCCGCCCTCCCATGGGCTTTTGGGCAGACCGCAACTTCTGGGCACCCGAAGTGCATGTTTATTGCGGACGCTACTATATGTTTGTTAGCTTCAAAGCCCAAGACATTTGCCGAGGGACGCAAATCCTAGTAGCTGATAGCCCACAAGGACCCTTTTTGCCCATCAGCGACGGCCCGGTAACGCCGCATGATTGGGAATGTTTGGATGGAACCTTGTTTATAGATGGCACTAACCAGCCATGGATAATCTTCTGTCATGAGTGGGTACAGGTAGCTGATGGTCAAATCTGTGCCCTGCGTCTGAGTGATGATCTGAAATCGGCGATAGGGCAGCCACAATTGTTGTTTAGTGCCTCCGAGGCGACTTGGTCTCAAGAAGTCAACTCAAAGGGCAGAAAAGGCTATGTTACCGATGGCCCTTGGCTACATCGCCTAGCCAGCGGTCAACTGATTATACTATGGTCGGGCTTTGGCGAGGGTGGTTATACCATCGGGGTGGCAAGATCAACTTCTGGTGAAATACTAGGCCCGTGGCAACAAGCGCCAAAACCACTCTATGCCGGAGATGGTGGTCATGGCATGGTCTTCCGTTCCTTTGATGGGCAATTGTGGCTGGCTTTCCATCACCCCAACGATTTTCCCCATGAGCGCCCTCAATTTGTGCCCCTACGCGAGAGTGAGTCGTCGGTAGAGATCGTCTAAAAAGAAGGTGATGGATAATGGGGTAGGGGGCAGAGTTTGGAACAAGAAAATCAATCTAAACCAACTGACCCCACTCTTTCCAAGTTCCACTGAACTGGCAAACCGAAGAAAAACAAGTAAAGGCTGGTAAACATGAGCCAAGCTGTCAATGCCCCTTTACATCTGCATCCCCATGAACAAAAACTCATAATGCCATCCTTGAACGGGGCAATAACTACAGCCCTATCCCACATCTCCTCAACAAATCGCAAGTCTCTTGACATATTTCACAATTGATTCTACACTCAATTCACACGTGTCAATTGACACGATACAGTAAATTTATAAAAGACTTTGAATTTTATGAAACGCCCAACACAAAAAGACGTTGCACTCAGGGCCGGTGTCTCGCGCTCTACCGTGTCCTATGTATTGAACGATCAGCAGGCCAATCTGAAGGTTCCGATTTCAGAAGAAACTCGCCAGCGAGTATGGCAAGCGATTGCTGAACTTGGTTATGAACCGGATGCACGGGCACAGTCGCTGCGCCGAGGCAATACAAACATTGTCGGCGTGATTATCCCCGTTATCCAAAATCCCTTTTTCTGGCAAATCTTGTCAGGCATCTCGGATGCATTACAAGACGCTGGTTATAGTCTTCATTTGTCCCTTAACCCCCAAAATTCCCAGCAAGGAGCCAACTCCATCCGCGAATTAAAACGCCACCGCGTGGATGGGTTCATTCTCTTGGCAGGGGTCAAACACTTGTTGCCCGGTTTAACCCATTATCTACGGCAGTCTGGACAGCCTGTTGTCGAAATTACGGCGACGGAGGCTGAGTTCGATCATGTCATCCACGGTTATTCCAACGGAACACGCGAACTCATGGCGCATCTGATTGAGCTTGGGCATCAAAAAATAGGATTCATCTATGGTGTTACTCAAGAAGCGCAGGGATTTGATCGCTTGCATGTCTATCGCCAAATGCTACAGGAATATGGACTACCCAGTAATGGCTCCTATGAGGTGCATTGCGGTGACCAGTTGGAAGATGCCTATCAAGCCGCCTATACCCTGCTAAGCCGTCCAGATCGCCCGACAGCATTAATGGTGATTAACGATTTGCTTGCAATCGCCGTAATGCGTGCTGCCGGTGACCTAGGATTGACGATTCCCGGCGACATATCCGTTGGCGGTTTCGACGATATCGAATTTGCCAATTACATCATGCCTCGTCTCACCACCGTTTCTGGGAAGGCCGAAAACAGCGGGCGCGATGCGGTTCACATGCTTCTCCGGCGCATTGAGCAGCCTGATCTTCCCCGACAGGTGATGAGAACGGAAGTGCAACTCATTGTACGAGAATCCACAGGGCAGGTTCCTTAACAGGAGAAAGGAATGTATCCGCAAGCAAACCGAAATTAGGATAGGCCCATCGCAAACAATAAATTTTTATGCTCAATTTAGGAGGATCTATCACATGACAAAGAGGCTTTCGCGTCGAGATTTCTTGCGCTTGTCGGCAGCGGCAGGTGCGGGCACAATGCTCTCCGCGTATGGTTCACCCTTGGGTTCGCACTTAGCGGCCTTACCCGCTCTGGCGCAGGACAAAGTGGATTTGCGGTTCATCTGGTGGGGTGGTCAGCTACGTGCAGACATTACAACCCAAGTCATCAAGCTGTTCCAAGCGAAGAACCCCAACGTCAATTTCACCTACGAGTTTCTCAGTTTTGACGATTATTGGACCCTCTTGACGGCCCAAGCTGCCGGGGATG
Source organism: Chloroflexota bacterium (assembly GCA_016234595.1). Lineage (GTDB taxonomy): Bacteria > Chloroflexota > Anaerolineae > Aggregatilineales > J027 > CFX10. Next base: position 33,857 of record JACRBG010000052.1, on the reverse strand, counting down.
GGCTACCCGATATTATGCAGCATGGGACTACCACGCTTGCAGAGTGGTCGAAGAAAGACTTGCTCCACCCATTGGATGAGTATATTACATCCGGCGTGATTGACTTCACCAATATCCCCAGCGTTCTTCAAAACCACGGCAAGGTTAACGATAAAATTTATGCGGTCAGTGCGGGCAGTAACGCGAATGGCATTATCGCTGACCTAGATGCCTTCGAACGCGCGGGCATTGATGTACCCCCGGATACTTGGACTTGGGGCGATTTTGAAGAAGTCGTCAAAGGCCTAAGCGAAAACCTCGGCATCTGGGGTTTCGGCAGTTATCTCCATCACGTTGACCTGTGGCGCATCATCTACTCTGGACACAACATAGACTTGTATGCGCCCGATGGTAAATCACTCAACTATACTGACGATACGCCAATCGTTGACCACATGAAGATGATTCTGCGTCTCCAAGATGAGGACTTTGCGATTCCCCATATTTCGGAAGAATCCGAAGTCAACACCCTTGGCCCAGAAGCCCAGTTTATTGTGAAGGGCCAATGTGCGATGGACTACTTGGCAGGTTCCAATCAACTTGTCGCGATGTGGACTGCCGCAGGTGAGGATCGTCATTTCAAGATTTTGCCCGTCCCCAGACCCGAAGGCGGACGTCAGGGGTTAGCCATCCGGCCCAGTCAATATGAGGCAGTAACGGTGAATTCCGCGAATCCCGAAGTAGCTGCGATGTTCCTCAACTTCTTCATCAATGATGTTGAGGCCAATAAGATTCTGAACGCCGAGCGTGGTGTACCAATCAACACAGTGGTTTTGGATGCATTGAAAGCAGATGCTGCGGCTCCACAAAAGGCGATCTACGACTATCTGGCCCGCCTCGCCGAAGACTCAGCAGAATTTGTATTCCCAGACCCATTGGGTGTAGAGGACATCCGCACCAACGTCTACTATCCTGAATTTGCCGACCCGGTACGCTATGGCACCAAATCGCCTGAAGACGCCGCGGTTACCTTGCGGGAAATGTCAAACGAAATACTTGCAGAAGCCAACAAATAGGGTTTGATGACAGCCCTGCAAGTATCACGCTGATAGAAAGAATGTAACAGTCCCTAGGAGAATTAGGGATTGTTACTCTCCATTATACCCCGGTCGTCAGCACGTTCAGCGAGGTGAAAAGTGACCAGCGTATTGCAAAAAGATGTAAGCAAAGTCGGACTAGACAAGCGTACAGTCGCGCAGAAGGGCAAAAAGCATTGGCGACATAACAATCTGATGGGCTATTTATTTATCTCTCCATGGCTTATTGGTTTTTTGGGGCTGACACTTATCCCTATTGCGACTTCACTGGCTTTGAGTTTCACTCATTATGACATCTTGTCTGGTCATGTCGAGTGGACAGGCCTAGAAAACTTCAAAAGAATGTTTTATGACGATCCTCGATATTGGAGAGCGGTTCGGGCGACTTTCAAATTTGCCTTTATCTCCGTCCCGCTGAAATTATTATTTGCTTTGTTGGTGGCAGATCTGCTCTATAACGCACGCCGATTCGTTGGCGTCTATCGAGCCATCTACTATGCACCTTCCATCGTGGGGGGAAGTGTTGCGGTCGCCGTGATGTGGCGGCAAATTTTTTCCGGCAGAGGGCTTGTCAACGATCTCATGCTCGAAGTTGGTCTAGAGCGAAAATTATGGTTAGGCGACATCAAATACGCGATCTGGACATTGATTCTGATGGCGGTTTGGCAATTTGGCTCGCCGATGCTGATTTTTTTGGCAGGACTTAAACAAATTCCCAATGAATATTACGAAGCGGCTTCGATAGATGGCGCGGGGGCTATATCTAAGTTTACCCGCATTACATTGCCCCTATTGACTCCGGTGATCTTTTTTAATCTGGTGATGCAGCTGATTTTTAGCTTCATGACTTTTACCCAAGCCTATGTGGTCTCCGGCGGTACTGGCAAACCTCTGGATACGACGCTGTTTTATAGTCTCTATGTCTACATTCGCTCCTTTGGGGTAGGGGCGAACATGGGGTATGGCTCGGCGATGGCTTGGGTGATGCTGGTGGTTATTGCCGCCTTCACCGGGGTGATTTTCTTGTCCTCCCGTTTTTGGGTCTTTTACGACACGACGGAGAATTAAATATGTTAAATCGAACTTTATCTCGGTATCGTAAGAAGATCAAAAACACGATTCTGAATATTATTTTCTCGCCAATTCGTGCTTTTCGGCGGAATTACAAGCAGGCCAAAAGCGCGATTAAGCTGTTTGTTTTCCATCCGGTTGATGCGTTGCGGATGTATCAAGGGCAGCTTAAAAGTGCGGCTAGGGGGCTTATTTTCCATGCGATTGTACTCGCTTTCGGCCTAGTGATGATTTATCCGCTTATTTGGATGCTTGCCAGTTCATTCAAAGGGCCGTCGGAAATCTGGACACGGACAACGTCGCTGATTCCAAACGAGTTAAGCCTCGATAACTACCGCTCTGGCTGGAAAGGCTTTGCTGGCATCTCATTTTCCACCTATTTTAAGAATTCGTTGTGGGTGAGCGGGGTCAGTACGGTGGCATCCGTTTTTTCATCGGCGATAGTGGCCTATGGTTTTGCACGCATTCGGTTTACTGGGAAGAAATTCTGGTTCGCGGTAATGCTTTCGACCATGATGCTGCCCGCCCAAGTGCAGCTTATTCCACAATATATCATGTTCAGTAAACTGCATTGGATCAACAGCTATAATCCACTCATCATCCCGCGCTTTTTTGGAATGCCGTTCTTCATTTTCATGATGGTTCAGTTTATTCGTGGCATACCCATCGAATTGGACGAAGCGGCGGAAATTGATGGGTGCAGTCGAGGGGGCATATTCTTCCGGATCATTCTGCCCCTCATTAAGCCCGCTTTGGGCACGTCGGCCATCTTCGCGTTTTATTGGAGTTGGGACGATTTCCTTACCCCGCTAATCTACTTGAACGATCCGAGAAAATATACGGTAGCGGTAGCACTACGCAATTTTGCCGACCCCTCCTCTGTAACAAATTGGGGGGCTGTCTTTGCGATGGGTATTCTAGCCCTTGTCCCAGTTTTTCTCCTGTTCATTCTGTTCCAAAGGTACATGGTGGAAGGGATCAGTACGACAGGACTTAAAGGATAAGCAAACATGACATTGGTCATTTCAGTTGGCAGGGGGTTTACATCAACGGCATAATTTGCCGGTTCCACCTTTTATTGTATGAACGAAGATTCTATCCACGCTTAACCAGCGGATGCTTCGACGAAAATCCCTGATAACTGAGGTATATCGTGAAAATAACGCATCTTAAGACCAACCATATCGTAAACCCCTTAGGCTTCCACATGGAAAAACCGACTTTTTCATGGATTGTTGAAGCTACTTACGATACGGTACAAACTGCTGCGCAAGTCTTTATAAGTCGTGACCGCGATTTCGAGCAGATCATCTTCGATAGCGGCAAGGTTGATGGCTCTAGCATTGACAGTTTGGGCTACAGCCCGCCGATTCACCTTAAGCCACGTACCCGCTATTTTTGGAAGACCAAGGTTTGGGGAGAAACTGAAAGCGGTGAGAGTGAAACCGCTTGGTTCGAGACCGCCAAGCTAGATGAAGCATGGCAAGCCGCGTGGATTACCCCGAATTGGGAGGACAATCGAATACACCCAATCTTGTATCGGTCTTTCAATCTTCCCTCACGGGCGGTGACAGCACGGGCTTACATCTGCGGTTTGGGACTCTATTATTTTGAGTTAAATGGCAAGAAGGTCGGCGATGAATACTTCGCACCTTACTGCAATGCCTATGACCAATGGATTCAATATCAAACATTTGACATCACCGATCAGATTACGGTTGGCCCAAATCTCGTTTCTATAATGCTGGGCAACGGCTGGTACAAGGGACGTTATGGTGCCGATGGGGGCTGTGTAGATTTCTATGGGGATCGGTTTGCACTGATTTGCGAGATACACATCACACTGGAAAATGGCGACGAGTGGATTGTTGTCACTGATCCATCGTGGCAAGCCCAGCCTTCGCCCGTCATCGCGAGTGATATATTTGATGGCGAGATGGTTGATGCTCGGATCATGAAAGTTGTGCCATCGCCAAATAATTCGTTCGACGTGAGCTTGATTGACCTCGACACGACTCGGTTAGAAGCTAGAAGGTCGTTGCCCGTCTGTATTAACGAAGAAATCAAGCCTGTGGCAATCGTCTACACACCTGCGGGTGAGACAGTGTTGGATATGGGACAGAACATGACGGGCTGGCTTCGTTTCAAAACGAGCGCGCCAGCAGGTACTCGTATCCATCTTCTGTTCGGTGAGATTCTGCAAGAGGGCAACTTCTTCCGCGATAACCTACGCACGGCGAAGGCTGAATATACGTACGTCGCCGATGGCACTGACGCGGTTATAGAGCCGTATTTCACGTTTTACGGCTTTCGGTACGTCAAAATTTCAGGTTGGGTTGGCGATCTTAACCTTGATGATTTCACTGGTTGCGTCGTTTATTCGCGGATGGACACGATCGGTGAGATCGAAACATCAAATGAAAAGGTCAACCAACTTTTCAAGAATGCGATGTGGGGACAGAAGGGCAATTTTCTCGACATTCCAACCGATTGTCCGCAGCGGGACGAACGCTTGGGCTGGACAGGCGATATACAAATATTCTCAGGCACGGCCTGTTTCAATATGGATACTTACGCCTTCCTTTCCAAATACAGCTATGACTTGGCAAAAGAGCAGGCTAAGTTCGACGGGATAGTGCCGCACATCGTACCAATGGCGAATCTGAGTCGTGGTGGTTCCAGCGCTTGGGGCGATGCCGCTACCATCCTGCCTTGGACACTCTATGAATTCTATGGTGACAGTGATATTTTGGAGAAGCAGTTTGGGAGTATGTGTGCTTGGGTAGATTATATCAAAGGTATTGATGAATCCTCCGGCGGCAGGCGTCTGTGGACGGAAGGTTTTCATTTTGGTGATTGGCTAGCGCTGGATGGTAGCGACCCGGCTTCGCGCAAGGGTGGCACGCCCGATTATTTTATCGCATCGGCTTTCTATTGTTATTCGGCACGGTTGGCGGCACGGGCAGCTAAGGTACTTGGTAAGCTGAATCAAGCTGATGCCTATGAACGCCTATCCGCCGAAGTTAAGGCGGCGATTCAAAAGGAATACTTCACTGCGACGGGGCAGTTGGTTACTCCTACCCAGACGGGCTATGTACTGGCCCTGTTCATGGATTTAGTGCCGGACGGGCAACATGAACAAGCGAAGAATGAACTTATCGCACTACTCTATAAGGATAATGTTCATTTGCAGACGGGTTTTGTTGGTACACCCTATCTCTGCCGGGTGCTATCGAATATTGGGGCTAACGACCTTGCTTATAGGTTGCTACTCAATGAAGATTATCCTTCATGGCTGTACGCCGTCAACCTCGGCGCGACGACCATCTGGGAACGCTGGAACTCCCTCAATCCCGATGGCTCGATCAGTTCAACGAGCATGAACTCATTTAACCACTATGCCTATGGCTCCATCGTTGAATGGATGTATCGTGACATGTGTGGGCTGAACCCATCTTCAGGTGAGGATGGGCTCACTGGTTTTCGCCATGCCCGAATTGCACCTAAACCAGACAAAACACTCCAATGGGCTAGGGCGCGCTACCGTTCGACGGCTGGCTTTTACGAAAGCAGTTGGCGCATAGACGATGCAGGACATCTCACCATCGAAATCGCTATTCCGTTCAACGCATCGGCGAGTGTAGTCCTCCCCGATGCACAGATGGGTGAGATATTGATCAACCGCAACCTGTTATTTGAGGGGCAGCAAATCGGCAATAATGTCGAATTAACGCTCGGCGCGGGCTGTTACAAAATTGAGTATTTGCTCCGCGAAAAAGTTCTCCAAGCTGTGACAGAAAGTTCGTCGCCCAATTCAATTTTGCATTAGCTACAGGGCAGTCATCAAGATAACAAAGGATACGCAATGAAACGATACGCAATTGTTGGAACCGGTGGTCGGGCAGCAATGTTTATTGAAGCGATCACCCAAACATATGCGGAGACATCCTGTCTGGTGGGCATTTGCGACCTAAGCCCAACCCGTATGAATTGGTACAACAAGCAACTATCGCAACCCTGTAGGACTTTCGCCCATACTCAATTTGATGACATGATTAAAGAAACGCAGCCCGATACGGTTATTGTTTGCACAATAGACGCAACTCACCACTCCTATATTGTGCGTGCGATGGAATTAGGGTGTGATGTTATCACTGAAAAACCCATGACGATTGACTTGGAAAAGCTGCAAGCCATTTATGATGGTATCGCACGTACAGGTAAGTCACTGCGTGTAACCTTTAACTATCGCTATGCGCCAGCTTTTTCAAAAGTGCGCGAACTCGTTATGCAAGGGGCTATTGGCATTCCCCTGTTCGTAGATTTCTCATGGATGCTGGATACCACACATGGTGCGGATTATTTTCGGCGCTGGCATCGTGAAAAACAAAACTCGGGTGGGCTGTTGGTGCATAAAGCAACCCATCATTTCGACTTGGTAAATTGGTGGATTGATTCTTATCCTGCCCAAGTTTTTGCCAGTGGAGATTTGTATTTCTATGGAAAAGCTAATGCTGAAGCGAGAGGAGAACATTATGGCTACAAGCGCTATACGGGCGAGGCTGCTGCAAAAAACGATCCTTTTGCTAAATGCTTAGACACTGATCCGGGCTTAAAGGGTTTATATCTAGATGCCGAGGCAGACTCCGGATATATAAGAGATCGTAATGTTTTTGGTGAGCCCATCAACATCGAAGACACCATGTGTGTTATTGTGAAATATCAAAATGGGATTCGGCTTTCCTATTCACTGGTTGCCTATTCACCTTGGGAAGGCTTGCGACTATTCATTACTGGAACCAAAGGGCGCTTAGAGCTTTACGTACATGAGGGTACACAATCCATTGTCGGACAAGCAAGCCCTGCCAACCTCGCCGCCAGCAAAGCACAATTTAGGGAAGTCCGGCTGACCACCCAGAAAATGTTCGATACCCCACAAGAGATTGAGGTGGCTGAAGGGGTAGGTGGGCATGGTGGTGCGGATCCACTCCTCCTAGACGATCTTTTTAATCCATTGGCTTCATCCCAAGACCCTTTGAACCGAGCCGCCTCGCACATTGATGGCGCGGCATCCGTCTTGGTCGGGATTTCAGCGAACTTATCTATGCGGCAAGGCGTGCAAGTGAATGTGAGCGATTTATTCCCACTTCTGCCCCAAAAACGTTTGGAATCCGGTAGATAGTCTAGGCAAGTTATTATTATTGGGTTTTTAAAATTTGCCCTTCATAAGAGCGAAGCACGTGCCAGCTACCTCGGCTGATAATCCAAGCAAGACCTGAAGGTAGTACCAATACGATGCCGCCAGCAGGTAAGAGCCATAGGCTAGCCAGAACCACGATACCCGTAGCCAGTAGCACCGCTATTGACCAAACGACATGCTGAAAGGTGAGTTGTAATGCTGTCTTCACCAGATTAGACAGAGGTAGATCGAAGATCGGCAGGAGCACCCATCCATAAAGATTTGCCATAAGGATTAGCCCACCGACAAACACACTAATCCCAGCCGAAAAAGCGAACAACACAAAGGGAAGCCCTATGTCGGGCAAGATGGTGAGATTGGCAGCTACCAAGCCTAGCCCTAATATGCTGCCAAATCCCATTAAAGTTGCTCGCCAAGCATATTGCCGTATAGCGCTGAAAAACCGTAATAATGCTTCACTTTCTTTACCCTGCACCCAATCAGTATGCACGGCAAATAGACCTGCTGTGACAGCGGGTAAAGTAATCAAAGGCAACGATAAAACTACCCATAGAATACTAATGAGTACAAAGTCAGCCGCCCTTTCCAGCTTTATCCAAAAGGCTGTTTCTCGCAGATTTGAAAGCCCCATGGTTTTAGCCTTTCAGGTCTGTTATAGCTGGTTTTTGTTGATTGTCTAACCACTGCTAGACGACTAGGTCGCCTGTGAAAGGGCGGCAAGGACTGTAGGCAGCAACTGCTTTTTGCGCGACATAACCCCCGGCGCGTCAAGTGTATCGTCCTCTAGACGGGCATAAGGCAGCATCGTAATTACGCGGTGCTGTCCAATAGCCACTAAGCGACTGTTGCCGCGTACTACGTCGGTGACCATCAATAAGGCCAAGGCGAGTTTCTGACTTTCGATTAGCTGCTGCAAAGTGTCGCGCAGTTCGTTGAGCCGTGGGGTTAATTCAGATAGATTAGCGACTTCCACCTGAGCAATCCCCACTTTTAGACCGCCCGTCTCGTAAAACTTGATGTCCGTGTTCACAATTTCTTCGGCGGGCCGTGTTTCTAATCCAGCCCCCGCTGACAATAATTGTTGACCCAAGTCGGCAATGGCCTGCATGATTTTTGTTTCACCTGCATCAGCCGAAGCTAGTTCAGCCATTACAGCCAATTTTAGACCAGCAGCCCGATCTCGCGCTGTGACTGTAGGAGACCTGAACGTCAGGGTATCTGATAATATTCCGCACAGCAACAAGCCGGCTATTCCTTTTGGAAAATTGATGCCCTGTTCAACCCCTCGCTCGGCAACTAATGTTGAACAACTTCCCACTGGTTCGATGCGGAAGTGAATTGGAACCGAGGTTGGGACTGTATTGAGGCGGTGATGATCTAAGACTTCAATAACCTCGGCCTCATCTAGACCGGGGACAGCTTGGGTGAGTTCGTTGTGATCCACCATGATGATGCGGCGGCGGGGTGGCGATAGCAAATACGATTTACGACACAGGCCGATATAATGCCCATTGTCATCCACCACCAAAAATTCGTCGGGGTCGGAGCGTAAAACGTGGCCGATGACATCCCGAATATATTCTTCACCGTGCAAAATGATGCTCGTGGTGTCTACCGCTGCTTCGGCTGGGCGGTCAAATTCTTTGGCAAGCGCCAGTACAGACGTTGAACTTAGGGCATCCGCCATTGTCGCAAATAGCCCCGCACCAGAGATTAGCCCAATAGGTTTGCGATCCACATCCAACAGTGGGGCGGAACGGCGGGTATTGGCAATGCTCTGACAGGCATCCAAAAGTGTTTGATCCTGTTGCAAAAAGGGTAGAACTTCAACCAAGTCACTCACCCGCACCCGTACATCTGTGACTAGTGTTGGGGCGCTAATTTTAAAATAGTCTAAGGCAAAGGTCGTTTGGGCATTAACCTGCCCAACCCGCCCCGCAATGTGTTTTTCCGAGCCACTTTGTTCCAATAACCAAGCATAGCCAATCGCCGCTGCGATCGAATCCATATCTGGGTTACGATGTCCAATGACCAGAACTGAATCGGCGTTAATCGTCATCCTTGTCCCTTTAAAGACGGTTTGATACCCTACGTATGAAGCCCAATGATTGTTTACGTTCCAATCAAACCCGTAGCACGGGTCTGACAACCGATAATCCCAATCGCATGTTCATTTTTAGCGATAATCTTGGGGTGTGTACAGCCTTTATCCAACTTGAGGTTGATGATTCCAATAATAGTGGTGTTTTGGGGCACTTGCAACACCGGCTCAGTACAAGATCAAAAATTTTCCCAATTGCTACCCTACCCAAGCGCGGATATATCGGCAGGCTCGCGTTGGTATTTTGTCAGTATTCCATAGCACAATCCTAAAACATCTCAACTACAATGGGGAGGCTCTAAATTTCTCTCAGGAGTGGAATGATTATGCGGATTGCGATTGTCGCAGATATTCACAGCAATGCGCCAGCCTTTGAAGCTGTTTTGGCAGATATTGATCGGCAAGGTGTAGATGATGTGGTTGTGGTGGGCGATTTTATCAATGGTGGCCCATTTCCACTGGAGGTGTTAGACATCCTCTATGATCGCAAACCTCGTGCGTTGCTAGGCAATCATGAACGCTATATCCAGAATTTGGCCGATCCTAATCAGGATAAATCCGCTCATCCCCGTTCGCGTTGGGGTGTGGCCTATTGGACAATGGATTATATGCGCCGAGTGGATTTAGACTATTTAGATAGCCTGCCTATCACCATTGAACAAGACAACCTATTATTCGTGCATGGCTCACCCAAAGATTTGCGGGGTGGGATTACGCTCAAGACTCCCGAATCCTTTTTACAAGAACATTTCGGTGAAATCCAGCACCCCTATGTCATTACGGCTCATACCCATCACCCATTTGTCCGGCAGTGGGGTAAAGTAACCTTTATCAACCCCGGTTCAGTGGGGATGCCGCTGGACGGGAACCCGGATGCAAGTTATGCCATCTTGACCCGTAACAACGGACATATTGAGGTTGAACACCGTCGGATCGCTTATAACCAGCAGTTGGTGGAACAGGCTGCCTATGCGCGAGGCCTAATGGATATGGGGCCAATCGCGGTTTTGATGGTGCATGAATCCCTTACCGGGCGACCTGTCGTGGTTGAATATTTAGAACGCCTAGAAGCAGCGATGCACGAACTGGGCATTTCTGAAGACGAGGCGATGACCCGTATCCCGTTGTTGGTCTAACGCATGTCCGGCCAGTAGCACAAAATGGAGGCTAATAACGCCGCCCGTTGTGGCAAACTGGGAATATAGACATGCTCATCATCACTATGAGCGCCACCACCGGATGGCCCCAGACCGTCAATCGTCGGGACGCCTAACGCGGCTGTAAAATTGCCGTCACTCCCCCCGCCTTTGGCTATTTCTTTAAGTGGAATAGGCGAGATTTTTTGAAGGGTGGCAAATGTTTCCTCTGAAATTGAGGTGTGTTCCATCGGAGGACGAATGAAACCTCCGGTCGTGAAGAGCAGTGCATTGGGTAGGGTGGGGTGACGCGATAGCTCTGACAATGCCTTTGTCACTCTATCAACCTCTGTTTTATAGCGCACCCGTGCATTGATGGTGATGTCACACTCACCGGGGATGACATTATGGGTTGTTCCGCCATGAATCACGGTTGGATTGACGGTTGTACCTAATTTGAGGTCACTCAGCGCAGTAATCCGACCAATTTGTGAGGCCATTTCTACAATCGCATTGACCCCTTCTTCTGGATTGCTGCCAGAATGTGACTCTCGCCCCAAGGCCACCATTTGAAAAATGCCAACCCCTTTGCGTTCGGTCACAATCGTCTCGGGGTCGGTGGCTGGCTCCATAACTAGGACTAAGCCTGATTCGAGGGCTAATCGCTCAATTACCTCGCGCGAGTAAAGGCTGCCAATTTCCTCATCAGAGGTGAATAACACGGTAATGGGGCGTTCAAGCAATCCCTTTTGGTAGAACAAATCTTGTAGAACGGTTTGAACGAGGGTGATGCCACCTTTCATATCATATGCCCCAACCCCATACAAAATATCACCTTCAGTGCGGGTCGGGCGTTTTTCGACACTGCCCTTTGGATGAACGGTGTCCATGTGGCAGCAAATTAAGATGGGTTTGCCGGGCAGGTCTTGATTCCAGCGGCATTCTACAAAGTTCCCCACTGATTTCTGCTCGTGGATAGTGACGCTACTGGCATCTAGACCTTTGGCCCAAATCGAAAGCCAGTCGCCTAGTTCATCAATGGCGGCTTTATCGGCGGTCGGGGTTTCGCTTTCAATGAGGCCGCTCAGTGTCCAGACCATTGAGCCTTTTTGGTCTGCATAGTGGGCAAGGAAGTCGAATCTGTCTGCTATTTCCATTAATAAGCGTTCCTATTGCGGAACAAAATTGTCTGAGCAACGGTGCGTAAGATGATTTTGATGTCAAACCAGATTGACCAGTTTTCAACATAGTACAGGTCGTATTTTAAACGTTCTTCAATGGAGGTATCCCCACGTAAGCCGTTGACTTGGGCCCAGCCAGTCATACCCGCTTTTTCGCGGTGACGTTCCATATAACGTGGGATGGTGTGGCGGAACTCTTGAACGAATTGCATTTGTTCGGGGCGTGGGCCAACCAAGCTCATTTGACCATAAATCACATTAATTAAATTGGGCATTTCATCCCAATTGGTTTTGCGCATCAACGAACCGATACGGGTTTTGCGCGGGTCGTTTTTGGTTGTCCATTTGCCATATTTTTCAGCATCAATCCGCATGGTTCGGAACTTAACCATTTGGAAGGGCTTACCATCTAACCCAACCCGCTCTTGGGTAAAAAAGACCGGGCCACGATCGGAAAAATAGATCAAGACCGCGGTAATCAGAAACAAAGGACTTAAAAAGACGAGGCCCACAAAAGCCCCAACAATATCTAAAGCGCGTTTAAGACTTAGTTTCCAACCGCGCAGGGCAATATCGCGTACTCCCAACAGCGGCATTCCACCTAGGTCATCCACTGTCAAACCGCTGGTGATAAACGAGAAGTTGTCGGGGAATATTTTAATATCAACGGTTCCGCGCTGACTGAAATTGACAATGTCCATCAATTCTTGGCGTGTTGCATCGGGTAGCGCGATGATAACTTCATCAATTTGGTAAGCATCAATCAAATCCGTCAAGTCGTAGACGGCTCCAAGGAATGGGGTGGTCAAGCCTATCAGTTTTTCCTCATCAACATTTTCAATCGTGCGATCCACTGCACCCACCACCTCAAACCCAAATTGTGGAGAACGTTGGATTTGCCCGATAATGCTTTGTGCAATCTGATTGATCCCAACAACCAGCACCCGGTCACGCCCAATGCCAACTTTACGCATCCGCACGACCAATTGCCGATGCAATTCACGGCCTGAGACCACCGTCGCAATACTAAACAGCCACGCATAGACCAACACCCCGCGCGGATAGTCTAAATCGAGACCGCTGTTTTTAAGGGCCAGTGTTTCAACTGCGATGGCAAGGAAGGTCCCGATGGAGACATTTTGCGCAATGGTGTAGCCCACATCAATCCGGCTAATGGCGCGTTTCATGTGATACATGCGGGTGAAATAGAAAAACAGCATGATGGTCACAGTATGAATCATCAAAATGGGGAAATAGCGCTGGAAGGGAGGCGGATTGTCAACAGGCAAATTAGGCAGTGGCAGCTTATTGCGAGCGTAATAGCCCATGCCAAACGCCAACACCAACATGGCTACATCTACTGCAATGAGAGAAAGTTGAAGGAACGCCTTGAAGCGATGGCTCCGGACGACCCGTGCTTTCAATTTGTCGCGGTAGGGTTGGGTTTGTGCAATCGTGCTGACCAGTGGGTCGGGCCGCCCTTGAGCGTCAGGCCGGTCATCACCAACAGGTGGAGCCACCACGGGGTCGTTTGGCGATAGTGTTCCCGATAGAACTTCACCATGGCCTCGGTGAACGCCATCTTCGCCCGTTTGCTCTTCCGGCTGGACGCCCGCTTGACGTGCAGCACCGTTACCGCCGGATTGTACATGATCTTCCACCCGGCTTGTTTGATGCGAAACGCCCAATCTAAATCCTCTCCATACATCCAATAAGTTTCATCAAGTAGCCCAACTTGGGTAATGGTTTCGCGGCGCACCATCATAAACGCGCCAACGACCGAATCCACTTCGGTTTCCACATCGGGACTGAGATAGGTCATATTATAGCGACCAAACCGTTTGCTGTGAGGGAACAATTTTGCGAGGCCCATCATCCGATAAAAACTGACTTCGGGGGTGGGGAAACTGCGACGGCACGCAAGATCGAGTTTACCTTCGGGCAGCCACAGCTTGCAGCCAGATGCCCCAACCTGTTGATGTTCAGGGCGATCCATATACTGCACCATTTCAGCAAAGGCGGTTGGGGGAACTTCGGTATCTGAATTCAATAACAACCCATAGCGTGGGGCCGAGGGGTCATTTTTGTTCCTATCCAAACCTAGCCAGCGTAGCCCTTTGTTATTTGCCATGCTAAAACCGTCATTGGTTGGGCTGGCAATCAGGGTAGCATTTGGAAATTCTTGGCGTACCATGTCGGGGCTACCATCGGTGCTGGCATTATCCACAACCACGACTTGATAGGTCAAGCCTTCGCTGGCAAAAACGGTTTGGAGACATTTATGCAGCAGGTCGCAGGTATTCCAATTGACGATCACAACACCGAGGTCGGTCATAACACAAAAATTCCTTGCAAGTGGCAGGAGTTTGGCGCACAAATGATACTATAACAGATACAATCTGACGAGAATCTGACAGAATCCCCACGCCTGCTCTATCGGCCTTTTTTCAAACTGGCCTCGCTCAAAAATTAGCGACGGCGGCGCATGGCAACAAGATTTGAAAGGTGGTTCCCTCCCCAATTTGACTGTTGACCGCAATTTCGCCTTGGTGCAGTTCGACTACTCGTTTGACAATCGAGAGACCCAGACCTGTGCCTGTGTGGACAGTCGCCCGGGCAGTTTCAGCCCGATAGTAACGGTCAAATATATGTTTTATGTCTTGCCCGCTGATACCGATGCCCGTGTCTGAAACCTCAATATGAACCGTATCTACATCGGCATAACATCGGACTTTAATCGTCCCATCGCTAGGGGTGTAATTAACTGCATTTTCAATCAGATTGAGTATAGCCCGATACAACTCTTGCTCCGCACCACGCACCGGTGGTAATTGTGGATCAAGCTGGACATCTAAGTGTAACCTTTTGCCTTCGATGCTGGGTAAAATATCTTGGATGGCCCGTTCAAAAAGATGATTGAGATTAACTTCGGTAGTTTCTAAGGTGAGGCTATATTCGAGGCGTGAAATTAACAAGAGGTCTTGAATGAGGTGGTCAAGATGGTCTATTTGTAATTGCATGACACCCATGCGCTGCTTATTTTTCACAGTATCCACACTGTGGTCAATCAAATAAAGTGAGTTTCGCAATACCGATAATGGTGTTTTTAGATCATGCGAGATATTAGCTACAAAGGTGCCCATCATTTGCAGTTTTTCGCGTTCAAGTACCATTTCACTGCGGGTGATTTCGGCACGGCGACGGGTGATAAGGTGGCCCAAAGTTGTTCCATAGAGTGTCAGTAGTTCTAAAGTCTGGGGAGTAAAGGCATCGCCACGAATAAGGCTATCACATGCTAACCAACCGATACTCTCGTCCCCATCCCAAAGGATAGCAATGGCGTTCCACCCAGTGCCTACGGGTACACCCGCTTCATATAAGGTCACATCCGGCCAAATTTCGGCATACTTGCGGCTTTCCAGCATCTCGGCCACCCCAGCGTGCTGCGAAATAGGTAGACGATAGTCCCGTAGGTCGGATATCTCACCCTTAGGGTCGGTACCAAAAGTGCCTACAATTTCTTTGGTTGTTTTGTCCATCAAGAAGAGGCCCATTCGGTCAAAACCAAGCCGAGTACGCCCCAAGATAATGGCCTGTCGATATAAATCAGCCGGGTCGTCTAATAGGGAAAGCTGCATGGTCACTTCATGCAAATGGCGCAGGTTTTCGCCAAACCGACGCGAGTTTTCTTCGTTGATACGCAAGGCCTGTTCGGTACGGAGACGTGCGATTAAATGCCCCAACATCGCGCCATACAAATTCAGGACTTCTAGCATGAGCGATGTTAAGGGTGTGCCATTCAATAGATTGTCTGCCGCGAAGATTCCAAAAATTTGGTCACCATGCCACATTGAGGTCAAGGTATTCCACCCAACACCTACCTGTTCATGACCGTCATAGAGGGGAGCATCTAGGCGATAGGCGACTCGGTCTGTGGTGTTAAAAAGTGCTGAAAAGAACGAGTCATTGGCAATTTTGCCACGCAATGCCCGTGCATCATGCACAATGCCGTCTTTATTGGTCCCATAGATACCTTGATAATCTTGCCCATCTTCCGAAATGAGAAAAATACCCATCCGGTCAATACCTAAATCTTGGCGTCCACGCACAATAACTTGATAGAGCATGTCATCAAGGTCTTGGATACGGCCCAGTTCGATAGACAAAAAATATAAAGTTTTTAGAATGTTGGGAATTTGAGTAGTCGGCGTGCTATCTGAATTGGGAAGGGGGGGATTAAGTGGTGGGCCTGACATGAGAAATAATAACACCTTTTTGGCTCAATACATGATACCCGGCAACACCCACATTATTTTTTGGAGTATAGCAGTTTCGTACTAATCGAACAACGTTGGGGTTAGTAGAATTCAACTCATTGTATTACTAAAATATATTATGGAAAAAATAAACCCGTTACGCCGACTTTAAAATAATATAGCATAAATCACAGGTGACTCCAAATCATGCTTTGAAAGAGGTAGGAGGATTGGCAAAGGGGTTAAAAACAAAACCCAATCCTGTTTTTACGGGATTGGGCATAAGGGAAGGATTAGTGATTGTGGACTTGCTCTAGCAAGTGAACAACAGCAGTGCTGCCCAGCCCACCTAAATTTAAAGCCATACCGAGGCGTGGATTGGCGACTTGATTATCCCCAGCCTGTCCTCGCAATTGTAAAGTAACCTCGGCCACTTGATAGACCCCTGTCGCACCGAGAGGATTGCCTCGCGCTTTTAGTCCGCCAAAGGTGCTAATCGGCAGTGATCCATTGAGTCCAATTTTGTTATCACCTGCGAGTGCCCAACCTTGTCCCGCTTCAGCAAAACCAACCGCTTCAAGTTGTAGGGCGCTCAAAACAGTATAGGCATCGTGCAATTCTAAAATATTGACTTCTTGTGGGCGACGACCAGCTTGATTAAAGGCACGGCCAGCCGCGATATTGACTGCGCTAAGATGAAGCAGGTCAGGTCGCTGGGCAAGGGTCAGTGTATCGGTAGCGGCAGCACTGGCGATAATTTGGATGGGCACGGGGACACGATCCATCGCATGGTCGGTGGTGGTGATGACAAGGGCCGCAGCACCATCAGCTTCAGGTGCACCATCGAACAAATTCACAGGGTCAGCGACGACCGGTGCTCCTGCGAACCGACCTGCTTTGATTAGATTGCGGAACATCGCCCCCGGATTTTTCGCGCCGTTAGCATGGGCATTGATGCTAAAGCCCTCAAAGTTTTTCAATTCAAGGCCATAGGTGTGCATATAGCGCCGCATCAGTAAGGCCGCCATCGCAATGGGGGTTGCTCCATTAGCTGCTTCAAAATCGGCGTCAGTCGTAACGGCAAGCGCCGCATTGCGTGCCGAACCAACCACATCGGTGACTTTCTCAATTCCCAATACCACAACCGTGCGGGCCGCACCACTGGCGACCATCAACGCGCCTTGTCGCACTGCTAATCCACCCGACGCATCGGCCCCTTCGACAGTAAAAGCCTCAATCCCGCGCAGGCCAACATAATCTGCCAGCAGGGGGCCAAGATGCCCTTGGTGACTGAATGAGCCAGATAGGGCATTGCCGATAATGAGTGTATCTACATCATTTGGGCCAATACCCGCGTCCCGCATGGCATTTTGCACGGCTTCCAGCGCCAGATCGCGCAGGCTAAGTTCCCAATGTTCCCCGACGACGGTACGTCCGACGCCGATAATTGACACATTTTGCATAGTTTTTCGCTCTCCCAAGTTCAGAACTTAAGGCAAGTCTAGCGGAGGGGTGGGCGAAAATCTATGCTAGGCGGCCTGACTAGATACATTTTGAGAGCAATTGAGAGTAGTCTGAGAGCGAAAATAAGCCTCTCATGAACTTTCTATTGACGCGGATGGGCTGTAAAAAACTGCCACATGACCTCGCTGGCATTGATCTCTTGGCTGGGTTGATCCCCACTTCGAGAGCCACGTCTACCACCGGGCCACGCATGACCCCCGCCGTCAATGGTGACAAGGGTAACTTCGGCTCCGGTGTTGCAATTGGTATAGGTATCAGTGGTGATGCTCCCACTTGTAGTTGATGCAGGTTCAGTTGCGCAGCCATCGTGTGTTGTCCAAAAATCAACTGCGGCGGATACAGGTTGGTCAACGCGATCACCGTCTATGCTCTTGATGCTAGAGCCACCGTCATATAACACATGCTCATCAGCCGTGCCATGAAAAATAATCACCGAGACAGGGTTGGTGGGCTCACACTTCGCCAAGTTAAAGGCTCCCGACACGGGTGCGATGGCTGCAATGACATCCGATAATGCGCACGCCAGTTTGTAGCTCATCATGCCGCCATTCGACATGCCTGTCACATAGATGCGATTGGGGTCAATGGCGTAGTCTTTTTGAAGTTGTTCAATCAATTCGCGGATAAACTTTACATCATCCACGTTTTGGTCATGAGCATAACCACAGCAATTATCAGCAGCATTCCAAGTCAATAAGCGGTAACGTAGGCGACCATTGCCATTCGGGTAAACCACAATAAACCCCTCCCGATTGGCAACAGTATTCATCTGCGACATGTTTTGGGCATTCTCTGCATGCCCCCCACCACCATGCAGCACAATCACTAGCGGCATTGGCGTCGAGGTGGCATAGCTGTCGGGAGTATACACAATATACGTGCGGTCACGCCCATCTACTTGAATAGTTTCTAGCCCTTGACTCAAAATTCTCCGTACTCCTAGGAAGCCCAATAGACCGGCCAAACACATGACCAATGACAAAATCAAAGTCAGCTTAAGGCAATTTTGGCGGCGCATCAGATTTTAGATGTAATCTTCATTGCGCGGGCGGGATGAGCCACAATTGGGACAAGCCGCGCCTTCAATATCGCGTGTGCCACAGGCATCACAATCCCAAATAGTTTTGACATTTTGGGCGGGTGTGCCGATATTTTGGACTTTACGGGCAAGGCTCTGTTGGGCAAGGGCACGAACTTCGGGGTCAGGGTCATTTTCGGAAATATGACGTAGCGCGAGAATGGCACGCGGATTGCGCAGGCCGTCCAGCGTGACCACCGCTTGTTTCCGCACATTGGGGTCAGGGCTAAAGCCCATCTCACGCAGTTGCTGAATAAATAGTTGGCGTTGGGGATTGGCTTGTGGGCGCATCATCGGACGACCCATCATTCGGCGACGCATAGGGTTGCTCCAGTTTGCTCAATTGTGACGATATTCAGATTATAGGGCGAGAACGGATGAGATGTGTTATCCGACTGTAAAAACTTTGCTATTCGCTGTGAGCTTGGATGATGACCATGTATTGAAGATTGACTTTACCTAAATAGCCATAGGCGCGGGTGCTGCCGAGGGTGACTTTGCCAGCGGGAAAATCGTAGGTATAGAGTTTAAAGCGTTTGAGGCCGACCCATTCATCCCATGTATCAACTGTGTCGTCGGTAAGTTCCCACCCCCGCAACCACAGAGGAAGTTCAGAGGCTGAGCCCGTAAAGGCAACATAAACGGTGGCCGGGGTAGTCAGTTCAAATTCGAGGAACTGATCAGTTTCGAGTTGATAGTCAGCTTGGGCGGGGCGGATAGTGGGCAGCCGACTGAGGGCGAGGGGGATTTTGCGAAAAATGGTGTCTTGGTCAATATAACAGCGACTGCCCACTTGCAGTAGGTAGATTTCATAGGGCTTCCCGCTGGCAACTGCGACACTGTCAAGAATCGTGTTTATATTGGTGTCGGAAGGATAACGATGTGCATAAACTGGATAGAGGCCAAAGCCTTGCTGTGCTGCGATACCAAGCCCACCTACAATTGAAATGAGGGGGTGCATCTCATGGATTTTCGCTTTGCCAAAGTGCCGTTCCAACATTTGGATGAATACGGGTATCATGGACGACCCACCCGTCCGCAGCACCACATCAATATCATCGGCGGTCATGCCTGCTTTTTGTAATGTCTCCAGCAGACCTGCTTCAACTTCGCGGATTTCACTTTTAATCATGCGTTCAAATTGAGGACGGGTAATGACTTCACGGATACGGATGGGGTCGTGCTGAAATTCAAGTCGTGCGGTCATATCCGTCGAAAGCTGTTTTTTGACGCGCTCAATTTCTTTAAACAAGGCAAAACCTAGATTTTGACTGACCAATGTTTCAAGGGCATCAATCACTTGAGGTTTGTTGCTGTGGCGGCGGAAATCGTAGATAACATCGTGATATTCGGGACGGCTGACTTCGGGCATGGTTTGCCAATTAAGCAGCATATCTAAAATTTCATAGGGGAAGGGCAGATTGCCGATTTTAAGACCCGCTCCGAAATATTTCAGCAGCGATTCCATAATGCGTTTATCCAAATCATCCCCGCCTACCAAAACGCCATGGGTAGCGATGATTTCTGGCGCGATCCCCGCCCCCACATCGGCGATCGTAAAGTCGAGCGTGCCCCCACCAAAATCGAACACCAACACCCGTTGACGGGTCTTGCTGTGGATATGGTAGAGGAAGGTTGCTCCAATCGGCTCAGGTTGGAAGCGGATATTTTCAAAGCCTGCCCAACGAGCGGCTTTAAACAGGACTTCTTCGGCGCGACAGTCAACACGCGGGTCGTGGGAAAAGCGCACTGGACGCCCTAGGACAAGATCAGTACAGGTTTGGTCAAATTGGGCTTCGGCACTGATTCTCAAGGATTTGAGGAGAATGGCAATGAGTTCATCGAGGGTGTAAAAACGGTCAAAAATCTGAGTGCCTTGATAGGTTGGGTTGCGGAGGGCCGTCTTGACCGATTGGAGCAGTCGTCCAAAGGCAGCATCGTCATAAAAGGCGTAGGCTTCTTGATCAAAAACCCTTGGGCTGCTGCCAAAACTTGCGACGGTGACTTCAAAACTGCCAATCAGTTTTTTACGCCACCTGACCGGACGGCCCGTCTCGCGTTTGGCATACTCGTGCATGGCCTCTAGGCCGAGGTGATAATCATGTTCGCGGGTCATGTAAATCAGGGAAGGGAGAATATCGGTGTTTTC
This sequence comes from Chloroflexota bacterium, assembly GCA_016234595.1. Classification (GTDB taxonomy): domain Bacteria; phylum Chloroflexota; class Anaerolineae; order Aggregatilineales; family J027; genus CFX10. Next base: position 13,085 of record JACRBG010000052.1, on the reverse strand, counting down.
GCTGGCAGGGTCAATTTCTACCCCATAGAGATTGGCTCCGTCGTACAGAGCCACCGCCGAATTGGTCGTGCCGAAGTCAATCCCCAGACGCATCGCGCTTCCTCCATATTTAGATTGTTGAAAAGTGAAAGCAAGGCGTTCTATTTTAGGAGACTTTTAAAAATTACTCAAGACCCATCCTGACACTTTTTTATGCGTTGTCAGGTGATAATAATTGAAAAGATCGCACTCTGTGGGAGAAATGCGATCTTTGTGGCTCATGTTAGGAGGCTGCGGGGACGTAGGTCGCGTTTAGCTCATCAATCCGCTCTGGATATTGTTCGGCCAAACGCAAGACTTCTACAAAAAACATGCTGTAGTGGTAATTGGTTTTCCAGACGTCGCCTTTGTTGGGGTTACTGGGTTCAAGGTCATGTTTAGCGTCAAGGGCATGGTAGAGACCGCCGTATTCTTGGTCGGTCATATACTGGTTGAAAAGCATTTCCACCGCCTTAAACTGGGCGACATAATCCATATTACGGGCGACCGTATAGTGCAGCAAGGCGCGGGCAGTTTCGGCCTGTGCCCAATAAATATAAAGGTCGTTATCGGGGTTGCCTTCAAGGGGTTGTCCGTCATAGTCGGTGACTTCGTAGAGCATCCCGCCGGTTGTGGGGTCAATCGCATATTCCAAGCAGAACTTAATCAGCTTATCCCCGACTTCCAGCCATTCTAGGTTAAAGCCACGTTCGACAGCCCGACTTAGCAAAAAAGCTAGTTCGATATTGTGCCCCGTGCTGGCTTGCAAGGCCCCTGACCATTGGGTTTCGCGGCTATAGGGCATCTGCGAAGGTTGCCATTCTTCGTCATAGTTATAGGCCATGTAACCTCGGTCGGTAAAGCCTTCTTGGTCATGATAAAGATATTGGGTCAAAAAATTGCCATGTAGGGTAATCATATCGACGATTTCATCGTGTTGTGCTCCTTCGGTTACATCATAGAGTGCCAGCAAATCTTCAAACCAATGAGTGAAGGTATCAATATTATTGACTCCCATAATCTCGCTAAAATCGCGCGAGAAACCGGGCAGAATCGCGCCGGGGTAGTTAGGGTCAAGGAAATGTTGTTTGATAACCTCATATTGTTCGAGGGCGGCAGCGAGGTGGTCGGGGTTATGTGTGATGGAATAGGCATGAGTTAGGGCCAGCAGAGGATGGACATTGCCATAACCTTGTTTCATATCCGTTACAACTGACCCATTGGGGCTGACTTCCCAGTAGAAACCCCCCAGTTCGCTATCCTTGAAATTGGCTAGCAGAAAATCAACCCCTTGATTAACCGCCTTCAGAAAGCGTGCGCCTTCCTCTGGCCCTGCCACGCGATAGGCTTCAACATTCATATAGATGCCCCGACTTTGGACCACACTGGTACTGCTTCGCATCGGCAGTTGGTTCCACTCCCGATCCATATTGACGTGGAAAAAACCATTGAAATCATCTTGATAAGTACCCATACCAGATTGACCATCGAGGCCACCATTCCATAAATCGGCGGCTTTAATAAGGTTTTCTCGATACCATGCTGCATCTAAAAAGGGCGTTGTTTGTTGTGAGGGCGCTGAATAGACCTGTTGAGTTAAGGGGCCAGTTAAAAATAGAGTCAAAACAAATAATACGCTGACATAGCGTCGAACGGAGTTAAATCGCATATTTCCCTCCAATTGAACTCTGAATATCCTTGGGAGCGCTCCCAAATGTAGGATTATAGCCTGCGCTCTTCAAATAGGGTCGGATGGGTTAAGCAAATTGTTACCAATCCGTCACAACCATAGTCAATATCGGGTAACAAATGCCGCGTATCGTAAAACTATGGAGGATATAAACCGTGACACATATTTCGAGACGCGATTTTCTCAAACTCTCCACTTTAGCGGCGGCTACCGCTGCATCAGGAGTCGGCAAAAGTATTCAGTGGATTGGGGTGCGGCCTGTCTATGCTGCCGAACTCAGCCCCGAACTACATCTATTGAATCGGACGACATGGGCGATTCGACCCGAAGACATCGCACGGATTCAGGCGATGGGCCTAGAGGGGTATTTGGATTGGCAGTTGAACCCCGAAGCCATTGATGACCCCGCCATTGACGAATTTTTGACCCAATTCCCGGTGTTAACTTATACCCGCCAGCAATTGAGTGATGCCGCCAGCATGGATTACAGTAATGTCCATGATCCGGCCCTGTGGGGGCGGTTGTATCGGGCGGCCTATAGTGAACGCCAACTTTTTGAATTAATGGTCGAATTTTGGACGGATCATTTTAATATCCCAATTGCCGATTTGCTGACCGAAAAAGTGATGGATGACCGTGAAGTTATCCGTAGACACGCGCTTGGCAAGTTCCGTGATATGCTGTTGGCCTCGGCCCAAAGCCCTGCCATGCTCTCCTACCTCAACAACGCCAGCAGCGACCAAGAACACCCCAATGAAAACTATGCCCGCGAAGTAATGGAGCTACATACCTTAGGGGTCGATGGTGGCTATACCGAAGCAGATGTCAAAGCGTTGGCCCGCATTTTGACAGGGTGGACGGTGGGTTCGGATGGCGAATTCACCTTCAATTATGATATGCACGACAACGGCGAAAAGACCTTTTTGGGTGGGACGTTCCCAGCGGGTCGTGGTATCGAGGATGGTTTGCAAGCACTTGATATGCTAGCGACCCATCCCTCGACGGCGCGTTTTGTCAGCTATAAACTCTGTCGCCGTTTTGTCAGTGATACCCCGCCTGATAGCCTCATTGAAAGCACTACACAGGTTTTTGTAATCAGCGAGGGTGACCTACGCCAAGTCATGCGCCACATTTTGACCTCGGCTGAATTTAACGCCGCTCCCAATCAAAAATTCCGCCGCCCCTTGGATGTGATGGTGGCGATTTTGCGGGTATTGCGCGATGGCTTGGATATTCAAGATTACAGCATTCCAGTTTGGTGGTTTTTGGAACCGATGGGCCAAGTGCCTTTTTATTGGCATCCCCCGAACGGCTATCCTGATGCTGTTGGAGCATGGATGAATACCAATGGCCTGCTCAATCGTTGGAACGCTGCTATGTTGATTCCGTTGGCGGCTGAAGGATGGTATGACGGCATGTCCCTTGATCTCAGTGTTTTTGGCCCAACCCCAGCCACGGTGGGGGAACTCGCTGATAAGGCCATCCAACTTGTTTTGGCAGCGGCGATTGACCCAGCGGATCGAGACCAGTTGATTTATTACCTTTCGGATTATGGCGACCCCAATCAACCCGTTACTGAGGGGCTACTCGAAGAACGATTGACCAGCCTATTGGGGCTATTGATGGCCTCCCCATATTTCCAGTGGCATTGAGCATACAACGGAGAATATACCATGATAACCAAAACAGCTTCGCGGCGTGAATTTACCAAGACACTGGGGATGGCCGGGGTGGTTGGGTTGAGCAGCACCTTGTTTCCCCGTTGGATGCCACGTATGGCTTTTCGCCCCAAGCGCCAAACGACCCCCGGTGATGTTTTGGTCGTGATTTTTCAGCGCGGCGGAATGGATGGCCTAAATGTGGTCGTGCCCTTTGGCGAAGGCGCCAACTATTATGATCGCCGTCCGACCATCGCCATCCCTGAACCAGATGGCAGCGACCAGACTGCATTGGATTTGGATGGATTTTTTGGCCTGCACCCGGCGCTTAAACCCTTACATGATGTTTACCAGACGGGCCAATTGGCTGTGGTTCATGCCGCTGGCTCACCTGACCCCTCACGCTCCCATTTTGACGCAATGGAATTCATGGAACGCGGCACCCCCGGCGAAAAAACCACTATGTCGGGTTGGGTCAATCGGCATTTGCAAAGTTCGGCATGGTTGAATGACTCACCCTTTCGCGCGATTGGTATGGGGACAATGGTTCCCTCCTCATTGCGTGGATCGGTGTCGGCCTTGGCTCTCCAATCAATCGCGGATTTTCACCTAAGCGGGCGTGATGACCAATTGGCGGTGGTGCAACGTACCCTTGCTGGGTTGTACAGCGTCGCAGCTCCTTCCGATGCCTTAGGCATTCAAGCCGCCGAGGTCTTTGCTAGTAGTGACGTCTTGGTGCGTTTGGGGCAGGCGGGTTATATCCCTCAATATGATGCCGCTTATCCCGATTCAGATTTTGGGCGTGGTCTCCAACAAATCGCTCAATTGATTAAATCGAATGTCGGCCTCGAGGTGGCCTGCGTAGACAGTGGTGGCTGGGATACCCACGAAGACGAGGGCGGCGTAGACGGCTATTTGGCAGGCAACCTCAGTGATTTAGGGCAGGGATTAGCTGCTTTCTATACCGATTTACAAGACTATATGGCGAATGTCACCGTGGTGACCATGAGTGAATTTGGACGGCGGGTAGATGAAAATGCCAGTGGTGGCACGGATCACGGGCACGGCAACTGCATGTTTGTGATGGGTGGCGGTGTCAATGGCGGAGTCTATGCTGATTGGCCCGGATTGCAAGATGAGGCGTTGGATGATGGGGATGTCTCGATTACCACCGATTATCGTGATGTACTGTCGGAGATTTTAATGAAGCGGGTCATGAATCCAGCGATTGACCAAATTTTCCCAAATTACACACCGAATGCGCGCGGGATTGTGGTGGCACGCTAGTCAAGAAAGGACTCATGATGAAAACGACACATAAAGCTTTGTTATACAGCGTATTGCTGGCGGTCATCATTTTGGCGAGTACCGTGATTATCCATCAACAGCCAACCATTGCTCAAGATGGCTATACGGCCCAAGACGCCATTAATTTAGCGACCTCCCACCCCGTTTTTGCGGGTTTGGCTACCCAGGAAGGCTGGTCAGCCGCAGCCTATGATACAGGTAATGCCTATGGAATTTGGCGGGTGCAATTTTGGGATGCCAATGGTGAAGATTTGGGTTGGGCTGATGTCAGTATTGAGCGCAGCAAGGTCTATTCGTGGGAATCGCATATTGGGTTATCCGACGACCAATATGGCCCAGCCGAGCAGGTTATTCGGGGGGTATTGCTCAACGATGCTGATGTCATGGAATTAGTAAATGCTCGCCTAGCGGAGGTGATGGATGTCACTTTTGATGACATCAGCATCTATGTGGACTATGATGTTTGGAATCAGCATTGGACAGCCTATTTGGATATGTGGCCGAACTCGCTCTATATCACGTTACGTTCGCAAACCGACGACCCCATGAGTTTGGACAGTCTACGGGTTGAGCAAATCTATTTTGATGGAGTGATGTCCTATCAGGAATGGCATGACGCCCAAAAAGCCCAAGCCACCACCGTTGCTTTTGGTCAAGCGGAGATTGCTGCCGCGCTACGGGATTTTACAGGTTGGACGGCTGACGGCGAACTTGATGAAGATGGCGTGTGGCATCTAACATTTTCACTAGACGATCAACAGTTGGCTTCCGCCTCGGTGGTGGTCGAAACCGCACAGGTCTTGGAATTCAGTGTGCCCTGAAGGCCGTGCTATAATGGATGACATGGAAGAACGCCCAACTATTTTGGTTGTTGATGATGAAGAAGCCATTCGGTCAGCCCTTGCTACCCTGCTGGGGCGGGCCGGATTTATCGTGCGTTTAGCGACGACTGGCTCCGAAGCGATTGCATTGGTGCGCACCCAACCACCTGACCTTGTGCTGCTAGATGTGGTGTTGGATGAAGCCGACCCGACCAGCTTGAGCGGCTTGGATGTACTCCGCAATATCCGCACCCTCGAACGCTTTATCCCGGTTATTATGTTGACTTCCTATGCCGAGTGGCAGGTGGAGAGTTTGGGGCAGGGCGCGATTGCCTTTGTCACCAAGCCATGGGATGCCAATGCGCTGATTGGGCAAATTCGGGCAACCCTGAATGCGGTGGCCCAAGTTCGTAACGAAGCCCTACGAGTGGTCACGCCAGAATCCCCCCAAACCCGCCTGCTTGTACAGGACGTTGAAATTGATATGACTCACTTCCGTGCCTTTCGTCAGCACCAAGAAGTGGATTTGACTCCCATTGAATTTGCGCTGCTGGCATTTTTGGCCCGTCACCCCAACCGCCAATGGACCCGCGAAGAACTGCTCGATCAGGTATGGGGCTATAAATGGACAGGCTATGCCCGCACGGTGGATCGCCATATTGCTTCGTTGCGCCGTAAACTACGCCTTGAACGGGATGAATTAATTGAAACGGTACACGGCACCGGCTATTGCCTGATTCCCTAATATGCGCCGTTGGTTAATCATCCTGCTTATGCCGCTGGTGTTTTGGGTGGCTCTACCCCTGTGGTTAAAAGCGACCAATCGCGCCTCCTATCCCCTTGTCAAAATTCAGGCTGCCAGCTCAAGCACGGCCCTTTGGTTTTTGGCTGCATTGGGGCTATCCGTGATCCTATGTTTACCGATAGGGTGGTATCTAAATCAGCCGCGCCGATTATTGATCCTACTCATTGCAGGGATTGGTGTTCTGCTGATTCTATGGGTGGGTATTCCCCGATGGCGCTTTACTGATAAGACCGAGCCAACTCCGATTGTTTTGCAGGCGGCCAATGATCCGGCCCAAGGCTGGTTAGTGGCGATGAGTGCGGCATCGGTACTGAGTTTTGTCCTAACAGGACAGCAATTGCGGGCCATGCGTCGCGAACGCACCAGCCATCAACGCTTGATAACCGTGTTTAATGACCAGATTAACGAAGGGGTGGCAATTTTTTCTATCTCGCGTAGTCAGCCACAATTGCAGTGGATCAACGCGGCGGGGCTGGCCTATTTTTATGAACAAAAACAACTCAATCCTGAAGTCGGGCGCTTATTGCAACGGGCTATTGAATCGCAGCGCATCACCGCCCAGAGTTTGGGCTTGGGGGAGGCGACACGGGTCACGATTCAAGTAACACCCCTGTCCGAAAATACTGTGAGTGTGGTGGCGCGATCACTTCAATCCGATGCCGACACCAGTAGTTTCTATGAAAATTTCATCCGGCGCATTGTCCACGATATGCGCAATCCGCTGGCAGCAGTCATTGCCCACGCCAGCAATCTCTATCTCGCTCCCCCCGGTGACACCACCACATGGCAAAACACTGCCCGTACTATCGAAAATGAGGCCCAGCGCTTGACTCGTTTAGTGGATAGCATGTTATTTGATGCGCGGCTAGCGTTTGTGCCGATTGCCCCCGAAAAAATTGACTTGGTGGATGTAATTGAGGATGTGATGTTTCAGCATGATGAACGGGCTAACCGCGAAGGCAAGGCCATTGAAATTGAGACGCCTTCTGAAGCCGTGACGGTTCAGGCAGATCGGGATTTGCTGGTGCGTGCCCTCAGTAATCTGGTAGATAACAGCCTGAAATATTCCAAGTCGGGTGGGGTGGTCTTGATTCGGCTTGAACCGACCCCGACTCAAACGATTTTGAAAGTCATGGATAATGGGGATGGTATCCCGCCGGACTACTTGCCAGATAAAATTTTTGACCCCCTTGTGCGGGCACGTCCGCGTGGCGAACACAGCGGCAGCGGTTTGGGGCTTTCGATTGTCAAAAAGATTGTCGAACTGCATGGCGGCACGATTGCAGTACAGAGTGTGGTGGGTAAAGGAACAACGATGACCATATGTTTGCCAAGATAAAATTTCAAAACCCCTCACCTTGCCATTGCTCAAGAATCCTTTTGCTGTTGGTGGTGCTCACCTTGACGGGCTGTGGCGTCAAAGTTGAGGTGGCGTCGGAGGCCAAACCTACTCCTACTGAGCGAGTCTGGCCCTTGCCGCAATATATTTGGGGCAGTGTGGATCGTTTGCAGGCGAGCCCGCGTGTTGTGTTCAGCAACGATAACCAACCCCAAGTCCAATTATTTATGCAACCCGATCAGCCGCGTGCCTATGTGCTGCAAAATCGTAATTTATGGGTCTATGCCGATTACGACGTGACATGGTTTGGCGCTCCCCAAAGTGATGCGCGGTTGTTTATCAACGTCTATACGCGCAGCAATTCCGATGATCCGTGGCAGGAATATGACCGCGATGAACACCGCCTGACGACCACCGCCGATGCCTTGCCTTATAACCTGCATGACAGTGTGGGGGTAGGGGTCTATGCCGAATCTACCGGGGATTATGAAATTCGGGTGGAGGCGGGTGTGGTGGCGACATCAGCGGACGGCAAGATTGTGAATGAGGTCAATGCTAATGAATTTTCGGCGATCGTGCTGAGTGACCCCGGTGAAATTGAGGCCAATTTTGATGCTGCCAAACCGCCGTCGGGTGAACTCGACCCCAACCAATTGTTAATGGACTGGCGCAATTGGTACGGTGGGCCATGTGCCATCCGCGATTGGCTGGACGAAGGTTCAGTTGATCGGGCCAATTTACAAGCCGCCTGTGATGCGTTTGAGGCCGAAGATTGGTCGGGGACGATGGCCGCTCTTTGGACAGCGATTGACCAGACTGAGAACGGTGGATTATGGGCCGATGTCAGCGAGACAATTGGCCTGATGTCCATCCAACTAGGCGATTTGGAGGGGGCACGGGCAGGTTTTGAAAATGCGGTGGATGCTTGTCAATGGAATGACCGAACATGGCAGTTGAGTATCAGCTTGCATAACCTTGCCAGTGTACAGGCCATGCTTGAGGATCAAGATGCGGCCTATGCCACCTTTCAGCGTTTGCAGGAGTTACGCGGACAGTTTTATGACGAATTGGGCAACCGCTTGACGCAGGCGAATGTGGCCTATATATCGAGGGATCGGGACAACGTGCAAGATGCCCATTGGTATTTTGAGAACAACGGCCTGCCGCAATTTAAAGTGACCGCAATTTGGTTAGAGGGGATGGAATGAAAATAGCAGTCTAGGATTTGTCTGCTCTCCATTTAATTCTATAAGCTGATTGTCGTCCATATTGAGATGTGTATAATGCTGTACCACCAGTTTGTATTTCTATGGAGTTATTTTGACCTTGAATTTGGATGTTACTATTGGTGTAATGCAAGTTTGAGGGAGTTGATGCGGGATATGAAGAATCAATAGGAATTTTTGCCTGCTGTATTGTATTGTTCCCTAAGATGGCATTCCATCCGTTTTTAAAATTTGATTGGAGGGCCATATCTTGCGGAAGTATTGAAAGGTACATTTCGAAATAGTTCTTTAGGTGGACAATGAACTTGCGTGGATCTATACCAATATATTGAATCTCAGATTGATTTGTCCATTCAGCTTCCATTGGCGAATTTGGAATATGTTTTAGCTCAATCAAGTTCCGAATCATTAAATCATGGAATAAGCCATTTCTAACATTTACATATAGGCATTTGGCTAAACTTCTTAAGAGGGATTCTTTGTGGTTTTTTGAAATAGCCCTGACTGGAACGGTTTCAATATCGATAACAGACTCGAAGATTTCCACAAAAGCATCATAAAAAACCTCTTTGCCAGAGAGTGAGCTTTTGCCTAATCGTAATTGGCTGTGACTATCTAAAAATGCAATTCCTATCATGAGGATTACAAAGCCGTCAGGGGCTTCATTTAATCTGTCAGCCACATCAAAAAACCATCCGTAAACAATATCTTTGTATATATCAATAATTTTGACAGATAACTCACTTCCATGACCATCAATAACTTTGACTTCATCTGCAATACTACTCATTTTGATAGGCCAATTTTCATCTGTGGAGAGACGGTAGCTCGGACTTATGAAAACAAGTTTAGACATGATGGTATTCCTCTCGAACAAAAGTTTCATTTCAATGCTAAATCAAAGTCATTAGATTTAGACAAGAATTTTTGTGATTGCCCACCGTGTCGATAACTTATATAGTCCCACCCTCATAACTGCGGTACAATGCCCGACTTGTTTTCGATACGATGCAGTTGAGGCATTTGCATGACCCAAACACCTGTAGAAAATCTCATAATCCCACCCCCCGACGCGGACGACCCCACCCGTCACGCTGCCCCCTTGAGCGCCAAACGCCTGATACGCTCCACGCTGGTGGTGATGATCGGTTTTCTTGCAACCAAATTGGTCAGTCTGGGGCAGGTGGTGATTATCGCCAATCGTTTTGGCACCAGCGCCGACCAAGATACTTATGTCACGGCCAGTCTGATTCCCGACAACATCATTAAAGTGATTGGGGTAGGGGCGGTGTCGGTGGCGTTTATCCCCTTGTTCAGTGGTTTCCTCAATCGGCGCGACGGGGCAGGGGCATGGCGACTGGCGAGTCAGGTGTTTAATACCATGCTGGTCATCAGCATAGTATTGGGGGCGATTGTGTTTGTATTGGCCCCGGTGTTGGTACGCGAAATGCTGGCCCCCGGTTTTAGCAATGGCGAGGTTAAGCAGACCGTTGAATTGATGCGGATTTTGCTGATTACGGTCATGATATTTCCGCTGAGTAGCCTCTTTACGGGGGTACTCAACGGGCATAATCACTTTTTGCTGCCCGTCCTTGCGCCCATTTTTTATGATCTCGGCCTGCTGTTTGGGGTGATTGTGTTCACCGGGCCGTTTGGGATTTATGGCGTGGCATGGGGGACAGTTTTGGGGGCACTGCTACATTTTGCCATCCAAGTCCCCGGCCTGTTCCGCTTCAAGGCCAAATGGAGTCCGGTGTTTGGCTGGAAAGACCCCCAATTGCGTCACGTGGTGCGCCTATTGATTCCACGCATGTTGGCGAGTGGCTTGTTTGCGATTAATCTGTTTGCCATCAGCAATATCGCGTCACGCATTGGGGAGGGGGCGATTAGCTCATTTGGCTGGGGGGTACGTATTATGGACATCCCCGAAGCCCTCATTGGCACAGCGATGGCCTTTGTCATCTTCCCCTCATTGGCAGCCCTGACCGAGTTGGGCGACGTAGATCAGCGACGCAAGATGTTCTCACAGGCGGTGCGCTTCATTTTAGTCGGGTGTATTCCTGCTGGTGCAGGCATGATTTTGATTGGACGGCCTGCGGTGCAGATTCTATTCCCCAAACCCAATGATGCACGGTTGGTGTATGCGGTGGTGCAGGTCATGGGGATTGCGCTGGTCTTCCAAGCGGTGCATGAAGTGGTGACACGCGCGTTTTACGCCATGAAAGACACCCTGACCCCGCTAATTGTGTCGGCTGTGGCGACAGTAATCACCGTAGTGGTGGTGGTGGTAGGCTATTTGATCTATGACAACGTGGATGGCATCAGTTTATATGGGCCGTTAGGGGTAGGTGGCCCCGCCATTGGCTATCTGGTGTCGTTTTTGGTCGAAGTCTGGTTGATGTTTGTCATTTTGAAGCGGCGCTGGCATGATGTAGATGAGGCCCGCATCCAGACCGCCATCGTCCGCACGCTCGGTGCAACGGTGGTTATGGCGATTCCAGTATTTTTAGTAGATTATGGATTATCCCACTCCATTTTTGAGGGCACAGGCCGCTTTGCTGGCTTGGCACGGGCGGGTATTGGTGGAGTACTGGGCGCGGTATTTTTCCTTATTGGGGCGATGATTTTTAAGGTGGAAGAAATCCGCCAACTGCCTGATATGTGGCGGCGCGGACGGGGCAAGGAATCGGCCCCAATCCCACCAGAGGCCAGTGTATCGGCGGTATAAAAGAGGGTAGGTTATGACCCACACCCTACGAATAGTGGTGTTTGGCTCAATTTAGAGCATAGAGCATTCCGGTGATGGTGGCGATAAAAAGTGTGCCATCATCGGCTATAGCAGGCGCAGTGAGAAGCCGACCTTCCGCTTGAAATGACCAAAGTTCGTCACCGGTGGTGGTATCTAGCGCATAGAGGTGACGTGGGCCATCTTGGTTTTGATGGTTGCCGACGCCAAAATAGACGACTCCATCGGCAATGATGGGATCAGCGGGCAAATCCTCGCTCAGAAAGACCCATTTCTCTTCACCCGTCGTGGTATCGAGGGCATAGAATTGGCCTGCGACATTGCCAATGAAAATCATGTCACGGTCAATTGCTACACCTGACCAATCATCTCCCGGGCCTGCAAAATCCCACAGGATAGCGCCATCGTCAGCATTGATGGCATAGGCATGGCTATCTGAATTACCCGCATAAATCACGCCGTCATGTAGTGCCGGGGGTGCCCACCAACTGTTACCTGCAATCTGCCAAATGATGTCTCCCGTAGCGGGGTCGGCGGCAAACATGACCTCTTCGCCAACCCAATAGATGTAGGTGCCGTCTGATATGGGCGGCCAGAGCGGACGTTTGCCTGTTTCGTTGCGCCAAAGTTCCGTGCCCGACTGTTTATCCACCGCATAAAAAACCCCATCATCACTGCCAAAATAGACTATATTGCCCATAATCAGCGGCGCGGTGTAGATCATCGTACCACCTGTGCGGAACGACCAGATCGCCTCGCCCGTTGCGGCATCAAGCGCCAATAACTTCCGGTCTTCACTGCCGACATAGACCACACCATCGGCAACCGCTACTGCTGAAAAGAGCGTGCGGATGGCATTGTATTGCCATAGAGCCTCACCGGTTGTGGGGTCGAGGGCATAAAGTTTGGATTCCATATTAGATAGATAAAGAACCTCATTGGCGATAACAGGCGAGGCGTGGGCGACTCGACCGATGCTACGCTGCCACTTAACGCCATTGAGATCACGCAGGGCAGGCACATTATAAAACCCCGTGCGCTGAGCATCAGCGTGGTAGAGGATAGGGTTTGTATCGTTGGCCTGTTGCCCAAAAGTGGGTGTAAGGCGGATGCTTAGAGTAATGGTCAATAAAAGGACATAGAAAGGGATTTTTCTCAAAGTAGGCATGGATGGCCTTTCCACCTAGTAGATTTTTGACATATACACCTCTCAAAGGGCTGGCGTTCGGGGGAGGGCTGGGAGGGGTGTATGGTGACAAATCTTAATTGTTGACGTGTGGCTTGAATACGCCACTGGTGAAAATTGGGTATGATGGAGAGCTATAAATCCGTAACTAATGCCCTTTAACAAATTAAATCGGTAATAAACCGACATAGCGCAAGAGGTCGTTGGAATGGACATTGGCAAGGTCAAGCCAGTTTTGGACAGCCTGCTGTAAGCCGAGCCAATCATCGGCGAAATCATGCAGATGCA
>JACRBG010000004.1 GCA_016234595.1 Chloroflexota bacterium | reverse complement strand
ATTCTCGAAACCATCACCGATCAACTCAAGAATATTTCCCAAATTGAGCATACCCGCCATCGTAGCCCGCTCAATTTCCTTGTCAATCTCGTGGCGGGTTTGATTGCTTATACTTTTCAACCTAAAAAGCCCAGCCTCCATCTTGAGGCTTCCGCTTTAGTGCCCATCTTTTAGTCTTATCCAAAACTCAGGTTATCTTAACACAAGGTATAAATTCGACCCAGTCTACGGAAGCAAAAATAGATCTTAAAAATAGTTTTTTGAGGGTAAGTGAAATGAAACTTCGAAATGGATGAAGCGAAATTGTGCCACAATTATCTAACGGCAACTATGCTTCAAAAATAATTGCTTTAGAGAGAATCGAATCACAGGTAATCTCTAAGTCATGTGGATTGCTGTGGTAAATATTGCGGGAGAAAATAGATGCAACGCGAGGTTACTTTTGCAGGAATCTGTGGATTCATAGCCACTATAATCTTGGCTTTTCTAATCTTAATAGGATCACGTAATTTAGCCCATTTTGATGCTGCATTGGTGGCCTACACAGCTTCAATTCTTTTTGCCACCTTTGGTTTAACTTATCGCTATACCATGTGGCTTCAACGCCCGCCAACTGCACTCTATTGGAAACGTGGCTGGCAGGTCTTTTTGAATCGAAAATATCTAAGAAAAAATACAATAAATTGGTTTCGGCATGTGACCGAAGATATGGCCCTCAACCGTTTTATTTTTGAGCGCAGCCGGATGCGCGGGATAACCCACTTTCTGATTATGTGGGGCTGTATCATCGCCATCAGCATTACTTTTCCCCTTGTCTTTGGGTGGCTCCATTTTGAATCGGTTCCCGGTGAAATTGATACCTATAAGGCCTATGTTTTTGGTTTTCCTACGTTTACCTTTCCATCAGGTTCAATCTTTGGATTCTTGATCTTTCATGGATTGGTTTGGTCAGCTCTTGTCACCCTCTCTGGGGTTATGTTGGCAATGCGACGGCGTATGCGTGAAGAGGGGGCCGCCGCGCTTCAGCTTTTTGTCGAAGATTTTCTGCCTCTCATTCTCCTATTTGCCGTATGTATCACCGGGCTAATGCTCACAGCAAGTTATACATGGTTAAAAGGTTATGCCTATGATTTCATTGCGATTCTTCACGCCATCATGGTGATTATAACCTTCCTGTGGTTGCCCTTTGGTAAATTCTTCCACATTTTCCAACGACCCGCGCAAATTGGTGTGCGTTTTTACAAATATGTAGGTGAGCGGGAAGAGCCTGCCGTCTGTCGCCGCTGCAACACGCCGTTTACCTCTCTGATGCATGTTCAGGACTTGATTATCACTGAAAAACAGCTTGGCTATAACTACGAAATACCCGGTACATCGGTCGAACACTATCAATGGATCTGCCCACGCTGCCGCCGGGCCATGTTAGCCCTAGCACAGGGGCAGCTTTGGCAAAAGCAACTAGGCGGTGAATCTTCTGTCTCAATATCTTATACTCCCTCCACCCCAAGCTATGTCAACCCCGGTATGGGTGAAGGGCCATTGGGTCACGAAGATGCTAAAAACTTTCATCCTTAGGCAAACAGCTTGTTATTAAAGGTCTGAACTTCCATGAGTAAACTTCCTGTTGAGTCAGTTGAAATTATTGAACAGTTCGGCCCAACTCTGGCCTTTGCACGCGGGGCACGGGTGGATACAGGGCTTGAGCCGGATAAGCTTGTCAAAACACATTGTTGTTTTTGTGGGCAACAATGTGGTATTCAACTCAAGGTGCTTAATAATGCGGTGATTGGCTTTGAGCCTTGGTATGAATTTCCATTTAATCAGGGGAAATTATGCCCGAAAGGGGTCAAGCGCTATCTACAAGGAGCCCACCCGGATCGCCTCTTGACCGCTTTAGAGCGCAATCCATTGGCAGAGTCTGGATTTAGCCCCATGGCCTATCCGGATGCTATTCGGCGTGTAGCCTCCGAGATCGAGCGCATCCAGTCTACATATGGACGTGATGCTTTCGCCATTTTGAGTGGGGCCAGCCTGACGACTGAAAAAACCTATTTGATGGGCAAGTTTGCCCACATGTGTTTGCGTACCTCGAATATTGATTACAACGGGCGGCTGTGTATGGTCAGTGCTGCGGCTGCTAACAAGAAAGCCTTTGGGATTGATCGAGCTGCCAATCCTTGGAGTGACATCATTGGCACTGAGGTTGTCTGGATCAGCGGCTCAAATGCAGCCGAATGTTCACCGATCACCAGTGATTATGTTTGGCAGGCCCGTGAACACGGCGCAAAGATTGTGGTGGTTGATCCTCGGATTACCCCCATTGCTCGTACGGCGGACGTTTATCTGCCAGTGAAGCCGGGGCGCGACGTGATTCTCTTCAATGGTATTCTCAATCTCATGATCGAACAGGATTGGCTCGATCACGACTTTATTGAGAATTACACAGTAGGTTTTGAGGCGCTGGCGGAAAATGTCAAAGAATGGACACCTGCCCGCACCGCGCAAGCCACCGGGATTGCCGAGCGAGCTATCCGGCAAGCTGCGGAATTGTGGGGTTCGGCAAAGACTAGTTTTCTTCTCCATGCCAGAGGGCTTGAGCACCACTCGCATGGGGTCCAAAACGTCCTGAGCGCAATCAATATAGTCCTTGCTTCGGGTCGCATTGGTCGCCCCAATTGCGGTTATAGTACGATTACAGGACAAGGCAATGGGCAAGGTGGACGTGAACACGGACAAAAGGCAGATCAACTACCCGGCGCACGTGATCTAGGCAATCCCCAGCATCGTGCCGAAATTGCTGCGATTTGGGGCATGTCACCCGATGATCTGCCCATGCCCGGTGTAGATGCCTACGAAATTTTCCGTAAGATTGATCGCGGTGAAATCAAAGGGCTACTCAGTATCAGCTTTAATCCGCTAGTTTCGCTTCCAGATAGTCATTTTATTCGCGCTCAACTTGAGAAGCTAGAGTTTTACACGGCGATTGACTTTTTCCTGAATGAAACAGCGTATCATGCTGATATTGTCTTGCCGGGTTCTTTGCATGAAGAAGACGAAGGCACGGTCACGCAGGTTGAGGGTCGAGTCATAAAAATCAACAAAGCGATTGATTGCCCGGGCGATGCGCGCCAAGATTGGATTATTATCCAAGATATTGCGGCAGAATTGAAACGTGAAAAGGGGTTTACCTTTCACAATCCCGAAGAGATATTTGATGAACTGCGACGAGCGTCGGCAGGGGGCATCGCTGATTATTCGGGCATTACGTACGAAAAGCTTGAAACACAGATGGGTGTATTTTGGCCCTGCCCTAGTGAAGATCATTCTGGCACGGTGCGCCTTTTTGAACATGGTTCGTGGAATCCGGTAGCACAAGGGAATGGGCCGTTTTATTTCTCAGATGGTAAGGCTCGTTTTAACCTAGCTACCTATACCCCGCCTGCCGAAGAGCCCGATGAGGAATATCCACTCTATCTCACCACAGGCCGTGTGGTCAGCCATTATCTTTCGGGCACCCAGACGCGACGTATCGGCCCATTGGTAGATCAGTATCCCGAACCGCGCCTTGAGATGCACCCCAATCTTGCTGAAAAGCTGGGTGTACAGACGGGAGACTTGGTAACGGCTGAGTCCCGCCGCGGCAATATCACACTACCGGTGAGTGTCGTCCGAACCATTCGGCCTGACACGGTTTTTGTGCCGTATCATTGGGCAGGGCGCAAGAGTATTAATCAGTTGACCATTTCCGCTCAGGATCCCATTTCCAAAATTCCAGAATATAAAGTCTGTGCGGTGCGTGTGCATAAGGCCCAGAATGGAGAACAGCCACCAGCGCCACCCGTTCGCTGAATATTGCAGAAATCATGAAAGTAGTGACTTTAGCGAAAAGGAAGCCTAAATGCCTAAGCCAGAGAAATACGAGTTTTTCATTGACATTAGCCGCTGTATTGGCTGCCAAGCATGTGTTCAAGCCTGTAGTGAATGTGATACACACAAAGGCGTTTCAATGATCCAGTTGGATTATGTAGATCGTTCGGTTTCTACACAGACCGTGCCCGTCGTTTGTATGCACTGTGACTCGCCGACCTGTGCCGAAGTTTGCCCGGCAGATGCCATCAAACGCACGGGCGATGGAGTTGTGCAAACGGCTCGCAAGCCGCGCTGCATCGCCTGTAACAATTGTGTACTGGCCTGCCCGTTTGGCGTTCCAAAGATGCACAACGAAATGAACTTAATGATGAAGTGCGATATGTGTTATGATCGCACCTCGGTTGGCCTAAAGCCGATGTGCGCCTCTGTTTGCCCCAGCCAAGCACTTTTCTACGGTACTCGCGAAGAAATCGAGCGGTTGCGCCCTAGTTCACACCCCATCAACAGTTTCCAGTTTGGGCAACAGATGATTACCACCAAAGTAAATATGATGGTACCCAATGAACCTCATGTGCGCCTGATTGACATTGCCATGTCAATGGATCAGTCACCGGCCCCACAGCTTATGTCCTATGACCCGCTGTTAGCAAATCTATACGAGGAATAGTTATGGCTGAAAATATTGATTATGGTTCTGAACAGACTTCCATTCCCCCAGATGGGCGGCCAATGGAGCAGCAGCCTCGCTGGCGACAGGATTTTCCCATTGATTGGCCCATTGATGAATATATTTCACGGCGCGATTTCGTGAAATTTCTGATGTTGACCAGTGCGGCTTTTACAACCGGGCAATTCTATCTACTAGCCCGTGCTACCTTTCGCGGTGAGGAAAAGCTAGCCGAGAAGGCTATAGCGCGAGTTGAAGATATTCCAGTCGGTGGGTCTAGGCTCTTTGAATATCCGGATGGCAGCCCGGCTCGGTTGTTAGTCAGGGTTGACGAAGAAGTTTTTGTAGCGTATGAGCAACAATGTACCCACCTCTCTTGCCCTGTTATACCTCATACCGATGAGCATGAACTTGTCTGCCCATGTCATCATGGGGTTTTTGACATGATGACAGGCCGCCCAATTCAAGGACCGCCCCAGCGACCACTCGCCCAAATTCATATTGAAGTGCGTGACGGTGTAATCTATGCGACTGGTATTGAGGAGCGTACCTCATGAATAGAACAACGTCTTCCAAGCGCAATTCTCATTTTTCTCGGACACAACGCCTCACCATCGTCACCGGAATTCTGTTTATTGTTGCGATCATCATTATTTTGCAACTATGGCTTTTCACGGCCACCATGAACGCCTATCTGGGTGGTGATACGGGGATTTTGCTCCCGGCAGCCCTTGCTAGTCTTATTTGTCTTGGTCTGAACTTGGGGTTACTTTATTATGTCTACGGTCTCGACCGATAACAGTTTTGGGGCGATCATCCGCCAAAGCATTGCTACCCTATTTCCGGGTTATTTTGCCCTGGTCATGGCGACCGGGATTATCTCGACCGCCAGCTTTTTTGTTGGGCTTGAGTGGTTAGCACAGGTACTTTTGGTACTCAATATCCTCATGTATACGGTGCTATCCGTTATGCTCATGATACGAATTATGCTGTATCGTTCCCATATTTGGGCGGATATCACCAATCACACCCGCAGCCCCGGTTTTTTAACGATAGTTGCCGCGACGTGTATTTTGGGAAGCCAGTTTGTAATTATCCAAAAAAACTACACTGTTGCCGCTTTCCTATGGGCGGTGGCCGTATTTTTATGGATCATCATCATCTATACATTTTTCACAGCCATTACAATCATTCAAGACAAACCACCCATCGAAATCGGCATTAATGGTACATGGCTGATTGCAGTGGTGGCAACACAGGCCGTCTCCATTTTGGGGACGCACCTCTCTAGCCAAGTGGAGGTTGCTCAACACCGCGATATCCTGCTCTTTTTTACGCTCTGCCTATATTTACTTGGCGGCATGATCTATCTTCCTATTATTACGCTGATTTTCTACCGATTTAGCTTCTTTCGAATCAACAGCCAGAATTTGACGCCGCCTTATTGGATTAACATGGGAGCTGTTGCGATTACCACCTTATCAGGGTCGGTACTGATGCTGAATGCTTTTCGTTCTCCTCTTATTCTAGATGTTGTTCCCTTCCTAAAAGGATTTACCTTGTTCTTTTGGGCAACCGCAACATGGTGGATTCCGCTGCTGTTGTTATTCGGATTCTGGCGTCATGGCTATCAACATTTTCCGCTGCACTACAATCCACAATACTGGGGTATGGTCTTTCCATTGGGTATGTACACAGCCTGCACTTATCAGCTTGCTCGCGCCCTTCATCTGGATTTTCTACTGACTATCCCCCGGTATTTCATCTATGTAGCGCTTTTTGCATGGGCAGTTACATTTGTTGGCTTTGTGAGAAGCCTAGCTCAGGGTTTTGGAGTCATCAAAGAGCAAGAGGCAACTTAAGCTAGCGATCCAAACTTCCTAGCGAGCAATTAGCCTTAATCCTATTGTTTGATACACAAATGCTGAGAGTTTTTGAGTAGTGACCTAGACACGAGCTTATTCGGAAGACTGAGTAGTAAAATGACCCAACTAGAGGCGCTTTTACAGGCATCCGCAGTTTTACATATTCATCTTTGCCCACGACAGATACTCGGTGTTCGCATGGGTATGTACGCCGCTGAAATTTTGAGAATTGAGTGCCCACAGACCCAAAAGCGCCTTTTTACTTTTGTAGAAACAGATGGATGTTTCGCCGATGGGATTTCTGTTGCCACTGGATGTACCTTGGGGCATCGCACACTCCGTTTAATGGATTATGGTAAAGTTGCGGCTACCTTTGTAGACACTGATGCTGAACAATCCATTCGAATTCGCCCTCGCTTGGATGTTCGTAGCCGCGCTGCTCTATGCAAGCCTGATGAGCGCAGTCGCTGGCATTCGCAATTAGAAGCCTATCAAGTAATGCCGTTAGATGAGCTATTTGAGGTCGAAGCGGTGTTTCTTAGTATATCAATAGAGGACATTATCAGTCGGCCCGGCGTGCGTGTAAATTGCAGTATTTGCGGCGAAGAGATCCTTAACGAGCGAGAATCTATAATTGAAGGATCAATGCTTTGTCGAGCATGTACCGGGGATGTCTATTATCATGCGGCAACGGGCTACCCTCCCATGTCAAAACTCATCTCAAAGTTTTAAACACTATACTTCAAGATTAATCGCGGAGTTTGGCAAATTTCAGTGGGGTAGTGGCAACACATGAACTGATGAAAACCAATCTCACCCCCTGCCCCCCTACCCCGTAGACGGGAGGCATCAGAGGCTCATTTGAAGCCCTCCTCGCGGGCGGGGAGGGTTGGGTGGGGTCATGGGTATCAGTCAAAATGTCACCTCTACCGCCATTCCAATCCCGCGAGCACACTTAGTAATATCTGGTGTAATGCCGCTTCAATTGCATTCTAGCAGTCCAAGTCAATGTATTTTCCCTGTCGTGGTTGCAATACATACACAGGTGGTACGGCATTATCATGACACTTGTACCGTTTGTCCAACGAAGCACGGTCATCAGGATGAGCAATACGCGAAGCGAAAATGTCCCATTCGTTGACAGGAATGTCATCTGGTAGGGGCTACTACTTTTCCCCCATAAAAGCTGGGTAGTTCACAATCCACAGCAAGTTCATTGGCCGTACTTTTTACCGGAGGAGTTGAGAAGTCATAGTAGGGAAAAGCAGAATTTTTCCGGGATGTATAACGGTTTCTCATCGAGGGGGTTTGAACGAGTTTAGGATAAATCAGCTTATTTGAAACTCAAATGCGCCTGAGTTATACTTTCCCTACTTGATGTCGCCTAAATAGCCTCTTTATCTGTCTAAACGAGTTTAGGATAATACTTTTCGGGGGTCTGGATGAGTGAAAAACAGGTCACACCCGCCGAATAAACCCGCTTTGATTACCTCAAGGCAGGCAGAAGCTACGATGGGTAGCCGTTCGGATGCTTGTTTCATCAGACCAATGATAAGTCCTACCAATGGACTTGGTTAGGCGGATTTCCCTAGAATTTGCCGCTCTATCTTGCCCATTTGACCTACATCCATGAGAAACCGTTATGCATCCCGGAAAAAATCTGCTTTTCCCTACGTTGCGACCAGAGGTTCTGATTGAGTAAATGCTGGAGCATGAGGGTGTTGATGTAAATCATGGAATTCTGCACAAGGTGCAGAGCGAAAGCCCGTAGTTCCAATTCATCATGACCCAGTATCGGCCACTTACCCTCATTACCAAAAGCAATAAATTGGTTGGCGCCATGCCAGTTTTCCACCACCTCATTATTATGTTGCGCCATTTTTACCTCTTAGTCACTCTGTTGTGGTCAAGATTATGACGATAAAGCACTATTTACGCAACATAATAATCCAGCCCGTTGAAAAAGTCCTCAATTGAAAATCAAGGGAAAACTAGGCTTTCTGGGCTTTTAGTATCAGCGAGTGTGATTATGTAAATCACAAAGTATGTGTTCAGAG
This sequence comes from Chloroflexota bacterium, assembly GCA_016234595.1. Classification (GTDB taxonomy): domain Bacteria; phylum Chloroflexota; class Anaerolineae; order Aggregatilineales; family J027; genus CFX10. The sequence continues at coordinate 44,556 of JACRBG010000004.1, read as the reverse complement.
GGATGGCATCGGAGTTGTCCTTTTCATCAAGTTGGGAGGATATTAGCTTCTGTTTTAGGTGAGGATTATACTTGAGGCAGGCGAAAAATCACGACGACGACGAAAGTAGCTGGCACAGTCAATGTCTTAATGAAGGTAAATCCAATGAAGGATGTAAACGGACCATACGAAAAATTGCTGTCCTTTACTGATTTTGTTCATAAGTTCAAATCCAGCGATTTAGACCCGCGATTAGGAGGAAGGGACTGGCAATTATTTTTTGCAATGCGAGATATTTGCTGGTTGATGTATTCTAGGAAATTCGAAGGTTACTATGAACCTGGTAGCTTTGGATATATTACAGACGATGCAGAAAAAATAACACATATAGATCCGGCACCATTTAAGAATAGTACACTGATTCCATGGCAAGACAATCCTAAAGCAATTGAATTGATACCGGACGTATTACGAAAAACTCTATTGTACTCCGATCTCACAGTGTTTGTTTTACCATATGAGCTAAATAGTTCTTATATTTCATATTCTGGTGGGTTGAGAGATCTTGATATTTCTGTGGTTGAGAGAATTCTTACACTCAATGAACAACTATTAAATCTTTTAGATGATAGTCAAGCAATTTTCCTACCACAATTATTTAGACACGAGGCAAGTAGCACATCCGATTTCTCCGTAACTAGAGCAGAAGCTCCCTACTTACAAGATATGTATACCTTTAACTACCTGCCATTGAATAATTCGAGAAGGTTTTCTCAAGTATTAAAGGAAGTTGAAGACTCACTTGTTTATAAAAATGTCATTTTACCGTATTTTCCTAGCATTCCAGTTTCTGAATTAGTCAAAATCAAAAAAAATGAAACTGAAGCATTTGAAAGATTTAAATATACTTTGCGGAGGAAATTAGCCGAACTAAAAAAGGTAGAAACAGCAGAGAGGATGACGGATATTTTCGAGGAAATTGATTATGAAATTCAAGGTTTAATCGTTGAATCAAAGAAATTGTTGAACATGAGGATCATGCAAGGTGTAAATATCGGTTTTTGTGGAATTTCACTCATGGCGTTATTGATGCCTTCTCTAAACATCCCCAAAGAATTTGTCGGCATAGTAGGACCGGTTAGTGTGCTTAATCTTATAAAAGAACAACTTTCCTATATCGACAAAAAATTGGAAATGAAAAAGAATGACTTTTATATCCCATATCTCTTTTATAAGAAAGAAAAGTGAGGAATATTCAGCTTGAATAAGTCAGGTAGCCCGTTTCAAGCCATGCTTTTTCAACCAGCGGCTGAGGTTGGCCTCGGTTGTCCCATACCGTTTAGCAATAAAGGTTTGGGTAGAGCCATTGGCAAGTAACGCTTCAATCTCTGGGCGGTAGGCATCCAATTTACTCTTGCCAACGCCTTTGGGTCGCCCCAGTGTAATCCCCGCTTTTTTTCTTGCTGCCAGCGCCTCCTTAGTCCGTTGGCTGATGAGGTCGCGTTCAATTTCGGCAGCCATTGAAAAGGCCATCGCCACGATTTTAGATTGAATGGAATTATCCAATCGCCAGTTACCTTTGACCGCATAAAGGTGGATGCCCTTTTGCGAGGCGATAGAAAGGATTTCCATACACTCCAACATGGAGCGCCCTAAGCGTGACAATTCGCTGACAATGAGATGATCCCCGCCCTGAAGCTGGTCAAGCACATGGGCAATCTGGCGTTTTTTCCAAGAGACTCGCCCTGAGACGGTTTCTTCCACCCACGCCACTTGACCCAAACCCTTCTCATTGGCAAGCTGCAAAATATCGTAGCGGTTTTTCTTGAGGTCTTGGTCGGCGGTAGACACTCGTAGATAGGCGATAGTTTGGGGTGATGACATAGGGTTAACTGAAAAGGTGTTGGAATATAACCATTGTTGTCATAATAACAGTGTCTTTTGCCGATGAAAAGCAGTACGCAAAATGTTCGTTTTTAGGCAAGGGAGGAGCAATACCCAATGCTCAGACATAAGGTACGGGACTTCAAAATGCACTTAGCGGTTTCACTGGATGACCTTGTACCTGCTGACCACTTCTACCGTCGGCTGGATGCGGCCCTTGACTTGAGTTTTGTACGGGAGTTGGTCAAAAGTCGGTATGCTTCGACCATGGGACGCCCTTCGATTGACCCAGTAGTATTCTTCAAACTTCACCTAATTATGTTTTTTGAGGGCATCCGGTCAGAACGCCAGTTGATGGCAACCGTTCACCTCAATTTAGCCCATCGCTGGTACATCGGCTACGATCTTGATGAGCCAGTACCTGACCACAGTAGTTTGAGCAAAATTCGGGATCGCTATGGGGTGGAGGTGTTTCAACAGTTTTTTGAGGCGATTGTGGAACGCTGTATCCAAGCTGGACTCGTTTGGGGGCAAGAACTGTACTTCGATGGCACGAAAGGACAGGCCAATGCTGCTCTGACCGCCATGGTGCCACGCTGGTATCGTGAAGCCCAAGAACACCTCACGGCCCTCTTTCCGCCCGAAGAAACCGCTAAGTCGCTGTCTGTTTTCCAGAAATTAATGGACAAATATGATGGGAGTCGCCTCAACCAGCGGCGCTCCTCAACCTACCAGCGGACGACTGACCAAAAAGTAAGTCTGGTTGATCCCGATGCTACCCCCATGAAACGCTTTACCGGAGACAAAGCCGTATTGGGCTACCACACCCACTATATTGTGGACGGTGGGAGAGCACGGATTATTCTAGCCGCGCTCGTAACCCCTGCCTCGGTCATGGATAACACGCCCATGCTCGATCTTGTCCGGTGGGTTCGGTTTCGCTGGCAATTAATGCCCCAAGTGGCTGTTGGGGACACGCGCTATGGCACTATTCCTAATCTGGTTGGACTAGAACAGGATGGCCTTCGCGCCTATCTGCCGTTGCCTGACTTAACCGAACGCAGTACCTACTATTCAAGCGACCGATTCACTTATCTGAGTGAAAAAGATGTCTATCTTTGTCCGCAAGGCGCGGAACTCACTTTACGTGTCCAACGTAAACGGGAGCAAGATTTATGCTATCGCGCCAAGGCACAAGTCTGCCAACTCTGCCCAGTCAAAGCCGCCTGCACGCCCAGCAAAGGCGGACGCAGTATTTTTCGCTCGGTTTTTCAGCCTTACATTGAGCGCGTGAAAGCCTATGCCACGACCCCCGCTTACCAAAAGGCCATGCGAAAACGCCAAGTATGGGTTGAACCCCTCTTTGGCGAAGTCAAACAATGGCATCAGGGAAGACGTTTCCGGCTCAGGGGACTTGAAAAAGCCAATATGGAAGGGTTACTCAAAGCGACTGGACAGAACATCAAGCGATTACTGAAAGCAAGGCGAGGGTTTAAGCGAACCAGCCCAGCCGGGGGTGTAATCCTCCAAATGCCTCCCTTTTTTGCCATTTTTCTCGGCTGACCCTACTTTGACCAAAGCACCTTGCCAGTGATCAGGGCAGTGGCTCCGACTTTTTCAACAGGCTGAATCATTATGTTGCGTTGACTTCACTGGAAAGGAAAAACAAGGCCATCGGTGCCGTTCATTTCACATTTTGGTTTTCAAGTGGCCGCTGGTGACACGAACCCTACTTTTGGGCCTTTTATCGCTACAGGTGCGGATAACATGACACGAATTTGGGATACCAATAGCAAGAAATGTATTGCCACATTGGAACTTGATTCTATACCTATCTGGTCGGTGGCATGGTCACCCGACGGAAAATGGTTGGCATTGGGTGGTGTGGATGGGTATTTGACATGGGTAGAATGGGTGCAGGATAAACCAATGGTTGTCACACCGCCAACTACACCCGCTGTTTCATCTGCACCACGAAAATGGTGGCAGACGCGAAAGTGATCCATAAAGGATTGAGATGGTCTATCGCTCGAGAGTATAAAATGTTTGATGCTTCCTCGATAATAGGGAAACTTAGGCAGCAAGGGGTTCCCTATTATCGAGGAAGCATCAAACTCAGGTTGCTTATTTATTTTCATCCAAAAACCGTTAGAGTTATACTATCCGTTTATATCAGATACGAACTATCTGTGTTATCAAACAGCATCCCATCCTATTCAATCAATAGGTTATTTCATGAGTTTTTTCAAAAACCTGACCAATGCTTTCCAAAAGCAGCCTCCTGTACTTCGCCTACTGCCAGCACACGAAGGTATTCTTTTGAGTTTTCTGGTGAATGGGCGTCCGCTTTCCCACCACGAGATTACAGAAACAAGATTTCTCAAGCAATTTCCCCAACCTTTTGTGGATTTTCTTAGAGGTAATCCTGCTCGATATAGCGACGGCTATCTTATCCCCCTGCCCTCCGCCTTGAACTTATTGACCTACCTAAAGGCTAATGTAGCAGACGTGTTTGGTTTTGATTGTGCGGCTGTCGAAGCCTTACAGGTGGTCAATCTCCCAAGTGGTTTTCAAGTGAAATGGCATTATTTCTCATCCGACCAATCACTACACCGAGAATTGATTGGAGCGGATGCTCATCTGGGCGCGGGATGGTTTCGAAAAGGGCAGCAGATATGGCGCTTGGGTGAATCTTTGCCAGAGGCCTTGATCCCTTGGATCAGTAGTTCCCACATTCCGGGGACGTACATTTACAGGTTTGTTGCTGAAATTCTGCCTAGTATCCAGCACCTCCATCTGCCTCTGACTTGCGATGTGGCGGTTGAGAAAAATTGGAAAATAACCCTCCAAATCATTAACGCCACCCCAAAAAGCCTTGACGTTCGCTTAGATGTCTCCCCGCCCAATCTATTGAATGGTCTGGCACGACTTGACGATACGCATATGATCAACGGAAATCAGCTTTGGGCCGGACTGGGCGTACTGCTAACGAATAGATTTTTGCGAATGGCTCAACATCCAAACCTTATTGGTCAATTCACAGGGGTCGAAATTCTTGAATTTATTCAAGATGATATTGCACCCCACGCAGAGAAATTAAGCGTAGATTTATCCCGACTGCGCCACATCTATTCCATCCTAGATTCAAGCCAATTACGAGTGTTGTGGAAACTGGCACACTACCTTGAGGGCGGCATTGGTGGGTATCGTGCCGTACCCTATTTCGCGTCTTCTCAGGCGGTCATCCTTATCAGCACACTCTACCAAGCAGCAATCAACGGCAAGCGTTTTTTTGAGGCCACAACGGGCTGGATTGAGATAACCCCTACATTCAAGTTGCAGCTTTTGGAGCGGATACAGCAGGGTTATGGCGAATTTACCTTGACCCCACTTGAACGGCTCGGCACCAACTGCCAACGTTTAGACCATGCCCATCTGACTCCTCCAGAATTCCTACCTATTTCTGGACAAGGGGATCTAGAAAAAGCTGAAAATTTTCTGGAAATAATGCGACAAATGGGTCTTCCAGCGGCCTTTGTTGGCTTACAGTATGATGCCCCTGCGATACTGGCCCGAATCTGCAAGCGGCTGTATCAAGACGCAAGTAACGCCAAAATCCTATGGATCGCGCCACGCAAACAAAGGGCGACGATTCAGGAAGCCCTCAAGAAAGAACGCATGGCTTCCAAAGTCCAAGTGCGCTCTCCTGATGAAGTTCTCCCTAAACAAACGATTGAATGGACACTGATTATCTTTCAGGAAGCGCATATTTTGTCGGCAGGAGCATCATTTGTTCGGCATTATGCTCCCTTAAAGCGATTATGGACTGTCGGCACACTCAGCAAATGGAAGGGGAATAGGCCACCTGAATCGCTGTTATCTCTGTTTCAACTCCCATCCGAGGCGACAGGTGCCTTTCAGAGCCGCTGCATCCAAGAGTATGGCGACCAACAAGAGGGCTTGCTCTCAAGGCTGACCTCACCCTTCCGCAAAATTTTGACAATTGCCCCTACGGAAACAGATAGCGATTCCGTCCCTATTCCGCCTCGTATGACATCCGCCACTCCAAAAAAAGTGCCGCCTTCACCCAATACGATTGAAGGAGTTTTCCGGCCCAGTTTTGAAGCACCTGTCATCCGTGTTACGACAGAAAAACAGAATTTCGCCAGCCTTGCGCGACACTATGCTCATCGTACCGAAAATCAGGCCGAGCTGGTGCCATTTATGCAATATTGGCCCAGCTACGATGCGATGAGTTCGGCTCAACAACGCTGGTATTTTTACTGGCGTACCCAGCTGCGGGCGGGCAATTTCTTGGCGACGGATACCAGTTATCTCTTTGTCCATATCTATGAGACCATTAATCTAGCGGGGTTTAATACTCCCCAAGAGGCGTTCGATCACCTAGTGAGATTCTGGCAGCATTATCGAGCCTTAACGCCTAAACTGGATAATTATCTAGTGGATTGGTTAGCCGATTTTGTGATTGTTCACCGCCTGCCCATGACCGCGCTGGATTGGTACGGAAGGGCCTTGCAACTAGGGACAATCAGTGGTGATACCGAATTATCTATTGAGGCATGGCTCAAATCCGGAGCGGATTTCACACATATCCCGAACCCCCTACTCTTTCAAATCGCCCAATATGTGCCGACCAAGAGTAAATTTTATGCCGACAACAACCAAAATGGGCGCCTCGATAATGCCTATCGTAAGGGCTTAACTATCATTGATGATCTCTCGCGTCAGGCGACCAATCGGTCATTTTTGGAAACCCATCAACCCAGCCAAACCCGTCGCATCGAACGGGCGCCCTTTGCTAGTGCCTTGCATGAATATGGCAACGCCCCCATCAACATCGCCGATGTCCACCCTTGGTTAGCCAGCGCAGGCCTGAGCGAACAAATCAAATCTATTCTCAAATACACCGAAAATATCATACGTGAGCAGGTCGGCGAAAAATCGAAACTCCGGGGAATCATTTTGCCACCAGAATGGAAAACCGCCCTCGATAAAGGCTTTGCCCCTGAAGCGCCACGCCGCGCAGTGGTTATTGATTTGCAAAAGGCCACTGAACTCATCAATCATGGCAAAGAAATTCAAGGGCGATTCGATTCGACCGAACCCGAATCAGAGACCATCCCACAGGCTGCACCCAACATTCCATTGCCAGAAATTGAAGTGATTAAACCCGCTGCAATTTCAATCCAGCACCCTGCCGACGCTCCGTCCCATTTGCTGTCCCAACTAGCGGAGGTTCAAGCGGTTATTGGTAATTTTGATGGCCCAGTTGCCAAGCTCCTCCATGCATTAATGGAGCAAAATTGGCAAGCTCCCGCCTCAAATCTTGAGACTGTGTTACCGGGTCAGTTTATAAATGTCCTACTTGATGACATCAACGGGCGCGCCTACGATCAAGTAGGGGACGCGCTCATCTTTGATGAAGATGGCCTCTGGATTGTTACAGAAGATTATCGGGATGAAATTGAATATCTGCTAGAGCATCAAGAAACCCCATCAACATCTCCGGCGATAGATACTCCCTCCACCCCCGTTGCGACTGATGCATATGTGGAACTGGGCGAGGAACTAGGAGCATTCGCGCAGGCTATGAAAGCACATCATTGGGAGGCGCTTGCCGCGTTGTTGGCAGGAGTAGACATCAACGCCCGTCTAGAAGCTATCGCACGGGGCGTGCATTTGACCGCCAGTCGATTGGTAGATGACATTAATGACTTTGCATTAAACACACTCGGTGATATTGTGATTGATAGTGGGGCAGATACTCCTATGGTCGAAGAAGAAGATATAGAAGGTCTCACCCAATTGTTAGTGTGGGCCAGCAGCAAATCCCTTTTGGAGCTATAAAGCATGGAAAAGAAGATTCCGAAACGAATTTCAACCGCAATTGTGCAGTCTTTGGCAGCAGGGGTTGTGCCAAGAGTCGGCTTGGAATATATTGCGGTTGGGCGCAAAGATGAAACCACTACCCTACTAAATGATTTAGATCATAGCGTCAGTCAAGGCGGGGCCAGTTTCCGGCTCATTTTAGGGCGTTATGGCTCCGGCAAAAGTTTTCTGTGCCAACTCATTCGAAATTATGCCCTTCAGCGCAATTACGTCGTCGCCGATGCCGATTTTAGCCCGGTGCGCCGCTTGACTGGAACCAAAGGCGAAGGCTTAGCCTTGTATCGAGAACTGCTCAATAACATTGCGACCCGCACCCGTCCCGATGGAAATGCGTTCACCGCCTTACTCGAACGGTGGATCAGCGAAGTGCAAAGTCAGGTTACCCAGCAAGAAGGTCTCTCCCCAACGGCACCGGATTTTCCAAAAGCAGTAGAACGCCGCATTCATGCCACGATTGATAATATGGAAGGGATGGTACACGGTTTTGATTTTGCGACGGCCCTCAGTGCCTATTGGTCAGGCTATCAGGCCGGAGACGACACACGCCAAGATGCCGCCCTACGCTGGTTACGTGGTGAGTATGCCACCAAAGCCGAAGCCAGAGAGGCACTTGGCGTGCGGGTGATTATTGATGATGGCTCATGGTACGACTACATCAAGCTACTAGCGAAATTTGTACGTGATATTGGCTATCAAGGGTTGGTCATTTTTCTGGATGAGGCGGTTAATCTCTATAAAATCTCCAACACCATCGCCCGCCAGAATAATTATGAGCGCCTGCTGACCATTTTTAACGATGCTCTACAAGGCAAAGCCGAACATCTGGGAATTCTGATTTGTGGCACACCCCAGATGGTAGAAGACCGTCAGCGCGGGTTGTTTAGTTATGATGCCATCCGCACCCGTTTGGAAGAAAGCCGCTTTGCGCGTGAGAATGGCCTACGTGATCTATCTGGCCCGATGATTCGACTAGAGACACTGACCCATACCGAAATTTTCGCCCTACTCCTTCGTTTACAAGAAGTCCACGCCATGCACTTCGACTATACAGCGAAGCTTTCACATGGGCAGATTCAGCAGTTTATGGACAAGATATTGAACCGACTGAACGCCGAGCAACTGCTGACTCCGCGTGAAGTCGTGCGCGACTTTATCGCTGTCCTCAACATCATGCACCAAAACCCGAATCAATCCTTTGAGGCCATTATTGGCAGTGCAACTTTTACCCCTACCCCTAGCGCCGACCCCGAAGCCCTAACCGCCGATTCAGAAATTCGGGACGAGGAATCGGCCGATAAACCCTATAAGAATTTCAATATCTAGGCATGGATGACCAATGGCCGAAAATCCTTTTTACCGCCTTGCCCCATTTATTCAAGAATTCATCTACGCCCAAAATTGGGAAAAACTGCGCCCGGTACAGGTAAAGGCTATTCGCGCCCTCCTCGACACGCCAAATCATGTCCTCATCACCAGCGGCACAGCCAGCGGCAAAACGGAGGCGGCGTTTTTGCCCATTCTGACCCAGTTGTATGAAAACCCCTCCTCGACCATCGGCGTCATGTATATTGGGCCGCTCAAAGCCCTCATCAACGATCAATTTGAACGGTTGCAGGCGCTATTGGATGAGACTCACATCCCCGTTCAATCTTGGCATGGTGATGTCGCGCAATCGAAAAAAGAGAAATTCCTCAAGCGGGCACAGGGGATTTTGCAGATTACCCCAGAATCGCTGGAAGCAATGGTCATCAATCGTAACACCGATCTTGGACGGCTATTTGGGGATTTGCGCTTTGTGATCATTGATGAAGTCCACGCTTTTATTGATAGTGACCGGGGGCGACAGATTTTATGTTTGTTGCAGCGCATCGCCCGTTATCAGGCCGTGCCACCCCGCCGTGTAGGGTTATCTGCGACGATTGGTGAACCCCAAATGGCAATGGATTGGCTGGCAGGTGGTACGGATGTGCCTGTTGAATTGATTACTGATGAAGGCAAGGGGCGTTCTGTTTCGCTGGCGCTCGAACATTACCTCTATACTCCCGATGATTTTGAGGAGGTAAAACGGCAAGCCACCCCGGAGCAAATGGAATATCTGGATGAAATTGAAGCCCAACAAGAGGGCCTCTTCAAACATATGTATGCCATGTCACAGCAGGAACTCAAAACGCTGATTTTTGCCAACAGCCGCAGCGAGGTCGAAGAAATTGTTTCCAGCCTGCGACGGCTCAGTGATGATGGCGGCGCTGTCACCTATCACGCCCATCATGGCAGCGTTTCGGCCCCCTTGCGCGAGACAGCGGAGTCTGAGATGCGTGACCCGGAGCGCCCAGCCTGCACCACCGCCACAGTAACCCTTGAACTGGGCATTGACCTCGGCAAACTCGATCAGGTGCTGCAACTCAATGCAACACACTCGGTTGCCAGTTTTGTCCAGCGATTAGGCCGTTCGGGGCGACGCGATGGTAAAGCCGCCCAGATGTTTTTCTACACCCGCGAAGAAGCTCCTCTCGATGATGCCACCCTCGGTAAGCATATCCCTTGGACGCTGCTGCAAACCATCGCCATTATCCAGCTTTATCTGGAAGAAAAATGGATTGAGCCGCCCCATATCCCTCAATACCCGTTTAGCCTGCTCTATCACCAGACCATGAGTATTATTCTGGCAACGACTGAACTCAATCCAGCCGAACTCGCCGAACGGGTATTAACCCTCCCCCCCTTCAAAGAGGTGACACCTGATCAATATCGGGATTTATTGCGGCATTTGATTGAGATCAAACATCTTGAACGGACGGAAATTGGTGGGCTGATTATCGGCCTACAGGGGGAGCGCGTCGTCAATAATTTTCGCTTCTATGCCACCTTCGCCGATGAAATTGAATACCAAGTGCGCGATCATTCGCGCGAAATCGGCACCATTCAGGCCGCGCCCGCCGTGGGAGACACCATTGCGCTGGCGGGCTATTCATGGCGGGTAACCGATATCAATGCCGAAAAGCGTATTATTTATGTGGAACAGGTCAAAGGCCGCGCCGAGAAACTCTGGGTTGGTGGAGGTAGTCTATTGCATACCCGCATCTTACAACGTATGCGCCAAGTGTTAGCCGAAAATTCTGATTATGGATATCTGCTGCCACAGGCGCTGCATCGCTTGAGACAAGCGCGTGATCTGGCACGGCAAACAGGTCTAGTCGAACTCCCCATCCTCCCCCTCGGTGGCAATCGGTACATGCTATTGCCGTGGGTGGGAACACGCACCTATGATACATTGGCCTATATGCTTGAGAAACATCTCGAAATTAAAGGCGGGGATCGGCCATTTTATATGGAAGTGGATTGCCTCGATGGAAACGTCGCGGCGGTCCAACAAATTCTCCAAGTTTCGCTGCCCAATCTCCGTACCGCCGAAGAAATCGCCGCCTCGTTGCAGCGCCATGTCCTAGAGCAAAACAAATATGACCGCTTTGTACCCGATCACCTGTTGCAGCAGGCGATGGCAGCGGATTATCTTGATCCAGTAGGCGCTAGCGAAGCGCTCAACAATCTAGCAGAAATCACAAGTCGCACTTAGCAATAACTATCGCCTCAGGGTGTATCATTGCTTTTGAATGTCAGTTTCTGCCGATGGTTGTACTCAGCGCGGCCTGAACATCATATTCACCTTGCCAACCCAACCCAATCTTGAAATTCAGCGCCTGTGTGAGTTCCCCATTTGCAATCCTATCCAACAGCATCAAATGGCCCTTGCTACGGAAATTGGTGAAGGGTTGCCAGCCTTCTAGGTCATCGCGAGCCGTTCCCGGCAATATCACATGGGTATGGGTATGGGGTCGTCCATCTTGGGTCAGCGCCTCATGCACCACATAGGCATAGGGCGCAGTACAGCCACGTTCAGCATAGTAGCCCTCGATAATATCCTCAGTCAGGGCTTGGATGAATGGGCGGCGTTCTTTTTCAGGGATGAGCGCCATCAAATCCGGTTCCGGGCTGATGACATACGTCCATGCCAAGACCTCGCGGCTTGTCAGATCCGTGCAGCTTTTAAGGATGGCTTGATGGTGCAAACCCAAACCACGATCCACCCAGCGGTCTTGGCTACCCGATGGAATGTGACCCTGACGGTCATTGCGATATTGCAGGTACTTCAGCATACTCCGTAAGCCCTTAGTCCCCTGCCCCCGTCCCGTGCGCTTCGGCTTGATGTAACGCAGGTTGGCAATGATGAGGGTCTGACCCATCATTCATCCCCCTGCCCTAAAATCTGCTCTAACATCGAGCGCCCTTCCCCACTCTGGGCCAAACGCAAGGCATGTTCAAGAAGGGTTTGGGTCGCGACGGATTTCTGCGGCAAGGGCTGGCCGCTTTGGGTGGCGACCTGTTCTACACCGCGTACATGTCCAACCAAAATTGAAAATACCAGCAGCGACAGTTGCAAATGGGCTTGTTGCAGCGCCAAAAGCCTTTGCTCCATGACCTTGAGTAGATTTTGGAGGGCATCAGTCTGTTTTTGAAAGGTTTTGACCTGATGGGCTTTACTCCCCAAAACTTCAGCCTCTTGGTCAAGATAGTGGCGCAAGGCATCGCGGATGAGGTCAGCACGGGTGTAAGCCCGGTCACGGGTCGCCAGCAGCTGTTCCAGACGTAGATTGAGTTCCGGGGTCAACCACAACTGGGCACGAACAGTCTTTTTAGAGGGGGTGGGCATGGCAATCTCTTTCCGCAAAATCCAACCAGATGCAAGCCAATATAACCCATCCGTATTGCCATTCAGTGCAAATATTAGAGGCTTCCTAAAAAGTCGCAGGCGTTCGAGGGATGCTCATTATAGGGCTTGCAGCAGCGGCTGAGGCTCCCTAGTGACTTGCAGACGTACGGACAACTTGGAGACGGTAAAAACACCCGTCCACACGGGCTTTCAGGACAGCGCAAGCGGTGAGGCACGGTTGAGGCGCGGACTGCAAGGCCGTGCCTGCGACCTCGCGCGTCAGCGCGAGCCAGCGCTTTAGCTGGCGCCCTTTCGCTATGATCTGCAAGCGGGTGAGTCGTTCCGACTAGACCCGCTTCGAGATCATGGCGACCGCCCAGCGGGCAAAGGTCGGTCGCCTCACGGCGGCAAGCGCTGCGGCAAGGCAGCGCATTCAACCAGCCCACAGTCATTCCTCGACCCAGATTTTCCACTCGGCCTCTAATATTTGAAGGGGATCCACCTCATCAGGCGCTACATTCGACCCCATCCATTTATGTTAAGGAGGCTTCCCCATGAAATCCCAAAGTACCCATCCCCGATCACCTGCTCAGACATCAAAAAAACGTCGGGGCAGGATGTGGTTGGCTATCCTCAGCTTCACGACACTGGGCATTTGTTTGCTTTTAGCCATGCCTTTCTGGTTGAGGCTTGAATTAGGAGATTCATCGGACAAGTCCCCGGTCACGTCCCCCCATCTGCGCGACACGGCTTGGCCGCCCCTAACCCAGCCAGCGCCCTCACAGCCTCAGGTGAGCACCTCGAATCCAGCGGAAATCTACCAACAGACGCTGGCGGTAGCCTATACCCAACAGGCTCTGGACGCCGTTCGCGCAGCTACAGCCGTTCGTCAAGCAGCACTCGACGCCACGGCTACCGCTCAAAATAGGTAAATGCCTGCAAAAAAAGATGGGGCCAGCCGTGACTACTTAGTTCAAATAGTCACGGCTTTTATATAGACTCCGCTCGAAATTTCCGCATGGCTAGATAAGAAGGGGAATGACCCAATTGCGCTTGATTCCCCATAATGATTCGAAAAGCCAAGTTTAAACTTTACACCAAGTTCGGAGGAGCGGATTGTTCATTGAGAGGTGCAAAGCGGTTGACCTTAGGGCGTGCCACCATGATTGCTGCAATTGCCAGCAGTGTGATGAAAACACCACTAAGAAAAGGCGAGGCATGACCCATATTCACATACATCAGCCCACCTACAAACGGCCCAATAATTCGCGCTAAGGACTGCATAGACTGGTTGCCCCCTTGCACTTGACCTTGAGCTTCAGCTCCGGCTGCTCCCGAGAGCAAACCATTCAGAGAAGGGCCAAGCAAACCGTCACCCATTGCCAGCACAATTGTACCGACCATCATCGGGATAGGTGAGAGGACTAACACGACTGAAGCCATGAGGATATATCCAACGATTTCGAGAATGAGGCCGCCGATGGCGACAGCACTTTCGCCAAAGTTGTGCATCAACACTTGCAGCAGCAATCCTTGCACTAAGATGTCGGTGATGCCAACGGATGCGAAGATCACACCGATCCCTGCGGCGTCCCAGTGAAGATTATCTTTTGCAAGCAAGCTAATATTCACGGAAAGCGCGGCGAATGGCACCGTATATAGGAAGATCGCAACTAGCAACCAGCGCAGTGGAGGTATGGATAGCACATTGGCAAGAGCACTGAATGGGTTGAGCGCGGCCATTTTCAGCTGCGAACGCTTCTCTTTAGGCAAGCTTTCTGGCATGAAGAAGAACCCATAGAGGACATTCACGAAAGTAAGTGCGGCGGCGGCATAGAAGGGTATTACAACCCCAAATCGCGCCAATACACCACCGACTGCTGGGCCAACCAAAAAGCCGATGCCCATGATGGCACCCATCATGCCAAAGAACTTGCCACGCTGACCGGGCGGAGTCACGTCAGCAATGAAGGCGAAAGTGACACTCATATTGGCCCCTGTGATGCCGTCAATGATGCGCCCTAAGAACAACACCCATAGAGCGCCGCCCAGACCGAGCAAGAGAAAACCAATAGCCGAACCGAGAATGCAAAGGAGCAAAATAGCGCGACGTCCATATTTATCGCTCAATGCACCAAGTGCCGGAGCAGACAGGAACTGACAAATGGCAAAAATCGAAGTTAGCCAGCCTAGCACAATGCCAGCTTGATTTGGATCGGAGACATAGCGGCTGATCAAGAACGGTGCGACTGGTGTAATAATCCCGAAACCGATAGAAGTCAAAATCCCTGTGAGGATAATGAAGATGAGAACTTGGGGTTCAATGCCTTTTTCGACGTTTTGTGTGGTTGATTCCATGTGTAAAACCTTTCGTAATGACGATACACATGGATTTTCGGGGAAAGATTATTTGGAGTATTGAATAAAATCGGCAACTTATCAAGCAGTTCGGACAGATTGCAGAGATTCCTTCAAGAGCCAAGACCAATATTCATGTTTTTGGTGTTCAAAATCGGCAGACGCATTCGCAGCGAAGTCGCGTGGTGTGCAAGATGCGAAAGACTTAAATTCACGGATCAGGTGCGCTTGATCACTGTATCCATAATCGTTCGCCAGATCAACTAATCGGCCAGATGGATTCATCATCAAGGCATTACGGACGTTTTCAAAACGAACAATCCGGGCATATGTTTTGGGCGAAACGGCAGTGTACTGTTTGAAGCGCCGCTCGAATTGACTAAACGACAGGTAGCTCTGCGCAGCCAGTTCTGTCATGCGGATTTGTCCCTCAGAGCGTCGCAGTAAATGTCCGGCAGTGCGGATTGGCGTTACATCGTGCTTATGCCGATAAGCAATGTCGCCGACATATTCCTGATAGCGGTCAATCGCTTCTGCATAGCCTCGATGCGCGACAATCTGCGTCAAATCATCTGCGAAACGCTGCCATTCTGCATCTAGGCCAATCACATGCACCGTTGATGGATTAGCATCAATATTCAAAATCGGTTTCACCGCCCAAGGATATAACTTCATGGAAATCGCTTGGCTAAGGCCAGCAGCGCGAAATCGAAGCGGTTTATTCTGAATCGGGTTCACAAACGCCCGCGGTAGTTCGAGCAGTCCACTCTCGGTCTCCAACATGAGCGGTGCGCCTACATTGATTACCACCTCAATGTACGAATCAGGTACAAATTCCTCACGGTTATAGCTCGCTTGGTCTTGTTCAAGCGCCCAAAAGCAATTTACATCTGCCTCAAACATTGATGTTGGGGCAATTTTCAGTTGATGAAACATTCAACAATCTCACTATAGCAACCAATCCATCCACATTATAAGCACAATCACGATATTTCTGTAGTGGGTACACCCCCGTGAATTCACTATGATTTAGGAGTAGGTGAAAAATCTAAACTTCAAAGCTGAAGAAGTTTTGCGGATGCCCGTCTATCGATAGATGCCTTCCATTTATGTATGCCTCCTCGAATTCCTTATTATGGGGGCTTTTGTTGACAAAGCGAGGGCATCATAGGAAATTCGCGCCTATCATAGGTGAATGAGACGACTAAGAATCGCAGTAGCTTTGAGCCATGCTCATTCTCATGTGGGGTCAGCATGGACACCTCCTCTAGAAGACTTAGATTGAATGGAAAAGTGGATTTCAGGCGGTCAAATACGGCAGGAGTTCATCGCGACAAATCATGGGCGAACGCACCGCAAGGCTGTCCCCATCTATGAAGCTGGCGAACGACTGAATGGGCTGGCGATAGAGCAATTTCCAAATGTACTGACTGGCAATGGCGGCGATGAGATCATTCACCACCAAACCCTGCTCCCCGACAGCCATCAAATCGGCACAGGACAACAGGGACGGGACGACGGGTGGTTCAGGTTCGAGCAACTGTGGAAACAGCAAAGCGGCATTCGGCAAATAGCGATAAACCGGGGTATTGGCTGCCAATTGTTGCAGCACCCGTTCACGTTGGCCCGTATTGCCCAAGACCACCTGTCCGGCATTGGTAAAGTTGCCACAATCGAGCCACAACACCCCTTCCGCGGCGGCTAATTGCTGTCGCGCTCGTTCATTATCCACTGCGCCAATCAGCAGGACGGACGAGTGATGACGGCTGGTGAGATGCCGTTCAGCCTCAAATGGCTCAACGACTGCCGACACATCCAAACCCAGCGCCAAATTGAAACGCCGCATCAAAACAACCGCTTTAGGCTGGCCCACATCCGCCGCGGTGAATAATTGGCGACCCACATTCTTTTCGGTCACGCTATCGGGGTCAATCAATCGCAGCAAGGGAGGATCCAACTGTGCCCGCCGCATGTCATACATCATACGGGCCACACTACGGGCAATTTGAGCGCCTGTCCCCCCTGCCCCGACGATGACCATTTCCCGCAAATGGAGATGCGGATTAAAGAGGTTCATCGCCACACCTCCGTCATCATCTCTGCCAAGGTCTGGCCCAATGGCACAAGGTCACGCTTCGGATAAACACGGGCCTTGCGTTTTTCGAGGGCAATCAGTAGTTGACGAATGTCGGCGGGGTGAGATTGAGATTTGCCGTTGACACTGTGATCGCCAAACGGTGATCCCAACAACACCGACCAATCCTCGCGTAGGGTGCAGCCCTGCAAGGCTTGCTGCGATGCCAGACGCACTGTTCCCCAACAGATGCCTCCCATCGTCCCCACATTCGGTAGCGGCGCACTAAACAGCGGTATAGCCAACGTGTCGGGGCGCTTCTTGACGGCATAGACCCCGTATTTCGGGCGCTCGTGGTCAATGGTGTAGCGCATCAGCAACAGCCCCGGCATGGGCACCCGCAAGGGGATGTCCGATCCATCGACATACAAACCAATCTTTTGGGGGGCACGATATTCCACGACCAGTTTCCGTAACCCTTCTTGTCGCACCAACAGGGTTGGGGCGTTCAGTAACCCTGTATCAAAGGTAACTTTCGCCGCCAGCGCCGCCGCGACTTGACTAGGGTCAACCGCATATTCGCTGACGGATTCCCCAATCCGTTTCCGCAGCAGGACGCCATAACTGTAAAACTCAAGCGTCAGACTCGGTGGTTCCTGTAAAGCCGTCTGCAAGAGGCGGCCATTCCAATCGGCCAGTGTCATATTTTTGTCCTTTCTTCAGTGCCGTCTCCAAGCGGCGGATATTCTGTGCGAGGGTCTTCATCAAGGCGGGCTGGCTGAGTAACAACGCTTGACCCGCGCTGACATGAGCCATCAGTTCATCAGCTTGGTGGATCATGTCGAGGGCCACGGCAACCTCTTCGGGTGTCCATGCCAGCATCTCGTACTCCGCCATGTATTCATAGGTCAAGTCCATGATGGAATTGCCCGTCCAAGCAAACAGCCATAACAGGAGCCAACCTACCGGCTGATAACGCCCATCGGGCTGTTGGCCGAGGGCATCGCCTAAAGTCTGCCCCATGAGGTAGGCGTGTTCGGGGATCACCGTATCGGGTGCAATCCCAAACAGCGCTAACAGGGGGAGCAGGTCGGGATGTTCCTCATAAAATCCGCTGTCGGTGAGGTCAACCCCATAGGCAGGCAGCGGGATGCCGTAACTCAAATAGACCAGTTCATCCACTGGCAAGCCCATGCGGTTGAGTTCACCGCAAAGCATGTTTTCGATCGTGGCAACCGACTGCTGATCACGTAGCATTTCGATGGCTTGGGTATAAATCGCCGGGAACACCCGCCGTAGGGTCACCAGGGCCGTGCTAAAGTCATCCCCATCCTCGTCGGCTGACCACAAGGGGTCGAGCCAAACAACGGTGTTGGTAAGGCAGAACAAGGGGTCAGCGTGCAGATGTTGAGCCAAGAAAGTGGGCCAAGCAAGTAGATCGCTTTTCATAAGCCATACTCCACCACCGAAACCGCGGTGAGTGCCATGGGGGGTAACGTCATCAACTGGGCCACGGTCTTGGCACAGCGTTCGGTATAGGCCACCAGTTCCGCAACGGCTTCCCGCAAGGTGTTACGTGGTAGACCTGTTGGAAAAAGCTGCTGGGACGACCTCAGTAAGGTCATCCCCAGCAGTTCCACCGGCGCGAGTGTGTCCAAGCACTCGCGTAAGGTATCCAGCGTAAAACCGGACATCGCCCTATCCTTTTTTTCCGGGCTGTGGGAGGAAATCTATTTGGACTGTTCCATCGGCTTGGGTGGTTTCGCGCACGGTGGCATGGGCGATTTCGGGATAGGTGCGTTTCAAAATCCCGCGCACTTCCTCGATCGACAAGCCGCGCAGAGACTCATCTTCGACAATGCGGGTCGCCCCGGTCTTAAAAATACGCGTCGTCGGGGTTGTTTGGTCGGGCATAACTTGATGTTCCTTTCGGCTAGAACAGGCTTAGTTGATCGGTAATGGGAATTTCTACGGCGGCGATTACCTCCTCATTGGCAGAAACAAAAGGTTCGTCAATGGCTTCCTGAAATTCGGCGGGTTCATCGGGGGTGTCCGATTCGACTTGATCGTCATCCTCTGGCGATTCAGCGGCAGGATTGACTGTCATCGTTGAAGGCTGTTTGGCAAGCTCATGCAGCGCCAGAAGGGCTTCTTTCAGCGCCGTGCTGACCTCCGCCAGACTGCGATATTCAAAACGCCGCAGTTGACCCACATCGCCTTTTTGCGCCAACAATGTTCCCGTGCGTGGCATGGGGCCATCATTGGGCAGCGTGAGGGTAAGCATCGTCGGGGGTGCGATTGGGGTGGTTTTCTTATTTGCCATAACTTCTCCTAGAAAACAAAAGCCCCACTGGTGAGCAGGGCTTGGCTTCAAAACAGACTTAGCTGCCGAGTGGCAGGCGGCGGATTGGGCGTAACAGCCTTCTTGGGTGGCGGCTGGGTTGGTTTGCCATCCAACGGCACATCACTCAGACGGATACGGCGGCGTGATCGGGGTACCGGTCGAGGTGGCAGCGCACGGGGTTGAATTTCCGATTCGGCGATAGGTGTGACAACTGACAGCACCTCTGGTTCGAGTGCAGTCACTACGAGTCTATTGGCGCCAATGGGCAATTCGACCTCCGCGAGCTCGGCCTCGACATTCCAATAGGCGGCGTCTTCAGCATCCAGTTCGGTGAAAGGGGTATTGGCCTTAAAAAGTTCACCGGGGTTGACCAGCGTATCTTCTCGACCAATCGCTTCGAGCAGGGCTTCTTCAAAACCGCCCTCCCCTTCCGTCAAGGCGTCCAACCCCGTCAGGCCAATATCGCCCGTCAGCAGCTTGGCGGCCCGTTGCTTGCGGCTCATCAGATGCACGGCGGTCTCTTCCATCGTGCCCGTGCAGTACAGGTAGTAAACCTTGCAATGCGGATGGGTCTGATTCAGCCGATAGGAGCGCCCCGCTGCCTGCATCATCGTGCCCAAGTTGAACACGACCTCGAAGAAGATCAGAGTCGGCGCAAACAGCAAATCCAAACCCGTTTTGACAAGCTCGGGGTTGCAGATAATGACGTTCGTACCTTGGGCGACTTCAGCCTCGATGACCTTCTCCCGCCGTTCGGCCTGCACCGTATTTTTGAGGATAAACGGCTTGGCGCCGGGGATGCGGCGGATCAGGCTTGCGATGCGTGGTTGAATATCACGAGTGGCGGTTTGGCGCAGATAGATGACCACCGGACGATGGCTGGCGAGTTCGCTTTGCACCAAATCGATGAGGGCCTGTTCTTTGGCATAGACCCGATTTTCACCAAAGGATGGCAGGGTCACGACTTTATGCGGGACTTTGAGGCCCGTCACCGGATTTTTGAGGTTGTGAATAACCTCATGGGGACGAAAGGCCGCATTCGGCCAGCCCATCGCCCATTGCAGATACGCGTAGGGTAAGCGTGCTGGCGAGTTACCTTGGCAGGCACTTTTCCAACACCTCCCCTCAGAACCGGACGTGTACCTTTCGATACATCCGGCTCGCCGGAATTCATTTGTGCGTGTTATTTCGGTTGCGGAAGTGGATCACCGTTATGGATTTTCCAATGGCACGACTTGCACACAATCAGCGTTTTGCGCTGCCTAGCGATCATTTTTGTGACCCAGGCAGGTTTTGCCTGTTTGTGCTGCCACCGTGTTTTAAGGTCGGCGAGCTTGCGGACGTGATGCACTTCGCATTGTCCGGTTGCTCCGCACATTTCGCAGGTGTCCGCCATCAGTCGGGTGATTAACTCACTTCGCTGTTCGAAATATTGGAAGCGTTCATAGTCGTATTGATTATCATTCATGGGTTCATGCATGATGTGGGTCGTTCGAAGTGGTATCGCACCCCAGTGAAAGGCGCTGATCCGCTTACCCGTATCGCATTCGACTTTGAGAACTTTGTAGGTATATCCGTTGATTTCATGCGTGCTCTTGAACCGTTTGTAAACCCGTGTTACCGGGATACGCAGTTTATGAGCAAGCGTTTTGACCAGAGAAATTTCCATTGCATATTTGAGTTTCGAGAAACTGCTCACGTTCATCGCGTACTGGTAGTATTGCACCAATCCGCGTAGTCGTTGTTGATAGGTCAGGATGATGAGAGGCACACTGCTCTGCAAGAAGCGCGTATCGCTGGTGATTTTCCCGCCGTGATAGTAGCGACTGATTTTCTGGTCAATCAGTCCTTCTGGTATGGCTAGACGAACGATACCATTGATGCTGCGTCGTTTTGCCCCGTCACTACTGCGTCGTGTCAAGCTGTCATTCGCTTGATAGATGCTGATCGCGTAACCCAGAAAGTGTGCTGACTGTGTTTTGGCGTGAGTGATGAAGGTTTTCTCTTCACTCAGTTCCAGTCGTAACCGTTCACGTAGGAAGTATTTCACCTGTTCCTTGATTTCGAGTGCTTCGGCTTTCGGACCGATGAACCCAAGCAGCCAATCATCCGCATAGCGCACATATTGAAGTCGTCTGAAATTGGGGTCGTTCGGGTCAACGGCAGGTAACTGTCGTCTTTCAAGTTCCAGTTCTCTCGCTTCTTCGAGTTGCCCCTTCCGCCTACGCCGTTCAATACGATTGCTGTAGCTTTTGTAGGCAGGATTGGTCGCCCGTCGTTTGCCTCGATTGTGCTGAGGCATGAGTTCATCCTCGATGAAGCGGTCTAATTCGTTCAGGTAGATGTTGCTCAGCAGTGGGCTGAGTATTCCACCCTGTGGTGTACCACTGTAGGTTTTGCGGTACTCCCAATCCTCGATATAGCCCGCTTTCAGGAAGCGGTCAATGAGGTGAATGAGTCGTCCATCGTGAATGTCTCGTTTGAGAATGCCCAGCAGAATGTCATGGTCGATGTTGTCGAAGCAGCCTTTGATGTCCCCCTCAATGAACCATGTCGCGTTCTGAAATTTCGTTTTGACATGTTTGAGGGCGGTGTGGCATCCTCGCTCCGGTCGATAACCATGTGAGCTATCTCGAAACTTGGGTTCATAGTACGCTTCAAGGATAATGCGTAGTACCTCTTGTACCAATTTCTCTGACCCGTTGGGTATTCCAAGATAGCGTCTGCCGCCCGATTTCTTGGGGACGCTCGTTCGCCTGCTTGGAGGGGGGTCGTATTTCTCTTCGCGCAGAAGTTGGATAAGATGGTCCATCCGCTCTACGCTCATCCCGTCCAGCGTGTCATTTTCGTCAGTACCGGGCGTTAGTGCCCCTTTGTTGTAGTAGATGTTGCCATATGCAGTGAGGAAAAGATGCCTGTTGAATAACAGGCGGTATCCTCTGGTCAAAGGAATACCTTTTGCTCCCAGTTTACGCATGGCTTGTTGAACTTCGTGGCTTGTCTGCATTCGCATACCTTTCTTCCGTTCTAAACAAACCTTGAACTCCTGTCTCCCTTCGCCCTGTGGTCGCTTACTTGTTCACGACCGCCTTGGTGGGGCGTTACCCCCACGACTACTATGGAGACTCCGTTGCCTTAGGACTCGCGTCCCGTAGGCAATCCCGTGGTACGGTCATAAGTAACGTATCTAGGATGGGTTAGGCGTTCTTTCGTGGTTTTATCGGTCACATAGACCGCGTTCTCGTCAGGGAGATTTCACATGGCCGAGGCACTCCCATGTTGCTGACGAGGCTCGACTTTAACCGTTGTGTCGAGAGAGACCTTCGCTCCAACTCACCACTCGAACTTCAGGCAATTCAGCCTTATCCATACCATCCAAGCCTTGGGGTTCACACTCTGTTAAACGGTTTTACAGTTTACCCCTTTACCGACATGCGATTGTTCCTTGAGAGTTTCCTCATCCAGTCTTATTGTGCTTCGACTTTAAGGGTTGCCCCATCCGGTTAGTCGGTTGGCTTTACAGGTTCTTTCTCCAACCTGTAGCGTCTGAAACGCAATTACTTATGCCGCCACACGGCGCACGCCACGAAAGGTCGTATCCCCTTCCCAGTGCCGCTGGACCAGATAATCCTTCAGTTGCTGCCGCACCCGCTCATATTCCGCCCCGGTATCCGCGTCCATCGGCACCGGCACGGCGATTTCTTCAAACTGTGGCAGAGCCTTGCCCAAATCCCCTAGGCTAAAGAAGATGGCATGATCGAGCAGTTCCGCCACCAGCAGCGGCGAAATCCCCGGCGCTTCTTCATAGGGTCGTTCATAGGTCGTCGTTCCGGTATACACGCCGGATTCGCTGTCATAGGTGGGTCGTTCTTCAATGACCTGCTCGCGCACACCCATTGCCAACACCCAACGCGATTCGGCCCGCCCGCGCTGTTTAGCATTTTCATCTACGATGGTCTGAAATTTCCGACTGCCGCGGGTTTTGCGACTCAACCGACTCGCCCCACCCCAGTTATACTGCTGGTGGATACGGGGATTCAGTGCATATTCGAGGTTAAACATCGAGGAGGCCCGCCCATTAAACGGCGTCCCAGTCATGGCGAGGACTTTTTGG
This sequence comes from Chloroflexota bacterium, assembly GCA_016234595.1. Lineage (GTDB taxonomy): Bacteria > Chloroflexota > Anaerolineae > Aggregatilineales > J027 > CFX10. Next base: position 21,185 of record JACRBG010000004.1, on the reverse strand, counting down.
GAGAGTCCGGCCAAACGATTAAAAGCCTCACCGTTGCCCGTATCGCCATGTTGCGCCTCATGGACTTCGTCCCAAATTAGCAAATACACCCGATCGGGATAACAGCGTTTGAGGTATTCATCCAGTCGATAGCGCGGGTTTTTGCTCGGATACTTCTGACCGGGGGCGGGCTGTGAACCACGATCCCGTGTTGCCTGCCATAAGGGCGTTTGGCAGTTTTCGCAGACCCGTTTACCACTGGTCAGCCAGTTTTCGGTAGCCGGTGAACAGACCCCTTTGCGTTCCTGCATCACGAGCGTGCCACAGTGAGGACAAGTGGGGATCCGCTGGCGCTGAATCCGCTGCTGGGGTTCATAACCTTCCGGGGTCGGCTCATCGCGTTGCCAGAGGGCCATCGCCTTGTGTCGCCACACGATGGCCGCTTCCCGACCTGTGCCGAGTTTGGTCATATCCCGCTTGATGAGGCCAATTTTGGCTATCCCCGCCCCCAAGCGGCTGGCCTGCGTCATAAAGTTTTTGACATCCTCATGGCGATCCAAGCGCTGGATATACACCTCCCGACTGATGCTGTGCAGTTCACGTTGCCACTTTTCGACCAAGTGCGGCGGGGCGACAATGAGGATGACCTGATCGTCACGCATCTGCCCTTGCATGGCTTTGACCACTTGCGAGGCTAGGGCGATTGCGGCTGTCCCCCCCATCGCGGTCTTGCCTGTCCCCATCTGGCCCACTAGCAACAGACTATCCCGGCTCTGGAAGGCCCGTGTCACAGCGCCTATCACATGCTTTTGGGCCGTATACAGCGGATACTTCCCTTTGAGGCGAATCCGATCCAGCCAGCCTTGAAGCCCGTGAAAATCCCAGCGGTACATCGGCTTAAATTTCTGGTTGAGATAGCTGGCAAGGGCTTGTTTGTTAGCGGTGATAAACCCCAGCAGCGCTTCATCCCCCTGCTTTTCGATCACTTGCCCCGTCTCACTCAGCAGGGTTAAGGTGGTCGTCGGTTTGAGGCGTACTGTCGTTTTGGTGATGCTGTGGTCGGGGTCACCGGGCAGGGCCTCGACTTCCACTTTGGCGATTTGCTCGACGGGTTGGGTTTTGCCCCGTATCGCCACCCGTCCATGCGCCTCCGTTTCGATGACCGCTCCATTCGCCACCCCTGCCGCCAGCACGAGTGCCATATGACCCGGGCGCGGTGGCACGGGCGGTTCGATGTCTTGGGCCGAAGGTGGCACACTCAGCAGACTTTGAAAACCATTTGTTTGCCATGCCCCCTGCTCGATGACCAGCCGCAAACCCTGTGTTTCATCCACCACATCCGGCGCAAAGACGAATTTACGTTGGGGGTCAGGTGGTGGCGGGACTCGATACAACGGTTCTGGCTGAACCGTCAATAAACGTGGTTGGGCCTTCCCTGCCAGAATATGTTCATACAGGGTGGCGGGGTCAGCCGATTGCCCCTTTATTGCCACGACCACCACTTGGTCATATTCACCGAGGTGTTTCCCCGGCAAGGCCCATACGTCCACCATACGGCTGTGTTTGGCGAGGAACGCAGCGGCTTCTTCGGTGATGTGATGTTGATAGACACACCACAGCACAATCCCCCGCTCCTGCGCCCATTTCCATACATGCCGCAAATAAGCAAACTCCACCCGCTTGCTACTTTTGGCGGTCTTGTAGGGTAGGCTGCCAGCGAGTTACGGCAACTTTGCAATTGCTCGCACTTTTCCAACAACCCCCCACCGAACCGGACGTGAACCTTTCAGCTCATCCGGCTCTCTAGCGAACCTTCAGGCTCTTCCCATGAATTTTCAGGTGGCACTCTCGACAGACTACGAGTGTCTTTCGGTTGCGTGCCACCATCACCAGTTCCCATGCCTGTGCTTGGCCTTCTCGAACCTTTCTTCGAATGTCTTTCAACCGTCGGATGTGATGGGCTTCAAGGGCTTCACTTTCCTGCCCGCAAAGTTCACATTGGTGATGTTTCAGACGGAAAATAAGTTCGCGTTGACGCAGCACAGGATGATAAGGGTCAACATCTTTGTTGTATGGATTCCAATCAACTACCAGTCGTAGGTCTCCAAACGTAATCAGGCGTTCACCTCTATCGGTCTTCATCTCGACACCCACACACTTTTTGCCTGTTTTCGGACCGATCACCTTGTAACGTCCCATGAGTTTGGACACGCTGCTTTTCATCTTGCGGGCAAGGGTTCGCATAAGGCTGTACCACATGATGTATTTCAGCTTGTTCAACCGTGTGCTGACGTTGTACGCGAGTTTGTAGTAGTTGTAGTACCCACGCAGTTCCATATCGAAGATATGGATGATTTCAGGTACATCAGCATCAATGAGCGCGTTGCGGTGAATTGGTTTTCCATCGGACAGATAGCGTTGGGCGAGATGGGCTACTCGATCTTCTGGCACGCTGAGTTGTACCCGCCCGTTCACATGTCGGTGGGTCAGGTCTTGTGCCTTATAGATGTCGTAGCCGAGAAATCTGGCGCTTTCATGGGCAGCGTTGGTAATGACCGTTTTCTCCTGAGACATTTCTAGCCGTAATTCAGCAAGTTTGATGCCGATCTTAGCTTGGATGTCATCCGTCTCTGCTTTGCTCCCGATGATGCCAATCAGAAAATCATCGGCGTATCGGACGTAGTAGAGACGGCGGAAATCCGGGTCAGTCGGGTCGGAGCGAGGTACTTCCCGCCGCATCCGTTCCAGACGTTTGGCTTCAGGGATATTGCCCTGCCGCCGCGCCTGGTGGAGTTGGTTGTTCAGTTTTTCGTATTCCTTGTTGATGCATCTGCGCGTTCCTTTGTCAAATGCAGGTTTGAGAACCTTCAGAACATACTCGTCGAGTTCATGGAGAAAGATGTTTGCCAACAGCGGACTGACAATACCGCCTTGCGGCGTTCCTGACAGTGTTTGACGCTGCTGTCCATCTTCCCAATACCCTGCCTTCAACATCGTTCGCAGCAGTTTCAGAAACCGAAAGTCTCGTACTCGCTGACCTAGGATTTGCAGCAGCAGGTCGTGGTCGATATGGTCGAAACAGCCTTTAATGTCTCCTTCAACGAACCAGACCACGCCTGTCCAAGTTTTCTTGATTTGTAGCAGTGCGGTGTGGCAGCTTCTGTGTGGCCTGAACCCATGGCTTTCGTCATGAAATCTCGGCTCGTAGTACGCTTCCAACACCATCCGCACCACTTCCTGAACCAGCTTGTCACTCCATCCCGGTATCCCCAACGGACGCATTTTGCCATTGGCTTTGGGGATGTGCTTGCGGCGTACCGGCTGCCATTTCCAGTCGTTGTGTTCCAACGTTTGGATGATTTCTTGGATACGCGACAAGCTCATGCCGTCGATCTTGTCTTCCGGGTCTACGCCAGTGGTCATTGCACCATCGTTGCTATACAGGTTGGCGTAGGCGGCGAGAAACAAGTTTTCATCCAACATGCGAGCGTAAAGTCGCTCTACTGCTTGCCCTTCGCTGCCGAGCTTATGAAGTGTCTCAAGCAACTTGTGATGGGTGTTCATCCGAACTATCACTCCTTTTCTTGTAGACTGTTCACCTGTACCCCTTCGCCATGTGATAGGCTTTCCCTATCTCGGACTACTACGGGTACTCCGTAACCCTGCACCTCGCGGTGCGCGGGTTATCCCATGTTCCGTACTCAATTGACTTTATCCGCACGTAGGTGTCCCGTTTGTGTCTTACTCCCGAAATATCGGGCTGGCTCTGCGCTCGCTTCTTCCATAAGGCACACGACAAATGCCTCTCGTACCGCAGAGATGGAGTATCAGCCGATGTTCTCCATGAACTATGATGGAACCCTTGACACTGGGCTTCAAGCAATCCAGCTTTCACCATATGCGGAACCTCTTGCTCTCTCCTCTTGAAGCTATTCGGCACTTCTCAAGAAAGCTTTTCTGACAGGCGATTGTCCCCTTCGGGTTTCCCCTCCAAGTAAGTCAGATGAGGTCTTAGGCGATTTCAAGCAAGTAACCTAAGGTGTGCTTGGCACACAATCAACTAAGCCGTGACACGGCGCACATCATAGTCATAGGGGGGATTGGCCCACACGATGCCAAAGGCTTCATTCGAGGCCATTAAGCGTTCGACATCGCAGCGTACCGCCTGTTTGGGGCCAAAGTGTTCGATGCAGGCGGCAGCCCGTTCGCCATCCAGTTCATTGGCATAGGGCGTGACGTTCCATGCTTGGGCCGCGACTGCGAGAAAAGCCCCCTCACCCGCAAAGGGGTCGAGCAAGCGGGTCGCTGGAGTCGCCGGAGTAATGAGGGACAAAATCGCGGGATGGTGATGGGCATCAATGGGCAGATAGCCCATGATGGCTTTGGATTCGGCGCGGGCCATTGGGTTATCCTCGCTATATAATAAGATGGTATTGATGATAGAGGTACATTGAAGGTCGTCATGAGGACAGAACATTCTGATCAATTACTTGAGCAGCTTCAATCCATAGACCTTGCCCTACGTTATGACGCGGCTGTCAAATTAGCGAAATTGGGAAGCACAGAAAGCATCGAGACACTCGTAGAATTCGTCGAGAAGCGGCACTTCCAATATCACAATTGTTACGAGGTCGTGGAGCTTTTAGGCGATCTAAAGGATGAACGTGCTGTTGACCCCCTAATCGGTTTACTTGAGCTACCCTCCCATGTAGTTGGTACAGCGATGCTCGCATTGCTCAATATTGATATCGCACGCGGCAATCGGGCCGTTTTCGAGATTATGCGACACCTTAGTCCGGCACTTGGATGGTCCGCTGCCAGCATGATTGCAGATCGAGAGGGTCGGTTTATCAAGGATTTGTTGGTATTGATTCGTGACGATGACGCCTTGATGCGTGCTCGTGTCGCATATGCTCTGGGAATTATTGCGAGCTCCCATTCAGATAGCGACATTGAAGCCGCTCTGACAGTAACTTTGAAGGATACTGACGCAAAAGTCCGTCATCAAGCCGCCAGTGCCATTGCAAAGGCGAGGATTCAATCTGCCTTTGATGCCTTAATGATCGCCCGCCACGATTCGGATATCTTCGTGCGGCAAAGTGCAGCCGAGGGGCTTTACAATTTAGGTATCCGGCCAGAGGAATCGCTCCTGTTTTTGATCGATAGTCTCACGCACGAGCACTGGCTGGTCTGTCGTGGCGCTATATGGGCGTTGCAAAGAATCGCTCATCCAGACGCTGTTGAACCGCTCATCCAGCTACTGCAACACCATGATGAGACTATCATTAGGAGCTATGCGGCGAATGCCCTTGCGGTTATCCAAGACCAGCGTGCCCTTCAGCCCTTATTAGAGAGCCTTTCGGACACAAACGAATATGTACGTACTGCCGCAGTGAAGGCAGTTGTTGAGTTAGGTGGGCCAGCCATGCTCCCGAAACTCACCGATGCTTTATTCGACACAGAACTAGTGGTGCAACAGGCAGTGATTGAGACATGGGAACGCTTTGAATATCATCCAATCTAGGAAGTGAAATAACCCCCTGCTCCAAACCACCCGTAAGTAGGCGTGTCCACGCATCGCTATCCAGATCAATCGTCCAAAGGCCAATCTCGCCCCCGGTGTGAGTTTTCCGCACCAGCATCGCCACCCGCCCCGCCTCCCATAAATAGCTGGCCCACCCATCAAACACCGGAATTTTGACCAGTTCATGTACATGATGTTTGAGTTTGGCTTGTTCGTCGGGCGTGTGAAATATGAAGGTGGTGGACTTGCCGCCATAATTCGGTGCGACCACCCATTCATGCGCCAAAATGCAGGAGGTGAATTTGGCTTCAGGAATATGCTGTATAAAGTCGGTATACCTGCCCGTCTGGTTCTCGCCTACGGTCAATTCGATGGCTGGCCCATCCCATTGCACGAGATTGACTATTTCCCCTTTGGACAGCTTGGCGCGAATCGCTTCGACAGCCATGCGTGGGCCGCCCATATTCAGATAGACCAGCACCCCCTCATGCACCGCATAGCCAAAACAATAGACATGTCCAGTGACACTGCCCGTCAATTCACCCACATACTGCTGCCCAATCGGGATAAGGCCCTTGTGTGGGACAGCCACGACAGGTGATGGCTTGAACTGGCGGTTCTTGATGGTTTCAAGTGCCTGCTCAACCTGTTCATTTTGGGGAGGGGCTGGCGGCGGGGTATCTGGCATTGCGAGAGGGGCGGCAGGCAGATTTTGACGGGCCAGCCACCGCGGATTGACCGTCGGGCCGGGTGGCTTTTGTTTGAGCGGCAGACCCAAGATCGCGGCAGCTTCTTCGACGGTGCAGGGGTCATCCGATGGTTGAACCATTGGTGACAGTGGATTTTCAGGGGTTGGCTTTGGTGCATCGTTGGATGCCGCAGCAAGTTGTTGAATGGTGGCGGGCAGTTCCCATCCGACCCAATACCATGCTTTGCGTTTGCCGCTAAATTTAGCCCCCTGCCCTTTCAGCAGCTCACGGTGTGGATAGGTCTCGCCATTGATCCACCACCATGCTGGCTTGTTCGGGTCATGTTGGCTGCGTTCGATGCTGATGCCCGCTACCGCTGCTGTTTTTTCTTGGGTGGTTGGTGATGTGACCAGCAAACTCGCCGGACTAAAACTCGGGCCACTACGCCCTGCAATCTCGCTGTATTCGCCCTGCCGATCATTCGGAAACTCCCACCACTGCTCGGACTGCCAGCGATAAGTGGCCGGACGCAATCGGCGACGGGTAATCGCTTCGACCTGCACCAGTTGAGGTGCGGTAATTTTCACCACCAGATAGCCATAACGCACCGTGACGGGAATGTCGAGTTTGATATACCGATAGGCGGCCTGTGGTGAGGACACATCCTGCGCTTGTGCGCCATAGACGGTTAACAAAACCTCGGCAGTGGCATCGGTATAGCCCATTTTGTAAGCCGATACCTGCTGATGGGTGCGCGGGTCAACCACTCGATGTGAGCCATAGGTATGCAGCGCGATAATCACGTCATTTTCGGCGGTCATCTTGGCCTCCCTTGTCCTTGGGCCATGCCATTTCCTGCCGCCAGTAAAGATAGAGCAGGCGTATGGCGTAACGACGGGTATGGCGCTCCCATCGCCAAATCACCCGACCCGATTGCCCTTGTAAGCGGCGGGTTTCTTCATCCGCGATTTGCAGTAACCATTGGCCTTTGTACCAGTGCGGTTGACGCAAAACCGCCCACCCCATGCAGAAGCGCAGAAACGCCCGGCGGTCACGCGGATGCAGGAGACGCATATCAATGACTAGGCCGTTTTCATGGGGTTCAAGACGGGCAAATCGGCGGGCAGCTACAGCGTGCAATATCTTGAGTTCACGGCCCATACCTCCCTCCTTTCGTGATTTTTGTAGCGACTGTGGTTTAGGTGTTTGAGAGGTGAAAGTGATGACCTCCCCATTTTGGAGAGGCCACCACGATGCCGAAGGGGTGAATTAGAAGGGAATTTCCTCTTGGGGTTCCTCTCCTGCTTCTGTTTCCCCACGACGATTGGCGGAGAAATCCACTGCACTAGCGGTCAGGTCAAGTGTGACACGGGTTTCGCCATCACGGTCAACCCATGTGCTCACCCGTTGGCGATCTGCCGTAACCACGACATAATCCCCTTTGCGGACATACTGCCCTACCACGTTGCCGAGGCCATTCCAGGCCGTCACGCGATACCATGTGGGCGGGCTATCCTTGCGGCGCGTGTCATTGACCGCCACCGAAAAGGACGTGACCTGTTGGGGTTCTTCGCGCCCATTGACCTCGCGGGTTTCCGGGTCGCTGCCAACGTAACCGCTGATGATGTGCATTTCGAGGGACATCGTGTTCTCCTTCTGCCCAAACACCGAACGAACTCCCAGCAATTGTTGAACAAATCGCTAGGTTCACCAGCTCAAGCGCGTTAGCGCTTTTCTCACACTGTCTGGGAAACAAAAAGCCCCCACGTGGAGGCTTTGTTGGTAGTTCAACTGAGCATTCCTATCAGGCAAGCAAACCCAGAACAGGCGTCGCTGGCTCTTTTTCCCACCACTGTTTTAAGGATGCTTGAATATCCTTTAGACCAGTAATGATAGGCTGATTGGGCATCCACCACGACAAAGCTCCCTGTTCATCAAGGGTGAAAACGTGCGTGGTATCCCACTGTAGCAAGGTTCCGTCGTTGGTACGATAGCGCATCGCTTGGCGTACCGTTAGCTGCAACCCCACACCAAGGGGCGTTTTGATACTGGCAAGTTTGGCGCTAAGGGGCTTTTCATCGGACACATTGACTAATTGGCAGATCAACACGAAAAATTCCGTTTCATTGGTGGCTGTCAGCAAGCGATCCAGCGGTCTCATAGCAAAACTCCTTGCCTATTCATTTCCATTGGGCGGTTTGAGGTCTTCGACCGGAAACGGCCCCTGATCCAATTCATCCTGATGATGGGCTATCGTTCCCATCAGGGCACGGATATACCCTTGATCTCGCTTATTATACGTCGCAAATTCTTCGGGTAGTTGCTCATAATCCACTAAATAGGCGCGTGCATCGGCGGAAAAGGTTTTCCGATAGGGATCACCAAAATCGAATCCCACTTTTTCATCACGAGCTAAAGGGATCGTGATAACGGGAATGGCCTCAGCTGGGCCAAAGGTATAGATGGTAGCTTTGCCATCGTAGATGGTTGGATGGGGATTGGTCACGGCGATATAGTACGGCATCGCATCGGAATCGCGTTCACCGGTGCGCGGATGACTCAAATAGTGTGGTAATCCAGCCACCACCGGCCCACGCCAGTGAATAAAATCCAATTCAATGAGGTTGATCCCTGCCCCGATCACCGAAATCCGCTTTTCCAAATAGGTTGGATAGTCCGACCCGCCCGGTTTGTTACTAGGAGACAGCACTTCTAGCCACGTCACAATACGACCCGGACGTTTATCTTCGGGATTCATTTCTCGGATGGCAATGGCTCGTAGAAAGTGTTCTTCGTCCACATGCACCGATTCCCAAATGGGCATTTCTAGGGCTACTACCCCACCCGTACCGTAAATAATCGGGGGATGTTCTTTGGTGGGCACAAAATCCCGTATACCCACATCTGCGAATATCTTGTAGGGGCGACCAGCATCTTCTCCATCGGTGGGTAATTCTTTGATTTGCATTGAAGTCGTGTTATCTACCAAATACCCATATGGACGCAGCACCTCTTGTAAGGTCGCTTCCAATTGCATGATGTAGGCTTGATGAAAACCCACCCACCCGGTATTGGCCTGATAGTAACTTTGGAGATGCGCATTAACGCCCGGATATTGATTAACTCTTGATTGCAGTGGCATGGACTGAACTCCTCTTGATAGCGCCATTATAACAGATATTCAGGGCCGATTTGGTGGGCTGTGGAATAGAACGTCTCGCCCTATTCCACCCACTGTCTAATCCCTTAGCGTACGACCACTCGCAAATTACCATCTTGGGCAATCGCAGCTTGGATATTGAGTTGATCCCCCTGCGCTACCCGACCCGCACTATCGCGGCTGAGATACCCGAACAGATTACCATGGACGGTATAAGCCACCTTGCGCCCATTTTCATCACGGATGTGCAACCCAAAATCTCGAAATTGGGTTTGTGCTAGATGGGCAATTTTGTTTTTGGCCCATTCCGCCTGCGATTTCGGAACATCGGCCATACTGCTTGGCAACGCCTGCCCCTGTGCGGATAACCACACGCGCAACCAATTGAACCACACACCATTGATCCCAATCGAACATAGCGGCGTTTCGAGGATGTGCGCCGCCGGATAACGCAGTAATCCACCCTGCTCCATCTGGTCAATCTCATCCAACAGGCCAATGCTGCGGAGGGCTTGCAACGTCATTCGCGCCATCGGCAGTTCATCTTCGCTGCCCATCTGCCACGCCGCCCCATCTCGCCCTACGGATTCCCCCAAATAGCTGTGCGCCAACACCGCCAACAAAATGCCGTGCCGTTCTTCGAGGGTATACCGTGCCAACAAGGCCATGGATGCCTCCGCTGCCTGTTCATGAGCAGCCCAATCCTCATTGGATACCCGCCCCTGTGCCAAAATCCGGTTGTATTGGCGAATAAAATCCGAGGCGATTTTCAGCGAATCGGGCTGACTCATGGCATGGTCAAAAATCTCGACAGGCGGCATGGTTTCGCCAATTAAGCGCTCCCGCTCGGCTGTAAAATCTTGAATATGGCTTTGGATGACTGCCACCAAACGATCCAGCCAATGGTCAATGCTGGTCAATAACGAAGTACGCCGATTGGGCAGGCTCAGGCGATTTTGTAGAATAGCTGGGATCGGGATTCGCTGTTTTACAATCTGGGCCGAAAAACCAAAACACCATGCCCGCACTGGGCCAAGATCAACACCCGTTTTGACGCTCCCATCAATGACCATTTCTAGCGACGCGGGTGGATTATTGGGGAGGTCATGGTAGAGGGCTTTCGCCAGCATCAAGGCATTGCAGTATTGACCCAACACCCCTTGATTGTTCTGGGCACGTTCAAGGGTGGCGTGCATCCCCTCAATGTTATAAATTTCACCCTCCCCTAACCCACCAGCCGTGGCTTCATCCACCAAATTTAAGTAATCCACCGTTGCGGTGTCTATGCGTGGCATCAACAGGCGGCTGTCGGCTGAGGGATAAGTAATGGGATCAGATACAGTAGCCCATGTCAGGCTATGGCTGTCCGCGCTTGGTCGAAAAATGACGTATTCGCCGCATTGATTGGGTGAACGCCACGCCAGCAATTTTTGTTCGCCATCGTAGTCAGTAAACGGAAAAATCCACAACGCATCATCTTGATCCGCTCCTCCCAAAACCGCAGCGATATGGTCGCACCAATCCTCGGCATTGACCCATGCTGTGCCACTGGTTGGTTCAAGGCACATTTCACCACGTGGGATGCTGCGATTCCCCACTGCATCCGTCATTACATAATAGCGTCCACCCGGTACAGGTAGGCGCAGTTTACCTAAAGTGGCATTTCCAAGCCGCTTAAGGTGCTGATTCATCAGCCCACGCACCATTGAGCCAAACCACATAGTATGTCCACCGCTGACAAAATATTCGTGTAAATGCCAACGCTCAATATCCGCCAAACTGCCATCCGGGTCGAGCCGCGACATGGCATCCCCCACCGCCCCACTCTGTACTGCCAGTGTGAATAACTTACCTTCTTCATCCAACCACTGCGTCAACTGTGGCACATCGAAAAACGGGTAGAAATTGATGAGGCTTTGAATATCCAAGCGCATCTCATCGGCACTGTGAACAGGCGTGAGACCAATAAACACCTGACCATTCACCAGTTCAATCTGTGGCTTGGTATCTGGTGGCAGCACCAAATCGGCAGGCAAATCTTCCATCACAATCGCATGGCCCTTGTCCTGACCACGCTCGGTCATCAGGGTAAATTCGACCCGTTGGGCATGTTTAAGTTCCCAGACCATCTGGCGGCGTTTAGCAGGTGTCAAATTGGCAGGCAGTTGGTCAATCAAGCGCACTAACAAAGAACGCCGAATGCGCCCTGCTCCATCCCACACTTTTTGACCGTGTGCATCTAAATTGAGATATTCCACTGTGATCTGTTGTGGTTTGAAAAAGCCGTAAATGAAATAGCTACGCATGATACGGGATAGGCGTTTAGAAAGCACATAACCGCCCTGCCCCATATCCAATACCAGACCCGTCGCCCGCAAAAATTCAGCGGTGTTCATGCCCTCCACGAATAAGTCATGCAGACTGTTGTCACTCACCCAGCGCAATGTAGGTTGAATTTGCTGAAACGTTGCCGAAGTTGCGGCATGAGGTTGAGGTTGTTTCACTGACTGGGTAATCAGCGACCAATTTAGACCCAACTGTGCCAGAAACGGGTATTCCGCACCACCTAACGGGGTTTCGTTGTTGAGGATGTTATAGGCGTATTGGTTAGACATGGCGACCCTCCTCGCATTTCAAACTGCCCTTTTGAAATCTTGAAGTCTTTCAATCGGACACCACTTATCTGCGAGTGGACGCCTGTACGTGACCACTGCTCTATAGCAGCAATATTCAGAGGCCTTTCCGGCCACGATGACTCGTGAGTACACGACGCTTCACAGACTACAATTTCAAAAATTCCATTCTGGTTTTCAAAATTGGTGGTGGATGACAGTTTGAGCAGTGCCTCCAGCCCGTAGGGGTTTCGCGCCGTATAATCCGGCGGGCAGTTTCTGGCTCCCCTTTCGAGGTAAACCAGCCTCAGATTGCCCGTAGCTGGGGGATACTCACTCTGCGTTTGTTAAGGTGCAATCGCCTGCGCGATTTCATTGCACACCCTCAGCAGTGCCATAGGCCTGTGTTGTCACCGTAGGTCGGCCCATTTTGGCGATGAGCGCAGCGGCACAAGCCCAATGCCGAAATGGAGTCCGCAGTTCGCGCATTTTTGGCGAACTGGACAACATAGGCGGCACTGCTATCGTGCAATAGGTGAAATCGCGCTTGATTGCACGGACAAATCGCAGAGCCGTGCCCAAAACATCGGGGCTATAGGATGGTTTTCCGGAGGGGACAAAAAAAAAAACCCGACAGATCGGGCGACCTATCGGGTTGAAAATGCCAACATCTGTTGAATCACATAGCTACGAAAGACCAAAATTCATCCCCCTGCCCACCATAGCTAGATCAAAACAGCAATTTAGAACGGCTTATTTATGGCTATGTACTGCTTGAATCGTCGTGATCCTGACAAATTTTCTTGAGGACTTCCACGATCTTTTCAACTTGTGCCTCTGGAATAGGCGGTTTACTACTGAGGTCTTTCAAACCGTCGCTGATTTGATCGAGTGTCCAAACGGAAGTTGAGGGGTTATCCAGCACAACCGTAGACTCAGGATTGGCCCAGACAATCAGCGGAGTCACCCATTGTTTGATCTGATTGGTCGCCAGCAACTGGGATAGCTCTGCTGCATTACGCCGCGCTTGGCGGGTAGGACTTTTGCGGATTGAATGCCATTTCGTGCCAAAGCGTTTTTCCCATTGCTCACCAACGTTCCGATACTCACCGCTATAGGCTTTGACCTCAATACTCCACACACCGTAGGGACCGACAAGCACCGAATCCAAATCGCCAAGGCGTCGTCCGGGCAATTCCATGTTGCGGAACAGCCACCATCGCCCATCCAAGACACCAAACATCACATTGAGCGCTCGTTCTTCTCCCAATTGCCCTTTCCGGTGGAGCCGCATCTGTTTCTCAATTCTCCTCAGAACCAGATGATCAAGGGCTTTGCCTATTAGGTAAGGTGTCGAGATTATCGTTCCGATAAGAACAATCATGAAAATCACAAACACAATAGTGCTGATTGGGTTGCTGTAAATCCTAGCTAGTGCTTCTCCATTATCGGCGGAATTTTTCCGCATCGATATTGACCATAACATGCCACTCATAAGCAAGGTGAATATACCCCCCATAATCAGCCCCTCTAGCATGGCGAGTTGAAGTTGACGTCTTTCGGCGAAGCTCCGAAGTTCAGTCGAAACTACATTAAGTGGCCAATACTCCTGCTCGGAGGCCAATGGCTCTTGCATAAGCTGATGGAGAAGGATTGTCCGACTGGCTTCCCGCAGGCGTTCGGTATAGGCGCGTTGAGCAGCAAATCCTAGGTCTTGGAGCGATAACAAGCCTTTATCAAGCAGCGAGCCTATGGTCTGACCCTTCAGTTCGCGGAACGGCCAGATGACCGAACGGGCCTCGGTCAATGACATTTTCAACACCACTTTACTTGCACTGCTGTCCATCACGCTGACTATCCTAACCCAAGTCTAGTATATAAGTTAATGACGATGCGGCATCCTATCTGAGTGGATGATAGTTGAAATCTGTTAGACTGCAAGCAATTGTCGCTTTCAGTTTGAGGGGATATTGGAGGCAAGTCCAACTGCAAGTGGATGCCAACAAAAAACCCGACAGATCGGACGACCTATCGGGTTGAAAACACAGAGTGCCAATTCTTGTGTCCTAAATCTTTCAATCGCTGCCGGGCAAATCACCCTTCATCTTTAGTACTTCCAAAATGCCTTGCGCCCGACCAATTTCGCGTTGCAGATCTTTTTGATCAGTTAGCAAAGCATGGATGCGTTGCTCAGCAGCAGCAAGGCGTTCTTCCAATTCTTCTTCGCGCTGTTGGGCATATTTTAAATCAGCCTTTAATTGGATGTTCTCTTCGCGGATGGGCTTGATCGTTTCAACTTCCGCTATCAAGTTCTCAATTTGGGCCTGCCGCTTTTGAAGCTCAACCTGCAACATCTGGATTTCAAAGGTAAGGCGCTTTTCCTGTTCACTGACAATCAGTGATTGCACCTCATCTGGCGACATATCAGGTGGATTACCCCGCTGCCCGTTCTGAAGCCCAAGGTGAATATCTTGGAAGGTAAGGCCACGATTTTTGTAGTCTGCGATTAAAGCAAAGACCTCTAAATCGGCTTCAGTAAAGGAGCGATGACGACCTCGACCGGGGTTGGCATTGGTTGATAAGTAACTTTCAAATTCCTCTGACCATGCCCGCACAGTTTCGGTCGTAATTTCAAATAAAGCACTGATATGTCGGCTGGAATATGTCATTTTTTATGTCCTAGTAGATTTCAACTCACTATACAGCACTCTGCGTTTGTGTGGCAACTTTGGCTTTCAAAACCTTACAGTCCTGCACAGCTTTGTACGAGATTTAATCTTTCTCTGTACGCAACTGGTGGTGATATTTTTTATTACTCAAAGTCTTGCTCATTATACCATTTAATTTGTTGATTTTGGTTTTAGCCTGTGTTATGATCAAAGTGCCATTGGCTTATAGTGCCGGGAGTAAACTTGATGGATAAAAAAAGATTTAGAACACGGTTCGTTTTTTGGTTGGATTTACAAAAGCAAGACGAAAACCAAATCGCAGAACAGATCGAGACTCTTAAACAAGAACGGGCTTTTGCCAAAGTCATCCGTGATGGCATTCGTCTCATTTGTGATTTGAGGGCGGGCAAGACGGATGTTTTATTAGAATTATTCCCATGGGTGGCCGAGCGTTTCCAGCCACAAAACGATACTTCAGAACTGACCGCACTGGTTGAGCAGTTCAAAACCATGATGGTCAACAATCGCTCGGTGGTGGTGGCTCAGGCTCCAGCATGGAATCCACCTTTGCCGATGGATAACAAATTGGAAGTTCGAGTTGTAGAGAACGAAGAAGAACGCAAGAAACTGTCGGTCAAAAATACGCTGGCAGCCTTAGAAGATTTTTAGCAGGGAGACGATGCAATGACTTATACACATATCGCCGCGGTGGATGCCGGAAATGGCGGCGTCAACGCGGTGTTAACCCGTTTTCAGGGGGATAAGTTGCAACCCGCCCAAGCGGATTATTTTCCCAGTGTGCGGGCTGTGGTGCGGGGTAAATCCTTGGGGTTGGGAGCCAGCCAAGAACTGCAATATACACCAGTGGAATGGCATGGGCAAAAATATATCATTGGGGACGATGTGACCCGCATTACCAAACAAGGTTTAGATCGTTTTATTGGGAAAGACCGCTATGGCAGCGAATTTCATCAATTCCTTGTCGCTGTGGCACTGGCCCGTTTGGGAGTAGGGGGCAAAGGCGAAGCGAATGTTTATCTTTCTCTGTTCTGTCCACCGGGTTATTTTGCCGAACAACGCGAAACCATCAAGCAGGCTTTCTTGGGCAAAGCCGTCTCGATTCAATATGGCGATAAGCTCTACCAATTCCGCTACGGTAACGTGGCCGTCATCCCTGAAGGTCAAGCCGCCCTGTTTTGTTTCAATCTGAATCAGGATGGCAGCCCTAACGACAAAAACCCATTGTATGGCGATGTGTTATTCCTCGATTCGGGCGTGTATACGCTGGACGCGGTACTGGTGAGCGATGGCAAAGTCAGCCCGGAGCGCACTTTTTCATTTTCCGACAAAGGTCTAGACTTTTTCATCCGCAAACCGCTGATGTTGGCCGCGCAACAGTCAAGCCGTGAGTTTGAGAGCGTGACTGAGGACGATGTGGACATGCTGATTCGCCAGTATGCCCAAGCCAAAGACGATCAAGAACGCTGGCAGGCCTGCAACCTCTATCACGGCGGCTACACCGTAGATTTGTTCGCGGTTATGCAGCGCCAAATCGCGGAATATGTGGGGTGGATGAATAACAACGTCTTAGCCCGTTATGATGGCCTGCGCGGGATTCGACACGTCGTGTTGGTCGGGGGTGGAGCTTCATTGATAACCCCTTTGATGTGCGAAATGTATCCGGATAAGGTCAAAAACAGCAGTGAGCCGCCCCATTATGCCGCTGGACGGATTTCGCCTGTCAATATGAATGCCTATGGCGGTCTGCGGGTCGCGCTGGCGAAAGTGAATCAATAAATAATGAGACTTCCAAAAGAAATTTCAGGGGCCATCCACCAATTCTCTTGGATAACGGCCATTTTCTGCCTGTCCAATATGACCACCACGCATAAATCCGTTACAATAGTAACGGATTCAAATTCGGCGCATATAAGTCACAATAATAGAATGTACGTTCTATCAAACAAACTCTAAATTAAATCGAGCGGGGGACTTGTGGGGTAGGTCAAAGATAGCTATACTTAAAAATACTACAAAACATGTTTAAAGATGTTTTGTGATAGGAAAGAGAAAAGCCCCTTGTTGCGGGGGCCTGTGCAACCTCAATTCTATCACAAACAACCTTATGCCACTAGGCTATTTGCCCGACTCAGCAAATTGGTCTTGGCATACCCCCATTACTCTGCTTGAGTCGAGTAGGGTGGTGGGATCACTTTAAAGCCTAAAATAGCCATTATAAGGAAGTTGCCTACTGCCAATTTGGTCGGGTTTCGCTTAAGCTATGACATGGCAATAAATAAGCCGCTGCCATGTCCAGAGGCCAAACTAAAATGCCTTGCCAAAAACATTTTAGACTCTGTAGCTGCGGCTTAAATATTGCCCCTTAGTTTTGAAAGGGAAAACTACGTACCATGTTATGATAACGTAGGTGAGTGGGATTTGCCCACCGAACACTCTGCGGACAGCAGAAAATGTTTTTCGTTTTATAAGTAAAATGCCAATTCTGCATGGCCCAATTGGGCTATGCCAGATTTTTGTTTACTAATCTTGATAACGCTGCAAATCAGACCATCCACCAAGGTTATATCAGTCATTGGATTAAAACATGGGTCAAGCGTCTGGTCTAGTCTCTCATACCCACTCTAGAGAGCGAACATAAACGTCACTATAATCAATTCATGCAGAACGAATCCCTACCCACCATTTTACTGGTCGAAGATGCGGCAGATTTGGCCTTAGTCATCCAGCGTGAACTAACTCATGCGGGTTATGAAGTTTTGTGTGCAACGGATGGGCTTAGCGCCTTGGAACTACACGCGAGTCATCGCCCGGATGCGCTAATCCTCGACTGGATGTTGCCCAAGTTGGATGGTATCGAAGTATTGCGCCAGATTCGTCAGACCAGCGCTACCCCTGTTTTGATGCTGACCGCCCGTAGCGAAGAACTTGACCGCGTCATGGGCTTAGAGGTTGGGGCCGATGATTATCTGAGCAAACCTTTTTCCATGCTTGAGTTAATCGCCCGTGTGAATGCCTTGCTGCGACGTACCGAAATGATTCGGCAGCTACTAGCCGCTGATTTAGACCCAAGCCAAGAGCCACAATTGGCCCATAAGGGTCTCGTGGTCGATATTGAGCGCCATCTGGTTCTCCTCCATAACAATCCGCTGGACTTAAGCCGCACTGAATTTGATCTGCTGCATTTGTTACTCCGCAACCCCGGGCGAGCCTTTAGCCGCACCTATTTGCTCGAAACCATTTGGGGAGCGGCCTATGTCGGTGGAGACCGCTCAGTGGATAACGCCATCTTGCGACTGCGGAAAAAATTGGATGATCTAGGGGATGAAATCGAGACAGTATGGGGCGTCGGCTACCGTTTACGTCCATAATCGGCCTATGGCGCTGGCCTGTGTGGCTGGCTTTGGCCTTTGCCACGCTGCTTGGCCTCGGTTGGCTGGCCCTATTGCACGCCAGCGGTACAGAATTTGACTTCCCTGAATTTACAGGCAGTCTCAGTTTTGGCATTGTTGCCACCGTCTTAACTTTTCTATTCCTCACCCGCTTGCCCCAAGGTCGTTGGGGTCACCAACTGCGCTATGAACTTTTGGTCGCCTTGATCATGCTAGTTTTAAGTGTAAGCCTGTATCAGCTTGCCTATTGGGTAATGCCGCCGCTTCTATACTATAACATTATGGGGGGCAGCACCTATGGGCGATTACCCCGATTAGATCAGCAGAGCAGCGACTTAGGCGACTTAAATTCAAACCCGATGAGTATCGTGCTGCTGCTGAATGGGTTTTCGCTGGTCGCGGTTCGTTTGGCGGCCCGCTGTTATCGTCTCAT
This sequence comes from Chloroflexota bacterium, assembly GCA_016234595.1. GTDB lineage: Bacteria > Chloroflexota > Anaerolineae > Aggregatilineales > J027 > CFX10. The sequence goes on along the minus strand of JACRBG010000004.1, from coordinate 2,709 downwards.
GTTGGCCTACCGTAAGCGGCGACTGGTTTGGTATATCACATCGTCGCAATTAATGTTGGTCGTCATGGCGGTTTTGCTGTTGGTTATTCTATTCCTCTCGCTAACCAACATCCGTTTGGGAAACGCTACCTTATCACCTGTGGGGCAGGTGGTGCTTTTGCTTACCGAGGGGATTCTGATTCTGGGGACGATTGGCATTCTCACCGGGGTCGCCATTCTGGTGGTCATCGTTCCTGTAACGATTCTGGCCTATTTTACGGCGCGGGGCATCACCCGGCGGGTCTACACCCTTATCAACGTCACCAATGCCATCCAAGCGGGCGATTATACGGCGCGGGCTTTGGTCACTGGGGAAGATGAAGTGGCCCAATTACAGGCCAATTTCAATGCAATGGCAGCCACCCTCGAAACCACCTTACGGGATTTAGCCGCCGAGCGCGACGCCGTAAGCCAATTGCTGCAATCGCGGCGGGAGATGTTCGCCGGGGTCTCCCATGAATTACGGACCCCTGTCGCCACCGTACGAGCCTATTTAGCCTCCCTGCAGCGACAAGCCATGCAAAATCCTGACCTTAAAACCGATATAGACATTATCGAGCGGGCGACCCTGCACCTGCAACGCATGATTGATGATGTGTTTTTATTGGCCCGAACGGATATGGAAGGCCTAAACGTCACCGTTGCCCCACTAGAAATCAGCGGCGTCCTCGAACGTACTTATCACACCGCCAAACAACAGGCTTGGCAAAGTAAAAAAGTGGAAGTTGCGCTGGAGTATCAAGTCCAAATTCCGCTTATCTATGCCGATGAAACACGGTTAGAGCAAATCTTAAATAATCTACTCAAAAACGCGGTACGCCATACGTCACCGGGGGGCGTCATTGTCGTTGGAACTCAGGTCGAGGCGCAAACCGTCGCCATTCAAGTCAAGGATACCGGGGAAGGCATTGCCCCAGAGGATTTGCCACATATCTGGGAGCGTTTTTACCGTTCGGCCTCGGCTCGAGCCAGCGATCAAGGGGGGGCAGGTTTAGGTCTAGCCCTTGTTAAAGAATTAGCTGAGGCGATGGCTGGCAATGTCAGTGTAACCAGTACCCTCGGCATCGGCAGTTGTTTCACCGTTCGACTACCGAGAGTGAACCCCCAATAAGTTACGACACTTTTGCGACATTTTTGCGATAGGGGTGTGACACCTTCTTGCTATCTTAAAGGCAGAAGGAGAATAACATGACACCTATCGCTATTGAAGCCAATCATTTAACCCGCCAATTACCTCTTGGTGGCGAGATCATCCCGGTTCTGAATGATGTTAGTTTTGAAATCGCCGCTGGCGAATGGATTGCCCTAACAGGGCCTTCGGGTTCTGGCAAATCAACCCTCTTGGGGTTGCTGGCGGGGATTGATACCCCCAGCAGTGGCAAACTGGTCATTGATGGGCAGGACATCACCCAAATGCCCGAACAACACCTTGCCCGACTGCGTAACCAGAAAATCGGGATTGTCTTTCAGTCCTTTAACCTGATCCCGACCCTAACCGCACAGGAAAATGTCGAAGTCCCTCTCTATATCCATGCCAAACGGCGCGAAGCAGCGGCACTAGCCCAAGAAATGCTCGATCTCGTGGGCTTATCTGACCGCCGCCGCCACCGTCCGCATCAACTTTCCGGCGGCCAACAGCAGCGTGTCGCCATTGCCCGCGCCCTCGTCACCCAGCCTCAAATTTTGCTGGCGGATGAACCCACCGGCAACCTCGATAGCGTCAACGGGGAGCAGGTATTGGCGCTTTTCCAGACCCTCCGCCAGCGTTTGGGCCTAACCATCATTGTCGCAACCCATGATCCTGCGATTGCTCAGTGTGCGGATCGTGTGCTGCATCTGCATGATGGGCGCTTAATCAAGACGGGTACACACTAAAGGAACCTCTATGTTTTATTGGAAGTATGCCACCAAATCGTTAAAACGCGGCGGACAGCGCATGGTGATTGCCCTCTTATGTATCGCCTTTGGGGTCATGTCCCTGACTTCAATGCAAAGCCTTGCCAGCACGTTTAAATCGCTCATCTTGATTGATCCCCGTCTGAGTGTTGGGGGGGATGCCCAAGTCACTCACTCGGAGACAAATTTTTTGAGCGAGCAAGACTTAGCCGAGATTGAAGCCCTGCATCAATCCGGGGAGATCAAAGATTATGTCCCTGTCTCTTTTAACTATAACCAGATACTCCGGCTCGAAGGCTCATCCCACGCCTTTTTTGTCAATCATGCCATTGGGGTTGACCCTACCCGGTATCCGCTGATTGGCAAAATTGGCTTGCAAGATGGCCGAACACTAGCCCAGACCCTACAAGGGGAAGGGGATGCCGCCATCACCCGTGACCTAGCCACTCAACTGGACATTCAGGTCGGTGACCACTTAATCATGGGTGGGGAAAATAGCAGCATCCCTATTTCGCTGACCGTACAAGGGATTGTGGATTCCACTCCTGACTATCAAGGCCAAACCGTATTTTTTAACCTCGCTACTGCCCAAGCACTGTGGGGGCGCGCGTCCGCCATCACCGATGTGTTGGTCGAATGGGGCAATCCGTCTGGAGAAGCCACGCTGACCCAAAACGGTTGGTCAATCTATACCCCGGCTCTTCAAGAAGCAAGCAATAAAAAGGCGGCGGACGTTTTTAACTTTATGCTCAATGGGGCTGGTATTCTAGGGCT
>JACRBG010000050.1 GCA_016234595.1 Chloroflexota bacterium | reverse complement strand
GCTAGTCCCTCCCTATTATGCGACTATTGATCTGGGGCGCGAGTCCCCTGGGAGGGTGGCTCGCGGCCCGACTTCACCATTCTCAACATGAAGTAACTTGGTTAGCCGATACTCCCACCAATGCCTCGTTGACTAGGGCATTGGTCTTGGTGACCGGACAAACCCATCAAAAAATAGAGGGTCTAAGAATCCTGACCGATCCACGTGAGGCCCTCAAACCATTACCTGACTGGGTGATTTTTGCTATGCCGGGGTGGGGGTTAGGTCGCGCCGTTACCCAGCTTGCCATGACCGCTGCCCCTGAAAAATTGCCCTATGTTTTATCCCTTCAGCCCGGTATAGGTAGTCTTGAAAAGCTGACCTCGCTTTTGGGTGCAGAAAAATCCCTGCGGGTGGTTATTACGCGCCAATTTACATGGGCCGATGTCACGCATCAATCAATCCTGATGGGCATATCCGGCGGTTTTGTGGTCAGTGAGCATCCCCAATCTGCTCTTGTTGGCAAACTATTGCAACAAGCCGGGTTAGGATCACCTCACACTGCTCCCGTCGAGTCGTTGGGATGGAGTGATGTTTTTTGGCGCCTTCATGCTAATGCGCTGCCATCTCTGTTGAATATATCCCCCGCCGCTGTTTACACCGACCCTGCCCTGTGGGAGATTGAATATCGCCAATTGCGCGAAGCTATTGCTGTGATTGACCGCCTCAACATTAGTCTAGTGAAATTGCCGGGGGTCAATGTTCCCCGCTTAGCATGGCAGGTGCGTTTATTACCTCCGCGCTGGTTAGCCAGAACATTAAAGAGAAGGGTTGGACTCCCTAGTTTACGAGATGACCTCGAACAACAATCAGGTCACAGTGATGCAGCTTATCTAAATGGAGCGGTGGCTCAAGCAGCCTATGGATTGCAGCTTTCTGCGGCGGTGAATCACGTTTTGGCCCTAAGCTTGACTGATGTGGGGGAAGGGCGTGTTCAATGGTCACACTATCACAACAACCTTGACTATTTACAAACGTTGATCCGAGTGGCTTCTCGCCATGTCTAGCTTCATGAAAATCACCTGAAAAACGACTAAAAGCTATGGCATGACACCTGACTATCGTCTATACTTAATCAAATCTTCGTTTGAATAGTTTAGGAGAGACTCATGGATAAAGCGACTTCAATTCAGCAGGTTTTTGACGCAATGCCCACTCGTTTTAATGCAAATGCTGCTTCAGGCGTGGATGCCGTTTTCCAGTTTGATCTGACTGGGACTAATGCTGTGAAATATTGGGTAAAGATTGCCAACCAACAAATGGAATTGCACGAAGGTGAATCCAGCAATCCTACCATTACCGTCATTTCTAGTGCCGATGATTATCTCAAAATGGTGAATGGTGAACTTTCAGCTATGTCGGCGTTTATGGCTGGCAAAATCAAGGTCAAGGGCAATATGGGCTTAGCCATGAAATTGCAAAGCATCTTTGGCTTGGGTTGAAATTAAACATGACCGGGGCGGCCCCCAAGGTCGCCCAAGCAGTCTTTATGGTGTTGCTGTTTCCTCGGTCGCCCCTGTTTCATCTCCGCTAAGTTCTGCCGGGTTGGGGGGATTGTCATAAAACACAATCACATCACGCAGCCGACTTGACCCCAACATTCCCTCCGTACCCGCTGTATGCCCTTGTCCGCGTTTGTCAATCAAAATCACTGGGGTGCGTCCAAGATTTATGGCACTGCCCCCAAAAGCTTGATTCAGTGCCGTTATCAATTCGGGTGAGGCTGTACCTGTTAACCAAGTAGAATTTTCAGTAGATTCAAAGGCTTGTCCATCGGACCATGTTATTAGGTCATCCATTGAATTCGAGGGGCTGGTATCGAGATTGATGTAGACCAGTTCATAGGCGACGCCATCGGTACGGAATTGGTGATCGGTTTGGCGGGCATAACCCAGTTGCTCTTGGCAAGGTATACAGTCTAATGACATCGGCATCAGCACGATGATTTTGCCTTCAAAGCTGCTGAACGAATAGACTAATCCATCTGTTCCAGTGAAGGGCTGGGTCAACCAGTCACCCGGATAAACAATGTTGCCAAGAATGTCGTTTACAGGGTCATCAGTTGCGGTGGGGGAGGGTTGGGGACTACGTCGGATAATCGGTGCTTGGGTGGGGGGAGCCACTACTGTTTGATAGGCACTGAGCGTTTGCTGATACACAAGGGTTGCGTCTACTATGGCGTTGCTTGTTGCGGCGGCTAGGGTATCTTGCGCCCCTACTGCATTATCAAGCACATTTAGGGTACGACGGGGGGCTGGTGTTGGGTCATCATTTCCCAAGCAGGCCACCAGCGTGAGCATCAAAAGAATGATGACCGCGCCAATTGAAAGCAATTTGGATGTCCGCATGGTACTCTCCCGCGAAAGTTGGTCAGCGCACCTGCACCGCCCCAATGATTAAATACTCTTGTGATATAGCACTATCTGTCAGAATATGCAAGATTTGCCCGTCAGCGGAGTTATAAACTTTGACGGCCAATTGATATTCCCCTGCCGACAGATTTTTGGGGATTTTGATGGCATGGCTATCGAACACTACTTGATCGGGTATCCATGTAGTGGTCGGGACTTTTCCATTTTGAGGGGCGCTGTCATCTTGAGCACGCAAAATTCCATCACCGTCCATTAAAAATACCGATATGCTGTAACTAATGGACGGTGTTTGGGGCGCACTCCACCATAAACTGACGTTCAACGTACCGCCGCGCTTGACCTCGTAGGCCGTTTTGACACGATGTAGCCGGATAGTATCACCAAATGTCCCCAATATCTCATCTGTGTTGGGAAGACGATCATAGTGATACCAATCAATTGGCGCTCCCAAATGATAAAAACGGCGCGTGGCGGTTTGGGTATAGCCATAATTCTGATAGACGTTGTCCATTTCGTATGGCCCATCACCCCAATAGGCTACCCAAAAGCCATCATTTTTTTCTAATAAATCTTGCACTGGCCCCAGAAAATAGATGCCATAATCAATGCGCCATTGATTCAGCGAGATGACTTGGGTGCCGGAGGGCAACAGCCGTCGCAGATAATAGCCAAGGGCCTTATCCCCACCGCGCACATCCATTAATACAGGCTCATCAACCGGGTAATTTTGCTCCACAAAATGTGCCATTGAGCGCCAATCGGGTTGCACATAGCGTGAATCGGCGCTGGCAAGACCATTTACCACGACCAACGCGGCTAGGATATAACGTCCGGGGGGGTGAAACGCCACGATGCCATGCCCCGCTAAAATCGCTATTGGCAGCAGCAGTAAGGCTAGGTTCCGGTCAGTCAACACTGTCACCACCGGGTAAACGACAATCGAAATGATTATGGGTACGGCTAACCATAACACCGGATACCATACTGCTGGGGATTCGTTCCACTGCAAAAACTGACCACGATTTTTGATGGACAGAGCACCGAGCAAGATCAACCCTATCCCCAAAATGACAGGCCGACCCAAATAATCAATCGTCAAGGTATCCGCCGTTGCCCACGACAGGGGCATGGAGTGGAGGATACCTTCGGGCCGAATCAGCAATTGATGCACTGCAACCAAAGCCCAAGGTACAAAGGCCAATAATGCCAGCCCCATCATAAAAAGCAATTTCCAAATGCGTTGAACTGGTCGTAGCACCAACCCTGCATAGATGACCTGAACCGGTAAAATCAAAGCGGTGTAATAATGGGTATAGACCGCAGCAATCATGATGCTGGCATATAGCAAGGTTCGGCGGCGGGTTGGGTTTTCTAGCCAATGTAGGAAGGCAAGACTGCTGGCAGCCATCCACATAAATGCGAGGGGATAATGTCGTACCTCTTGCGATAGCAAAATATGTTTATCAGCCAGTGCCAAAACCAATCCGGCTGCTATACCTGCCGATGGGGAGAACAATTTGCGCCCAATCCGATCTACGAGCGCGACAGTCAATAGGGCAGGACACACTGCCCAAAAACGCATCGGGATTTCACTATCGCCTGCAACTTGTCGCCACGCGCTGAGGGTTATGAAATAGAATGGAGGGTGCAAGTCGTCAACTAAATTTTGGGTCACAAGGGCGGGGCTACTCGGTTCAGAGAATTCAACTGACCACCCTTCATCGCCCCATAAGCCATTGGCGTCGAGGTTGTGTATACGCAGCAAAGCCGCCAGTAGCAAAACGAGTAGCGAACCCCATACAACGTGAGGTGATTGCTGGTGGGCGAATGCTTGTTTCCTTGTAGTGTAACTCGGTTTAGACTGTAGCATATTGAGTTGAGTTGAAAAGGAATTCTATTGTGACACCCTATACGTATCGTAACCCTCACCGTCTTATCATACCAGCACTTGTCGCAACATGGGGATTGTTATTCTCTGTACTGATGATTGTCAATGTAACCGCATCAGCCCAAGGGAGTGCAACCACGACCCCTACACCGTTTGGCGATGACTGGTATACGCAAACCACCGAGTGGGATTTGCCCTATTATTTACCCGGCACCAGTGAAGGTGATGCGACATGGACGGTTGCCGAGAGCGCCTTCCAAAGCTACTATCCAAGCGGGTTCAGCTTTTCGACCCAAGCTACCAGTGATAAGGGTGATATTGTTCAAGCGTCAGTCATTTGGTCGCATGTCCCCGGTAAATTGACCCGACGGGATGCCACGATTTCCTCTAATGGCCGCATTGAAGCTCGGTGGTTTCCCGATCAATCTCTGCCTCCTTGGGTCGCGGTCAATTTCTATTGGAGTTTTGCCGATAGTCAGGGCAATCGTTATCGTACCAATTGGATATTGGGGAATGAATATGCTGACTCTGACCCTCAGTGGAGTCGTATTGAATCGGATGATGTTATTGTCTATATTCAATCCGGTCTGCCCGATGAAATCTTAGACTTGACCGTTGCGGCGGTGGCTGAAGAAAAAGACACCTATCTGGCGGCGTGGGGTGAACCACTGCCCTATATCCCCCGTGTTATTTTATTTTCAAATCAGTTCGATTTTCAGCAATGGCGGGATGCCTTTGGGGGGACGAGTGTCATTGGGCAGACCTCCGATGACTGGGGCGCGACCGTGCAGGTCATTTCCGATGAGGATTCACATCGCCTTGCCTATGGCACTGTCTTGCATGAAATCGGCCATCTCTATCAGTTCCATATAGCTCCCAATGCCTTTCCCGCTGGCTCATGGTTTACCGAAGGCGATGCCACCTTTTTTGAACTCGACCAACAATATGATTATAAGGATCGTGTGCGTAAATTGGCACGGCGTGACCAATTGCCTGTCATCCTGCAAGGCGATGGCCCGATTTCTTTTGAAGAGGGGCCAGACGGGATTGGTCGCTTAGGGTATGATATTGGCTATACGTTTTTTGAGTGGCTAACGGAAACTTTTGGATTGGACGCCCATCACCAATTGATGCACGCATTGGCCGATGGGACGCCCCGCAACGAGGCCTTAGTACAAGTAACGGGCATGTCGGTGGTGGATATTGAGACGGCCTGGCGTGAATGGTTAGGTGCGCATGGCCCCGCCCCAACGCTCATTCCAACTCAAGCCTATCGTTTTCCACCGACGGTGACACCTTTCCAATTTGCTACCAGCCCCAGTCAATAACGTTTACACGAATTTTTGGGGGCGGTTGAACCCAATCGCCCCTCCTATGAAAGATAACTCATGCCCCAAGCAATTTTGACCTGTGACCCCGATTCCGTTGACTTAGCCCGCCACGAATTAAAGGAAGCTGCGCCTGCTTCCCAAATCGAAAATATCCTGTCCCCCGGTGTTCTATTGGCCGAATTAGGCGATTCCTATTGGGAGTTTGCTGAAAAATGGCATCAGCAGTCGCCCATTTTTGTCCGTCATCTTTGCCCTGTCCAAACTATCCTTCCGCTCCATTCGGCTGAGAGGGATTTAGATGACTTGGTGCAAGCGATTGCCGTCGAATTTAATGAATTAATTGATCCCGAACTGTCGTTTTCGGTGCAAACTCGAATTTTGAGCAAGAACTATCCCCTGAAGCCATTTGATGTCAATACTGCCCTTGCCAACCAGATTCAAGAATCTACCTCGGCTCCATTGGATGTGCGTAAACCACTACAAATCATGTCGGTGGTTGTGGCCCAAAACCCACCTGTTGCCTATCTCGGCCTCTCACCTACTATGCTCAATATTTCGGATTGGGCGGGAGGGATGCGTCGTTTTATGCACGAGGATAATCAAATCAGTCGGGCCGAGTTTAAATTGTTAGAGGCGCTTGATCTCTTTAAGATCGAACTGCCGGTACGGGGCGTCGCCCTCGATTTGGGGGCTGCACCCGGAGGCTGGACACGTATCCTCCGCCAAAAGGGCCAATATGTCACCGCGATAGACACAGCCCGCTTGGATGCACGCCTGAAGGGAGATGAGGGCATTCGCTATTTACACATGACTGCCCAAGCCTATTTAAAGGACGAGCCTGATTTTTTTGACATTATTGTTAACGATATGCGCATGGATGCACGTGATTCAGCCCGTATCATGGTGTCCTATGCTACTTACCTCTATCCACATGGAACAGGTTTGATGACTCTCAAATTGCCCGAAGAAGATCGTCAGCCTATTCTAAAACAGACTTTTGACATTTTACGCAAAGCCTATACGGTTGCCGGGGCACGCCAGTTATTCCATAATCGCAGCGAAATTACCGTTTATCTGAAACATCGTGAGCGCTGATGTTATTTGTTTGTAATCTATTCCATAATAGAATAGAGTCGGTCATATAGCGTGAGTCAGCTAACGCCTGATGAAGTGCTGCTGGGGCTATTGGCGGCGCAGGTCAGTCATGGTTATCAATTGTTGGAGCATTTCCGCGACCCTGTCAGGCTAGGGCAGGTTTGGAATCTAAGCACCAGTCAGCTTTATGCTGTACTTAAACGCCTTGAACAACAAGGGCACATCACAGGCCAAATTGTTGAAGGTAGCGATGCCCCAACACGCACTGAATATCACTTGACGGCAGCAGGACAGACCCGTTTTGAAACATGGTTGCACAACCCATCACCTTCATCAAGTGTTCGACGGGTACGGGTCGAATTTTTAAGCCGCCTCTATCTCGCTCGTTTGCTAAATCAGCCAACAACGGCCATTGTGCAATTTCAGAAAGCGGCATGTGTGACATCGTATCATCAACTACTGACTCAACGTGACCAATCGGCACCGGGCATTGGCTATCTTGCATTGGAATTGCAGATTGCCCAGCTTGGTGCCATTTTACAGTGGATAGACCGCTGTGAACTTGTCCCGTTAAATCAGGAGGAACTAGATGAAATTTAAAACCTTATCAATGATTTTAGTGGTAGCCCTTTTGTGGATAGCCGTGCCGCCGTCAGCCCATGCCCAAGATACTACACTGACCGTTTTTGCGGCTGCGTCCCTGATGGATGCCTTTGAGGAAATCGGCGGGGGGTTTGAGGCTACCCATGCGGGCGTGCAAGTTGAATTTCAGTTTGGGTCGTCGTCAGATTTGGCTGCCCAATTAAGTGAAGGTGCACCTGCCGATATTTTTGCTAGTGCCAACAACAAGCAGATGACGGTGGCTCGTGACGCTGGTCGTATTGAAGGCAAAGCGCGTACCTTTGCCAAAAATCGGTTGGTGGTTATTGTTCCCGCTGATAACCCCGCCGGAATTGAATCTTTGCATGACTTAGCCAATGATGGCGTGTTGTTGATCATCGCTGCGGATGGTGTCCCCGTGCGTGATTACACTAACGCAATGGTTGACAAACTAGTGAACGTGTCGGGTTATGGCGAGGATTATAAGACCGCCTTTTTTAATAACGTTGTGTCCGAAGAGGACAATGTGCGGCAGGTATCGGCAAAGGTTGCGTTAGGTGAGGCCGACGCAGGTTTGGTCTATGTTTCGGACGTCACACCCGATATTGCTGGCGATGTGAAGATGATTGCCATCCCTGATACTTATAATACGTTGGCGACCTATCCCATTGCTGTGACGAATGATTCACCCAACCAAGAATTGGCCCAAGCATTTGTGGATTATGTTCTGTCAGACGCGGGTCAAGATACGCTTGTCGCTTGGAATTTTATCTCGGTACGAATTCCGGGTCTGCATCCATCTGTAGTTTTGCCAACCGATGGGACGCTGTATGTGGGTGGACAAGTCTATCAACCTTTGACCCTCACTATAGATGATTTGCAGACTTATTCTGCTCAAACGGTTGATGTGACCTACCTTAGTGGGGAAGATACTGTTAATGCTACCTTTACAGGGGTACTCCTTTGGGATATTTTGAGTAGCGCTCAAGTCAATATCAATGCGGATGTGGAAAATGATAAGCTGAGTTTGTTCATCGTAGCGACGGGTAGTGATGGCTATCAGGCTGTCATTAGTTGGGGTGAAATTGACCCTGAATTTGGCAACCAAGGCATTTTGGTTGCCTATGCAAAAGACGGCGCACCGATTACCAGCGAATCAGGCACATTCCAATTGGTTGTCCCCGGTGATGGGCGTGGTGGACGCTATGTCAGCGGTTTGGTTAGTGTAGAAGTGCGTGATGCTCCACCTGTAGAATAGGATTGCATGGATATTCACGAGACGACGATCAGCAGGGGTGATCTACGAGTCACCCCTTTGCAAAAACTGTCCTCTTTTTGGCATAGCCTGTGGCATTTATTGGGATTTAGCGGAATTGCCTTGTTGTTCCTATTGGCGATTTTGTTGATCGCTTTGCCATTAGCATCATTGGCCTATCGGGTCTATCAAGAACAGGCGTGGCAAGCGGGGGCTGACCCTCTCTTGCCTCAAGCTATTGCGCTCACGTTTCAAACAACTGCCGTCAGCCTCATCCTTATTTTGCTCTTAGGAACACCGTTGGCCTATGTACTGTCGCGTGGGCAATTTTGGGGTCGGCGGATGCTCAATGTACTAGTTGAATTACCAATTGTGCTGCCACCTGCCGTTGCTGGCTTTGCGCTGCTGGTCACGTTTGGTCGGCGTGGTTTGCTTGGCCCCACGCTTTTAGATTTAGGTATTCGCTTGACTTTCACTCGCTATGCAGTGATTTTGGCACAGACCTTTGTGGCGATGCCATTTTATGTTCGTGCTGCACAGGTGGGGTTTAACCAAGTGGATCGAGAAATCGAAGCAGCCGCATTGGTGGATGGGGCCTCGCGGTGGATGCGCTTTTGGCGGGTGACATTACCCCTCTCAAGTCGGGCCTTGTTGACCGGGGCGTTGATGAGTTGGGCAAGGGCGCTGGGTGAATTTGGGGCCACTATTTTGTTTGCTGGGAGCGCGCCGGGACGTACGCAAACTATGACTCTGCTCATTTATAAGACCTATCAGCAAAATATCCCAGCGGCTCTATGGACAGCCCTCATTTTGATTGCTCTTGCTGCGAGTGTTTTATTTGTGGTTCAAGTCCTGAGCCGCGAAAATCGCAACCCATCCTCTTAGGTGTTGGGCCGATTGATCAATTGCGGATAAATTCTGTTGGCCCAATCTTGCACCGCTTTTAAATTCCGCCAGTCCCCTAATTCACTAAAGGTAATCAATACCAAAAGTCGCCACAACAAATTGAGTCGCTTAAATTGGATGGCCCCCGCGAAATGCTCGATTGCAACGGGCTGAAGTTGTGGCACTCCCTTTAATGACCCTCGAACCCATCTATCCACCACGGCGTGATTTTTTGTAACATTCTTACGCATCTGAGCGCCAACGCTGAAGATGGCAATGGGGTGGGTAGTGAGATAAGAGGCATTTTGTTCCAAAAAACGAACGGCTTGCGGCATTAACTGACGAAAATAGATGGCGCTTCCCAGAACAACGGCATCATAGGGGGTGATATCCCTGACTTTTTTCGCCGCCAAAATTTCAACCCCCGACCCGTTGGCTCGAAGCGACTCGGCAACCTGCTCGGCTAAGTCACGGGTAGTCCCACCGCGTGTGGCATAGACGACTAAAATGCGTTTGGTCGTGGGACTGGGTGATTCCGTCATAAAATTTATGCCCCTAATGTGTATCCCTTTAGGAAAATGACTTTAGATGAGATTTTCCGAGGTTGCAAGCAATCAAGTCATAAGTTGATGTGACTTTGGTCTTGGTTTTTGCAAATTTCAGGTGCTTGACAATAAATCGTATACGATTATACAATTATGCAATATTGAATTGATTCGGGAGGTTTCTTTGATACTGACCAAAAACACCGCTGAAAGTATTGCGGCCCACCTGCGTTTGTCAATACTACGCGGTGACCTTAAAAGCAACGAGCCATTGCGCCAAGACAAAATCGCTGAGGAACTCGGGGTGAGCAAAGTTCCGGTGCGTGAGGCGTTGGTGCAACTCAAAGCCGAAGGGTTGGTAACGCTGTATACCAATCGTGGGGCCTTTATCTCGGCTCTCACTGCTGCTGAAGCTAGTGAGATTTATACTATCCGGATTGCTTTAGAAACAGTCGCTCTTGAAGCTGCTATCCCTCATCTCACTGCCCCTATTCTGATGCAGGCCGAAAATATCTTGCGTGTTATGGATGTGGAAACCGATACTGCCCGCTGGAATGAACTCAATTGGGATTTCCACGCGCAATTATATCAAGCGGCGCAAATGCCTCGTCTAATAAGCATTCTAGAACCGCTGCACATGAACGTGGCCCGCTATTTGGTCTTATATCTGAAAAATCTTGGTTTTCAAGCCACCTCCCAACAGGAACACTACGCCATTCTGCAAGCCTGTCGGGATGGTAATGTCACCCAAGCGGTAGGCTTACTCCGCCAACATCTTTTGTCCGCATCAACCACTTTAGCCACTTTTTTAATGTCAGAAACTTAAGGGGACAATTTGTAATGACCAATCAATTTGAAGTCCACGATTCAACTATTTTGGAAAATGCTCGTGCCATCCTTGATCGAGCAGGCTCAGCTAAAGGCATGGCCGAGGCTGTAGTCGCGGCGGTGCAACGTAATGAGGAGTGGCGTGGCAAACGCTGTATTAATTTGCTGGCTCCTGAAGCTCCAACTAGCCCAACCGTCCGTCAATTGCTGGCCTCAGAAATTGGCACTCGTGCTGCTGAGGGTCATATTGGGCGGGTCAATCGCTGGTTTGCGGGGACGCAATACATTGATGAAGTTGAGTCGCTGTGTGTTGAACTTTTAAAGAAGGCCTTTCGCTGCAATTATGCCGACCATCGTTTGATGGGGAGTATGCTCGGCAATATGGCGGTCTATCACGCCCTAACGAACCCCGGTGATCGTGTCATGACAGCCTCGCAGCCCTTTGGTGGTCATTCCAGCAATCGTCCCGATGGCCCAGCCGGTACACGTGGACTTGAAATTTATGACATTCCCTATGACCCCATTGAACTTGAGGTGGATTTAGATAAATTTACTGAAGAAGCCCAGCGCATCCGACCCAAGCTAGTTGTGATGGGTATGTCTATGACCCTTTTCCCACTGCCTGTCCGCGAAATGGCTTCGGTTATTGCGGAGTGGGGTGGTAAGTTTGTTTTTGATGGCGCTCATCAAGCAGGTTTAATTGCGGGCGGTCAATTCCAAGACCCGTTAGCCGAAGGAGCAGCCATTCTGACAGGGTCAGCGGGGAAGACATTTAGCGGCCCGCAAAGTGGCATGATTATGTGGAACGACTCGGCCCTTACTGAACCTCTCACCGAAGCTATTTTCCCCGTATTGGTAGCAACCCATCAGGTCAATCGCGTCGCAGCATTAGCTGTAGCCGCAGCTGAAATGCTCGAATTTGGTCAGGTGTATATGGCCCAAATCGTCAAGAATGCCCAAGCCCTCGGCAAGGCGCTCGATTTGCGAGGTATCCCTGTTCTGGCAGCTCATCGGGGTTACACACGCACTCATCAAGTGATTGCGAATGTGCGTCAATTTGGGGGTGGATTAGAGGTTGCCCATCGCTTAGCCGAAGCCAGTATTATTTCCAACAAAAATCTGATTCCCGGTGACACCCCTGAAGATTGGGATCGGCCCAGTGGCTTACGTATGGGCACGATTGAGGTTACGCGACTGGGCATGATGGAACAAGATATGGAAACAATTGCCGATTTTATGGCGCGGGTGTTGGTCGCTGGCGAAGACCCCCAGAAGGTTCGCCGTGATGTCGAAGCTTTCCGTCTCCCTATGCAAGACTTCTACTATAATTTTGATAATGGCTGGCCCGGTCGCCACGCTTCCTAGCCCAACAGGGTTGTATGGATAGGTTCATCACTCTTTAGCCTAGGAGTGATGCCTATCTAACTCGCTGAAATTGCCAAATTGCATGGTCTAGGCTACGCAGTTTGAGATTGGGATAATCACTGGTCAATAAGTTGCAGGTTTCAACCAACAGAGGATGGCACTCTTCCATCTTAACGGGCCTACCGAGCGCCGATTCAATAAAACGTATCACCATTCTATCGGGCTTGATTTCGCTCTCTACCCCAGCGAGCATATAAAAATAGCGCAATGAAATGCCACTACTTTGCCCCTGAATTTTTTTGAAATCGGCCTCAAAGGCTGGGTTGCCAATGATTTTATTCATGTCGGTCAGCCGATTCACACCATATTTTTGCAGGAGGCTTGCTACTTGGAAGACCGCCTCCGCCTTTAAAATGCCATTTCTTGAAGATGTTCGCTGTAAATTCCGATAGACCTTCTTTGCCATGAATTCCACTGCGTGTTCTTGATAAAGCCGAATCAGTTTATCTACTGGAAACTCTGAGTCGCTGGGCATATGATCACTTTGGAAGTTTAAGTAGATGCAAAACCGCGCCACAGTGTTTTTTGTTGACGTATACCGGACTCCAATTGAATAGATCGCATCAATGACACAAAGGCACAAATTGTCATAACCATATTCGTCCCCTAACTCAATATGCGCTAAGTCCAGTTTGATCCTACAATAATCCGCTAATTGAATGGCATTTTAGCGATTTGCAGACATAACCCACTCTTTTTGAATCCGCCGTAATCGCTTATTTAATGTCCGGTTTGGCTCAAGCTATGTAACTATATTTGTTGTACCTATATTAGCACATTCCGAAAACCTAAAATGTCAAGCGAAATGATTGTGGATTACCTCCAAAGATAAGGGGTAATGAATTAGCCCTTGTGTAAATTCACAAAATACACTTCGGAATTTTCAGAAGCGAATAAAATTTGCCCGATATTATTCCAACTCCTGTCGTTCATCGCTAGACAATAAAGGGTTAGGTTAGTCATGTCTGAATCGCTCCGCAATTTCCTAGAAATTCCCTACGAACAACTTGAAGAACTCAATCTTGAGGCCAAGACCAAACGCCAAAATCGTGTTTCGGCTGACACCATCCGCGAAGAACGGATGCGTTATCTGGCTGATGAAAAGCGCATCAAGGCCGTAACTGTCTGCTTCACTGATCTCGAAGGTCGTTTCCATATGTTGGACTACGACAAGAAATTTTTGCTGAAATCCGCCGATAACCTCACTTTTGATGGTTCATCAGTGCGTGGTTTTAGCCAGCAATCGGAGTCAGACCTGCGCTTAGCGATTGACTGGGCGGCTTTCTATTGGTTGCCCTCCGACGTATTTGGCCCCGGTAAGGTGCTGGTTTTTGGTGAAGTTTTGGAGCGCGATGGTGGCCCCTATCTTGCCGACATGCGTTCGGGATTGAAGCTCTATACGACGGAACAATATCAAAAGAACGGTTATACCTTTAATCTGTCCAACGAAATTGAAGGCTTTATTTTCCGCGGTCGCCATGCCGAGCAGATGTATGTCGAATCGGGTCAATTTGAGTTTGTCTCGACGGGTGGTTACTATCATTCTCTCCCCGGCGACACCCTGCGTACTTTCATTGATAAAGCCGCTGAAGTGCAGCGCGCCATGGGTTTTGCCAACGAGAAAGACCACCCTGAAGTCGCGCCATCGCAGTTTGAAATGAACTATTCCTATTCCGATGCTGTGACGGCTGCTGACCAAATTCAGCTTTATAAGCTGATTGCCCGTCAAGTAGCTCAACAGATGGATTTGACAGCCAGCTTCTTGCCTAAGCCTGTAACGGGTGTCAATGGTAGCGGTATGCACACCAATATGTCCATTTCCAAGGGCGATACCAATCTGTTCTATCAAGCAGATGGTCAAGATGGCATCTCCGGTTTTGCGTGGGATTTTGTCAAGCGTATCCTCAGTGTTGGTCGTGAAATCTGCTTGGTTTTGAACCCCAGTGTCAATGCCTATCGTCGCCTCGACCCCCACTATGAAGCACCTAATCAAATCAAGGCCTCACCGATTGACCGGGGCAGTATGGTGCGTATTCCAATTGGTAATTCACGTTCCGCCCGCGTCGAAGTCCGTTCAATTGCGCCCGACGCCAATCCATATCTGGCCGTCTACACATTGTTCCGCACGGGCTTGGAAGGGAAAATTAGCTCGAATCTTTCACCAGATGCGATTCTGCCTGATAACATTTATGACGCGATTGCCGATTTCCGCCAAGGCCCATTTGTGAAGTCCGTGTTGGGCGAGGAAGTTTGCGAACGTTATGCTGCATTGAAACAAGCTTCGGCTGACCGTTGCCCACGTCTGCTAGGAACAATCATCAAGGCTGCTGAAATTCAATTCCACCACGAAGTGACCAATCAATTCTACTGGAATCAGTTCTAGCCACCTAAAAAAAGGCACTCCATGTGGGTGCCTTTTTTATTGATGTTCTCTCAAAACTACGGTATCATAATTTTTACTTATGCGAGTTTGGGTCATATGCTCGTTGGATGGGCGGCGGCCTCTAAACCCGCTTGAAGCGAGTTCGATTCTCGCATGACCCACTAGGGAGAAGAAAAATGTTGTAGGTTGGCTTTCCCAAATCCAGAGACCCCCCCGTTGTATCTCTCTCATCTTTGAAATCTAAATTTATCTATGCAGAGGAGATACAACAATGAATACCCTTTCAAAGGCGACAACCGTCCAAATATTCCCCGACGATTTTACCTACCATGACATCCGCAAACGTTGGAGCGAATTGATGCGCTCGGCAGAGAAGCACAACTTATGGGCTGCCCATCATCTGCTTTACCTAGCTCTGATGGGTAAAGACTGGCGAAAATCGTTTCGATTCTTCACTAATCAGCACAAGCTTGATAATGGCGCTTTTCATGTTTGGGGATTATTTCGAGCTACCTCAGCATTGCATATGGCATCTCGGGAGGAGGAGCTACTAGCACCTTTTAATGGCTTGGTTACTCCGGTGATGCTTCAGCAGATTCGCCAACTGATTCCAGCACCTAATGCCTACAAATTGCTGCCTGAGCAATTTATGGATGGGCAATTTCCTTTTGATGCGTACAGTGTGCCTGCCGAGCCGTGGATAGGATAATCAATTAGGAGAATACCCATGCCTGAGCACTAGATTGCAAACGCATATGTCTATGTTTTTGTTCGAACCGATATGCCGCTTGCCCAGCAAATTGTGCAAGTTGGACATGTTTGTTTGGAAGCAGGGCGAGTATTTGATTGGTACGATACACCCAGCAACCTAGTTCTGCTAGCGGTGGCAACACAGTTTGATCTGCAAGTTGCTATTGAGCGCCTTCAACTGGCCGAAATCCGCATTACCACTTTCCATGAACCTGACTTCAATCTTGGAATGACCGCCGCTTGCACAGAACCTGTGGTGGGTGCGATTCGGCATGTCTTTCGCCGATTTTCTCTTTGGGATGCTAGACAAGTCCTTGTGCTGCCGATAGTCTCTGATTTTCTGAAGACGTAATGTTCTAAAACCACTAAAGATGTCAGGTAATTTCTTTAGTGGTTTTTCTTAACGAGTGACTGAGTTGAACTTTTTTAGGCTGGCTTCTCTAGTGACAACAGAAAGATGCTCAGGATAAGTAATCCCGCCCCGATGATACCTGTAGCAGCTAATCTTTCCCCGAATAACCCCCATGCCAACAAAGCTGCCACCAGAGGATCAAGCATCCCAATGATACTGGCCGATGTCGCCGAGACTGAGCGCAAGCCCGTTTGGAACATCCAATAGGCAAAGGCGGTCGGTACAAGGCCGAGATACAAAACCAGCAACCAGCCTTGCGGGGTATGCACCATGACCACTCCATTGAATAGATTGACCACTATTAACACGATTGTCCCCACTCCAAAAGTCACGGCTGTTACCTGCAAAGGGTGGTAGTCGGAGGCCAAAAAACGCCCACAGACAATCATACTGGCATAGCCGACCGCTGAAATGAGCGAGAGGATTGAGCCGAGGAGCAAATTGTAATGACTGCCTGCCGGAGAGTGCAGTCCTACCAACAATACACTTCCCATCATCGCACAAACCAATGCAATCACAATTCGCCCAGTCAGGGCTTCAAATTTTAGGAATACGGATAGACATGTGACCACCAGCGGTGCGACACAAATGGTGAGTAGGGTGGGGATAGTCACGCCAGCGGCACGAATAGCTGCAAAATAGGCTGCCTGAGACATTGCTAGGAGAGTTCCGCTTAGCAGGAGGATGCGGAAATCGCGGCGCTGAATATTAAACATGTTTGGCCCGACGACGAACCAACAGGCGGCTAGCAGTACAGGCGTGGCGACTAGCATTCGGGCGAGATTGATAAACAGAGAGGTGGTGCTATCCACGTTGTAAATCGCTTGGGTAGCAATCCCGATTGTCCCCCAAGTGATGGCGGTGCCAGTGACGAGCCACAAGCCACCCGGTTGAAATGTCGGTACTTTCCGCATGATGTATTTGCCCTTTATGGTGATGAGACTTAATGCAACTGAGGAAGCCAAATGCTTCCGCGTCGAGATTAATTAGAGGGCAAGCTCATGATGCGAATCAAAATAAACCACAGCAGAAGTTATTTGCTGGGGATAGGCGAAGATGGTCGCTTGCCCTAGACTAGGCGGCGACGGGTGGCGGGTTGGTGATATGGAGAGGTATTGATAAATGCATTGTTCTATTCCATTTTGGGTATTTGGTTCCATGTAGATGGTATGATAGAGCCTTGTTGATGTCAAGTTCGGATCACTATTTTGTGGCAGGAGGGAAGCGTGACCGCCTTAGGATTGATGTTTCAGCGGGAGTATCCACCAGAGGAATTAGGCGCTTTTACCAAAGAAGTTGAGGCGTTGGGTTTAGATGAACTATGGGTGGTCGAAGATTGTTTCTATGCGGGGGGAATTGCCCAAGCTGCAACTGCCTTAGCACACAGCACCCAGATACAAGTGGGTTTAGGGATTATACCTGCCGTCTCGCGTAACCCTGCCTTTACAGCACTGGAAATTGCCAGCCTTGCACGGATTGCGCCTGCTCGGTTTATTGCAGGGATTGGACATGGCGTGACGGAATGGATGCAACAAATTGGCGCTTTTCCAAAATCCCAGTTGGCGGCGATTGAAGAAGCCACCCGTGCGGTTAAGGGGATATTGAGTGGTGAAAATTACAGCCTAGATGGTCAGTGGACACAGCTAAAAGATATTCAACTGGTGCATGTACCAGCGGTTATCCCACCGATTTATTTAGGCGTACGCAGTGCTAAATCATTGCAAATTTCGGGGCGGGTCGCGGATGGTAGCATATTAGCAGAGGGATGTTCGCCAGCCTATATTCGTTGGGCGCGGGAACAAATTGACATAGGACGCCAAGCAGCAGGCCGCACTGACCATCATCACATTACCCTCTATATTTATTGGTCTATGGATGAGGATGCGACTGTTGCCGAGGGGCGGGTGCGGGAGCGTTTGGCGAATAATATGGCGGGTGGATACAAAGACCCCTATCAAGAGGCGTTGGGGATTGCGGATGATGTCAAAGCCCTCTTAAAAGCGGGTGGGGTGGAGGCCTTACGCGATAAAATGCCGATTGAATGGTTACACCAGATGGCGGTTTTTGGCACACCGGAAGCCTGTGCCAGAACATTGGATAATTTAGCGGCGGCAGGGGCAGACAGCATCACCCTTGTTCCATTGATGGATAAAGCCATAGCCATCAAGACTTATATGCCACGTTTGCTGCGACATTTAGGCCGCTAGATCAGCAAAAACCCCTTGGTTATAGTTATTTAGCCGAGGGGTTAGAACATTTTGTGTTCGGCAATACGCTTTACCAGACTTTATAACCCATACTTTTCTAGCCATTGATCTAATGTCGCAAAGAAGGCGATTTCCCTATTTAGCAACTTCTCGGCTTTTTGATGCGCTTCCATAGCTGGGTTGATAAACTCAATGATTTCTGCACTGGTCGCTGCTTCACGGTAAATGGATAATAAATCGACATCACTGTCGGTTAGACCAACTCCCCAAAATGTTACAATTTTTGGCAAGAATGGACGGCAGGTGTCTAGGATAATTTCTGCACCTGGATGGTGAATATAACTTTTGTTGAGACGTGGTGGAACAATACCTCCATGCGGAGAAAAGAAACCGCCTGACGGATCGGGAATACTGACCGAACCGTGAATACGATCAGGTTCTTCAAAATAACAATTCCCATTTACTAGGTTTACATAGAAATTAAAGGAACCATGAGGTTTAAGAATACTGATCGCATTTTCTCTAAGATCGGGAGCATAACAAATATTCTTGCCAGATTGCTTAAGAGCCAGATCAAATGCAATGTCATAATTGAGATTGAGAACTACATCTGAAGAGGTAAGTTGATTTGCCACTCTTCTTCCTGCTAACATGGGTACTCCTATACCGAGCCCAAACTGCCTTGTGAAGAGCGTAAATAAATGGAGATAAATTCCCGCATAGATGAATGCTTCCCAAAGTTGGATGCTTGCCCCGAAAGTAACCCAAACGTACTCACAAAGCCTCTCAATGTTATGCTCTTCTGGTGATTGGGACTCTAATTTGAGAAATATTCCTATAGGACTTTTCTCCATATCATCGCTAGAGAACGAATCTCCCGGCTTTAAATTGATGAGTTTCGAATCGTACTTCATCCCAAGTTTGTCCAAGTAAGATGATGTTACCTGTAGTAATATTTCAGAATCCCGTTGAAATAGTTTCCCACAGAAATTTTTGATTGATGGAAGATAACGCTCAGGGTCGTTCGGATAGTTACCAGACTGTTTACATTCTTCAAGCGAAGCGCCAGCACCTACTATCAATAACCGATTCATCACCACTGACTCCTTTTTCGCATAACTTCTCTACTCTTGTATGATTATAGAAATCCACTTCTCTTTATGAGATAATTCTAGCCAAATTAGCAATTCCATCCGATTTTAATCCCGAAAACCATAAGAGAATGATGCACATCAAGCCTGAAATTATGAGTCCTGCTGGATATTGGCCCCAACTGAACGCTGCGATTGAGGCGGGGGCGGATGCCGTCTATTTTGGACTCAAGCACTTTACTGCCCGTGCCAAAGTCGGTTTTACCCTGACTGAACTGCCTGACGTCATGCAGACTTTGCATCGGCGCGGGGTCAAGGGTTATGTTACATTCAATACCCTGATTTTTGACCACGAACTGCGTGAAGCCTGCAAAACCATCGAGCAGATTGCACTTGCCGGAGCCGACTCAGTGATTGTTCAAGATGTCGGCATGGCCCAACTGGTGCAGCAAATTGCCCCCAATCTGAATGTACACGGCAGCACCCAAATGAGTATCACGAGCGCGGAAGGGGTGGCTCTGGCCCAGCGATTTGGGGTCAATCGTGTGGTGCTGGCGCGTGAACTCTCGCTGAAAGAAATTCGGGCTATTCGTGAGCAGACCGATTGTGAACTGGAAATCTTTGTGCATGGCGCGTTATGTGTGTCCTATTCGGGTCAGTGTTTTTCGTCGGAGGCATGGGGGGGACGGAGTGCTAATCGGGGTCAATGTGCCCAAGCCTGTCGTTTACCGTATGAGTTGATAGTAGATGACGAGATGAAACCGCTAGGAGATGCCCGCTATTTACTATCTCCCGGTGACTTATATGCCCTACATCAAATCCCCGAAATTATTGATATTGGGATTTCGACCCTCAAAATTGAAGGGCGCTATAAAGATGAAAATTACGTCGCGCTAACGACGAATGCCTATCGTCAGGCGGTGGACGCGGCTTGGGAAAACCGCCCCATTCCCCTCACCCCACAAGATGAGGTCGCCATTGAGCAAGTCTATTCGCGGGGTTTGGGGCCACATTTCCTTTCCGGCACGAATCATCAGTCGGTGGTTTTGGGTCGTTCGCCCCGTCATCGCGGTGTGTTGTGTGGCAGGGTAGTGCGAATTCATCCCGATGCTGTGTTAATTGAGCCAACCGAGATTCAAAATGTCGCCCCGCTAAAGGCTGGAGATGGCGTTGTTTTTGATGCTGCTGATTGGCGTAGCCCCGAAATTGAGGAAGAGGGTGGACGGCTATATGGAGTCACATCCATTGGGAAAAATCTTGAACTACGCTTTGGCAGAGGGGCGATTCATTTGGCCCGTATCCACGTTGGTGATTGGGTGTGGCGCACACATGATGTCAATATTGATAAGGCCGCGAAACCCTTCACCCAAGCCAATACCCCCGTTTATCGCCAGCCCGTTCATGTGCAGGTGGTGGCGCATGAGGGTCAGTCGTTTGAATTGACTTATGTATTGACAAAAAACCCTGAAATCAGAGCTACGGCTCGGTCGGATGAGCCGCTTACCCGCGCCAACAGTCGCAGTGTCACTGCGGATTATTTGTATCAACAGCTAGGCCGATTGGGAAATACGGCTTATCAGCTTGATGATTTGACGGCGGATATTCAAGGTGATCCCTTTATTCCGAGTTCGCTGCTGAATCGGCTACGCCAAGAAGCGGTTGAATATTTGATACAGCGGCAGACCAACGCACTGGAAATCATCACCTCTGACCCGATGGGTGTATTGGAAGATGCCCTGTTTACACTGGATTATCAATCGGATGCGATGCCCGCGTCTGTTCCACAACTTCATTTACTGGTTCGGACACCCGAGCAGCTTGAGGCGGCACTCGATATTCAGCCAACCAGCATCACGCTAGACTATCTAGATTTATACGGTTTGAGCCCAGCGGTTGAGCGTATTAAAGAGGCTGGAATTACGCCGCGCGTCGCCAGCCCACGTATCCTTAAACCAGATGAGCAGCGGGTGGTCAATTTTTTGCTGCGGCTGGATTGTCAACTGGTGGTGCGCTCAGGCGGATTATTGGAAGCGTTGCAGGGTCGCCAGCAACACCCGCTCATTGGTGATTTCAGCTTGAATGTTGCCAACCAGCTTGCCGCTGACACCTATCTTAAACTTGGCCTCGCCAAAATTGCGCCATCTCACGACCTAAACGCTGACCAGATCAGTAAATTAGCTCAATCCCTCGGTGGTGAGCGATTTGAAGTAATCGCCTATCATCATCTGCCCGTATTCCACACCGAGCACTGCGTTTTCTGCCGTTTCTTATCAAGTGGCACAAGCTATCTGGATTGTGGACAACCTTGTGAAAGTCACAAAGTTGCCCTACGCGACGTTCAAGGTCGTAGCCATCCGGTTATGGCGGATGTGGGTTGCCGCAATACTGTTTTTGGGGCAGAGGCACAGGTTGCCAGCCGCCACCTTGACCGATTGCTGCGAAGTGGCATCATGGACTATCGACTGGAATTTGTCCATGAATCGCCGGAGCAAGTACGCAAAGTTGCGCTGGCATTTCAGGCCTATTTTGCACGGGAAATCACTACGGCTGAATTAGACCAGCGCCTGCGAAAAATTATCCCGACAACCGAAGGCTCATTTTTTGTGCCAGATGATTATCTCCGGTTGCCAGTTATTCAGTAGGGTGTTGGGATGCCGCGAAAAACTCATTTTGCAGCCGAGGCGTGACCATATCCTCTTTAATCAGCCGAATCGCTTGGGCTAAAACCTTCGCTAGTGCCGTCAGCCAACGTTCACCCTTTTCGGCGGTTGCGACACTACCATCCCCGCGATAATGAGTGGGGTGATCGGCATACCACCATGTTCCGGTGCTGACCCCCGCATCCCGTAATGTTTTCATGCGCCCCAATGGCATTCCCTCACCATCACTACGTAGTTGGTCGGGGTGAACTAAATCGGACCGGATGACCATAATCGCACTCGTTTCAACTTCACCCGCATGACCATCAATGGTGGATACCCACTGTTTTTGCATCGTGGCCTCGTCGTCAGGATGGAGCGGTGGTTGAGCCACATAAACAACATAATCACGCGGGCTTTCCAGTTGTGTTTGCAAGAAAAAATGGATGAGGTTTTCGTTGCCACCATGTGCGTTGACGAGGACGATCTTTTTGAGGCCATTGCGGGCAATTTCGCGGCACACATTGTCCATCAGGCGCACAATTAGATCAGCATCAATTGCAATGGTTCCCGCGCAATGGCGGGCTTCTAAAATCTGCGTAAAAACAAAATCTGGAAAAATAATAGCGGGTTCAATTTCAGCAGCACGGCGACAGACCTCGCGTGCAATATACATATCTGTACCGAGGGGTAAATGGTGGGCGTGGCGTTCGATGCACGAGAGGGGCAACAGGCAAAGACCCTGAGTCTTTGCTACAACCTGTGAAAATTGATCACCTGTGAGTTCTTCCCAGCGCATGGATTTAACTCCTTGAGTAACACGATTACTGGAATCAATACTACCATCGTTAGTTCAAACCCACAGGTATGCTGATGATATTTCCTTACTAAGCCTTATAGCCATCATTAGGTTGATAGCCTCTAAAATAATCAATGACAAAGTTTTTGGGATAGGGATCTGTTGGATCATAGGCTCCAGCCCAGCCATCCTCAAAAGGAAGTTCATAGATACCAAGCATGAATTGCATGGGGTAGTGGGGTGATTGATAGATTGTCTTAATCTTCACATTATCAATGAAATGGTCAATGTGAGAAGGTGTCCACTCAACGCCATAAATATGATATCGAGTTGTATCTATGGCGAAGTAATCCTCATAAAACTCATCTCTAAGGGTTGAATCACCCCAAGGATGGACACCGTACCTTACCCCAGATTTCTCTGCACCCGACCTGTTGCCTACTAATTCAAAGACCGCGATTTCACCCGACCTTTCAGGCAAATCTTCGTAGCCAATCATCCATAAGGCTGCTAAGTTAGCGCTGGTATTCAATCCCTTAGCTCGAAGTTCAAAATAGCCATACTGGGGCGTATAGGTTTGAACATTGGCTTGTTCTTCCTTAACTACAAGCGCCTTGTTGAATAGATGTTGTCCGACCTTACTGCCCACTGGCCCAGAAAATGTGCCTGTTTGAATGGATGAACATCGCACTGGGCCATCAAACTCAGGACACCATGGTTGTTGATTTTGGGTGATTTGTAGCACGAGGTTGCTATGCTCAAGCGTATAGTTCGGGGCAGAACATTCCCTCGAACTCCAATGCGGCAAATAATAGGGAAGCCACTTCTGGGTATCTAGGGTTGGCCTATCAAACTCGTCGTGAAATTCAAGGCGATACCCCTCTTTTTCTAGAGGGTTCGGTGGGAAATCACCGGATGACAATTTAGTGAGCATATATTGTCGAGTCCTTCCAGCTTGAAGGGCGGGGCTTCTTATGATTGAACCGAAACGGCATTGCGGCGGGCAATTTCCTGTCGGACAGCGGGTGCGACCTTTGTTCCAAAAAGCTCGATGGCGTGCATCATCTTTTTGTGCTCGATGGTATTGTAGCCCATATAGAGGGAGAAACGCTGATGCTGGAATTTCTCATGCTGGAAGAGAATTTTCTCAATGATTTCATCAGGTGTCCCCACAAAATCTGCCCCGCGCAAGTGGCGACCACTTTCTAATTGCTGACGGCTTGTTGGTGACCAACCCCGTTCCCGCCCAATTTTACTAAACAAGAGATGGGCAGTGGGGTAGTATTCATCTACCGCCTCTTGGGTTGTGTCCGCAATAAAACCATGCGAGTTCACACTCAAGGGAATTTGGTCAGGATCATGCCCCGTTTCTCTGGAGGCCTCCCGATAGAGGTGGAAAAATGGGGCGAAGCGTTCTGGCATCCCGCCAATAATTGCTAAGGCCATTGGCAACCCAAGCGCTGCTGCTCGGACAACTGATTCGGGTGTACCTCCCACAGCTACCCAGATGGGAATTTGCGCTTGCACTGGACGGGGGTAGATGCCGAGATTGTCAAGTGGTGAACGGAAGTGACCTGACCACTTCATGTGCTCGGATTCACGCAGTTGCACTAGCATTTCTAGTTTCTCGGCAAAAAGTTCATTATAGTCGTCTAGGTCGTAGCCAAAGAGGGGGAATGATTCAATAAACGAGCCGCGCCCAGCCATAATCTCGGCCCGCCCATTTGAGAGTAGATCAAGCGTAGCAAAATCCTGAAAAACACGCACTGGATCGTCCGAGCTCAGCACTGTCACCGCTGTTGATAGTCGAATAGATTTGGTACGTGCTGCCGCCGCGCCTAAAATGACGAGTGGCGAGGACGCAAGATATTCTTCCCGATGGTGTTCGCCAATTGCAAAAACGTCCAACCCTACTTGGTCAGCGAGTTCAATAGTCTCTAGCAGGTTTTGCATCCGTTCAACTGGGCTAATTTTCGTCCCTGTGACAGGGTGGGCCAGTAATTCAACAAAGGTATGTAGCCCCAACTCGAATGGGCGTGCTTGATTGGGCAAGTTTGTTACAGCTACCATGTTTTTCTCGCTCTTTACGTTGTTCCTATTGCCAGTATCTTTGTACAGACAGCCTTAGTTGTGCTTAACTTACCTTGCTATAACTTGAAATTTCTAGCGTGCGACCGTTTTTGGCAACCTGCCAACTAGTTTCGGATTCGTTTGCCTAGGAGCAATGCCCTTTTAGTTGACGAATTTGTTACCACAGCTTCCCAAATTCTGAACCTACCATCTTAAAATCGCTGGACTTATTCTGATTTTGCCGCCCCCGCGAGATCAAAATCAAACCTCACAGTCCAAGTCAACGCAGAAACGAGTGGTCGCAACAAGTCAGGCCACGATTGTTGTGACGTTCCTGTGACCATGTTGTGATGTTTGATACTTTATCATGGGATTGTTGCTTACGATATGCAGGTTGACAATGCTCCTATGAGCAAAAGCAGCCGTTGTGTGATCAACAAAACCACAGCCCCGATGTAGTCAAGATCGGTATTGCAGTGGCGAAACCGAAAGTATCACTTGTTTTCAGGAGGCGAATTATGCCAGTACAGGACAATCGTAGTCTCTATGATCGGCTCGGGGGTATTTATAGTATAGCCGCTGTCGTGGATGACTTTATCGACAGGGTCATGTTTGATGCTCGCTTGAACGCGAACCCCCGCGTGGATGAAGCCCATCACCGGGTAACTTCATCGGGATTCAAATATCTCGTCACTGAGATGGTCGGTCAAGTAACAGGTGGCCCTCAAAAATATACAGGTCGGCCCATGCGCGATTCTCATCATCATCTTTTGATCTCCAGCCAAGAATGGGAGGCCTTTATGGATGATTTTCAACAAACCCTAGATAAGTTCGGTGTCCCTCCGCAGGAGCAGGGTGAGTTAAAGGCAATTGTTGAGAGCACCCGATCGGATATTGTCGCCATGGCAGAGGTACGTACGACAGGGGATTAAACGCGCCTATATTCAAATCTATTGTGAAGCAACCCTTTGTCTATCTGAGCTTGATTAGTCTCTACTACCACAGGGAGGGGTTTTGATTATGTATGAGGAATTGGCAGGCAAAGTAGCTCTGGTGACTGGCGCAAGTTCAGGAATTGGTCGAGCTACTTCAATTGCTTTCGCTAAACAGGGGGCTAAGGTCGTGCTAGCCAGCCGCAACGAGGCAAGCACTTTGCAAACACTCCGTATGGTTGAAGAAGCTGGCGGTGAAGGGATTTTCGTCAGAACCGATGTTGCCATTGCCAGCGACGTTGAGGCCTTAATCCAAAAAACACTGGAAACCTATGGGCAACTTGATTACGCTTTTAACAACGCGGGAGTTTCTGGCCCGGCAGGCCCTCTATTCCAGCTTGCTGAGTCAGACTTCGAGCAGGTCATGGATGTAAATCTCAAAGGTGTATGGTTATGCTTGAAGTATGAATTAACGGCGATGCTTGCTAGAGGCAGCGGTAGTATTGTGAATATGTCATCTGCTGCTGGACTAATTGGCTCTGTTGGCATTGCTGCCTATACAGCCAGCAAACATGGCGTTATAGGGTTGACCAAATGCGCCGCGCTCGAATATGCCAAGGCTAATATACGAGTCAATGCTGTTTGTCCAAGCGTCATTGATAATACGGTGATGGTTGATCAAGTCAAGGTTGCTTACCCGGAGGTTTACGATTACCTGCTTGCAACGCACCCGGTGGGTCGTATTGGTCAGCCAGAGGAAGTTGCAAATGCTGTTGTGTGGCTCTGCTCGGATGCGGCCTCGTTTATAACGGGCGTTGCCTTCCCCGTTGATGGTGGCACAGTGGCGGGTCAGGTTCCAAAAGCCAGTTAGAAACAATCTAGCAAATAAGGGCCTTGCCATTGAGGTGGAGTTTGTTGAAATGGGCTGGATTTGCCAGCCCTAAATTTCATCTTATCCGTGATTGCCCTAAGCCATTTCCCGCGAAGCCTCAGGCTATTAGAAACGACCACTTCCACAGAATAAGAAATACCATCATGGCGACCTGAAACCGTTAAATCTAATTGGACTATCTCTTGTACTGAGGCATAATTGGTGATTTATTGATACTCATTTGAATTGGTTTTTACAGATGAACTTAACATTTGATAATTTCAAACAGATAATCCCATCTCAGATTCTCAGCCGAGGGCGTGATTATCTGCAAAAAAGGCAAATTTTAGATCTCAGCTTCGATGAAGAGGAATGGGCTTGGGATGCACAGGTCGAAGGCACAGATCTGTATGATGTGCGCATTGAACACTTGTCAAATGGCAGCTTGAGATGTTCATGTACTTGCCCTTACGATATGGGCGAATATTGCAAGCATATTGCCGCAGTGCTTTACGCTGTTGAAGAGGCTTTCCCCGATCAGCTTAGCACGAAACCTCGCAAGAAACCCGCAAGACGTCAGACTCGCCACGACAAATTGCGCCAGCGTCTTGAAAAAACGTCGCGTGAGCAGTTGATTTCAATTCTGCTGGAATTAACCCAAAGTGATCGGGAACTTCTCAATCAACTGCTTATTCACTTAGATTCAGGCAACACAAAGCCAATGGATTATCGGCGCGTTGTCAAAGATGCCCTCAGGGTAGGGCGCGGCGACTATGGTTTTCTCGACTATACTGGATCAAACCGTGCGGGGCGTAAATTGGGAGAATTGCTCAATCAGGCAGATCAGTGGCGAGAGGCTGGGGAAATTGATAAGGCGATTGGCGTTTATCAGGCAGTGATTGATGAAACAGTTCCCGCCATTAGTCATGCGGACGATTCCAGTGGCATACTGGGTGACTGCATTAACATGGCAGTTGAAGGGCTAACGGAGGCAGCCGCGATGCAAGGGGAAGTGGGACGAGAATCACTATTCACCTATTGCCTTGAACGGTCACGGCGGAAAGAATTTCATGGATGGGATTGGGGCTGGGATTTGCTGGCAATTGCCGAGGAGTTGGTCAGTACCCCTTCACATCGCACTCTGTTTACTTCTGCGTTGGACGACATACAAGCCAATATCTCGAAGCCGAGCGAAGGTGGGTTCATGAGCGACTACGATTTAGAACAGATTGCGTTGTTCAGACTGGCGCTTATTGACCGATTTGAAGGCGAGGAAGCGAGTCGCCAATTTCTTTACGCCAATGTGCAGCTTGACCGAATCCGCATGGAATTAATTGAAAGATGCATCAAAATAGGCGCATTAGAAGATGCGATTCGCCAGATACAGGAGGGAATCGCGTCCAGTCGGCAGCGTCGCTTACCGGGTTTGACCAATCAATATCAGGCGCTACGTCTAAAATTACTCCAACAGAAAGGTGATAAGGCGGAGGTGATTGATGGCACGCGTGCCCTGTGGCTTGATCGCGGTAGTGAAGAGGATTTTGAACTTCTCCACAAGACGATATCCGCCTCTGAATGGGGGACGTTTGCGGATGGGTTGATAAAGGATATTCGACGCCCAGAGCAGCTTGCTTGGCTATACGCTCATGAGAACCGCTGGAGCGATTTAATGTCGTTAGTACAGACTAGTCAATACAGTCAATGGCTGCTGGAAGCCTATCGTGAACCACTTGAGGTACGATTTCCTGCCGAAGTTGCTAATCTGTACGAGAAAATTGCCCTGACGATTCTGGTGAGCGCTTCTGGGCGCAACCACTATCGTCAAGGAGTCACTTATCTGCGCCGCATCAAAAAACTTGACCAATCTGGTCGAGTTGATGAAATTGTGGGGCGCTTGCGAAGTCAGTATCCGAGACGCCCCGCCTTGCTAGACGAGTTGAGCCAATTATGAAACAACTATACTGCAACGCTTGCCCTTTCGATGTAATTTGAGGCGTGTTCAGCTTTTGCTTGATGTACTGCGCCTTTTAGACGTAATGAGTTGGATACGACAAAAACCACGAAATGCGAAACGCCAACGCAATGGCGGCTCAAGTAACCGTTTCAACATAACTGCTCTTTTGTTGAACTCTACTATACACTCTAGGAGCCCACTAGTATTTCTCACTACTGGGAAGTGAATTTATGATCATGGTAGATGTTGACGTTCGCATAACAAGGTATCCATTGATTAGGGCGGACACTTCACCGCGAAACTCTTGGGCGGTTAGGTTTCTATCGAACAGGGCCGAGACAATCGCTCGGTTAATAGCGCGCCCCGCCCGATACACAATCTCTTCGCTTGCACCCGGAAAGACAGTCCGAAATGTCGCTGTGAACTCATCAGTAGCGGCTGTAAGGCTTGGTTCTAGGACGTTTTCGAGGGTCTCTACTCCCATCTCAAGCGCAGCATGAAGGGCTGGACGAATAAAACCGATAGCGTCTGTCACAAAGTTGAGATAAGCATCCAAAAAGGCTGCGGGATCAGAGTCGGCTAAGTAACCAAACTGATCATGGAAATCCTGGCAATACCTAACAATTGCCTCACTTTGAATGCCGTGAAGAACGAGGTCACGCTTGGTGGAAAAGTGATGATATAAACCCCCGACACTCAGACATGCCGCCCGTGCGGCCACACGCATGGACAAATAATGCACACCCATGTCAAGGATAAGCGGAGAGACAGCCTGATAAATCTCACGCTGCCGAGCAAGTCGGTCGTCCGAGGGTCGTCCTAGTTTACCGAACGCCATAACCAATTCCTCTCAATAATTCGCCCAACTATTGCCAGCATACAGCCACTTTCAACATACTATACAACATAAAGTATTTAGATCGGAAGTCAGCGTATTGAGAGGTTCAAGGAGGGACGTTATGGCTAAGGCAGGTGATAGTTTCGAACATCCCGTGACGGGTGAGAGGATCATCTTTCGCAAAACGGCTAAAGATACGGCTGGTGAACTCTTACAAGCAGATATTATGATGAAACCTCATGGATTTGTCGCAGCCGAACATATTCATCCGCTGCAAGAAGAGCGATTTGAGGTTCTGGCTGGGAAAGTTAAGTTCCGGGTAAATGGCGTCGAGAGAGAACTCCATACAGGCGAAACCGCGATTATCCCCCCGCAAACCTCGCATGTGTGGTGGAATGACAGCGATCAAGAGGCACGTGTACTTGTAGAGGTTCGTCCTGCCCTTCGTTTTGAGGAATTTTTCGAAACCTTCTTTGGTCTTGCCCAGACTGGCAAAGTAAACAAAAAAACGGGTTTACCTAATCCGCTTGTCCTTGCCCTGATGATGCGAGAGTTCAAGCAGGAAATCTATCTGGCGAAGCCGTCAGTGCCTGTGCAAAGCGTTCTTTTCGGTGTACTGGGGGCGATTGGACGTTTATGCGGCTATCAAGGACGCTATACGTATCCACGATGAGCTTTTAGTCGAACACTTCACGAGGTAACATTTATTATGGGTGGAACGGATTTGGCGCCCGAACGCCAGATAGCTGGTGTCCTGCTTATTGCCCCTATGTTTATCTTTGCTGTCGGAGGCATCCTCTTTACTGGCAGAGCTATTTGGAAATGGCCTATTGGGCAAACTCCCGTATATTTGCGATGGGAACGGAGTTTTGTGGTTACAGCGCTTATAGTAAACGTTCTAGGACTGGTCATTCTTGAGGGTTTGCTGAGTGCTGCTGGGGATACGATTATCGCACGGCTGGCGCTGGTGAGCTACCTGATGAGTGCAGTAGTTGTTTTAGTCGCTGAAATGTCCTATCTCCACAACCGTGATTGGGCCTATCCGCAAATTGTGCTTCATGTTGTGATCGCGTTTCTGTCTCAGGCTGCATTCGGAGCAGCTTTGCTCCAAACCGGGTTAGTAGCATCGTGGGTCGGGTGGGTAACTATAGTTTGGAATGTCGCTTGGCTAGTTGTCCTAGCTATTGCGTCACCAAGTAATATGTACTTTCCCGCATTGCATCATGTCGCGCCTCTCTTCATTGGGATTTCCCTACTGATAAGAGCGTAAGAGGGGCAGGTGCTATTTGGGGTAACACTGGAAGACTTGTACTTGGAATAGCACCTTAGGGCCGGATAAACCGAAATTACACCCTATTTGTTCTCAGTCGAAGCGAGTTGGATACAACACTAACACTGCTGAAGGCCATGGCGAAGGCTGCGAGCATCGGATTCAATTCACGCAGCATCATTGGGCCAAATTCCAATAGGGCCAACACCCCTGCCGCAACTGGAATCAGAATTACATTGTACCCAAAGGCCCAGAAGAGGTTTTGGTGGATAACCTGCATGGTCTGGTGGGAGAGCCGAATGGCGGTGGGGACGGTACGCAAATCGCCACGCATCAGGGTCACATCGGCAGTTTCCATTGCTACATCTGTGCCTGTGCCGATTGCCATGCCAACATCAGCTTGGGCAAGGGCAGGGGCGTCGTTGATGCCGTCCCCGACCATAGCCACTGTCAGCCCTTCGGCTTGCAGTTTTTGAATTTGGGCGGCTTTTTCACCCGGCTGAACTTCGGCCAATACGCGGTCAATACCAGCTTCGGCAGCAATTGCTTGGGCTGTAGCCTGATTATCGCCTGTCAGCATGATGACCTGTAAACCCATCGCCCGCATTGCCGCAACTGCATCCCGCGACCCTTCTTTGATGGTATCAGCGACGGCGATGACCCCTACAATCTGTTGATCTACCGCAACCCACATGGCGGTTTTGCCCTGTGCCTGCAATTGCTCGGCGGCTGATTCAAGGTTGGCTAGCCCGATATTGCGTTCTTTCATTAATTTGCGGTTGCCAACCAAGACCTGCTGCCCTTCAACTTGAGCAGTGACGCCATGCCCTGTAATCGCCTCAAACTTCTGAGGATCAGTCAGAATCAAACCCTGATTTTGTGCGGCTTGGACGATAGCCTCACCCAGCGGATGTTCGCTGCCCCGTTCAGCACTGGCTGCCAGCGCCAATACACGGTTTTTGTCAATAGGAACGGTTTCGCTCAGGATAATATCGGTAACGGTGGGTTCCCCTTTGGTAATTGTCCCCGTCTTATCCAAGACAATCGCCTGTAACTTGTGGGCACTTTCCAAAGAGCGGCTGTTTTTGAACAAAATGCCGCTTTCGGCACCCTTGCCGACACCCACCATAATGGCGGTGGGGGTTGCCAGACCCATTGCGCACGGGCACGCAATTACTAATACCGCGATGGTACGAATCAGCGCATGGGTAAAATCACCATCCACAGCGTACCAAACCCCGAAGGTCAGGATGGCTAGAATGATTACGGCGGGGACAAAAATGGCGGCGACTTTATCTACAATCGCTTGGATAGGGGCTTTGCTGCCCTGCGCCTGCTCGACCAATTTAATAATCTGGGCTAAAGCAGTTTGTTTGCCAACGCGGGTTGCCTCAAATTTCAGCAGGCCGTTTTTATTGAGAGTCGCACCAATAACCATATCACCGG
Source organism: Chloroflexota bacterium (assembly GCA_016234595.1). Classification (GTDB taxonomy): domain Bacteria; phylum Chloroflexota; class Anaerolineae; order Aggregatilineales; family J027; genus CFX10. Next base: position 101,124 of record JACRBG010000050.1, on the reverse strand, counting down.
ATACTTTACTGACAGGCAACGACTCACCTGTGAGCATACTTTCATCAACTGAACTGCTGCCTTCTTTGACCACACCGTCCACCGGAATTTTTTCACCGGGACGTACTAAGACAAGATCGCCTAGACGGACTTCGCTAATCGGCACATCCTGTTCAACTCCATTGCGAATCACACGGGCAGTTTTGGGTTGTAAGCCGATTAATTTCTTGATGGCCTCACTTGTTCGCCCTTTAGCCCGGGCTTCTAGCAGTTTGCCGAGGACAATGAGGGTAATGATGATGGCAGCCGTTTCGAAATAGACATGTTCGCCAAGGCCTTCCACGCCCAATGCGATTGGGATGCTGTAGAAATAGGCCACTGATGATCCCATCGCTACCAAAACATCCATATTGGCCGCACCATTACGCAACGATTTGTATGCGCCAACATAATAATCCTTGCCGACATAAAATTGAACCGGGGTGGCGATAATCCAGAATAGGATATTGACCCAGCTTTCCATCGCCCACATGCCAAGCAGATCCAAATCGCGGGCCATACTAAAGGCCAATAGTGGGAAAGCGAACATCGCTCCGATGACAAAGCGCCGTTGTTGATGTTTCAGTTCGGCGGCACGGGCTTCGGCCTCTTTATCTTGCAGCTCTTCTTCTTCAGCAGCGACCACCACTCCATAACCCGCGTTTTCGACGGCGGCCACAAGGGTGTTGGTGGAAACACTGGGGGCAATTTTTACCACGGCTCGTTCGGTAGCAAAGTTAACGTCAGCCTCAACGACACCCTCGACTTTGCGCAGAGCACGGTTAACGGCCTTTGAACAATTGGTGCAGGTCATCCCGGTGATGGGGAGTTCGATGGTGATGAGGTTGTTGGGTGCGATGGTTGCGTCTGACATCTGCAATCCTTTCTAAATGTCGCTTGAAACACCGAAAAAAAAGCCCTGTTGAGAAGCAGGGCATGTTGTCTAATGCGTTAGGCCTTGACTTCTTCGGGTGGGTATTCGATTTCAACCAGTGCGTTTTTAATTTGTTCCCATGTCGCAGGGTTGTCCCATTCGACCACGACCTGCTTGGTTTTTTCATCGGCATGGGCGGACTTTACGCCTGCAATGCCCTTAATTTCGCGCTCGACCGTGTGGACGCAGTGACCACAGCTAATCGCTGGAACGTTAAAGGTTTTGGTAGACATTGAAACTCCTTAGATGATGATTTGATTACTTTGTCCGATTTTCGGTGCGGAAAACTTCCATAACTTCAGCTAGAACCCGTTCACGCTCATTGGCATCATCCCCACGAATAGCCGTTGTGAGGCAGGTATCTAGGTGATTTTCCAAAATGATTTCACTAGCACGGGCAAGGGCGGCTTGGGTCGCCTGAATTTGTTTGATGATGTCAATACAATAGCGATCTTCCTCGAGCATGGTGATGATGCCATTGATATGACCTGAAACACTTTTGAGGCGGTTGACGACGTTGGTTCGGTCTTGATGCTCCATAGTTTCCTCAACTTGCCCTCCCCCCTCTGGGGTGGGATATGCTATACTTCTATTCTATTGAATAGTAACAGGTTGTCAAGCAGCTTTTGAGAATTGGCGCGGAATGTCATATAAAAAACATGCCAGACGCGATATAGCAGATGCGAAAGGTCGCCGATAATAAAAACAGTTGACCCATGCCATCATGTTACGAAACACGGACGAGAAGGATTGATACAATGAACTTATGGGTAATTTTTTTGACAGGCCTTACCACCGGGGGGTTATCATGTTTAGCGGTGCAGGGGGGCCTATTGGCGACCGCCATCACTGGGCAGAGCCACACCGGACGCCAGAAAAAACTCCATGATGAAGTATTAAAGATGCAAGTTGCCGCCAATCCATGGCCGGTGGTGTATTTTCTAGCCGCAAAATTATTAGCCTATACTGCCCTTGGTTTTTTGTTGGGAGCGGTGGGGTCAGCCCTGCAAATTTCCCCCAAAACTGAAGCCGTAATGCAGTTGGTCGCTGCTTTTTATATGTTGGTAACGGCACTCAATCTTTTAGAAGTACATCCAATTTTTCGCTATTTTGTTTTGCAACCCCCTTCTTTTTTGACCAGACGAGTTCGTAATCAGGCTCGCCAACAGAGCCTCTATACCCCTGTGATTTTGGGGGCGATGACGGTTTTGATTCCTTGTGGCACCACCCAAGCGATGATGGTGTTGGCGATAAGCGAAGGCCATGCACTGGTAGGAGCGGCGATTTTGGCAGTTTTTGTCCTCGGTACATCCCCAACGTTTTTTGTTCTAGGCTTTTTAGCAACCCAGCTACAACATCGCTTGAAATTGGCGTTCAACTACGCCGCTGCTACCCTTATTATCTTGGTAGGACTTTTGTCTGCCGATAATGCTCTAAAAGTCCTCAACTCGCCGTTTGTCCCAAGCTATACTGCTAACTCGGCGCTTGAATCATTGGGTATTGTGAAACCCGAGCCTGTCTATGCCCAAGATGTGGACGGCGTTGAGGAAATGACCATTCATGTCGAGGAAGAAGCCTATAAGCCGAATCATTGGATTGCCAAACAAGGCAAGCCTTTGCGTATCCGCCTGATTACCAAAGATACCTATGGGTGTACGCTGGTTTTTACGATTCCCGAATACAATGTCGTTCAATTTTTAGACACGACGGATGAGCAGGTGGTCGAATTGCCACCGCAACTTCCCGGCGAGATTAATTTTATGTGCAGTATGGGCATGTATACGGGCAAGATCGAGGTTCAATAGAGGGCATGACGATGATTAAGCAACAGTTCAAAATTCAAGGGATGCACTGTGTAGGATGTGCCATGACCATTGATGGAGCCGTTGAGGATTTACCCGGGGTGAAATCCGCCTCGACAAACTACAAACGTCAAACCTCACTCATCGAATATGATGAAACAAAGGTGACCGAGGCGGAAATTTTGCAGGCCATCCAAGATGCGGGCTACTCTGGCAAGGTGGCTGAATCCAATTAGGCTATTTGGGAATTAGGGCTGTTTACCAAATGGCCCTTTCCCATCGTTTAGGCGCTTGTAAAAAGGATTGACACCCCTCTAATCTTTGTTATACTAGCAACCGAAATTTGGCTCAGTAGCTCAATGGCAGAGCAGTTGACTCTTAATCAATTGGTTGGGGGTTCGAGTCCCTCCTGAGTCACAAAATTAAAAACTTCAGCCAGCAAAACCTGCTGGTTTTTTGTTTATAGACCCCAAGATTTTCTAAAGTTCCTGTTGGTGGGTAAACTAGTTCGGTGTATTTCTTATCATATAGGGTCGGAGATAGATCGATGGGTTTTTTCTTGCGTGGGTCGAATAAATTGATCCTGCTAGCCTTAGTGCTGATATTGCTTGGGTTAAATGCTTGTGGAGCAGAACACTCCCCCGTCATTGTGACTGAAATCCCAACCAACACCCCTAGCCAATCCGCTCCACCCACCGCAACCTTTACCCCTATTCCAACTGTCGCGGTTGTCGCATTTAATACCCTGACACTTATCCCTACTGTCGAGCGGCGGCGTGATTTGACTTCTACACTTGGCCCGTCGCCCACCAGCCCATTACGTCCGACGTTTACTCCCGCGCCTGCCACCTTGACCGTCACGGCCTTACCAACACTGGCTGGGCTTGAAATTGAGTACTTTGCCAATGAAACGACAGGGGCACTTGCTCCGGGAGCCAATGTCACGTTGTTTTGGCGTGTGTCCGGGGCTGAACGGGTGAGCATTTATCGCTTGGATGCTGAGGGCGAACGCACTAAAGAATGGCGGGTGGACAACGAAGGCCGTATTACAGTTGCTACCGAAATCACGGATGTAGACGAAGCCAAATTTGAATTGGTCGCCAGTAATGCGGATGGTGTTGCCAATGCGGAAGTAACGGTTCCTTTGGCTGCTGCGGCCAATTGCGCACTCCTTTGGTTTTTTAGCCCGCCGCCTGCGACTTGCCCCAATGGTGCTGGTGACCCGACCTTCCAAGTTGAACAGCGTTTTGAACATGGCTCAATGATTTGGCTGGGCAATACCAAACAAATTATCATCATTTACTCGGATGATCAACAACCGCGCTGGCTAATTGCTCCTGACCTGTTTACTGATGGACAACCGGAGCGCGATGAGACCATCCAACCCCCACCCAATCTATTTCAGCCTATACGCGGTTTTGGCTTGGTCTGGCGCGACAACCCCCGTACCCGTGACCGCCTCGGTTGGGCCACTGAACCAGAGGTGGGTTATGACGGTATTGTGCAAGTATCAGGCCTAACCGATAATGACAAAGTGACTTATCTACGTACCCGTGATGGTGGAATATTGGAATTATCAGAAAATGGCGGTGCATGGCAAATCTTACCCTATCAACCCCCAGTTGCCGTGCCACCCACCTCACCGCCAGCGACGGCCTCACAATAACAATAAATGATGGGACTTTTAGACAGGGTGTTCAAACTCGTAAAGGTAAATGATATAGATGCTTCCAGAACAATCTCAATATTCTAGTGACGCGATTGATATTCCACAGGTCACAACGCTGCCATCCCGTCAGCCTGACAGCAAATTACGGTCGGTTATTGAAGCCGTTTTTGATATTGAAGAAGCTATAAATCCGCCGATTCCCAATGTCGAAGTGCAATATATTGGGCGGTTGCGTGTCCCCAGCGAGGGTGTTTTGGATCAACTTGACCCCGCTTTGGCTCAACTCAACTTTCACGCCTATCTAAGTCAAGATGAGGCGACGGGCAAGCATATTCTCACCGTATTTCAGGGACGTTTTGCCACGCGCGAGCTTCCATGGTGGCCTAATCTGCTATTGCTTGTGTTAACTATTCTAAGTCTGCTCTTTGTCGGGGCAGGCACACAAGCAGGTATTGATGGCCGCGAGGTCAAGGATTTCAGCGATATTCATCTGCTTGACGGTTGGCCCTATGCCCTTAGTTTGATGTTGATTTTGGGAGCACACGAATTGGGGCACTATTTTGCGGCGAAGCGGCATCGTGTTACCAATGTCAGCTTACCCTATTTTATTCCCATGCCGTTTGGCTTGTTTGGGACATTGGGCGCGTTTATTATGATGCGTGGCCCCATAAAAAACCGAAAGGTGCTGTTCGACGTTGGCGTAGCAGGGCCATTGGCAGGCTTGTTTTTTGCTATTCCTATTCTCATCATTGGTCTTGCTACTTCCAAAATCCAAGAAGTACCCAAAAATGAAGACACTGCCCGCGAAGGCAATTCGCTGGTCTATGCCGCCGCCAAAATTGCGGTGTTTGGGCGTTTTGTGCCTGATGGCAATGAGGATGTATTTATCAATCAACTAGCCACAGCCGGTTGGACGGGCCTATTTGTGACGGCTCTCAACCTAATTCCGTTGGGACAGCTCGATGGAGGGCATGTCATTTATACCCTATTCGGGCGACGAGTTCGTAAACTCTATGTGCCCATCATTGGGACATTCGCTGCACTGACTGTTTTGGTAAGTTTATCGTGGGCATTCTGGACTCTATTGCTTTTGTTATTTGGCTGGCAGCACGCTACACCTTTAGATGACGTTACCCCGCTAGATGGTCGGCGACGCATGATTGGTATCATCGCGTTGATCATTTTTATTTTGGTGTTTGTCCCGAACCCCATTCAAATTATTCCAGCTGGGTCATAAATTATGGGGCGAACTAGCAACAAAAAATCACCCGCACCCGCCAAAAAAACGAGTGATAAGGGCAAGGGAACTAAAAAAGCGTCGGCTAAGGTCAAAGCCACTCCATCACGCTTCCGCCAATGGCTGACTATGCTCCCTGCTCTGTTTGTCATCCTATTGGCCCTCTATTTTTTGGTAATCCAAATTGTGGGCAATACCTTAGCGGAGTGGGTGGGTATCACCCATAACTCAGATGTGACTATTGTTGGGCATTATGATGGCTTATACAATACCGACCGTGACCTTGCCGATCTATTCTCACCCAGTGTGGAGTATTGGGAGCCCGCTATTTTTCAATGGGCACAGGAATATGGCCTGAATCCAAATTTAGTGGCGACGGTTGTACAAATCGAGTCGTGTGGCGATCCCTATGCGGTATCTGTTGCTGACGCCCAGGGGTTATTTCAGGTCATGCCAGCGAACTTCCAAGAGCCGGGTTTAAATCAGCTTGACCCAATGGATAACGCTCGTATTGGCCTTAACATCTTGGCTGAATGCTTGCGATTTTCCAGAGACCCTGATTTCGATGGCGTCATTGATGGAAACCCCGACGTCGGCCTAGCCTTAGTATGCTACAACGGTGGGCCGAGTGTATTGAGTACCCCACGTGATCAATGGGTGCAGGAGTCACAAAATTATTATCGCTGGGGTACTGGAATTTGGCTGGATGCCTCACGGGGCAACTCAACCAGCCAGACCTTGAATGAATGGTTGGCAGCTGGGGGGTCGCGCTTATGCACCCAAGCCGAAACCCGCCAGCAATTAATGCGCCCGTTGCCCTCCCTAACGCTCAATCAATAGGGCAGGGCTATCCCTGTTTATTCTATTGGCAGGGTGATCTTATCAATCGTGAAGGGCAGCGATGGGTCAATCAATAGACTGATAACTGGAGCGAGCGAAACGGAGTCAAGATTGGTGACGTAAACCGTCCCATTTAGATAGCCCACATCACTTGGCTCACGAAAATCCTCCGCCAAAATGGTGATGTCCCCATTCAATTCGATTCGAGCGACCTTGTTGGTGTCGTAAATGGTGAAAATCACCCGCCCTAGGTCATCAATGGTAAGGCCATCGAGTTCGCGATCATCTTCCCCATAGACTGTGCCTAATAATTTCGGTTTGCGATCCAGATCAAAATCGAGCCGATAGACTGTGCCAGCAGCGGTGTCCGCCACGACAATATCATCTGTCACCGCATCATAGGCTAGCCCAGTGGGTTGCGCCTTATCACTGACTTCAGGTAGTGTCCACCATGTTTCGAATTCACCTGCATCATTCAGTTTCAGAATCGTCCCGCGCTGGGTATCGCTAAAATACAGCACACCCTCGTTATCAAAAGTAATGGAATGCGGCACTTCATCATTTTCGAGCGTGCCAATTTGTTCGACGGTTTGCCCATCGGCTGAAATGCGTTTAATTTGACCTTGACCCCGACGCGGATCACAATCTTTGCGATCAATTACATATAACGAGCCATCCGGTGCAAAGGCCATACCCGACGCGGCTTGAATGGTCTTACTGCCACCCTTAACCCATGTTTCGCGTTGACCGTCGGGGGTAATGCGCCAAATATCCCCTGTGCAAAAACTACCTGCATAGATATTGCCGTCTGGCCCAATGGCTAATGCTCCGGGGTAGGCGCGATCACCCGGCAATTCGACTAGTGTATCCACTGATGCTCCGGCCAAAACTGCCTTTGATTCATGCCGTGCATTATTAAAGGCGCTGCGAACCAATAGGGCTGTGAGGCCGCAGATGAAAACCAAAGAGACGATAAAAAAAAGGACGACACCCCAAAATCGCCGTTGGCGATTGGTCGTTTTTGTTGCCATGGCTGCACTTTCTGATATGTTTCAGTGAGTAAAACAGAACGGCAGACCGAGATTAACCTCCGTCTGCCATTATCATTTTGGCGGAGAGAGTGGGATTTGAACCCACGACAGGGAATTACCCTGTACCCGCTTTCCAGGCGAGCGCATTAGGCCAGACTATGCTACCTCTCCAAAATCATATTCGATTGGGTGTGATTATAGCGTTAGGGCTAACCTCGGTCAATACAAACTTCAAGCCAGCATTGGGCTAATGTCATAGGGTGGGCCGCTGATTTGAAATCCCTGCCCGTTGCTATCCATACTCAAAATTGAAACGGCGGCCAATGATGCTGGAACGCCTGTTTCGGGCCACCAAATACGCCCTTTTTTCACAATGATCAGCAGGCCATTGGCGTCACCCAGTGCCGTAAAATCTTCACTCTCGCTGTTCCGATAGACCTTTAACGGCAAATAGGATTGAAGTTGGCGCATCGTCGCGGCGACATCGGGTGTAGTCAAGCCGATTTCACTGATGGCTAACAGGCTTTCATGGCTAAATGGCGCGTCGGAAGCATTGCGTAAATCGTGACGGGCGATAAATTCCAAAATATTGCCAGCCAGATCATAGAAATAGATAGCATGGGCATTCCAGCTTTCAAAGCGGAATTCATCTTCACCTGCTGGGTTGTGAATCAAGCTTACTCGTTCAGTCAGCCATGCTTTGGCCTGCGCAAATTGATTCTCAGGGATATTGAAGGCAAAATGATACGTGCCAGACCAATCCTCATCGGCTTGCAAGAAAGTGAGTTTGGAGCGACCCACGCCAAACGTAATGACTTCCTCGCCACCTTCTAACATCGGTAATCCCAAAACTTGTGTATAAAACTGATGTTGGGCAGATAAATCTTGGGCTAAAAGCGTCAGATGGGTGATTTCCATAATGGTGTTGTACTCACGATACGAATAATTAGATGCCCATTATCCCCAATTTTGATAGGGCAGAGAACTTTGTTTACTCTACAAGCAGCCTACTAGCTAGTTTGTAGACCTGCGCCACTTTTTTAGACGATCTATCCCATGATGATAACTCCTCACGGATTAAATCGGGGTGTTTGCGACTGATGTCCCGTAGCGCATTCCCAACCGATTTGCGGACATATTCGCTGTCATCGGCATGTAATTGGCTCAATAATTGGATGGCTATTTCAGGGTGTTCATCAAAATAGGGGCGGCTTGTCCAGATACGTAAGCCTTCGGTCACCGCCCGTCGCACATGGTGATGGCCGTCAGCCAGCCAATCTTGGATTATTGGGAAGGCTTTTTCATAACCTGTGTCGGCACAAAACTGGTCAAAGGCCATCGCCAAAATCTCTTGCACGCGCCAATTAGTATCACGGCTGATGTGTTCACGCATGAAAATGAGAATATCGGGGAATTGAGTAGCGTGACGACCGAAGATAAACGTTGCCAACATGCGTGCCTGAGGTACTTCGCTTTTGAATAGCTCGTAGGCAAGGGAGATGGAAATGTCAGGTGACTGGCTGGCAACAAGCTCATCCGCTGTTTTTTTGATGTCAGTAAACCCGTGTTGGGTTTTCTGTACTCGCTCGGTGAGTGCGTCAATCATGAGCGTTTCTTACAATAGCAGTAGATGAAACTTTGCTCTGTGCCAAAAGGCGTCTGGTGAAGCTCATGATAGCTTGCCACCAACTCAAATGGCTCACCAAACTCCCCATGTAGATGTTCGGGGTCATAACGCACCACATCTAATCCACTGCACCGTGTTGGGCCGTCAGGGGCAAAGGTTGCCACAATAATGTGCCCATTGGGTTTAAGAGCTTGCTTTGCCAATTGAACATAGGCTAGACGGTCAGCTGGATTGGTCAGAAAATGGAATACGGCTCGATCATGCCAGACATCGTAAAAATCTGTGGCTAGGGTGGCTTGGGTAATATCCGTTTCCAGCCAAGTCACTCGTTTGGCCGCATTCCCTAGTCTTTGCTGGGCGTTGTGCAGCGATGCCGCAGAAATATCTAAAACAGTCACATTTTGGAAATCGGCTTGCAGAAGGAAATCCACCAATGTCGAAGCGCCGCCGCCAATATCAATGATTTGGGCATCATGGGTGATACCTGTGCCTTGGATTAGCTCCAGCGATTTTTGGGGCTGGGTTTGATACCAACTCACCTCATTGCTTCCTTTGGTGGCATAGACTTGTTCCCAATGAGATTTGGTATTATCCATCGGTGGGATTTCCTTCCACTTTGCCAAAAACTAAATGGCTTCCGCTACAATTTCTGACACATCCCGCACGACCAAGTCCTCCACCGCCATAGATTGCTGGGCGCTGTTGAGCATGACGGTGCAGAAGGGGCAGGCGGTGGCAATCGTGCCCGGTTGGTCGAGTTTGACATTCGTACCCACTTCACGCACCGCCCCAGTGTGGTCGTAGGGAATATCACCGTTCAGTGCATGGACAGCCTCAGTCAGGCGCACCATGTTGACAGGTTGGGTTTGATGGGTTTCCATAAAGACCTGTGCACCGCCACCGCCGCAGCATAAGCCACGATCTCGACTTCGGGCCATCTCAATCAGATTAACCCCCGGAATGGACTCGATCATCTTGCGCGGGCTGTCATATTCATCGTTATAGCGACCGATGTAGCAGGAGTCGTGATAGGTGATTTGCTTGACGGCATCGGACATTTCGCCCGCTGACCCATTGCGGGAATAATCAGGTTTAATCTTGCCCTCGGCAATCAATTTGGCGATGTATTGGCTGTGATGCACTACCGTATAGTTGCCACCAAAATCGGGGAATTCGTTTTTGATGGTGTTAAAGCAGTGTGGGCAGTGTGTAATAATTGTATTAAATTCATATTGATTGAAGGTTTCGATAATAGGTGGAACGGCTTCTTGATAGAGGGCTTCGTTGCCGCCACGCCGTGCCCATTCACAATGGCAGGTTTCTTCGTCGCCCAACATGCCCCAATCTACGCCCGCTGCATTCAAAATCTTGGCAACGGCCCGACTGGTGCGCTGTGAATTGGGATCGAATGCGCCTGAGCAACCGACCCAATACAATACATCTACCTTTTTCTTTTCGGCCATGATGGGTGGCTCGAATTCGAGTTCTTCCGTCCATTTCAGGCGCGAATCACGGTTATTCCAAGGATTGCCCGATCGCTCGGCATTGTTAAATGTAGTCCCAAGCAGGGCAGGTGGCTCGCCTTCCATCAAGACTAAATGGCGGCGCATATCTACAATGCTATCAACGTGTTCAATTAAAACGGGGCACTCATAGACGCAGGCTCGGCAAGTGGTACAAGCCCACAACGCATCTTTACTCAGCAGTTCCCGCCCATTGTGTTCTACGCCGATTACTGGCATGTCATCAGGATTAAATTTGTGGTCAGCCGCCGCTGCGGGGTGTAACCCAATGCCTAATGGCCCACTGTAGATATTCATTGCCGTGCGAATATCCAAAATAATCTGTTTCGGATTGAGGGCTGTTCCTCCCAAATAGGCAGGGCAGGCAGCTTGGCAGCGTCCACATTCGGTACAAGCATCCCCATCCATCAACTGAGCCACGCGGAAATCCGTAAGGCGACCTACACCAAATTGTTCAATATCGGGATTTTCGAGATCAAGTTTGGCAAGTTGACCCGGTTCACGGAAATTGCTAAAAAAGATATTGAGCGGGCTGTAAATGGTGTGTTTGAGGGGACTATCCACTAACGTCACAATAAAGACCGCCACTTGGATGGAATGAAACCACCACATGCCTGCGTGCCAATCCCGCCAAACGGATTCGCTTTTGCTAAAAATGAGTAAGCCCTGCGCCAATGTCCAGCCTGCAAAGGAATAACGACCCCACGAATCGCCGATATACCTATCCAAGGCCGCTAAGCGGAACGCCTCAATTAGAAGCCCCGTCAGCACCAGCAGGAATAATTGGAACAAAACAGCATTAAACCCGACTGTCAGGGTTAATTTCTTGGGTCGTAAGGCATTACGACGATAGAGGGCATAACCCAACCCACCCAAAAAGGCTAAGGTAAAGGCGTCTAGGCCGATTTCATAGAGGGCATAGAATGAACCCTTGAGCAGTTTTATGTCCAAAATTTTGACAAACAGATCTTGGTCAATCGTAGCCAGTGCTGTGCCGATAAACAACGCGGTAAACCCGAAGAAAATGCCAGCGTGCATCAAACCGGGGGCGCGATCACGCACGATTTTGGATTGCCCAAGGGCATATCTTAAGACTCGTCCAATACGTTGAGGCAGATGGTCGAATTGCAATTCGCCTTGGCCCTTGCGCCAAATTTGCAGACGCAACCATAGTCTCCCGACAAGGAGCAGGACAGCGATGGCGATGAGGGCATAGAGGTACATTTCTTGCCCCTCGACATTCCACATCGTCCAACGACATGGCTTGTCGAGGCTGCTACAAACTTTTTCGGGAAAACCATCTGGCATAAAAATACTCCAATCAGCAGTAATAAAAATCAAATCACCATTTGATTACGAAGTATACCGCAAGCAAAATGGCTTGCAACTTCATTTATTTCATGGCACATAACCCAGCCGTGCCTCTAATTTTGCTTTGACTTCCGGCCATTCTTCATCCGTCACACTGAAATAGACCGAATGACGATAATGACCATCGGGCATAATATAGTGATTGCGGAGTACCCCTTCGCGCTTGGCTCCAATTTTTTCAATGGCTCGCTGACTTTGCAGATTCCGTGAATCGGTTTTAAGTTGGAGTCGAATAGCCTTCAGATTTTCAAAGGCATGGCGCAGTAGCAAATATTTAGCTTCGGGGTTAATCGCTGTCCCTTGATACGATTTACCAAGCCATGTGCTGCCGATTTCGAGGCCACGATGGGCGGGGCGAATTTCCATATAGGTTGTCACTCCAACAGGCTTACCTGTTTCGACCTGCACTTGGCAAAACGGGCACATATCAGGTACTGCCAATAAGTTTTGTAGATACTTCCGAAAACCTTCTAATGTCCATTCAGCAGGCACAGAGGCGAAATATTGAAAAGTATCAGGCGATACAGCCTGCCACAATCCTTCGATGTGGCGTTCAGCATCCAGTGGTTCAAGTCGTACGGCTTTTCCAATCAATGTAATGGGCGTGACCCAAGTCTGGCTCATCAATGTCCTCTTTTAGCGAAATAAGCCGAATACACCACGTAATTGTTCCATGCCAGTATAGATGGCAGCAGCGGTTTCTTCGGGAATATAAATCACATTTTTTAATTGAAGTTCTGGGAAAGGGCTACCCGGTAAATCATCGGGAGTAAATCCACTGTGTAATACTGGAATAATGCGTGTACTGGCGGTTTCCAGCGCCCATTGGATTTCGCGTTGACAATATTCTGATTCGAGGGTGGTTGGCCCAAGACAAACAATAAAGATGTTACTGCCCTTCACCCGCCGTTCCAATAAGTTATACCATTCATCACCGGGATCAATGCCTCGGATGTCCAGAAATGGCGTAAACCCGTCTACCCGCAGTTCTGACCAGATATATAAGGCGAGGGCGCTGCTGACTGAACGCCGATAGGAAACAAAGATTGAAACGGGTGGCGGAGCATTTAATAAATTGAAGGTCTTTTCAGTCAGTTGAATTTGGATGGGATTACCCTCACGCAAAATGCTCATGTAGCCGAGGGCCATCATCAAACCCAAAGTGGGTGGGTTATTGTCCCAAACTTCTTGCACATACTGGCGCGGGCCGTCCCCAGTAATCTCCCCCCGAAAATAGCCAAAAAAGGCATCCCACTTTTCATTGACAGCCCCCCACGCAAGGTCATAAGCAAAACGCTCGATACGTTGAAGGGGGTCTCTGGGGAGGGGTAAACCTAGTGGATCGTCCATATCATGACTCCGTTATCGGGATTTAGGAATGGGTCTCATATGCAGCTTGGGCATAGACCTGTAAATCATTTTCGGCGAATACAAACGCATAGCCCTCGCGTACCAAACGCTCATATCGGCTCTTGGCACGGCCCAAAAATCGCACTGCATCGTCCGACGGGTCGAGGTCAACGGAGACTTCCAATAATCGGATGGCTTGTGGCAGTTGATTAGCATCCGTCAGCAGTAGCCGTCCTAAGTCGAGTGTGATCTGGGCAATCGAGGCTCGATCACCCGCGACCAGCGCCAAATAAAGGGCCTGCCGACTGTAATAGATGGCCCAGTCATAATAGCCCTCGGCCTCAGCGACAAACGCAAGGTTGCTCAGTTGAAAACGTTCATCCTCAATATCGCCCATTTCACGGGCAATTTGCAAAGCGAGGGTGTGGCGCTGACCGGCTTCTTTCCACCGACCCATTCGACCAAATGCTGTGCCAAGATTGCCTAAGGCACGGCCTTGTAAATCGCGCCTTCCAACCTGCTCAAATCGTGCTGCTGATTGGGCCAGAACAATGGTGGCCTCCTGCAAATCGCCCTTATCGAGTAGGGTCGTGGCTAATTTGCCTTGCGCCAAGCCAATCGCTACTGAATCGCCAGATTTTTCGAGAATATTGATTGCTTCTTGATAGGTTTTGAGCGCGGAATCATGCTCGCCTGCCAGACTCTGAGCATCCCCCATCACCGTAATAATCCGACCTTTACGAACCGGATAATTGCCCCCATCAATCATTTCAACCGCGTGTTGAGCTGCTTCGAGCGCCTTATGAGGTTCATTCAAGGTTAATTGCACGCCTGCCAAATTTTCGTAAACCATCAGGCGTCGGTCATGATCCCCTAGTTCGTGGCTGATGGTCACAGCTAATTGATATTTGGAAACCGCTTCTTCGGGTTGTTTATGCCGGGTATACCAGTCTCCCAGCGCCATTGCCAATTTAAGGGCCTGTGGGCGATTGTTGTTGGCCGTCGCCTCTTCTAAAGCAATTTCGAGGGTCTCGCGTGACAAGGTGCGAATGGCTTCGGTGTCAATCACCATGCGTACCGGTTCTTCAGGTGGGGTTTCGGGGGCTAGGGTTCTAAATTCTTGGGTGGCTTCCGGCACAAAGGGTTTGATAGATTGACCGGGTTTTTCGGCCTGACTAGTCAACAGTCGTCCCAGTAGGGCATAAAAGCCTTGATAACCCCGCGCATGAATAACATTTTGGGTACTATGCTGTCCCAATAACTTAAACAAGGATTCCACTACGTCAAATTGTTGGGTGCTGGCGGCATAGCGGGCTGTTCCCCACAAATTGTCCATCTCGCGGGCAAGGATGTCGTAGCTGGTTGTGTTGGGTTCAGCCGCGTGCAGCTTCACAAATTTCATAGTGTTGTTCAGAATACGGTTGCGGGTGGCCTCTAATTTATCTTGGGCCTGCAACCGGGACCGGGCAAATGTCCGCGCTAAATCATGCACCCGATAAAGGGGTGGCTGGTCGGCTTGGCGAATTTCATCGCAAAAGCCGCGTTTGGTCAATTGCTGGACAATGCCGGGTAAAGTACGCTCGGATACCCCACTGATGACGCTCAGAAGGGGGATGCCAATCCGATCTGTAAAAAGTGACCCCAACAGCAAAAATAACCCCTGTGCTGGCGCATCTAAGAGGCCGTAAGCCGCTGCTAGTACCCCTAGGGTGCGATTTTCGGGGCCAGCAGGTGTTTCGGGCAGTTTACTTGTGAAGTGGGTTGGGGTGACATTGGCCCCAGTGGTTTGTTTAGCGGCCACCAATAGACCCAAGGGATGCCCTTGGATGTAATGTAAAAATGGCGCAAGTAGGGCCGTGCGGGTTTGATCGTCGAGTTGGGCTTCATGACGGTAGAACTGTTCGGCATCTTTGTCGTTAAGCTTATCCAGTTGAAAGGTCGTCCATTGGCCTTCGGTTGGAACCCCGCTGGTAATGATTACAGGGTGATGTTGGGGAATACATTGTTTAAGAAATTGGGTAATTACTCCCACCGACAGAGGGCCATCTAAAACTAGTAATGGATGGTTTTGCTCCAAGAGGGCTTGGGCCATATCGAGTTGGGTGCTGACATCATCGGTTGCCAAGGCTGAAATACCATAGGCCCGGGCGACGCGATTGGACAACATCATCATGTCGTCATAATAGACCGAAAACCACAGCACTCCACCGGGGCGTTCGACAAACTGGGCGGCTACGCTGGCAGCTAACCCACGTCGACCAATCCCCGATGGGCCATAAAGCCAAACAACATCGCCAGCCGCTACCAAATCGCGTAGGCGTTTGAGTTCACCTGCCCGGCCAAACAGTGGGCTAGGGGGTGTGACGGGCAACACCTCTATCGAATGAATCGGTTTTTCTAGCATGGGTTAGCTCGATGGTCGTGGTAGTTACGAAATGATATTTAGATGGGAGCAATCCTAAAATTGGTACTAATTGCTCTCTGGTGGCAGCACGGAAGGAAGTTCGCTTTCCGGCACGTCTTTCCACTTTTGGCCTTCTTCGGGCAAAAGAACTGGAATGCCATCCCGGATCGGATATTTATAACCGGAATCGTCGCAAACTAACCATAGGTTGTTGACCAAACGCAGCCGTCCGGGGTCATCCCCTTTTGTTTTGTCATGTACTCCCACTGGGCAGCGGAGAATATTTAGCAAGTCTTCAGAAATTGGCGCTTGATTGCCCATGAAAATAGCCGTCCTTATCTTTAGGTTTTTGTAATTCGTTTTCAATTATACAAAAATTGTGCAAAAATACCCGCCTTTGTCTAGAGATGTGGCAAAATAAGAGGTTGGAAAAAAGTTGAGATTTCTGATAAATTGAGTTGACATTTAACGATTGTCGTTATAGTCTGATGTCTTGATGTTTGGGTTCCTGCCACATGAGGAAGTAGGTTGGACATGCAGCATATTCTAATAGTGGAAGATAACCGCGACATTGCTGCGTTATACCAGCGTGCCTTATTCAAATATCAACATACCATGGTCAGCACCGCCGAGAAGGCTCTTGAAAAACTAAAAGACCACACTTTCGACCTAATCATTTTGGATATGCACCTTGCTGAGATGTCCGGCCTGCATTTATTGGAATATATTCGCAGCCAACCAGATGGCGAAAAGGCCAAAGTTTTTGTGATTTCAGCCGATGATTTGCTTAAACCTAAATGCGAAGCGCTGGGCATTCAAGCGTGGATGACCAAACCCATTGAGATTGATGTGTTTATGGATACGGTAGATCGCTGGGTTAACGAACCTGCTACACACAAGTAGACGCTGGACAATTACCCCGTAACGTGTAAAATCACCCTTCGGTTTTAGCTGATTAGCACAAGAATATACCACTTACGGCGTGGCCTTGAATCTCAATGAATAGGACACGCTGCTTTCTGTCACGTTTCTTTTCGGAGGATTTCATGACTAAACTGTTCCGGCGTACCCTCCATGCGGCGTTGCTTTTGACGCTGGTACTGATGGCTGGGCTGCCTACCTATCAATCCCGTACCTCCTTTGCACAGGATGGCGGGTCTAGCGATGTTGTAGTGGCGGGGTCGCGTTATGTTCAAGACCTGCTGCAACACATTGTGGATAATTATAATGCGGCATCAGAAAATGATACGGCTGTCCAATTCGATGCTCAGGGGAACGCGGACGGCTTTACGCGGCTGTGCGGCGGCGTAGCCGATGCAGTCATGGCGACCGAACCCATTTCTGATGAACAACTTTTGGCTTGCGATACCAACCAAATTGAATTTGTCGAATTAGTGTTGGCCTATGAAGCGCTAGTGCTGGTGCCCAGTGCGGGTGCGCCAGTGGCCTGTATTGATCAATCCAGCCTGCCCGCTGTATTAGGCGAGGGTGGGGCGGCCCAACTCAATTGGACGGTTGTTAATCCAACAGCCACCCCCGGCGATGTCACCCTGTATGGGCCAAACCCTGAAAGCCAAACAGTTGTTGGTTTCTTGGCATCGCTTTTACCCGATGCACCGCGCACCGATTACAGCCAGTATGAATCTCCGCAGGCTGTTGTGGATATTCTTAAAGACCCTGCCAGCAGCGGCCTTGCCTTTATGACCTTTGCTGAATGGGAAAAACTGGAAGATCAAGGTGGCCTAACTCCCTTACAGGTCAGCGCCGATCAATTAGTGACCTGCCTTTCGCCTGATGCGGGTGTGATTGCGGCTGGAACCTATCCTTTCCGTCGTTCATTGATGCTCTATGTCAACGCGAATGCTTTAGATAAAGCCCACTTCGTTGATTTTGCTAAGTATGCGGTGAGTACTGATGGCCTCCCCGTTACCGATGATGAATTTAACTTTACGGTTCCTGTCCAAGCGGTGTTGGATCGTGATTTGAATAACATCAATGGCCCAATTGTAGGACGGACTTTCACTCGGCCTGATTCACCTGTGACGCTGAATACCGCGGCAGAGGGGTCAATTACGGTGAATGGAACAGGCTTAGGGGCATCGTCGGTCAAACCGATTTATGATTCCTTTACCAGCACCTATGCCAATGTTACCTTTGATATCCAGCCCTTGACGAATGACCAAAGCTGGGGCGCATTCTGCTCCGGTACAGCTTCCGTTATTCAAGTCAATCGCGCTCCTACCGAAGCTGAATTAGCCACCTGCGCTGAAAACAAGATTGACCCTTATACGATTAATCTAGGTTCGCAAGCAGTCGTCTTGGTTGTTAAAGCCGATTCAGATTTGCCGGTCTGCCTTGATTACAGTCAATTGGCGACTATGCTGGTGCAAACCGTTGCTGATCCGCAAGCTGGGACACTCAACCCAGAAGCGACTGCCGAAGCGACCGAAGCGGCCCCAACCGAGGTTGTGACGGAAGCACCCACTGAAGCTCCAACTGAAGTGGCAACCGAAGTTCCTGCCGATGCCACACCCGAAGCGACCGAAGTGGTGGCTGTGCCGCTTGATCCAACCAAGCTGCAAGGGCCTACCCGTTGGAATGAAATCAACCCTGAATGGCCCGACCGTGAACTGTTGATTTTAGTGCCTAACTTTGGGGCACTTGAAACCGACTTGATTTTGACGGCTGTCATGAATGGTCAACAGGTCATGCGCCGCACTGATGCCCCGATTGTCCAGATGGCCCCTGTTAATAATGAGGGCGCTTCTGGGACAAGTGGAGCCGATATTCCTGATTTGCAGTATCGTATTGGCGCGACTGCCAATTTTGATGGGGCGATTACCTATGCGCTGTGGAATGCTTTCCAAGCCGACCCCGGCAAAGATGGGGTACGTGTCCTTCAAATTGATAGTGGCAATGGCTGTGTAGAGCCAACCACTGAAAGCATTTTGGATGGCAGTTACTCATTTGCCTACGGTACCTCCTTGGTCTTCTCAAAGGCGGCTTTAAGTGATGATGTGGTGGCAGCGTTATTGTGGCAATCTTTCAATGCGGATGCCCTTACCCAGATTGAGGCTCTCGGCCTCATTGGGTTTGACCGCGCTGGACTGGAAGCCGAACGCGAGAACATTTTCACGCTAATTGAGGACGCTCGTCGTGCGGCGGCTGACGCTACGTCTACAGATGTGACCCCTGAAGCTACAGAAGTTCCGACTGAGGTTCCTACGGAAGTGGCGACTGAAGTTCCGACTGAGACCCCCACTGAGGTGGCTACAGAAGTATCCACCGAAGTCCCAACCGAGGCTCCGACTGAAGCGCCTACCGAAATTCCAACCGAAGCTGCGACGGTGGCTCCGACTGAAGCGCCTACTACAGCGGCTCAATAAATAGACCTATCAATTTTTATAAGGGCGGGGTTCATCACCTGCCCTTTTTTATTGTGAAAATCGAGCTGTGCTGAACTCAACGTTGTTTTACCGCTGATTTTTGCAAAGGCCGAGTGTTTGATAGATAATGTTTTTTAGTTTGAATAACGCCCATTCAGTCAGCGAGGAATTTTTGATGCGTGGCGCAAATCTACGACTCCTGCTGCTTTGTTTGTTTATTTTGACTTTGATACCAATCGGGTCGGTCAATATTCGACCTGTTTCTGCTCGTCAATCCGTTTCCCTTGAAATTGTTGCGAACGATGCCCTCGCCGAACGAGTGAGTCGGGCTGTAGTAAATGGCTATCCATCTGGCGGGTTCACAGCGCGGCGCAGTTCTGGGGCCGCCTTAGCTGATTTATGCGCGGGGGAATTTGGTGTTTTGGCGACTACCACAGCTCCCACAGCTGAAGAATTTACAGCCTGCCCCGACACTGTCGAGCTAATCGTGGCACTAGATGGTGCTGTGGTGATTATTTCGACTCAAGTTGATTTTTTGACTTGCGTTGAGTCTGATCAATTGAAAACACTGTTTGGGGCGAATGGCCCACGTGATGCTGAAGTTTGGAATCAATTGAACCCTGATTATCCCGAACGACGGGTTAGTGTTTTTGCGACAAGTGATCAGGATTTGAAAGATTATTTCTATCAGCGGGTGGTTGGTGAAGAAAATGGTCAGCGGCGTGGGACAGAAGCTTTTGGCGACGAACCCTATCGTCAAATCAATACCAAGCAAGGGGGGATTGGGTTTGTTCCACTTGCCGAATATTTTAGCAGTCCACCCACATATGCTGTTGTCCCCCTCAATAACGGGACGACCTGCGAACCCCCGACCGAGCGTACTATTGCCGATGGCGATTATTCAACCGCCACGCCAGTCTATTGGTATATCCATCAAGACCCGAATATGCCAGCTGAGGCATTGATTAACCTACTCACGTTTGCGTATAGCGCGGATGGGGCGGCGGCTATCCAAGCGACTGGGGCATGGCCCGCACCCCTCGATTTAAACACTCTCTCTTTGAGCAATTTTCAGGGTGGGGCTACGGGGGCATTACTATCGGGCGATTCGTCGCCTGATTTTGTCGTGCGCTTAACATGGGAAACTAGCCATGACCTTGATTTAGGCCTGTATTTGCCGGGTGGTACCGAAGTGAATTTTGCTAATCCAGCCGCATCAGGGTTTTATCGCGTATCCGATGATGGGAATGATTACTGTTCTTCATCAGTCACGCCCCAAGAACAAATTATGGCTCTCAATGGAGCAGCCTTGCCTACCGACTATTTGGCCTATGTTCAGCTCTCGCTAGCCTGTGGCAATGAGGAAACTACTGCCTCTTTTACAGTCGAATTTTTGATTGATGGGCAGGTGGTAGATTCAGTGACGGGCAGTATTGGGCAGGGCGAAAATCCATTTGTGGTGACGTTTTCATATCCCGGTTAATGAAACCTTCCCGGTAAAACCAAAAGAGCCGACTGTTATATCGGCTCTTTTAGCTTCCAACCTACCGATTACACACTCATCCGGGTGAAGTTTAGAAGTTCGTCTACATGGGCATCCAATTCGCCTAAAAGGGTGTCGGCATCTTCTTGGGCCAAGTGACCATCTGTAACGGCTTGATTAATTTTTTCAGTCGCGTCGGCAATGATTTGGGTCTTAACCGTTGCGACATCTCCGCCATTTTCGGTGATGATGGTTGCCAAACTCTTGCCATCACGCAGGCCCTGCTGGACTTCTTGACGATCTAGTCCTGTCGCCTCAATCACCGCATCCATTACCTCGCGACGTAGGCCGATGTTGACACGAGCGTCAATCGCACGTTGACCGATTTCATGATTAAGGATGTCATCAATCTTAGTTTCCAAATCGGCCTTCATTTCGGCGGCTCGCTCTTCGGTAATGCGGCCATTGGCAAGGGCTTCATCAATCTTGGTTTCGACTTCGCCTTTGGCATCGGCGGCCACTTGGGCAGGATCGCCACCATTGGCCGTAATCAGGTCACTGAGGGTTTGACCTGCTTCAGCGCTTTGCAAAAATTCGCGGGTATCCATACCCACCGATTCAGCGGCAGTGTTGGTGACGATTCGTACAAGTTCGACTGCCCCTCCACGTCCGCCACGATTGCCACCGCGATCCCCAATTGGGCCTTGGGCGAAAGATACCCCAACAGCGGTGAAGACCAGCGCTACTGCTATTGCTGCAACGGTTACACCCAATACACCCCGTTTAAATGACTTCATGTTCCAGTTCTCCTTGTTAACTCGGTTAGATTCACTAGACGCTTTGTTTCATACTATGACCCTATTTTCGTTGGCAGATGTAATCAGATTATTATCTTTCCCCTCAGGAACTGTAAAATTTTCGCTTGTATTCAAGGTTCCAGCGTTTACAATTGCAGTGTTTTCATTCGTTAGCACAGGAATACCACATTGGATTTATCCATCATTATCGTCAATTGGAATGTCGCTGAGTTGTTAGCCCGATGCCTCGAAAGTATCCGCCAATCCCCAATTGCTATTGTCGCGCCAGATGGTACATGTACTGGTGACGGCCTATTGACCCAAGTAATTGTTGTTGATTCGGCCAGCCATGACGGCAGCGTCGAGATGCTGCACGACCGCTTTGGTTGGGTACATCTAGTGCCCTGCGAGCAAAATATCGGTTTTGTGCGTGGCAATAATTTAGGCCTGAAATCGGCAACAGGACGGGCGATTATGTTGCTTAACCCTGATACCGAAGTTTTGGAAGACGCACTACCGCGCCTAATGGCGGTTTTGGAATCTGACCCGAAGGTTGGGGTTGTTGGGCCGCACACCCTTAATCCCGACGGCACATATCAGCAAACTCGTCACCATTTTCCTACCTTGCTCATTGGCATTGCGGAAAGCCCTTGGATTAGTAATATCGCGCCGCGCCGCTGGCTCGATTGGTTTTTTATGCGCCAGATGTCCAATGACGCCACGTTTCCAGTAGATTGGGTTAAGGGGTCGGCATTGCTGGCCCGACGAGCAGTATGGGAACAGGTTGGCGATCTTGATGAACGTTATATCATGTATTCAGAAGAAATGGATTGGTGCAAGCGGGCCAAGGATGCAGGTTGGGAAGTCTTGTATGTGGGGGATGCTAAAATCATCCATCACGAGGGGCAGAGCTCCAAACAAGTGAAAACCCGCAGTCATGTTCATTTTCAACATAGCAAGCTGCGCTATTTCCGCAAATTTCATGGCCGCTGGCAGGCCGAGGTTTTCCGGTTGGCAATGGTGTTAAACTATGCTAATCAAGTTGGCATGGAGGGAACAAAATGGCTGTTGGGAAGCCAGCGTCCACTGCGATTGGAACGGGTTAAGGCTTATGCAGTGGTGATACGGTCGTTGTTGTGGGCAGGCGAATCCATCGCCCTAGAAAATAAAGGGAAGTGACTCGATGCGGATTGGCATCATCACCGGAGAATTTCCGCCGATGCAGGGCGGGGTAGGGGATTATTCGCTGGAGTTGGGGCGGGCGATGGTGGTACAAGGGCATAAAATTTTTGTCCTCACCAGTGATCGCGCCTTGCCCGTCATTCAGGAAAATGGGATTCAAGTCCAGTCAACGGTGGCAAATTGGGGCCGCTGGGGTAAACAGAAGCCCGGTGATGGGCGGCGAGGTGAGGTGCAGGCGGCGCAATGGGCCAAAACCAATCAATTAGAGGTGGTCAACATCCAATATCAAGCGGCGGCCTATAATATGCGAGTCGCAGCCAATCTACTCCCTGAATCACTCAATAGTATAGCCCCGGTCGTGACAACGTTTCACGATTTGCTTGTGCCCTATCTATTTCCGAAAGCTGGCCCTCTTCGCAAAAAGGTGATTTATCGTATGGCTCGTCAGAGTCGTGGGGTAGTTGTGACCAATCGCGGGGATGAGCGCGAATTAGCCCAAGAAGGGCATATGCCCCCCGTCGTGCGCATTCCAATCGGTTCAAATATCGCGGTGCAGCCCCCCGCTGATTATGACAAGATGGCATGGCGTGAGACCCATCATATTCCAGCCGATGCCTTCCTAGTCGGCTTTTTTGGCTTTATCAATCGCAGTAAGGGCGTAGATACACTGGCTCAAGCAATTCGGCTGTTGGTGGATCGTGGGGTGAATGCTCACCTGTTGATTGTCGGCGGACAAACCGGGGACAGCGACGAAACCAATATTCAACAAGCGGACGAAGCCGAACGCATGGTGGGTGGCTTGGGAATTGCTCGACGGGTACATTGGACAGGATTTGTCTCGCCTGAAGCTGTCAGCGGCCACTTGATGGCATGTGATGTGGTAGCCTTGCCGT
The DNA here is from genome assembly GCA_016234595.1 of Chloroflexota bacterium. Lineage (GTDB taxonomy): Bacteria > Chloroflexota > Anaerolineae > Aggregatilineales > J027 > CFX10. Next base: position 77,577 of record JACRBG010000050.1, on the reverse strand, counting down.
TTCGAGATGGGGTGTCGTATAGGCGCGGGACGTTGATGGCAACTTTAGCACATGGCTGCCCGATTGTGACAACCTTCCCGCAGGTGGATGAACCCGATTTAGTGGATGGGCAGGCGATGAAAATGGTGCCCCCAGATTCACCCCTCAAACTGGCTGAGGCTTTGCGTGAATTGGCCCATGATGAGGCGCAACGGGTTCGGCTTGGTCAAACTGCGGCCCAACTCGCCACTCAATTTAGTTGGGATGCGATTGCAACGGCGACTTTGCACTTCTTTGAACAACTCCGCGTATCACGGTAGCCCTGTGCCACCGGGCCATTGCACTTGGATAGTCACGGGTAGACGGATAGCATCATCACCGTTGTTTAAGGGTTGACGCTCATTGTTGCCCGATTGCCAATCGTACCAGCCGACCAAAATGGAGTATTTGCCCGCAGGTAAGTTGGGGGGTAGCAAAATTTCACGGGTATCGAATAGGGTTTCGCCCGATTGCCATGAACTGAGCGGGCGAGTATTGTTAACGGCATACCCGTCGGCTTGAGCAACGATATGCCCTTCTGCGTCCACTAGATGCACCAACACACTGTAATCAGTGGTGGCGGGTTCAATTGCTTCCCAATATAACACGACGCGCACACTTCCCCCTGACCAAGCTAATTCCCCGTCGGGTAGAGCGATGCCTGCCAATTGGGTAAAGGGCGGCCATATGGCTTCGTCTAATCGCACAAAACTCGTATTTTCGGTATAAGGCCGAACTTCAACTGACCCCGTATATTGATTATTTCCGCACCACAATTCCCACTGATAATTTCCCGCCGGAATATTTAGAGAGAGGCCAATTTGTTCGTGGATAACCTCATCTCCTGCGGCGGTGTGGGCAGGATAAATTGCTTGGAAGAAGGGGTGGACATCCTCGATTAGTACCTTGCCAGCGAAATCGGATAAACGGGCACGGATTTCGTTGGGTAGGGTATCGCCTTCGCCTAAATGAATATCGCAATTTAAAGGTAGGGTATCGCCTTGAAATAGGATAGGGGGTGTTACTAACCCCAATCGCCGCTGATAAACTGTCATGGGGCTAAAGGAGTCGTCGGTGGTGCTCAATTGGACGGCAGGGCGGTAGTAGCTATGAAACCAATCTTGGGCGACGACCTGCTGCCATGTGTAATAACCCGTTGCGACTACGTAATCGGGTTTGTATTTCAAAACGGCATAATCATCCTGTTTAAAATACATTTCTGGCACAATCAGGCCGGGGGAATCAATAGTATGTCGTTGTGCGTAATAACCCATCACGCCCAAATCGCCCACAAGCAAGGTAGCATTGGTGGGAGTATGGGCCTCGACCCATTGACCCAAGACTTTATAGGTAGTGGTGCGTGGGGGTGGGTCAGCAAAATCCTGCGACCTGAGGATAGCTAGGACACCCGATAGTGATACGACGATACTTGCCACATAAAATAACATGGCTTTTTTGCGGTTGACCAGCAACGAGGTTGGCTGAACGAGGCCTGCCGCGCCAAATCCTGCCAAGACAACCAAAATAGTGAAGAGAGGGGTGTAATACCAGAAGGCGGTGACGTTCAAAATGGTGTAACCCGTCAAATAAAAGCCAGCCCATAGGGGGACAGGCCGCAAGGGTTTTATTTTGAGGACACGCCACCCTCCAATGATAATCAGCAAAAACGCCCCGACGCTGAGGGGGTTATTGTGCCAATAGAAGGTTTTCCACCAGTTCCAGCCGTCTTTTAAAAATTGGATGCCCTCAAAGCTGGCTTGTTTGGCCCCAAAAGTATTGGGCAGGGGTGTATCGAAATAAGCCCATGCGAACAGATACCAAGGCGCTATTGCAGCGGCATAGACTAGACCCAGTACATAGGGCAGACCGCGTAAACGCGATATGAAAGAAGCCTCTTGATTTGCTTGCCAACTCTCCCATGCCGCAACCAACCACAATGTACCCCCTAAGACCACGCCATCGGCGCGAGTCCATGTGAGGGCGGCAGCGGCAAGTATTGCTTCATAGGGCTTGCCACGTTCCCACCGCCACAACGCTAATAGCAGCAGGGTGCAGTAGAGCAAAGTCTCCATCCCAAAACTGACATAAATCAAGGGGGAGGTAGCTAAAATTAAGCTGACGCCAATGCGGCCATACAAGGGGAGGTGGTCGCGGGTGAGCATAAAACTTAGGACACATGTTATTGCCAATAAGATGGCACTTAGCAAATTACCTGCATGGAGCAAGTCATGGGTGAGAAAATAGACACCGGATATTAGTAGGGTGTAAAGAGGCGTGGTCGTGCCTTGGATATGCTCTCCGGGGTTAAAAACAAAACCCCTACCTTCTGCGATATTGCGACTGTAGGCATAAGTAATAAACACATCATCTTGGGTATAGTTCCAAAAAGCAGCGGTCAGATAAGCAATCACCAGTATCAATAGCCCCAACCACCTGCGCTGGTTGGCTGGCTTTAGTATGTCCATCATTCGATTGTTACCGTTCCTAACAAAGCCGAGTCGCCCATAAGGTTGCCATTTGTATCACGAACGGGCAGGCGCTGAAAAGTGTCAGGGTCATAAATCCCAATGACGACCTGATAACTTCCCTTTGGCAAATCGAGTATGGGTAGGGTGATAGAATCCTTGATTTTTTCGCCTGCCCCCCACGCCCAAATCGGATAACGATCACCACCGGGGACGGGGTCAATCTGGGCCACTTTTTGGCCTTGCGCATCTAAGATATGCACGAAAAGTTTATAGGGCTGGCGTGGCGCAGAATAGGTTCCCCATGTCAAATTGAGGTTAAGGGTGTTTTCGACAATACGCATGTCATAATGCGCAAGGGCGACCCCTTCAAAGCGGAATGGGGCTGATTGGAGTAGAGTAGGGTCAATTGGCGGGGCAGGTGCCCATAAATGCCCAATGATGACACTACGCTGCTTGCTCTCCCCTACGGTGGCCTCAATCGGTATGCCATCGGGCAAACCAAACATGGAGAGTTGCAGCGGATAGACCTCACCCGCCTCGACATTTTTCTCGATGTGAAGGGTAAAGTCATCACAAAAGATTTTGTTGGGTTGCCACAGGCTATAAGTTCCCATGCCTGTAAAGGATTCCCGTTTGCCAACGAGTTGAGTATCGAGGGTGGTCACACTGATGGAAAAGGGATAGGGAACAGGGATTTTTTCATCGCTACTAGGGGCCTGCCAGCAAAACTCAAAATGACGATAGTCACCGACATGAATGATGTTGCTATCAACGGTATAACCTAAAAAGCGTGGGCCACCAAAATCAATAACGAGGCCTTCCAGATGTTCGGGGACATCATTGCGGAGGGGTGGGGGGCCGAACGCATGGATAATGACCGCAGGAACCATTACCAATGCCATGCCACCTAATGCGCCCGCAAACCAATGCCGCCAGCTTCGGAAGTGATAAAGGCCCATCCCAATGAGCAAAATAAAGGCATTGTAGTAGGGATAGGCAAGTCGGCCTGTGATGAGGTCAAACATGGACATCCATTGAAACAGTGCTGCTAGCCCGACAGCGACCGTCAATAATAAAAGTAGGGTGTGGCGTGTGGGACGGGTATAGAGCCATCCGATGAGGCCCAACCCCAATATGGTCAGCGGCACAACATAACCCCACTTGCCAGGCCGCACTTCGCCGGGACCAAAATTGGCCCAGAATGAGATAACTAGAATAGGAGTGCGGTGCAAAATTTGCGAAATAGACTGGGGTTCTTGCCATGCCCACGGCTGAGCTTTGTGCGGAGCCGTACCAAGCGGATCATCATAGAGAATCCAGCCCCGTATATACCACCAACCTGCCAATAAACTGGCGATCGCAATGACGGCAAACCCGCGCAAAATCAATGCTCGTCCATTTTGTTTGGTTTGCCACCAACCCATGAAGATACCCGCTGGGGGAATAATCCAAAGGGCTAAACCGCTGGCTTTAGAAAGGGCAGCCAGACCCATGACCATGCCAGCTAAAACGAGCAGACGGTTGTTCCGCCAATCATTAACCAGCTGTAATCCGGCGGCGAGGGTGAGCGACCCAAAGGCAATGACGGCCACATCATTACTAGCAAGGGCGAAAGTTTGGATGAGTAGGGGGTTCATACCATAGGCGAGGGCCGTGAACACTGCCCATGATTTTTGATTGGGCCAGATGGCAAGGGCTGACCAATAGACTCCCAAAAGCGCCAAAACACCATAGATGGGGGCAATCCGTCGCATCCACTGGAGGGCTGCACTCATTTGGCGCTGGTTGTGATTCATGGCGTGCTGGCGGGGTTGCATCATAAAATGATTACGATTATCCCGTCCTGTCACAGCTGAAGGATACGCGGCCCAAGGATTGGTTTGGTAATGGATTTCCCAATCGCCAAAATTACGCAGGCGGGTAAATAGGGCCGCTGTCGTGTAATATAACGGGGCTTGGGCCGCCGCTTGTCTAATCGGAGTATCCAAGTCATGTTCGGGGTTAGGAAATTGCCCAGTGCGAGTTAATTTCATGACATAGGCAAAATGCTCGCCCTCGTCTGGCCCCTCAAAGGGCGGTACAGTCTCGGCATACAGGGTGGTCAAACCAAGAAATATGAGTATCAAAATCAAGAAAGGGCGATGATTTTTTAATAGCAACATTTTTATGTTCGCTGCAATAAGTCGGTTAAAACGACGGCAAACGCAGAGCAGTAGGCTATGGACTGATGAGCAAGGCCGCGCTACACTCTCTCGCCGTCTAACTAAAAACTAGAAATGATTTAAGATGCATTGGATTTTACCGGAAACTCCCCAACAATTGCAGCGTCGCCGTCAAGCCCTAGCCGGTTTGTTTGTGGCACTGGCACTTCTCTATATGCTGACCTCACCCATTTTTGAAGTTTCCGACGAGATGCTTCATTTTCCGGTGGTTGATTATATCGCCAGTACTGGCAAACTGCCCTATCAAGACCCCGCCCAAACAACACTTTGGCGGCAAGAGGGTAGCCAACCACCTTTGTATTATTTGATGGCCGCGCTCTTGGTACTACCTATTGACCGCAGCGATTTAGAGACGCGACTTTTTTATAATCCCCATTCCAAAATAGGCATTGGGCTTGCCAGCGACAACCAAAATATTATTGTACACGACTCCCATGCCGAAGCCTTTCCATGGAAGCAGACCACATTGGCGGTCATGCTTTGTCGCCTATTCAGCATTTTACTAGGGGCTGGCACCGTGTGGTTGACTTTTGATGTGACCCGTTTGGCAATTCCGACACGGCCCATGCTTGGGCTATTGGCGATGGCTTTTGTGGCGTTTAACCCGATGTTTCTGTTCGTCACGACCAGCGTCAATAACGATAACTTAGTGATTTTTTTGGGGACAGCGATTGTTGTAGTGATGCTGGCCCTATGGCGATTCGGCTGGCATTGGGGACGGATCAGCGTGCTCGCTGTACTGCTGGGTATGGCTGCCTTAACCAAACTCAGTGGACTGACTTTTGCACCCGTAGCAGCTTTGACGATTTTAGCTGTTTATTGGCGTGAGCATCGTCCTTTAAAAGATTTGCTCTTGGCAGGGCTAACAATTGGTGCTGGCTTGGGCTTTATTGCGGGGTGGTGGTATATCCGCAATATCCAGTTGTATGGCGACCCCACGGGCCTGAACACCATGATTGAAATCGCGGGCAAACGTCCACCCGATTTTGGACTGCGGGATGTGTGGGTCGAACGTGAGGGGTTTTATTATGCCTATTGGGGCTGGTTTGGCGGCTTGAATGTCATCAGCCCTCAGCGGTTTTTTGATTACACCATGGGCTTGTGCGGTATTGGATTAGTGGGTTTAGTTTTGTTGGGGGTAAGGCGGCTGAAGCGATGCACTAGTGCAATCCCCATAGGGTTGCTCATAGTGCAACTCGTTTTGATCTTGGCGGGCGTGGTGCGCTGGACGTTGCAGACCCCTGCCAGTCAAGGTCGTCTCGTGTTCCCTGTCATTGCAATAGTGGGTGTACTGTTGGCTTTGGGGTGGGGTGGTTTATTACAGATGCTCCGTTTACCAAAACAACTGGCTGTGGTTGCGATAATACCTCTGGTTACTTATGCCATTATTTTGCCCTTTACTGTCATTCGGCCTGCCTATACACCACCGGAAACCATCGCCCAATTACCTAAAGACGCCCACCTCACCGATGCCCAATTTGGGCCGACTCAATTGCTCGGCTACAAAATTGATGACACGCCGGTAATTTTGAATGAAAAGACGGTGGATGAAGTTGAGATTACCCTTTATTGGCGACCAGAAGCCCGCACCGAAACCCCATTGAGTTTTTATATACAAGTGTTTGGGCCTGCTGCCAATTTGACCGATGAACCCGTCGTAATTGGTAAATTGGATAGTTTTCCGGGGCGAGGATTGCGTCGTACCGATACTTGGGAGATTGGGAAAATCTACGCTGAAACCTACCGGATAGAAATTTATGATGACCTTGCTAACACCCCTTTTGAGCCACGTTTTAAAATAGGCTGGCGCGATTTTTATACAGGGATTGAAATTACGGCGACCGGACTTGACCACAATCCACTTGAAGCTGTGATTTTGCGGGGGGGAAGCATCCAAAAAACGAACGACGACTGTACCGATGCTAGGCAAGTCAGATTTGGCGATTTGGCTTATCTAGCCGGAGGGCCAATAGGGGAAATTCAGACGACGGTGGGTGACGTGTTTGATATTGCGGTAGGTTGGCGACCTATCCGACCAACACATGATGATTTCACAGTGTTTGTCCAATTAATTGATCCAACGAACCCGTCTAACCTGCTTGGTAGCGGGGATAATGCACCTCGCCAACAATGGTATCCTACATCCATCTGGCGACAATGTTTTACCGATACCTATCACGTTTATGTAAACCCATCTATATCACCCGGTAAATATCGTTTGTTGATTGGGTTTTATCGCCCATCTGATGGGGTACGTTTACCAATTGCTGCGAGTGGTGATAATCCATTTCCTGATGCTTATTTAATGGATACACAAGTGGTTGTCAACGCGCCACAATCACAGGAAGCCAGACAATGATGATTCAAAAACTACGTCGCTCCTCAGATACATGGGCGATTTTGCTGCTGATTGGGCTATGGGGCATCTTCTTTTGGCGATTGTATACGCCGAATGAAGTGGATCAGGTGTCGTTGCAGGAAGGCGATTTTTCGGGCCAGTTTGTGGCGTGGACATCTTATAGCGTCGAACGATTCCGTGAAGGTGAAATTCCGCTGTGGAACCCCTATATGAATGCGGGAGCGCCGTTTTTAGCTGATCCGCAAACAGCCGTTTTGTATCCCCCCCGCTTGCTGACAGTGGCCTTATTGGCGCGACATGATGATGTGACCAATGGGGATGTATATGCCGCCTTGCAGCGCGAAATGACCCTACAAGTGCTGCTGGGTGTACTGTTGATGTATGCCTTCTTGCGCCGCCTCACCCGCGATATTTCCAAAGATGCTGATACTCAAATATCGGTTATTGCTAGCGTAATAGGGGCGCTGGTGTTTGGTTTTGGTGGATTTATGAGTGCCTATCCGCCGTTGCAACTACCCCTTTTGGAAGCAGCGATTTGGATACCGCTGGTGCTGCTCGGCATTCATGAAGCCACTCGTCTAACCCATGCAAAAATCGGTTGGCGCTGTTTGGTCTTGGCCGGGGTGGCGTTGGCACTATGTGCACTAGCAGGCCATCCCCAGACGCTCTTGTTCACGGCTTATGTCGCATCGGCCTATTTAATTTATCGTCTACAGTGGGGCACGGCTTGGAAAAAAATCGGCTTGGCCTTGCTGGTTCTGGCGCTAGTTGCGGGCGGGTTGGCGGCGGTTCAACTTTTGCCGACGGCCCAATTTCAGAGCCATACCTACCGCGAGAATTTGAGTGTGGATGACAAGGGTGGTGGGTTTTCGATGCAAGACTTCACCCAATTTGTGTTCCCCTATATGCTCGGACGCTGGACACCCCTTTATCTTGGCCTGATTGGTTTGGTATTGGTTGGGATAGCGATTTGGCGACGGGTGCCCGGTTATGCCTTTTGGTTGGGAGTGGGGCTATTCGGCCTCGCTCTCTCATTTGGGCAGCGACTGGCGATTTATGATTTCGTATATGTGTTGCTGCCGGGATTTGGTTTTTTTAGGGGGCAAGAACGAGCCGCCTTTGTGATTGCAGTGGCGGGGTCGGTACTTGCCAGTATGGGGGCGGTGCAAATCCTGACATGGGACTATCTGAGCGACCACAAACCACTGCGGCAACTGCGGCGCGTGCTGATCGGTTTGATTATTGGGTGCGCCCTATTTGGCTTGATATTTTTTGTGCTGCGTTTGATTCCGCCCAATGGGGAATTATATCAAGGCGCGTTGGATTCAGCAGGGGTGGCATTAGTGGTGGCTGTGTTGACCATCCTCATTTTACCCGCCGTGATGCAACAGCCGACCCAGCGAAAATGGCAAATTGCTATTATCGTGTTGGTCGTGTTTGACTTGTTTAGTGCGAATATGGGGGGTGAAAATTATGACCCCATCCCAGCCAACGATCGTTTGCCCGAACCCGCCTTTATCCAAACCATGCGGGACAATCTATCACCCGGCCAAAAAATAGAAGGACTAGTCGGCATTGGCAGCAGCTATAGCACCCTGTATGACCTGCCCGACATTTGGGGCAACAGTCCGCTGCAATTTGAGGCAGTGGAGTTTTATCTGCAAAAAATTCCTGTTGAACGTCGTTGGGAATTATTGGCTGTGCAGGTGCTGAATGCTGAATGGGATACTCTACCTGTGCCTGCTACGCGGATTGGTGAAGGGCCGAATTTGCATGTATATCGTTTGGACAACCCGCGCCCGTTTGCCCATATGGTGTATCAAGTGCGGGTGGTAACGAATAATGGTGAGGCCCGCCAATTAGTAGGGGATCAAAGTTTCCCACTGCGCGATGTCGTGGTATTGAAAGAAAACCCCGGCCCCTTACCCGAAAACCTAGGCAATACGGTTGTTGCCTTGCAAACATTAGACCCGGAGAAAATTCGAATCCAGACGCAGGGGGATACGGCGGGGGTTTTGACGCTGGCCCTGCCCTATGATACTGGTTGGCACGTCAAGATTGACGGTAAAGAGGCTGATTTATTAGAGGCGTATGGCGGATTAAGTGCGGTTTATGTATCCGAAGGGGCGCATCAAATTGAGTTGACTTATCGCCCCTTATCTATCCAAATTGGGGCTGTGATTAGCGGGATGACATTGCTGGCCGTGCTTGGTGTTATTGGCTGGGGGCTGCACGGGAATCGAAAAATAGGAGTGCAAGATGCTGGAAAACCAGCGGCTGAAAATTAATGAATATTTGCCGACCCTAAATGCGCTCACTATTGGCGTGTTATTGGGCGGCTTGGGTGGCCTATTGGCCCTGCTGCTGATTTTAGAAGGGCCAGTCATTGCCATAGGCCTGATCCTCGCGGCGATGATTGGCTTAGTAGGCCTGAGCAACCTAGATGCGTCATTGGCACTGGTCTTGATTTTGACGGGCCTGCTACCGTTCGGGACTCTGCCCTTCAAAATCGCCATTACGCCGTCGCTGATTGATGCGGCATTGGGCTTGTTTATTGTAGTATACCTATTCCAATGGATGACCGGACGGCGGCACGATTTGCAGACTACGCCTGTGCATGGGGTGATTGTGCTTTTTATTTTGCTGATGGTGTTTGCTTTTGTGCTAGGGATGCCCAACGGAACCCTGACCCCCGGTATTTTGCGCCGCTTTTTGGGCCTAATGGCGAATGTCGGCCTCTCCCTGATTTTGGTGGATGTAGTGCGCCGAGCCGAAACCCTGCGCCGTCTAGCCCTGACCTTTATGGTCATTGGGGCGGTAGCCGGGGTGGTCGGTAGCGTGTTATGGATATTGAATGACGCCGCCGCCAACGTGATTTTGAACCGCCTTGTCCGCATTGGCTATCCGGGGGGCGATGTGCTGCGCTATCGCGAAGATAGTGTGCAAATTTTGGGTGAACGGGCGATTGGCACATGGGTTGATCCGAATGCCTTTGGTGGATTTTTGATGATGGTAGGGGCTTTAATCGCGCCCCAATTACTGGCCCGCCGCCCACTAACCGGACACCGCTGGATCATGTTTATTTTGATGGCCTGTGTTGGTGCGGGTTTGTTTTTGAGCGATTCGCGTGGCTCGATGCTTGGCCTATTGGCTGGATTAAGTTTGGTGGCTGTAATTCGCTACCGCAGCCTGATTTGGGTGCTGTTACTATTGATTGCCATTGCCCCATTTAACCCCATCACGGCGGGGTATGTAGATAAAATCATTGCAGGCTTCACTGCATCCGACCTCGAAACCCAGATGCGCTTGGGGGAATATAAAGACGCCTTTATTTTAATTGGGCGCTATCCAGTCTTTGGGGTGGGGTTCATCTCACCACCCGACATTGACCTGTATGTGGGGTTTGCGAGTACCTATCTGACGATTGCGGCCAATTCGGGCATTGTGGGTTTGGTGATGTACCTTATCACCCTGCTGAGTGTGTTTAGCTATGGCTATCGTCATCGTGCCGCGATTGACCAGAATAATGAAATTAACGATATTTGGCTGGGCCTGTTTGCCGGGGTGGTGGCCGCGATGGTCGGTGGGGTATTTGACCATTTCTATTTCAACATCGAATTTCAGGCTACCTCACTGACGGTCTGGTTCTTTGTGGGGCTGTTGCTGGCCGCCACCCGGTTGGCTGTGCCAGTGAACGAAGAGGAGGCCCTTGGTTTGCCACGTGTGCCCAGATTGAAGCGAGTCGAACCTCTAAACGATTAAAGCTCGGCTTAGGCATTCCCGCGCGGCCCGCCCGCCACTTTCAATTGCGCCGTGTACGGTTTGGGGATTGGTGTCATAAGCGGTTGCCTCGCCCGCGAAAAATAGTTGACTCGCTTCTGGACGGGCCAATAACGGGCGACATTCCGCCATGCCGGGGGGGACATGGGCATAACCACCGCGTGCAAATGGGTCAGCCGCCCATGAAAGTCGCTTGTAAGCCAGAACGCCTTTTTGTAATTCGCTCAATGGGATGCCAAGTAGCGTGCTTAATTCCCGTAATCCAATTTCCAGTGCGGTAGTCTCATCCAGCCCGTCAATTTGTTGCGCCCGTTCCGCCGTGATATAGCAAGCGATGACAGCATCTTCGCCTCGGCTATAACTCGGTGTCCACCAACGGGCCGTTAAACCCGTATGGGCCATAAAAGTTAGGTTTTCATCCCATAATCGTTCGCAGAAACGATAGATCAGTTTGGTGGCAGCTTCCATACGAAAAGCGTTAATGGCCCATTGTTTATCGGAGGGCAAGCTTGGTGTAAAACGAATCGAGCCATTTTGTAAAATACTGATGGGCACGGTGATGATGCAAGTTCGGGCTGTATAGATATGCCCAGCGCTGATTACCTTTACTCTATCATTCCCCCAATGGATTTCTTGAACCGGTGAATTGAACTCGATGGGATAATCGGCGCGATACCAGTTTAATAATTTGTCGTAGCCTTCGCGTATACGGGATTCGCCATGACCTGCCGTATCAGCTTTCATTTCACGGATAAGGTCGTGACAACTGAGGTTTTCTATACTGGCGCAACAGGTTTGGGCTAACAAGACATCTGCCGCTGCTAGATCATTACCTGACCAACCCCCTCCACGTAAATAATCTGCAAGAGAAACATCTTGAGGCAAGTTGGCTTGGGGTAGCTGCTCATAGGCTTGCAAAAAGGCTGTCAACGTTTTTTGTAGTGGGTCGGGCAATCGGGTAAGGGGTCGGGCCGGATTTTTGCCATCCGACCAGCGCAAATTACCCATGCGTACGACGGGAATGGTGTGCAGTCGTGCGGCCTTGACTAAATCCATTGTGACGGCATGGTCACCATGTATAAATTCCGCCCCAAATTCAATCGGGATGGCGGCGAAATCAGTATTGGTGTGGATGCGTCCGCCGATACGATTCCGCGCCTCCAATATCAAAATCGAACGCCCAGACTCATACAGCATCCGCCCCGCTGCCAAACCCGCTGCACCCGCGCCGATAATCACCACATCATAAAGCGTCACGTAGGCCGTCCCGTGATGGTGTCATAAAAGAGCGGTAGGGGCTCAACAGACGATTTGCTTAAATGGGCCACCGAGCTTAGGCTCGTTTTGACCTCGGCTAGTTTGGCGGGGTCATTAGCATAGATGGTAAACAGCGGGTCGCCTGCTTGAACATGATCGCCAATTTTATGATGGGTTTCGATGCCAACGCCATAATCCACTGGATCGCCTTTTTTCTCACGCCCACCACCCAGATGCACCACTGCAAGGCCCACTTCGAGGGCGCTAAGTTCGGCGAGATAGCCGTCGTGGGGAGCGGGGATAGATTCAATCAATGAGGCTTGCGGCAAGCGGCTGACATCATCCACTTGGGTCACATCCCCGCCTTGACCCTCAATCATGCGGCGGAAACGCGAATAGGCACTTTGGTCGTGCAGGCTGTGTTCAGCGGCAGCGTGGGCAGCCTCAAAAGTATCAAGGTCGTTGGGGGCGAGGTGCAGCATGTGGGCAGCAACGACAAGGCAGTGCTCGGTGAAATCGGCAGGGCCCTCGCCTTGCAGGGTTTCGATGGCTTCGCGCACTTCTAATGCCAAGCCTGCCATTTTGCCTAAAGGTTGATTCATATCGGAAATCATGGCGACCATGCTGCGGCCTGCATCCACGCCAATATCCACCATCGTGCGTGCTAGTTCACGGGCCGACTCGACATCGGTCATAAACGCGCCTTTGCCCATTTTGACATCTAACACAATGGCATCGGCTCCTGCCGCTAATTTCTTGGACATGATACTGCTGGCGATGAGGGGCAGACTATCCACTGTTCCAGTCACGTCGCGCAAGGCATAGAGGGCTTTATCGGCAGGGGCAAGATCGCCCGATTGACCTGCCAAAACCAAACCGTTTTCATGGGCAAGCCGTTTGAATTCTTCGGGGGTAAATTCGGTACGAAAACCGCTGATGGCTTCTAATTTGTCTATCGTTCCCCCTGTATGTCCCAAACCGCGACCGCTCATTTTGGCGACCGGTACACCACAGGCCGCGACGATGGGCAGCACGACCAGCGAAGTTTTGTCACCCACGCCGCCGCTGGAATGTTTGTCCACTGCGAATGGCACAACATCTGATAAATCAATTTGATCACCGCTGCGGGCCATTGCAAGGGTAAGATCGCTGATCTCTCGGCGCGTCATGCCCTTGAAAAAAATCGCCATGCACAGGGCCGAGGCTTGATAATCGGCCACTTGGCCGGAGGTATAATTCTCGATAAACCAATTAATTTCTTGGGTAGAAAGTTCGCCGCCATCGCGTTTGCGAATAATAATGTCGGTGATGTGCATTTTGTAGCCATCCTGTTTGATAAAAAATCGCCCGTTAATCATAGCAAGACAAGGGTACTTTAGCGAAAGAGAATTGTGAAATGGAAGAATGTTTATGGGCATTGGGAGCAACTGTCGTGTATGGAGCCTTCCATAGTCTATTGGCCGCGCTAGGCATTAAGGCATGGTTTGTAGGAGCCTTTGGCAGGCGAGCCTATGAGGGGCTCTATCGCTTGTTTTTTAATGCAGTGGGGACGATTTCACTGCTACCCGTATTGATAGTAGTAGCTGCCCATCCGGGGGGAATGGTTTGGCATGTGAAAGCCCCACTAAGTTATGGATTATTGGGGTTGCAGGCTGTTGGATTGATTGGAGCCATGGTTTCGCTGCTGCAAATTGACACGATGCGGCTTTTGGGGCTGAGCCAATTTGGGGCATGGCAAAATGGGAAACCGCTACCACTACCAGAGGAACCGCTGCAAACGGGTGGCCTCTATGCGCTGGTACGTCATCCGCTCTATTTTTTCGGTTTATTGCTGCTGTGGCCTAGCCCAATCATGACGACAGGGATGCTTGGCCTTTATTTAGGGATGACCTTCTATGTTATCGTGGGGTCGTTGTTGGAGGAGCAAAAATTGGCACGGGGTTTTGGGCAACCCTACGTGGATTATCGAGCGCGCGTGGCGTGGATGATTCCATACGTAAGATTAGGGCCAAAAGCGACGAAACCAGCCATAAATGTAGGAGAATCTTTACAAGAGTAAGTATAAACGGAATCGAGTCCGTATGTTATAGTAGCCGTCTCGGTCTCGCCTACTGTCACGTCATCTGAGACAATGGGTGAGCCTTTTTACAGACACTGTGTAATTAGTGAGAGAAGCATCACTTAAGGAGAATTTTCATGGCAGAGCCAGCTAAAACTACCAAACCACCCAAAGTGGTCGCAGCCCAAAAAATTGCCGCTAAGAAGAAGGCCCAAAAGAAACAGCAGCAGCAATTGCTGTTAATTGGAGGAGCTGTTGTTGGCATCATTATTATAGCGGTGGCCGCTATCTATCTCACCCAGAAAGACGCCACCAAGGTGTGCGGGATTGCCGATACTAACTGCTTTAGCGCCTATGCGGGTATTCCCCTATCGGCGGATTTACAAAGCCAAGCTGAGCGGGACGACGATGGTGTTAAATTGGCGTCCGATGTGGTGGAAGGGGTCGAACGCGGGATGACGGCAGATGGGATTCCCTATATTGGTAGTCCGAGTGCCCCGATTGTTTTTGCTGAATTTTCAGATTTTTCTTGCCCCCATTGTGCGGAATATGAACCAGAGGTCGAACGGATTATTCGAGACTTTGTTCGGACAGGCCAAGCTCGTTTCGAATACTATCCGATGACCTTTGTTGGTGGGGCATTTTCGGCCAAAGCTACTGATGCTGCCGTATGTGCAGGTCAACAAGGGGCCTTCTGGGAATTTCATTCCCAATTGTTCGATCTAGCCCAATCCGAAGGGCGTGAGTCGTTCACGACATCCCGCTTGGTAGAGTTGGGTGATAGCATGAATTTGGACACGGATAAACTCCGCTCATGCATCAATTCCAATTATGGACAACAGGTTCGTGCTGCTGCCAGTGAATTACAAACCACACTGGGCGTTAACAGCACGCCTACGGTGGTCTATCGTCAAGGTCAGTCTCAAAGCAACGGGGACTGGAAATTCTTTGTTGGCTCAGATGGACAAAAAGCCACTCGTGGTAGCTATGATGAAGTAGCCGCCCTTGTGCGTCAGTTTAATACCCCTGCGTCGGATACGGGCCAGTAGCCTTCAAAACCAAGCCAACTAAAAAGGGACGAGTGTTGAATTCGTCCCTTTTTTAATCCCTTAACGGGCGACTAGTTCATTGAGTCTACTTCACCACTGGTAATCAGCAGATTGTTGATGGGGAAGGCCGAACCACTGCGGGTGACAGTGACAAATTCGGTAGCCACCCAGCCAGTCGAACTGCCTTGACCTGCGATCTCATAACGCACGTTGAGCCATGTGCCATCGCCATTGCGACCCAAGATAATCACATTAGAGCCGGAGGGGATGGGGGTAACGACCAAGCCATCGGTGCTAGGCCGATCACGTAGGTTGAGATTGCCACCTGTACCAACGGTCACGAGGCCAACAATCGGGGCTTCGGTGGGTACGGCAATGGCGGGTGAGCCGGAGCCAGCTAATACTTCACCAGTTGGCAGAGGTTCATCAGCTAATGGAACGTCTTCAGCGGTAATGGCACGACCGCGGAAAGTCAAAATGACAAAATCACCCGAAATCCAACCCGTGATGAGGGCTGAGCCATCGGGGGTAGCATATTGGACAAAGTACCAATCGGGTGATTGGGGAGCGCCAATATCTGTCCCGGGGGTAATTTCAGTACGCGACAACACACTAACATCGCTTCCACCGGGAATCAGAGCCAACGATTCGGCCTGAATGGAGGGCGTGCGGCGCAATTGCAGATTGACTCCCGGATTGACATTCACGGTTGCAGTTGGATATTCGGGTGCGCTTTGCGATGGGGGCACGACAATCGCAGAATCATCCACCGCACCACCGGGATAGTTGGCGGGTACAGCATCAATTTCGCCTAGGTCAACCAATTCAAAGAACTTGCCAACATCGTTGATATTGCGGCCTTTATAGGTGATTTGCAGGAAGTCGGCGCGTACCCAGCAGCGAATGGTGCCGCCTTGGGGTGCTGCCCAATCCGCATTTAACCAAATTTCATTGAAGTCTTGCGCTAGTTCGGGATTCTCAAAGGCACCGGGTTCCAGCGGGGTGTTGGGTTGACCATCTACGGGATCAATTGCGCCAGCAAAACCCTGTAGCAGCATCGTCGAGCCGTTAGGAACCAAACCCAATGAGAAAGCGGCTGAAGTGGGGTATTCGCGGCATTGCAGGTTGACGCCTGAATCCAAATTGACCACCGCCGTAAAGGCTTGGGTAGTTGGGGGTGCAGAAACCACAGGTGGTGGGGTGACAGCGGCAGGCGTAGTGGCAACAGGAACTACAGGCGGCGGTGTTGTTACAACCACTACAGGGGTTGCTTCGGTAGCTACCGGAGTGACTTCAGTCGGCTCTTCAGTTGCCGCAACCGCCACTTCAATGGTAGGTTCACCACCTGTGAGACTATTAGACGCTGTATTGATGCTGGTGGCGGCGAAGCTTAGACCGGGAGTTGCCGCCGAGAATACCAGCAGGGTGTAGTGAGTACCCCCGATAAAGGTTTGATCGGGCAGGCTGATAGTAACAGGGCCAGTTTCTTCATCGAAAGAGCCTGTCACGCTGTAGGTTCCCATTGGGACATCCACTGTGTTAGAGGCACTGAAGGCCGCTAACCCGCTCGCGAGGGCCGTGCCGTCACTCAATTCAAGATTCGCAGGGCCGGTGCTGACGGTGTTGATGACACGGATACGGGCGGTGGCGCTATCCAAATCAGCAATTTCATCTGGGAACAGGGAGAAATTGAATGTGCCATCGGCCAGTGAGCCTAGCGCCACAAGGGTAGCTGCACCGGAATCGCTGTTCAAATCTACTTCGGACTCAAAGGCAGCATCGCTGTTGGGCAGTGCACCTGCTTCACGCAAGGACAATTTAACTGTGCCAGCGGGTAGGGGAAGGTGAGGGGTGATATCACCCGGTTGTAGCCCAACCAAAATCAGGGTGTCGTTGGCATAAATATCAACGGCAGGGGCATCGCCACTGCCATGAGCAATACGAGTCAAGATTTCAGGTTGAGCCGGATTGCTAAAGAAGGGGGTTGTCAAAATAACGGCTTGCGGGGCTGGGTCGCCAGAGGCATTGCCCATGACCACCACGGTATACAACAAATTGGTGTCAACCTCGACATTACCCACTGCCAAGAGCGCATTTTCGGGCGTGTCGCCTGTCGCCGTGACCACGAGGTCGTAATTGCCGACCGGCAGGTTGACTGAGCCAGAGGCCTGATTGAAGGTGACACCTTGCAAAATAGGTGCGCCATCGGTGCGTTGCAAATCAACTGGAGCAACTCCTGCTACGGCATGAATCAAGTGCATCCGAGCATAGCCGATGTTGGCGGGGTCAAGGTCATCAAAATAGAGAGCTAAGGCCAGATTACCCGTTTCATCGGCTTGAATGACGGCGGTGTTTTGGCGATACCCGGTGCGACTGGCGGCCAGATTGAACGATTGGCTAAACAGCGCGGCAGCGGTGGCATCTGAACCCGCAGGGCGCAGCGCCAATGTGTAGTCGCCAACAAGGAAACTTAGATGGGGCGTGGCTTGCCCATAGGCAACATTGGGGGCAACTAACCCATCATTGACGTAAATATCAACGGCTTCTCCACCGGGGAGTGCATGAACAAAACGCACCAGTACTGTATCGGTGGATTGAGCAAAGGCAGGGGCTGTACGCGACAGGCCTGACATGTTTGCAGCGGTTAATCCGGTGACCAGTAGAGTCACTACCAAGATTGCCGCAAAAAATTTTCTTGCCATGAATGTTTTTTCTCCTCACATGCTTAAAACATCGGCGAGCGAGTTTACCACAGATTAGATGCAAAATGAGCGCCGCTTTACGACGCTCACTATACGCTTGGCTTGCTTAGACCCTAATTTAGGTGCCTTCTTGCCATTGATTCAGGTAATGTTCCTGTTCAGCGGTCAAATTATCAATTTGAACACCCATCGAAGCTAACTTCAAACGGGCAATCTCGCGGTCAATGTCTTCGGGAATGGTGTAGACCTGACTTTGGAGTTTGTCATAGTTACGAACCATGAATTCAGCGCCGAGGGCCTGATTAGCAAAGCTCATATCCATAACGCTGGCGGGGTGTCCGGCGGCGGCGGCAAGGTTAATCAAGCGGCCTTCACCAAGAACATAGATGATCCGCCCATCCTTCAGATTATAGCCTTCAATGTGGGGGCCAACCAACTTGGGTGCGCCAACCGACATTTCAGCCAGAGCCGTCAGGTTGATTTCGACGTTGAAGTGACCCGAATTGCAGACCACTGCGCCGGATTTCATCACTTCGAGGTGGCGGCGGTCAATGACGTTGATGTCGCCGGTGGCAGTGACGAAAATATCGCCCACTTTGGCCGCTTCAATCATTGGCATCACTTGGAAGCCATCCATCACAGCTTCGAGTGCTTTAACTGGCTCAATTTCGGTGACGATAACACGCGCACCGAGGCCATGAGCACGGCTGGCAATCCCACGACTGCACCAACCATAACCCGCGACAACGAAGACGCGGCCTGCTAACAGGATGTTGGTGGCGCGGATAATGCCGTCAATGGTGCTTTGGCCTGTGCCATAGCGATTGTCGAAGAAATGCTTGGTCTGGCTGTCATTAATGGCGATGACGGGGAAGCGGAGGGCGCCTTCTTTTGCCATTGCACGCAGGCGGATGACACCTGTGGTGGTTTCTTCGGTTCCACCCATTACATCGCCAATGAGGTCTTCACGTTTTTTGTGTAGTTCACTTACAAGATCGGCACCATCGTCCATCGTCATATGCGGGCGATGATTGAGAGCGGCTTCAAGATGATTGAAATAAGTTTGGTTGTCTTCGCCACGCACAGCATAGACCGGGATTTCATAGTGGGCCACCAACGAGGCTGCCACATCATCTTGGGTACTGAGGGGGTTGGAAGCAGCCAGCACTACGTCGGCACCACCAGCCTGAAGGGTTGCCATCAGGTTAGCAGTTTCTGTGGTGACGTGGAGGCAGGCCGAAACACGCAAGCCCTTCAGCGGTTTTTCACGCTCAAAACGTTCACGGATGGAACGCAGGACGGGCATATCTTGCTCCGCCCAATCGATACGGAGTTTCCCGCCGGGGGCGAAGTCGAGATTTGCGACATCGAATTCTTTAACCATTGTATCTCCTAGAGAAACTTAGACTTAGAAAACTTAGAAAATTTGAGACCTTATAAAACATGGAAAACTATCTATCGTTTGATAGCGACGCATTCATTGATAGGGGCATGGATACGATAGCCCAATTTGTTATAGGCCCGGATTGCTGGCGTATTGGTTTGGAACACGTTCAAAGCAACCAAGCTGATGCCTAAGCGGAAAAGCTCACGGGTTACAGCGGCAGTGGTAGTGGTAGCATAACCATGCCCACGCTCAGATGCGGCGGTATAAACATGCCCAACTGCACCAACATGCTCCTTGGCAGCAACGACATGTGTTCCTGCGACTGAAATGATGTGGCCTTCTTTATCCGTAATGCCATAAAAAATGCCATTGTCGAGCATTGCGGGGGTATAGGTGGTGTCACGGCCAAACGCGCCGCGCTCCATGCTTTCCAGACGAGTGACAGCTTCAGCATCCGTTCCTGATAGACGACGCAGATAGGGATTCGATGGGCCATCCACAAATTCAGTAGAGGTAACCACCATACGCCATAATTTGCCAGATTCTTCGGGGGTATAGTACTTCTCGAAGGTTGGGAACAGGTCACCGGGGACAATAGCCCAGATTTTGGCGGGGATTTGAGCTTGTTGCAGCAAAATGTCGGCGGCATCGGGTGAGCCAGTTACCAAACAAACAGGCGTTTGGGCACCCCGCCAAATCAGCAGAACACCTTCAAGGGTCTGCTCATTAAAAGCGCCCGTAAACTCGCTGATGTTCCACATGGCGTCTTCAAGGTCGCCAAGCATATAGACATGTAGGCCGCGATTACGTGAAAAAAACTCACGCAGCAGATTACGATCCTGAACACGTTGCACTTGATAGTCAATGGTTTTAACGATTCCGGTCATGATGCGGTTTGTGTTTCCTTTGGTGAAGTGGACTTTAACAACCCGTCGAGCGCTCCATCATCGTCAAATGCTGTGCGATAGCGACCTACATATTGGTCAAGGTTATAGCGATGATTCTGAGTGCCAATGGTTTCCAAAACAAATGCTGCCGCGACCGACCCCATCCGTCCACAAATATCAAGTGGCAGGCCCAAATCTAGCCCACGCAAGACGCCTGCGCGGAATGCATCCCCCACTCCAGTAGGTTCTAAGGGCGTGACGGGTTCATAGGGCGGAATATAATAGGTTTCGCCGTCCTGATAGATGTGCGCCCCTTCTTTGCCCTGTGTGATAATCAGAGTCAGGCCTAAATTGATGGCGCGGGGACGGCTAAGGCCAGTTTTCTTTTCGATGACTTCCCATTCATAATCGTTGCACATCAGGATTTTACAACGTTCAATGCCGTGCCGTAGCGCGTCGCCATCGAGACGGGCTGCTTGTTGGCTGGGGTCATATAAAAAGGGTATGCCCCGCTCGGCACATTCATTGATGAGGTTTTCCATCGCATCAGGTGAATTGGGTGAAATCACCACGAGATCGGGTTTTCTATCGGTCACATCGCCAATCTTGTAATTACCAGCCCGACCCATGGCCCCAGCATAAAACGAGGCGATTTGGTTGTTTTCTTGATCGGTATTGGCGAAAAATGAGGCCGTAAAAACATCCGTCAAGATGACGACAGTAGAGGTATCTACGCCTGCTTGTTCCAGCCAGACCTTGTAGTCGCCAAAATCACGGCCTGCTGTGCCCATCAAACGAGGGCGACCCCCAAGCAGGGCCAAATTGTAGGCGATGTTAGCGGCCACGCCACCATAGTGACGAGTCATTTCATCTACGAGAAAGCTGACGCTAATTTTTTCTAGGGCTTCGGCAATAAGGGAGTCTTTAAATTTGCCGGGGAAGCGCATCAAATAATCAAAAGCAATTGACCCGGTGACAAGAATATCCATGCGTTCGACTTTCTTGAATTCAGTTGCTGTGTAGGGTTGATTGCCGCGTACAAAAATACACGGCGAAAAACGTTCCGATTATACTTACCCCTGAGACCCTTTCAAGCGTGGATTGTCGAAATGGGTAAAAAACACCAATTGAAAGCGAGAATCGCATGAAAAAGCGAATTTTATTGACCCTAGTGTGCAGTGGAATGCTATTAATAGGCTGTAAATCTGGGAACGACCCTCAAGCAAGGGCAAAATCTGAACCCACCCCAACGCCTGATTACCCACTTTTTTTCGTGGCGGACTATGATCCCGCACGTGACCCATCGACAGATTTGACCAATGCCATTGCTGAGGCGCAACAATCGGGTAGGCGGATTTTGTTGGATATAGGGGGCGATTGGTGTGGCTGGTGTCATATTTTGGATGAGTTTATCCAGCAGCATACTGAAATTAATCAGGCCTTGCGGCAATATTTTGTCATTATGAAAGTGAACTATAGCCAAGACAATTTCAATGATGCCTTTTTGCAACAATTTCCAACAGCGGCAGGGTATCCCCATTTTTATATTTTGGAAAGCGACGGCATCTTGTTGCATTCGCAAAACACCGCCGAATTGGAAGAAGGGCAGTCTTATAATCCGGCAGTGTTCGCGGCCTTTATCGAAAAATGGAAACCCTAGTTTCTATGGGCAGCCTTTGGCGGCGTGTTCCTCAAATGTGGTCGAAAATTGATGGGAACCATCGCCATTACATGAGGCCCGGAAATAGAAATAGGTCGTCGTTGCGGGATAAATGGCGGCACGAATAGAGGATAGGCTAGGG
Organism: Chloroflexota bacterium; assembly: GCA_016234595.1. Classification (GTDB taxonomy): domain Bacteria; phylum Chloroflexota; class Anaerolineae; order Aggregatilineales; family J027; genus CFX10. The sequence continues at coordinate 55,587 of JACRBG010000050.1, read as the reverse complement.
CTGACAATTGGCCCCCGTGGAAGGCCGATATTCAAGTAGGTGTTATATGGGCCGACAGCGGATTGGTAATCGTCTGCGGTGATGAGCGGCCACCACACCCCATCTTGGCGATTATTGGCGAGTTGATATTGTACCGTCGGGTCGGCGTCGAGTTTTTGACCGACACTGAGGCGGTTGAGATAAACTGACGCGATGGTGGGGCGCTCGGAAGCCAAGACCGCTTCCCTCTCGACGATGGAGGCCAGCGTCACAATTTGGAACATAGTTTTGCCCTGCCGGGTGGCCTCATCACGTAAATCTTGGGTGACATAGGTATCAAAGGCAGTCAACATCTCATCGCGGAAACTGATAGCGGTATCGCCAGCGGTTAGTTCATAGGTGGCGGGGTATAGGAACCCCTCTAATGTGGCGTTGGATGGGATGCCATAGCGCATACGGAAGTCGTTGGATAAGGTGGCGCTCGGCCCAACGACGGCTAAAAATTCGGCCCCAGTAAAACTAAGCAAGGGTGTGTCATCTATTTGGGCCGCGATTTCTTCCATCCGCATATTTTCGCGTACCAAGAAGCGCACGGTGGTCGGGGTCGGGTCGGTCAGGACTTCTAGAATTTTGTCATAGGTCATCGTCTGGCTAAGAAAGAACACGCCGGGACGCAAATCGTCATCTAACCCCTGAAACCGCGCATAACGGGCAAATAATGAGCCATTCCGCAGCAGGCCCGCTGTCACCAGATTAACCCCGATGTCGTTGGCGCTTTCGCCTTCACGTATCTCAAACCGTTTTAAGGTCGGGTCAGTGCCAATGGGGGAGTTTAAGATGTCGCGGTTGCGCACCAGATAAATGCGGATCGCTAGGCCTTCAATAGGGTTGTAGCCGTCAGGGGTGGTAATGACCACGAAGAAACTAACCACCACACATAACAAAATGAATCCCAAGCAGCCCGGAATCAGGATGGCCCGTAGGATGTTGGAGAGGGTTCGGACACTGACGCCGCGCGGCTCTTGCAGCGGATCTGAATATTGTTGGTACATCGGTTGCGGTCTCTTTCAAAGGTGTCGAATTTCAACTGCCGGCATATAGGATAACACAGGTGGGGATGCTTGGTGATGGGAGCAAATCGGGCGTTGGGTTGGAATGGGGTGTGAGGCGAGTTACAAGAGGGTTGGCAAGTTTATGTGGGGATAATAGACGACAGGGTGAGTGCTGGCGGTGAAACGATATGCCTTTGTCAAGTGGTGCTAAGCAGATGGAAACGAGGGTTATGGATGGCCGTTATGGATAGGTTGTTGTGGTAGAGGACCTATGGATAACACCAGTTGGTTATTCTTCGATAGCCATCACCTGTTCAGGCCAATCAGCGCCATAGTCGCGGAGGGCATCCAAAAAAGATTGCAACATGACAGCGGCGGCATGGGCATCAATCCGTTCTGGCGCATCTTGGTCGGCATCGTGGAATAACGCTTGGGCATCCACGCTTGTTAACCCCTCATCCCAAAAATAGACCGGAATAGAGACCGCACTTGCCAAACGCTGACCCCACAAACGCACGGTGTCGGATTGGCTATGACCGACAAAATCGGGTGGACGCGGGGGCATCCCAACAATCAGGGCGGCGACTTCATATTTTTCAATGAGACTGTTGATAAAGGCGAAATCCTCTTTTTTGGAAGCGCGATAACGTAGGGTTAGGGGAGTCGCAATCAGGCCGATGCGGTCACATGTCGCGAACCCAATAACTTTAGCACCGTGATCAATGCCGAGCAGTTTGCCGGGGAAATTGTCCATTTAGCCGCCCTGAATGTTGACACTAATGCGCACGGGTAAAATGGGCAGGCGGTTCAAAAACCCCGGCCATGTACTGATTTCGATGGGCTGGTCGGGGTCGAGCAAATATTGGCGGTCCAAGATTTCACGGGCTTCATTTTCAGATTTTCCAGCGACACGATCTTTGACTTCGTTGGCATCAATGGCGACATGGGTACTGCCTTCGACCCGCATCTTAAAAGCGACTGTACCATCGGCGCTAGGCGGCTGAATTTCGCCGATGCGGAAATTGAGCGAACGTTCATCCAATTCGCGGCCCTGTGTAACAAACGACCCCAAATTGGCAAACGCCACCAGCCGTGCCTGATCCATATCCACCACAATCGTCGAAACCTGAGCTTGCATGGTCAAACTGACCGAATCCACCGGCTCATTGACAGCAGCACTATAAATTAACTGGCGCTCTTCAACAATAGTGATGTCGGAAATGACCAGATATTTATCGGCATCGGCAGCAAGGCGTAGGGTGTCGCGGGCATTTTGCAAAATTTGCTGGCGGGCTAAGGTCACAAGGCGGTCTTGGTCTTGCTGGGTGACAAACGCGGCCTCGCGCACACCTGCGCCAAAGGTCGGATTAGGATTAGTGACGGAAATCGTGCCTTCCAGTGGGCCCGTGACCCGCGCAATTTCGCCAATATCAACATTGCCACGCAGACCATTGGAATTTTCAAGCGCGCGGATGCTGACTTCGATGGTTGCGCCTTGGGTGGCGGGCAGGGCTACATCTTCGAGCGTTTCAAATTGGATGGGCGGCGCATCAATGGTTTGCACAACCGTGCCAGTGGGGATGAAAGTTGCCAAACCTGTCTCATTGGTGAAAACGACCTTACCCTCGGCTAATTCACTTTCGGCGGTGCGGCGTCCGGTGGTTTCGATGGTAACGGTGGCATCTTGCAAAAATTGGCGGGTTTCGGCTGGTACACGTTTACTTTCGGGAATCGCTTGATTGATAGAAGGATCGGCCATCAAGGGAATGGTCTGATTTAGCTGGTCACTGGCCGGGGTAATGGTGATGCTGGCACTGGGTAGGACGGCATAGATGCCAGCAAGCAGCATCAAAATCGCCATGCCAAAGATGACGCCACGTAGGACACGACGAACGGCTTGTTTGGATTGACTTGGCGGCGGTTTTAAGCGAGAGGCAACCTGCATCAGTTCATAGGGGTCGTGTTCGGGGCGCGGACGGTCTTCTCGATCCACAAAAACCTTGTTGCGCGGGCGCTTCCAACGCTGGGTACGGGCCTGCTCAATCGTAAAAAAGGCCGAGACATTCAATTCTTTGGCATGGGAAGCGATCTCTGGGTCGGTAGTGACAAGGGCCAAGCGCAAATCTCGCCGGGCAGCCTCACGCTGAATCAGCACAAGATCAAGTTTGCGGCGCAGGATTTTGCCGTTGGTAGGAAAGACCAGCAGTACCCGCCCAGCATTGACGAATTGCAGGCGGTCACGCACCGAGACGACATCATCATAGGGTTCAAGCTGGATGCGCTGAATGCGTTTTTGGCGGGGAAGATTTTGTTGTGATTGGGCCATTATAACTGCTCCGCTGGTCGCCAAACGCTGAAATAAAGCAAAGGCTGATAGCCATGGGTAGTGTAGAAATGTTGTGCCATCTCGGATGGAACCAACAATATCTGGGTGATGCCATCCTCGGTACATACTTGATGGACACGATTGAGCAATGCCCCGGCCACGCCACGCCGCCGAAAATCTGGCAGGGTGTATAGATTGTTGATATAGGCAATATTCGGCACGGTCTGAATGAGTTGTATCCAGCCAACGGCCTGCCCATCTATTTTGGCGAAAAATTGGCGGATGTTGGGTTCGCCCACAATATGTACAGGCATGGGCTCGTGCTGCATATGGGTTTCGTTGACATACATGGCTTGGGCAGGGCGCTTGACTTCAAATACGGCGATTTTACCGACATCCAATGCTGCCGGATGCTCAATCCCATAAAGGGGGTAAGTGCGTTTGTACTGAAAACCTAACCGCGTATAGGTGGTGTCCGGCGTTTCATTGGGCTGGGCCACGTTTAACACATAGGTTTCATGCGGTTGGATGGGATAGGATCGCACGGCTTCAACCACTGCCGCGGGCTCGGCATCTACTGCGAAAAACTCGAGTTCGAACGAAGCAACCTCAGTATCGCCATAATAGGCCACTTGCACCGCCCCTAAATTGCTGGTGGTCGTATCATAGATGGCGGCGAAAATCTCTGTGTAGGATTTGAGAAACGCATCCGCGGCCCAACGATTTACCAGTGTCAATACGACTCCCATTTAATCAAAACAAGGGCGAACGGGTGTGTCCGCCCCAATCAGGTATTATTTCGATAATAGTTCAGCGACGAGTTCGCTGGCACGGGCAAGGGCATCATCCAAGCGTGTAGCATCTTTGCCACCTGCTTGGGCGAGATTATCGCGCCCACCCCCGCCACCGCCGATAATCGCCGCGATCTCTTTGATCACATTGCCTGCATGGACACGCTTGGTCAAATCTTTGGTGACAGCGGCAATCAACTGCGGCTTGCCATTTTCGGCAATCATACCCAAGACCACCACTCCGTTTGTGGGGATGGCATCGCGGAACCAGTCCGTCATATGACGTAGGGTTTCGGGCGATGTGGGGCTGACACGGCTGACTAACACGTGCACATTATGAAACTGCTGCGTGTTGGAGAGCAAGTCTTTAAATTCAGCTCGTGCTAGGCGATCCCGCAAGTCGGTAATTTCTTGCTGCTGCTGCTTAATCTGGGTTTGCAGAGCACCCACACGATCCGTAATGGCTTCGGATGAAGTTTGTAATTGATGGGCCAGTTCGTTGACCATGTTCAGGCGATGGGCGGTATACATCGAGGCTTGTGTGCCTGTAATGGCCTCAACCCGACGGATACCTTGAGCAATTGCGCCTTCTTGGACGATGATAAACGAGCCAATCACCGCCGTATTACTGATATGATTGCCGCCACAAAGTTCATAGCTGAAACGTTTGCCATCGTTACCTATGGTGATGGTACGTACTTGATCCCCATATTTTTCGCCAAACAAGGCCATCGCGCCTTCGGCTTTGGCAGCATTGAGCGTTTTCCAGACCGCGGTGACAGGTAAGTTGGCAAGAATTTGTTGATTGACCTCGCGCTGCACGTCATTCAATTCATCAAAGGTCAAAGCCGCGTCGTGGCTGAAGTCGAAACGTAGACGATTAGGGGCGACCAATGAACCGCGCTGCTGAACGTGGGTGCCAAGCCGATTGCGGAGGGCAGCATGGAGCAGGTGGGTCGCGGTGTGGTTGCGCATAATATCGGTACGGCGTTCGACATCAATGCTAGCGACACAGGGTACGCCAGATTGAACCGTTCCCTGTACGACTTCACCGATGTGAATAATTAAACCCCCCACAGGTCGGCGGACATCTTCAATATCAATCAGCCAACCGTCGCCTTCGATAATGCCCGTGTCGCTGACCTGACCGCCACTTTCGACATAGAAGGGGGTGCGATCCAAAACAACCTCGACCCGATCTCCAACCGTCGCAGACCCGACGGGTTGACCACTTTGCAAGAGGGCGACTAGATTAACCTCTTGCGAATAGGCCCCATAAAGGTCATGGACGACTTCGGTGAATCCATCCCGGCGCAGTGCTTCGAGGGCACGACTGTAGGCTTCGGCGACATCAATATCCCCAAAGAAATTGCCCTTGCTCGAAACCGTAGCGTGTTGTTCTTGGGCGGCTTTAAAACCAACCTCATCAATTTGATAGCCGTGTTCGACCACCACGTCACGGGTGACTTCGAAAGGTAGGCCAAGCGTAGCATGTAGATAAAAGGCCCGTTCGCCGTCCAATGTACCACCTGCTGGCAGGGTATCCAGCGTGGCTTCGAGTTCGTTTAGGCCGCGATCCATGGTGCGAAGGAAACGATTTTCTTCGGTGGCGATGGTGCGATAGATGGTTTCGCGCTGGTCTTTAAGTTCGGGATAGGCCTCCCCAAAATTTGCCACAACTACACTCGATAAATCGGCTAGGTAGGTGGGAGTATCGAAAGGTAACTTTTTGCCAAAACGCATCGCTCGGCGCAAGACCATACGGCAGACGTAATCACGTCCTTGGGTGCCGGGGCGCACACCATCCGCAATCATAAAACAAGCTGCCCGTAGATGGTCGGCAATGACACGATAGGGAATGTGGTTGGCCTGTCGCTCGGCGTCGGTGTGACCGGTCATTTCTTGGGTGGCACGGATAATGGGCATAAACAAATCGGTGTCATAGTTATTGTCTTTGCCCTGCAAGATAGACACAATGCGTTCAAAACCAAGCCCAGTATCTACCCCTGTCTTGGGTAGGGGAACGCGAGTGCCGTCTGGTTGGGCATTGAATTGCATAAACACCAAGTTCCAAAATTCCAGAAAGCGCCCGTCATCGGCATCAAATGAAGCTTGAGCGCCTTCGGTGCCATGTTCAGGGAATTTATCCCAGTGGATTTCTGAGGTGTAGCCACATGGGCCAGTGTCGCCCATCATCCAGAAATTATCTTTGTCGCCTAACAGGCACACGTGGTCGGCAGGTACACCCACCACATTGACCCAAATATCATAGGCTTCTTGGTCGTCCCGATGTACAGTGTAATAAAGTCGTTCCGGGGCCATACCATAGACTTGTGTCACCAGCGTATAGGCAAATTGGCAAGCTTCGCGTTTGAAATAATCACCGAACGAGAAGTTGCCCAGCATTTCAAAAAAAGTGTGGTGGCGTGGACTTGGGCCAACATTATCAAGGTCGTTGTGTTTACCGCTGACCCGCATCACTTTTTGGGAAGTGGTGGCACGCCGATAATCGCGTGATTCCATGCCCAAAAAAACATCTTTAAACTGGACCATCCCGGCGTTGGTGAATAAGAGCGTGGGGTCATTGCCCGGGACAAGCGATGAAGAAGCCACCACTTTGTGACTATTTTCTTCAAAAAATTCCAGAAACGCCGCCCGAATCTCGGCGCTGGTCATCTGTTTCATTAGAGGGTTTTCCTATAAACGAAAATGTTTGAAACGAACATACTCGATTATAGGCGACAGACCCGTGAATCTCAATAGTGGTGGCGCATAGGCCGTTAGGAAACCGTTTTAGTTTGGTTTCAATCTGCCCAAATTTACATTTTTGGCTGGTATTGTTTTACAGATTCAGCGAGAATGATAAATTGAGTTATAGATGCAATTATTAGTATTGAGTACTGTGATGAATGAATGATTTGGATATGGAACACCTAATCACCAATTTGCAGGCCCCAACCGTTGGCGAACGTATGATGGCGATTCAAGCGCTCGGCAAAAGTCGTGATGCCCGCGCCATTCAACCTTTAATCACCGCTTTATCGGATGACGCGGTTATGCTCCGTACGGCGGCGGTCAATGCCCTTACCATGATGGGTGAGCCTGCCACGAACGACCTGATTACCGCTTTGCAGGAAGGTGATGATTTATTGCGGACTGGGGCAGCGAAAATCTTGGGGACAATTGGTGGCTTGAAGGCATCGGAGGCTCTGCAAAATGCCTTGCGTGACTCGAATAGTCGGGTCCGGGCATTGGCGGCTGAGGGGCTGGGGGCAATTGCGGACGCAAAATCAGTTGATGTGTTGATTGAGACACTTGAAGACCCCGACAAACAGGTTGTGGTACGGACAGTGACAACTTTAGGTAAATTGCGGGCCAAACAAGCGGTTGAGCCCTTAATCCGATTAGTAAAGGCCCATCAAGATATGATACGTCATATGGCGGTATGGGCGTTGGGCGAGATTGGTGATGCACGGGCAGTTCCAGATATTTTGTTGGCACTAATTGAGGACTGTGAGACGCACACAATTGATTTTGGACTTGAGATCAATGATCTTTCCAGTCAACATGCCCACTTGATGGCTGGGAATGATGCTTCAGGGGATTCCAACCGCCCCGATGTTGAAATCGCGGCCCTAGTCAAAATTGGTCAGCCCGCCTTGCTGCCACTATTGAATATTTTGCCAAAAGCTAAATCATCGGTGCGAGCCTATGCACTGATGGGCATAGCGGCGATTGACCCAACTGAAGGACTTATGGCAAGCACTATTGCCATTGAAGATACCGATCGTTTTGTGCGTCATATTGCTACTCAAATTTACCGCCGCTTGTCGCCACAACAAGACTAACCAACCCAGCCTATTTCAAACCTCAAAACTGCTTTTCCCTGTGCTATAATCACCACATTAGCCGCTTCCAATCGGAGGAAATTTGTACAATGACGGGGAACACACAAGTCCGCGTTTCAATAGATGAGCAAGTGGATGTACTGATGAGCAATACGGGCTATGGTGATGACCAAACCCGTGACATCATGCGCCGAGAACTGCGCGAACGGCTGATTCAGGCTGAACGTGAAGGGCGTCCACTACGGGTCTATTGCGGTTATGACCCCCGTACCACCGATTTGCACCTCGGCCATACCATTACGATGCGTAAACTGCGCCAATTTCAGGAATTTGGGCATCATGTCATTTTCTTGATTGGTTCATTTACCTCACTGATTGGCGACCCCGACGATACTAAAGCGCGGGATATTTTGACGCCTGAAAAAGTAGCTGAAAATGCCCAGACCTATCAAGCTCAGGCTTTTAAAATCCTTGATGCTGAGAAGACCGAAGTCCGACATAACAGCGAGTGGTTAGCGGAGCTAGGGTTTTTGGATGTGATTAAACTTGCCCAGCATTTTACTGTGCAACAGTTTTTAGCGCGAGAAGGCTTTAGCAATCGGCTTGAGGCAGGCAATCCCATCTATTTACATGAATTTTTCTACCCATTGATGCAGGGGTATGACCCCATTGGTCTTAAGGCGGATGTTCAGGTAGGTGGACAAGATCAATTATTTAACCTGATGGCAGGCCGCCAACTGATGTCCAAATTAGGGGTTGCTCCCCAAATTGTGATCGCCATGGGGGAGAGTTTGCCCGGTACGGATGGCGTTGTGAAGATGAGCAAGAGCAAGGGCAATCACATTCCACTGCTGAGTGAATCCGGCCAGATGTATACCAGCCTGATGAAACTCCCCGATTTTGCTATGCCCCTTTACTTCAAATTGTTGTTGGGGTGGAGCCAAGAAGATGTGGACGACATGATGGCTCGGATTAGTCGGGGTGAAGTAGAACCGCAAGAAGTTAAGGCAGGGATGGCGTTAGATATCACGACGATTTTTCATGGACGGGAAGCGGCCTTGCAGGGTCGTGAGTTTTCACGCACGGCGATGCAAGAAGGTGGGATTCCTGAGGATATTGCCGAACATGCCATCACGGCTGACACGAGCCTAGTAGATTTACTCGTGGCGACAGGCCTTTGCAAGAGTAAGGGTGATGCTAAACGTCAAATTCAAGGCGGGGGCGTGCGGCGTGATAGTGAAAAAGTAACCGATGCCGATGAAGTAGTGCAATTGTCTGAACTTCCCACCGTGTTGCAGTATGGCAAACGCCACTTTGTACGGATTGTCAAAGGCTAGACCTAAAGAAAAGTAACCTACAATAGGGAGGCATGGCTTCCCTTTTTTTAATGTTGATTTTAGGAGAGGATGTAGCGTTATGTCGGATATGCCACCCTTCCCGTCAAACGACCCCCAACGCGGAAATTTTGCGAGTGGACAATTTTTCCCACCCCCCCCGATACAACCACCCCCGACCAAGAAAAATAAAGGGGATGCTTCAGTAGTTAATCGCACAGCCATGTGGGTGCTGCTTTCGACCATTGTAGGTATGGCGACGCCTATATGTTTATGTGCCTGTGTCTGTTTGTTTTCATTTGCTGGTCTATCGGCATGGGCTAATCGTTTGGAAACTAACCAAGAAACAGGGCCTGCGGTCGGGGTGATTGAACTGAATGGGCCAATTATTGGTGGGGATAATGCTTTCAGTGCTTCCACAGGCTATTTGCGTGAGCAGATTAAGTGGATGGAAGACAATGACGATGTTAAGGCGATTGTGATTCGCGCCAATAGCCCCGGTGGCGGGGTTGACCCCAGTGATACCATCTGGCATGAAGTTGAAAAACTTCGAAGTAAGAAACCTATTGTGGTGTCGGTGCAAGGGTTGTGTGCTTCAGGATGCCTCTATATTTCAAGCGCTGCCACCGAAATATGGGCCACACGCAGTTCACTCGTCGGTAGTATCGGTGTCATTTCCACGTTTTTTAACGCTCAAGAGTTACTAGATGACTTGGGGATTGATGTCCAGACTATTGCGACAGGTGAAAATAAAGATTTTGGCAGCATGTTCCGCCCGCTGACGCCTGAAGAAGAACAATATTGGCGGAGCCAGAGCGAAATCCTATTGACCAATTTTATTCAGGCTGTCGCAAGCCGCCCGGGGTCAACCCTGACTGAGGACGAGGTGCGTGAATTGGCAACGGGGCGGGTATGGGTAGCCAGTGAGGCCAAGGATCGCGGCTTAGTAGATGGCATTGGCTACGAGGAAGATGCGATTCAACGGGCGGCAGATTTGGCCCAGATGACCGATTATCGAGTTCAAGAATATCCATTTGCCTTTGACTTCCTCAATATTTTGAGCGGGACAGGTTACAGTGCCGCTGAGGGATTATCGAAGGGTTACTTCCATGTTCCAACCACTCAAGAATTGTTAGACAGTCTACAACAAGCGCCCCTGCAATATCGCTATTTAGGCCCGTATGATGGTGGACAAAGCCAGTCTTTGGGGCTTGATCGCTGATCGGTTATAAACCCCGGTGAACAGGCCGGGTTTTTTATTTACCCTACTCGTCTTTGCCTCTTAAATAGCCTTTGCCCACCCACCATGGCATGATTTCAGCAATCAAGTGCCCGATTTTCACGTGAGGGTCTTGGGATGCTAAGGCTTGGGCTTCTTCAAGGGTCGACGTCTTAAAAATGATAATGCCACGTATATTGCCGGTTGGGTCTCCCGTGGGGCCATGCACCAGCGTTTTCCCTTCAAGGAAAATATGGGTGAGATAGGCTAGATGATGGGTTTGGCGCTCCTCTAACTCTGGACTTGGCTCACCTGTCCAAAGCGGCCCTTTGCGTAGAAAACATATAAAGAAATTATCCATCTGCATTGGAAAATCAGACATTATGATGCTCCTATGATTTTTGCCGGAACTACTGTTCCATTGAGCTAGAGGTTCACAAATTTAGAGAGGAAAATAAAAAAGGGCGCTTCAACGCCCTTGTTAGATTCTAGTGGAAGTAGGAATGATTATTCCCAATCATTGCGTTCAAGTTTCTTGCGGAGATGTTCCATGGTGGCATTTGGGGTTGCTGAACCCGCCAGCTTGTTATAAGCCCGCCGCCATGTTTTGACAACTCCGCGCCGTTGATTAGCATACCAGTAGGTAATTTGACGACGCGCTTCCATAATCGTTTGGTTGCGCTTTTCGGGAATGACAGCCCATTTTACGACCATCGAAGCCCACGCTAAGCCCCCACCAAACCCAACAAACACGACATTATCACCGGGTTTGATACGCTCATCTTCGATGGCTTCACACAGGGCAATTGGAATAGATGCCGCCGAGGTATTGCCATATTTTTTGATGTTGCTGTAAAGCCGATCTTCGGGGATCTTTAGGCTGCGGGCAGCGGACTCGATAATCCGCTGATTGGCCTGATGTGGCACAATAAGCGTGACATCATCGAGCGTTAAATCGGCCAATCTGAGGGCCTCTTTGATGCTGTCACTGACAACACGGGTGGCAAATCGAAAGACCTCACGCCCATTCATGCTAATGCGGTGCAGCATGGGGCCATGGCCCTCTTTATCTTTGAATTCTTTGCCATCCTCGGCCTCGATTTTAAGTTTTTGGTCGAGGAGGTAGGCATCGGTGCTGCCAACCGTCGGTAAGGTTAAGGCATCCCAGCCCGAGCCATCCGAACGAAGCACGCTGCTCAGGACACCACCCGGTTCACGGCTGGCCTGCAAGATAATCGCGCCCGCACCGTCACCAAACAATATACACGTGCCTCGATCTGACCAATCAATAACCTTGCTCATGGTTTCAGCACCGATGATTAAAGCCACTTCAATGTCACCTGCTCGGATTTTGGAGGACATCATATCTACTGCATAAACGAAACCCGAACAGGCCGCGCTGAGATCGAAGGCCCCCGCCTTACTTGCCCCAAGCCAGCCTTGGATTTGACTGGCAGTACTGGGGAAAATGAATTCGGGGGTGGAGGTGGCAACGACAATCATATCAATATCGGTTGGCAAAATATTGGCGACCTCAAGGGCAGCTTGGGCTGCTTTGAGGGCAAGCTGCCCAGTAGTTTCTTTTTCGTCAGCAATACGTCGTTCGGAAATACCAGTCCGCGAGACAATCCATTCGTCATTGGTTTCGACAATGGCGGCGAGATCATTGTTGGTCAGGATGCGCTCGGGAACGGCCATGCCCCAGCCGACGATATGGGCATAGCGCCGCTGGAACTGGGTTGTACCCGAATTGATGTGGGTCAACCGCTCAAGTGGTCCATTGCCATTGGATGCTTTGCCGTTTGTATTCTTCCGCGCGGGCCATAAACGGCGCTTATCATCGTGATGGCCGTTTGACCCATTGGCGGAGTGTCCGTTATTACTGTTGTTCATGGTGTTCCACCTCGCGTCCTGCAATTCATGGAGTAGAGGCAAATTTCTTTGCCTCTACTGACCCGCGAGATTGCTTTTAAGCCTTGCCGTTGCCACTATAGCGGCCAAAAATGAGCACCGCGTTGTGACCCCCAAAACCAAATGAGTTGCTCATAACATAATCAATTGGGTGTGACTTTCCCACATTGGGGGTGTAGTTTAAATCACACACGGGATCAGGTGTAAATTGGTTGATGGTCGGTGGGACGAAGTTTTCTAAGAGCGCCTTAACGCTGATTACTGCTTCGACCGCACCAGCCGCTCCCATTAGATGACCTGTTACGGATTTGGTAGAACTGATTGCCACATCGTAGGCCCGTTCACCAAAGACGGTTTTGACGGCACGGGTTTCACTGGCGTCGTTAAGCGGGGTGCTGGTGCCGTGTGCATTGAGATAATCAATATCATCAATGGTCAGGTTAGCATCTTTGAGTGCCCGTTTCATCGCCATGACCGCGCCTTCGCCGTTTTCAAGCGGGGCAGTGACGTGATAGGCATCGGCTGTGGCTGCATAACCCACCACTTCGGCTAGGATGTTCGCGCCGCGTGCAAGGGCATGTTCCAATTCTTCCAAAACCAACATGGCTGCCCCTTCGGCCACGATAAAACCATCACGGTCTTTATCGAATGGACGCGAGGCTGTTTGAGGATCATCGTTGCGCCGAGAAATCGCGCCCATGTTATCGAAGCTAGCGACGGCTAAATCCACCAACCCGGCTTCGGTGCTGCCCGCCAACATGACATTGGCCGCGCCGCGTGCAATCATGGCTGAGGCTTCACCAATGGCATTATTGCCAGTGGCACAGGCCGTGCTGACCGCCATATTGGGGCCGCGTAGACCCCATTCGATGCTGACCCGTCCAGCGGGGCTGTCGGGGAGCATGATTGGCACGAGCAGAGGGCTTACCCCGCGCTGGCCCTTTTCAGCATAACCAAGTACGCCTTCGGTGATTGAACGGATGCCGCCAATGCCAGAGCCAACGATACAGCCAATGTCGTAGCGGTTTTCATCCGTCACAACGAGGCCACTGCTGTCAAGAGCCTGTTTTGAGGCATACATGGCAAGCTGGGTGGTGCGATCCATGCGGCGGACTTCCCGCTTGCCAAAATATTCTATTGGGTCAAAATTCTTGATTTCACCCCCGATTTTGACGCCTAGACCGCTGGCGTCCCATTGGGCAATATGGGTAATCCCCGATTTGCCATTCTTGGCACTATCCCAAGATTCTTCTACTGAATTCCCGATGGGGCAAATAATCCCCATACCTGTGACAACTACGCGCCGACCCTTCACGATGCGCTCCTTCGCTGTATTTCGCGGATGTTTCTATTAGTATTGCAAATCAATCGCACGAGATTATATCAAAAAATGTTTTCCCTCGCGTCGCAGAATTTATAACCCTTGCTGACGCCAAAGGTTACAATATAAATTATCTATTCTGTGGCAAATCCAAAATTGAGGATAGGATGTTATGAGTGATGTGATTGATTTTGTCTTGAATTTCCACTCCGGCTGGCGCTATTTGGTCATGCTGGGAACCATCGTTACCTGTGGCTATTTTGTATATGCGTTGGTCACCAGTGCCGCAGATACCAAACGTGATAAATTGGTGACGACTATTTGGGCCATCTTGGTTGATATTCAAGTCACCCTTGGGCTCATTCTGTTTGTGCTTTATATTTTTGATGATGCGCATGAAATCAAAGGTCAGCAAATGGGGCATTTGTTTACCATGCTGTTGCTTGTGCCCCCTGTTGTCCATTTTTACAGCATCTATTCCAAACGAAACCCGAATGCCGATCTTAAGCGGATGCGGCTGATTGGAGCGGTAGCACCGATTGTGACCCTAGTGCTCATTATCGGTGGCATTTTGGCTTTGGGCGGAGGTTTCGAACTGGTCTTCGGCAGTTAGGCAGTCTCACTATCAACATCAATTCCTCTGGCATGATATAATGTCGCGCCGGAGGAATCATTTTCACTATGATTATTGTTACTGGAGCGATGGGCTTCGTGGGCCGTCATCTAGTGGCCCAACTGCTGCGTTCTGGCAACCCAGTGCGCGTTTTGGTGCCGCCCACAATCGTGGCCCGCTATCAACGTCGGCATTATCCTTGGCCGTGGACTGAGGCGGGTGAGGCCGAAATTTTCCCCGGCAGTATTTTCCATGCGGAATCTTTATTTCAGGCTATGCAAGGCGTCCACACGGTCTATCATTTGGCAAGCGCCCAATGGTGGGGCAGTCGGCATGACCTTGAACAGATTGATTTGATTGGGACACGCCAGATTATCGCTGGGGCACGGGCCGCACGGGTCGGTCGCATTATCACCCTAAGTCATTTGGGGGCCGAGCCGTCATCGGCCTATCCGTTGCTGCGGGTGAAGGGTCAAGTGGAAGAACTCATTCGGTCGAGCGGGGTAGCCTATACCATTTTCCGCTGTGGGGTGGTGTTTGGGCCAGACGATCATTTTGTCAATAATCTTGCCATGCTGGTGCGGGCCAACCCCATCTTTTTTTTCCAGCCGGGGCAGGGCGAACATCTACTCAATCCCTTGTACATCAATAACTTAGTCGCCGCACTCGAAGCGAGTTTGGAATCGCTCTCGCTGGTGGATGTTACGGTCGATATTGGCGGGGGGGAGTATGCTAGTTTTAATGAAATGACCCGCACTGTAATGCGTGTGACCAAAGCTCGCCGCATCATTTTCCCCTTGCCGCCTTATTTATTACGGTGGTTGACCGGGGTGGCGAATGTGATATTTCCAAGTTGGCCCGCCACTAAACAATGGTTTGATTTGATGGCTGGGAATCGCACTGCGCCGCTGGGTAATCTTTATGAGTATACAGGGGTGCGACCGGTACGTTTTGAAGATACGTTAGTAACCTATATGCCGCAGCGTCGCTATAGCCTTGAACTCCTTCGATTTATGTTTCGGCGGCGACCGGGTATTCGATTTTGATCTAGTCCGTTTAGGTGAAAGAAGCGAGACAAAAAAAGCAGATGGCTAGTGCACATGCATTTTCGGTGCGAACCCTTACCCGACCCGAAGAGTTTCGGGCCGTGATGGACTTGCAACGGTTAATTTATGGGGATGACCCCACCACTCATATTGCCCGTCATACACTGGTCAGTTATGCGCGCAATGGGGGACAGGTTTTGGGGGCGTTTGAGGACGAGTTATTAGTGGGTTTTTTGGTTGCGTTTTTGGGAACCGACAGTCTTGACCCACGTCGTCCGGCCATGGCAAATCTTAAACTGGTGATTGAACGCTTGGCCGTGCATCCGGATTATCGAGGGATTGGGTTGGCCTCCCAACTAGCCCGCCAACAGCGCGAAGTGGCCGTGATGCAGGGAATTCGCCTTGTCACCATTGCGTTTGACCCCCTGAGCAGCCGTGATGCCTATTTGTATATCCGCAAATTAGGGGCAATGGTGCAATCCTACGTGCCTGATTATTTTGGGGCCGATGCGCGCGAAACATGGGAACGGAATGTCACATTGTCGCCCGATCGGGTGGTTGCCGAATGGTGGCTGACTCGTAATCGAGTGGAGGAACGGCTTTTTGGCAAGCGTAACAGCCTGACATTGGCTCAATATTTGGAAACGGGCATGCCAATTATCAATCCTTCCCAGCCGGGGCCAGAAGTCTTTTGCCCACACCCGTATGCAGGCGAGTTGAAACTGCCAGATGGGGCGATGATGTTGATTGAAATTCCGTCAGACTGCTCGGCTATTTTGCATGGCGACCCTCAATTGGCGACGGCATGGCGTGACCATTGCCGTGAAGTTTTTAGTACGGCGTTTCAAGAAGGCTATGTCGCAACGGATTTGATGCGCGAGGATTTTGAGGGGCGGGAACGTACTTTCTATTTGATGAGTTACGATGGCCCACGTTTTAGTATTGAGATTGAATAGCTAATGGGGTGAGCCTTTAACACCATAAAGGGGTAATTAAGTCGGCATGTTTGAAAACAAAACACTGGCGTTTATTGGTAGTGGGCAGATGGCTGAGGCGATGATTGCTGGATTGGTTGGCAATAACAGTGTGCATCCAGAGCAAATAATCGCGGTGGGGCCACGTAAGGAACGTGGGCAAGAATTGGCGGCGCGGTATGCGGTACGCTATACGACGGACAATTTGGCCGCTGCACGTGAGGCTGATTTGGTGGTGTTGGGGGTTAAGCCCCAAGTGATGGACGACGTATTGCCCTTGACGCACCGCAGCCTAGCCCATTGTGAATTGGTCTTGAGTATCGCGGCTGGTGTGCCCATCAGTTATTTGGTGCATCTATTTGGTAATGCTAGGGTGGTGCGGGCGATGCCAAATACACCAGCCAAAATAGGTAAGGGCATTACAGTGTGGACGGCGACGGATGAGGTCGAGGCTCAACAAAAAAATCAGGCACAGGCGATTTTGAAGGCGCTTGGTGAGGAAGTGTTTGTTGAGAAAGAAGATTATCTCGATATGGCAACTGCGCTGAGTGGCACTGGCCCTGCTTATATTTTTGTTTTCCTCGAAGCGATGGTTGATGCTGGAGTGCATTTGGGCTTTTCACGGCGCATTGCTGAAAAATTGGTGTTGCATACTATGCTTGGCTCGGTGGAATATGCCATGGCAAGTGGCGAACATTTGGCAGCGCTACGTAATCAGGTGACTAGCCCCGGTGGAACATCTGCCGAAGCGCTTTACCATATGGAAAAGGGCGGGTTGCGGACGGTTATATCCCGTTCGATTTGGGCGGCCTATCAGCGCAGCGTGGCCCTTGGGCGTGGTAAAAAGGTTAGCCAGCGTATGGAAAACGGACAGGCTGAAGACAACAACGGATATAACGCGATTTTTGATAAGGATCGGTTTTGATGCAGGTCAAAAAATTGTGGGCGGTTGGGTTATTTGCCATTGCAATGGCTTATCTTGAATCAGCGGTGGTTGTGTATCTGCGCCGCATGTATGGCTTGGGCGATGACCTGACCAAAATTCCCGACTTTGACCGAACGATTACCGGCATCGAAATCGGACGTGAAATCGCCACAATGTTTATGTTATTGGCGGTAGGCTGGATTGCAGGACGACGGCTGCAATCGAAAATCGCCTTTGCGTTTTTTACCTTTGGCATCTGGGACATTTTTTATTACATTTGGTTGTGGGTATTTATCGGATGGCCCGCCTCGCCGCTGACATGGGATATTTTATTCCTCGTGCCCGTGCCATGGTGGGGGCCAGTCATTAGCCCTGTTTTGAGTGCCTCCTTGATGGTGGTGGGTGGTATGGTCGCGATTTGGGTGGATGACCGCGAATGGCCGATTCGCCCCGGTAAGGCTGAATGGGGAATGCTGTTTGCAGGGATGGCGCTGGCCCTAATTGCTTTTATGTGGGACGCACTGGGTAATTTGCCTCTATCGCCTGATGAGTTTGATTCGATTAAACCGAGTAGTTTTCCTTGGGGATTTTACCTGCCGGGGTTGCTTTTGATGGGTGTGGCAGTATGGCGCACGACATGGGTTAACCCCCGTCAAAAAGCCGAAATTACAGCCTAATCATAAGGCGTATGTGTGCTTCCACAGATAGCATAGATTTTCACAAATTAATCGGTTAGACTATAACCGTACGCGGCACATGGACCATAGGACTTTATTCGTTGAGCAGCTTTCCTGCTCAAAAATTGTTTTTGAGGTGAATATGCCCGGTTCAACATCATCGCATGAACTAGACTTAATGTCCGAAGAAATTCCCGACATTGTAATTGGTCGCTTACCGATTTATCTAAGGGCGCTCAATCAAATGGCACAGATGGGCCGAGAAGTCACATCCTCACGTGAACTGGGCGAATTTTTGGGCATTAGCTCGGCGCAAATCCGCAAAGACCTTTCCCATTTTGGCGGTTTTGGCAAACAAGGCACGGGTTATCACGTTGAAACGTTGCGTAATAAACTTCAGCAAATTTTGCATGTTGACCGCGAATGGCCGGTAGCAATCGTCGGGGCGGGTTATTTAGGGCATGCTTTGGCCCATTATCGAGGGTTTACACCACGTGGGTTTCGCGTCGTGGCTGTTTTTGATATTGACCCTGACAAAATTGGACAGAAAATTGATGGCATGAATGTCATGGCAGTTGAACGAATTGCGGTCGAAATTCCTTCCCACAGCATCCAGATTGCGATGTTAGCCGTGCCAGTTGAGGTGGCGCAGTCGCTTGCCAATGATTTGATCAAAGCAGGCATCCGGGGGATTTTGAATTATGCCCCGATTAATCTGGCGGTGCCGGACGGTGTCCATGTGCAATATATTGACCCAGTGGTCGAATTGCAGCATATGACATTTTATTTGGGTGGGTGAGAGCGGTAGATGCCAAACCACGAAAAATAAAACACTCCAATCATTGGAGTGTTTTTATATTACATACGCTCGATATTGCCGCGCATTAGGCTTGGGTTTTCAAGGGCACGACCCGCGCCAACGGCGGTGGCGACCAATGGGTCATCCGCACGATAGGCCGGGACACTGGTTTGTTGCGTAATAAATTGCTCAATCCCACGTAATAAGGCCCCGCCTCCTGCCAAAACAATACCACGATCAATCACATCCGATGCCAATTCGGGGGGTGTTTTTTCGAGCACCTGCCGGGCGACGCTGGCAATCGTGATGAGGGGTTCGCGCAGAGCTTCAACAACCTCGCTGGTTGAGATGGTGATGGTGCGTGGTAGACCACTGACTTGATCGCGTCCTTGAATTTCCATTGATAGTTCTTCAGGCTGCTCAACGGCTGCGCCAATTTGGATTTTGACGGCCTCGGCAGTCGGTTCGCCAATAATGAGACTATATTTGCGGCGTATATAATTGATAATGGCTTCATCTAAGCGTTGTCCACCTGCCCGTACTGTAGATGCAACGACGATTCCACCCATTGCCAAAACCGCTGCTTCACTGACCCCACCCCCCATTGAAAGGATCATATTCCCAGCAGGGGTATGAACGGGTAGCCCTGCTCCAATAGCGGCGGCCAGTGGTTCGTGAATGAGATAGGCTTCACGTGCCCCGGCTTGGATGGCAGCCTCATGCACCGCACGTTTTTCGACACTGGTCACGCCATAAGGGACGGAAATCATCACTTCAGGCCGTCGAAACCAGCCACGCGCTTTGATTTTGCGGAAAAAATAACTGAGCATGGCTTCGGTGACTTCGTAATCGGCAATGACACCATCTTTTAGGGGACGAATAACCGTTAAATCTTCAGAGTGGCGGCCCCACATATCGCGGGCTTCTTGACCAACAGCACGGACAAATTCATCTTCAGTGGTCAGCGCAACCATCGCAGGTTCTTGAAGAATAATTTGACCACCGGAATAAATCAGGACGTTGACCGTGCCGAGATCAACACCCAAATTTTTAGCGACAATACCCATGTGATGCTTTCCCTCAAACGAACTCGTATTGTGGTTCGTGAAATCGCATAATTCTGATAGCGGCTTATAACCTTACCGCATCTCTTGTATTCAGTCCAGATATGCGGACACAGCATTTTGCTGGATTATGGCGCGAATTTCAAGGGGGCGGGTGTTTTACTGTCAGGATGATGTAGACCAGTCGGTGATGTTGAGGGAATTAAAAACCACAGAGGTAACGTAGTCTGTGGTTTTTGTTAGTAAGCTAATCAAGCATTATTGATCAGTTGGTTCTTCACCTTGGCTGATGATGCGAATTGTACCAGCACGACTCTTGGTCTTGCGGGCGACGTTAATCGCGAGCTCGGCACGACGGAGTTCAGCGGCATAATGCGCATGTTCTTCGGGTGGCGGCCCTTCGTCCAACACTTTGCGGGCACGCTCACGGGCGGCTTCGATTTCGGCAATATTGACATTGGCCGTGAAATCAGCGGCATCGGCCAGCACCACGACTTTGTCGGGCCGGACTTCAACCACACCGCCATAGATGATAAAACTTTCCTCAGCGTTGCCTTTTTTGATCCGCAGTTCACCAAAGGTCATGGTGGTGAGCAGGGGGGTGTGCCGTGGCAAAATGCCAAGCACCCCTTCAACACCGGGTACAATGACCATATCGGCTTCTGGTTCACTAAAAAGTCGGCGCTCTTGGCTGACGACTTCGACATGAATGGGCATAATGTTTGCTCCTTAACAGCGGCAGTTCGCAGATGGGCGAGTTTTAGACCCGCCCCTACGAAAAACCTTATGCCACTAGTTGTTTTGCGACTTGGCGTAAGCGTCCAACACGTCCTCGATCGCACCCGCCATGAAGAAGAAACCTTCGGGGATGTGGTCAAGCTGACCATCGAGAATCATGCGGAAGCCGCGCACCGTATCGCTGATCTTGACGTACTTGCCGGGGCGGCCAGTGAATTGTTCGGCTACCTTCATCGGCTGGGTCAGGAAACGCTGAATACGACGCGCACGGGCTACCACCAGTTTGTCATCTTCACTCAATTCATCTACGCCGAGAATGGCGATGATGTCTTGCAGTTCCTTATAGCGTTGCAACACGTTTTGGACTTCGTTGGCGGTGCGATAGTGTTCTTCACCGACGACGTTGGGATCCAAAATCTTGGAGGTCGAGGCCAGCGGGTCAACAGCTGGGAACAACCCTTGCGCGGCTAACGAACGTTCCAACGCGATTGTTCCGTCGAGATGCGCGAACACCGCGACTGGCGCAGGGTCGGAGTAGTCGTCGGCGGGCACATAGACAGCTTGCATCGAGGTGATGGAACCTGTCTTGGTGGATGTGATGCGTTCTTGCAACTGACCCATTTCTTCTGCAAGGTTGGGTTGATAACCTACAGCGGAGGGCATACGACCTAAAAGCGCCGATACTTCCGACCCGCTGAGGGAGAAACGGAAAATGTTGTCAATGAACATCAGCACGTCACGGCCTTGATCGCGGAAATATTCCGCCATTGCCAAACCGCTGAGGGCCACGCGCAAACGCACGCCGGGGGGTTCGTTCATTTGACCGAACACCATCGTCACGTTTTTCAACACGCCCGATTCTTCCATTTCGCCATAGAGTTGTGTCCCTTCACGGGTACGTTCACCCACGCCAGCGAAAACGGATAGGCCCGAGTGCACTTTGGCGATGGAGTCAATCAGTTCGGTGATGATGATGGTCTTGCCCGTCCCTGCACCACCGAAAATACCCATCTTCCCACCTTTGGTGAAGGGGGCGATGAGGTCAATAACTTTGATACCCGTTTCAAAGACTTCGGTTTTGGAAGTCTGTTCGGCAAAAGCTGGGGCCGAACGGTGAATGGGGTACATCAGGTTGGTGATTGGGGCGGGTTTGCCATCAATCGGGCGGCCCAACACATTAAAAATACGACCTAGGGTGACTTCGCCGACAGGCACACGAATATAATCGCCTGTCCCAAAAGCTGCCATCCCGCGCGACAGACCATCGGTGCTGTCCATTGCCACACAACGAACTTTGTGATCACCAATGTGGTTTTGCACTTCCAGAATTAGGTCGAGTTTACCCTCGCCCAGCGGAATGCGGATAGCGTGATAAATGTCAGGTAGGTGGTCTTCTTGGTTAAAACCAACGTCCACCACGCTCCCCAACACTTGTATGATTTTTCCTTGCACTTCAGCCATAGTGTTATTGCTGCTCCTTCGTTAGTTGTGTCGGGCGCTCGCGGAACGCTCGGCACGTTTTTCGGCCAGCAGTTCGCCACCCACATCATTGATGAATTTGTCGGCGGCTTTAAGGGCCGCTTTATCTTCGGTTTGTTGCAGGGCGTTAACACCGCCCACGATGTCCAGAATTTCGCTGGTGATTGCCAACTGGCGAGCCTTGTTATATTCCAAGGTCAGGTCAGCCGCGAGAGCGATGGCGCTTTCACTAGCATTCCGCATGGCAACCATACGGGCGCTGTGTTCGCTGGCATTGCTTTCAAGTAGGGCCTGATAAATCTCCAGTGTAGTAAAGCGCGGGATAATCTCGTCCAAAATCGCAGTGGCATTTGGTTCATAGAGATAATCACGACCAGCGGTGGTCGCATCGGGCTCAGCTTTAAGCAGTTCCTGTTGCACCATATTTTCAGGTGAGTAGCGTTGCAGGGGTAGCAGATTGATGACTGCCGGACGCTGCACCAGCATGTTCACGAAGTCGGTATAGGCAAGGAACACCGCATCCACTGTGCCGGACAGGAAATCATCTACCACCATGTTACCAATAGGCGCAATGCTGGCGATGGAAAGCGGAGTCGGCAGGTTATGAAATTCCGCGACGATATTTTTGCCACGACGGGCAAGATAGTCACGGCCTTTGCGTCCTACGGTAATCCAGCGCACATGCTGACCATTTTGAAAACTACTGGCAAAGCGCTCGGCCACATTGATGATATTGTTGTTGTATGCGCCGCACAGCGAACGATCGGACGTAACGAGTACAATGTCAATCGTTTTGATTTCATCACGTGTGGCAAGCAGGGGATGTTCATTGGCCCCTGTCGCGGTGGCGACATTCACCAGCACTTCCCATGCCTTTTCGGCATAGGGGCGGCTGTTGAGTACCTGTTCTTGGGCGCGGCGCACCCGGCTGGCGGACACTGCTTCGAGTGCCCGCGTCACCTGTGATATGTTTTTGACGCTACCAATGCGTCGTTTAATTTCTCTTGCGGAGGCCATATTCTCTCCGTATTAGTTCCAAGTAGCGTTGAAGTCCTTCACCGCAGTGGTAAGGATGTCCTCAACAGCGTCAAAGGTCAGTTTTTCATAGAGTTTGGCAGGATAATCGGGATATTGCATTTCTAGGAAGCGCAGGAAGCCAGATTCCCATTCTTTGACGCGGTTGACCGGCACATTATCGAGGTGTCCACGTGTACCCGCGAAAATGATCGCCACCTGTTTGTGCAGGGGTTCCGGTTGGAATTGAGGCTGCTTCATCAGTTCAGTCAGGCGCATACCACGATCCAAGCGGGCTTGGGTGTCTTTATCCAAACCAGAGCCGAATTGGGCAAAAGCAGCCAATGAACGGAACTGAGCAAGATCAACTTTCAGCGGGCCAGCAATTTTCTTCATCGCTTTGGTTTGGGCGTCACCACCCACGCGGCTCACCGACACACCGACGTTAACCGCCGGACGTTGACCGGAATAGAACAAGTCGCCTTCTAGGAACAACTGACCATCGGTAATCGAAATAACGTTGGTCGGTACATAGGCAGCGATGTCACCCAACAGGGTTTCAATGATAGGTAGGGCGGTCAGGCTGCCACCACCTTGTTCCTTAGAAAGTTGGGCGGCACGTTCGAGCAAACGGCTGTGCAGATAGAAAACGTCACCGGGGTACGCTTCACGGCCCGGAGGACGACGCAGCAGCAGCGATACTTGACGATAGGCCCAAGCATGTTTGGACAGATCGTCATAAATGACGAGGGCGTCTTTGCCATGTTCCATAAAATACTCGCCGATAGCGCAACCTGCATACGGAGCAAGGTATTGCATAGCGGCTGGGTCAGAGGCTGACGCCGCGACCACAATGGTGTGACTCATCGCGCCATGTTCTTCCAATGTAGCAACCACGCGGCGGATTTCCGCAGCACGTTTGCCGATGGCAACGTAAATACAAATGAGTTCATCACCGGGGCGATTGTTCTTTTGATTGATAATCGCGTCGAGGCAGAGTGCTGTCTTACCCGTTCCACGATCACCGATAATCAATTCACGTTGACCACGCCCAATCGGAATTAGAGCGTCAACAGCCCGATAACCCGTTTGCACGGGGCGGAACACGTTTTGGCGTTCCATAACGCCGGGAGCAATACGTTCAACTGCATAGACACCGCCGCTGGCATTGATTGCGCCTTTGCCATCTAGCGGTTCGCCCAGCACATTGACCACGCGCCCGACGAGTTCTGGCCCGACAGGGACGGAATTGATACGTCCCGTTGCCCGAACTTCATCACCTTCGTTAATTTCGATATATTCACCGAGGATGATGATACCTACACTATCCTCTTCCAGATTGAAGGCCACACCAAGCGTACCGTTAGAAAATTCTACCAATTCTTGGGCACGCACGTTGGGCAAGCCTGTCACAAGTGCAATACCATCACCAACGGTGAGTACGGTACCGACTTCAACTGCCTGCACATCGCGGCTAAAGCCTTTAATTTGTTCCAGTAATCCACTGGTGAAGTCTTGTGTCCTATCCACCATGTACTTACGCCTCCATGCTGTCGTGGGGACAAACTTTGATTGTTATTGATTATTACGCGGCAGGGCCAGCGTTATAATTCGTGGGATATGGTTCACTTGTTAAATATAGAACAAACGCCGCCGTTCGTCAAAAATTCGTTAGTATGGCATACTTTATATGCTAAGATTGTAATGTTTGCACGGTCGAGAACCTACTTGTATGCCTGATTTTAGTGGAGCTATTTCTCTATGACGACTGACCCTATATTACCTGCATCCGGGCCAGTTGAGAACCCTGACGACCTAAATGAACGCCTTCAGGAACTGGAATTTTTACAAAATTTAGATCGGGAATTGAACAGTGTCCTGAATCTTGAACATGTCCTCGATATTACCCTCGACTGGGCAATCCGACGCACGGCAGCCGATACAGGGCTGATTGCCAAAAAAGTAGATAATGGACTTCAGGTCGTTCGGGTCATGGGTAGCGCCTTTCAATATGCGACCACCCTCATGCGTGAGCCGCTTTCAATGCATAGTGGCATTATTGGACGGGCTGCTGAGAGTGGTAAACCTGTGTATATGGCTTATGTAACCAGTCATGCCGATCAAAGCCTCATCTATGCGGGTTCGCGTTCGCAGTTTACCGTGCCGCTGGTTTTTCGGGGTGAGGTACTAGGTGTATTGCACCTAGAAAGTCGCCGCCCGACCCACTTTAATACCGATATGCGGGCCTTTGTTATCCATGTCGCCAACCGCGCGTCAATTGCATTTCGGAATGCCGATTTGTATACGCGCACTTATAATGCCGAACAATTAAAATCCGATATGATTCGGATGGCGGCGCATGACTTGCGTAATCCGTTGAACGCTGTAATTAACGGGGTGTTTTTATTAAAGCGCCTACGCGAACAAATGCCAGATTTAGCCACCCGAGCAATTGAAAATATCGAAGGTGCAGCCAATCAGATGCGCTTGTTGATTGACGAGCTATTAACACTGGAGCGCATTGAGTCGGCCTTGCAAATTTCTGACCATCCGGTGAATTTGGTGACGGCCCTGCAAGATGCCTTGATGCGGATGCGGAATGAGGCTGAGTCGAAATCACACGAATTAATGGCGTCCCTGCCAAGTAAGGCCATCATTGTATCAGGCGAATTGGCCTTGTTTCGTCAAGCCATGATTAATTTAATTAGCAATGCTGTCAAATATACGCCTGAACACGGCAAAATTATTGTTCGACTAGAGCGAATGGGGAGTCGGGCCTTTTTTGAGGTCGAAGATAATGGATTTGGGATTTCGCCCGACCGTCAAACTAAAGTGTTCCAACGGTTTTATCGTGCCCGTGAACCCGGCACAGAGGGTATTGAAGGGACAGGGTTAGGGTTAAGCCTTGTTAAGGCGATTATCGAACGCTCGGAAGGGGAAGTTTGGTTTAATAGTGAAGCTGGCAAAGGGAGCACCTTTGGTTTTTGGCTGCCGTCACTAGATGGAGTGGAAGTGGGTGGTGAAGAAACATCCCACGAGCAAAAAATAACTCCCAATGATAACGTGATGGGTATGGAAACCGCTGCCGACTTGAAACTAGCTGAGCCCATCGAGCAAGCAAAAACTGGACCTGAGAAAGTCGAGTCGGAGGCTACCCCAGTTCCAACCCAAATTTTGGTAGCCGAGCCAGTTCCGGTTGCCCAACCTGAAGAATCATTACGTCAGGCTGGGAGTAATGGCTTACCCCGACAATCCCACCAATGAAAAGATCAGACTGAAGGCATTTTCAACAGCGCATGGCAAAATGGAAAACGAGTCCTGAAACCCTTTTTCACGTCCTAATTCGTATCCCCGAAGGCTTTATTTCCCGCAGCATCTTGGCAAGCCGTTTTCGGATCGATAATCGGGCCAGCAAACAAGTTGCCCAAATTGCCCAAGCGGGCCGTATTGGACAAGTGGGTGATCTCTATTTTGACCCAGCACGAGTGAGTGCTGAACAGGTCAATTTGCTTAAGGCGTGGTGTCGTCCGCAACTGCCACGAATGCGCGACGCCAATACCTATATTGACCGCCCCATTGTTGATTTATTAGCAGCACGCCAAGCGAAACTCGCTGAGGTTGAAAAGCAGATTGTGGACGCTTTACCACCAGCGGGCTATGCCGAGCTAGCTTCATTTACCACTGGGGTGGACGAAGCGGCCTTGCAGGGATTATTGACCCGTGAAATCTTGATGCAAGCTGATGGGTTGATCTATGACCCGTTGCGGCTTGGGCCATTGACGATGCAAGAAGTTCTGTTGCGGCGCAATCTGGCCCCGATGTTTGAGCAAATTGTTGGCTATTTGAAAACCTGCAAAGGCGAAGTCGCGCGGTTTGATGTATTGTGCGAACACTTTGAACAGTCCATTGTGGATCGCCTAGTGGGGCAGGGCCAGTTGTTGCGGTTTTCGCTGCAATGGCGCAAAAAAGGCCAACTGATGTCATGGGTCACGCCTGTGGAAGCCGATATTCAACGGGCCCGGCGGACAGCATCAGCCGAGAGTCGGGTTAAAGATGAAGAATGGCAGCCCTTGTTGGAGGACTGTGGTAAAGTGTTGCGGCCTGATGCTAAAGATGGAACGACCAATCGGCAGAAGGTGGCGGCGCGAACTTATATCTTGACCAAAGCCGCCGCCCGACTTGGCGCGAGACCCGAAATTGTTGAAGCAGCCATTAATGCCGGGGATGTGTTTGCGTTTGAAGACCCCCAAGGGCATATTCGACTGCCAGCCGATGATGTTGAAACCGCCTATGCCAATCCCCAATACGCCCTACATTTTACGGGCCGCGAAAAAGTTAAGCCGCGTGAAATTGCGCTGGTGGCAGGGTTAACCTATGCCCAAGCACGCTATCGACTGCAACAGGAAAAATTGAGTACCACCGCTCCACGTTGGGAACAAGTCTGTGGTCAATGGGGTTTGCCAGAACACCTTTATGAATTTAAAGCCCTTCTGAGAGACAAAAAAGTGGAGTGGCGCGAAGAACGCCGCACTGCTTACGTGGAAGAACAGTCCCGCCTCGAACAAGATCGCCAGCATCGGATTCAAGCCGAGAAGCAGATGCGTGAAGAACTACGGGCGCGACTGTTGCCCATCTTCCCCACATGGGAGCATGAAGGACGTGAAAATCAGCGGGTGATTGTCCACATTGGCCCACCTAATAGTGGCAAAACGCATGATGCTCTGACCGCATTGGCCGAAGCGGGCAGTGGCTGGTATCTCGCCCCCTTACGCTTGTTGGCGTTTGAAGTGTTTGACCGCCTCAACATGAATGGGGTGCGCTGCAATCTGCTGACCGGGGAAGAATATATCCCGGTGGATGGTGCTACTTTCACTGCCTCGACCATTGAGATGTTTAATGCCCAATACAGCGGCAAGTGCGTCATTATTGATGAAGCCCAAATGTTAGCTGATCCGGATCGCGGTTGGGCATGGACACGTGCTTTGATGGAAGCTCGCGCCCCCGAAATCCACGTGATTGGGCCAAAAGCCGCCTTGAATCTGGTCAAAACAATGGCTGAATCGGTCTCGATGCCAGTTGAAATTGTGGAACATCAACGCCTTGCCCCCATCAAAGTGGCCGATTATCCATGGTCACTCAGTAAATTGCCGAAACGCACGATTTTGGTGGCTTTTTCGCGCTCGATGGTGTTGGAGCTAAAGACCCGCCTAGAAACGATGCGACGTAAAGTGTCGGTGGTATATGGCAGCTTGCCCCCAGAAGTACGCCGTCGCCAGGCGGATCGCTTTGCCGAGGGGAAGACGGAGATTTGTATTGCGACGGACGCAGTGGGCATGGGCCTAAATTTGCCAGCCGATTATGTCTGCTTTTTTGAAGTAGATAAATTTGATGGACGCGAACGGCGTATGTTGACCCCTTCGGAAGTGCAGCAAATTGGTGGTCGGGCGGGGCGATTTGGTTTTTCGGAAGCGGGTGAAGTTGGGGCCATGGATAAATTTGGCTTAACAACCGTGCTGCGTTTGTTTAATGCCCCGGTACCGCATTTGACCCATGCTCGTATTGCCCCGTCGGTTGAGGAATTAGAATTGCTGCCGGGGACATTTGCCGAACGCTTGCAAGAATGGGCCCGGTTGCAGTCCATTCCTGACCATCTGCGGAGCGTCTTAAAAACAGCCGATATGACCGAGCGGGTGGAATTGGCCCGGATGCTGCAACCCGATGAAGTTGAACAATTGGGCCTAAAAATGGCACTTAAATTGGTCAACGCTCCCACCCGTGAAAATACTCGTACCTATTGGCGACGGTGTGCTACGGCGATTTTGCTGGATCGGCAAATGCCACCTCCACCGTTGCCGCCACTGGAAATTCGCGATAGCGTTGATTTGGATTTGACTGAAGAGTCTATCTCCCATGCGGATGTGTATCTGTGGTTAAGCCAGCGGCCCGAATTCCGCAATAGTGGCATGGAAGAAGGGGCGGTTCGTGAGGCCCGGGGGGAGTGGTCGGCGCGGATTGATGCGGCCCTGCTGCGGAGGATTGAGGCAGCACGGAAATGTGCTAATTGCGGTAAACGCCTGCCTAAAAGTCACCCCTATGGGATTTGTGATGACTGCTATTTTAACAGCCGCTATTTTAATGGGGATGAGAATTCTGACCGAGTGTGGATTGAGGAGGCTGCTGACGAGTTAGAGGCGTGGGATGCCTCCTATTTTGCCGCCAAAGCAGACATCCCTGCTCCCTTTGCGACTTTTAATGAAACTCGCTGTCCGGTATGTAAACATGAAGTGACAACCCCCGGCTTGGCCCGTCTTGCCCATTGGCAAAAGGCCCATCGTGATCAAGTGTCGCTCACTGTTTCACAGGTGGCATGGATGTTGGGCCGCAACAAGGCCGACATTCAAAATATCATTAAATTTGACCATCGGCCTCATGGGTTTAACGGCACGCGCTATTGGAAACTGAGCACAGTCGAGGCTTTTCTAAGATCACCCACACCAAAACTACCACTGCTTACTCCGCCTGAATGGTCTGAAGATACTGCTGAATAGTGGCGAAGGCCTCGGCTGGAAAATTCGGCATAACCGGACGCAAAAGTGTGTCGGCTGTAGTAAGCATCCCGACGGCGGTTTCAATTGGGTCAAGGAGCAATAGGTCGCTGATGGTTGCCCCCATTTCGGGGAAGACTTTTTCGAAACGGCGGGAGGCGTCAAGGTTGTCTAACTTAGTTCTGTCCTCGGCGGGTAAATATTTACTCAACAGCCACAACAATTCATACAGCGCAAAATCTTTGATAAAGCGGTGTCCACTCAATTTTTCGCCACGTTTATAACGAGCCGCCCCAATCATTAAATGGCTCAGAAATTGACCGACATAATGCGTGTCATTTCCATTGGCAGTGTTGATGGCGGTGCGATGGGCGATAGCTGCCAATCTCGATCCAAGGTCAACCCGGTCGAGCAAAACACGATAGGCATTGAGGCTGACAAGGTTGGTTTCCTCAACATCAAAGACAGCAAACTCAATGAGATGCCCGTAGTCAAAAATGGCTTTAACGCCATGTTCGGTTTCCCGAAACGAAAAAATCATATGGTCATAATCCGGCACCCACTGGAGATTTTGTCGAAAATCTTCTTGCTGACCACTTTCGACAATCACAAAAAAGTCGTGGTCAGACCAGCGGTCAGGTAAGCGTCCTTGAGCCGCCATCGAACCTGCTGATATGATACCAACGACGCGGGCGTCATGTGCAAGATTGGCGACTAATTGGTCGGTGAATTTTTGGTACTGTTCAGGGGTCATGATATTCCTTTATGAACGTTAAAAAACCACCTGCTCAAATGAATGAGAGATGGTTTTTAGGAGCTTAGATAAAAATGAGGCGGATTTTAGCCGCGTGCGTTGTAGCCGGGGCCAGCCGAAAAGAAATCGTAATTGGGTTGAATGTCGTCGGTGAGGTCATAGACTTCGCCCCCAGCAGCGGTTACACGCTCGCCCTTGAAGGGTTGATAGGCTTGGCTTGGTTTCATTTCATGATTGCTTGGTACTTCATCTTCGGGGAAAATGGCTTCGTAAGGGCATTCAGGAACGCAAGCACCGCAGTCAATGCAGGTGTCGGGGTCAATGAAGTACCACGGCCATTCCGCTTCTGGAATACCGGGAATGATGCACTCGACGGGACAAACTTCCACACAAGCGCCGTCACGCAAACATAGACCAGTGATGATATGGGTCATGATTCAAAGGCTCCTTGCCAGAGTTGCACAAATGTTAACCGGAGGTAAATCCGGGATTTACCATGCTTATGTGTTAACTATAGCAAATTGGTTAGGACTGTCAATCAAATTAGGAAAATTTACAGAAATCATCCAATGATATTAGCAAAAAGGCGAGTCAATGTGGATTAACTCGCCTTAAAGACGCTACTTTTTGACCGCTAGCTCACTATTTAGCAGCGGCAAAACGCTCGGCGATTGCGTTCCAATCCACCACATTCCAGAAGGCGGCAATGTAATCAGGGCGCTTGTTCTGATATTTCAGATAATAGGCGTGTTCCCACACATCAAGGCCGAGAATGGGAGTCAATCCGGCGGTGTCGGTCAACGGGTTATTTTGGTTGGGGGTCGAGGTGATGGTCAGAGAGCCATCGGCTTTGACCGAGAGCCATGCCCAACCCGAACCGAAGCGGGTGGTCGCGGCTTTGGCAAATTCTTCTTTGAAGGCGGCAAAGCTGCCAAACGCATTGTTAATGGCGGCGGCGAGAGCACCCGTGGGTTCACCACCACCCTTGGCGCTCAAAATAGTCCAAAACAGGGTGTGGTTGAAGTGTCCACCACCATTGTTGATGACTGCATTCCGTGAGCCTTCGGGCACTTTATCCAGTGATTTGAGCAAGGCATCAATCGGTAGGGTGGCGAGTTCGGGCAGGGTTTCTAGGGCTTTGTTCAGATTGTTGACATACGCCGCATGGTGACGATCATGGTGGATTTCCATCGTCAGCGCGTCAATATGTGGCTCTAATGCATTAAACGCATACGGCAGCGGGGGTAGTTCGTGTGCCATGTTTTTCTTCTCCTCAGAAGTTCAACGTTGGTAAAACGTGCGAAGTTAATAATAACACGCGCCAAAACTGCCTGCGAACTGTACAATAGTCCAGCCGAGAATTCTATTGGATTTCTTATTATTCCACGAAGGACAGCCACTAATTTATGACTGAACAAACTTTGTCGCGCCGTAACACTATTCCGCCTTGGCTGCCTTTTGTAGTGATGGGGATAGGCGTGTTTGCGGTTTCAACTGCCGCTATTTTTATTCGATTGGCACAAGAAGAACATGCCCCATCATTGGTCATTGCAGCGGCACGGATGCTGGTGGCCTCGCTAGTTCTGACCATACCTGCTTTGCGAACATATCCGCATGAATTGCAAAGACTGACCCGCCGCGATATTGGATTGGTGCTAATTGGTGGTGGAGTACTGGGCCTGCATTTTGCCACATGGATTACCTCATTGGAATATACCTCAGTGGTCAATAGCGTCGTGTTGGTGACGACTAATCCTCTTTTTGTGGCACTCTTGGCTCCCCTCTTCCTAAAAGAAAAATTGGGTCAGTTTACGCTGATTGGCTTAGTATTGGCTTTTGGCGGGGGTATTTTGGTGGCACTGACAGGTTCGGCAGGTGATCCACCTAATCGGGCCGATCCGCTTTTAGGCAATGGATTGGCTGTTATTGGGGCAGTGATGGCAGCGATTTATTTTGTGATTGGGCGACGGTTGCGCGGGGGATTGAGCTTAATCCCATATGTATGGCTGGTCTACAGCGTG
This sequence comes from Chloroflexota bacterium, assembly GCA_016234595.1. GTDB lineage: Bacteria > Chloroflexota > Anaerolineae > Aggregatilineales > J027 > CFX10. The sequence goes on along the minus strand of JACRBG010000050.1, from coordinate 23,157 downwards.
GCGGCGATTGTGCTGGTTATTGCGGTAATCGGGACAGGGCAACAAGTGGGTGGTTTGGCATGGCAGGCCTATGTGTGGATGGCCTTGATGGGCCTGACTGCCCAATTGATTGGACACTCATCATTTAATTTTGCCCTCGGTTATCTTCCAGCCGCCTATGTCAGCTTGGTGGTGTTGGGTGAGCCTATTGGCAGTGGCCTATTGGCAGGGATTTTTCTAAACGAGTGGCCTGTGTTTTTGCAATTGGTGGGTTCGGCCTTCATTTTGACAGGCATCGGGATTGCCAGCCGTGATCAGATGAAGACGTAACTATTCAACATGATACTTAAGGCGTAGGCGCACTAAAAAGTCGTTGATTTCATCGCGATTAGGTGCAAATTCTGGTAGATGTGTATTTTGAAAAGCCGAATCCAACTCTCTTTGCAAACGTTGATACTCAGCTTGGAAAAACGTTACATCAGCGGTATCAAGCGTTGATTTTTCAACCCCGCTCAGTTTGCGTGCAATCAACTCGGGGATATAAGGGAGTGGATAAATCTCGTTTAAGGTTGGCAGATGAGCCTCGATTTCGCCTGTACGCATTAGATGGATGCCCGTCAGCAAAACACGAAACGTATATAACAAAGGTTTCACACGGCGCGGATTCTCTTTCTCGAAAAGTTCCCACTGACCTTTGGCAAAGCCGAAATAGTGGTGGTGGTGATGGCGGATAATGGCATTTTTTGCCAGATGTTTCAGCTCGTCATGCTCTGGAAGAGCATAGACAATCAACGGTGAAAAAATCTGCTCCAGCACATAACCATTTTTTTTCAAAAGCATCAGCAGAAATTTTTTGACATCATGGGTTACAAGGTCTATCTCAAGCCCCTGCTGCACCCTAGTATCCTCTATAGTTTCGTCGTTGATCTCAAGGCCGAGTATGTTGTTCAATGGCAGAAGATGGATGCCACGCAAGTCGTAGTCAGAATCCGGCGACGGGAAGCCGTAAAGATGTGCGCCGCTGATAGTCGCAAACAGTAAGGGATAGGGCTGGTCTGCTAGGACTGATTTCAAGAGGTCATATCGAATTTCCACACTCATTTTGCAGCACTCCGGCGGGCATGGATTAGGTATTGATTGGCACGTTCATAATCAGGCCGAGCGGGGAGGGCCGTTTTTTCATAGGCGGTATCAAATTGTTGGTGTAACTGTTTGCGCCATTCGTTGACCTCGTCCCATGAGACTTCTTCACGACGAATAGACAGCAAGCGATCTCGATATTGTTCGACGCGCACTGGAATATAGCCCTCATCCAAGGCAATAATGCCCGAAAGCAATAAACGGATGAGATGCATGGCATGTTTCCATTTGATGGTGCCATAGTTTTTGAGATGATGCTCCAATTTGTGGAACTGCGACATCACATAGCCGTTATAAGTTTGGTAGATCAACTTTGAGAGGAAGATTGAGCGAATAGCCAATAGCTCTTCGGCTAAAGGGGTCGCCATTTCCACTAAGGGGGTATATAGACATTCCAAGATATTTGGATTGCCTTTGAGAGCCAGAGTTAGGAATTTTTGCAATTCCCAATAACACTGCTGTTTTTCCTCATCTTCAAGTTGTTCAGGGACACCATACAATGACCAATGTAGATCGGCAGGGGGGAGGTAAATCCCACGCTGGTCAACATCCGAACCCTCTTCATCCAAGCCATAGGCCCGCGACCCAACCACACATTGATAGATAACACATTGTTTTAGATCGAAGTCTGATAACCAGCTATCCGGGGCTAGAGGATTTTGGAACAACTTGTTAATCGTGAATTCACGACGATTGAGCGAAATTTCCGTGCCATCCATAAAACGTACTCGGTAGGCATGGGTGCTGTCTACCGGGGCTTTAATGACGATTCCCACCACACCGCTGGCAAACAAAATATCACCGTTGGTGGCTTTGATTGCCACCTCGGTCACAATTTGTGTACCAACAGGAACAATAAAGTTGGGGTTGGGATCAGGCAAAGTCGATTACTCTCCATTACGTTGATACAAAAAGTCACCCACGCCTGCCCAATTGGGAATGAAGGGGGGGACATCTTGACCGGAGAACAAGGGCACAGCCGGATAATTGGCCGTCCAAATTGCCGCGAGTGTGCCGTCCCGATACATATCGGCTAGTGTCCAATTGACCAATGTCAAAAAGTCGGCATCGTTGCGCGGGGTTGCCATAACAATTGGACGGAACAAATCCTCGAAATTGGGCAATACGGCCCACGCATTACGTGGATATTCGAGGGTGAGAGCCTGTAAGCGGATACTGTCAGCAAAAATGCCATCTACATTGCGCTCATCAAAAATTTGCTCAACCACTTGCTCATTACTGATAAAACGATAAATCGCGGGTGAGATTTTCAAATAGCCCACAAGGAAATTGAGGCGTTCCTCGTCAGTCGCGGTGTCTTCATAATAACCAATCCAGCTACCACCCCGGAAACTATTGACCCCGCCATCATAGCGCCCATCCTTAACCACTAAAATCTGATGTTTGTGATAGTGATAGGGCAGCGAATAATCCACTCGGTCGGCCCCATCCCAACGCGGGCGAACGTTCATGGCGATGTCGGCTTGCCCAGTGGCGACTAGGTCAACCCCGTTGTCAGCAGTATCGGGCAAGAATACGATGGTAACCTGCCAACGCCGCCCCATTTCATACATAATTTCGCGGTTGAGGGCATCCAAAAACCGCTTATAGAGAGGGTCGGATTCATTAAGACTCATACCCGCGACTGTAATCACCCCACCAGTGTGGATTTTTTCCATAATTGTTTGGGCGGGTAGGGGCATATCTGGTGGGAAATCTTTGACTTCACGGGTGTCGCCATCAAAATTGTCGTAAACCGGAATGAGCGCGGCAAAGTTGATGTCTTTGTCGGGGAACCATTTTTCGGCAATTTCTGTTACACGACCACTAGCATAGAGGCGCTGAATGGCCCGATTGACCGGATTACGCAAATTGACATCGTTGCGGCGGAAGGCGATGGCGTAAAAATCATACCGCACCGTTTCCCCGATCAGGCTCATGTTTTGACGGCCTGCGCGGGTAAGATCGTCTAATTCGCCAACCATCGCATCTACCTCGCCGTTAGCAAGGGCATCGAGTGCATCATCTTGGGTTAGATAGCGTACCAAATCCATGCCAGTGCCATTTTGGGACATCCAAACACCCATCGCCTCTTCACCGCGACTGCCTGCGATGACACTCACCCGATGATTGGCTAAATCAGCAATTCGCCCATAGGGGTCGCCCTGTCGGATGACCATGCGCTGTTCGTTGTAATAATAGGGATGCGAAAACTCCATCCATTGTTCGGCGTCACGGGTGTGAATTTGTTCGCCAATTAAAACATCTATTTGCCCACTCAAGAGAGCCCGAAGTTGGGTTTCGGAGGTGACCTGCACGAACTCAACTTCGACTTTCAAATCAACGGCGACGGCCTGCATTAATTCGACTTCATAGCCATTAACCTCGCCCTTATCATCCAGCCAAGAGAACGGTGGCACGTTATAGCGTACCCCCACACGGATTTTGCCTGTGTCTTGCAGGGTGCGAATCCCCGACACCGCGTCGGCTTGGGGGGTAGGGGTGGGTGTCGAGACGGGGATGGGGGTAGGTGGAACGAGTGTGCCTACTTGGGGGGTAGGGGTAGGATCGCCACTTTGGGCAAACGTGAGGGGACTCATCACCAGCAGCCCAAAGGCGCAGGCCATCAATAGACTAGTTACGAACAGGGATTTAGCTTTCATCATCTTTTGGCACAATATACAGTTGGTGTTCGGTCAAATAATTCAGGACGGATTCGGTAACACGATAGCGAATGGAACGTCCTTGTTTGATACGGGCGACAATTTCGGTTGATGAAATCTCGATTTCAGGCGCTTCGAGGAAATAGAGTTTTTCCAATAGCCCCGGTAGACGGCGCGTCAAGGTTGACAGGTCAGGATAGACATCAGGCCGCTGCATGACAACAAGGGTGGTCATATGCAAAATTTCATCGGGGCGTGACCACGACAGAAAATCGCGGAGCGAATCACTCCCCATCAGGAAAAATAGCTCGGCCTCCGGAAATTCGCGGTGAAACATGGCAATCATATCTACCGCATAATGTGGCCCCGGTCGGTCCATATCGGCCCGCGAAGTCGTGAAACGTGGATTGCTTGCAATAGCAAGTTCTACCATCGCCAGCCGCACTTCGGCAGGGGCCCGCGGCATCCCTATTTTATGCGGCGGATTAGAAGCGGGCACGAAAAATACACAGTCGAGTTCAAGACTATCGGCTGCGGTTTCCGCCAAAATAAGATGTCCAAGATGGGGCGGGTTGAATGTTCCGCCGAAAATTCCGATGCGCTTATAGCTCAAGCGAATTGCCTTCCGTTTCGATTGCGGGATAAGTGTGCCGGGATGTGAAAGTTTTGTCTAATGCGTCTTGCCCACGATACACTGACTGAAATCATATGAAAATAAAGGATAGGCCAACGACCTATCCTTAGAAAATACGCAACTCGACCTTACGCTGAAAAATCAGCCACCACCACCGCCGACGCCTTCGATAATGCCGCCTTCGGTCATCCGGCGAGCATCAAGGGCCTTGATAGCATCTTCACGAGTCATATAGCCAAGTTCGACCACAACATCTACGATGGATCTACCCTCGTACATGGCTTTCTTGGCGACCTCGGCCCCTTTCAAATAGCCGATAATTGGGTTTAGGGCTGTTACCAAAATGGCGTTCTTGCCAAGCCAACCTTCCGCTTTTTCAGCATTGGCGGTCAGGCCGACGACACATTTTTCGGTGAAGGCTTTGACCGAGCCAATAATGACATGCATCATTTCGAATAGATTATGGGCGATAATGGGCATCATCACATTGAGTTCCAGTTGCCCTGCTTGGCCCGCCATCATAACGGTCAAATCGTTACCCATGACATGGAACATTGCCATATTCAACATTTCTGCCAAGACAGGGTTGACCTTACCGGGCATAATGCTGGAACCGGGTTGCACGGCGGGCAGGCGGATTTCGTCGAGGCCAGTGCTAGGGCCGCTGGAGAGCATACGGAAGTCATTGGCAATGCGGATTAAATCTTGAGCGAGGGTACGCAATGCACCGGAGAAAAACACGGCATCTTGCATACTCTGCATACTCTCGAACAAATCATCACTTTCTTCAAGGTCTATGCCCGTTAAATCGCTCAATTTCCTGACCATGCGGCTGTGATATTCGACGTGGGCGTTCAAACCGGTACCAGTGGCTGTGCCGCCAATACCGAGACGACGCAGGCCATCGGCAGCAAGGTTAATCTTGTGAATATCCCGTTCAACCGCTTTGGCATAGGCCCCAAATTCTTGACCCAGCCGGACGGGCACAGCGTCTTGCAAGTGGGTACGTCCACTTTTCACCACGCTGTCAAACTCTTTGGCTTTGTCTTCAAGGGCGATTTGAAGCTTAGTCAGGACGGCCAATAGTTCATCCAAACGCCACAAGCAGCCAAGCCGGATGGCGGTAGGGATGGTGTCATTGGTAGACTGGGCCATGTTGACATGGTCATTGGGGTTAACGGGTTTTTTGGGGTTATCAATGGCATAGCCAAGTATTTGATTGGCGCGGTTCGAGATGACTTCGTTGGTATTCATGTTTTGGCTAGTGCCCGCACCTGCTTGGAAGGGGTCAACCATAAAATGGTCATTCCACTTGCCAGCAACGACCTCATCAGCCGCCGCCATAACGACTTTGGCGATGTCAGCACCACTAATAGTTTTGCCGTCAACTTCTTTGCCTTGGAACAGGCCTAAATCGTTGTTGACCTCAGCCGCCGCTCGTTTAATGATTGCCATTGACCAGATAAAAGCCGTATAACAACGTGCGCCTGAGACAGGGAAATTTAGCACGGCCCGTTGAGTTTGTGCGCCATATAACGCACTCGAGGGGACTTGTAACTCGCCGAGAGAGTCTTTTTCAATGCGGAAGTCTGACATGGGGTAGAAGGTACTCCTGAGTTTCAATATCGGGTGAAAGCAAATTAATGATCGGTTAGTGGTCAGTTTAACGCAGACTTGAAGTAGGGACAATGACAAAACGCCCGTTCTGGGATTAATATTTGACAAAAGATAGGGCAACCAGCGATTATAGAGATGGGAAGACAGCAGCTATGACCTATCAACATCTACCACCACCTACACCATCGAAACGTGCTCCTAAACCAACTGGTTACAAGGTGTCGCGCCGCGATTTTTTGGCTTTAACGGGTTTGGGTCTGGCTGGGGCCTTGGCTTGTGCTGGGGTTTCTGCTATTGGTTATTCTGTTATCAATGAGGAGTCCCACACCCCGACCCCTGTTCCGCCAACCCGCACCCCCGACCCAGCCCGCTTGGCACGGTTTAAACAAGTTGACCGTCCACCTATTATCACCCGCGAAGAATGGGGCGCACGGTCTGTCAACCATGAAGCCGAAGACGAATTTGGGTTTTATTCACTCGATAACCCAGAAGGCTGGCGTGAATATGAGGGAGATTTGCGTTTGGCATATCAGACAGTGGTGATTCATCATTCTTCCCTCTATGATACGGATGATGATACGACCATGCGCGAAATTCAAAATTTGCATATGGATGAGCGCGGTTGGGCGGATGTTGCCTATCATTTTGGGGTTGGGCTGACGGGTAAGGTCTATGAGGGCCGTAAGATGTCGGCCCGGGGAACGCACACCGAACTGCACAATACAGGCAGTTTGGGGGTGTGCCTATTTGGGAATTTTGAAGAAATCTCCCCTACTCAAATTCAACTTGATAACACGCAAGCCTTGGTAAATTGGCTGGCAATACGTCTAAACCTGACTCATTTGGCAGGTCACCGCGAGTTTAACGATACAACGGTGTGTCCGGGGGCGAATCTCTATTCTGTACTAGATAAAATGGCCGAACGTGCTTTTTTGCAACGCGGTACAGGCGGTTATATTGCCCCACCGGAGCAATTGATAACACCTAGCCCGGACGCTCAAACGCTTTCTTATCAAAGTGGTGGGTGTGAATGTTGTAGCCCTCGAAGCATTATCTGAAATTATTCACTGTAAACCCACAGATTTAGGTCACTATCGCATTTGGTCTGACAGTATAATATCATGATACCTAGTTCCAAAGCAGTACATGGCAAGGATTGTCATTAATGAGCGATGAAACCAGTCAGGGGATGCATTTGGACCCAACTTTGCAGGCCGTCAATGATAGTATGCTGGAAGGGTTGGGCCAATTGGCTGATTATTTTGGCTACAACAAGGTAATGGGTCAACTCTATGGGGCCTTATTGCTGCATCCCGGCTCATTGAGTTTAGACGATTTGGTTGAGCATCTGGGTAAAAGTAAAGCCAGCATCAGCATGAATATCCGCACGCTCGAAAATATGGGGATTGTGCGGGAGGTGTGGGTACGCGAGACACGCAAAAAATATTATGAGGCCGAAAGTGATTTATGGAAGGTGATCCAAAATGTGCTGGGCAGTCGTGAAATCCGCGATATTGACCGGGCGCTGAGTGTTTTGGAAACCAACATTACCCGCCTACGGGAAAAATTGCCCAATATGGATGCAGATTTAAAGCACACTGCCAACCATTACATCACTCAAATAGATCAACTCTCTGATTTTTTTAAGTTAGCCCGCTACCTGTTGACGGTTATTTTGCAGCAGGGGCCAGATTTTGATATGAACGGGTTTATGGATACACCCGATAGTGAGAAATAGCGAGATAAAAAACACAGCATGTCACAGCAGTTTTTGGATGAAGCCCGCGTGTTTGTCAAAAGTGGGGACGGCGGTGATGGTCGGATTAGTTTTCGCCGCGAGAAATTTGCGCCACGTGGTGGGCCAGATGGTGGTGATGGTGGGCATGGCGGTCATGTCGTCGTCGTAGCCAATCCCAAAATCAACACCTTGCAGTCGCTTGCCAATAAAGTCCATTTTCGGGCCGAATCAGGCATTGCGGGTGGCATTGCGCTCCGAACAGGCTCTACCGCACCCGATTTAGTGATTGAAGTTCCCGTTGGAACGATCATCCGCGACGATGAGGGCAATTTGGTTGCCGATTTGACGCGGGCCGGACAGCGGGTCATTGTTGCCAGAGGGGGACGCGGTGGCAAAGGCAATACCAAATTTAAGAGTAGTACCAATCAAGCGCCGCGTATTGCCGAAAAAGGTGAACCCGGGGTCGAAATTTGGCTGAATCTCGAATTGAAATTGATGGCGGATGTGGGCATTGTGGGCGTTCCCAATGCTGGCAAGAGCACCCTTTTGTCGGTGATCTCGAACGCCAAGCCCAAAGTCGCCGATTATCCGTTTACAACCCTCATTCCTAATCTTGGTCTAGTGCGCCTCGATTATCGGGATATGGTCGTGGCCGATATCCCCGGTTTGGTTGAAGGCGCTAGTCAGGGTGTCGGGTTGGGGCACGATTTTTTGAAGCATATCCAACGCACTCGTGTCTTGATTCATATGCTCGATGGTTCTGGGTCTAACCCAATGGCCGATTATCACCAAATCAACACGGAATTGGCGCTGTTTGACGAAAAATTGTTAGAGCGCCCAACTGTTGTGGTCATCAACAAAATGGATTTGCCACAGGCCCAGGCGGCTTGGCCTAAATTGGAGGCGGAACTCCGCAAACTGGGTAAAGAACCAATGGCCCTTTCCGCCGCGACCCAGCAGGGGACTCGTGAATTGATTTATCGGGCATTTGAGTTGCTAGACAGCCTACCTGCCGAAACCGAAGCTACGCTTCAAGAAGCTGATGAAATTGCAGTCTATCGCTTGGGTGAAGATGACATGGCCTTCCAAATTTCGCGGCGTATGGACGGCAGTTTCCAAGTCTCCGGTAAACGTATTGAACGGGCTGCCCAGATGACCTATTGGGACTATGACGAGGCCTTGATGCGCTTCCAGAAAATTTTGGAGGCGATGGGTGTTTCGGCTGCATTGGTCAAGGCTGGGGTGAAGGCGGGGGATAGTGTTTATATTGGTGAGATGGAACTCGAATGGGGGGATGAAGGCTACGAAGAGGATGAACCCAAAGAAGTGTTAGATGAGGATGACTCCGAGGCCTAGTTTTGACTCATGCCCCGCAATCTGCGCCGCCTGCTGATTCAGTTCCCATTGGGATGTATGATTTTGTTCGGTGTGCTGATTGCGAGGGTCTCCCATCCAAGTGATCGCGAACAGGCGCTATCGTTTAATCCCCCAGCTTGTTTGATGCCCTGTATTTTTAAGCTGATCCCCGGTGAAACCAGTTACCAAGATGCCTTGGCTTGGGTAGACGAAAATATCCCAAGCCAGCATCACCTTGGCCCCCAGAAATTTTGGATTGAAGATGAATCTGGAACCCAGATTTTTGTGACGCTGCGGGGATACGAGGGAGTACGCGACCTCACCAAGATAGAACTCACCACTTATGACAAAGGCTATATTATTACGCTCGGCCAGATGCTCGATGCTGGCTATCAACCTATGCGTATGTATCGTGGCCGACGGGTGGGTTCCACTATTGCTAAATTCCTCATTGTCTTTGATGGCGAACAAAGGATTTTGGCTGTCATCAATGCCGATGGGTATATTGCCGATGACACCCCCATTATTTCGCTGGTGATGCTGTCTAACACAGGCCGTAATATTGCACTAGCCGATATTCAAACCGGGTGGGGGTTTGATTATGAGATTTTTTGGCAAGGTTATGGTTCAACGCGCAAGTATTTGAATTCTCCAATTCAAAGCCTTTCCTGACTCCCTAATTCAAGTTGCATTACCCGTGCAATGGCGAGTGCAGTGAGGACGACCAAACCCAAAGGCAAGAGATACGCAATTTGTTGCTGACCGTTGAGGCTAAGCAGCATCAGACTACCCACCCCCGCCGATTTAAACAAAATCGCTCCGCCGAGCGCGCGCGTGGTTCGTTGACGTGGCGGTGTTTGGGCATCCAGCAAAATAACCCAGATGCCATAGCTGGGGGGTGTGATCAGCAAGAGGATGAGCGCAAGGACAATGAGAGTGGGCATTGGTTTTCCTCCCGACAAGACATGACCACTCTCATTTATAACATATTTGGCTATTCTGGTTGGAAGGCCAGTAACCGTAAACCATTGAGCACTACGACGACGGTGCTGCCCTCGTGACCAACTACCCCCAATGGCAGGGGCAGGTGAACGAAGGGTAGTAGGGCGCTAATAACCAAAACGATAATCACCGAGAGACTAAACACCAGATTTTGGATAACAATCCGCCGCGCCCGTTTGCTGAGGGCGATAGCATAGGCGATTTTGGAAAGGTCACTCGACATCAACACGACATCGGCAGTTTCCAAAGCTACATCGGTTCCAGCGGCTCCCATCGCAATACCAAGCGAGGCTGTTGCAAGGGCCGGGGCATCATTTACCCCATCGCCTACCATCGCTACGGGGCCATATTGAGCTGCAAGTTCATTCAGAACCGTCACCTTGTCTTCTGGCATCAAATTAGCAAAGGGAGTGTCAATGCCAGCTTTGTCTGCAATGGCGACGGCGACTTGGCTATTGTCCCCAGTTAGCATAGCAATTTTTACGATACCAACCTGATGGAGGGCTTGGATTGCTTGCTTTGCCTCGGGGCGGGGAGTATCCGCAATGGCGACAATTCCCAACCAATGTTCCGGTTGTTGATAAATCAATAGAGCGGTCTTGCCGTCTTGATAGAACGCCATCTGCTGTTGACGCACTGCTTCAGGAATGGTGATTTTGCCTTCATCAAACAACCGCTCGGAACCTACGAGGAGGTCTTTGCCCTCAATGGTAACGCGGATACCTCGACCCGGCACTGCCTCAAATACCTCTGGTTCAAGGAGGGGTAATTGACGTTCTTTGGCTGCTTTGACCACCGCATTTGCCAATGGATGCTCGGAACGGGCTTCGGCAGAAGCGGTCAGTTTCAATAGATCATTTTCCGATAGACCGTTGAGCACCACAATATCTGTCACAATGGGTCGGCCCGTCGTAATCGTGCCTGTTTTATCGAACGCGACAACTTTAATGAGGGCCATGTTTTCCAGATGGGCCCCACCCTTAAACAAGACCCCATGTCGCGCCCCATTGGCAATGGCTGAAAGAATGCTGGCGGGGGTGCTGATGACCAATGCACAGGGCGATGCTACGACCATCACGACCATGGCGCGATAGAAGTTGTCGTTAAAACTAACATTAGTCAGCAGTGGCGGCAGGAATACCAATAACAAGGTGGCCCCGATAACGACCATCGCATAATATTGCTCAAATTTATCTAGAGCGGTCTGGGTGTTGGCTTTGCTGTCCTGCGCGGTTTCCACCATTTGGATAATACGCGAAAGGGTGCTTTCGGACGATAGGCGGGTCACTTCGACATCGAGCGCCCCATTTTCATTAATCGTCCCAGCAAAGACCTCATCCCCCGGTTGTTTCAGGACGGGGACAGACTCCCCCGTGATGCTGGCTTGATTGACACTGGCAGTACCACGAATGACGCGCCCATCCACTGGAACCCGTGCCCCCGGTTGCAAAATCACCACGTCCCCATGCCGCAGTTCTTCAACGGGCACTTCCACCAAGCGGTCATCGCGACGGATGGTGGCTGTGTCGGGGCGCAAATCAAGCAGACTCTGAATGGCTTTACGGCTGCGACCCATTGCGTAGTCTTGCAACACGTTCGAGAGGCTAAACAAGAATAGCAAAATAGCCCCTTCGTGCCATTGATTCACTATCGCTGCGCCGCCTGCCGCCAAAACCATCAGTAGGTCAACGTTAATTTCTTTGTGTAGCAGACTATGCAAACCCTCGCGCACGCCAAAATAACCACCCGCTAGATAGCTGATTATGTTGACCGTGAAAATCGCCCAATCCGGCATCTCCAGTTTTTCAAAAATCATACTCGTTGCAATGGCAAGGGCAGTGACGACCACTAATAGGGCTTCAATGTGTTCGCGGGTCCAAAATGACGGATTATTGGGGGCGGGTTTTGGTTTGTGAATGCTTTTTTCAATCGGCTCGACCCTTTCGACAGGGGTGCTGGTTTGGAGGGTAGACTGAGCCATGCGGATTCCTTTCATCAAAAGGCGTTAGTTGAACTTATTCGCGAAAGTTAATCATGGTTAAATTTATACTTTACTGATGTATTTTATTATAATGTACCCCCGTAAAAATTCCATCAGTAATTTGTGAGAAGCGCCTAATGACAAAACTCTACGTCGCAATGGGTGTCTATTCCGAAATGTGCAACCAAGCTGCCGATCATCCAGCCGTTGAGGTCTGTGGCCTCCTTGGAGGCCTGTGGAAACCCTATGATCGGGCTGCTTTTGGTCAGCAAGTGGTGGCAATTCCCAACGTGGCTGCCCAACCAGAAGTCACATTTTTAATGGAGTCGCGTGCCCAAATTCAGGCTATGACCAGTTTTGCCAAAGCTGGCCTCGACATCATTGGGATATTTCATAGCCACCCCCAAGGCATGGATCGGCCCTCAGAGACCGATATACGTGAATGTGCCTATCCTGATGTGGTCTATCTAATTGTTTGCCCTGCTATGTATGCCGAATGGGATGCCGACCGGCCACCAACTGTTTTTGGTATGGTGGCAACAGCATGGCGTATCAAAAATGGTGAGGCCTCTGCCGTCACACTTGTGGTGAGTGAGTAGTGCGGGGGAAGGTGAGATCTACCACAATTTCCTCTGCCTAACGGTCAATCTGATACTTAATCAATATAAATGAAACGCCTAAATTCGTAACCGCAGTTACGAATTCCCTTCTGGCTTATATAAGCTGTATTTATAGAGCGTATATTCTAAGGATTTGCCCTCACCCCGACCCCTCTCCAATTGCTGGAAAAGGGTGGGTGTTTTTGCGCTGTTACAGCTTACTGGCGGGTGAGCAGGTCGTAGTGCAGAAAGAAATTCGGCTCAATGATAATCCCGCTGATGTCATTCCATGTCAGCACTGTAAGGGTATCTTCCCAGAGTGGGGCGATGATGTTTTCTGGTTGGATGAGGGCTTGTGCCTGACGATACAAATCCGCCTGTACCGCTGGATCGGTTTCTAGGGCCGCTTTATCTAAGAAAGCATCCATATCTGAACTACCAAAGTCACCCCCCCGCGCCAACATACCCTGCGAGTGGAGCAAAGGGCGTAGATAAGCATCAGGATGGACCACCACTGGGGACAAGGCAAACATAGACACGGGTGAATCTCCGTGCTGGATGGCTTCCGCAAAAACCCCATGCTGCTCCTGATTCTGGCCCACAAACTGATTGATGGCGATGACCCGCACCGGAATAAAGTCTTTGGCGAGTTCATTCAAGACATCCACATAATAATCCCCATAAATGGATTGGGAGGTCGCAATGTTGATTTGGGCGCGGCTGACATTGGCCTCTCGATAGCCTGCATCCCGCAGTTTCCGATCAACTTGCTGGATGTCGGGGGTAGTTTGCCATAGTGGGTCATAGGCATCGCCTGTTAGCTGGGGAACAAGGCTATAGGCGGGCGTCAGATAGCCTTTAAAATAATCTTGGGTTACGCGGTCACGGTTAATCCCCAACAAGAAACTTTCCCGCACAATTGGATCATCCATATAGTCAAAACGCCGCACCATGTAGACATACCACATCCGGGCACTGGGGACATTTTCCAAACGCAAAGAGCTATTATTTTCGGTCATCTTAATCGCGTCAGGCAAAAGCATATCGCGCCACACCAAGTCAATTGCACGGCTTTCGAGGGCTTGACTTAGTTCAAAACTGGAAACATAGCGGTGGAGGATAATTGTGCCTGTTTTGGCGACTGGGCCATATTGAAAATTAGGATTGGCCTTAAAAGTGATGCTGTCCCCGGGATCCCAAGAATCTAGCAGATAGACGCCGTTGCCAGTCAGGGTGGTGGGAAATTGATTGAGGTCGTTAGCTGGGAAGTCACTTGCTTTGACCGGGAAAAAAGGTGGTAAAGCGACGAGGCCCAAGAAATAGGGAACGGGACGGGTTAATTGAAAAACGAGCGCGCCATTCTCATCCACTGTCACGGATGTTACAACCCCATCCAGTAAATTATTGGCCTCTTCGTCAAGCGTGATGACACGGTTGATGCTGTAGGCAAAGGTATCGGCTGTGATCGGTGTACCGTCGGTAAAGACTGCATCATCTCGAATGGTAAAGGTATGAGTTAGACCATCTTCGCTGACAGTGTGGGTGGCTGCCACTGCTAATTCATAATCGGTTGTACCGGGGACTTGGCGGGTCAGACCTGTGTAGATATGGCTTAACACTTCCCATGAAACATAGGTATAGGCTTCCGCAGGGTCGAGCGTTAAGGGTAAATCCGTCGTACCAATCGTGATGGTATCATCCTGCGCGTGGGAAACGGGGGCGGGATGAAAAGGTAAAGCGATGACACAAGCGGCGATGCACAAGGCCACCGCGAGTAATTTTCGATTCATAGGGACTCCTGCAAGATTATGCTGATGTACGGGCTAAGTATATATACATGCAAGCATCTCGTTTAGATCAAAAATCGGCAAGGCTTTATTTTGTTAGCGGCGCGACGTATCCCGATAAATATATTCCCAAACGGCCCGCAAAAAAGCATTGGCGTCGGGCTGGCTCCCCTCATAAATGGTCGCACTGCCTTGTTGGTCATACCGCTGATCTTCACAGGCTTTGGGTGGGCCACCTAATACGAATACATCAGCGATGCGGCGGCCTGTGGCGGCGTTTATGACGGTTACGGGTGCATAGGGTTGAGTGCGTTGAACTGTGAAGATAAGGCTGCCATCACTCCGATAATATGGGCAGTTTTCGACGGGCTGTGTTTGCATTTCCCCTACGCAAAGCACGAGCGCCAATTCAGCACGGTTTTCAGCTTTGACATCGTCGGGTAGCGCTTCGTGCCAATTGTGCAAGCTATCTTGCTCAACACCAATCACCACTGACTTAAACGGCCCTTGGGTTAATGGGAAATTGCCGATATTGGCATTTCCGCCGGTGGGTGGGTTACAAAAGGTAAAAATATCTTCGCCAAGTGCTGCCCTGACCTTTTCTTCATTTCGTTTTTGCAAAATAATAAAGAGGGCCGCCCCAAAAACCGCGAAAATAATTAAGGCCATGACGAGTGTTAAACAGTTTTTTTGTCCGTCCGACATGATAAGCTCCCCAAGTATTTAACTGGACTCGATTAAATACCATCCCCTGAAATTTGCAAGTGAAACTTGAGATGATTATGAGCCATCTTGGATTCAATTCACGTTTGCTGGCACAACTTCCAGATAACCAGTCCCCACCGCTGTTTCGTCCGACTCACTCGGTCGAATGGTGATGACACCTTCCCAATAATAGGGCAGGCCATTCATTTGATCGGGGGTTTGGTCATCAAAGACTGCTTCGACACTAAATTTGCCCATGGGGGTCTCCAATTGCCAGCCGAGGGTAAATTCCACATGGGTTCGTGGATTCGTCCATGTATGAGTGGGGGTCAAGGTAACAGTCCCTTCAGTCGGCCAATAGGTCACTTGCCCTGTCGAATCAACATAAGTTGCACCTAATAAGGCAGGCAAGGGCGTTCCCATTTCATCAAGGAGTTGGAACAGCATGATATAACTGCCGTCGTTGAAGCGTAAACTAAACCAGTTCCAAGCCAGCGGGCAAGCCGAAAAATTACCCCACTGATGGTCGAGCCATGTTGCGCCGCTCACTTGGGTGGTTGTATCGTCTAGTTTAATGCTGCCAATCGTTGATAGGGCGGGGTGTGAGTAGTAGTAGGTGTAGCCATCGAGGAGGGAGCCATCACCAACGCAGTCATTGCCCATTGGGTGCAATCCCTTGGTGTTATGCACATAATAATCGTATTGGTCGTTGGTGGCACTGAAGTTAAGGGTGAGGGGAATAACCGTTCGGGTAGCCACGTCATTGGCCTCGCCTTGAAAATTCAGTTTCCAACTATCATTTTCACTGCGATAGGCTACCAATAGATGTTCATCTTGGAATTGCCAACCCGTTTCGCTGACGGCAAGGGCATCTGACTTGGTCACGACTTCGCGGTGATGTAAAAATTGCTGAGTACGAAGGTCGCTAACAGCCACATCATATAAATAGCCAACCAATGGTGTGTTAGGGATGAATCGGGAAAAAATGGTGAATTGAAACCCCCATTGATGGCCCGCATCATCTTGTGTGATACCCGTAAAGTAGACCCATTCGACATAATTTGCATTCATCAGCGGGTCACTGGCATGGAAACCGTGATCTTGAGGAAAATTAAGCACATTACGGGCGAGGCCCTGATTTGAATTTTGGGCCAAAACGGGAGTAATGTATAGGCCTAAGCAGAGTATGATCATGCACCAACGGGGCATAGGGTTACTCCTCATTAATTTGGTGGGTAAATCCAATGACTATTCTGACATTAGCCCTCAGAAATCACAACTCGTGAATGCCACAACAAAACGGGCGAGTTGGTTGGGTTGACTAAAAAGGGATGGTTCTATTGCGAATGTCAAGAAATCTCGCATATACTTAGCACTCACAACACAAACCATCCGGTACAATGTAATGCGTCCATTAATGGGTGTGTGAAAGTATAGGAAATTTTATGAGCACGGCAGGCGTAACAACGGCCAACCAAGACCTTAACAATGGTAGAAAACCCGAACCAGATATGGAGCGCTTGAGGGGTATTTTTTCGATGCAGCCCGGTTTGACCCCCGTTGAGCATAACCTTATCGAAGAGGCCTATGTTCTGGCGGCTAAGGCTCATGAGACCCAATTTCGGGATTCTGGCAAACCCTACATTACCCATCCAGTAGCGGTTGCTGAAATTTTGGCAGAACTCAATATGGATGCGCCAACCATCGCCGCCGCCCTGCTGCATGATGTGGTGGAAGACACTGATATTACATTGGACGATATTGAGCGCCAATTTGGACAAGATGTGGCTTTGTTGGTGAACGGCGTCACCAAAATTAAACAACTCCCAACTGAAATGGGCGAGATGCGTCAGGCCAAAAAAGGGGATTTGCAAGCCGAATATTTGCGCCAAATGTTTATGGCGATGGGCAACGATGTGCGGGTCATTTTGGTCAAACTGGCTGATCGTCTCGACAATATGCGGACCTTGGGTTCGTTGTCGCGAGATCGGCAAACCCGCAACGCGCGTGAGACCCTTGATATTTTTGCCCCCCTTGCCAACCGCTTGGGGATTGGCAAGATTAAGTGGCAGTTGGAAGACCTATCCTTCCGGTATCTTGAGCCAGAGCGCTATAAAGAGCTCGCTGAGATGTTGGCAAGCAAACGACAGGAGCGTGAAGATGACATTAAATATGTTATTGTTCGCCTCGAAGATGCCTTGCGGAAACATGGGATTGAAGGCGAAGTACGTGGTCGGCCTAAACATATCTATAGCATTTACCGCAAGATGAAACGCAAAGAGGTTGATTTTGAGCATGTCTTTGATGTGCGGGCCTTGCGTGTAATGGTTCCAGATGTGCCGA
The DNA here is from genome assembly GCA_016234595.1 of Chloroflexota bacterium. GTDB lineage: Bacteria > Chloroflexota > Anaerolineae > Aggregatilineales > J027 > CFX10. The sequence continues at coordinate 5,613 of JACRBG010000050.1, read as the reverse complement.
CGTGTTATCAGGTCTTGGGGATTGTGCATCAGCTTTGGCGGCCCATTCATGGTGAGTTTGATGATTATATTGCCGCGCCCAAAGAAAATGGCTATCAAAGTCTGCATACCGCTGTGATTGCTGATGATAACCGCGCCCTAGAGGTGCAAATCCGTACCCATGACATGCACCAAGATGCTGAATATGGGATCGCGGCGCACTGGAAGTATAAAGAAAAGGGCCAGCGGTTTGATGCGGCCTATGAAAAACGCATCAACTATATGCGGCGCATTGCGGAACAGGCCCAAGAAGAGGATGACCCCCATTCAGCGATTCAGGCGGTTAAAGAAGACATTACCGACGAACGCATTTATGTGTTTACGCCGAAAAACGACATTATTGATTTACCTGCTGGCTCAACGCCGATTGACTTTGCCTACCATATCCATACCGATATTGGGAATCGCTGTCGGGGCGCGCGTATTGGAGGCAAACAAGTCGGGCTGGACTATCGGTTGCAAACGGGCGATCGAGTCGAAATTGTCACGGCCAATCGGGGTGGCCCAAGCCTTGACTGGCTTAATGAAGACCTCGGTTTTGTCAAAACCCATCGTGCTCGGCAGAAAATTCGCCAGTGGTTTAGAAAACAAGACCGCGAGAAAAATATTACGAATGGGCGCGAAGCCCTTGAACGCGAATTGAAGCGCATGGGTTTGGATGAATATCCCCGTTCAGAAATCGCAAACGCTACTAATTTCCCGACCTATGAACATATTCTGGCCGCGATTGGTTATGGCGACATTACCGCGTCGAGCGTTGTAGCTAAAGTGCTAGAATTGGAACGGCGTGAACAAGAAGCCAAGCGTGACGAGTTCATGCTTTCTAAGCCAACCGTGCCCGAAAATGGTACATCCGATTTTGGGGTAGATGTGGATGGCCTTGGGTCGGGGGGGTTGGTACGATTGGCGACCTGTTGTTCACCGCTGCGTGGCGACCCCATTATTGGATTTATCACGCGCACGAATGGCATTACAATTCATCGGACAGATTGTAAGAATATTTTGAATACAACCGAGCCCGAACGTTTAATTGTGGCACGTTGGTCCCGGGCCAAAGAACATATCTATTCGACCCGGGTTGAGATTCGTGCCCATGACCGCGAAGGTTTGATGCGCGATATTGGGGCGGTGATTGCGGCGGAAGGGATTAATATGACCAACGTCAACATTAGCACCGACAAGACCCTTGCCATTTTTTCATTGATTATGGAAGTGAACGATAAGAGTCAGTTGTTGAAGGTTGTCACCAAGATTGACCAATTTCCCGATGTTATTGAAGTTCGCCGTCTGAATAATTTGTAAATTTTATAGGGCAAGCGATGTCTTCCAAAATTGCGTTGATTGTGCTTAGTTTAATACTGCTGGTAAGTTTGGCATGTGTTACTTTTCGCTCCACAAGCGACCCTGCGCCAACTTCGGTTTTACCTAGCCCGACAGCTCAGCCTGCCAGTCGATTTACAGACGTAGGATTTCCATCGCCGTTTGGAGGATAGTGAAGCCTAATGAACCAAGCGCAACGAAGCAAAGGAAGGTTGCCTTCTTTATCTATTAAGTTATATAATTGAACAAATTAAACAGTTATTGTAAAATTCATAAGAAAATGCCCTTAATTATGGGCAAACATAATAATGAAATTATCATGAGGGTATTGTGAGTACAAATATAGGCATTGATAAGCAGTTCTCGTCCCTGTCCGATAGCACCACGATTATCATCCTACACCCATCGGCCTACGCATCCCATCGTACATTAGGACAACTTTTACTCCAATCTACGAATGCCGCCTATGCTCATCTTCCGGCTGAAGATTCTTCACTGGAGGCGGCGTTGGCTTCTATAAAAGAAGCGGTTGAAACTCAACTCCAAGTGAAGATTGATGCTTTAGGCAACAACCTAAAACAAGCATCGGATAGTTTAGCTAAGGCGCTCAATCGAACCAATTCGTGCGTTCTTTTGGTCGAAGGGTTCGACGGTGACCGCCGTGCCCAATTGCAGCCATTGGTGGAAGGCTTAGCCCACAGCCTAAAGCCCGGTCACCGCGTTGTATTGAGCGGACGCGAGTTGCCGATTGATTTAATCGAATCGGACAGTGTCCGTGGTAAATTAGCGCTGCTGCCCGTTGATAATCGGCGAATGCTGGTGGACTATGCCCATCCTGAACCGGGGAAAGTCTTTTTGGAAGTACGGGCGTTTGGTCAGGGGCAGGTATGGGTGAACGGACGCCTAGTGGATCGCTGGGAAGGCCATTTGCCAAGATCGCTGTTCTTCTTTTTTGTAGACCGCGCCATGACCACCCGTGATGACATCTTTCACACTTTCTGGCCGAATCTGAGTACCCGTGAGGCGACCAATGTGTTTCACGTCACGAAACGCAAGGTCAGCGAAATTTTGGGTACCAACCTGACTATTTATGGGGCGGGGTTCTATCGTATCGCCAACGAAATTGACCTGTACTACGATGTGGTGAATTTCCAAGAGGCCGTTCAAACCGCAGCGGTGGCAAACGACGAAGATGCCCAAGAACTATATCAGGTAGCGATTGACTTGTATCGCGAAGATTTTTTGAGTGGCATGAAGGGCGATTGGATTGCCCGCCGCCGCCAAGAAATGGCTGCTACCTATACTGAAGCATTGGTTGGACTGGCTCGTATTTGTGAACGTCGAGGCGAGCAAGAAAAGGCTTTGGGATTATACCTGCGTGCTTCGGCAACGGCTCCCCTGCGCGAAGATTTGATACGCGGGATTATGCGCATGTATCATCAGATTGGGGCCAATCACCGCGCTCTTGAAACCTATGATCGTTTGGTGGACGGGTTAAAGAAATCGCTCAATGTGACACCTGACCCCTCGACGGTCAAATTGGCTGAGGAGATCAAAGCCGCCAGTTAAAGCTAGCCCCTCTCATTTCAATACACGGCCCGTTCAAATCTGGACGGGTTTTTTGTTCCTAACCAAAATTAGCCCCTAAACCCTAACTTATGTCAGTAGTCAGCGTACCCAACTTGGCCTATGCTGAAAGAATCTAGGCCTTGTAACTCTATTTACTCAAGAGAGGTATCTGGACGATGAAAAAATTTGGTTGGGTCGGCTTGGTGTTGATTGCCGCCATGATGATTCCAATACAACAATCCAAAGTGACCGCAAGCGATGTCGCTTTGGTAGCGGGTTCAACGGGTCTGATTGATGAGGATGGTACGGTTCTTTACAGCGTAATATTAGCCAATGGCGGAGCCGCGCTTGAAAGTATCAGTCTGCAAGCCCAAATTCCCACCCAAGCGACATTTATAGAGACGCTTGAATTTCCCCAATCAGCGACTTTGGTGGGGCAAGTTGGGACAGCCGTTACTTGGGAAGTGGCCCTGCTAGAAGCCAACACGATTCTAGGGCCATTTACATTTCGAGTGAGTTTTCCTGATGGATTTACCGATATTCCCAAAGGGATTGCTGCCACGATTACATGGGTCGCGCCGACGACAGGTATTATTGATGCGACCCCCGAAGAGGGTATTTTAAAACCGCTGGCTGAAAGTGGGCAGATTGTGGTGGATGCACAAGGCACAATCAATGAAGCAGGCGAAAATGTACCCTTGCCAGTTGGTGAAACGGGCATTGAAGTCTTGATTTTGCCTAATACCGTTGCGGCTCCGACGACTTTCACTTTTCGACGGATTCCAATTACCGATGATGTTGTGCCAGAGGGAGTGGAAGATACATGGTGGTGTGTGTTGTTTGAGATGGGGGTTGATCCTGCTGTTGAAATTACCCAACCCATCGCTCTCTCAGTTCCAACGCGGCGTGTTCTGACCCCGGGCCTTGAAACGACTATCTTTTTGGATCATGCCGATGGGACTTGGCAAGAGTTTTCGACACCGCGCCCAGAACCGGTCTCGTTTGCTCCAAGTTTTGCTAAACGTAGTACGAATACCGGGCTAGGCACGCCATCTCAGCTAGGCTTGGGGGGATTTAATAGTTGCTCACCTCAAGGCTTCGGGGGCTTTGGAAATCTTGGCTGTGGGTTTAATCAATTTGGTGGTGGTTTTGGTGGGGGCTGTTTCCAATTTTGTCAATTTGGTGTGGGAGTAAATGTCCAAGATCGTGAAAATGCCGAAGTCAGTTCGGATGATTTATTAGCGTTTGGCAGTGAAAGTGCAGTGGACTTTTTCTCAACCCCGCCTGATTTGACGGATTTGATAAAACCACAATAGCCTCATTCAGTTTTCGGATTTTGAAAAACACGCTATGGTTGATAAGGCGTGTTTTTTGTTTACGAGGTGGGATATATGATTTTGAATGAGGCGGCCGAGGCCTATTTTGAATCCGCAAAACTGAAAGTAAAAGCAAACAAAATTAAGGATGCGATACAAGATTTAACAAAAGCAATTGAATTAGACCCCAATAATCCTCTGTATTATGCGGAACGAGGCCGTGTCCGAAGTGATTATCTGGCCCCATCGCAGAAAAATAATCAAGCCGCCTACGCCGACTTTAATCATGCAATAACACTTGATCCATGTTGTGCGGTTGCTTATTTGGGACGAGGCTCTCTCAAACGAAGTGATTTATTTGAGAAAGATATAGATGGGGCATTAGCAGACTGGGGTAAGGCAATCCACTGTGATCCTAATCTGGTTGAGGTATATGAGGCAAGGGCCTCGTTTTACACACTTGAAAAGCGGGCTTTCCCTCGTGCTTTGGCTGATTATATGGAAGCAGTTCGCTTAAAACCGGGAAACCGCCTCAATTATTTGAATCGGGGGCGAGTACGGTACCGATTAGGTGATGTTGAGAATGGCCTCAAAGACATTGTAATGGCCCTTCAGATGGGAGTGGAGCTTTCTCCATCTATGATATGGAATAAGTCTGACAAAATAATTCTTGCAGAACTAGATTCAATTATTCAAGCTAACTCAAATTTGCGGGAGGCCTATATTTTACGCGGTATGTGTTATGGTTTTTTGAAAGAGCCTCATCGGGCTGTTGATGATTTTAGTCGGGCGATTGAATTAAACCCTGATGATTGGCTGACCTATTTATATCGAGCACACACCCATTCAAGATTGGAAAATATCGAGCAGACTTTGACTGATTTGAATAGGTCAATCGAACTCAACCCCCAGCAAGCGAGAGCCTATATCAGCCGTGGGATGGTTTTTAATCGAATGGGTGAAATAGCAAAAGCTGTTCAAGATTTTGAATTTGTAGTGGAACATTATCCGAAAGATATAGATGCCCATGATTTGAAACTCCCCAAAGTCATTGCCAAATTGAAAAAAGCACTTGAAGGCTAACTTGGATACAATCAGTATAAGTTCGCACTACTCGTTGCAACGTAACAAGGAACCTAATTGATGCCTCGGCCTGCTCATTTGGATTTTGAACTTCAGATTACTGCGTTGAGTGATGGCCGTTATGAAGCAAAAGTCGTGCGGATGCCATTAGAAACCTTGAGTGATGCTGCCCCGACTCATATTTTCCAACTACCTTATTCTCCCCAACAATTGGCGTTTCGACTGGCGACCCTTAGTGGAGAACGTCCTGCACCGTTGTCAGAGCGACAGCAGGTAGCCCGCGCGCG
>JACRBG010000049.1 GCA_016234595.1 Chloroflexota bacterium | reverse complement strand
TACGGGCAAGGACAAGGGTATCGTCACCACTACCCGCTTCACAGCCACCATAGGCGCGATCCTCGTTGGCACTGCGGATGGCATCTACAAGACGACAATCCCCATCAATGGTGATAATCGCAGCATATGCGGGGTGATTGGAAAAAGGGATGAAGGCAAAGACCAGCACTAAAACAATGAAGATAGGGGTTATTCGCATTCACAGGTCTCCTGCAAATTAGGCTCATAACCCCGATTATAAATTTCAAGTTAATTTTGGGAAGTGACAGACGGACAACAATTTGCCCCATTTAGGCCCTAAAAGTCAGAATCTTCGGAGAGCAATTTGCCCATCTTCTGATGTTCGCGTCGAATGGCATGGAGCATATGCGACATACGGATATAGGGCGAATTTTCGGCGGCAGCCAAGAAAGCCGAGGCAATCGCTGCGTTGCGGATATTCCCACCGGCCATACGATAGCGCCGCGCAACCAAGGGTAGGTCAATATCTTTACCAAAGGGGGCATCCGGCGGAAAGCTGATTTGCCAAATTTTTAGGCGGTCTTCTTCTTCTGGGAACGGAAAATCTATCAGAAAATCGAGACGGCGAGTAAAGGCTTCGTCCAGATTTTGGCGCAAGTTAGTTGCCAAAATCGCGATACCATCATAGCTTTCCATCCGCTGCAACAGATAGCCGATTTCAATATTGGCATAGCGGTCATGGCTGTCTTTGACTTCGGAACGTTTACCAAAGAGCGCATCGGCTTCATCAAAAAACAGGATGGCTCCACTGTGTTCAGCCGCTTCAAACAGCTTGGCGAGGTTTTTCTCGGTTTCGCCAATATATTTACTGACGACGCTGGCGAGGTCAATTTTGTAGAGCTCGAGGCCGAGTTCTTTGGCGATGATTTCAGCCCCCATTGTTTTACCTGTACCACTTTGCCCTGCAAACAAAGCTGAGAGGCCGCGTGAGTTGGAAACACGACCCCCAAAGCCCCATTTTTCATAGACCTGCACGGCATAACGTAGCTGATTGCACATTTCTTGTAATTGCTGTATCCGGTCGGCGGGGAGGACGATATGATCCCATGAATAGCGTGGTTGGATTTTGACGGCGAGATCGGTCAATTTACGATTATTTTGCTCACGGCTAGCAGTATATAAATCTTGCAAATTGGGTTGATCTTCGCCACGCCACGCCGCCATATCATAGGCCATCGAGACCGCATCCCGAATCTGCCCGCCTGTTAGTTTAAATTTATAGGCGAGTTCATCAATATCAAGCGGGCTACCATTGAGATATTGCCGCCACTGCTGCACACGCTCGTCATATTCCGGCACCCCTAGCTCTAAACGCAATACGGAACGCTGACGGGCCATGCCACGCGGTTCCCATGTTTCGCGTCCACTGAGGATAACCGCATGGGGATAGCGCAAAATCTCTTCCCACATCCAACGCGGCGGGTCTTGATTGGCATCGAGCAGGACTTCCCAGCGCGAAATCAGTAAGGCGGCATCACGCAGTAACCCTTCGCGCACACCAAAGCGGAATACTTGGGCGGGTGAAAGGTTGGGGGTGTCTTGTTGCAACTGTTTAAGGTTCTGTAGATCAATTTCGATGAGAGGGCGACCCTGTTCAGCGGCAAGGGCATTGGCGACGGCCCGTTTACCACTGCCATAGCTGCCATAAAAATGAAAAATGGGAGCGGTTTGGCGATTGGCATTACGCAGGGCCTGCCGAAAATCTTCTTTCAGTACCAACGATTCCAAGTCGGTGGCTTGGTCGGTCACGGGCCGAATGATGTTTTGCCACTGGGCCGGGATGGTCTCGATACCTTGCACGTAATTAGCAAGACGAGGGTCTACTTTTAGGAAATGGTTGATAAATGGGGTGTGCTGACCGCCAGATTCGGTAAAGGGTGTGATCACAGCATACCGAATTAAGGTGGCGTTGTCGGTGAGGTAGCCCAGCAAGCGGGCACGGTGTTCCCAATTGCCTCCCAATAAATTGATCACGACATTGACGGTGGGTTGGCGTTTGGTGACATCATCTTGCAAAAAGCCATAAATACGCTCATAGCGGCGGTCAATGGCCGGGGCGAGGCATACCAAGAAAATATCAAATTCCTCCTCATTCAGTTCCAAAGCCCCAATCATATGAAGCAGGCGTAAGGGAGTATTTGATTTTTTGGCTTGCGCTTCGAGGTTGGTAATGCGGTCAACGGCCCGACCATATTGCTGCTGTAACACTGCACTCGATTCGGCGGGGGGAGTGACGCTGTCCCAAAGGCCAGCCCCCGGGGCTAGTCCTAGATGGCGCTGCATTTCCTCGTCAGAAATATAGAGCCCCTGAAATTCGTTATTGGGATCAAACCCAGCGGCCTGTGCGCGTTCGACTGCAAAACGCAACAAAAGGTCAATACGGATAAGATGAGCTTGTAGATAGGCGAGGTCTAAAGGAAGCGTTGTTTGCATATTGCCCTAGCTTAAAGTAAAAATCAATAAGATAAGCATTAAGAAAAGGATTCTGACAAATCCTAGTCTAAATCCATTGCTGGCTTGCGCTATAATCAGTATACGACTTTTGATTTTCAAATTAGAAAATGACAACCCCATGCGTAACTTCGTTATTGTTGATAATCGGTTGATAACACCCTTTAATGAACCGGCGCGTAATTTGTCGGTGGTCAGTTCTAACATTATGCCCAATTTTTTTGGGACGCCCACTCAACTTAAGTTGCACCAAAAAGAAGTGACGGCCCGTGTATTGGGGTCGTTTACGGCTGAGGAAGACTTGCAGCATATTAATGATTTGTTGCAAGCCCTACAGAAACCGCGTATGGATGTTAATCCGAACGACGAGATTTTTGTCTATCGGGATAACATGTATTTTGACCAAGAATTTTTGGACTATTTTATGAAAGTGGCCCGCAAACTGGGTAAGCCTTCACAGGCCGTGCTGCCAGTGGATGACCCAGCATGGGCCAAATATACCTTGCCACTGAGTAGTCTTCAGCGGATGTATCCGGTGGATGGCCCCGCCTATTGCCCCATTGATTTGTGGTATTTCCCCAAAGGATGGGCCAACCCCGATGAGTGGGTTCCGATTGCCGTGCCATCGGGGGCAGTGGAAAAGGGCTACTATAACATTCCCGACAGCATGGCGAATATCAAAATAGACCCCGATAATGCCACGCAAACACGGGAGCAAGACCTGACGCATTGGCTTTCGGAACGGACATGTGTGGTGATTGAAAGTTGGGTGCATGTGTTTAATGCCAGCATTCCGCTGGGGACATTTTCACAAGGCAGCCGCTTTGAGGAATACGTCGCCAAACACAATGTTTTTGCGATGCGGTTGTTGGGGCAGGCCATCATGGAACAAAAACAGATGCTGTCCAGTTCGCGCGTGGTTAAAGTGGGTGCTGGTACAGAAATCCACCCGTCGGCGATCATTCTTGGCCCCACCAGCATTGGCAAAAATTGCGCAATTGGGCCGGGGGTGGTATTGGACAACTGCATCATTGGCGATAATGTCAACATTGCACAGGGATGCCAGCTCATGTTGAGCGTGGTGGGGCATAACTGCTTTTTGCCCTTCCGAGCAGCTTTGTTTATGACGATGTTGATGGACAACACGATTGTGGCCCAAAATACCTGCTTGCAGATGTGTGTGGTGGGACGGAACAGCTTTGTGGGCGCGGGTACGACCTTTACTGATTTCAACCTAATTCCGACCCCGATTAAGGCGCTTAATCACGCGGGTGATTTAGAAGATATTCGTCAACCAGTTATTGGGGGGTGTATCGGGCATAACTGTCGTATTGGGGCAGGTATGGTGGTCTATCCCGCCCGTACCATTGAATCCGACTCGATCATGATTGCCTCGCCCGATCGCCGCGTGATTATGAAAAACATTACCTATGAACAAAGCGATCATCACCGTCTGAACCCTGAAGCCGCCAAGCAGCATAAGCGGTTGTATCGGCGCGGGGAAGACGAGCAGCAGTTGTTGGAAGAATGGACGTAAGCCTTTTTGGAGGGGCAGCTAAATGACCAACGACACTTTTTGTTTTATCATTCATCCCATCACCATCAAAAAAGATGTGTCGCGTAAATACCCCATTCTTGGCAAGATTTTGACCGAGGGGCAGATCAATTTTTTCTCGCAATTTTTCCCACCCGTTTATATCAGCGAAATTCATGGGGTGGTATCGCAAGACACTGGCAAAGAAGCCAGCGGATGGTTTATCGCCTGCCCGTTTACGCCCCCGACCATGATGCGCCTGCCGGTTGAAAAGGTCTATCGGAAGATTGTTGCCTGTGGGCACATGGCTGAAGAATTAGGGGCTAAAGTGTTAGGCCTAGGAGCCTATACGTCGGTGGTAGGGGATGCTGGGGCAGAAATTGCCAAGCGCTTAGAAATCCCCGTTACCAATGGCGATAGTTATACGGTTTATATTGCAGTCGAGGCCGTGCGAGAAGCCGCCCGTACTATGGACATCCCTTTGGGGCAGGCACGCGCCGCCGTCGTTGGGGCAACCGGGACCATTGGCAGCACCTGTGCGGAAATTTTGGCGGGGGATGTGGCCGAACTGATTTTGATAGGCCGCCGTGAAGAAGCCCTTAAAGAGGTTTATGAACGCTGTCGGGATAAACATGCCAAAGTGCGTTATAGCACCAATATTGAGGCAATTTATAATTCCGATTTGATTTTGACGGTTACGAGCGCGACTCATGCTGTGATTGAACCCGAACATATTAAACCCGGTGCCGTGGTGTGTGATGTGGCCCGTCCGCGCGACGTGAGTTGGCGGGTACATCAACAGCGTGATGATGTGCTGGTGATTGAAGGGGGCATGGTCGAAGTCCCCGGCCCGGTGGATTTTGGGTTTGATTTTGGCTTCCCCCCCGGCAAAGCGTTTGCGTGCATGGCCGAGACAATGGCGCTGGCACTGGAAGGCCGTTATGAAGATTACAGTGTGGGCAGGTATATTTCAATTGACCAAGCCCTCGAAATTGGCGATATTTGTGCGCGGCATGGCTTTAAGCTGAGCGGGTTCCGCAGTTTTGAAAAAGCCGTGACGCCTGAGCAAATTGACAAAGTGCGAGAAAAAGCCCTACAAACCCGCCGCACGTGGACACCTTATCGAGAACAGGCTGTCCTTGTGCCATAAATTGCCCTACGGAACGGATAGAAAACCATTAGGGAAAAGTTGAGAGGCGGTAGTTGGTAAGCATTCTTGCTTCATGATATGATTAACGCAATTAGGCACGCTTCATTTATCCAGAAAACAGTAAGAGAGGAGGACGGCGCATCGCACCGTCGCCACAATCGGGGCGAACGTCACCTGCGCTAGATTGACTGTATGAGCAAAGGCCGCATTCTTGTTGTCGAAGACGATTTTGACATCTCCAACATGCTCCGTATTTATTTTAGTGGGCAGGGCTATGATGTACAGGTGGCACCGCGTGGTGGAGACGCGCTGGCCCTAACTCGCAAACAGCTTCCCCAGTTGATTGTGCTGGACATTATGCTGCCCGACATGAATGGGTATGATGTGTGCCGTGAACTACGCCAGACCACTCGCACCAGCCATATTCCAATTATTTTCCTCACCCAAAAAGATGAGCGCTCCGATAAAATTGCGGGGCTGGAACTGGGTGCGGATGATTACATTACCAAGCCATTTGATATTGAAGAATTGAAACTGCGCGTCAAGAACCAAATTGACCGTGCCGAACGCGAAAATTACACTGATCCCAACAGCGGCCTCCCCAGTAGTGCAATTATTGAAGAACGCTTGCGCGAATTGATGCGTTCAAGTGGCACTTGGTCATATCTGGACTGCAAGATTTTGAATTTTGATGATTTTAAGGAAGTCTATGGCTTTGTGGCCGGAACCGAAGTCATGCGGTTTATGGCATTGTTGATGGGTGAAATCGTGGATTCTTTTGGCTCCCCCAATGACTTTTTGGGCCATCCGGGCAGTGATAATTTTGTTATCATCACTTATTCAGACAAAGCCGAAACTTTTGAAAGCAAACTCGCCGAACGCTTTAACGAAGAAGTGCAACAGCACTACTCCTTTATTGACCGTGAACGCGGGCATATGCTTAAAGAAGGCAAAGAAGTGCCTTTGATGAAATTAGCGGTTGGCTCAGTGTCCAATGCTAAGAACCAGTTTGCCGATATTCGGGAAATTACCGAGCGGGCCGCCGAAGATCGTCGTCGTGGTGATGGTGACACGTTTGAAGAAATCGAGACCTCTTGGTAATAATGCATGAGGGACGATTAACAACCCAAATCAGTACCACTCATCTTTCAAAGCATCACAGGCCGTGAGGGTGGAAGGCCATGATTGTTGAGATCTTTTTTGTCATAATTGGCCTTGCCTTTATACTGTGGCTATGGGGGTTTACCTATCAACTTCTCCGCAGCCGCCGTTATGAACCGCAGGTCGAAGAAAAACCAATCCTACCCGTCAATCTATTAGAAAATGATGATGGGGTGATTGTGGCCGAGGGACGAGGGCATTTGGTGTATATCAACCAAAATGCCCGTAGTTTGTTTGGCTTGAATGGCGGCGATCCTAATCTAACGTCACTTTCGTCACGGGTTGAGCCGTCGGATGTGTTCCAAGATTTGTTTGCGGATGAAGGTCGTGCCTCGTTCCGTTTGGGAATGAAGCGTGTACAGGCGGCGTCCCATTCCATTCCGACGACGGAAGGTCGGCGTATGGTAGTGGTGCTGCGGGACGCGACCCGTGAAGCAACCGAAGACGAAGAACTGCTCGACCCCGCCCGCGCGCTTATGGTGGTGCAAGAAGTTAGCCAGACCATTGCCGGGGGTCTCGATTTACGGCAGACCCTCAATACCACACTCACCAGCCTCTCGCGTGTTCTCCAATTTGATGCGGGTGAAATTACCCTATGGGACAACAATCTGAATGCCCTGCGTCCTGTGGGTCGAATTGGGGATCGCATATATGCCAACCTGCTTGACGAAATGGGCGGGTTGTATGAGATTGATGAGGGCTTTACGGGCTGGATTGCACGTTATCGTCAGCCTCTCATGTTGGGTGATGTCAGCGTTCGTTCGGATGTGCGACCCAAATTAGAAGCCTTCCCCTTCAAAAGTTATGCCGGGTTGCCCCTGATGATTAGCAATCGGTTTATTGGCACGCTGGAACTGGTCAGCTACGAACGCCATGCCTTTGACCACGAAGACCTTGCCCTGCTCCAATCGGTAGCGGGTCAAGCCGCGATTGCGATTGAAAATGCGCGCCTATCTGGTGAACAAGCCAGCCGCCTGACACAACTGTCGGGTCTGCAAGATATTGTCCAGACGATGGGCGAATCGGTCAGCCCGCGTGAATTGTTTGAGCAGTTGAGTGCGCGAATTGCTGAATTGATGAATGTGGATGTGTGCGGCATTCTGTTGTTTGATGACGACAGTGAATCGTTGGTCAGCCAACTCCCCTTTTATGGTGTGCCCGACTCGGTGATTTCGCTTTATCGTATCCCCGTACCCCCGGCCAGTGCAGGCTATAACATCTGGCAAAATTCGCCGTGGTGGTTTAGCAACGATTTGCTCAATAACGAGCTAGTCGGGGCACTGAATATGCGGAACATGGCCGAAGTGATTGGCCTACGTTCGGCGGCGTTAGTACCCCTTAGCATCGGCAACAATCGCATCGGGCTTGTCCAAGTTTCCAATAAGCGCGATGGCGGTGGCTTTAGTGAAGACGATATGCGGCTGTTGAGCATTTTTGCGGCACAGGCCACGATTGTCATTGAAAACGCCAATTTGTATGAGCGCGAACGGCGTTATGTGGCTGAATTAGCGGGCCTGCAACAGATGACGCAGGTTATGAATACCGCTAATCAATCTGATCTGCTTCGAGAAATTACCTTGCGAATTGCAGGGATGATGCGGGCAGAAATGTGCGGGTTGCTATTTTTTGAGAACAACACCATGCAAGGTGATGAGCAAGAACATATTCTGGTTGCTCAGAAACCTTTTTTTGGGATTGATGAAGACAGCATCCAATTTTATCAAGTGCCCGTCGCGTTGGGGTCGGTATTTGACCAAATGCACGCTGGACGGGATTATTGGTATACCAATGATCTGAAGATGGAAGTTTGGGCCGGGGCGATGAATTTCGCTCAATTGGCCTCGATGCTGGGTTTCCAACGTACTTTGATGGTTCCCCTTGTGATCGGTGGACAGCGGGTTGGCCTGCTGCAAGCTTCCAATAAGCTGAATGGCGAAGATTTCACTGACTCGGATGCCCGCCTGATGGTGATTTCCGCCGGACAGGCTGCGGTGCTGATCGAAAATGCCCGCCTGTTCCGCGATGTAGAACGCCTCACCCTCGAAACAAATACGCTGCGAGCTATCGGTGCAGCAACGGTCACTCAAACCGACCTAAACAAGATTCTTGAGGACGTGCTGGTTCGCATTGCCCGATTATTGGATGCCCAAGTGGTGGCGGTTGGTTTCCTTGATACCCAAACGGGCGACCTTGTCTATGAACCCTCAGCAATATACGGAGCCAAGATAGCGTCCTCGATTGTGTTGGACGCCTATAGTGCTGGGTTTGCCAATAGTCCGGTGATTTCGCGTCGCTCCTTCCGTAGTGAGGATGTGGTACGGGATAAGCGAGTCTTAACCCCCTATCGCCAAATCGCCAACCGAATGAATTTGAAGAACTGCCTGATTGTGCCGTTGGTGATTAATCAACGTTCATTGGGCGAGATTGTGGTTGCCAATCGCCCCACCGGGGAATTTACCGACAGTGATGAACAATTGCTGTTGACGATTGGGGCACAAATTGCTGCTGCCGCTGAACGTAACCGCCTAACTACGGCGTCGGATGCTGAACTTCGCACCCGATTGGAAGAGCAAGAATCTATTGAACGGCTGAACCGAGAACTGGGTGAGACACTCATTCTTGACCGGCTGTTAGATGTTATTCGCAATGAAGTGCTACGCAGCACACCCGCCCAAGAAGTTTCAGTGGTGCTGTTTAAGCCTTCATCCGAATGGGTAGCAGCCGATAAGCCGGAAATTGAGAGCCGGATGGGGCTGTCCCATCTGTTCACAGTCGAACAAATTGGGGTAGATGAAGTTCCGATTTTGCCGATTGAACAACAGGTCTTGCAAACCAATGATGCCGTTACAATTGATGATTTTGCGACGGCTGCCATTACCCCCGGTTTAGCAACGGCCCGTTCCGCGATTGCCCAACCCATTCGTTTAGGCAATGAAGTAGCGGGGATTATCACGGTTTTTAGTGACCAGCCCGCTAGCCTGCCTGCCCAAACCCGCACCTTGCTGGCTCGCCTCAGTCGTCCGGCATCGCTGGCGGTACGGAATGCACGCCAATATAGCGAACAACTTCAACTCAATGAACGTTTGACCCGCCGTGCCGTGCAATTGCAGCATATTTCGTATTTGGGGCAACTGCTGCGTGAAGGGGCTGATTTAGCCCAATTGATGCAAGAAGTCGCCCGGGCCATTAGCGCGACCATCGGGTTCCGCGTGGTAGCGATGAATGTGGTGGATGACAAAATCCAGTCCTATCGCATGATCGCAATTGTTGGAGCCGAAATCCCTGAAGCGGATCGGGAAAAAACAATTGTGCCTGTTGAATATATCGCGGGGCTAATGCAGCCGCGTTGGAAGATCGGGGATTCCTATTTCCTTCCGGCTGAATTAAAGAGCGAGTGGCTACCGAATCAAAAAGACTTCAGCATTCGTACTGACCCCGAATTTGCGAAAAAGACAGGGCCGCGCGGTTGGCGTAACCAAGATGAATTGCTAGTGCCAATTCGTGGCTCGTCGGGCAATATGCTTGGGTTTATCTCGGTAGATGACCCGCGTGATGGCCTCCGCCCCGATGGTGAAGAAGTCGAATCATTGGAAGTGTTTGCGGCGCAGGTTGGTTCGATTATTGAAAACTTCCGCTTGGTCGAAAGTGTGCAGCAAGAAGCCGAATCGGCACGGCGCGAACGTGACCGTCTAGCCCAATTACATCTGGTTTCCAGCGAAATTCAACGTGCCAGTGACATGAGTGCCCGCCTGCAAGCTGTGGCCGATGGTATTGTCTCGGCAGGCTGGCAGCGTGTTCAGATTACCCTGCGCGATGAAAAATTAGAACCCTCGTTGCTGATTTATTCAGGTTATGATGCCGAAGAAGCCAGTAGCCTGTATGGTAAATTGCTCCCCGGCAAGATTTGGCGCGAACGTTTTAACGACCTTGCCTTCCACGACTTGCGGGTCGGACGGGCCTATTATTTGCGCTATAACCATCCATGGGTGCAAAAGAACATCTTCCGGGGTCGCGCACCAACACCGCGTGAAGTGAGCGAGGATGAGTGGCATCCGCAAGACGTGTTGTATTTGCCGTTGTATGGGCAAGACCAAAAACGCATTATTGGTTTGATTCGCATGGGGATGCCATTGGATGGCAAGCGCCCCACCGAAGACAATTTGCAACCGATTGAATTGTTCGCCCTACAAGCGTCGGCGGCGATTGAAAACACGCGGTTGTATCAAGAAACAGCCCGTCAAGCCGAAACTGAACAGCGGCTGAATGAATTGATGGAAGCAATGGCTTCCACCCTTGACCAGACCGAGATTGTACGGGCGTTAGCGGGTGGGTTAAAGCCATTTGTGGTGTTTACCCGTATGCACCTTGCCTTACCCGTCGGGGACAATGCAACCGTTTTTGAGATGACCCGTGTGGAATTGACCCCAGACGGTCGTGTTCATATCTTCCCAGATAATTCGATCCCGGCCAATGGCACGGCGTTGGGCATTGTGTTTGCGACAGGTCGATCTCAGACATTTGAAATTGGCGCGAATTCATCTTTTGAAGCCTATGAAGATTTACCAATCTGGGCGGCTGAAGGTGAACGTATGATGTTGATGGTGCCGATGATCGCTGGTGGTAAAACACTGGGGGTCTTGCGGCTAGGCAGTGAATTGGGTGGCACGTTTGGTTTGATTGACGCGGACAGTATGACACTGGTTCAGCGTATGGCGAACCTTTCAGCCGTATCCATCCAAAACTCCCGCCTGTTTGGTTCGTTGGAAGAAAGCACCTCGTTTAATGAAGCGGTGGTGCAGTCTATTCAGCAAGGGATTATCGTGTTGGATGCCGAACTGCGTATCCAATTGGCAAACGCCTTTATGATTAGTCATTATGGGTGGAGTCCAGACGTGGTGGGACGCCAACTCTTTGACTATCGGCCTGAGTTCCGCGATTTCTTGGAAGAGCCATTGCGCGAAGCCCTCACCACTGGGCGTGAATATCACCAGTTTGACTTGCAAGATATTGACTCGGATGGACGACTGGTCATCCGTAACTTCTATACCTACCCGCTGCATCAGCGCGACCGTACAACGGGTATCGTGCTGTTGGTTGAAGACATTACCCAACGCGCTATCTTGGAAGCCAACCTTTCGACGCAAGCCGAGCAGTTGGCGACCCTGACGACTGTTTCTAGTCAGATGACTGGTACACTCAAACCTGATGAAGTGGTTGAAGTTGTGTTGGACGCCTTGGATACGGTGATTCCATATGACGGGGCAGTGGTATGGTTACTTGACCCCAAATTCCCAGATCGTTTGCAAATTGCAGCGGCGCGTGGTTTCTATGACCCCGGTACGGCATCGGCTCGTGAACTCATTGGGTTGTGGGTCGAGATTGACAGCAGTGAATTGTTCCGCGATATGTCGGCGAATCGTAAAGTCATTAATGCGGGCGATACGTCCGCAGGCGACCCGCGATTCCCCTATGGCGAGGCGCGTGTTTACAAAAACTGGTTGGGTGTGCCGCTGATTTCTAAAAATGAAGTAGTTGGCGTGCTGCAATTGGAAAAGAAACAAGCCAATTTCTATACCAGCCAGCATGAACAGCTACTCCTCACCTTTGCCAACCAATCGGCGGTGGCACTGAGTAATGCTCAGTTGTTTGCAGAAACCCAAGACCGTGCCGAAGAATTGAATCGGCAGGCCGAGCGTTTGGCGCTGCTCAACCGTGTGTCGGTGTCGCTATCGCAATCCCTCGACATTGAAAACGTCTTTGAAATCACGCTACGGGAAACGGCGACAGCGCTTAATGTTCCTGAAGCTGCTGCGATCAAGGTCGAACAGGAAACGGGTGCTTGTAAAGTATTGATTGAGCATCCACGTGGCGATGAAGAACCCTCATTGGTTTTCTCGATGGGGGATAATGCAGTCATGCAGCGTATCCGTGAGACCTTGCTGCCACAGGTCATTGAAAATGTTCAGTCCGATAATCCTCTTTCGCGGGCTGCCCGTGAAACAATGCGGCGGCAAGATGTGCAGACCACTTTAATTGTGCCGTTGGTGATTAGCGGTTCGGTTATTGGGGCAATGCGTTTTGACATCGTTGAACCGCAAGCCCGTTTTAGCAGCGAACAAGTAGATTTGGCCCAAACACTTGCCAGCCAAGCAGCCATCGCAGTGCAAAATGCTGGCTTATACGAACAGTCGGTTCAACGTACATATCAATTAGAGACGTTGTTTGAGGCAGCCCAATCTACAGCAGTCACCCTCGACCTTGAGGATGCAATGCGCCGTGTTGTGACGCAGATGTTGATTGCGCTACGGGCCGATACTTGCTCGGTTATGACGTGGGACAACATTGAAAACAGCTTGGTTTTAAGTGAATCGGCTAGTACGTGGGTCGAGGAAGTTCCGCATGATTCTAAAGGCACAGTCTATGATCTAGCCAAGTATCCATTGCGGATGAGTGTCCTTAGCGATCGCCGGGTGATTAGTATTCGGGCTGATGATTCGAACGCTGACGAGGCTGAGGTCGCTTCCATGCAAGCGGTTGGGGTTAATGCCCGTGTGTTAGTCCCGTTGATCGTCAACGAAATGGCGATTGGTATTGCTCAACTCGATTTGCGCGAAAAAGGCCGCTATGTTGAACCCGGTCAAATCCGCTTACTGCGTACACTTGCCAGCCAAGCCGCGATTGCAATTGAAAATGCCCGTTTGCAGACCGAGACTCGCAGCCAGATTGAGGAATTGTATCTCATCAATGACCTCTCGATGGCCGTGTCTAGCACGGTGGACTTTGACCAGATTTTGGACAAAATCCGCGATCAATTGCCTATGCTGACTGACGCCCAATTTGTCTATGTGGCCTTATATGACCGCGAAAAGAATGAAATCCAATTCCCGGTTGCCATTGACCAACTGGGTGATGATGCGCCACTCTTAAACTATCGCCCCACGCCCAAAGATGAATTTGGGTATATCATCCAGCGGCGGGCGCCTTTGCTCATGGCTGGTTTTAGCCTAGCGCAACTCCGAGCCAATCTGGGGATAACGGAAACCTTGTTCCCAACCGCCATGTGTTTCCTCGGTGTCCCGATGTTTGCCGGGGATGAATTGACGGGGATTTTGGCGGTACGTGATGATGAAAATGCCCGCAAATTTAGCCTGAATGACCAACGTATTTTGAATACGGTGGGCGCTCAATTGGCGGTGGCACTGCAAAATGCCCGCCTGTTCAAACAAATGTCGGCCTTTACCGAAACGTTGGAACGGCGCGTGCTTGAACGTACTTCCCAATTGGAGCAAGAACGCCAACGTATCAGTACGTTGTATAGCATTACTTCGGAAATCGCAGCGGCAACGCTTGATCTTGACCGTATTTTGAAGAGTACGCTTGAAGCGGTTTCAGAAGCGATTGGCTCGACGAGCGCGGTAGTGTTAGCTATTGATGACATTTCAGACCGTCTCTATGTGCTCACTCATCGTGGGTTAGAGGTAGACGACGAATCCGAACGGCTGCAACTTCGCCAAAATGAAGGTCTGGCTGGGTGGGTGATTCAAAATCGGCAAGGGCTGGTTTTGACGGATGTGCAAAAAGACCCCCGCTGGTTGTCCATTACTGACCGGGATCGTCAACCTCGCGCCTGTGTTGCGGCCTTGCTGGAAAGCGCCGAAGATATTCGCGGCGTGATTATGTTCTTCAATGAAGACCCCGGCGTGTTTAATGACGAACATCTGCGTCTTGTCGTTGCTGCTGCCACTCAGCTTGCTAACGCCATGAATAACAGCGAATTGTATGTCCTCATCCGCGATCAGGCCGAGCGTCTAGGGGCAATTCTGCGACAGGAACAAGTCGAATCTACCAAGAACACGGCAACCTTGAACTCCATTGCAGACGGCGTGATGTATGCGAATGAAAAAGGGATTATTCGCGTCTTCAATAACACGGCGGAACGTGTTTTGGGGCTTTCCAGTGACCAAGTGCTAAACCGCCATATCCGTGAACTGACGGGTATTTATGGCGGACGCGCCACAGGTTGGGCTGAAACATTGGAAAACTGGATGCAGAATCCGACCCATCATTTGGACAAAGCCGAGCAGTTCGTTGAAGAGTTGCTGACTTTGGAAGATGGACGGGTGGTCAGTGTGCGTTTGACACCGGTGAACATGGGCGATCAATTCCTCGGCACAGTGTCGGTTTTCCGTGATATTACCCGTGAAGTTGAGGTTGACCGCCTTAAGAGCGAATTTGTGGCAACCGTCTCGCATGAATTGCGTACCCCGATGACCAGTATCAAGGGGTATGCGGACTTGCTGCTTTTAGGTGCAGCAGGGGAAATTACCGACGCTCAACAGCGTTTCTTGCAGACGATTAAACAAAATGCGGATCGCTTGAGCATTTTGGTGAACGACCTCCTTGAAGTCTCCCGTATTGATCAGGGGCGGATGCCATTGCGTTTTACACCCGTCGAGGTGGGTGAAGTTCTCCAAACGGTGCGGGCGCACATTGAAGGGCGTATCAAAGATATGGGCAAGCCATTGACGCTTGAGGTGACAGTTCCAAATGATTTGCCACGTGTTCGGGCAGATTATGATAAAATCATTCAAGTCATCCAGAATATTGCGGATAATGCCTTCAACTATACACCCGAGGGTGGCACTGTCCAGTTAAGTGCCCAATATGTGCCGGACGACGAAGCCGTAATTTTGGTCATCCGTGATAATGGAATTGGTATCCCACCGGAAGTACAAAGCCGCGTGTTTGAGCGTTTCTTCCGTGGGGATGAATACAGTGAAATAGTGATGGACACCCCCGGTACAGGGCTTGGCTTGGCAATTGTGAAAGAACTGGTAGGGATGCACAACGGGACAATTTGGTTAGAAAGTACCGTTGGCAAAGGTACCACCTTCTATGTCAAAATTCCAGTAGCGGTAGATACGATAGAGGCACAGGATAATCAGAATTAGGCCTGTTGGGTTACAAACTATCTAGGAAGTGAGTTACAAAAAGGCGTATGGCTAAAATTTTGATAGCTGAGGATGAACGCGACATCCGCGACCTGATTGAGTTTACGCTCAAGTTTGCGGGTCATGAAGTCGTCAAAGCTGCAAATGGGGCAGAAGCGGTGGAACTTGCGCCGACGGTGATGCCTGACTTAATTATGATGGATGTGCGGATGCCCAAAATGACCGGGTATGAAGCCTGTAAAGCAATCAAAGAAATTGAATCGGTCAAAAATATCCCAGTAGTTTTTCTTTCTGCCAAAGGCCAAGACTCTGAAATTGATATAGGTCTAGAAGCTGGGGCATTTGAATATATCCTTAAACCCTTTTCGCCAGAACTGCTCACACGCCGTATTGCCGAGATTCTGGCTCAGTTTAATATTAAATAGCGGGTCACGGAAGGCAGATTTAGCCACGCATGAGCGCCATTTCAATCGGCAGCGACCTCGTACATTATGAAGTGCTCGGCAGGGGCAAACCAGTGGTGCTGCTCCATAGCTGGTTAGGGTCATGGCGGTACTGGATTCCGACCATGCAGCAACTCAGCGTGAAATATCGCACCTATGCCCTTGATTTGTGGGGATTTGGCGATTCTGGAAAGAATTATCCCCAATATAGTCTTGAGGGACAGACGGAGCTTTTACGCGATTTTGTCAACAAAATGGGTATTCCCAAAGCTGTGTTTATTGGACACGGGTTGGGTGCAGCCGTGATGACCCATTTTGCCAACGATCCTGAATGTCGTTCGATTGTGCATCGGTTGATGGTGATTGCACCGCCCTTGTTTGATATGGCCCCACGCCCATTGACCTCTAACACGGCCCAACAAAAATCGCCCATACCTGCGATTGCACCAGTGGCGTCGAATGAGGCAGTTACGGCGGGGATGAGTAGTGGCAGTGGAGCGGATGCCCCCACTTTGATTCGACCCACCAGTGATATTGACCGCGAGAAATTGCGCCAAGCCGCTCTCGCCGCTGGGTTAGATGGGTTGGCCTCACGTATCAAGACCAACACGACGACGGCTACACCCGCGCCTGCGGCTACGATACCAGCCACACCAGCTGCGCCAAGCGTTCCCTCGCCGACTCCCGCTGCACCTGCGGCAGCTATCGAAGAGACACGCTTAAGTGGACAAACCCCAGCAAAGGGAACTCAGGCTTTGCTGAGTAACCCAATTGCGGGGTTAATGGGAGACATGAACCCATTAAATTTACTAAAAGTGCATGTGGACAATTCGTCCAGCGATTATGAAAAACTCAAAGCAGAAGTGGCAAAAGTCAAAGCGGACGTGATTGCCGCCAGCACAGATTCTTTTAAGCATATCAATACCTTCCGTGAATTATTGCAAATCGCCGTCCCAACTGTGGCTCTATTGGGGGAAGGTGACACATTTATGAAGATGCCCGAAGAGTCGGTTTTGTCGCAGCTTTCGGCCCGCCAACAGTTCAATTTGACTGTAATGGATGGGATTCGCCATTTCCCAATGTTAGAAGACCCTGCCAAGTTTACGCGCTTTTTGCGCGACTTTTTGGAAACACCCGATGTGGCTGATTTGGCAATGAAAGAGGAATGGCGGCGGCGGACTCGGTAGGATTCAATAAAAAAATTGAACATCCTATTGCTAAAAGATACGGTTGACAGGCCGCTGCTGTTCCGCTACGATTTTCAATGCTGAAAGCGGTTGTTTTCAGTAAGCTCGGACTTGGCCCTGCGCGGCAGAGCCTTCGAACTTGGTCAGGCCTGAGAGGGAGCAGCCATAAGGAGTTTCCTCTGGGTGTCGTAGGAAAACCGGGTCTGAGCTTACTGCGGATAACTGCTTTTAAAAACTAGCAAAACTATGTCCCGCCAAATCAAAGTTAGCCCCACGCTTCTCCCAAATTCTCCTAACCTATTGGCACGTCGCTGGTTTGGATTATTATTCCTTGCCGTGCTTGTCGTTGGGATACTGATTACGATTTTTCTGGTGAAAGAGACTTTTGCCCATACTACCGTTGCTATTGACATCAATGGCAATGTACGTGAAGTGCGGACAGATGCCCATACGGTTGGGGAAGCCCTTCAAGACGCTGGTATTTTGATTGATGCGGCTGACAAAGTAACTCCGCCCTTAGAAACACGCCTTAATGACAAAACGACCATCACTATTGTTAAAGCCAATCAATTGGTTTTGGAGATAGGGGGCGAGGTGCGGCGGGTATATACCCATTCAACCGACCCGCTGATTATCTTAACGGAACAGAGTATCACTTTAGGGCCAAAAGATGTTTTGTATGTTGATAACCGTCCTTATCAGCCTAGTCAAACAATTTCAAAGACCCCGCCCCATTATTTGCAAGTGATTCGCGCTAAAAATTATACGCTGATTGACCAAGATCAGCCCATCACAGACCAATCGGTGGCCCATACGGTGGGGGAAGTGTTGGATGAAAACCATGTGACGCTCTATCTGGCCGATCAGATTTCGCCCTCACCTAATACCCCATTAATTGATGGGGTAGAAATTGTCATTACCCGCTCTAATCCTGTCCAGATTTCGGTGGATGGACAGCAATTGCGGACGCGCGCAGTTGGAACAACAGTCAATGATGTGTTGAATATGCTAGGTTTTCCCCTGCTAGGTTTTGACTACACTATTCCGGCTGAGAACACGCCGTTTTCATCCGATATGGCAATTCAAGTCGTTCGCGTTGTTGAAGATTTCGAGGTCGAGCAGTCCCCCATTCCATTTGAGGTAGTGATGGTCAGTGCGAATGATTTGGGGCCAGATGAACAGCGGATTATCCAAGCAGGTGTACCGGGGGTACAGGAAGCACGGGTGCGCGTGCGCCGCGAAAATGACCAAATTGTCAGCCGGGTGATCCAAGAAATATGGACGGTGGTAGACCCCATTCCGCAAATTGTGGCGTATGGAGGCTCTCCCCAAGAATAACCGATACCTAGAATATAAGGACGAGCTTCCATTAGTAATCCTAAAAGCCTTCTCGAATCACTGAGTATTCTGCCCAAAAAAAGTTTGGGGCAGAATTTTTTGCATGACCCGAATGCGCTGGACAAAATCGTGCAATCGGCTGAATTACCGGCTGATGCTGTGGTTTTAGAAATTGGGCCGGGGACAGGGGCACTAACCACACGTCTGGCCCAAGCTGCCCGCCGCGTCGTGGCTTTTGAGACGGATGTGCGTTTGCATCCGGTTTTAGAGGCGTTGAAACAGCAGCACCCTAATGTGGAAGTCGTTTGGGGTGATTTTTTGGAGGTTAACCTAGCAGGTTTTGTGGGCGACACCCCTTATTATGTGGTCGCCAATTTACCCTACTACATTACCAGTGCCATTTTGCGAAAACTGCTGGAACACCCCAACCACCCCAAGCGCATGGTCGTCACGGTGCAACGCGAAGTGGCGGATCGTATTACAGCAAAGTCGGGCGAGATGAGTTTATTAAGCGTCAGCGTGCAATTTTATGGCAAACCGGAATTGGTGATGCGACTTAACCCAGCCGTGTTTTGGCCGCGTCCCGATGTTGAATCCGCCGTAGTGCGCATTGACACCTATCCCCAACCGCCCGTCGATGTGCCGGATGACAATACCTTTTTTAAAGTGGTGCGGGCTGGATTTGGGCAGAAGCGTAAACAACTCAAAAATTCACTGGCAAATGGTTTGGCGCTGACGAGCGAACAAGCCGATCAAATATTGGCGACGGCGGGCATTGATGGTCGGCGGCGGGCCGAAACAATGAACCTTGAAGAATGGGCGATATTAGCTCGGAGTTACACCAACCTGCCTAAAAATCTAAAAATTAATGACTGACATACCCCTGTGCCATGACCTCGACGTGATCTGGCTGTCCGGTCAAGGGTGTGGCCCGCATCGAAAATGATACGCTCCCCGCATTGGCATCGGTGAGGGTAATTTCTTGTGACCGGAATCCGCTCAATAGCCCTGTCTCAGTCGTAAAAGCGGCAAGGGCATGGACACTGTCCAGTTGTTGGCCCGTGTCGTTCACTATTTCCCCTTGAATAAGATATTCACTGCCATTCCACGTGGTTTGTACATTAGTGACACTTAACGCCACAACAGTAGGGGGTGAATCAATGACCAGTGGCTCAATTGCTCTCAAATCGGCGTAGGGGGCCCAATTTTCAGTGGGGGCTTCCGAAAAAATGACACGATAGGGCAAACCCATATGACCAGATAAAAGGGATAGAGCCGTCGTGGTATCCATAATTTGGATAGGTTGGCCTTGGGGAGTAAGCAGGTAGACAGTAATTAGAGGATTGATAAGTGGGTCATCACCAGTATTTTGAATCCAACCAATGCAAACTAAACTTTGCACCGCTGATTCATAACACGTCGGGGCATCTATACGAATAAAGGATGATAAATTTTGGGAAGCCAATCGGGTTGCCACACTCCCAAAGGGGGTGAGAGTATAGACAGGCCGGACGGGGAGCGTTGGCGGGGCGGTTGCTTGGGGGGTAAACCCTTGCAAGGATGGTGTACGGGTGGGTGGTTTGGGGGTAGGAGTGGCGGATGAAAGCTGTCCACATGCCGTCACAAGTACGCTTAACCAGCAGAACAACCAACGCCAACCCCAGCGCCTCATTCTGGCGAATTGCCTTTCCGAAATAAAATCAACAATATGAGTTCTGCTTTTATTATAGCCCATGATGCTATAGGCGAAAGTATGAATCCCATCCATTTTTTGCCCCTGAATTTGGCTCGCGGCTGTGCTACAATGAGATTAATCCGGGTTGGTTGGACGGTTGCGCTTCGACTTCGGTCGGGGTGAGGAAAGTCCGCGCTCCTCAGGGTACGGTGCTGGCTAACTGCCAGGCGGGGCAACCCGACGGCAAAGTGCAACAGAGAGACAGATTGCCTCGTGTCCTTCGGGAGATGGGGTGAGGGTGAAACGGTGCGGTAAGAGCGCACCAGCGTGGGTGGCAACATCAACGGCTAGGCAAACCCCACCGGGAGCAAAACCAAGCAGAGGTCAGGGGCGACCCGTCCCATTACGAGCCTCGGGTAGGTTGCAGGAGGTGTCGAGTAATCGCCATCCCAGATAGATGACCGTCGCCCAGTTTGGGTACAGAACGCGGCTTATAGACTGACCCGGATAGCACTTATTGAGGTCGGGGAAAATCTACCCGGCCTTTTATTTTGGGGATTTTTGACTGTGGCCCAACCCAAGTATCGCATTCTTCGCTTTTATAAACCCTATGGCGTCCTAACCAAATTTACGGATGCTGAGAACCGCCCCACGCTTGCCGATTACATTGAGTTGCCCAATATTTATCCGGTTGGACGGCTGGATATGGACAGCGAAGGCCTGCTCATTTTGACCGATTTTGGCTTGCTTAGCCAGCGGCTCACTGACCCAGCCTATCGTCATCCCCGTACCTATCTGGTACAGGTCGAACGCATCCCCGATGAGACAGCATTGGAAAAATTGCGAGTGGGGGTCGTCATCGAGCAAAAAAAGACCCTGCCAGCGCATGTGGAATTGTTAGACCATGAACCCAATTTACCCCCACGTGACCCACCTGTGCGTTTTCGCAAATCCGTACCGACCGCCTTTCTGAAAATGACGCTGTATGAGGGGCGCAATCGGCAAGTGCGTAAGATGACGGCGGCGGTGGGACATCCGACACTACGGTTGATTCGGATAAGCAGCGGGCCGATTCAATTAGACGGATTGCAGTCGGGGGAGTGGCGCGATTTGAGTGAAGGAGAACGGGGTGCGTTATTGAGAGGGGTTAAACTAAAGGGGTGACTCTCAAAAAATCACCCCTATCTGGGCCTATTGTTCCGCTGCCCATGTCCAATCTTGCAGCGTGCGGAAACGATCGGCTGGCGTGGTGATAAACCCAACCTGCACATTTTCTAAGCGGTCATCAGTGACATAGCTGTAGACTGGATAGTACAAGGTGAGCGCAGGGGCACGTTCCACAAACAACCGCTGAAATTCCTTATACAGAGCCACTCGATTGACCCCAACTGTTTCACGGCGGGCTTGCTGCAATAACTCACTCAGCCGCAAATCGCGCATCGCTCCATAATTTTGCCCATCTTCGGCCTGCCCCACATGCCAAAAGGTATAGGGGTCGGGGTCGGCATAGGGTGCAAAGCTAAATTCGACAATGGCCGTGTCAAAATCCCCATCCTCAAGCCGCTGGCGTAAGGTGGGATGGTCTACGGCTTCTACTGTCACGGTAAAACCAAGGGCCGCCCACTGGGTCGCCAAATCTTGAGCAAGCGCGGTCATGGCAGGGTCATCCAAGACCAAAATCGTGAAATTGCGTCGAATGGGGTCAGGTGTGGCCGATGGCTCAGGCGTGGCTGTTGGGGTTTCATCCGTTGGCCCATTTTCAGGGGTTGGTTCGGTGCCCCCCTCAGTCGGTGTTGCTTCGGGCGTGCTGGGGGCTTCAAATGACACGGTATCTATCAAGGCTTGGGCGGCATTGACATCGGGTGATGGATAGGCTGCATTAGGGTCATAGGCCCATGAACCGGGGATGAGAGGACTGTTGGCGGGAATCGCCTCAATACCCATCGTACGCTGCACGGCCCCGATACGATCAATGCCATAGGCAAAGGCTTGGCGCAGGCGCTGGTCACGCACATAGCGAATGCCATCTTTATTCCAGTTATAAATCAGCACCCCGACGGACGGCAGGGTGGTGTTATATACCGCGAGATGGGGCAACCCACGCAAACTGGCTAAACGGTTGGGGTCAATTTGCCCGATGCTGTTGACTTCGCCCTGCACATAGGCGGCAATGGCCTGATCAACCGTATCGTAGGTATAGAACACAATGCGGTCAATGGCATAACCCGTTTGACCTTCGGGCCGTTGGCGATAGGTCGGGGCGACCCGTAGACTAATGCCATCAATCTGCCCTTTGCCCGGTACAGAAAGCAAGGATTCCAGTTGATATGGCCCTGTGCCAATGGGGTTGACGAGATTGATAGGATGTTTATCTAAATCCTTGATGGGATAACCTTGTAGCACATGGAAAGGCAAAATCCCCATGCGGAGTTGTTCCGGAAAGGACGCCAAGGGCTGTACCAAACGAAAGCGCATGGTGTAATCGTCAATAACCGAGACTTCCACCGTTTTCCAAAATTCGGTTAGGCTCTGGTTGCCCTGAAAGTCGGGGTCACGGATGGCATCAATAGTATAGTGCACATCGGCACTGGTAAATTGAATGCCATCCTGCCACAAAATATCCCGCCGAAGCGCAAAGATATATTCCAGCCCATCTTTTGAGACTTCCCATCGTTCGGCCAAATCCGGCACAACCTCGCCGTATTGGTCAATGGTGGTCAGGCCTTCATAAATGAGCGAGGCAATGTCTCGATCCACAGGATTAAATTCAGTGTAGAGGGGGTTGATTTTGCTAATTCTACCCACCAGTGCCTCCGTCAATTGACCGGGGACGGGTTTGGGTAATGTTTCCCCCGGCGCAACTTCGACTGTTGGAATGGCCGTCGGTTCGACCGCTTGGGGGCTAGGGGTGGTGACTGGTGGCAGGACGCTGACAGGCGTCGCATTAGATGGCTCATTAGTGGTCTTATCGTTGGCAAGCTGGGTATAGAGCGCCGCCACCAATAAGATCACCGCGAATAGGAGGGCAAGTAAGGGCCAACGCAGGGTTTTCCACATAGGCGTAATCCTTTTAAACACAAAAGGGGCAGTCTTGCAAATTGCAAAACGCCCCCGCTATTTAAATTCGTACTCTGTCTGGTAGCAGGTCTATTGCACCAACAGTTGGATGATGGAGTTCAAAATAAACAGGATGGACAGCGCAACGGTGAGGCGGAACAAGGTCAATTCCAAGCCACGACGGGTCTTGGTAATTGCGCCACCACTGTTGCCCCCGAACAAACTGCCGAGGCCGCCTGTTCCACGTGCTTGAAACAAAATGACCGCCACCAGTCCAACAGCAATGAGGACTTGAATAAATTGGAGTGCGTCTTGAATAACCATGCGTTTTTACCCGGTTCGATTTCGATAGTCAAAACTTCGGTTGTGGTTCTAAGGCCACAGGGCGCACATTATACATCTGGCAACGGGTTGTGTCGAGAGAGAGTCAAGCAAAGTGAGGGATGTCAGGCAAGCGTGGTGAAAAAAAAGGCGGCAAGTAGCTTTTGGTCTAGTGCCGCCCGCCTGATGTTACTGGTTAGGAGCACCGCCGGGAACATTATAGGGGATAAAATCCAGCTTATCGCGCTGTACCAAGTCCAAATAACTTGCTACCGAGTTGATAGACCGCCCTTGATAGCTGGTAGATACATAGAAGGCATTGACCCAACAGGTGAGCTGTGTGCCTTCGGGCATCTGCCACAAGACATTCAACCATAACTCGTTAATTTCGATACCCTCGCCCAAACGAGCCGCCGCATAATCGGGAATTTCAATGACTATGCCATCGGGAAAACCTCGGCGTTCGTCACGCGCTCCGGGTAAACCCAAGATAGTAAGTGGTGAGCCATTTGAGATTAACCCAAGTGAGAATGCACTGGAGGAAGGGTATTGTCGGCATTGCAGATTGCTGCCTCGATTGACATTCACTGTTGCAAAAACTTCAGGGGTAGTCGGGCTAACACCCGCTGGGTTACCAACAGTCGTTGGCTTCACTTCTGTGCTAGAAATTATGGCTGGTGCAGGGGTTTGGGTGGCTGGGGGGGCAACAGCAACAACTGTCGGGGGTTGGGTTGGTGTGGTGACGACCGTAGATGATTGTGTCGAGGTCGGCACGGTAGTCGCAACCGTCGGTGTGGTGGGCACAGTTATTGGGGTTTCAGTTGAAGTTGGGACATTCACCACCCGGACGGGATCGCTGACGCAGAGTGTTGTGATTTCACCTTTTTCCAGCATGGGTAAGGTGTTGGGAATAATGACAATGTTGTCGGGTGATGCGAGATCAATGTGCTCGATCAATTCCTGACTATCGCCGTCCAACACCATCGAAAATTGATACCCGGTTGTCGGCGGTAAAAGCATTTGGAGCTGCCATGCCTGTGGTTGGGTAAGCGGTGCGCCGTCGGAGGTGGTCAATTGCACCGTTTGGACTGAATGTACCCAATTACCCCCGCCGCTGGTATGCCGCTCATTTGCCGTAAAAAGTTCACAACGTTCCGGGTCGAAGAGGGGCGGGAAAATATCGGGGCGCGCACCAAATACTAGAATAATGAGGAAACCATACTCGTGCGGAACCACCCCAACCCCAACCTCACGATAGGCCGGGTTTTCCATTGCGGTGCGGTGCAATTCTGATTTGCGCCAATAGTCCATAATGAACTGGACACTCCCCAACCCGGCATTTTCGCCAACTTCAATTTGTTTGTGGTCGGGGCCAAAGGTGGGCCATTTGTAACGCAGGGCCCGTTGGCGCGGATATTCACCATGAGCATCTTTGTGGAAATCGTAGTTCTCAGGGTGGAAATCGAGTGATTGAATGTAATGCGCCTGATCCTCAGCCATTTTACTGAGGGTCGCGTTCAAGGCTAGTGGATTGATACCCAAGCTCATCCGATGAGTATTGACTTCCGCAATGATTTCAAGGGAGGTATAGGCCACACTATGATTGGCGTGAACGGGTTTGGCTGGGTGAAGTGGTGAAAATGCTGATTCGCTAAGGCTGAACAATAAAAGAAGCAAGATGAGGCGACGAGATAACATAGAACCGATTCTCCAACAAGGTGCTAGTATCTCGTTAGTATATGTAAAAAACCCTTGTAAGTCCGTGAAGCAATTATGAAAAAAGTCTGATTTCTGTATAAATTGCGACGGCGTAGGGTTATAGATTGGTTTACATTTCACCCCGCCCCTGCAGGGCCCGCAAGAGGGTTACAGTATCCACATATTCTAGATCGCCACCCGAAGGTAAGCCCCGTGCCAAGCGGGTAATCTTAACACCCAATGGGGCTAATTTTTGTTTGATATACATGGCTGTCGCCTCCCCTTCCATATTCGGATTGGTGGCGATGATAATTTCCATAATGCCCTGTGTTTGTACACGGCCAATCAATTCTTTAATCCGCAAGTCATCTGGGCCAATGCCTTCGACAGGTGAAATCGCGCCATGCAAAACATGGTAGAGGCCATTAAAACTGCCCGTGCGCTCAACGGCTACCACATCTAAAGGGTCTTCGACCACCACAACAGTCGCGCGGTCACGTTTTTCATTTTTGCAGACGACACAGGGGTCATCTTCGGTGATGTTATAGCAGGTGGAACAATAGCGCGTCTTGCTTTTGAGGTCAGCTAGGGCTTCGGCCAGTGACAGAGTGATATTGTCGGGCGCACGCAGCAAATAATAGGTGAGGCGTGAGGCGGTTTTTGGCCCAATCCCCGGCAAACGCGCAAAGGCTTCAATCAATTTGGTGACAGATGGGGGCAGAACTTGGCTCATGGTGAATTTGCATTCCAAAAAGTGATAATCGTAACCTGAATTTTACCCTTGACCGCCTAAAATCACCGTAACCTTTTCGTATTATTTTCATCAAAATCAATACAGGCATATAACATTGTTCAGGTTTATATAGGAGAAACTCTCATGAATTGGACGTTTTCACGGTTAATTATTGTCCCTTGTCTCCTAATGATGATAGTTGGAGCCTATCCTCAACAGGTTTATGCCGAACCTGCTTTGCAGGAATTACCTAATCTGGCTGCGGTGCTAGAAGTAACGACTGACGGAGTAGAGATTTTACCCAATGGTACAAATCAATGGATTGAGATAAGCGGTCGTTCCGTTGTATCGGCGGGTGATTCGATTCGCACCGATAATACGGGCGTGGCTTTTCTGGTCTGGTTTGAAGATGGCACACTGGTCGAAATTGAACCGAACAGCCAGTTATATATCAATGAATTTAAAGGCACGACCGCAGACAGCCTCTTTTCGATTGAGGTCACTTTGGTTGTCGGGCGTATTTTTAACACGGTGAATCATTTGGTAGACCCCAATTCCCGCTACAGTATTAACACCCCAACCATGCAAACTTCGGTACGCGGGACGGTCTTTGGGGTAGATGTCAGTCCAAGCCTCGAAACGACATTGGCGGTTACACAAGGCGCGGTCGCGGTTACACAAGGCACTCCAGCGTCGGTTCTTTTAGAGGTCAATGAGGGTTTTTGGGTGCGGTCTAGCCTAAAGGAACCATTCGGCACCCCCCTCTCTTTTGCCGAAGCCAATAATGATGCGGTAGTGTTGGCCTTAATCGCAGGTGGGCAGAGTTTACAAAGTGGCGGTATGCCCTTAAGCACACCTGAACCTGCTGATGGCACACCTCAACCCGCTACAACTGCCGAGCCTATCAGTGGTACGGGGCCAGCTTCAACCCCTGAAGCCAACGATAGCAATAATAATAGCAATGCGAATGACGACCACGGCGGTAGTGGGAATGATGACAACACTAACTCTAACGACAATGCCAACGACGATCACGGGGGCAGCGGGAAAGATGGTTAACTATTCCCTTTAGCCAGTTCAGCCAGATACCAGCGTTCGGCGTCGGTCAATTCAGCCGTCAATAGCATATCGGGGCGGCGCTGCCAAGTACGTTTGAGGCTTTCGCGGCGTCGCCATTTTTCCACCTCGGCATGGTGTCCACTGACCAACACATCTGGGACACGTAATCCGCGAAATTCGGGTGGCTTAGTGTAATGGGGATATTCAAGCAAGCCCGTCGCGTGCGAATCTTCATCCGCGCCCCACTGGGCCCCCAAGACCCCCGGTACAAGCCGCGACACCGCATCTACAATAAGCATGGCGGCTAGTTCGCCCCCTGTTAGCACATAATCCCCAACGCTGATCTCATCGGTGGCGACTGTTTGACGCACTCGTTCGTCAAAACCCTCGTAACGTCCGCATACCAAGATCAGGCGGGGATGTTGGGCCAGTTCTTGCACCACTTTTTGGGTCAAGACGCGGCCTTGGGGGGTCATCAAAATAATAGGGGTGGCAGAATCTTCCCCGCGCACAGCTTCGACGGCACTCACCAATGGCTCGACCTTCATGACCATGCCGCCCCCGCCTCCATAAGGGGTATCGTCGGTGGTTTTATGTTTGTCAGTGGCGTGGTCGCGGATGTTATGAAGATTTACTTCAATCAGGCCTTTTTCTTGGGCACGCTTCAAGATACTTTCGGTCATGGGGCCTTCAAACATCGCGGGGAAAAGGGTCAGGATGTCAAAACGCATGGTGATTCGCCTCAAATATGCCAATATGCAAAAATTTGCAAAACGTCCGTCACATGCACGGTGGTCGGGTGTGTGCTATATTCTGCCCTACAAATCAAATTTGGGGAGTAACCATTATGAGTCAGGCAGTTGATCTCATCATTTATAACGCACACCAGTTGTGTACCATGCCAACTCATGACAATGGCCCACAACGCGGACATCGCCTTGGGGATGTCGGATTGATTGAAGACGGGGCCGTCGCCATTCATGACGGCATTATTGAGGCAATTGGCACGAGCGATGAAATTTGCGGCACCTATTATTCCACGACGGTGCTGGATGTAACGAATTTGGTTATGACCCCCGGCCTTGTGGATCCCCATACTCATGCGATTTGGGCTGGTGACCGTGCTGCCGAATTTGAACGCCGGATTGCTGGAGCCACCTATCAGGAATTGATGGCGGAGGGTGGCGGCATCAATTCGACGGTGCGGCAGACCCGCGCCGCTGACCTTGCCACCTTAGTTGACCAAGCCAAACCGCGCCTTGAGCGGATGATGCAGAACGGCACCACCACCGTCGAATGTAAAACAGGCTATGGCTTGGAAACACACACCGAACTCAATATGCTCAATGCGATTGCGATTTTAGACGCTGAGATGCCATTGGATTTAGTGCCCACTTTTTTAGGTGCTCATGCTGTGCCACCTGAATATAAACGCGACCCCGATGTCTATGTGGATTTACTGGTACAGGAAATGATTCCAGCCGTGGCGGCATGGAAAGCCGAACATTGGCCGGATGAATTGTTCTGCGATGTATTTTGTGAGGACGGCGCATTTTCAGTCGAGCAGAGCCGTCGTATTTTAGAAGCTGGGCAACTAGGTGGACTTGGCCTCAAAATCCATAGCGATGAATTTGAGGCGCTCGGTGGCACGCGGCTAGCGGTTGAATTGGGGACGACTTCAGCCGATCATCTGGTCGCAACCAGTGACGAAGAAATCACCCTGCTCGGTCAATCCAATACTATTGCGGTGTCCTTGCCCTGCACGCCTTTTGGGTTGGGTCATCATCATTACAGTCGCGCCAAAGCCATGCTAGAAGCCGGGGCCGCGCTGGCGATTGCGACGGATTGCAATCCCGGAACAGCATGGTGTGAGAGTATGCAGTTTTCAATGGCACTGGCAACCCGCTATCTCCGCCTAACCCCAGCCCAAGCTCTTGCCTGTGCCACGGTCAACGCCGCGTTTGCGATTGGTCGTGGGGGTAAAATTGGTACCGTGGCTGTCGGCAAACCTGCTGACTTGGTGGTCTGGGAAATTGATGATTACCGCCATCTGGGGTATCGCTTTGGCTCCAATTTGGCGAAAACCGTGGTCAAGCACGGCAAGATTGTTTTTGAGCAATAGTCACTATTACCTAGCAAAATATTTTTGCAGAATCGGCAGCGCGGCTTGCAAGGCTCGTCCCCGATGACTGATGCGGTGTTTTTCATCCGAGGGTAATTCGGCCATCGTGCGACCATCGGGCAACAAAAAGACAGGATCATAACCAAAGCCGTTGCTGCCACGTGGCTCGAACCCTACATGGCCTTCGACGTATCCAACCGCAAATTCGGGAGCTTGTTCAGGTAAGCCAATTCCAACGACGCAGGCAAAGCGGGCTGTGCGTTGGGGCATTTCAACCGATGCAAGATTTTTCAGTAGAAGTTGATAGCGTTGAATATCGGTAGCGGCTTCAGGTGCGCCATAACGGGCTGAATAGACCCCCGGTGCACCGTTGAGGGCGTCAACCACCAAGCCAGAGTCATCGGCAAGGGTCAGCATTCCAGCGGCATTGGCATAGGCCTCGGCTTTGAGCCCTGCATTTTCTTCAAAGGTCGCGCCGGTTTCTTCGACCTCCATATGCCCTAGCCCAACATCCCACAGCGACAGCCATTCAATATCGCCAAGACCATCCAATATTTCTTGATATTCTTTGAGCTTGCCTTGATTTTTGGTCGCTACCAATAATTGGCGTGCCATGTTCTCTACCCTTGTTTGTGATATATGGAGAAGTGCATTTTAGCAGAGGAGCAAACCAAATGGTCGGGGTAATTTTAATTCTGCTTGGCCTGCTAATCGGCGGGTTTTTGTTTGTTTTGATGACCGATGGCCGCTATTTTGGCAAACAGTTGATGTATTGGGTGTATGACCGCATTGGCCCAGCCGCATTTGGGTCGCGCAGTGAGGCCAGCGACTGGCAAGGTCTATTTGCAGCGTTGAAATTACAGGGGGATGAACAGGTACTGGATGTTGGTACAGCAGTAGGTGATTTGCCGTTAACCCTCACCGCCCAGCCCAATTTTCAGGGCCATGCCACCGGGATTGATTGGTCACCCCGCATGATGGAAACTGCCTACCTAGAAGCTCAAAAACGCGGCTTAACGGCACGGATTGATTTTCGAGTGGTGGATGTTCGTCAACCCCTGCCGTTTAATGACAACACTTTTGATGTGATTTTTTGCTTTGGCCTGATCGAAACCCTGCCCAATCCACAAGCCCTGCTACAGGAATTTAGCCGTATTGCGCAACCGAATGGAATGCTGGTATTGAGCCTCTATAAGGGCTGGTCGTCATGGAGTGCGGCGCTGGATTTGAAATGGTATCAAAGCCATTTAGCGCAATTGGGTCGCCCCGCGCCAGAAATTCAAACCTTGCCGTTTAGGAATAGCCAAGCGGTCGTGGTTGCCAGATTTGGTAAAGTATGACTATGCTTTAGGGCAAAACAAGTGAAAGGCGATTCGGCATGAAATCAACACGACTGTGGTTTGGTCTATTCACCGTATTTTTGCTGGGACTCACCGGGATTGGCCTTGTTAGTTCTGCGCCCAATGCCAGTAGACTCGCTGACGTTGCTACCCCCACCCCTGCTAGCGCCACCGCCACGCCGATGCCAAACATCATCGGCCCGACCTTTGCAGCCAATGTAAATCCATTGACTGGACTGCAAGTGACTGACCCATCCGTCTTAGATCGGCGCCCAATTGCGGTAAAGGTCAGTAATGCCCCTTCGTCAGTACGCCCCCAAGCGGGTTTGGCCTATGCGGATTTGGTATTTGAGCATTATCTTGAAGCCAATTACACCCGCTATACGGCTCTTTTTTATGGCAATACCGTTGAGCGGGTTGGTTCCGTCCGTAGTGCTCGCCTAATTGATTTACAAATCCCACGTATGTACCAAGCGATTTTGGCCTTTGCCGGGGCGAGTGGGCCAGTGCGCGAACGTATTCTAAACAGCCCGTTTGCGGATCGTGCCCTTGAAGGGGTGACAACGGGTGCACCACGCTTTTTCCGTGACCCGTTGATTGAAGTGCCCAACAACCTCTTTGCAAACCCGGCCAAGATTTGGGAACGGGCAGCCCGTGATGGGCAGAATATCCGACCCACCCTTGATGGCATGGCCTTTTTGCAAGAAGTGCCTCCTAATCCTGATGGCGAAGCCAATGACATCACCATTGCCTATGGGCCAGACACCGTCCATTGGCATTATGACGCTGAGACGGGCTTATACTATCGCTTTGTGGATGATGAACTGCATGTGGATGCGTTGGATGGAACACCCATCACCACCGCGAATGTGGTCGTTTTGGGCGTTAATCATGTGACCGATTACACCATTATCGAGCATCAAGTGGGGGATGCAAAAAACTTCTCTATTGAAATTCAGCTATGGACGCTGGGGCCAGCCACGATTTTCCGCGACGGCCAACGCTATGAGGGTCGTTGGCATCGTTGGCAAGACGAAGTAGTACTCACTTTCTGGCGGGATGATACGATGGTTGAACGGATGTATCTAAAACCGGGGGTGACATGGTTTCAAATCATTCCGCTTGATTTTCAGGGATTGACGGTGGAATAAGCGTTTGTGATCTTCAACGTGTAGAAATTTGAGGGCATATGAAAAAAACAGCCTGCTTCATTGGATTGTTCATAATATTAAATAGTGGTCGGGTAGTCGCTCAAACGGATGAGCCTCCTACAATTTGGCAACCTGTCCCCGGCACGACATGGCAGTTGCAACTGCAAGGTGATCTCAATACTACTTGGGATGTTGAAATGTATGACCTTGATTTGTTTGACACCCCACAGGCAACGATTGACGAACTCCATGAAGCAGGCCGAATTGTGATTTGTTATTTCAGCGCAGGCAGTTTTGAAGATTGGCGACCGGACGCCGACCAATTTCCCGAAAGTGTTTTGGGGAAGCCACTGGAAGGTTGGCCCGGTGAATACTGGTTGGATATTCGGCAGATTGAGGATTTGGAGCCCATTATGACCGCGCGTCTTGACCTTGCCGTCGAGAAAAAATGTGATGGGGTAGACCCGGACAATGTGAATGGGTATGCCAACGCGACGGGTTTTCCATTGGATACGGATGACCAATTAGCCTATAACCGTTGGCTGGCCGAAGAAGCTCACCAACGCTACCTCTCGATTGGCCTCAAAAACGACCTCGATCAGATTAATGATCTTGTAGAAGATTTTGATTGGGCGTTGAATGAGCAGTGTTTCGAGTATGATGAATGTGACCTGCTGCTGCCTTTTATCGAGGCAAACAAGGCCGTTTTTGGGGTGGAGTATGTAGAAGAAGGTGGTGATTCACAAGATTACTGCCCTGTCGCCAATGAGATGGGTTTTTCGTGGCTGACCAAAACGCTTGATTTGGGTGATGAGCCGCCGAACGGATGTTGGGAAGGAAAATGGTAATTGTCGCAAACGCCTGTTATCCGTACCGAAAATCTGTGTAAATCGCTGCCGGTTGGCGGGCAGATGTTGGAAATCTTGCGCGACATCACCCTCGATATTTGGCCGCAAGAAATGGTGGCGATTATTGGGCCATCGGGTAGTGGCAAAAGTACTTTGATGGGTTTGATAGGTGGTCTCGACTCCGCGACTAGTGGTCGAATCTATTTGGAGGGCGAGGACATCACCAGCTTAGGCGAACGGGCCCTGACCCGAATGCGAAATCAAAAAATTGGGTTCGTGTTCCAATCTTTCAACCTTGTCTCGACGCTGAATGCGCTTGAAAATGTGATGCTGCCCCTGCAATATGCCCCGCACAGTCCACGCCGAGGCCATAAAAAACGCGCCCAAGAACTGCTGGAAATGCTCAATCTGGGCGAGCGCATGGATCACAATTCGCGGCAGCTTTCGGGCGGGGAACAGCAGCGGGTGGCAATTGCGCGGGCCCTAGCCAATAACCCTTCGATTTTGCTGTGCGATGAGCCGACGGGCAATCTGGATCGGGCTTCAACCGCATTGGTGACCGAGGCCCTTTTTCAGGTGCGCGAAAATGTGGGGACGACGGTGGTCGTTGTTACCCATAATCCTACTTTAGCTAAACGCATGGATCGAATCGTGGAACTTGTTGATGGTCAGATTGTACCTACGCCTGCTACAATTGCCGCCGAATGAATTTCCCCAGATGAAAGATTGGTAGCATGGAAACTGAAACATTGACAAAACCCACTGCCGAAGTGGATGCAAAAAAGCTCAACCGCCAAAAACGAGCACGCACCGCCCTGCGTATTTTTGGGCATGTGTTTGAAAAATTACTGACCCGCACGGTTGTTACCGGACTTGAAAACATCCCAACCCAAGGGCCAGTGCTGTTTGGGCCAAATCATTTTTCGACCTACGACGCCTTGATTTTGATGATTCATCTGCCCAAAGAAGCCCAATTTGTTGGCCCCGGTGATTTCAAATTGTTGTGGCCGGCCAATGTGGTGGTGGAAAACTTGGGCCTGATTTTGACCGATCGTGGCTCGGTAGATCGTCATAGCCTCAAGCAGATGGAAGATGTGCTAAAAAACGGTGGCATGTTAGGGTTGTTCCCCGAAGGCGGCACATGGGAAAAAGGCATCCATGATGTCAAATCTGGTGCGGCCTATCTTTCGATGGTGACGGGCGCGACCATTGTGCCGATGTCATTAGGTGGAACCTATTGGGCATGGGATAACATCCTGCGACTGCGGCGCCCACGCATCACGATTCATTTTGGTGAGCCGATTCCGCCCATTCAAACCAGTGGCAATCGTAAAACCCGCCAACAAGAACTGCAACAAGCCAGTGAAGATTTGATGGATCGGGTTTATGCTAAACTGCCACCCGAAGATCAAAAACTCTATGATGATGTGCCACGCAAACGCTATCGTGCCGAACTGGAATTTATGCCAGATACCTTTAAACCGGAAAATGTTCCGTCCTTGTCTGGTTTGACCGAACTCACCTGCAAACCGAATTTGTTCTATCCCCTTCACCGAAATGCCAAGTTGCCGCTGCGCCCCTTTGTGCAGCGCAAAGGCCAATTTACGCCCGCGCGCGAATTTCAGGTTGGGGTGTTGGCCCTTCAAGAAGCTTTTAATACTATATTTAAGGGTTATCTCGAATATCGGCTGGGGGATGAAAAAGCCGCGATTATTCGGCGTGATCTTGAGGAATTTTTGCCCCTCATCGAACAAGCCATTAAAGCAGATGTCGCTATCAAATTTAAGCCAGTGGAGTGGATGGTAGACCTCGAAAAATCATAAAAACAAACAGGGTGGCTCATGATTTTTACGAGACCACCCTGTTTATTTAGGCCCAAGCATTGGGCGAATTGCGGCGATTTTGACTGTTGGCAAGAGCGGATTGCCATGACTCATAGATGGGGATAACCAAATCCGCGCCATTGAGATAGAGCGCCTCATAGACTTGTGGTTGGGGTTTTGCCAGCGACATTTGACCGCCCTGACCTGTCACCGTTCCACATGCCTCCACTAAACATCCAATGGCATAACTCGATACAAAATCAACTTCTGCCATATCTACAACGATGTTTAGGCCCGGATACTCTTGGATAATCCCCCATAACGTTGGCTCAATGATGCGACAACCTTGTACATCCAACTTGCCATCAATGACAATCACCGCACTCATACTGGAAACGGCATAGTGTTTGAGTGTAGCCATGATTTTTTGGGTAAAGCGATAATGGCAGGTACCCGATAATAGTACCTTGTTCCTATATAATACACGTATTTTTCAAAAATTCAGCGGCATATTACTATAGGAGTGTCAACAAATTGTGCGAAATTGGGCTAAAGTCGGTATCTGGTAAGAGTCTGGCAGGTTTTGGGTGAAGGCGGCTTTACAAATTTTCTGTGTTGGAAAAGCTATGCTATACTGACCACCATGAACGACCAAACACTTGATTCTGAGTTTGCCCAAAACGCTACCCGTTGGCAGGCATGGTTGCATAAACATGGCCTCGAAGGTTTGGCGGATGCTTTACTAGAAGCAAGTGAACCCCTTGCACCGATTGGGGCGCAATTGCTGTATGTGGCACAACCCGCGCTTAGTTTGGTAGCGCCGCGTGAAGCGATTGGTCGTTGGGCCAGATTACTCGAAACACCGGGGGGACTGGCATGGCTGCGCGAACAACTAATTCCCGGTGATGCGTTGACTATGAGAGCAGAAGATTCCGATGGCAAATGAAAATACCTATTTCTGGCTCATCATTACCCTCGCATTTGTGATGACCGTTTTGGGCGGGACGATTTCGAGCCGCCGCCGCAAATTACCCACGCTACGCCACATCCCCGGCTATGATGCTATGCCGCGTGCAGTAGACGAATCTATCGAAAGTGATCGCCGCGTCCATTTGTCGCCCGGTTCAGCCGCCGTCGGCCAAACCAGTACATTAACCGCGATTGCCGCGACCAGCATTATTTATGCATTGACCGAACGCCAGTCATTTCTGAATCGAAGCCCCTTGGTCACGCTGACTGATCCAGTGACGATGGCGATGACAAACGATATTTTGCGTAAGGCCTATATGGCGCGTGAAAACCTGACGGCCTATCGCAGTCGGGTGGTTTCATGGTTCCCCCAAGGACACAATTCGGTTGCTTTTGGTGCAGGTGCAGCCATCCGAGCCAAGAACATGGATACATCAAGCCATATTATGGTCGGTGAATTTGGCCCTGAGCTGGCTTTTATTGGCGAATCCAGTGTTCGTAATCGCCAAGGCTTTATTGCG
The DNA here is from genome assembly GCA_016234595.1 of Chloroflexota bacterium. GTDB lineage: Bacteria > Chloroflexota > Anaerolineae > Aggregatilineales > J027 > CFX10. Next base: position 61,641 of record JACRBG010000049.1, on the reverse strand, counting down.
GCGAGCACCAGCCTTGAGGGGCAGGCCATTGCATATGCCCAATCTGAAGCACCTTTGATTGGCGAAGAAATTTTTGTTGGCAGCGCCTATCTTGAGCCACAAAGCGCCACCTTTGCGGGGGGAGTCATTGCGTTAGATGTCCTCCGCTGGGCTATTATTATTGCCATTATTATTGCGGCTCTTGTGAACGCCTAATAAAGGAAAAACCGCTGTGCAGGCAGATCGGAAAACACGGAAACGACGGCGTTTGAGATTGGGGAATGCAGTGAATGCCACGCTGGTCTTGGCGTTGGGATTCATTACGATGGTCGGATTGTTGTCCCCAGCCGATTCCATGACGGGTTTAACCGCTGATGTGTTTTTGCAATTGGTCGGGGTGTTAGCGGCTGTGGCGGTGCTGGTCGGGGTGCTAAATTTGTTGTTGGTGCATCTTGGCCGATTGCCCCGTGTGCGAAAAGGCGGGTTTTATAGCCTCGTCGTCATTCTTTCCGCCGTTGCCGTCGCCGTAGTGCATGTGCTTGACCGATCAAAATCGTGGGGTGGCGACCTAGAAGGTCAAAAAGTTGGCCCGCGCCTGTTTGGGGTGATTCAGGTGACGTTAGAATCCGCCCTTGCTGGCATGGTCTTCTTTTTTCTGGTGTACGCGACCTATCGCCTGATGCGTCATCGTGTTACATGGGCTAATCTAGTGTTTCTCGCCGCAGTACTGATTGTTCTAATTGGTTGGCTACCGCTCAAAGGCTTAGATGGCGCTCAAGACGTGCGCGACTGGCTGATGGAAGTTCCTGTTTCAGCGGGGGCGCGTGGCCTGTTAATTGGGATTGGATTAGGGACAGTGACGGTTGGGGTGCGTGTTTTACTGGGTCGGGAGCGAGCGTACCGTGAGCCATAATCATCGTGTGCCACCGGGACGACGGGAGTTATTGTCATGAACGACGACCAAAATTTCAATTTTGATGAGATGCCAGAGCCAAACTTTGATACGGGTTGGCTCGACAGCAAAAAATTGCCACCGCAGGATGATAAAAGCGCCCTGCCCGACTGGTTGAGTTCCGCTCCGCTATTGGAGGAGGAACCTCAGACCCCTGCCGCTCCCGCTAATGCCACTCCTTTACCCGATTGGCTGGCAGGCCAAACTGAGCAGGACGACTATGGCAGCACCCTTATAGAGGAACCCAAGCAGCCAGCCCAGCGAGATTCGCTTTCAACTGGTTCGCTGCCCGATTGGTTGTCGTCAAGTGATGAGGCAGCCCAAGAACCCAACTTTGATTTTGAAGAACCTCCTTTATTAGACAACGAAGAACCAGAAATCGAAGAAAAACCCGCACCGTCGTTGGGCTTAAAACGGCTTAGTCAGACAATCCAACCTGTCCAATCCGAGCCGCCCGCCGCGCCACGTCCGGTTTCAAAACCGTCTGCACCACCACCACCTCCCCCCCCGCCGCCACAACCCCAAATCCGAAAATTGGGGCAAAAACGTGATTCCCAGTCTTTCTCACCAGATGAAATGACATTTGAGGAGTGGGAGCGTCAGGAGCATCAAAAGGAATATGAGCAAACCCACGCCGATGACATTGCGATGACAGAGGCCGTGCCCGATTGGTTTGTTGATAATGTCGAGATTGGAACTGCCGACAAAGATATTGCCTCGTTAGTGCTGGACTTGGAAGAAGAGGAAGAACCCTATCTCCCTGAAGTCACCGCGCCAACTACGACTGGATCACTTGCCAATTATGTGCCGGATTGGTTCATGGGCTTAGAAGAGCAAAATCTGGAAAATGCGCCAGAATGGGCTAAGGCGGTTGGGACAGATGACTTAAATTTCGATTCGTTAGTGGACGCTTCAGCTTTTGCGCCTCCAACGCCCGAACCCGAACCCCTGCCTGAACTGCCAACGGCCCCGACTTTTGATGATGATGTGCCAGATTGGTTTAAAGGGGTGGCCGCTCCGGTTGAGGATACCAGTGGGGCAGATGATTGGATGTCGGCCTTAGATTCGGCATTGGCAAGCTCGGCAGAAGCACAAATGCCGATGAGTAGCCAACCAGAACAGGCCCTTGATTTTGGGGCAGATACCCTGTTGGATGAGCAACCCGACTGGTTTGAACAACAGGCTGCTGAAGAATCGCCTGAGATGATGCAGACTTTTATTGAGACGCCCTCTCAGCCTGAAGTCGTTGACCAAGCCGCTGATTTTGAGTCGAGTTTTGGTGAACCAGACTGGCTTTCGGATGTAGCCCCCGTAGAGACGACAGAAGCTGAGTCATTCGCGCCATCTAACGATTTGTTTGGCCTAGAAATGCCGGACACGACGCCCGAAGATGACTTTTTTGCCAATATGCTGGATGCTGAACCAGATACTTTTGCCGGGATGGTTCAAGAGGGTGAAGAAGAATTTAGCTGGGATGATGCCTCCGAAAGTTTATTTGGCGAAGGGGGAGCCGCTAACGCCAGCAACCTTTTTGCTCAACCCTCAGCAACGGTAGATGCCGATGCGCCCGATTGGCTACGGGAATACGAAGCGCCATCGGACTTACCTGTATTGCAGGTTCCTGAAGAGCCAACGGTGATTTTGCCCCGCCAAGAAGCCGCCCCCGAATGGTTAGATGATATTTCGGGCATGGATTTTGCGGCTGAGGATGACTTGTTTGCAAGTGCATCAACGGGCAGAGCATCAGGTTTTAGCGATAAAGAACTAAAGGATGCCAGCGGTACGAGTATTGACGATTTATTAGGCCTATCGGATTCGCAGCAGCGCAATTTGCCGATGGTAAGTGGGCCAAAATCGCTGATGGTGCCAAAATCTCCCACCGATGAATTAATGGGGAGCGACATTTTTGAGGGCATTGACGACGATTTGCTCAAGGCCCTTGATGAAGCATCCCCTTCAGCGCCAGCCAAGACTACTACTTCCGAGACTGAAGCCGTCAAAGAAACCTTTGTCGCGGATCGTCCGGAATGGATTGCTGATCTACGGCCTGATGTCCCAGTGACGTTGAGCGCAGGTGGCATTAGCATCGCATTTGAGCAGCAACGTATCGGGGATTTACCAGATGCCCTACGGCGCTTACGTGAAAAATCAGCCGATGTGCATAAAGTGGAAACAGCCGGCTCACCGCAGATGTCGGTTGCTGATAGTGGCCCACTGGCTGGTGTTACAGGTGGTTTGGGCATCTCGCCACAAGCTACCGCGGCGGGTGAGCTCAATTTAGTGACCCAGTTGAGTGTCAGCGATTATCAGGCTGAACGCATTGCCCTTCTGGAAGGGATTTTGGAACTTTCTGAACAGCGGCGGCGGGCCTTGGGGCTAGATGAAGATGAAGAATTGGAAGCGGCTGCGACCCCCTCTAAGAAACGCAAACGGACACGCCCACATTTTGACCGTTTCTTAATCTCGATTATTCTGCTGGCGGCTCTGATTGGCCCGTTCTTGAGCGATTCACTGCACTTGGCCGAAGACGCCGATAGTTCAGGTTTTACGGTGCGTGAATATGCCGTGCCGAAAGCAGTCAACAGCCTTCAACCCGGTCAATATGTGTTGGTCGCATTTGAATATGGCCCCACCGCAGCGGGTGAATTAAATCCCCTCGCGGAAGCGGTGCTGCGGGATATTCTCAGCCAAGGTGGGGTGCCGGTTATTTTAAGCACCAGTTCATTAGGGGCGATTAATGCGCGTGGGGTGATTGAAAACCTCGCGGATGACCCCGCCCTGTTAGATGCAGTGGAGCGCGATGAACCGCTGCGACCCCGCCATGATTATTTTGTCCTGCGTTATGTCTCTGGTGGACTCGTAGGAATTCGTGGCCTGACCCGCAACGATCAGGTTGGCGCGACGATTTTTGCCACCGATGCCGATGGCGAAAAGACAGGCCTAAAGTTTGATACACTGGACGCCACCGACTTTGCGTTTGTGTTGGTTATTGGTGGGCAGGTTGAGGATATTCGCAATTGGGCCGAACAATTTGATGTACCGGGGTTGCCCAAATATGCCTTAATGACGGCGGGGGCTGAACCATTGGCAACGGCCTATGTCGGCGACGCCCAAGCCGGGTATCAAGGCTATTTGGCGGGGTATCGAGATACCTATCGGTATAATCAGCTTCGCAATACTCGAACTCGGGAAGCGTTTGAGGTTCCAAAAGATATAGATGTTCCCGATCCAGAGGTTTCACAGTGGCATAGCATGGCGCTGGGGGCAATGGTCGCCAGTGGATTGATCGGATTAGGTGTGGTCTTTAATCTGCTTCGCGGCCTACGGAGGCGGCGTCGATGACGGTAGAAAACCTTGACCTTATTGCAGGCTGGGCCGGTCTGGTGCTGACACTGATGGTGTTCAGCTACCTATTGGCGGATAATTTTCTCTATCGGATCGCGGTGCATGTGTTGATTGGCACAGCGGCTGCGTATGTGGCAATTGCGGCGGTAGAAGATGTCCTTATGCCGTGGCTACGGGCCACTGTGTTTAGCAATGATGCCGATACATCCTCCGGTGTTCGTGCTTTGGGTGTGTTACCTATTTTCTTAGGGGCACTGCTACTGCTGAAATCTTCATCACGGTTAGCCCGCTTGGGTAATCTTGGTACGGTCTTTATGATTGGTATCGGGACAGGTGTGGCACTCGTTGGTGCGGTAATTGGTACGATATTGCCACTAGCCCGCGACGCCAGCAACAGCTTTGACCATGAGTCGGCACTGAATGGGGCGATTCTTTTGGGTGGCACGCTGTGTACTTTGGTCTATTTTCAATACCTCAGTCGGCGTCGCAGCGATGGTGAACCTGTCAATCGGCCCCACATTCGCACCCTGCGTTTTGTGGGTCAGGGTTTTGTCACCCTTACCCTTGGTGCATTATACGCTAGTGCCATCTTGACCAGCCTCTCCATTTTTAGCTCGGTCATCCATGAACAACTGCGTTTTATTCTGAATCAACTAGGAGGGTAGCCGCTGTGATGCTAGGACAAACCTCGAACAGCGGAAAATCTATCCTTGCGATGGATTTTGGCTCTGTCAACACCCGTGTGATGATTATTGATGTGGTGGACGGGCAATATCGCATGGTAACCCGCAGCCAGACCCGCACCACCATGCGTCCCCCCATTGGTGATGTTACGGTGGGGATGAGCCGAGCAATCGAGAATATTCAAGATGCGACGGGTCGTATTTTGATTGACCACGAAGGTGTTTTGATCTTCCCCGAAAATGAAGACGGCGGCATTGATCGGGTCGTTGCCACCAGCAGCGCCAGTCGGCCTCTCCGGGCTGTTTTGGTTGGCTTGATTGCCGAAGTCAGCCTTGCCAGCGCCCGCCATGCCCTCAATGGAACCTATATTGAAGTAGCTGAAATCTTAAGCATCTCGGATGGACGGACTGAGGAAGAACGGATTAATGCCATCCTCAAAGCCAAGCCCGACCTTATTTTTATTAGCGGCGGAACGGATGGGGGCAATCAAAACGCGGTTTTGGAACTAACCCACGCCACAGGCTTGGCTTTAATGCTTTTGCCTGATGATGAGCGCCCTAATGTGTTGTATGCAGGCAATGAAGTTTTAGCCGATACTGTCGTCGGGTTGTTGCAAGACCATGCTAGTGTCTTTGTTGCTTCCAATGTTCGCCCGGATGTCAATGAAGAAAAATTAGGCACGGCCCGGGTTGAATTAGCTAACGTCTATAGCAATTTTATGACCTCCCAGCCTGTCGGTGGTTTTGATCAGGTCATTTCGCTTTCGAGTGAATTGAGTGGTATCGGCATTGTCCCTACGGCACAAGGCGTTGCCAATATGGTGCGCTTCTTGGGGGAACTGCTACAAAAAGGCAGTGCCGGGGTGCTGCATGTGGATATTGGCAGTACCACCAGTACGCTTGTCAGCAGTTTTGATAAACAGGTCAATTCGACCATTCGCAGTGATTTAGGGCTGGGCCATAGCTTGTTGACCACCCTTGCGGTATTGAATATCGAAAATGTGCTGCGCTGGCTGCCGTTTGCGGCCAACGAAGATGACTTGTGGAATTATGCCTATAACAAAGTTTTGATGCCGACCACCATCCCCCAGACCATGCGCGATTTGATGATCGAACAGGCCATTGCCCGCGAAATCATCCGCTATTTGGTCAATGGGGCACAGGCTGGCTGGCGTCATGCCGCTGAAGATGGCAAGTTACCCGCGTTTCGCCCTATTATTGTCGCCGGGGCAACGCTGACGGATGCGCCTCATCACGGTGTCACGGCGATGTTGATACTAGACGCTTTCGAACTAGAGGGTATCCATAATCTTTATATTGACCCCTATGCGATGGTTGCCCTGTTGGGGGCGATTGCCTATGCTGACCCCACGGTGACTGTCCAAACGTTTGAACATAATGGGTTGGTCAATTTAGGGACGGCTTTTTGCGCCACAGGCCGTGTGCGTGGCCGTAGCCAACGACCCGCCATGAAAATCCAGATTACGCTAGAAAATGGCCGCGCCATCGAGAAAAAATTGCTCCCCGGTGAAATTTGGGCCGCACCACTCTCCTCTGGTCAAGAGGTGCAAGTTGTGGTTCGCACCGGACGTGGGATTAAAATTAATGGCAAGCGCCGCGTGAAACAGACCGTTACAGCGGGCACAGCGGGGCTAATTTTTGATGCGCGGGGCCGTTCACTTGTTTTACCCCCTTTGCGCCGTCGCCCTGCGATTTATGCCGAATGGTGGACAGGTGTGACTGGGCAGGTCTGGACAGGGATGCAAGAATTTAGCGAGGCTGACCCACTCTCGGAAATTGATAAGGGTGCTCGTGAAACCCGCCGAGATCGTTTTACCGAAGAAAAATTGCTGCAAGAAGTCATGTCGGCAGCAGAATTGGCGGAAGGCTTTGATGAAGGCGAAGTGATTGGGTCTGGTCGGTCAAGTGGTCGTGACCGCAAACGTGGAAAACCTGAGAAATCACGGCGGGGTCGGGGTCGTAAAGACGAAGTGCCAGAAGAAGATGAAGCGCCAGATATTCTGGAAAGGCTGAGATAAGGGCCGATGAGATACCATCCAGAAGAACGCATTGTGCTTGAATATACGGTGATTAAACGCGACCGGGCTTTGCCACCGCGTGCCTATGGTTCGGTGCGAGTGTCACCGGGGGCGAATGTCGAGAGTACCCATATCATCGCTGAGGGCGAATTGCCACAGGATTTTCGGATTGTTGATGTGGCAGGGCCGTTAAATATTGACCCCGACGATGCCGAATTGCTGTCAAATGTGCTGACGGTAGCGCAAGGTGATGTTGTCCCCGCAGGCCATCCGCTGGCGACCCCACCCCGCCGTAAAGACCGCAAAAAGGTTCCCCATGTGCCCGTAGATGGGGTGGTGAGTTTGGTGGAACATGGTCGCGTCATCTTACAGACCAATCCCCAGCCTGTCGTGGTCTATGCGCGGTTGCAAGGGCGCGTAACCGAATTGATTGGTAATAAAGGGGCACGGATTGAAACCGTTGGCTCTTTAATCCAAGGAGCATGGGGCAACGGACGATTTTTGTTTTCGTCTTTCAGCTTTGAGCCGAAAGATGGATTGCAAAGTTTGATAAAACAGACTAGCCTGTTGGAAAACGTACGTGGACGAGTCTATATCTTGGAACGTCCCATCAATGTCGAGGATTTGCGGGTGGTCGTCAAAAAAGAATTGGGTGGATTAGTCGCCCCTTCAATGAGCTATCACTTGCGCGAAACTGCAATGGCGCTTAAAGTTCCTATTATCTTAACCGAGGGCTTTGGCGAAGCGCAGATGACTCGGCGGACCAATGAGATTTTGCGGGAATTCGAAAATAAACGCCAAGCGGCCTTTGATGCGATGCTGCCGAATCGTTGGACGAGTGATCGCCCTGAAATTGTGATTCCGTATCAGGCCCCCGGTACCAATGCGCTCTATCCGGCATTTGACGAGGTGTTGATTGTAGGGGCGACGGTGCGCCTAAGTCGCGCTCCATATGAGGGTCAAATTGCGACGGTAACGGCCCTGCCAGATAAGCCGCAGATTATGGAAAACGGACTGCGGACTGCGGCGGCACAAGTCAAGCTGCGCAATGGACATGAAGTCATGGTGCCACTTGCCAATATCGAATTGCTTGGCGAGTCGAAATAAACAGAATAGGATACACTTGTAACCAGATGCTGTGTAGGCAGCATCATTTAGAGATATTTTTTGAGGGGAGAGTTGAAGCCGATGAGTTCTCAAGGCTTTCAGTTTGATGATGATAACGAAATTGACCCCTTTGCCGAGGATTTTGACCCATTTGAGAGCGGGTCGCTGGTTGAGGAGGAAGATTTTGACCTACCACCAGACGAGCAAGAGGGCGGAATTAGTCGCACCTTCCTTTTTGCAGGCGGGTTTATTATTCTCGCTGTTTTACTGGGAATCGTCGGTGTGGTCGTATTGTTATTAGGGAATGATGGCGGTAGCGAAACGGCCTTATTGGCAACGCAACGGGCTGGAACAAATCAAGCGATTGAGACAGCCATTGCTGCTACGAGTACTCGCCTAGCCGAAATTGATGCGACCCTGACTGTGACCACGGCACGGCTTTTCCAAGATTCGACCAGTACGGCGATTGCGGCCTTTGATGGTACAAATACGGCGGTGGCCGGACAACTGGAAGGTAGTCGCACGGCGATTGCGTTTAATGCCACCCAAACAGGCGCAGCAGTGCAAACCGAGGGGGCTAATTTCCTGCTTAGTCAGACACCCCCAACGCTTGCCCCCCAAGTTTTCCAAGCCCAGATTCTTGACCAAAATGGGAATCCGGTGACGGGGATTGTCATTAATATCTATCAGGATAATGGGGATGGCAATTTTGATCCGGCTGTTCAACCAAGCGCGACCCCCACGCCAACTTTGACACCCACGAGCACGCCGACGGTTCAACAATTGCCGCCAACGGTCACTTCTACCCCCAGCCCATCGGCTACAACCGGTGTGCCTGCGGTGCCCGCTGGGACAGAAGAATCAGGCGGCAACGCACCAGTTGGGGCTAAGATACAGGACGGGCCAAGCATTGAAATTTATGCGCGACGGATACCGAATGACGCCCCGTATAATCCTGCTCAGGGTGGCCCAACCCCATCATCGGGGGATGGTCAACCGATTCAAACGATTATTATTGGGCCAGATGGCGCGTTCGAGATTCCAGACCTGTTGCCGGGGAATTATTATCTTGATGTGAGCTTACCACCGGGAACCTATACTTTCCGCATTGACGAAGAACAAGTGGTTATTAATCTGGTTTCGGGGACACAACAAAGTACGGTTAATCTGCCCAATGGCGTCAACCTGACCATTATTGTACAAGCCGTTAGTGCCGCTACCGTGGTGACGTTGACCCCAACTAGTACAGCAACTTTTGATCCAAACCTCGGTGCTTTTGCTCTAACAGCGACGGCGCTTTCCGCTCAACAGACTGCCTCGGCCCAGCCACAGGTGACGACTAGCCCAACGATCATCTTGCCGACGCAAATTGCCCAAACGGGGTTGTTTAGCGATGCTGCTGAAGAAGCAACGCCTGCTGGCTTAACCCTTTTGGCGATTATGGGAGTTGGCTTGATTGCGGTGGTGGTGGTGGTACGCCGATTGCGTTCCTCGCTGTAAAGCCTAAAAATACAAACAAAATCATATGGGGTAGGTGTCATAAACCTGCCCTTTTTTGTTTTAAGGGGTAAATTATTATAGAACTCACGTTCTATTACTATCACTTATATGCGCCGGATTTGAAAGCGTTACTATAGTAACGGATTTATGGCGGTGAATTATATTGACCGCTAGGCACGAAAAACTATGCTAGGGTAGCCCAAAACACACGCGAGGGGCTGGTGTAGCTCTATGGTTGTGGTTAGATAAAGCAGAATAAAGGACTAGAGTGCAATAGACCCTGTAAAAATTAGCAGGTTACTACGTGAATAAAAAAGTGGTTGATATATGGCATGATTGAAAGACCTCAAATCACTATATTCTGAGATAAAACCCCGGTGTGCGATTTATTTATACCAATACACACTGTTTGCCCATCGCGGACACCGGGTCTACTTTAGCCAGTCGTACCCATCTTCGATCAAAATGTCGCTATTCTCGTCAATGTTCTCATCGGTTGAGTGCTGCCCCTCTGAAACGATCCAGATTGGCGCTAGGGTTAGCCATGATTTCTTCAGACGCGCGTCCGTTTCGACGCTATCTGCTTTCTGGTCCGAACTGCGTTTTGAACCGTGTTGGCGTGCCATGATTGGTCTACGATAAGGTTCCCGGTTGGTACCCATACGTTGGATTGTCCTTTTGGCTCAAACTGTGGAGCCACACTCGATTTATGATCTGAAAACAATTCCTCTGAATTCGCTCGATTAGGTTCACCTGAACCCCCTGTCGTGTGTTAAACGATCCCACTCGAAGAATAGAAATAGCAGCGCGATAGCGGATGTAGATTGTGTTGAACATGATTTCTCCTTTTTGCTACTGATTGATACGTTTTTTACTGCTTACGGTTGTTTGATATTCGCTTGGGTGCTTGTCCTAGCGTGAACCATAAAGGCTCAACTGGGCTGGATGGGGCGCTTCAAGCGTTGTATCCGATGTTATAGGGGCTTCTAGGCCCATTTCTTTGAGCGTTTCTTGGGCGGTGTAGATGATGTCTTCCAACCATCCCACCACCTCTTCAGTGCTCAGATTGCTGACAGCGCCGAGGGTGTCGGTGGCTGTCGCGTCATGTAGTCGGTCGAGTGTCGCTAAGACGGTTTCCAGATGACACTCTGTCAAGCGATTTTGTAAAATCTTCAGGGATAAAATTTTGGTTTCCATAGTCGTTTTTTCCTGCTCTATCAAGGTCGCACCGCAAAATAAATACCGGGGTGTAGTGCCTTTGACAATTTCACTGTCTCTGGCCCCACACCCCGGTATCGGGTTGCTTGGCGAAGTCTCGGTTATGGCTAGGTTGATATAGGTATCTTCCTAAACCGTCCCGAATCGTCCTCCACATTTGCAGAGGGACTCAGAGTCCACAGTGAATCAGAACCGCTATATTCCGTTGTTAAGAGTGCAATTGCTTTACTACTCTTGCTGCCTTGTAGCCTATCTTGTAGGCCGACACCCATCGGGTTTACGCCCTCGGCATCTAACAAACTGGGCAGTATCTTCGTCCATGGCGCATCGGCGACAACAACCATTCCGTTCAGGTTCCAGCTATGACCGCTGGCGAGCGACGCCTTGCCATTTAGAGCGGTGTTGTGCTGCTGACCACCCATTACGGCGGCTGACAGTCCACGCACTCTACCCAGTCCATGATGCCGTTCGTTGCGGTTAATGGTCGCAAAACGCAGCGTATCGCTGACGTTAGCGGACTCCCGCAAGGTGGCACTCGTGACTCGGTCATTAAAATGGCACAACATCTTGAACTCCTGAATGGGGTTGCCTTGTTTGACCCCGGCTTATAAAACTGGACGATAGATTTTACGGGCTGGATAGCCCTATTAGGATGTTCCTAAGAATTTACAACGGTTACTACGGTCTGGTCGAGCATTTGCAGGATGCTGCTTCCCTTGATAAAGACTCGGCGCATTCCCGGTGGCTGCGACACTTGGAGGTATCCCTGATCAATCAACTTCTTGAGCGTGCTTAGGCTGACCCCAAGTGCGTCGGCAGTTTCTTTACGAGAATACACTGCGTTAGGCTGGATGCCAGACTTATTTCTACTACTTTGTGTTGGTTTGATAACCGATAGCGTCACTCTTATACCTCCGACTATCCTGAAATTATATGACACTTGACACCAGTCGTCAACAGGCATTATTCTGTGATAATGTACGATTAAGCGGATTTTAATCTAAAAATGGTTTTTTAGCCATTATAATAGTCCAGAGAGGTTCAATGTAGTCCAAAATTGGTATGACTCAGGTTAAAATAATCTAATTGTACAAAGTGGTACAATCGCTTCAAATCGGGTTATAATTTTCTATAGAACAACAAAGCGAAAGTTTGTCTAGTGCGAAGAATAGGAGTTGATTTACTTTGCAAGGGCGGGTATTGCTTCTCAATGGAAGCACATGGGAACCTCTCTCGGTTATCAGCATACCGCGAGCCATCAACCTGCTGATTTCCGGTAAAGCGGTAGTGGTCGAGGAGACGGGTCGTTTTCTCAAAACTGTACGCAGCCAATTCCAAGTACCATCGGTCATCGCCTTGCGGACTTATATCAACGTGCCTCGCCGCCAAGCCCAATGGAGCCGAAAAGGTGTCTTGGTGCGGGATAACCACACCTGCATTTATTGCGGTATTGTGCCGGGTGAGGTGTTGCAAGGCAAGATTTTATCTAAAAGTGACATGACGGTGGATCACATCTTGCCGAAATCGCGCGGTGGCAAAGATGTGTGGACAAACACAGCCTGTGCGTGTTATGTCTGTAATCATCGCAAAGGTGATCGGTTACCCGGTGAAGCAGGGATGAAACTGCTGTGGGAACCGCGCCGACCACGCACGAACTATTTGGTGATTGAAGTTGGCAACGGGCCGGATGCGTGGAAAAAATATATTGAAATTGGCGATAGCATTCCCTCATAAGTAATGTGAGGATGCTTTTCGCCATTTTGCATAACCCAGCGAGGCGACGGTTTTGTTTTCCCCGCTTGATTCGCGTTAGCTGAACGGCTATACTACGATTGATGTACCAACCACCTATAGCTGCTGCTTTCGGGTTCAATTAAAGAGAGTTTGATGCGACGCGAACGGGTTGCGGACGACATCTATGTTTTTACCAGCGAACTGTATGCACAGGTCACAGCCGGGGCAATTATCACCCCAGCAGGTGCTATCCTAATTGATGCGCTGGTATTCCCAGAAGAAGCTAAGTCTATCCGCCATTTTATCGAGAACCGCCTCAACACAACGGTTCGTTATATCATCAATACGCATTATCATGCCGACCATACTTTTGGAACCTGCTTTTTTGAAAATGCAGTGGTCATTAGTCATGCCATGTGTCATGAATTACTGTTGACCAAAGGCCAAGAAAGTCTGCTTCAGGCCCAACAGCAAAATCCCCGAATTTTTTCTGAAGTTACCATCCGTCTGCCCCAACTGACTTTTGAAAGTGGTATGATGGAATTACGCTTGGGGGGCAAAACATTGCAAATGAGCCATTCCCCCGGACACAGCATGGATTCAATTGTGGTACAAATTAAAGAAGATCGGGTTTTGTTTGCTGGCGATACGCTGATGCCCATTCCCTATTTTGTGGATGGTGATTTTGATATATTTATCGAATCGCTGAAAGCCTTACGGAATGGCGGCTATGAGAATGTCATTCAGGGGCATGGTGAGGTTATTTTGCGCGGTGAGGTTGAACGCAAAATTGAATCTGACCTAGAATACATGGATTGTATTTACAAACAGGTCAAAATGGCGATGACTCGATCTGATCCGGTGGCTTACCTTAGAGCACTGGATGTGGAACAATGTGGCAAAAGCCGAATTCCCCTCAATGGCGGGGTTCAGGAATTACATATTGGGAATTTGATGGCGTTATTGGAACAATTTACGCGCCGCGAAGATGCACTGAAGCAGGCTAATTCTGTAGGTTAATCGCTGATGGAACAAGAAAGACTGCTTAATGGTCGCTACCGTCTCGTGCAACAACATGGCTCGGGTGGAATGGCGGTCATTTATAAAGCCACTGACCTCGCTTTAGGGCGGACAGTTGCGGTCAAAATTTTGCGACCTTCCCTGACCAATGACCAGTCTTTTTTGGTGCGGTTTCGGCAAGAAGCACGCAATGTCGCCAATTTGACACATCCCAATATTGTGACAGTCCATGACGTGGGGCAAGATGGTAACACGCACTATATCGTCATGGAATTTTTGGATGGGCAAGACCTTAAAAAATTGATTCGTTCGAATGCCCCTTTGCCGATTGAACGGGCGCTGAATATCTCTATCCAGATTTGCGCTGGGGTTGGGTATGCGCATCGAGCGGGTCTCGTCCATGCTGATGTGAAGCCACAGAACATCTTGATTCTCGATAGCGACAAAATCAAAGTGACGGATTTTGGTATCGCACAGGCCTTAGCAGCGACTAATCCACCTGAACGTCAAAAAATTGTCTGGGGTAGTCCCCATTATTTTTCGCCGGAGCAAGCGCAGGGTGAATATCCCACACCTGCCTCGGATGTCTATTCGATTGGAGTGGTTATCTTTGAAATGCTTACGGGCCGCCTCCCGTTTATTGGGGCCGATCAACAAGCCCTCGCCTTAGCACATATTCGGGATACGCCGCCGCGCATTTCGGAACTGAATCCCCAAGTTCCTACCTCGCTTGACCATATCATTCAAAAAGTGCTTGCCAAAGAACCTGCGGCTCGCTATCGTACCGCCGATCAACTGGGGCGAATTTTGATTGCTTATAAAGAGCAAGGCCGTGAAGAGACCTCTGGAATGCCACCCGTTCAGGTAGCAAGTCCAGTGGTTGCTCCTCCCGCCAATGAACCGCCCCAACCCATGCCAATTACGCCCTATCCTGCCCCCTATGCCCCACCGCCGGGGGGAGCCTATACGACGATGCCCTCACCCTATCAGCAGGGCTTATCGCAATTTCCAACGGATGCCAATGGTTGGCCTGCGCCTGCCCCCGACAGCGGCTACTATCAAGCTATTCCCGCCCCAGAAGTGATGCGTAGCCCCGGCTACCGCTCGCCGCAACCACAGTCTTTGGATGTGGTGACACTTTTGCTGGCCTTTGTTGCGCTCATCGCCATGACCGGTGTGGTCATTTTGTGGATATTTGTTTGGGAAGCCTATTTTGGATAGTAGCCCGAACGTCAGAATTTGCTTAGAAATCTAAGAGGGACTGTGGAGTTTAGTACCCTCATGTCGTATAATCATGTAACGTAAGCACATCAACTCATCTCCAATTGAGAAGCCTGTTTGATTTGAACGATTTATAGTTCCCCACTGTAATGTCTATAGAATCGCTTCTGCTGTTGGAATGAAATCTGGAGGAAAGTTGCGGTGAAAAACCCTCGTTATCGGAATTACATTGTCTGGTTGTTAGTGATTGGTATGATTTTGGCGATCGTTATTGGGGTGAGTAACAACAGTAGCCGCCGCAATGAAATCACATTGACTGAACTGGTCAATGACATCAACAATCCCACTGAACGAACCAAGATTGAATCCATTGAACGCTCGGAAACCAAGCTGAAGATCACGTATGGAAGTGATACGGTCAAAGAATCGCGGGTTGACGCCAACGTAGAGAATCTTCCTCTCTTGTTAGAATCGCATGGTGCAGACCCTGACAAGGTACAGGCGATCAATTTTGAGTACAAAGAAGGCAGCGGTCTTGGCCCATGGTTGACACTATTGACGGGTCTTTTGCCTCTCATTCTGATTGCGGGTTTCCTCTATCTGATGGTGCGTCAAGCGCAAGGCAGCAACAATCAGGCTATGCAGTTTGGCCGCAGCCGCGCTCGGATGTTCACAGGTGACCAATCCAATGTCACATTTGATGATGTGGCGGGTGAGGATGAGGCCAAAGAGGAACTCAAAGAAGTGGTCGAATTTCTCAAAGAGCCTGAAAAATTCATCCAATTGGGTGCTCGTATTCCCAAAGGTGTGCTGCTGATCGGTAGCCCCGGTACTGGGAAGACCCTTTTGGCGAAGGCTGTTGCGGGTGAAGCGGGTGTGCCGTTCTTTGGTATCTCCGGTTCTGAATTTGTCGAAATGTTTGTGGGCGTGGGGGCCAGCCGTGTACGTGACCTGTTTGATCAGGCCAAACGCCACAGCCCGTGCATCATCTTCATTGACGAAATTGACGCAGTAGGCCGTCAGCGTGGTGCTGGATTGGGTGGGAGTCACGACGAACGTGAACAAACCCTGAATCAGATTCTGGTCGAAATGGACGGGTTTGATACTGATACCAATATCATCATTGTCGCCGCGACCAATCGCCCCGATATTCTTGACCCTGCCTTGATGCGCCCCGGTCGTTTTGACCGCCGGGTGGTGTTGGATCGTCCCGATATGCGTGGCCGTGAAGCGATTCTCAAAGTGCATACACGTGGCAAGCCATTGGCGGCTGACGTGGACATCTCGGTCATTGCCAAATCTACCCCCGGCTTTGTCGGTGCAGATATTGCCAATCTGGTAAACGAGGCGGCGATTTTGGCGGCCCGCAAGAACAAGAAATCCATCAGCCAGCGCGATTTTGAAGAAGCCACTGAGCGCGTGGTGCTTGGCCCAGAACGCAAGAGTCGTATCATCAGCGAACGCGAAAAACAAGTGGTGGCCTATCACGAAGCGGGCCATGCCGTCGTCGGCCATATGCTGCCTAAATGTGACCCAGTGCGTAAGATTACGATTGTGGCACGTGGTATGTCGGGTGGTACAACGTGGTATATGCCCGAAGAAGACTCCATGCTCAATACTCGTACCGAACTGATTCACCGTATCGCCTCGGCGTTGGGTGGACGGGCGGCTGAAGAATTGGTCTTTGGAGAAATCACCAACGGCGCGGCGAGTGATCTTGAACATGTCACCCGCATTGCTCGTACCATGATTACTCGCTGGGGTATGAGTGCTAAACTTGGCCCCCGTGTTTTCGGTCAGCGCGAAGAATTAATCTTCCTCGGACGCGAAATCAGTGAACAGCGCGATTATGGCGAATCGGTGGCGCAAACGATTGACGAAGAAGTGCATGACATTGTGATCCAACAATACCAATTGGCGTTGCAGGTACTGCGCGATAATCGGGCTAAATTGGATTTGATTGCCAACCGACTGTTGGAAGTTGAAACCATCGGCCAAGAAGAATTTCTTGATTTGGTAGGTGAGCGGCCCAAGAGTGAACCCAGTATGTCGCTCCCATCGGCCAGCCCTCGTAATATCCCGACGCCAGAACGTGGCTCGGAAATCCCACCCAAGATGGGGGCTGCTCCATCACCTGCCTAAACTCATCAGACAATCTCTGAAGTTTGGTAAAATAAATGCTCCATCCAGTTTTGGGTGGGGCATTTTTTGATTGAGGATGCTTACAGCAGTCTCAGGCGAATGGGCTATGAGAGAAGCCGCCGTGCTGAATCTAAACTAAAATAGGGTCAATTCACAGGAAAAACACTGTATAGTACAAGGGAGAAAGGTAAATTATGGGATACACGATTCGATATTTCACCACTTCTCCACTCGGTAGTTTAGTCCCTTTGCAAGCTCAGATGATTCAAGCCGAGTTTGAGGTGCATCCGGCGGGGACGAACCAACTCGATATTTTCTACCATCCAGATCATGGGCCATTGACGGTAGATTTGACTGACTCGACCCAAGCGACCACCCAACGTGAAATCGCCCAATTTATTGAGGCTGTCACCGAGCGCGGTGGCCCCGAACGCGATACGGTGCTGTCGGTTTTGGTCCAAACACAGGCGTTGGTGGCAGTTGGTGTGCCGGATGATGCACAGGAGGTCAATGCCGATGTACTGCCGATGGTGCTGGACATCATCGCTAATTTGGGGGACGGTCTATTTCATGTGCAAGGCGAGGGGTTTTATGCAGGAAACGACCTAATTTTTGAGTTATAGCCCTTTAAAGATGTGTAATTTAGAAGGGGGCAATTATTCCGGTAAGGAAAAATGAATGACACAAAAAATGTCAGATGACAAAATCGCGCCGGTAGAAGGTGTGCCGGAAAGCGTACTAGAGGAATATGGTGAGCAATATTTTGAAAGCTACAACTATGCTGACCGTCCACTGGGTAAATATAGCATGTACTGGTTTGCACGGCGCTATTATGCGGCATTAGTGCGGCGCTATGCTCCGTCAGGTGGCGGCAAATTACTGGAACTCGGTTGCGGCTTAGGACATCTCATCGGGCTACTACAAGATGATTTTGAATGTGTGGGGATTGACTTAGCTGCCTATAGTATCGAACAGGCCAAAAAGAACGCCCCCAAAGCAACCGCCCTCATGATGAGTGCCGACGATTTGAGTACCTTTGGGGACGGCGAATTTTCGGTGGTAGTGGGGCTGCATCTGGTCGAACATCTACCCGACCCCGCCGACACCATCCGCCAAGTCAATCGCATTTTGAAAGATGGGGGGCTGTGGTTATTTGCCACACCGAACCCCGGCTATAGCTTCCGTCGTTTTAAAGACCCCCAAACGGATGCAATCGGCAAAGACCCGACCCATATCAATGTCCAACCACCTCAACAATGGAGGGCATGGTGTGAGGCCGCAAATTTTAAGATGCTACGCCATTTTGGGGATGGCCTGTGGGATGTGCCCTATTTGCCGTATGTGCCTGCCAAAATCCAATTTGCTTTGTTGGGCACACCTGCCCTTTTTCAAGTCATGACCCGTACCACATGGACACCTTTGACGTTGGGGGTCAATCAAATCGGGATTGCACGTAAAGGCGGTGCGGCATGAACATGATGCGACGGATGTTTTTAGGCGGATTTTTGGGTGGTACGGCCTATTGGTTCTGGCGCTACTTTGCCCCTGAGCATTCCACACTGGTTTTAGGGGAAAAAGTGGTGGTTATCACCGGAGCATCATCCGGCATTGGTCGTGCGCTTGCTATGACCTTTGCACGGCGAGGGGCTAGAGTTGTTTTGGTGGCACGGCGGGCCGAGAAATTAGAGGTTGTGCAGCGCGAGATCGAACCCTATGCCGATGCGGTGTTGGTTATTCCGGGGGACATTAGTGATCCAGCCACGCAGCTTGAAATTATCCAAAAAACCCGCGATACGTTTGGACGGGTGGATATTTTGGTCAATAATGCCGGGATTACGGGCGGGGGACTGTTTCACGATTTTGCTCCCGATGAGATTGATGAAATTGTGGGCGTAAATTTATTGGCCGCCCTGCAATTGACCCGACAAGCCTTACCTACGATGCTGGCCCAACGTGAGGGCTATATTATCAACATAGGGTCAGGGTTTGGACGGGCGCCAACGCCGGGGTTTGCGGCCTATGTCGCCAGCAAATTTGGCCTTTCAGGATTTTCGGAAGCCCTTGCGCGTGAACTGGTTGGATCAGGGGTGCGCGTGCTGCTGGCGCAACCGGGTTGGACACGCACCGAGATGTTGCCGCCGGAAGTTGAAGCAGGGGTGACTTCCTATTGGTGGTATCGTGTAGAAGACCCTGAGGTCATCGCCGAAAAAATTGCTGAGGGCTTGGTGCAAGGCAAACGCGAGATGATTTTTGGGGGACGGATGGTGCAAGTGGGTATCTTGGCCGAGCGCCATTTCCCCTTGTTGATGCGTTTGCTGTGGCGCTGGGAGCTAAATTCGCGCTGGTTAAGCCTTATTCGGAAGATTGGCTAGTGCGCCAGTGATTAATGAGTGCATGGGTACTGTCGAAGGCGAGTTCAGGCAGCGTCTCGGCGGTAAACCATGCGACTTCTTCGGCGTCGTCGGCTGCACAAAGTGCCCCACCTATAATTTGGGCTGAGAAGGCAATTACAATGGGGTTGCCATTTGAAGCCGGATGAAAAAACACCTCGAGCAAATGGGTGATTTCCACCTGCAAGCCGGTTTCCTCAAAAGCCTCGCGGATGGCAGCCTGACGTGGGTCTTCCCCAGCATCTACAAAGCCGCCGGGGAGCGACCATTTGCCTTTTTCTGGATTTTCGGCCCGTTTGACCAATAAGACGCGATTGGCATCCACAATAAACGCAATCGCCGCCACTTTGGGGTCTTGAAAATGAATATAGCCGCACCCCGGACAGGTACGGCGTATTTTCCCAAACATTGCACGGTCTTGCAGTGGTTGACCACAACGGACACAGAAGTTGATGCCAGTCGTCATCGTGCCTCGATTAACGTTTGCGCCATGTATAGGCCAAGGCTAATCCCGAAACCACTAACCCAACAAGACCGATCATAAGCCAAGCTGTGACCTTGAATGATTTTTCATCTTGGTCTTTTTTGTCGGTTTTATTACCACCAGAGTTCTCTTGACCTACTAGGTCAATTGTGGCCGAGGCTGTGGGTGTATCACTTGGTACGACAGTTGACGTAAGGGTCTCAGTTGGCTGAGGTGTAAACGTCTCAGTAGAAGTTGAGCTGGCGGTAGGGGCTTGGAGCACAGGTGGGTTTGTACCTGATGTGTCGGTCGCTGCATACCCTCCATTTGCGCTTCCTGTACCTCCGTTTGAAGCTGAGGCAGAGGCCGGAGCGACCGCACCTTCCGACGAGTCTTCTTGGGTATCGGAGGTTTCCCCTATTGGCGCGGGTATCGCTTCATCATTGGATGGAGCCTGATTTACCATCAAGGTTGGGGCAGGTGAACCTGCGAATGTAATCCCATCAGCCATTTGTGCAGCTAACACTGTGGCCGTCATTGCTGGGGCCTCAACATCGGTTGACCGAGATGCAACGGGAGTCCCTTCGGTAGCAACTACATTACTTAAGGCAGGTGAAGGGGTTAATTTAGCAGCGCCATCCTGCCCATTGACTTCGCCTGTAATTGGTGGGGCGACAAAAGCCTGCGATTCAGGCGCTTTATTATTGGTTGTATCAAATCCAGTGAATAGGCCGATAAAGACCAACAGAATGGAGGCAGCCAATGTTGCCAGACTTGCCATTTGCCAACGATTAAACTGGACTAGGCGGACTGTTTTTGGGCTGGGTGAAATGCTATGTCCCCCATTCGTATGAGCAAGCATCGCGGGAGTGAGGGTGAAATCACGCGGCGCTTTTAGACGAGGGAGGGATTTGACTAAGCTCACCGTGTCGCGCAGACTATCCAGTTCGGCACGCAACAGTGGCTCGGTTGCCAGACGTCGTTCGAGGGAAGAACGCTCTGGCGGATCGAGAGCGCCGTCAAGAAAGGCTGACAGCGCCATCAAATCTTCGGGTGATATATGATTAACCGACATTTAAATACTCCGCTGTGGGTAGTTACCTGACGCAAAACTGACATTTTCCCCACGCAATCTTTCAATCAGCTATTATCCTGACGATATTGATCTGGTAAAAGTTCCGCTTTTTTACGCAGACAGTCGCGTAAGCTGGAACGGGCACGACTGAGACGAGATTTGACCGTGCCTAATGAAATGCCACTTAAACTTGCGGCTTCTTCATAACTATATCCTTCGACATCGGCCAAGACGACGATGACACGGTAAGAGGCATTGAGTTGTTGAAGGCAATGTTCGATGACCGCTTGTAGCTCACTGCGCTCAACAACTTTTTCTGGTCCTTCAATCGTTGCCATAAGAGGGGTTTCGTCCTCGGCATCAAAATAGAGACCGTCGCCCTCTCCTTCTATGTCGTCAAGGGAGGCGGTAGGGTGTCGTTTGCGTAAGCGGAGTTCGTCATAACAAGCATTGGTCACAATTCGCATGAGCCACGACTTAAAATTATCGCCGCGAAACTGATCAATCTTGCGATAGGCGGCAATAAAAGCATTCTGGGTCACATCCGCAGCTGTACCCTCATCTTGCAGGATACGGTAGGCCACACTGAACGCCATATCTTGATACATCACCACCAATCCATTAAAGGCATCAAGGTTGCCTTTTTGGGCGGTCGTGATTAATATTTTTTCGTCATTTAGAAAATTAGTCATTGACAATCTTAGTTAAAATGCTATGATAATGGCTCGAATAAGCCGGAGTGGCGAAATGGCAGACGCAAACGACTCAAACTCGTTCGGGGAAACCCATGTGGGTTCGACTCCCACCTCCGGCACAATGAAAGTCAGGTGATTTTTAAACCTGACTTTTATTTTTTCCCTCACACACGGCATAATAGAATTTGTCTCCTCAGTTTTCAAAACTATGGTGTATTATGACCCGAACCTTTGAAGAAAAAAAGCGTGTTCTTGAATTATGGGCTGAGGGCCAAAATAAATTACAGATTGCAAAGGAAACGGGTATCCCCAGAGGAACGGTTTCCGATTGTATTGTAGAGTTCGGGAATCTTGAGAATTTTGAACAACACTATCATCAAAAAAAACTTTCAAATGCTGTATTTTCTGTTCAAGATGCTGGTCGACTGCAAATTCAAAAAGCCTACGCATACTTGTTAGGTATGTATTTAGGGGATGGTACGGTTTCGAAAATCCCCAAAACATATAAGCTAAGGATTTTCCTCGATAGCCGCTATCCCCATATTATCAATAGTTGCGCGCAAGCAATGCAAACTATTTTACCAGAAAATAAAATAGGCATTCTCCCGCAAAAAGGTAATTATGTAACTGTTCAGTGCCATTCTAACACCCTGATTGATTTGTTTCCGCAGTTTGGAAACGGTAGAAAACATGATCGTCCAATCATCCTTATGGGTTGGCAGCAAGAAATTGTGGATCAATATCCCTTAGAATTTTTCAGAGGGTTATATCATAGTGATGGTTCGCGTTTCAGTAGTGTTATTAAAGGCAAGGATTATCCTAAGTATCAATTCACCAATATGTCTGAGGACATACGCCAGATGTTCATTCACGCCTGTGAATTGTTGGAATTGCATTGGACGACGAAAACCAGTAAACGTGATATTATGATTTCGCGTCGGGAAGATGTGACCTATTTAGATAGTGTGATTGGGCCAAAAAGCTAGGTAACTGATAGATGCGAAATTACCTGTTCACTGGAATTATCACCATTGCTCTAGGCTTGGGTCTCGGTTTATATATTGGCTGGGTACAATATCCGGTGGAATATCGAAACAGCTATATGTGCCAGCTTTCGGATCAATATCAGGAAGATTACACACTGATGGTGGCACGCGGGTATCGAGAGGATGGGGATTTAAATAAGGCCCTAGATCGCTTGCAACCCTTACGGGCTGTGGGTATTGCAGAATGTGATGATGGACGTAGTTATCAAATTGACAATATCCCAGAATGGGTACAGGTTTTGACCGAACGCTATATCAGCCAAGGGGCAGACCCGTCGCTGATTCGTGATTTAGTGGCGCTGGCCGAAGGTTTTGGTCGCCTAACGCCCATTATGGAAAGTTTCCGTTCCTAACCCCAAGTTGTGTGAAATTGCATGTCTGAGATTAATTCTGACCCTAAAACTGACCGAGCCGATGAGGATTTGATTTACGAGCCGGGTCTCCGTCACAAGTCGCATACCGCAGTTTATACTGTTATTGGCCTATTGGGCTTGGCGATTGGCGTGGGGCTGGGGTTGTTTTATACATGGCAACTTAACCCCGTTATTGAACGCAACACTGGCCCTGACAAGCTCCGTGAAGAAGACAAGATTAACTATGTGATTGGTGTTGGCCTTGACTATGCTCACACTGGGGATTTAAATCGTGCCTATAACTTGTTGGCCGAAGTTGAACCGGGGAGCGATCCTTTTCAGATTGCAGCGGATACGGTTTGCACGCTGACCCGACAGGGACGTATACAAACCAGTGCCGATATTCAAGCTATTCGAAATTTAATAGCCGTTTTTCAAGGGCAACCCGATGTACAGGCAAACTGCGATTTAGACGTTTTTACAATTTCTGATACTCCAACACCAACACCCCAAGTGATTATTGTGTCTCCAACACCAACGCCCCCACTCATCGCAACCAAAACGGCGACACCAGAGTCGCCAGTTGTGGTCGAGACTATTCCGGTTGGGGCAGACGCGACCGCCCCTAGTATTGAGGGTCGGATGCAAGTAGCTGCACAGCGCCAATTTTGCGATGCCAATAATCCGGGCATGATTGAAATTTATGTACAGGAAGAGACCAGTGTACAAATCCCCGGTGTGCCAATTGAGGTGCGGTGGGCTGGAACGAATGGGCAGCAAAGCCAAATTTTCTATACGGGCCTAAAACCTCAAATTGGCCCGGGCTATGCTGATTTCAAAATGACACCCGGTGTGACCTATATTGTCAGCTTGCCGGATTTTGGGGCAACCACGGAGCGATTGGTGGCAAGAACGGACGCTTGCGACAACGGTGTCACCATTTCCTACGAGATTTATTTTAGACCGATTATTCAATAGACGGAGCAGTCATGGCAGACGGCATCTACCGATTTCCCGAAGGCTTCCTGTGGGGAACAGCGACCGCAGCCCATCATGTTGAAGGCAACATGAACAATAGCTGGTCGCACTGGGAAAATATGGAAACCGGTGCGGTCTATAAAAAACAGAAAAACGGGCGGGCGTGTGAATGGTGGGATGGGCGTTGGGTCGAAGATTTTGACCGGATGCAATATCTGGGCCATAACACGCACCGTCTGTCGGTTGAATGGAGTCGGATTCAGCCTGAACCAGACAAAATTGATGAGGCGGCCCTGCAAAAATATCGAGATATGTTGGAAGGGCTGCAAAAACGTGGGATGCGCCCGATGGTGACTCTTCATCATTTCACCAATCCGATGTGGTTGGAAAATGAAGGCGGCTGGCTGGCGAATTCTACGGTGGATCGCTTTATCAAATTCACCGAGATTGTGGTGGATGCCCTTGGGGACTTGAATGATTTTTGGTGTACCTTCAACGAACCGATGGTTTATGCGGTACAAGCCTATTTAGTGGCAATGTTTTATCCGGGTATGCGCAATCCTTATAAAATGTATCGGTGTGCTGAATTATTGCTGCGGGCACATGCTGGGGCCCATCAGGTCATTAAATCACGTTACCCAAATGCGCTGGTAGGGATTGCCAAACACCTGCTCAAAATTGATCCCTTGCCCCCCAAAGCCATTAATGGCTTACCTATCAAGTTGGTGGAGAGTGTCTTTCATCGGGCTTTTTTAGAAGCGATGGTAACGGGTGAATTGCGATTGCCGCTGCGAAAATCGGTGGTGATCCCTAATTTGGCGGGTACGTATGATTATGCGGGTTTGAATTTCTATCAACGGTATCGGGGTGGATTTGCCCCACTTAGCCCCAAGACATTTTTCCTTAAACAAGTGCCTGATGATGAATCCCCGCCGTCGCCACCGATGTGGGGTGAGATTTATCCGCAGGGGTCGTTTGAACGCATCAATTATATTTGGAATATGATGCGGAAACCGATTTACATTACCGAGACAGGCACACCTGACGAAGGAGATAGCGTTCGTCCATGGTATATTGCGCGGGCCGTCCACCGCATTTGGCAGGCCATCAATTTTAATGTGCCGGTTCGCGGGATTTATTATTGGACGTTGTTGGATAATTTTGAGTGGACAGCGGGGTATAACCCCCAGTTTCGGTTTGGTCTGTATGCCACTAACTTTGAGACCCAAGAACGCACCATCCGCCCAAGTGGGGAATTTTATCGTGAGATTTCAATGGCAAATGGGCTTTCAAGTGAGATGGTACGCAAATATGTACCGCAGCTAGAGGAAAAGCTCTTTCCCGGTTCCCCCGGCCAACAGGAAGTGAAATTACCGAGTAAAGCCTAATCGCGCAGTTTTTATGAATATCCTCGAATACCAAGTTGAATAAATTTGGTATCCCCCGCTATAACACAAATTCGCTATTCGTATGGGATAATTGGTATAAGAGGCCAGCCTGGGCCGAGTTTTTATGTCTTGCTGCAAATAGCACAAATGAGTTATCCTGAAACAAACCTATTTCTATCAAGGGTTGCTATGTCCCAAGAAATTGACTCTCAACAAAATGAGCTCGCCCAAATTTTGCATCAGGCGGGTTACAAATACACCACCCCACGCCGATTGGTGGCTGAGGTGTTGTTAGAATCGCATACGCACCTTTCTGCACCAGAAGTGGTTGATCTGGTAGCAGCACGCGATTCATCCATTGGGCGGATGAGTGTGTATCGTACTTTGGATTTGTTCACACGACTTGGCCTGATTCACCCAGCTTTTCAAGGTGGGGTCAATGCCCGTTATGTTGTTATGGTTGGGGGACATCATCATCATCTGATTTGCCAAAAGTGTGGCAAGGTCATGCACTTTGATGAATGCCCATTACGTGATTTAACCAATTATTTGGAGACCCATTTTGGATTTGCCATTGAAGGGCATCTCCTTGAATTTTTTGGGCTGTGCGCGGATTGCCGAAACAAAGAGGCCGCCCTTGCTTAGTGAGTCGCTTCGGTGGGAAATTGTTTGCGCGGCGTGCGAATGGGAGGCCCATCTTGAGGCCCTTGTCCCTTTCAGCGAACACAACGACGGCCTGATGAACGGTTTTTGGGAAGAGTATATCTGTCCCGAACATTTGGAGGTTGGGCGACGAGCAGTGTACGTAGTGGCGGAATGGGAACGCGGCGTGGATGTGGAGACGGCCTATATTCGCTATTTTTCTGGCGAGGCCCAAACAGTGCCTGTGCCTAAATGTTCTGCCTGTAAACGTACTATGCAAGGCGG
Organism: Chloroflexota bacterium; assembly: GCA_016234595.1. Classification (GTDB taxonomy): domain Bacteria; phylum Chloroflexota; class Anaerolineae; order Aggregatilineales; family J027; genus CFX10. The sequence continues at coordinate 35,386 of JACRBG010000049.1, read as the reverse complement.
GCAGATGCTCAATCGGTTGCCTTTCTATCTGCGCCCACAACTGGAATTACAGGCTTGGAAACTTAAACAGTTAGAAAATCTGCGGCGCATGGTGGCGGCGGAGCAACAAGCCGTCCGAAAAGAAAAACAATTGCCAGAACAGTCGCAAGTCTTATTAGAAGCGGAGATTTTGGCTCTCCAGCGATTTTTCGGTGCATTCCGAGACCAATTGGGCTTGAATACACCAGCGACCTTGCTGAACGACGAGTATTTTCCATCCTCGCTGCCTAAATGGGAGATAGCTGTGAAATCGGCAATTGAAGAGACCGAAATTCGTTTACAACAAATTCAAAAACGACAGACTGAAGAATCCCTTAAATCACCAGCTATTTGCCCCAAATGCCATAATAAAAGTGTTTATCTAAGAATCGCCAGCCTATTTTGAGTGGAAGGAACCGTCCCACCGATGAGCGCCCGCATTCAAATTCCAATCCATGCCGACCCGCGAGATTTTTGGTCAGGCGGAACCTATGAACTCAATTTAAGCTACGATACTTTGCGCGATAATCAATGGTCACGCCTATTAGAATCCTTTTGGTCAATTGATGGCGTGTATGGGCCATATATTGACCCTTATACCCCTCGTCAAGCTGAGCCTGCCCGCGAAAAAATCCGCTATCCAGCCCCAACCGATACCTACAGTCAATATGGGATTGTGAGTGTAGACGGGGTCAATATCGGATTCGAAGTTTTGGTGACACGCTCAATCTTTGAAGGTTTTTCGGTACAGCTTCCAGCGGGGATGGTGGTTACGACGGTGGCGCTGGCAAACCCAATCGTGGCGGCGCGGGTACGCGAGGCGGTTGAGGATGCGTATCGGTCGGTGGCGCTGCGGATGTATGAAGCCATGCCTTTTGTGATTGGGTCTTTTGATTTCAATGGCGAGTGTTATCTGGTGGATGAGTTGGCGGTAGATGAAGTCGCCCGCGAAAAATTCTTCGCTACAGGCAACAGCCTTATTCAAGATACGGCCTTGCGAAAATTGGGGCGCAATCCTAATGATTATGAGCAAGTGGCGGCTGGTTTGCGGTGGATGCCAGCGGGGAAGGGGCAATAGATGGCGCTCGAATATGCTAAAGTGCTGCCACAAGTGCAAAAAATGGGTCGGGCGCTGTCCTACAAGATGGAGGATATTAGCGAACGGGGCCAAAAAGCGTTTGATGAGTTTATGAATCTGACCGACAATGCGGCGATTTATGAACGGATTCAATTGGCACGGGAGCGGGACGCAGGGTATCGAGGGGCGGCACCGATTGCGGTAGATGGGGAAGTGCTCACGGCTCGTTATGAGCTACCAAAACCTCCAGATAAGGCCACCATTATTGCGGTGGATGGGTCGCAAATTTACCCGGATATTCACGGGGCGGCTTTTTATTATTTGACCAATATTGGGCGATTTACGTTTTATCATGGGCAAGACCAACTGCCCCAAGAATATAGCGAACCCATTTTATATTATGCTGACTCGGATATCCGTGACCAACATGATCAGTTGATTACCAATGCAACGGTAAATGCGCGGCGCACCGTTGGGGAAATGCAGGCGTTGGCGAACGCGGCATGGAGTCACCGCGACAACAACCAGACAGTGATTGCCCTTTCCGATGGGCCACTGTTGTTCTGGTTAGGCCGTGATGTGCCGGAGTCGAATATTTTGGAAAAAGACTATCATGGGGCGCTGGTGCATCTGCATGATACTCACACCGCCACCTATACCCGTCATCAACATCAAACGAGTCTCGCTGGCTATATTGACCGCCCAACCAGCCGATTTGTGGTGGCCCTGTTACATCTACTGTCGTTGGATGAAGAAGATGTGCGGCGGGCGGTATTGGCGACCCCCGGCGATTATGAAGGGCTGGATGATCAATGGCTGTTTAAGCGCATTTTGCAACCGGGGGAACGTTCGGCCCTGATGATTCAGCAAAGCCCCCAGAACAAAAATTATCGCAATTTGGTGGGCGAAAGCTATGAGATTATCTATTTCTATCTCAATGTGGGCCGACAGGGTGCGGCACATTTGGCACGGGTTGAGCTACCGATGTGGGTGGCCCGTTCACGTGAGGCCGTCAACGAAGTGCATGCGTTAATCATTGCCCAGTGCCTGATGATGGGGAATTACCCCTATGCGTTGACACGCGCCGATGAAGTGGCGGTCATCCGCAATCCTGAGCGGCATATGCTGGAAGAATTGATTCGCACCGAAATGCTGCGTCATCGCCACGAAATTGAGGAATCGGCCAAGCTGACAGGCAAGCTCCAAACTCGCTCAGGACGGCAATCCTTTGGGCAATCAAATGGGAGGAGACGGTAGGAGGAACTATGGCTATGGAAGCATTTGAAATTGGACATGTATTACGGGCCAGCACCGAAGGATTTACTTTTGGGACACGCAGCCAAGATGTGCTGTATCCAACCTTTGGCTCGTTTGTGCAGAGCTATAACCAGCACAGTAATGACGATTTGACCATCATCGGGGTGATTACGTCCATCAAAATTCAGGACGACCCATTGGTGCGCCAGTTGATCATGGCAAGCGACATGAATCCGGCAGCGGTGCGGGATCAGCGGGTGAATCGGCTTGTGCCTGTCGAAATTGATGTGCTGAGTATTGCCTATGTTCAGGATGCACGATTGGTCAATAGCTTGCCACCACGCCCACCGTTAAGCCTTGATCCGGTCATGCTGTGCAATACCGATCAGATTTACGTCATTACGCAGCGAGTAGATTTTTTTAGATTGATACTCAGTGCCAGCGGTGTGCCGAATAATATCGAGTTGCTGGCGGCGGTGATCCGGAGCGCGGCGGATGCACGGCCTGATGAGGAGCGCATGGATTTCTTGATTAATGCGGGGCGACATTTGGCGGGGCACTTGAGTAATGATCTGCAAATGTTGAAACATGCTTTGCAGTTGATTCGGCCTTAAGCTAAACACGCATAGGCTTATGAGGGGATGCAATAAAACGGTAGGGGATTGTCAAGTGGTGTCATTTTTTATAATGACGGGTCATAGGTGTCCGTTCCAAATGCAAAATTCTGGTACAGACCTTAACACGCGGGGATAAATCCGCCGCGCTGAATCTAGAAAAAAAGTCTAATCAGCATTGTTTTTGGGAGGCTACTGATATGTGGCAGTTAGATTTACAGGATTTGAGCCATCGGCATTGATGACCCAAATATCAGGGCCATTACCGTTATCGAGTGAAAAAGCAATTTTTTGACCATCGGGTGACCAGTCAGGACTTCCGATTAAATTAATTCCCCCAAAGGCATTGGTCAAATTAGTGATAGTGGAGTCATCCATTTTAAGGGTATAAAGATTACCTTTTCCTTCCTCGAATGACACGAAGGCCAAATAGCTGCTATCTAGTGACCAAGCAGGATAACCATCAAATCCAGCAAATGCAGTATTGTTTGTTAGATTTATCGGGTCTGGATTATCTAGGTGGACAATCCATATATCGGTATAGGTGTTACCCGCTGCGATATCGCTTGTCAAAGCCGAAAATGCAATAGTATCCCCTTGCGGCGACCATACTAATCGGGTGATTGTTTTACCTGCGGCGAAATTGGCTGTTTCTAAGTTACTTAGTTTGATGATTTCAAAGCCGTTGACCTGAACCTGATTATCTCTAGTGATGTCTTCGAAATCTGTGACTTTGGGGTCAATCACTGTAACGGTTGACGCAATGGATTCCCCATTGGGTGACCAGCACAAAATGTCATAAATATAGTTCTGATCTTCAGTCAGTTTAGCTGGATTAGAACCATCGGGTTCGATAACCCAGATATTGGCATTGACGCGACTGGGGTCTTCCGCAATATAGGCCAGATGTTTTCCGTCAGGCGACCATTGGGGGCTTCGGTCTGCACCAAGATTAGAAACTGTGAGATTGATTGGATTGGAGCCATCGCTCCCCACAATCCATACATCTGAATTGCCAGAGGTAAATGAGGCAAAGGCAATGAGGCGGCCATCGGGCGACCATTCAGGCATCAGGCCATCTTCGGCTAGTTGGGTTAAATTTGAGCCATCGGCTTGCATCACCCATATCCCATAATGCCCTGAAAGATTACTGGTGAGGGCGATTGATTTCCCATCAGGTGACCACTTGGGATTGCCAAAACCCAGCGGTAATGGCGTAGGTGTTGATGTTGAGGGTGGAGTTGAAGAATCCTTTTCCTCTGATTTACAGCCATCAAGCAAAATCAGCGATAAGAAGATCATTACCGCGAGAACAGATTTACTCATCTGGTAAATATTGTCCAGTCATTTAAACTAATCGGAAAGGACGGCGCTGACCTCGATTTCGACCAAGAGGCGCGGGTCAATGAGGGCGCTGACCTCGACCAGCGTGGCGGCGGGACGGATGTCACGGAAAAATTCGCCGTGGGCTTTGCCAATCGCTTCCCAATCGGCCACGTTCATGACAAACATACGGGTTCGCACCACGTTTTGCATAGTCGCCCCGGCCTCTTTCAAGGCTTTTTCGATTTTGGTGAAGATGAATTTGGCCTGCTCATAGGGATCAGACCCGCCGATGACATTGCCTTGCTCATCAACGGCGGTTGTGCCTGCGACCTCGACGATATTGCCAATCCGCACCGCCCGTGAATAGCCGACGATGCTTTCCCATGCTGTACCAGAGGAGACATTGATGCGGTTCGCTTGGGTCATAGGGTTTATTCTTCGGGGTTCGCCCCATCGCTATCGAGTGGTACATAACGCTCGATATGGTGCTTGACGGCAAAGACAGCAGCTTCGGCCCGATTGGCGACATGCAAGGTGCTTAAAATCTTCCCTACATAATTACGAACCGTTCCTTCACCCAGATAGAGCTTTTGAGCGATTTCACGGTTGGTGAGGCCGCGGGCGATGAGGGCGAGGATGTGGAGTTCACGTTCGCTTAGTTCGGCAAAAGCGGAGGCTTCTTTGATATGGGCGGCTTCGCGGACTTCATTGAGCAGACTCTTGGTGACGGCGGTATCAATGACGGCATCACCCGCAGCAACAGCCCGAATGTCATCAATTAGCTTGGTGCTGTCCACCCGTTTGAGGACATAACCCACCGCCCCAGCACGGATAGCATCCATGACTAATTCATCTTCAGCATAGGAGGTCAACATGACCACTTTGATTTTGGCTCGGTTTTTTAGAATTTGCTCACAGGCTTCGATACCGGAAATACCCCCCGGCATTCGGATATCCATGAGCACAATGTCTGGTTCATAGGTCACGGCAAGCTGGACAGCCTCTTCACCACTATTGGCCTCGGCCACCACTGAGAATTCGGCTTCATTTTCAAGTAAAGCCTTTAGTCCAGCTCGCACGACAGCATGATCGTCGGCGATGATGATTCTTAAATGAGACACTGCGCTCTCTCCAAAACTATGTTCAAGTGCCTTTTTGCACGCAAGGATTATGACTACTTGCCCTATTATAGTGACAACTAGGTTTTGTAGCATTATGATAATCCGAATTGCGACTATTTTTACAGGGAGAACTTATCATCATGTCCTCGCAACATCTATCTTCCTCGCCTACCACCATTGATTTGCTGACCAGAGCGGCCAGTGATGTTGTTCGAGGTTTAAGCCTACCCCGTACCCTACAAAGTATTGCAGATGTGGTACGTGAATTGGTGGGAGCTAAATATGCGGCAGTGGGTATCCCTTCCGATGAAGGTGGCCTGCGGGCGTTTATTACGTCGGGGTTACATCCGGCAGTAGCACGTGGGATTGAACACGAACCAGAAGGGCTTGGTTTGCTGGGGGCATTGTTTGATACTGACTATCCCATTCGGTTAGAAGACCTAACGACTGACCCGCGTTCAAGTGGTTTTGTAAAAAATCACCCCTTTATGAAAACATTTTTGGGGGTTCCGATTGAAGGGCGCAATCATCAACGATTGGGCAACCTCTATTTGTGTGATCGCCTAGACGAGAAGCCTTTTGATGAAGATGACGAACGGCTGGTGGTGTTTTTTGCAACGTTTGCGGCTATTGCTATTGAGAATGCACGGCTGCATCAGCAATTGCAAACAGTGGCCCTTATCCGTGAGCGAGATCGCATCGGGATGGATTTGCATGATGGGGTCATTCAAGAAATTTATGCAGTGGGGATGAAGCTCGAAATTATGCGTGGCAAAACGCATTTGACACGGGAAGAAGAAACACGCTTCCAATCCATTGTGCAAGATCTGAACAATATTATCGAGAACATCCGGGGCTATATCCGTGATTTGCGGCGTCCCAACGATGTACAAAGCAGCACATTCCATCAGCAAATTGCCAACCTTGCCGAGCATTTCCGTGATTTTGCGGGGGTGGAGGTGGCCCTGTCCATTTCCGAAGAGTTACCCGCCCTGACGGATGCACAACGACACTCCCTGTCCCAAATTATTCGGGAGGCGTTGGCGAATGTGGCGCGTCATGCCAAAGCGACACGGGCCGAAGTGAGTGTAGCAGTGGAAGATGATGATTTGTATGTGACAGTGCGCGACAACGGGGTTGGGTTTGATGCGGCGACGATGATGAACCAAAATCATTTTGGCCTGCGCAATATGGAACAACGGGCTAATCAACTACGTGGGTTTATGCAGGTTGATAGCCAGCAAGGCAAAGGCACAACCATTCGAACCGTCGTTCCTCTCAAACGCTCGGCTCCACCAGCGCATTAATGAGAACATCGCACGCCAAAATCCTCAAACAATAGGATTGTCTATTTTGAAATTCGGTTTTAGCGGGTAGGTGCTATAATTGTCCGAAAGCATCTAGCCCGTCTATTGTTTGAGGTGTGATCCAAGTTATGACATCCCCCAAAATCCACCTATTGGTTGCTATTCGGCTGCAATCCATTGCGCGTTATCGTGAAAACCTAAGCACAGAGCCGAAATTTGTTGTCAATATTGTGACTAGTATCGAGAAAATCCATGAAGCCTTGGCCGATAAAACCAAACGCTCGGATGTGTTGGTTGTGGACAATGGATTGGGTGATGTTTATGCACTGGTCAAGGAACTACGTCAAAGTCACCCGCGACTGCTGATCGTCTTGGTAGACGAAGAAGCTGATTTTGGGATGCCGGGGCGGGCCGACGACGTTTCGACCGACCCATTCAAAAATGATGAACTCATCAAGGTCATTAAACGCCTGTTTGAAGATCGGCGGCTGGAAACATTACGGGCTGATACATTGCCACCCGTGCGCCAATTTGCCAAGTCACTGACCCGCGCCAAAGGCCCAGCTAAAGCCCAAGCCGCGGTAAGTGCCATTTTGGAACTGGGTTATGATTATGTGGCGTTTTATACCATCACACCCACCGACCCCCCGATGTTAACCCTTTCGGCTCAAGAAGGGCCGTCCGCAGTGACCAGCCTTGCGCCCAATCGTCTTGAATACAACAACAGTTTATTGGGATGGGTGGGGCAAAATGGGCAAAGCAAAATTGTGGCCCAAGCGGATACACCGAATCATCCCTTTATCTCTAAGGGGCGCTATGGGGCAGGTGTTGCTGTGCCGGTGGGGACGACTTTGCGATTTGGGGTGGTGTTTGCCTGCAAAGAAAAGCCGGGGGATATTAACCCCAAAGAAGTGCTGATGCTGGAATTGATTAGCACCCAATTGGCGAGTGCATTGGCCCGCGAAAACCGCTAGTTGCCAGCCTTGCCGAACTCCGTAAAAGGTTAAGCCGCATATGAATTATTATGTTGCGATTGAAGGGGTCATCGGGGTCGGCAAGACCACGCTGGCTCGGTATCTTCAGCAGGCTTTAAACGCCTCGCTGTTGATTGAGGTTTTTGAAGAAAACCCGTTTCTGGCTCGATTTTATCAAGACCGGGCACGGTATGCCTTTCAAACACAGGTCTTTTTTCTACTGAGCCGCTATCATCAACAACGACGACTTCATCAACTGCCCCGCCCGCTGGTCAGCGATTATATTTTTGCCAAAGACCATCTATTTGCCCAACTGAATTTGGCGGATGATGAATTGGCAACATATGAGAGTGTGTATGAGGCCCTCGCTGAAAACATCCCCCAACCCGATTTGGTGGTGTTTTTACGGGCTGATACATCGGTTTTGATGAGTCGAATCGCGGCGCGTGACCGATCCTATGAGCGCAATATGGATCCGCATTACATTGATGGGTTGCGGGTGGCGTATGACCGATTTTTTACCGAATATACCGCTGCACCTGTGCTGACAATTGACACTAATCACATTGATGTGGTGCAGGACGAAGGTCAGCGGGCCGAAGTGATCGCAACCATTCGGGGCGCATTGGGTACAGGGCCACGCCAAGCCGTCTTGCCGGGATTGGTTGAAGAAACCCCGGTACTAGCCGACGTGGTGAAATCAACTTCTAGCGGGCCAACTGATCTGGATGTGCATATGACGGCACGTCGGTTGGGTGATTTTCAACGATTTCATCGGGCGTTGGATAAGGCCAAGAACTTTAACCCCGATTTATTCCTCAATTTTGTGCTATTGCAAGAAGAAATTGGGGAGATGGCACGGGCGGTGGTTAAACATTGGAAAACGGGTCAACAGGAACACGAACCCCTGCCCAGCGATCAACTGCGCTCTGAGATGGCAGATGTTCTGGCCTATCTGTTGAAAATTGCCAACTATACCGGGGTGGATTTGGAAGCAGCCTATTTGGAAAAGATGGCAATTAATCAACAGCGCATTTGGGATAGCTCGGCGCTTGAATAGGGTATTAGGAGACACGGGGCTAAAGCCACCGTGCTGAATTTAGCCTGTCAGACGACAAGTGGTTTAGTGAAAATTTATGAGTCAATCTAATCCCTCTCAAAAATGGTTTATCGCTGTGGCGGGCAATATTGGTGTGGGCAAAAGTACGCTGACGCAGTTGCTCGGTGAGCGATTGGGTTGGCAACCTTTTTTTGAGGCGGTGGATGAAAACCCGTATTTGCAAGATTTTTATGCGGATATGGCGCAATGGAGCTTCCATTCGCAGGTCTATTTTTTGTCGCGCCGTTTGCAACATCACCGCCAATTGCTGGATCACCCGGGGCACGTGATTCAAGATCGCAGTATTTATGAGGATGCGGAAATTTTTGCAAAAAATCTGGCGCTTCAGGGTAAACTATCCGAACGTGATTATCGGTGCTATCGAGATTTGTATGTGGGTATTGGCGCATTTTTGCCGCCGCCTCATTTGCTGATTTATTTGCAAGCACCGGTTGGAGTATTGGCGGAACGCATTGCGATGCGCGGGCGCGATTATGAACGGCAGATTTCGATTGACTATCTGGCTCAATTGAACCGGCTCTATGATGAGTGGGTGGAATCATGGACAGCCTGCCCGATTTTTACCATCCCGGCGGCGACCTATGATTTTGTGCATCGGCCTGCGGATTTGGAACAGGTAACAACTGAATTATTGGCAAGATTAGAGGCGATCCGGCTTAGACAATCCTCTAGGCGGGGAGATACACATTCATGACGGTTGAACGGACGAATGAGCAGTGGCTGGCTGACTTGACAAGTGAAGATGCGACGGCACAAGCAGCAGCACTGGATGATTTGCGGGTCTATTTGCGACGGGGGATTTTGTATTATTTAAGCCATGAACGCAGCGATCTTGCCGAGTTGTCGGGGGAGGAATTGCGGCAGATGGCCGAGGATTTTTCCCAAGACGCCACCCTCCGCATTTTAGATAATATTGAATCGTTTCGGGGGGACAGCCGTTTTACGACATGGGCGATGAAAATTGGGACACGCACGGCCATTAGTGAATTGCGACGTGCCCGCTATAAAGATTTTAGTTTGGATGAGCTGACCGCTGATGGCGAATTTATGCTGAATGTGGAAAGTGGAGACAGCAATAGTCAGACGGTTAGCCCTGAACGCGCTACCGAACAAGTGAATGTGCTGCAAATTATCCAACAGGCATTGGATGAGGTGTTGACCGAACGCCAAAAAGCGGCTTTGGAAGCGGTTACGCTGCGTGGCGTGCCGATGGATATTGTAGCCGAACAAATGGGAACCAATCGGAACGCCCTATACAAATTGCTGCATGATGCCCGCAAAAAGCTACGTACCCATCTGGAAAGTCAGGGAATCGTGATGGGCTATGTATTTAATCTGTTCCAAGAGTAGCCGAGTTAGGCTTCGATAATGGGCAACCAAAAACCAAATGTGCTCCCTTTGGTTTCGGGGCGATAAATGACCTCACCATCGTGTTGCTCGATAATGGATTTGACCAGACTTAACCCCAAGCCTGTCCCCGGAATGTGGGCTGTCTCAGGTGATTTGGCCCGTGAGAAAGGCTTAAATAGCTTCGCGCGGAAATCTTCGGGAACGCCTGCGCCGTTGTCTTGAACTTCGGTATAGACCCGCTGATTTTCCACAAATACCCGCACCTCGATTTTGCCGCCGTCGGGGGTGTATTTGATGGCGTTGGAGACAAGGTTGAACAATACTTGGTGTAGCCGAATGGCCTCCCCTCGCACCGTAAAGGCTGTGGCAGGGCGGCCAATCGAAATTTGATGTTGGTGGTTTTCTAATTGGAGAGCTGATTGCTCCAGTACCTTGTCTACCAACGCCAGCCATTCAATTTTTTCGGTGGCATGAACACCTTTCATGCCAACCTGCTCCAAATCGGCCAATTCGGTCAACATGCCGTTCATTAATTCATGCGATTCAGTAATCCATTGGGTCATGCTGTGTTGGGCTTCATCCAGCATAGGGTTAATATCTTCGAGCAGTACCCCAAAATAACCCATCGCAATGGCGAGGGGGTGTTTAAGGTCATGCGAGGCCATCCGAATGAGTTGGGATTTTAAATCGCTCAGTTCATAATAGGGCGTGATGTCGGTGATGGCACAAATGACATCCACTACGGTGTCCTCGTTATCGAGGATCGGGGTCATGCTGTTGCGCACCCAATAGGTATGGCCCTCTTTGTGAGAGATACGATAATCCAAATTGATGACCTCATTGGGTCGCATATCTGAAAGGGCATTTTCCATCTCTTGCCGATCTTCAGCGTGGATGATGTTTAAGAAAAGGGCCGGGTTATCAATAAATTCATATTCGGTGTAACCCGTCAACTTGAGGCAAGAGGGGCTAACAAAAACCATCGCTTTTTGGAAGAGATTGTATTTGCAGACCATATCGCCAACTGAGGATAGGATGTTGTGCAGTTCATGGTGGGAAAAGTCGAGGGCTGTCCAAACGGCACGTTCTCGAATTTCGTGACCTTGTAATTGTGTCCCAATCAACATAATGGCCGGGCGATTGTCATCAAGCATAATGGACTTGGCGCGAATAAACAGCCATAGTTGTTTATGATCTAGCCGATCAAAGGGAAATTCCCCTTCCCAATAATGCACTTCGCTGAGGGTATGCTGTAAATGCTTCCACCATTTATGAGCGGTTGGGGAAGTCAGGATATTTTGAGTGAGGGATAGGCCAATTACGGCATGGCGTGATTGCAGAAATAGTTCTTCGGCGCGTTGATTCCACTCCACGATGGTGCCATCGGTGTCTGTGATGATCATAACATCAGGGAGCTGATTCAAGAGATTCATACTAAAGGGTACTTCCGTTGATATTGGATAAGCAGTCATAGTTTTGCTTTGTCTAGGTGGATGATGTGCTCTAATTAAAAAGGAAGAATGCTTACAATATCAAGCTAATTTTAATAATTTGGGATATTTTTCACAGAATCAAATTTCGCACGAAGATAACGTTTTAATAAGGTTTTGCCCTTGTTTGAAGGATGTTAGATTATGAAGTGGGGCGTTTTTATCATAACAGAATATGGGTCGGAACTATCCCCCGAAAAATTTGGGGTATGGGAAGTTTTAAGAGATGGCTAAAATAGAAACATCGGATATTAGTGGGGGAGAGTATTGACCGATGAAATTAGAAGCCCTTCTACAAGGTATTAGTGCCCCAACTGCTGAAACCCGTTTAAATGTGGTGCAAGTTTTGGGTATGGTAGAAGAAACTCGTGCTTTGAATGTGCTGCGGGATCGCTTTGCCATTGAGCCAGATGGCAGCGTTAAGACGGCGATTCAGTGGGCTGGGAAGAAAATCCACCAAGCCAGCCAATCTGGTTATTCGACCGTCAATGAAATATTTCGTTTTTTTGGAATTGACCGTGAAATTGCCAATTTAGTTGACCCGCGTGAAGCTGAACTGCTGCGCCGAATGCAGACTAGTATGGACAACGCGCTGATTAAGGCCAATCAGGATGCGGCTGGACGCAAAGTGGGCACAGCCGCAGCGTTGGGTATTGGGGCTGCTTTGGTGGGAGGCCCCTTGATGGGCGGAATGGTGATGGCCGGGGCGATGGCTCCTAGCGCAGATGCTGCTTCATCCAGTATGGGGCCTGTCCGTGATCAGCTTTCGACCCAACGCACGCCACCGCCTCGCCCGTCGGATGTGAATATTGCGGTGTGGTTAAAACGTCTGCGGGAAGACCCCAACCGCGATAATCGCAAAAGCGCCGCGATTGAACTGGCTAATTTTAATAACCCGACGGCTTTGCCGCAGTTAGCCACCGCGATGCTGAATGACCCTGACCTCGTGGTGCGAAGTGCTGCCGAGCAATATGGCAAGGTGCTCTATTGGAAAATGATTTATTGGGAGATGGAGCAAGACGGCACGTTGGAACAAGAATTTAAAGTGCGGGCGAAAGCGGCAGGTAAAGATTTTGAGGAAGTTCCGCTACCAACGGGTGGAACAGGGCCACTTGCGCCATCCAAGTCGGAACCACCCCCCATGCCGCAACCCAACAAAGATGATATTGCCCAGATTTTGGCCCGGGCCGAAGCCGAAAGAGCCAAACGGAAGAAACGATAATCTCAATCTTCTCCCCAAAATGTAGGGAGGGAGTAACCTCAATTTACTGAGGGGAGAAAAATTTCGTTATTGTGCCTAAATTCACAGATCGTATTGCCTAGAACGACATGCTACAATGGCGCGCATGTCGGTTTTTATCTCTACACAACAAAATTAGGAGAAACCGATGAATTTGGATGATTTGCAACAGATCAAGCAATTAGACGCCGGAAATACGCTGGGGCACATTGATGGCCTGCCAGAACAATTTGAAATGGCATGGTCGCACGCCCAAACCCAACCTTTGCCAGACTATTTGCCCACTATCCGCCAAGTGGTGATTAGCGGGATGGGTGGTTCAGCTATTGGTGGCGATTTATTGGCTTCTGTGGCTGGTTTAACCTCACCTGTGCCGATTTTGATTATACGGGGCTATGATTTGCCAGCGTGGGTGCAAGGTGAACATACGTTGGTGATTGCCAGCAGTTTTTCGGGCAATACCGAAGAAACACTTGCAGCCTATGATGTAGCGAAAGCACGCGGGGCACATCTTTTGGCGCTGACCACCGGCGGTAAATTGGCCGCCAAAGCCAAACAGGACGGGCAAACACTGTGGTCGTTTTCAACCACGATTGACCAACCCCGTGCCGCGATTGGTTGGTCGTTTGGGATGCTGCTTGGTCTTGCGTCCCGGGCGGGTTGGATGCAAAACGTTGGGCCACAGGTAGCCGAAGCAGTGGCGAATTTGCAAGCTCACCGTGAAAAATATGGTGTGAATGTCCCCGCGGCTTCGAATCCAGCCAAACGTCAGGCTGGACAATATGTGGGACGAGTGCCCGTGTTTATTGGGGCAGGTATCTTTGAGCCAGTGGCGCGGCGCTGGAAGGGGCAACTCAATGAAAACAGCAAGAGCTTTGCCGTACATGACCCCTTACCAGAAATGAATCATAACGCGGTGGTGGGGGTGAATTTTCCACAGGAAGTCTTGAGCAAGCTGTCGGTGATGTTTATTGCATCACCCGAATATGACCACCCGCGTAATCATTTGCGGCATGAATTGACCCTAAACCTGCTGTTGCAAAATGGCATTATGATTGACCGATTTACCCCGGTTGGCAATTCGCCGATTTCCCAGATGATGCAAACGATTCAATTTGGTGATTACCTGAGCTTTTATACTGCGATTGCTTATGGGGCAGACCCGGCGGTGATTGCTCCGATTATGGAATTGAAACAAGCCCTTGCCGACCATCAATAAACATCACAACAATTGAGGGTTGGTTTACATCAAAGTCAGTTTTATTCAAGGAGATTTGCACTCGTATGACGCAGAAGCCTGACCATGTTCGTTTGTATATCCCCGGCCCCATTGAAGTGCGCAAGGAAGTTTTGGAAGCGCAAACCGAATGGATGATTGGACATCGTTCCAAAGCCTTTGCTGACCTGTATGGTCGTCTGCAACCCAAGTTGCAACAGAGTTTTTATACCCAAAATCGCGTCTTTATTTTCACATCGTCCGGTACGGGCGTGTGGGAAGCCGCCTCGCGCAACTGTGTGCGTGACGAAGGGCGTATTCTGCATCTGGTTTGTGGGTCATTCAGTGAACGATGGGCGGAAGTCAGCCAACTGAATGGCAAACAGGTTGATGTAATAGAAGTGGATTGGGGAAAGCCGATTTTGGCCGAGCAATTGGCCGAAGCCTTGAAAAAACATCACTATGACGCAGTGGCCTGTATTTATAACGAAACCAGTTCCGGCGTGATTAACCCATTGGCGGACTATGCCAAAGTGATGGAAGGTTACGAGGATACCCTGTTCTTGGTGGATACGGTCAGTTGCTATATGGGTGCGCCGCTGTTTGTGGATGAATGGGGCATTGATATTTGCCTTACCAGCACGCAAAAAGCCTTTGCTCTGCCCCCCGGTATGGCCTTTGGTACGATTTCACAGGCGGTGTTGGATCGCGCCAAGACGGTCAAGAATCGCGGCTATTATTTCGATTTGATCGAAATGGACAAACACCACCAAAAGAATAATACCCCTGCCACCCCACCAGTTTCGTTGATGTTCGCAGCGGATAAACAATTGGATGATATTTTGGCCGAAGGTATTCCGAACCGCATGGCTCGTCATCAGCACCTCGCGGAAATGACACGAGCATGGGGTACAAATGCGGGCTTTGGTTTGTTGGCCCCCGAAGGGTATCGCTCACCCACTTTGACCGTGTTTGAAAACACGTTGAAGGTTGACATCAAGGCGCTTAACAGCTTTTTGCGTGGGCAGGGCATGGAAATTGCTGATGGGTATGGCAAGCTGAAGGATAAGACCTTCCGTATTGCACACATGGGCGATATGCAACCAACCCATATGGAAGAACTGTATGCCAACATTGACGACTATCTGGCGACGAATCATAACGGGGCTAAGTAAAAATACATGACACATATTCTCGTTCCCGATAATCTAGAAAAAATCGGCCTCGATCTTTTGACGAAGGCCGATGGGGTAACTATCCAAGCCCCCGCTAAAATCACCCGTGATGAGGTATTAGCGATCGTTGAGAAGGCCGATGGTTTGATTATCCGTAGTGCAACGAAAGCTAATGCTGAATTGTTACAGCGGGCCACCAATCTTAAAGCCATTGTTCGGGCGGGTGTCGGGGTTGATAATGTTGACCTCGCCAAAGCGACTGAACTTGGCATTGCGGTGATGAACACCCCGGCTGGCAACACGGTAGCGACGGCAGAATTGGCTTTTTCGCTGATGCTGGCGTTGGCGCGGCATATTCCACAGGCCCATGCGTCCTTGCTGGCGGGTCAGTGGGAACGTAAGGCGTATATGGGGACGGAACTGCGGGCTAAAACGCTCGGCCTCGTCGGGTTCGGACGGATTGGGCAGGCAGTGGCGAAACGGGCACAGGCGTTTGATATGACCGTCGTGGCCTATGACCCCTATATTCCGGCGGAAGTGGGTCGGAAATTGAATGTGGCGCTGCTGCCGCTGAACGAAGTTTTGGCACAGGCTGATTATCTCAGTTTGCACGCGGTGGTCTCGCCCGAAACCGAAAATCTGATTAACCAAGCCACCATCGCCCAAATGAAAAAGGGTGTGCGGATTGTCAATGCAGCACGCGGCAGCTTGATTAACGAAGTTGATTTGGCTGAAGCGGTCAAAAGTGGCAAGGTGGCGGGCGCGGCTTTGGATGTGTATGTGGAAGAACCCCCCAAGAAAGATAACCCACTGATTGGGTTGCCGGGGATTATCCACACCCCACATCTGGGAGCTAGCACACTGGAAGCACAGGAAGCGGTCGCTGCTGAAGCTGCCGAGATTATGCTGGACGCTTTGCTACGGAACGAATATCGTAATGTGGTGAATCAGGGCGTTAAGGTCGGCTAAAGTAAATAGAATAAATAGGCAATTTGCAAAACACCGCACTGGTGAGGGGGGACAACCAGTGCGGTGTTTTTACTTATCCCAACATCGGTGACGCGCATCTCCGATATTGGCTAGGGTCAACGTTCCGTGAAATCAACTTTTCTGCATTCCATGTACCGTCACAACCACCTCAGGAACGTGATGTTAATAGATTAAAGCGGGTGGCTGAGTTTTCGGTAAAGAAAAGATGAATGTCACATGAGAGAAATCCGCATTAACTTGGACGGATACGGCGTAGTTGCCGTTCAAAGATGACTCGGACTATTAAACGGCCTAACTTAAGTTCATCGCCATCGCGCAATACACGCACTTCTTGAGGATAGACTCGTTCCCCATTGAGATAGGTGTGGTTGACACTGCCCATATCGGTGATGGTGATGGCAGTGTCACGATAGCGCAAGGTGGCATGAACACGGGATACGCCCATATCTTTGCCATCATATTTGGTTAAATCCACATCTGGCACAAGGACGCTATCGGCGGCGGTACGGCCAATAATCATCTCTTTGGATTCGTCCATCGCCAATTTGATAGGGGCATCATCAAAGCCTTGCACCTTAAGGATGAGGTTTGAGAGGCTACCAAAGGTTGTCCCGGTAAGGCCCTCATCCTCAACGATAAATTGCTGCGTGCCCTGCATGGCCCCAGCTTTGATCAACAGCGTGCCGCAAGCATAACAGTAGCCGGCATGGTGGGGATTGGTTTTGCCACATTGGGGGCAAGTGATGTCCGTCGTATCCGCTGGGGGCGTGGGGACGGGTTTGGGCGGCGGGGGTACAATTTTGGCCCCGGGGTTGGGTGGATGATGCAACCCTTCATTCATTTCCCACTGGCGGATAAGGTTGGCGATTTGTTCGCGCTCGGCGGTAGAGATGATAGGTCGTAGGCGCTTCAATTCTTGTAGGGCATGGTCGGGTGCAGCACCCTGTCGGCGCATATAGACAAACGCCTCGAATAAATCTTGTACTTTGTATTCCAATGGATTGCTCATATCGAATTTGACACCTCTCGTCCTTGAATCCCCCCAAGCACTCTCAAATTGTGCGTCAAGAATGGGGTGAGCGTCAAGCTAATACGGAAATTTTTCATAGGTATGAACTTAATCAAACCAATGAGTTTTTATCGTTAAATAGCAACCTTGCCCCAATTTCGCTAAAAATTATAGAAGTCTGCAACCTAGTTCAAAAGGTTGCGTATAGATGATTGAACACAACAAACAGAGATGATCACCACCACAAGACTTTAATGACCTGTGGAAAACCGGTAGAGGAGTAATGTATGAGCGATTATGACAAAACCATTGACCCGGCAGTGCCTGTCGAAGGGAACAATGGCGAACCCAAGCAAGACTGGAATTATCAACCGAATGATGATGGCGCAATTTCGATTCCGGTGCGAATTGGTTCTCGGTTAGAAGATGCTCCACCGATGAATCAGCAACCGCCCGTACCAAACCTTGCGGATACGGATGATTCGATTGTACGGGAATATGAGAAGAAGTATTACCGCCAAAGCCTGTACAGCGATGCGCCTGCACCTCAACCACGTATTGGCGACCCAAATAAACAAAAGCGCCAATGGGATTTCCGCGACATTAATGTCAAAGTGCCAGCCAAACATCGCTATCAGACCCGCGCTGCATCAGGCGAATTGCAAGATACGGAACGGACATGGGCTGCGATTGCTCACGCCAGTGCCATCCTGACTTTCCTCGTGTTGATTACGGTCACACCGGGAGTTGTTTTAACTGCCCTGATTCCATTGGGGATTTATCTGGCCTTCCGCAATAAATCCGAATTTGTGGCCTTCCATGCGCTACAAGCATTCACGGTACAGGTGGTTGGTACAGTTGGGGCGTTGTTACTCCTGCTGACTGGCGGGGTCGTTTTAGGCACACTCATTGCGATTTCGCTGGTGCTGAGTCTGGTCTTAATCGGCATCCCGTTCCTGATTTTATTCTCACTTATGCTGGTGGGGTTGGTCTTGTTCAGCTTTGCGCTCCCCATCGCTATGGTGGTGTACAGCATGATTGCCGCTGACGCTGCCTACAAGGGTCGCAACTATCGCTATCCGTATGTTGCGGACTGGCTGGATGACCAATTGAAAAATGGGATGCTGGGGTCAGTCATTTAGGAAACCCATTGCTCCAAGCCGGGATGGAGCCAAGCATCAGGAATAGTATTATAAAAAACGCGCTCATGTGGGAGGGGCGCGTTTTTTTATTTTAGATAAGGATTACCAATTTTTGAGGGGATAGAGTCTACCTGTCTATTGAGGAATGGCCCACAGAATTACCAACCCATCTTGGCCCGCAGATGATATCACGCTACCCTGCAACCCGAAGGAGATATCATTGATAAGGCCGTTATGGGATTGCAAAACCATTAATTCGTTTCCGGTAGAGGTCTCCCAAATGCGAACAGTACCATCTTCGCTAGCGGACACCAAAAGATCACTGTTTGGGCTAAATACCAAGTTGGTTATTTTGCCCCTATGACTGCGGAGTAAAGCAAGAGACGTTTTCCAGCCATCTTCACCCCATACACGGATCACGCCAGTTGGCTGCCCATAGGCCAAATATTTTCCATCAGGACTAAATGCCAAGGCAGTTATACCATCATCTGTAAGTTCATTGTTGAAACGTTCTCCTGTGGTCAAATCTTTCATTTGTATGCCACCGAAGATGGCTGCAATAGCCAGCACATTTCCATCAGGGCTAAATGCTAGGTCTTCAATTGAATTAGGCGGTGCATGTTCAAATTGATTGATCTGCTCATAGGTTTCCATATCCCACACAATGGTATTTCCTTCAAAATCAGCAGAGGCTAGCAATTTTCCATCAAGGCTGAAGGCCATAGCGGAAATTCCAAATTCATGTCCTACCAAAACCCGCTTTTCTGTATTAGCAGTCAAATCCCACAAATGTATGCCGCCGTCCGATGTTGCTTGAGCCAAAATTTGTCCATCGGGGCTGAAAAGAACGGAAGTTGTGGCGGCACTGGCCTCAAAAAAGGGGAAAATGATATTTTTATCAGCAATATCAATAATTTGAACACCTTGTTCTGCATATATTGCCAGTAGACTATCTTTTGGCGACCATATTGCATTTACATTTTGGTTGAGATTGAAATTCATCAATTCTCGGATGTCACGGACATTGTCCGCTGTAATAAGCGGAAGGAAAAGAGTGGGTGCAGACGTTGGTGTACTGTCGTTAGCATAAGAATATTGGTTGAAGCTTCTCCCGCTTCCGATATTCACCAGACATATACATCCTATCGCCAAAAATATTGCCCCAAAAAAGGCTTTGTTCTTCATATCTCAATTCCCTTTTAGTATTTTATATTTTCTTTGACGTGCCTTTTGTTTGAACATCTGATTCCGCCAAGACACTCGCCCGGATAGATTTCATTTCGCGGACGATGAGAATGCTGTCAATCACGATAATCAAAACGGTCAAGACCGCTCCTTGTTGCGCCCATTCAGTTAAAAACGATTCCACGAGCAAGAAAAATGAGCCAAAAACAATGACCACCGAGGGCGCTAAGGCCCAACTGTTAGGATCGAGGTGGCGGATAATCTTGTCCCGATGCTGTAATTTGACGAGGTGAATTACAAAAAAGGCTAATCCAATAATGATAGGAATAATGGGCCATGCAACATCGGTGGCTTCATTGGTGTAGTCGTTATAGAGCGTCACCAAATTGGGTTGGCGCGAGAGGGCCGAGCCTAATGACATTGCCAGCAGCAAACAGCCTGTTACAAGGGCCACTTCCACCTTGAGCCAGAAAAAATAGAGCATCAGCAGAATCGCCGCGAAAACAATCAGCACAGCATTGGGTGGGAAGGGTACATCTAAATTGGTGAGCACAGGCAGCAGGGTATAGAGAATCATACTCAGGAGGAAAATGGTCAGCGCCAAGATAATGACTCGGCTTTCAAGCTGGCTGCGCGAAGGGTCGGGCATATAGGAATAAACCTCTTCAATAGCGCCAATAATCCATTGCATCTTACCATAGATGCTTATGACTTTGCCCCCTCAAAAATTGGTGATACTGACCTTTCGTCTAGGTGATTCTCTTGCAGGCAGGTTGTACAATAGTTCTACTTGATTGAAGGTAAATGAGAACGGGGGAATGCGGCTCATGGGGTTTCATGATGCTGGTTGGTTTCGAATGATCTACATGTCGGATGGGTCTAAACCCGAAAAACTGACGTGGCCCTTATTAAAACGTGTGTTTACCTATGGTCGGCCCTATCGCCGCCAAATCGGGTGGATGTTGGTGACGATTTTGATTTCCTCAGGGTTGGGGCTGGTGTCGCCCTTGATTTTGCGGGAATTAATTGACAACGCCCTGCCGAACGAAGATGTCGGTTTGCTGACGGTACTGGCGGTACTGTTAATGATCGTGCCGCTGGTTAATGCAACGGTCTTAGTGCTTCAACGTTGGCTGAATTCGGCGATTGGCGAGGGTCTCATTTTTGATCTGCGGGCGGCGTTGTTTAATCATTTGCAACGTATGTCGCTGCGGTTTTTTACCAATACTAAGACGGGCGAATTGATGAGCCGCCTGAATAATGATGTGGTGGGGGCACAGCGGGCAGTCAATACAACACTGGTCAGTATTGTGACCAACACGACGATGGTGGTGGCAACCCTGATTGTGATGCTGGCCTTAGAATGGCGGCTGACCCTGTTGGGGTTAATGGTCGTGCCACTGTTTATTATTCCGGCACGGCGTATGACCCCGGTTCTACGCAAGATCACCAAAGAGCAGATGAGCGAAAACGCCAAAATGAACGCGCTGATGAATGAAACGCTTAATATCAGCGGGGCGATGCTGGTCAAGTTGTTTGGACGGGCCGATGATGAAAATGTGCGCTTTCGCAAACGGGCGGCGGGTGTACGTGATGCGGGTGTGAAGCAGGCCGTCAGCGGGAGTCTATTTTTTGCATTTTTGGGGTTGATAGGCGCGGTCGGTACAGCGATTGTCTACTACATCGGGGGGCGGCTGGTGTTGGATGGGTCGTTCTCGATTGGGACGATTGTGGCGTTCGCGGCGTTGCTAAGTCAGCTTTATGGCCCATTGCAGGCCTTGGTAAATGCTCCGGTGGATTTTGTGACCTCCATGATTAGCTTTGAGCGCGTGTTCGAAATCCTTGATATGCCATTGGAAGTTGCTGAAAAACCCGATGCTGCCGTATTACAAGAGGTTAAAGGCGCAGTCACATTCGAGAGCGTTAGCTTTGCTTATGAGGATGCTGGAACAGTTGGCTTTTTGTCGGAAGTCGAGCGGCACGGCATGGACAGCGTGAAAAAAGTGCTGTCGGATGATGATGAGAGCAAGCCAGACGGGAAACCGAAACAGGCCAGTAACGGCAATGGTACGACCAATGGTCATGCTGAAGATAGTGCCGAGGTTGCCGAAAAATCACAGGCACGCTCATGGGCGTTGGATGGAGTAAGTTTTGAGATTCAACCGGGGCAGTTGGTGGCACTGGTTGGGCCGAGCGGGGCAGGCAAGACGACGATTACCTATCTGCTGCCGCGTTTGTATGACCCCACCGAGGGGCGGATTTTGATTGATGGCAATGATTTGCGCGAGGTGACCTTAAAATCGCTGAGTGAACAGATCGGCATGGTCACACAGGAAACGTATTTATTCCATGACACCCTGCGGATGAATTTGCTCTATGCCAAGCCGGATGCCAGCCAAGACGAAATTGAGGCGGCGTGTCGGGCAGCTAACATTCATGATTTTATTGCGGGTCTGCCAGAGGGCTATGAAACCATCGCAGGGGAGCGTGGGTATCGCCTGAGCGGGGGCGAAAAACAACGCATTGCCATCGCACGGGTGCTGCTGAAGAATCCCCGTATTTTGGTGCTAGATGAGGCGACCTCGCATCTCGATTCACAATCAGAAGCCTTGATTCAGGCCGCGCTGGAAAAAGTCATGCAGGGGCGTACCAGTGTGGTGATTGCGCACCGCCTCAGCACGATTTTGAAAGCTGATTTGATTCTGGTGATGAATCGCGGGCAGGTGGTCGAACGCGGATCACATACTGAGTTGCTGGCAAAGGGCGGGTTGTATACCGACCTCTATCACACCCAGTTTAATCGGGAGTATGCGCCAGAGATTGAGGCCGAAAGGGCGGATTAGCTTTTAACCCTCAGAGGCACATGAAAATCAGCCTCTGGGGGTGCTTTTATTCACCTAATAAGCCTACTCGCCATGCCATTGGTGTCCAAACTAGGCTGATGACCGTATCCAACGCAAAATCTTCCATCCCATTAGCGATGTTGGCTTTACCTGCCTGCCACTGCCAAAGACGGTCGTCGTGAGCATAAGCAATAGATTGCCCGTCTGGGGAAATAGAGACGAGATTATTGAAAGGTTGCCACTCATAATCTAGGGGCATGATATTGCTGCCATCTACCACTGACCAACGAGGGGTGCGATGGGGAGGCGTTATGTCGTTGTATGGCGGAGGGATGTTTTCTTCGTAGCGCAGGGCAAGGCCATCAGGAGTAATTAGACTATACAATTCGGGAAGACCGGGCATTACTTGGGAATCACCTGTCAACGGATCTACGAGATACCAGATATTGTCTGTGTCGTTATAGCTGATGTAGCTTTTGCCCTCATAGGTAATCCAAAATTGGAATTGGCTATATTGGGGGAATGTCACTGTATTAAGAAGGTCCCCCATATCCACATCATAAACCTCAAACCCCTTAATATTATCTACCCCAATGCCAACATCTGACCAATACACCCGTTGCCGTCTGGGAAGGCTCACAATCCCATCCGGGTTTAAGTCTTCAACAAGGATTTTAGTATCGCTGGTGGCAAGGTCATAGACCGTCAACTGCAAAACATCGTCACCGGTATATTCTGTCCATGCCAGTTGTGTACCATCGGGCGACCATGTGGGCACTGAATGGCTGTCATAATACCATGCGCCCTGCTCAGCGAGAGTGGCATTTTCGGGCTGGACGGCAACTTCGGTGATTTCACCCGTTGTTAGGTTGCAGATCAGCAGGTCATTTGGAAAATCTGCCCCTGACCAACCTTCCCCCATAAGCGGAAGCCAAATCTCGGAAGTCGAAAGATAAGCTACCATGGGTTGGGTAGGTGACAATATCAGTTCGGATTCAACCCGATCCCCTTCACACCCCTCAAAAGGTTCGGCTTGTTCGCCTGCCCACCACCAAAAGTCGGGATCATCACTCTTTAGCCAGCGCCAATCCTGCGAAAGCAGTAGGGGTGGATTTTCCGTTGCCTGTACAGATAATGAGGGCAATAGAAGGGTAGACAGCAAACAAATCAGCAAGAGTTTTTGGCGCATGGCATTTTCCAATCAGCAGCGAATAAGCATTCTCGCCTAAAGACCTCCGCTGACGATGAATTGTTCCTGATGATTGACCTATGGCATTTTGCTTGTCATACGTCGAGCAGTGGGAGCTTAAATGATAAATTACCTGATATAGACAAGTACCTTAAAATATACAAATGCGTAGGGGGTCTATTCATCGAATAAGGGAGAGGCGAGCATGGGATTTTGGAATACCAATAAATACGATCTGTTTATGACCCAACTACTGCTATTTATCAGGAATACAGCTTTGGGAAATGGCGGAGTACAAGGCTGTATCCCTAATACAATAAAACAAATGGAGATTGAGATAGGCAAGCCACTGCCACTAGCACTCAAGACTTGGTATCTCTATTTTGGCAATAAGCCGCCCGCTTGGTACGACTATGATGCTGATTATTCCATTGAAGATTTATATCGTACCCAAAAAATAGCACAATACTTGTTCGCGTATGAGGGATTTCAATGGGAACGAAAGCAAAACATACTTGCATTTTCATCAAGGATAGGCGAACAACTCATGTTTTTGGACCTCAATAGCGAGGAAGACCCACCTGTATATCACTATTGGGAGCAAGAGGCTTATCCTACTCTATATTCCATTGCCTTTAGTGTCCATATGCGAGAGGAAATTATAGGGTGGTTTGAAGGGCGTATTTTTTCAGCAGAATATACCAAAACGGTTCTTCTTTCAAAAACGTGGCAGGGGCTTGAGACTACGCAGGAGAAACGGAAACTCTTTGATACTTTGTATGACGAAGCCCGCCTTATTCGCAAACAATTGACTGAGACCATCCATCAAAAAGATCAAAAACGAGGCTTAATTACCTCACCCATGAGTTTTCAGAAGCGGTGGGTGAAAGAGTTTTCCAAAAGCGAAACTTGGCGAAAATTCCAAGAGGCGGGGTTGAGAATGCCCTATGGTTGGATATGCCCACCCAGATTGAAAAAATCACATAAATAACCCTCGCAAACTCTACTACACATCCAGCAGCAAGGGAACATTGAGGCGATAGGCCAGATAAAGATTTTGCAGAAATGTCTTGATGTCGCGGATGGAATGATCATCCCCCTGCTCAATCTGCAAGTGGAATGGATATTTATCCAAAAGGGTCTCACGGGCATCCGGGTTGCTGGAAAGGGCGATGATTGTGGCGGGGTCAATGCCCTCCCGTGCAATCGCACCATAAAATAACAGCAGCATGGCGGCATGACCGGGTTGAATTGGGCCAAGCATAAAAGTCATTTCAAAAAGCGAATCAGTGGTGGCGGTGAATTCAGGAAATTGCCGACCAAAAGTATCCTTCGATTCAAAAAAGACACCCATTTGATCCCGTAAACCCCGCGCCGTTTCGCCAGTATAGCCAAATTCATTGACCCCTTTTTGCAGCATCAAAAATAGGACGGGATACTCGGGGCCGGGAAGCTGTTTGAGCATCCAAAATTCGGCCTGCGCTGAGATTGGGTAATTGATGTAGCCGATACAGCCGTAGGCTTTGTTGGTGCGATTGGCAGGGCAACCCACACAATATTGGCTTAAATCGTCTAATTCGGCGGCGGCATTCATCAACACATCGGCGGTGACAAGCTCGGTGCTTTCGGTGCCGTCGGAAGCGCGACGGGTCATCTCGAAACCGATTTCATGTTCGGGACGATGATCGCCTTGATCCCGATAGTATTGAATAATTTTTTGGGCGCGGTCACGACCCTTAAGACGTTCAATAATGCCTTCGGTGGTCAGGTGATCTTTGGGGAGGCAGGGAAAATTAATCGCGGTATCAACGCCCATTTAATTCACTCGATTCTGTAAGGAAAACGTGTAATGATTTTATCATCAAATCGCTCCAGCGGCTTGGCGAACACGCGGAGCAACCTCCTCAATAAATAGCTCAATCATCCGCATATCATAGGGCGGGGCGATGCTCAACACGAAATGCTCCACACCAAGTTCTACAAATTTCAATAGGTGTTCGGCGGCCTGTTCCGGTGTGCCAATGAGAGCACGTTGACGTAAATTATCCATGTTGGTGTTCCAACTGCGGGCCATGGCTTCGACCCTTGGCTTGAGGGATTTTTCATCGTCACTGATGAGGCCGGGAAAGTGAATCATCTTGCGGACAGATTCAGGCGCGCGTCCAGCTTTGTAGCAGTGTTCGGCCAGAATATCCAATTTGCGACGGTATTCATCCAGCGGGAACATATCCATATCCCAGCCATCCGCTTGCTGGGCCACAATGCGTAGAGTAACTTTTTCGCCCTGACCTCCAATCCAAATAGGAGGATGGGGCAGTTGGACGGGTTTGGGTTCGCAATGAGCCTCGGTCAATTGATAATAGCGGCCTTGAAAATTGCTAACCGGGTTTGTCCATAGAGATTTAATGACCTGCACGCCTTCGTCTAACTGTTTGAGGCGTTCACCAGCAGGCAAAAATTCCATACCATAGGCGCGGGCTTCTTGCTCAAACCAGCCTGCCCCTACTCCCATTTCCATACGTCCGCCAGTCACCACATCTACTGTTGCGCCGATGTTGGCAAGGAGGCCGGGGTTACGATAGACCATACTTGTTACCAAGAGGCCTACGTGGATTTTGCGGGTTTGAACGCCTAACGCTGTCAGCATCGTCCAGCCTTCAAAACATGGGCCAGTGGGGTCGCTGAAGATGGGCATAAAATGATCGAACAGCCATGCCGAGTCGTAACCGAGTGCGTCGGCCCGCTGCCAAACTTGCAATAATTCGCCGTAACTGACGTGCTGGGGGGAGGTTTGGATGCCCCATTTTAGATGCTGCATGGCTTACCAGTCCTTTAAAAATTCCCAAATGGCGTTGATTAGTTCGGTGCGATGAAGGCCGAAGATGTGACTGGCCCCTTGGATTGTGGCGCGTTGCACGTTGGAGAGCGTACCAAAATTGTCGGCGTGATAAAAAGGCACCATTTCATCTTCGGGGCTATGTACCACTAAGACCTGGCGTGGGGCAATTTGACGAACTGCATCCGTTGGCTGTGGCCCTTCACCGAGGGCCATAAATTGGAGGCCGAGCGCGGTCGGGGCAACTCCGGTTAGAAAGGGGGCAGCGGCTTCTAAAAATTCACGGGAAAGCATAGTTTCGCTGAAGTCGCTGAAGCCTGCGACAGAAATGACAGCCTTAATACGCGAGTCAGGAGCGGCGGCAAAGAGGGCGGCCCGACTACCCATGCTGTAACCCATGACAACAATTTTTTGTGGGTCAATGGGGGCAGGCGCGTCGGGGGATAAGGCAAAATCAAGGGCAGCGATCGCTTCAGTAGGTTGATTACTTAGACTGAAATTCCCCTCACTGCCCCAGCCACCTGCAAAGTGCAGCACTAGCACATGCCAGCCCTGCGCACGCAGAAAATGGGCAAGGTCGTGATTTTTCTCGGCGCCGGGGAGGCCATGTAATAATAAGGCAAATGGGGCGGGTGTATCGGCTTGGGCACTATAGAAAATGCCAACAAGGTGGTGGTCTTCGCAAGGAAAACGCACAGCATGAGCATCGGCTAATGACATATTAGCTTGCCTCCACAAAACTGTGCTGGGTAATCCATGTTTGGTCGTGGGTTAAGGTGACAACATTAAAGCCGTGTGGCGTGGCCGTGTCGGTGAGAATATCGGTTTGGGTGGGCCATGAATGCAATTGCATACTGATGGCGGCGGCACTGCTACAGACCATGCCCTCACGCAAAGTTGTGCTGCCCCGGTGGATGTGCCCATAAAACAAACCCCGCACTCGGTTTTGGAAAGCCTTTAGAGTGGCAAAAAGGGCATCATGATTTTCAATCGCCATTTCAGCGTCATACCAACCAACCCCGGTTTCAACAGGCAGATGATGCAGGGCAATGACCAGTGAACGAGCAGTGGATGTCTGGCAGGTTTTTTGCAACCATGCCAGTTGATAGTCTTCTAAATAGCCAGCGGGTTGAACATGCCCAAAAGCGTCGAGCACAATGAAATGAAAACCCCGGACAGTGAAATCATAGTCGAGGCGACCTGTTCCAGCGGGTAGATTGGGCAAGGTCTGGCGCATGGCATCAGGATCATCATGGTTGCCACGCACATAATAGATAGGGTATTTCAATTGGCATAACAGCGATTGGGCGACAGGGTAAGCAACAGGGTCAGGATCGTACGTTACATCGCCAGTATGCAAGATAAAATCCGGCGTAAAGGGTAGGTCATTATTGAGATGAGTGACCAAGGCTTGTAGGGCGGCATAGGTATTACAGCCGCGCAGGACATAATCGGCGGATGGCCCGATATGGGAATCTGTAATGTGAACGAAACGTAGAGGATTGTCCATAGGTTTAAGTGGAAGAAAACAAGATTATCGGCTACAGTTGGCCTATAGTAACACATATGGTCAGGAGAAACAGGATGAGACGCTGGCTAATTTTAGGAATTTTGTTGCTATTGGTTTTATCGGCGTGTTCCGACGAGGAAAGTACGCCGAAATCTGATAATGGTGGGCAAAATCCGCCTGCTAGCAATAATAATTCAAATTCGGGCTACCCCATTAAGCCTTCTAACTTGACCAGTGCCAAAGTAACCGATGTTGTGGATGGAGATACGCTTGATTTGGACAATGGTCAGCGTGTTCGCCTGATTGGGATTAATACGCCTGAGCGTGAACAGCCTTTTTATGAAGAAGCCTCCGATTTTTTAAAGAAGCGGCTAGATGGCAAACACGTCGAAATTGAATATGACCAAGAAGATACCGATCAATATGGGCGCACGCTGGCCTATATTTGGTTGGGGGATGTTTTGATTAACCAAGAAATTTTAGAGCAAGGTTTGGCCGTAGCCTATTCGGTGCCGCCGAATGCGCGCTATGAGCAAGTTTTTTTGGCGGCTGAACAAGGAGCCCAAAGTGCAGGGGTTGGATTGTGGAAACCTGCCTCAGCGGAACTGATTATCCGGTTTATTAGCTATGACCCCCCCGGCCCGGACGACGAAAATTTGAATGGGGAGTATGTGGAATTTCAAAACAAGAGCACTGCGACGGTGGATATGACCGGATTCACATTAGAAGACGCCGCCAATAATAATTACACCTTTGGCTCGGTGACAGTCGCGCCGGAACAGACTTTGCGGCTCTATTCCGGCTGTGGTAGTGATACTTATAATGCGGTGTATTGGTGTTCGGATGGTCCAGTCTGGAACAACAGTGGTGATAGCGCAATTTTACGCGACCCGGATGGGCTGTATATCGCGGCGTATCAATACTAACGACTCAATAAAATGCGGGCGCGGGCGATTTGGTGGCGGACTGCATCGGGGGATGTGCCGCCAACCGCCTTGCGCTTATTTACAGCCGTCACAAAATCGAGTGCCCCATAAACATCCTCATTAAAAAGCGCCGAGATGGATTGATAATCGGCCAGAGGCAGTTGGGAAAGAGTTAACCCTTTATCCTCGGCCCGACGCACGACCTGACCGACGATATGATGGGCCTCACGGAAAGCCATCCCCTGCCCAACCAGCCAATCGGCCAATTCAGTCGCCAACAGCCCTTCATCCAAAGCGGCTTGCATGTTTTCGGGAATAAATTCAAGAGTGTTGAGCATCCCCGCGATAACAGGCAGTAGTAAATCGAGCGTGCGAGCTGTATCAAACAACGGCTCTTTGTCCTCTTGCAAATCTTTGTTATAGGTACTGGGCAAGCCCTTCAGGGTAGTCATGAGGCCCGTTAAATTGCCAATCATGCGGCCTGCTTTGCCCCGCGCCAATTCCATAGGGTCGGCATTGCGTTTTTGGGGCATGATGCTTGACCCAGTGCTATAGGCGTCGGGCAGACGGATATATCCATAAATCGGATTGCTATAGAGGATCACATCTTCGGCAAGGCGGCTGAGGTGAATACCAATCATGCTGGTGATAAATAAAAACTCAGCAATCATGTCCCGATCAGACACGGCATCAAGACTGTTATGAGAGGCACTGGCAAAACCTAAATTCGCTGCAAGGTGTTCGCGGTCAATCGGATAGGGCGTCCCCGCCAAGGCACTTGATCCCAAGGGTGAAATATTGATGCGTTTTAGGCTGTCATTGAGGCGCTCCCGGTCACGTTGCAACATCCAAAAAAAACTCATCAGCCAATGGGCGAGGGTGATAGGCTGGGCAGGCTGCATGTGAGTAAAACCGGGCATAATGGTTTCAAGATGGGGCTCGGCACGATCAACTAATACCGTTTGGATATTGATGAGCATCCCTTCGACTTGGGAGCAGGTATCTCGTAACCACAGCCGAATATCTGTGGCGATTTGGTCGTTGCGACTGCGCCCAGTATGCAACTTACCCGCAACCGCCCCCACGATTTCCGTCAGGCGGCGCTCGACAGCGGTGTGAATATCTTCATCACCCTCAGTATATTGGAATTGTTCGGTTTCAAATTCCTCTAAGATTTTTTCGAGGCCATGTTCAATCATTTGGGCCTCTTGTTCGGTCAAAATGTCTGCGCGGGAAAGTGCCCACGCATAGGCCACACTGCCATGAATGTCGGCGGCATAGAGGACTTTATCAAAACTAATGGAATCTTGTAGGGCACGCATTTGAGCGTTAGGGGAATCGGCAAAGCGCCCACCCCAGAGTTTATTGGTCAATTTTTTAGCCTCACTAGTGCTTCTTGGAGATCGACTAATTCACTGGTGTCACTGTCGCGGCGCTTCCATTCTAGCTTATCTTGGGTGCGTTTGGAGATGACTAATCGCACGGGAATTCCTAGTAGGTCGGCATCCCCAAATTTGACCCCCGCCGACACGTCACGGTCATCCCACAACACTTCAATACCTTCCGCATTCAATTGGGCATAGATTTCGGCGGCTTTTTCTTCACCACCGGGTAACGAAATAAAATGGACTTGGAAGGGGGCGACAGCATCCGGCCAAATAATGCCTTTGTCGTCGTGATAAATCTCGACAATCGCTGCCATAGTGCGACCCAAACCGATGCCATAACAGCCCATATAATAGGGCTTCTCTTTGCCGTCCTGATCTACAAAAACCGCGCCAGCCATTTTGGTCGAATAGTGATAGCCTAGTTGGAAAATATTGCCGACCTCGATACCTCGTTTTTCAATCAAGGGTTGACCATTCGGCGCGATATAGCCTTCTTGAGCCATCGCAATATCGGCTAACATGGAGCAGGTGAAGTCGCGTCCATAATTCACATTAATCGAATCGGTGGTGTCTTCTTTTTGCCCGCCAATGAAATTGCGCACGGTGGTGAGGGAGAGGTCGCCGATATAGCGGGCCGCGTGCCCCCAAGAATGAACATAGCCACGTTGGGTGCCAAGTTTAATCAGGTCGTCATCAGTGGCCTCTTCTAATTGGCCGACCGCATCAAGAGCATGTTCCAATTTGGTTTTGTTGACATCCAAATCGCCGCGCAGACCCGCGATGATAATTTCGCCTGTGCCGACATGCCGATAGACGACATTTTTCAAATAGCGCCAACGGGGTTGACCGTAATGCTTCTCGTTGTCTTCCATCGTCTTGACCCAAGCAGGCTGGTCAATAATCTGGAAGTCTTGGATGGGTTCATCCGGATTGGGCTGGCTGCGCTGAAATTGGGCCACATCTTCATGGGCATAAATCGAGCCGTCGGGGGTAGCAAGGAAACGACTTTCACCGACTTCACTTTCAACAATAAATTCATGGCAGTATTCGCCGCCGATATACCCATTATCAGCCTCGACCATGAGCGAATTGAGGCCCATGCGGCGGAAAAGGCTGTAATAGGCCTGTGCCATTTTGTCATATTCAAGTTTGAAATTGGCCTCGTCGGCGTCAAATGAATAGGCGTCTTTCATGACGAATTCGCGCACCCGCAAAAGGCCACCGCGCGCCCGTATTTCATCGCGGAATTTGGTTGAAAATTGATAGATATTAAAAGGCAAATCGCGGTAGCTGAGTTGGAAACCGCGCACCACATCCACCATCATCTCCTCGGCAGTGCCGCCCAACGCAAATTCGGCGCCGCGTCGGTCTTTGATAGTCATGAGTTCAAAACCTGCTGTGTTGGTACGGTTGGTTTCTTGCCATAATTGCAGGGGATGGAGGACGGGGGTAATCATTTCTTGCGCCCCGGCCTTGTCCATTTCGTCTTTGATGATGGCGCGGATTTTTTCATGCACTCGCCAGCCGAGCGGTAGAAAATAATAACGTCCGGCGGTTGATTCGCGCACATAGCCCGCTTTAATTAGCAGTTGGTGGCTGATGAACCCAGAGCCTTTTTGAATCTCGCCAAAGCTGGTCTTGCCAAATAGTTTTGAATAACGCACAACGCCTCCCTAGAAATCTCTTAAATTAGCACAATCATTGTTTGCGAAGAGACTTAATACGTAAATGAGCTTTTTCACAACTTGTGACTGCGTTGACGAAATCTCTGTTATCTATAAATTGAGCTATATGTTGAACGTGAACCTTTAACTCATCA
The DNA here is from genome assembly GCA_016234595.1 of Chloroflexota bacterium. Lineage (GTDB taxonomy): Bacteria > Chloroflexota > Anaerolineae > Aggregatilineales > J027 > CFX10. Next base: position 3,263 of record JACRBG010000049.1, on the reverse strand, counting down.
TAGTCACGGATAACATCTGCAAGAGTAAATAATTGGATAACCCTGTTTCTCAACTCCGTGTCACTATCTATATCTATCTGATTTCTCTCGATTTTTATTTTGATATTTTGTATTACACGCCCACAAAGATCCAAAGCCCATTCATATGCTGTTGGCTCTCTATGTAAAGAAATCAAATCATTTGGGTAGATTAGACCATAAATGGGTGGTTCTGTGCGGTTTAAGGTGCTGAGCAAATTCTGATAAGGATCTATCTTCTGATATCTACGTGCCTCAGTGAAATCTATCATCTGATGCCGACTTATTTTTTCATCGCAATCTTGAATTGGTGACACTTTGCAAACTAAGAACCTTTTTTGGTGTTTTACGGCGTGATTATACTCTTCTAGGCAATATATCGAATCCAAGGCTTCTGGAGATATTAAGAATAGAAAAATATCACATAACTCTACATTCTCGAATAGTTGAGGACGCCAAAACTGACCAGCCATCAAAAAATATTTATCAAAGAGGGCCTTAAAGCCCTCATGTTCAATAAAGGTGGCAATTTGATTGGCAGATTCGGTATATTCAGAGGCGTAAGATATGAAAACGTTCTTCATCATGAGTGTTTGCTCTACGTCCGGTAATCTCCATTAATGCTAACATACTCGTGGCTGAAATCGCATGTCCAGACGGTAGATTCGGATGTGCCTAACCCTAAATCAAGATGCACAGCGATTTCTTGTTGGGCGAAAATATGGGAGGCTTCGGCTTCGGAGTAATCAGTGGGTGTGCCATTGGCGACAACCTGCAAGCCGTCTGAAACATCTTTACCGACAGCAAACCACAGATTGAGTTTGCTCTGATCCAGTGGGATACCCGCCCGACCCGCTGCCATCATAATCCGTCCCCAATTGGCATCACCGCCATAGAAAGCCGTTTTGACGAGGGGGGAAATTGCAATCGTGTTGGCGACGGCATAGGCACTGGCATCATCCGCCGCACCCGTCACATGCACGGCGATAAATTTGGTCGCGCCCTCACCATCCATGACAATCATTTGGCTAAGTTCGGTGCAAAGTTCGGTGAGGTGGCCCACAAATTCAGCATAGCCCTGTGTTTCGGTAATCAATGTGCCGGATGCCCCATTGGCGAGGAGTAGCACGGTGTCGTTGGTGCTGGTATCGCCATCCACACTGATGCGATTAAATGATTTGGCACTGACGGCAGACAAGGCTTTTTGCAGCAGGGGTTGGGGTACGGCGGCATCAGTAGCGATAATCGAAAGCATGGTTGCCATGTTAGGGGCAATCATGCCACTGCCTTTGGCAATTGCAGTGATGGTGTAGCCGCCACACTGCTTACTGACGCCTTTGGGTTTGGTGTCGGTGGTCATGATCGAGCGTGCCGCCCCTGACCAAGCATCCTCTTCGAGTTCCGCCACGCCGTTTTCGATGCCAAAGGCGACTTTGTCCATAGGCAATTGAACGCCAATCACGCCCGTGCTGAGTACCAAAATTTGTTGGGGCAGACAGCCTAACATCTCGGCGGCGAGTTCGGTGGTTTTGATGGCATTTTGTAGCCCCGGTTCGCCTGTGCAGGCGTTAGCATTGCCCGCATTGGTGATGATGGCGCGGATTTGAGTCGGGTTTTCGGCAAGACGCTGCATATCCAGCAGGACAGGCGCGGCCTTGACTTGATTGGTGGTAAAAACGCCAGCAAAAGTGCAGTCCATATCGGAGGCGACGATGGTGAAATCGGGCTTGTTGGTTTTGCGGATGCCTGCGTATACACCGGACACTTTGAAGCCTGCAACAGGGTAGAGTGTACCCATCACGATTTTGTCTTGGAGTTTGGGGGCGGTGAGAGACTCGGTAAGGGTCATGGTTGATGGATTTCCTTAGATGCTCTAGCTTTGGTCAATTAAAAATCCCTAGCCCCTCCCCAAAACATTAGGGAGGGGAACAAGAGGCGGGTGTCAAAAATTAGTCGCGCTTGAAATGGCTGTAATCGGGCTGGCGGTAGCGGCTGACCCCCGAACCATCAATGGAAATGAGCGCCTCAACTTTTTCTGGCAGGCCCCACAAATGAATGAAGCCCTCAGCGTCCTGTTGATTGTAGACATCCATCTGACCGAAGGAGGCGTAGTCTTCACGATAGAGGCTAAAGGGGGAACGGCGTCCAGTGACAATGACATTGCCTTTATAGAGATCGAGCCGAACTTCACCTGTGACGCTGCGTTGGGTCACATCAATAAAACCGTCGAGCGCCTCACGTAGTTGGCTAAACCACTTGCCGTTGTAGACCAGATCGGCATAACGCAGGCTGATCATTTGTTTGTAGTGCAGGGTTTCTTTGTCGAGGCAGACACTTTCCAACACCTGATGGGCTTTGAACAAAATCGTGCCGCCGGGGGTCTCATAGACGCCGTGCGATTTCATGCCGACCAAGCGATTTTCGACCATATCCACCCGCCCAATGCCATTTTCGGCACCGAGTTTATTGAGTTTTTGCATCAGCGCCAATGGGCCTAGTTTCTCGCCATTGACCGAGACTGGATAGCCTTTTTCAAAACCGATAACAACGGTCGTGGTGCGGTCGGGAGCGTCTTGGGGTGACTGGCTGAGGGTGAACATGGATTCTTCGGGGGCAATCCAAGGGTCTTCCAAGGGGCCGCCTTCGTGACTCATATGGAACAAATTGCGGTCACGGCTGTAGATGCTTTTCAGGGTCTGGGCAATCGGCACATTATGTTTTTCGGCATAGGTGATGGCATCTTCGCGGCTACGAATCGTCCACAACGGGTCACGCCATGGGGCAATCACACGCAGTTTGGGATTGAGGGCCATGGTGGTCACTTCAAAACGGACTTGGTCGTTGCCCTTGCCTGTGCAGCCATGAGATACCGCGTCCGCACCTTCGGCCTCGGCGACTTCCACCATATGTTTAGCAATAAGTGGGCGGGCAAAAGATGTACCGAGCAGATATTCACGTTCATAGATGGCGCTGGCCCGCAGCGAGGGGAAAATAAAGTCGGTGATAAATTCCTCGCGTAAATCTTGGATATAGGCTTTGGTCGCGCCCGTCTTAATGGCTTTTTCTTCCAGACCATCCAACTCATCATCTTGGCCGAGGTCGGCGGTAAAGGTAATCACTTCGCAGTGATAATTTTCTTTCAACCACGGCACGATGACCGAGGTATCCAAGCCACCGCTGTAGGCCAAGACGACTTTTTTGACGGGCGAAGAAAGACCATTTTCATTACTACTCATGAAGATTTC
>JACRBG010000048.1 GCA_016234595.1 Chloroflexota bacterium | reverse complement strand
CCTCCACTTGTAACATCGCGGGCCTCCTTGGTTGCCTTGCAGGGGACTATCCTGTTTGGCCTCTAAGTCTGCCCGCTTTTCTATAAGCTGGGGATTTTTAAATCGCTATTTCTGGGGATTTTAATCTCGGCACTGACAATAGAAGAAGGCCACCGAAATTGCCATTGAAATGAGCAACATCATGCCGGGTTGGCGGTTTTGAATTTCGGGGCGGGCCATACCGAGGAAGGGAATGCCGCCATACAGGAAGATGATGATTGAAAACAGCGGGGCCACAAATTGGTCACCTGCAAATTCAGGCATCGAGAAACCTAGCCAGTCTTGAATCATCGGGCTGAAGAGGACGACCGGAATGGTCAACAACAATGAAACCCAAAAGCGATTGCGGAACATGGTTTCATGCCCAGTGTGGTCGGTATGGGCGGCGTGATGGGCATGATCAATAGGATTGACCGGGGCCTCTGGGGTCATGACATGGTTATGATGGGAGTGTGACTGGGTCGTTTGCATGAAAGTCTCCTCTGGTGTTTCTATACCCACCCCCTATGGGAGGGGGTATATTTAAGATATAACAAACGCTCGATGATGTCAAGCACTCCAAGAGAAGCCCCCTACAACAAAACAAAAAAGAGCAAGCCTTGTGACCTGCTCTCTTTAGGGAAATTTCGCTAAATTTTAACGGTCAGCAATCCATGATTCGATGGCGGGCAGATGCTCTTCCCAATGTTCATAGGTATTGTTGGCAAGGGCATCGTTGATGGTTGCGCCGCCTAGCCACTGCTGCAAGTTGCTGTTGGGCATAAATTCCGCGTCGGGAATGGCGGACACCGCATCTTTAAGGTCTTGCACTGAGCGACGCCAATTACCCAATACCACATCGAAGGGCAAGCCACGACTGGCTTCGACCAGTTGGGCATTATAGAGATCAGGGTCAGCAGGTGGTACTGGTAAGGGTTGACCAGCGAGGGCGGCTTGTAATTCGGCAAGAGCGAACTGCTGCCAGCCAATAAAATGGGATAGGACATCCTTAATTGACCATGACCCGACCGCGCCTGCTTCCATCGCTTTTTGCGGCAGAACACGGGTGAGGATATCCGTTAACTGATTATAGTTTTCATCTATACGGCGTAGGAGTTCTTCTTTGTTGACAAATTCGGACATGAAACGCTTCTCCTCAAGAATAAACGAGCAATTAATGCAAAGCTTGGCGAATCGCGGCGGCGGTTTTTTCAGCATCAACCAAAACGCCGCGAGGGCTGACCAGCCGTTTTGAGCCAATTGGCTCATCGGGGTAGCGCGGCAGCAGTTGAATATGCAGATGGTTAATGGGGCCATCACACATGGTCACCATATAGACTTTTTCTGCCCCCAACGCTTGTTTGATGGCTTGAATGACCTTGACACACATTTGAAAAACATGGGCCGTTTCGGAGTTGGTCAGTTCAGAAACATCTTCACGGTGTGGTTTATAAAGAACGATTGTATGCCCCACCATGCGGGGATGCAATTCGAGCACCACACGGAAATCTGCATCCTCATAAATAACCGATTGTGCGCCAAATAATTCACCTGTTTGGAGATCATGGCAGACGTAACAAATGCCCTGCTGACGAAGGGCCTCGATTTTGGTGGTAAGTTCAGTGCGGGTCAATGCCGAATTCATAGGATACCCTCCTAAACATGATTCAGCGCAATCCACTCGGCGCGTAACGTTCGAGCGTCGAGGCATCGGCTGGAAGATAATAAACTAAGCGGAAACGTGGGTCAGGCGTCATGGGCTCGGCGGTGATACGAAACTTTAAGCAGAAACCAGTGGGTAGAACAAGCTCGAATGGAACAAGGGGACGGGCTGCTACCAGCGGAAGTTGAGTGGGGGTGAGCCAATAGGTTTTGAACAAGGGCAGTTCTTCGACAAGGTGATTAATTAAGGCGTTACACCATGCGGCCTCGTTCATTTTGCTGATTTCATGACGCAGGGCCTCAATCAGGGCGGGTAAAAACTCGGTGGCATTATGAATGGCCGTTAGGATACCCTGCTGCTGATCGAAAAAGAGTCGAAAAATGGGCGAGGTTTGAAAGTCGGCTAGATTGTGAACCCCGATTTGGCTAAAAAGGGCTTCGGTGGCGGAATTCCATGTGAGCAAATGATGGGCACAATCCAAAAGATAGGCGGGAAAACCGACTTTTTCAAGCAGCGGGTTGATTTGCTGGACGGCCCATGCGATTTCGGCCTCAGAGGGCGGGGTGATGGCGACGGTATAACCAAACATCGCCAAGAGATCGCGCCGCTGGACAAACGAGGCCCTCAACGCTGTCAAGATACGGTCAAGGGTTTCGCGTTCTGGCTGTTGCACACGGCCACATTCAACCCGCTGTAAATAACCCGTGCCCAAACTGGCTTCAAGTTCAACCTCCAATTGGGTCAGACCACTGGCCTCACGTAAGGCTCGTAACTTGGCCCCACCTTCTGTCCGCATGTGCCATTCCAAATTCGACTCCAAAGACGATGACAACTTAAAGGGCTTTTCCTAGAATCATAACAGATTTTGGCGACATCACAGGTAAAAACAGGAAACATGGGCTATAAGGAAATCACATGACGACACATGACATTACCATTCATCGGGGCTATCTACCGGGGGCGATTGGGCGAATCACTGAACTACATGGCACTTATTATGCACCGCGTTGGGGGTTAGGTTTGTTTTTTGAGGCTAAGGTCGGCAGTGGTCTGGCTGAATTTATGGGGCGCTATGACGAGGCACACGACGGTTTGTGGCTGGCATTGGATGGGGAGGTGATTATTGGGGGGATTGTGATTGATGGATTGAAGGCCGCGACGGAAGGGGCCCGGTTGCGCTGGTTTATTATTGACCCGGCTTATCAGGGTCGCGGCGTAGGGCGGCGGCTTATGGGTGTGGCGGTAGATTTTTGCAGAGCGTCCCATTTCAAACGGGTCTATCTGACCACCTTTGCGGGGCTGGATTCAGCGCGGCATTTGTATGAGCAGGTTGGATTCAGGCTGATTGAACAAGAGGTCGGTGACCAATGGGGTACGGTATTGACCGAGCAAAAATTTGAGTGGTTGCTTAGCGAATGAAATCGTAAAAACTATCCCCACCCCAAACCCCTCCCCACCAAGTGGAGAGGGGCTTCAACATGGCATTTTCAGGCTTTGCTGCGGAGAACTTTGGGGAGGTCTTTGAGTTTAAGGGCATTTTCAAGCGTGAGCAGGCTTTGAACCCCAAATAATTTACCCGCCAACCATAACACCCCGATAATCACAATCACCATACCACCCATACTCAGCAAAATCTGCCATGCGGGCACATCCGACACGGCAACCCGCATCATCATGGCGATCGGCGCAGTCATTGGGAATAGGCTTAAGGCGGTGGGAATGGCCGAGCTGGGTTCTTCGACAAATAGGCTGAGGACAAACATAGGCGATATAGCTGGCAACGTAATGGCAGCCGTGTAATTTTGGGCCTCGCGTGAAGTGGTGTTCATTGCGCCAATGGCCGCCATCAGACCCCCAAACAACAAGTAGCCCAACACAAAATAGATGGCGATTAGGCCGATTTTGCCCAAGCCAATCTCGACATCATTCAGTGAATCGGCAAGGCTACCCGCCTGTCGCCCGATAAGCATGGCCGTACCCATCAACATCGTGACTTGGACGACGCTGACAAAACCCATCGCTAGGATTTTACCAATAAGAAGCGCGCGGGCCGGTACAGAGGACAGCAGGATTTCGATAATGCGGGATTCTTTTTCTTGCACCACACTTTGCATTAGATAGCCGCCGCCCCAAAAGAGGGTCATGCCCAATAGAATAGCGGTGACATAGGCCACCACAAAATTTTGCCCTTCGTTTTGGGCGGTTGAGCCACTTTCGGCAATGCGATGCTCGGTAACAACGGACGGCTGACGTAGGCGCAGATAGAGGAGGTCATAGGTTGGGCCAGCCGCCTCTTGCAACATACTGGACAGCAAAAAGTCGGTAAACAGGCCAGAATTATCCGCAGCGGAGAGGTTAAATTCTTTGGTATAAACCGAAACCTCCCCCTCTTGTAGATAATTCGGCTCGACCACATAGAGGACATGGATGGTTTTATCCTCCAATGCGGCTTTACCAGCAGCTAAATCAGCATAATAGGTGATCCGACCCGTGAAGCACTGCGGCTGCGTGACCCGTTTAATCGTGCCGGGGGTAAACGGCGCATTGGGGTCAAAATTGCAGGTGCGGCTATCGGGTCGCCCATAGGATTCTGGCGCAGGGAAAAGCTGCTGGGTGGTCGCATCTACATAACCGACTTTCTGATTGTTGGTGTCGGTAATGAGTTCTTGTTTTTTGGCGGGGGCATCGTCACGATTGGACTGATAGGTACGATAAACCCCAAAAGCAAGCAGGGCTAAGATGGGGACACCGAAGGTCAGAAAAAGATAGGCCTTACGCGCAAACTGGCGTTTGATTTCAAAGACAAATACTTGATTCCAGTGGGTCATTTGTTTACTTCCCTAGCGGTGCTTATAGGCCACAAAATCGTTCGCCAATTACGAATCGCCCCATAGATTGAGGCGATCCCTAATATCCCAATAAATAGAACTGCGCCAAAGTTATCGCGGTCAATGGTCATATCGGTATGCCCCTGATTACGCGGGTTGTCGGGATCCATTTCCAGCCGGTATTCTCGGCCAGTGAAAATGCCAACTAAGATCGCTAACACGAACACCGCAACGGCAGTCAGAAATAGTGTCCAGATGATAAATTTCATTCGGGCAGCACCTTGACGACAGGCGTACTTTGATTTTCGCGGAGGGCTTGCCACAACAATCTTGGGGTCAAGACCTTACCATACATCAACATGCCCAAGCGGAACACCACTGCCGCCAGCCACACGACACCCACCGTTGTGGCAACTAAGAAAACCATGCTAATGGCGATTTGCCATGCAGGGACACTGGTTAGGCCGATGCGCATAATGATGGCGACAGGCGAGGTCATGGGGAAAAAACTCATGAGAATTGGAATAGGGCCATTGGGATTGGTGAAAAACAGGGCATTGGCAGCGAGGGGCAGCACGGCCACAAGGCCAATAAAACCAGCGGCTTGACGGCTTTCGGACTCAGCAGTGACAGCAGCACCGATTGCCAACATAATCGCAGCCATGAGGATGAAGTCGAGGATGAACAGGATAATCATCAGGACAATATCACCCACTTGAAATTCGGCGCCCGAGAAAAAGTCACGTCCCTGTTCGGTGGTTAGGGCAATAACCGCCCCCGTCATCAGCCAAAAGGTGATCTGGGTAAAAGCCAGACCACTGAGGCCTAACAGCTTACCCATGAGCAATTCGATGGGGCGGACGCTGGACGCAAGGATTTCCATCAGGCGATTTTCTTTTTCTTCGACCACACCACCCATCATAAACTGCGAGGTGGTTGAGGTGGCGATGAAGAAGACAAAGACAAAGATGGTTGGCAGCAAAAACCGCCCAATCAAGGCCGCTTCGCTCTGGCGCTTATCGGAGTCGAGGGTGCGAAAGACCGGGTCGAAGGGTTCAACCAAGCGATCCGAGGGCACTTTTAGATTCGAGCCTTGTGCGACGAGATTGTCACTAAGGAAAGTATCAAAATCCTCTTTTAGGGCCTCCGGGATGCTTTTCTGCGAATACAAATCCACCTGCCCCGTCAGGGTATAGTTGGCTGCAATCACAAAGACGGCATCCACCTTGTGATCTTCTAACTGCTGTTCAATATAAGCCTCGGAGTCCACTTCGGGGACATCTAAGACAAAGTACCCTTTAGGAGCCTCAACGTCGCGTTGAATAATCCCCGCGTAATCCACATAGCCGACTTTTTTAAAATTGTCGGTGTTGCTTTCGCGCTTGATGAGGAACTGGGTGACAAAAAACATCAGGCCCAAAATCATCAGTGGAAAAACAAAGGCCATAAACAGAAAGCCGGGGCTGCGAAAATTGACCCAATATTCGCGGCGGGCCACAATCCAAGATTTATGAAAATTCATGGGTTAGCTTCCTTAATCCGCTGCCCGCACATCAGCAAAACGCGCTTCTGCCCGACTGCCATTACCCCCAACCACCTGAATAAAAATCTCGTTCAGGCTAGGCACGGCCAGTTCAAAACGGCGCACGGCGTAATCTTGGCGGCTGGCAAGGATTTGCATTACATCATCAGGCTTGAAGCCGGGGGCGAGCATCAATTTGGCCTCGTGCCCATTGCGGCCCGCCTGTACCTCTTTGACACCGGGGACAGTCGCCCAATTGCCTTCGCCTTCAACAATCACAGCGTTTTGGGCATAGGTTTGGCGGACTTCTTTGACCGGGCCATATAACACCCGCTGGCCTTTGTTAATCATTAACAGGCGATCGGCCATTTCTTCAACTTGGTGCATTTGATGGGTGGACATGACGATGGTCACACCCTCGGCCTTCATTTCATAGAGCAGGTCTTGAATCAACTGAGTATTGACCGGGTCAAGGCCAGAAAATGGCTCGTCAATGATGAGTAGTTCGGGCTTATGCAAGATGGTGGCAATAAACTGGACTTTTTGCTGCATCCCTTTAGAAAGTTGGCTGATCTTGCTTTTGACGTTATCGGATAGGCCAAGATGTTCCAAAAGGTCAACGGCACGCAACCGCGCATCATGGGCCGACATGCCCTTCAATTGACCCAGATAGACTAACATTTCGAGGACTTTGACATTTTTATAGAGGCCGCGTTCTTCAGGCAGATAGCCCACACGGTCTTTGGTGGCATCGGTTAACACGCCACCCAACACTTGGATTTGACCATCATCGGGGCGCAGAATATCTAAAATCATGCGGATGATGGTGGTTTTGCCTGCACCATTGGGGCCAAGCAAGCTAAAAATCTCACCGCGTTTGACCTCAAAATGGACATGGTCAACCGCCGTGAAGTCGCCATAACGTTTGGTGATGTCTTGGACAAAAATTGCGTTTTCAAGCGTGGATGAGGTAGAAGCAGTAGACATGCGGAAAAATTCTCCCTATGGTCTATTCGGATCAACCAAATGATTGAGCCTGCAAGATTACCGACCCTATCTCACCGCAAACGCCCCCTACTGTCAATAGAGAGTGATACTAATTGGCGAAGACCGCCTGAAATTAGGGGGGAGTAGTTTTGAGGAAAATGAGTGGAACAGGGCGGCAGAGTCCTAACCGCCCCTGATTCAATTATTGCAGCGGGCCGTTCAATGTTCCAACGTGAATATCGGTTTGGTTTTGATAGTTACGTTGAATCTCGAAATAGCCATAGTACATGCCGTCGTGATATTCCAATTCCGAATACCAGATACCGCGCAATTTGGTGTCAGAATCCGAAAAGACCGGGTCAGTTCCAATGCGTTCCCATTTAATACCATCGTGGCTAATCGCCAAACCATAGCTTTTGTCGCGGCCACCAGTTTGGGCTGACCGATAGAGCATGACGTAGCCATCCGGGGTTAGGCGGACACGTGGTTGATGGACAAAACCACTGTCCCATGCGCCGTCTTCAGTAGAAGGCAGAAAGACCGGATCGCTTTCGGCATAGGGGGCAGCGGTAGTCGCGGGGTCGTTATATTTTGTCCATGTGATACCATCCGTTGAGGTTGCCATGCCAATTCCAGAAAACGGCCCCGTGCCTTGTAAATCGGAACCCGCGTAATACATGACATAACCCTCATCCGTCTTGACAACACTCGGCGCCGAAAGCCCACCACCATCCCATTCGTCGGCGCTGCCGGGGCCTAAGGTGATTTCCGTATCCATCGTCCAAGGGCCTTCGGGAGCGGGGGCCGTTGCGCGGGCAACCGAGCCGGGGTCGGTGGTGACAAATTGATGCGGCCACAAGTAAAAATAGAGTACCCATGTACCATCGTCCTCGACTATGGCAGAGGAGGCCAACGCTGCTTCGACGTTAAAGGGCGCGTCCGCTGTATAAAAAACCGGGTCGGGACTGACTTCTGTCCACGTTAGACCATCATCAGAGGTGAGATAGCCGATTTCGACCGAGGCAGGCCAACCCTGAAAGCCATTACGGAACATATGGAACTTGCCGTCGTGAAAAACCACCGTACCGGGGTCGGTATATGTGCCGTCCCATTCACCCGTATCCCCATGTGGAACGGCAGCATTATCAACATCTACCCTAAAATGGAGCGAGTCTTGGCCGCGCACATTGGCCGGGATACCAACCAAAACCCACAAAAAAAGCCCCATCAAAACCAAAGTGGTGATTTTTTTCAACCGCATGTCTTCACTCCTCGTAGTATTAAAAGATAAAATCAGCCTAGGGTGAATTATCCTTTGGCTCAAGCACCACTTTGGCAAGTTGGGAGAGTACCAATTTTTAGATGAACAAATCGTTACCGGCTGCTTTTATGCTCACCGTGATTCGACTGGATGCCGTAGCCCCTGCCCCACTTTATCGGCAGATCTATGAAAGTGTGCGCCAAGCCATCATCACTCGCCAGTTGGAAGCAGGCATACGTTTACCCTCCACACGTGACTTAGCAGAAGTGCTGCTCGTTTCACGCAATACAGTCATTAATGCCGTTGACCAATTGATTGCCGAGGGTTACTTAGAATCACGGGCGGGGTCGGGGACATTTGTCACGAGTGAACTACCCGAAGAATCGCTGACGGCATTTGCCCAACACACCCCCTCGCCGCCACAGCCCCTGCCTAGTCGAGAATTATCCGAAATAGGAACACGTTATGATTGGTTGGCCCAGCGATTTTCGATGCCACGGGTGATGCCCCCTGCGAATTCACTGGCGTTTAATGTCGGTGTACCGGATTTGCGAGCCTTTCCATTTGAACAATGGGGCCAGATGGCGGCGCGGCATTTTCGGGATAACTCACCCCTCGCTATTGGCACGGAGCAAGGCTTGGCGGGTTATATGCCGCTGCGACAGGCAGTAGCGGAATATTTGAAGATGGCACGCGGGGTACGCTGTGAAGCAGAGCAGGTGTTTATCACGGCGGGCACACAACAATCGCTGTTTATGGCGGTGCGCTTGTTGTGCAATCCGGGGGACGCGGCATGGGTCGAAAATCCGCTGTATTCACCGGTGCGGAATGTACTATATGCCGAAAAAATCAGCCTTGTGCCCATTCCAGTTGACCATGACGGGATGGATGTGGAGGCGGCGATTCACCAAGCGCCTCATGCCAAATTGGTCTACGTGACCCCCTCGCATCAATTTCCAGTTGGCAGCACTTTGTCATTGGCGCGGCGGATGCGTTTATTACATTGGGCCGAACAAGCCGGCGCATGGATTTTGGAGGATGATTACGACAGTGAATTTCGCTACAGTGGTTATCCATTAGCCTCTTTACAGGGATTAGATGTGCATAACCGTGTGATTTATATGGGAACGTTTAGCAAGGTACTGTTTCCGGGCTTGCGATTAGGGTATGTCGTCGCGCCACCAGATTTGGTAGATGCGTTCATTGGGGCACGGGCGATTATGGGTTATAGCTTGCCACTGGAGCCACAAGCCATCACCACCGAATTTATCCGCGAGGGCCATTTTACGCGCCATATCCGGCGGATGCGAAAACTGTATGCTGAACGACGCGATGTGTTTATGGAAGAGGCCGCCCACTACTTGGAGGGTTTTTTGGAATTTGGGCCATCGGATGCGGGGATGCACGTCACAGGTTGGCTCCCCAGCGGGGTTGATGATAAGGAAGTTTGGGAAGCCGCCGCCGCACATGGGTTGAGAATCCCCCCTGCCTCGACTTTCTATATTGGCAATACCACCCCGCGACATGGTCTGCTTTTAGGCTTTAGTCCCGTTACCCCCGATGAAATCCGCGCCGCCCTGCCCAGCTTGGCCCAAGCGCTTGAGCAAGTTGTCCAACGGGCATAGGGGTCATAGTTCAAGCGTCTAGTATCGGCAAGCGATTTGGCCTATTATTAATTCATCACTTAGTTAGGCAAATTGCGAGGTTATCTATGAAACACTGCCGCCCTGCCCTTGCCCATGTTTTGATTGGCGGTTTGGTTATTTTGCTGCTGAGTTTTGGGTCTATGCCAACTCAAAAAGTGGCCGCCGGACCCAAAGATCAAACCCTCAACCCATTTGAAGATCGTAGCGACCCCGTGCTACTCATCGCGTCCTATTACAATGCCATTTTGCTGCACGACTATGCACGGGCCTATGGCTATTGGGATGCAGCCCCACAAGGCCAAACCTTGACCCAATTTTCGCAAGGGTTCGCCAATACTGCGGATGTGGTGGTAGCGGTGGCGCTACTAATCCAAGAAGATGGGGCCGCTGGCACAATTTTTGCCGCCGTGCCCACACTCTTGGTGGCAACCCAAAACGATGGCACACAGCAAGCCTTTGTAGGATGTTTTGTGACACGGGTCTCGAATGTTCCAACTGGCGACGACCCCGACCCCTCACACAATCCTTGGTTCCTTGCAGACGGCCTCACAACTTTTGAATCCACTGCGGTCAACACGGTCAATGTGAATTTGCTGCGGACAGCGTGTGAGCAGCAAGGGGTTAATGATATACCTTTGGATTCCCGTGACAACCCCATTATGTTGCTGCGTTCTTATTACAATGCCGTCCAATTAAAGGACTACAATCGGGCCTATAACTATTGGGATACTTCACCCAATGGGCTGACCTACAATCAATTTGTACAGGGTTATGCCAATACGACCGATGTCTTGGTGGTGGTGCATCTACCCTTTGAATATGATGGCGCGGCGGGCACAATTTATGCCTCATTGCAAACCATCCTGATAGGCACTGAAAGGAACACGGCCCCCCAGCGATTTTATGGGTGTTATGTCACGCGCAATTCGGATGTCGGGACTGGCCCAACCCCGCCCCCACCCTATTGGCGACTCTATGCCAACTCAATTCAACCCGCCCCCACAAATGCCACTGACATTGCCCTCCTGACCACCCCATGTGAGTTTTAAGAGGTAGAGACAATTTCGTTTTTTTATGAAAGGGTCGAGATCGTTCGGCCCTTTTTTGTTACCCTTTGCCAGCCATCAAGGGAACAAATCCACCGCCCTATTCTGTCCTATAGATGCTTAAGGTTGGTATGTTCCTCTTGAAAGGTCATTTCATGAACCGATGGTTTGCGCATGTGCTGCTTATTCTGACAATTTTAGCCTTGCTGCCCTTATCCCATATACGGGCACAAGATGATAGCCACCCCATCATTCCCGCGGGCTTAAGTCCCATTACCTCAGATAACGCTGCCCAACTGCAACAGGTGGGACAAATTGGCAAAGGCCGCATCTTTGGGCTGAACTGGATGGGCAATGAAATTGGGGTTGCAACTTCATTAGGGGCATGGGTTTATGATGTCGAACAGCTTGATCATTTACCGACCGAGCCCATCATCCCCGCACTGGCCGATCAAGCCGATGCAGGGGCGTTTAGTTCGGATGGCCGTTTGTATGCAAGTGGGGGATTAAATGGGGAAATTATCCTGTATGACGTAGCGACAGGGGAAAAAATTGGCACACTCGAAGGTCATACCGAGGCCATCCTTGATGTGGTCTTTAGCCCCGATGGTACGTTGATAGCGTCGGATAGTAGGGATCAGACTGTACGGGTATGGGATACCACCACTGTGACCGAACTGGCCTCCTTTCCAAAAGGCGAAACACTGGATTCACCGATGGTATTCACCCCGAATAGCCTAATTTGGGGAACGAGCGAATCAGTTCAGGCTGAGGCGGGTGGTTATACCATCCATACATGGAACCACAAAACGGGTGAAGAATCGGTGTTGGTAAGGCATGTCACCATCCAATCAGGGACCTATCTGTCAGCGATGGCACTTAGCCAAGATGGGCAATATCTCGCAGTCGGGGCTAACTTTGAATTGCATGTGTGGAATGTCGAAAGCGGCGAGTTGGCTTGGACACAAGATGACCACTCGCTGAAACTCATCAACTATGACCTTGCCATTAGCCCCGATGGTCAATGGGTTGCCAGCGCGACCACTGATTTGGGTGGCTTGGCCGACGCGATACGGATATTTGACCGCGCAACAGGTCGGCTAAACAAGGCCTTTGATGATTATGTCGGGGTAGTGAACCACGTTGATTTTAGCGAGGATGGGACTTGGCTGGCGGCCAGCGGCTATGATGGAACGCTGCGGGTCTGGGATACGGCGACTTTCACGGAGCAGGGCCGCGTGACCGGTCATTATGGGGCGGCTGACCATTTGGCGATGAGTAATGATGGGAGTCGGCTGGCTGCGGGTGGGTTTGATCACGTGGTGCGCGTGTGGGATATGACGACCGGCGCTGAACTCTCCACTCTCGAGCCGGGTTGGTTTGCTTCGATTGAGGGGGTGGCGTGGAGCCCTAACGATTCCAATTTGTTAGCCATCGCCAACCATGTCACCAGTGATTACAAAATCTGGGATACCGACACTAGCACTGAAATTCCCACCGAAGCGCAGAACGGGGATAACATCTTCAGCGGGGTGTTTGGCGAAGACGGGGCGTGGCTGGCGATGATGCAAAATAGTGCCTTCACCGTGTTGCTGGTGCCCTTTGATGGTAGCGATGCCAGAGCAACAACCTTAGCTTCAATCCCACCCACCACCGCTCTATTCAGTTCAGATGGCCGCCTGCTGGCAAGTGGTGATGAAACGGGCACAATTCACCTTTGGGACACCGAATCGGGCAAACCCTTGATGGTGTTTTTGCAAGACGGCTCGGTGAAAAAATTCGCGTTCAGCCCTGATGCAAGTCTGCTGGCCTCGGCGGGCGACGGGGGCCGCGTTTGGGTTTGGGACGTGGCGACGGGCGATTTAGTAGCTGAGTTACCGGCTGGTACAACTGAAGTAAGCAGCCTTGCATTTGGCCCTGATAATCACTTTATCGCGGTAGGCGGGGACGACGGCACAATCCGGTTGATGGATATTGCTAACCAAACCGAGTTAGCCGTCCTTGCGGGGCACTATGACAGCGTCACCAGTTTGTTATTTACCCCCGATGGCACGGCCCTACTTTCTGGCAGCTATGATAGTACGGTGCGGGTCTGGGGTGTTCAGCCCTAGTTCGTAAGGCGAGCCATTCCTTAAATTGTCAATGACTTTCTCCCCCATCTTATAGCTTATTTAAGCCATTATCGGGCCAAAATAGGGTATAATTATGGGGGAGGAAAACATACCCCATGACTGATTCAGAATCCTCAAAAAAATGGCAAAATACCTTATATGAACACACCCGCAAACGTCCCGGTATGTTTATTGGTGGAACAGATGCGCGGGCTTTGCATCGGCTTTTATTTGAAGCACTTGACCATGCCATTGATGAAGCGCTGATTGGGCGCTGCACCCATATTTGGCTTACCTTGCTGCCCGAAAATCAGGTGCTTATTCAAGATGATAGTCTTGGTATACCCATGATTCCAACGCGATGGGAAAATCTAACCTTAATGGAAGCGGTTTTGGAGCGCACGGGTGTATTCCGAGATCAGCAAGGGGAATATGAGGATACGGGTAGCTCGTTTGGAGCAGGACTACGGGTGGTCAATGCGTTGTCGTCAGAAATGCGAGCGGAAAATGCACATCAGGGTCAGGTATGGGCCAAGAGCTATCATGCAGGATTAGCCGATGGCCCTTTGCAACCAATAGATGGTATTCCCGAAATCGAACACGGCTTGAAATTGATCTTTACGCCAGATTTTACCATTTTCGAGTCTAATCCCTTCGATTTTGAACATATTGTTCAACGATGCCGGGAAATCGCTTATCAAATAGCGGGGTTGAAATTTACCGTCCGAGATGAGCGCACCACCCAACCGAGGGAAGAAATCTGTTTTGCACCTGAGGGCCTGAAAACATGGGTTCAGGAATTGAAAGCCAAAGGTAAGCCTGCCCATGATATTGTTCATATTATTCAAGAGATACCCCGGCAGTCATCTTATGGGAATGAATACAGCATCCATGTGGAGTTTGCCTTTCAGTTTACTAACAAGCCAAAACCATATATCCGAAGTTTTGTAAATCTAATGGAAACATCAAACGGGGGAACGCATCTAGATGCCTTCAAAGCTGGAATTCTTGGTTATCTGAATGAGTGTCTAGCCCTAGAAACTCAGCACAATGGAATTTCACTAGAAGCTCTTTGGGGGATTATTTCCAAATACCTAATTGCAATTGTCTGCATTCGTCATCCCTATCCAGCATTCTACGGTTCAACACCGCTGCAACTCAAAAACTATGATGTCTACGGTCCTATAACCGATCTCGTATATGCGGCATTTGCCAGCCAACACAGAAAAATGGATCCGCGTAAATTTTCAATGTATTTCCATTCGATAATCAAAAGTGATTCCACCGATTGATAATCAGGGCAGGAAATGACACCCAATGATGGATTCAAATACCTCATATAATCGGCAAAATATTCCACGACTGACCGCCCATGACGCCGTCCGCCAGCGCCCCGGCATGTATATTGGGGGAGCAGATGCACGGGCCTTGCATCATCTGGTTTACGAAATACTCGACCATATGGTAGAAGAGGCCTTTGTCGGGCGTTGTGACCATATCGAATTAACGCTACTGCCAGAAAATCGAGTGGTCATCCGAGACAATAGTCATGGCCTGCCGATGAGCCCGTATAAAGATTCTGGCCTTACAAAAATGGAGGCCATCCTAGTTAATTTGGCGGCTCATAAACGGGATTTTGAACCGGAGCTTTATGCGGTGACAGGCGGCATTCATGGGATGGGCTTAACTGTCGTCAATATGCTTTCGGCGGAGATGGTCGTTGAAAATGCGCGCGACGGGTTTTTGTGGCGGCAAGTATATCGAGAAGGTCTAGCCCAAAGTTCATTGGAGCAAATTAGGCCACTAGATGAAACTGAGCACGGCACAACATTTTCATTCGTACCCGATTTCACCCTACTCCACTTGTCCAAGAACTTAATGTAGGCGGTCAACCTTTGCATGAGGTTGTATATCTGGCAAAAGAAGTCGCAATGACCCTCCCCGGCCAGTCAAGCTTCGCTGTTGGGATTGAATTCGCGTTCCAGTTTACGGACGGGGCACACTCCAACATCTTGAGTTATGTCAACACGGTTGAAACCACCTCTGGAGGCACCCATCTCGCTGCGATGAAAGCCTCCATCTTGTGCGCATTAAATGAGGCCGATTTATACCCTCTTGATAATGAAAATGACGAAGCTGAATTGACATGGAAAAGGGTTGCCCCCAGATTGAGTGCAGTTATCAACATTCGGCATCCTAATCCACATTTTCGCAGCCCCACCAAAGCTGTACTTGGCAATCGTGAAATTTATGGGGCAGTTGCCGGATTGGTCTATAACAGCTTCTGGGAGCAGCTTCAAGGTATGGGGTGGGAAAAACGAAAAGCCTTTGGTCGGCATTTTTTTCATCCCTATACCAGCAATTCCGATGACTCCGTCGTATAATTAACTCCGCGTCCGCAAAGATTACGATGACTCTGTGGGGGGTCATGTCCAACGAAATAACACTCATCGAGCGTCTGACCACGCTCAACGAAATCGCCGCCACGCTCAACAGTGCGGTCGATGTCCAAAGCGCCCTAAATAGTGTCCTTGCCCGTTTGGTCGAATTGATGGGCCTACAGACAGGCTGGATATTTTTACTGGCCTCTAATGCCCAAGAACGCTGGTGGGGCAAAGGGTATGTGCTGGCCGCCTATCACAATCTACCCCCGGCGCTGGATTTGGAAAGTGCCTCGGCGTGGGATGGGGGCTGTGATTGTCAGGGCTATTGCAGCAAAGGCAAACTCACTGAGGCCTATAACGAGGTCAGATGCAGTCGCTTGATTGAATCCGATGGGGATACACGCGGATTGGTGGTTCATGCCTCGGCTCCTCTGCGTATTGGGGAACAAACCCTTGGCATTTTGAACGTCGCGGCATCGGATTGGAGCGAATTTAATGAAGAGTCGCTGACCATTTTGAACAGCGTTGGCAATATCATCGCGGCGGCAATTGAACGGGCCCGCCTATTTGATATGCTGCGGGAACAGCGCATTCATGAACAAGCCGTGCTGCTTGAATTTTCCAATCAACTATTGAGTCGGTCAGAACTGCAAGACCTGATGAATTATTTGGTGATTGAGGTAAGCCGCTTATTGGGATTTGATGCGTGTGCACTGCTGCTACCGAGTGAAGACCCCGCATGGTTGGCGTTTAAAGCAGTCAGTGGTTGGATTTCTGATCCGGTCTATGAGCGTCGCTTGTTGCCCAATGACGATCGCACCGGGCCGGGGCGTGCTATGCACAAACAGCAGCCTGTCGTAGTTGAGGATATATGGGAAAACGAATACCCCACCTTCCGGGCCGATTGGCTGGCGGCGGAAGGGTTTCGTGGGCATGTGATTGTGCCACTCATCATTGATGGGCGTTCGATTGGGGCGTTGGTGCTGGATATGCGCCACACCTATCAAATGGATACGGACAAACTGCGCTTTTTGCGATTGATGGCGAATCAAGCCGCGATTGCGATTGAAAAAGCCCGCCTGTTGCAACAAGAGGCCGAAGGTCGGCGGATGGAAGAAGAATTGACGCTGGCTCGGCAGATTCAATTGAGCCTGCTGCCGGATGCCTGCCCCATCATTGAGGGGTGGGAATTCTGCTCGTATTATCAAGCGGCCCGTCAAATTGGCGGTGATTTTTATGATTTTTTCTGGCTGGCGGGAGAACAAAAACGACTCGGTATGGTCATTGGCGACGTAGCGGGTAAAGGCGTGCCAGCGGCCTTGTTTATGTCTATGAGCCGCACGATTATGCGATCCGTTGCCAGCAGTGGACGGCGACCCCCGGCTGAGGCACTGGTACGCGCTAACGAGGTTATCATCACTGACGCAAAAAGTGATGTGTTCCTCACCGCGTTTTATGGGGTGTTATATCCCGTAGAGGCACGGGTCGTTTTTGCCAACGCAGGGCATAATCCGCCGTTGTGGTGGCGGGCCGAACATGGGGCATTCCAAACCCTCAAGGCTAAAGGCATCGTGTTGGGCATGTTTGAGAATATCCACCTTGAAGAAGCTGAGATCACTATGCAACCGGGGGATATGCTTATCTGTTATACCGATGGGGTCACCGAGGCAATGGACGCGGCGGGTGATCTTTTTGGCGAGGCCCGATTGCGAGCGGCAGTCGAATCAACAGCGAATGGCAGTGCCGACGCGGTGCTGAATGCCATTGTTGAGGCTGTCACCCAATTTACAGGTGAACTCCCACAGTCGGACGATTTGACTATTTTTATCATGAAGCGCCAGCCCTGACCGATATAATTAGAATTCTACTGGCAGCAACTGAACACAAAAATGGGGGTTGAGTTTGCTCCGCTAACTAACTTTCGACAGTGTTTTCGCCCCACCAATGTCAGGCCAATATTCCTATCCATCAGCAGGTGTCCTGCCCCGCCAATTCATCTATCCTGAAAGTGTGCCCTATTGCTAGGGGTATTACAAATAGCTACGCTAGCCACTTTTACGGAGAACATTCAATGCGTATCAAAGCTGCCTTATCGTTAGTCATTGCCGTTATGATTCTAGTCGGGGCAGGTTTTGCCACCTATCGCGCCCACGCCCAACCCCCGCAAGAGGAAACGGTCGCCGTGACCTATGTGGGGACAATTGAAGGCGAGCCGGATGTGTTTGTAGGGGTAGGGTTAATTGATGAGGAAGCCACCGTCTATATTTGCGATGGGCAGGCTGATGAAAATTTCGTGGGGATCGCTGAATGGTTCATCGGGCCAGTTCTGAATAATCAGGTGGAGGTTTTAAACGATTCTAATGATCGCGTCACCGTCACCTTGGATGGCGACACGGGTGAGGGCCAATTCACGTTTGCGGATGGCACAGTCAAGACTTTTACACTGGAAATTGTGTCAGAGCCTAGGTCGGGTTTGTTTCGTTCAGAATTCAGCTTTGGCGAGAATCAGTTTATTGGGGGATGGATTATTTTACCCGATGGTTCAGTACGAGGTGCTATTTTACAACGTGCCACCCCCATTACCCCACCCGCATTGGTTCCAGCATCTGTCATCAATTTCCTACCCAACATCGTTTCAAAGTGAACCTTTCAAATCTTAAAGGGCGGCTTTAGATAGTCGTCCTTTTTGTTTCCACTGCTGAAATACCTATTATCTTCGCTGCTTGGTGTAAATATTCCGTAATAGTACGATTAATATTTTCCCTGCTACCATCAAGGTAACAGTTATTAAGACTAGCATAAAGATCGCCGCAGAAAGTGAGGATCACGCCCATTTAGTTTATTTGGAGGATAGTAGATGAGTTTGACACGCTTCAAGACTTTTTCTAAGGCTTTACTGACTTCACTCCGCACGGGCCAATTTAAAGCCCTCCTCAAAGAATTTCGCCGCCGCATCTACTCGGATTGGACACATTTTGGGTTAGCACGTGACCTAACTCAGCCATTTGAGCCGGCACCCGCCAAAATCGCTGTTACAATTCGACCCCTTAAAGACAGTGATGTTGCCAGTCTGTTAGCAATGGATGCACCGGGTATTTCTGATCGCGGCCCCTATGTCCGTATGCACCGCCTAAACTTCCTACAAGCCAATATCGGCACCTGTTATGTGGGCGTGACGGACGACGACACACCCTGTTATATGCAGTGGTTGATGAGTGCTAAAGAAAACGACGCCATCCAAGCCTACTTTCATGGTATCTTCCCGGTGCTTGAGCCAAACGAGGCCCTGTTGGAATATGCGTTTACCCCAGAGGCGTTTCAGGGTAAAGGGATTATGCCCTATGCCATGGCCCGGATCACCGAGAAAGCCACCGACCTAGGCGCCAAGCGGGTGATTACCTTTGTAGATCACCAGAATATCGCCGCGCTTAAAGGCTGTAAACGAGCAGGGTTCAACCCCTATCTCACACGAACCGATCAATGGCGTTTTTTCCGCCGCCACTACAAATTTACGCTATTGCCAGCAGGTACCCCTTATCCTTTCGACATTGCACCACCAGCAGTGGCTGCCCCAGCGCAGTCATAAGCGCGAGGGTTGTTGATTCTTTTCGTTGGGCATAACTCGTTATGCTGTCGGTAATTCCAAGGAGCACCTATTGTAGATAAGCCATAGAGGATCAAATGATGAGCACTAATTTATGGAGTGAGAATACTCCCGACTTGTTTTGGCGGTGTGAGCCAAATCCTACCCCTGAACAATGGCAAGCCGCCATTCATAAAAAAATACCTATCCTAGGATTATCGCATCCCCCACCCGAAAGCAACCAGTTGGTGGAGCAAGTGCTAGGTGAAGGGCAATTTGGCCCTGACCGCTGGCGATTAAGTCGTATCAAGCGCCTGTATTATGAAATCAAACCTCTTATGCCTCGCCCCGTGATTGTCGCCCTCCGTCAACTGTATAGCCGGGGAGCAGAAGATGAAACCCTATTGCAATGGCCGATTGAGCCACGCTACGCTAATTTTCTTTGGGAAGTTTTGAATGAAGTCCAAGCCATGACTGGGGGTGTTCTAAAACATCGTCCGCTTTGGCCCGAAGGCCGACCCTATGCTTTTGTGTTGACACATGATATTGAAACAGCAGCAGGGCAGGCGTTTATGCGAACCATTGCCGATATTGATGAAAGTTTTGGCTTTCGGTCTTCCGTCAATTTCATCCCCGAACGTTACAAGCTCGATTTTGCTTTGATGGACGAACTGCGGGAGCGTGGATTTGAGGTTGGGGTGCACGGTCTGAAACATGATGGCAAGGAATTCCAATCTCAGCAGGTCTTCATGCAGCGAGCCGAGCGTATCAATCGCTATCTCAAAGATTTTCAAGCGGTTGGCTTCCGTGCGCCACTGATGCACCGTCAACCTGAATGGATGCAGATTTTAGAGATGGATTATGATTTATCATTTTTTGATACCGACCCCTATGAACCTATGCCGGGGGGCGTCATGACAATTTGGCCCTATTTTGTCGGGCGTTTTGTCGAGTTGCCCTATACACTGGCGCAAGACCATACACTGGTCAAAGTTTTGGGGGAAACAACACCGCACCTATGGATTCAAAAAGTGAATTTTATCGAACAAAACCGGGGGATGGCCCTCGTTAACACGCATCCTGACTATTTGATGGACAGCGCCGTCATGGAAGTCTATGTCGGCTTCTTGCGACACATGAAGCTGCGAGGTGGTTTTTGGAATGCGCTACCGTGTGAGGTGGCCCAGTGGTGGCGACGCCGTGCTTCGACCGAGATGATTGATGAGTTTGAAGGATTGGCAGGTAAAGCGGTAAATCTATCACCTATGCTCGAACAGCAAGGTCAATTTGCTTAATTTTTTAGGGCGGTAGAGATACCGCCTTTCTTTGATTTTGGATATGTATAGTTTTTATAATACAGTATATAACTGTATGAATTTATATTTATATTACATACTCATATCAATAGCCCAATCAGGCAAGGGTTCGCGCCGCTGAATCCATTCGCTCGGAATCCCACTCTGCCCCACATACAAAGCCACAATGCCCCCCACTATCGCGCAGTTGGTATCTATATCACCAAAAGCCGCGACAGTTTGCCACATCGCTTCCTCAAAACTGCCTAGATATTCCCCCGCGCACCATAGACAAAACGGCACGGTATCTTGGGCCGAAATCAAAAGGCCATTCCCCAACATCCGGGCAGCATGGTCAACATGGGTGGACTGAATGGCTTGGGCTTGCCGCAACCCACTTTTGACCTCACCTTCGGGCACATAGGGGAGAATCATTTCGATAAAGGCTGATCGGGTGGGGGGTGGTGTGCCACGCAGACGATAGGCCATTGCCGCCGCCACCGCGACTGCTATACCCCCGGCGATACCTTCGGGGTGGGCGTGGGTCACTTCCGAAGACTTAGTAGCCTGAGTCACAACCTGCTCTAGGTCATCGGCAAAATAACCACCGATAGGTGCAATACGCATCGCTGCTCCGTTACCAAACGATCCCTGCCCTTCAAATAGACTATACGAGGCGTCACGCCACCAATGCCCTCCCGCGCCAACTTGTCGCAGCAACCGACCTGCCCCAGCACCATAACCACGCGCTGGATTATAGTGGGCAGCGAAACTGAGAATCAAAGCATCTTGGTCAATATCGGCTTTTTGGCACAACACGCGATAAATCGAGAGGGCCATATTGGTGTCATCGGTGTAGCGCCATTCACCACTAGGAAGATCACGGTGTTGAATGCGTAGGGCTGCTGATTCTTTGTCATAGCGAAAAAAGTTTTCACCGAAGGCGTCCCCCACTGATAATCCCTCAAGGGCCAGCCGAGCATTTTCAATCATCGTTAATAACCCTGCCGAATTTCAAGGACGTCATGGTGTCGAACCAGCCTATAACCTCGTTCAGCGAGTGCTTTTTCGACAAAGGCCGGATAATTGGGAGCTTCCTTACCCAACAGTTGGGATTTGAGATGCGTCGGCACTTCCAACCCCAACCAATCGTGCATAACCGTAAACATCAACTGGGCTGACTCATAAGGGCCGGGTCGTCGCTGCTTTTCCCAAACCATCACCCCAAAAAGTGCCAAAACAGAATGACCCTGCCGCTGCAAATAAGTATCCAGCAAAAAGAGGTCTAAGATGGGGCTGCGTCCACCCCGTTTTTGTTGTTTTTGCAAAATGCGCGACAGATAATAAGTGAAGAATTGGGTAGGGTTGGCTTGATACATAAATTGG
This sequence comes from Chloroflexota bacterium, assembly GCA_016234595.1. Taxonomy (GTDB): domain Bacteria; phylum Chloroflexota; class Anaerolineae; order Aggregatilineales; family J027; genus CFX10. The sequence continues at coordinate 17,274 of JACRBG010000048.1, read as the reverse complement.
TTGTAGCAATATTGATTGAGGTATTCGCCAAGCAAGCGTGCTTCGTCGGGGGGACAAGTCGGGCTGGGGTACAAGACTGATTTGGCACGTCCAGCCCAATTGCTGGTGGTATAAAAATGGGTTAGTTCGTGAGCGAGGCCATCTTCCAAAAAATAGGCGTAGTTGTCATGCTCAAACAGTTTCCATAAATAGGTCGGATTTTTGGGGGCATACACAATAATCCCATTGGGAACATTTTCACCCGTCGCAAAAGCACGACCCTCCGTTTGCTGTTCAAAATCATCGGGGGCCTGCAAGATGAGAATATTGATGTCTTGCTGACCGTGATAGGGAGCGACCGCGCTTTCTATCCACACCATAAAGCGGTCAATATAGTCCCATAATTCATACGGCTGCTGAGGAATTGTTTTGCCCCGTTGGACGACAAGATTGAAAAATACCCGCTGCTTTTGTGCAACATAAGTATGCTCAGTCGAGGATAGGCCAGTGGTAACATAGACAAAAAAACCTTCTAATTTGGTTGGCTCAATCTGGCCTTGCATCCCGTTCGAAAATATATTCCAGCCAGCCGGGATATCCATTAATTTAAACTGCACCTGCAAATCATTCAGCTCTTGAGGCAGGGACGTGGGAACAGGGAGACACCCCACACCCAAAAACACCTCATACTCATTGATGAAAGGGTACATCAAATAGACCTCGCGGTCAGCCCCCATACAATCGGTGTAGGTGGTTTGCAAATCATATTCGAGCAAAAATCGTCTAGTCGGAATGGTGATGGTTTTTTCACTTATGTTACATAAAAGCGGATTACCCCAGCCATCCTCGGTATGCAACTCCAAAATTTTTAGCCCCGGCACATTGGCAAGGGCTTCGAGAGTTAAGGTGGTTTCGTCTTGCAGGGATTGACCCTCAACATGGACATGAAACCGCTTTTCATTGATTTTCGCTAAACTGACGTTGATTTCTAGACGCATGGCGTCTCCATCTAGTTGGCTAAACTATGGTTGTAGGCTGACTTTTTGGTTGATGCCGCATCCAATTCACAAAGAGGAAAAGCCCCAGTGGGAAGAAAATTAGCGCAGCCACAAAATACGCGACCAGATTCTTACCATTATTAAAACCACGAATGGCGGATAGGCCGGGGTATTCTTTGAAGTAGATGATGGGTATTTCTTGATCGAGATTATTGCGAGCGAAGTTGTAATATCCGTCATCCACAAAGCTATGGCCTGAATAGGATTTTCCCGCGACTACATAGGTGTATGAAACACGGGCTTGGCTTTTGGGTTGGGGAGCGCGGGCCTCGGTAATAGTCCCAGTCGTTTCCACGCCGCGATATTCGATCCCCCCATAACGAGCAAAATTCCAAAAGAAGGCTAGCACGATGCCTGATCCGAGCAGCAGCACCACCCATGCAACCAGAAAATCCGAAACGCTTTTTTTACGATTAGGCCCGGTCATGGTTCACTTCAGACGATTGTGTCGGCGTAACTTGGGTAGACGTAACAGGGTAGGCCTCGCGCTGCCGCTGGATTTTGTCGTAGTCCACAAATAAGTCACTGCAATCTTGTTTGGCTCCACAAGTGGGACAAATGATCTGGCACTTCCAATGAATGTGCCAGCTTGCCCCACACCAATCGCAACTCTGCATCTGCTCCGCCATGATAGTCCCCTTTAAACTTTGGGTTGATCTGGAGGAGTCGAAATACTCGAAAGAAAGTCGCCCATTTCTTGTGCCCAAATTTCCAATTGACCCAATTGAGCTTTGAGATATTCAACCCGCGACTTACCCAACAACCACAACACATTCACTTGGGTGGGGTCATAGCGGGTGAGCAGCGATACAACCTCCGCAATATCCGATTCCATCTGAACGGCCAATTCTTTGTCAGGGTTACGACTAGTCGGGGTGGCCGGTCGGTCAACGGGACGTTTTTCTACCAGCCGCGATTCCCCACCAGCATTGATAACCATATGCGTCGAGGTGCTGAATTTTTCATCTTCAAAATCTTCGATAGTTTCAGGCTCAACTGGTTGGCGGGGACGTTCGACCTTAGGTTTGCTGGCCGTTGCTGACCCAATCCGACTCACATCACGCTTTTTACCATCTTTGCCGACGACCTGTGACCGATCAACTTCTAAATTCTTTGAAGTTGATTGACTCAGTTCATTCACAATACCGTTTACCCATGATGTGATAGTCGGCTGACTGACCCCCAATTGACGGGCCATCTCATTATAGGACACACGCGGGTTCAATTTTCCATCGCCGACCCACTCAAACCATGTCCGACCCTGTGTGATACGCCGCTTCAGAATATTTCGCTTGTCCTCGTTGGAATAGGCCAAGCCGTGTTCAAGGTTGGCGTTCTCAGCATATTCGTAAGCAGCGTCATAACCACCTTTGGAGATACGAGCTTTAATGGTCTCTCGTCCAGCCAGACGATAGGCTGCAACACGATGAAACCCATCAGCCAAAAGATAAGTGCCATCGGCATCTTGGAAGATAATAATCGGTTCCATCTCACCGCCGTTTTCGACAACGATGGTGTACTGCTCAACCCGTTCTTCATCAAGGCCATCTACGCGAACCTGAATCTGTTCGTCAACCACAATCTGCGCCAGCGGCAAATCTACCGGACGGCCTTCATTGGGGTGGCGTGTGCCTAACTCCAATGCCTCCAACGGGGACATTGAACCAGCAGCGCGTGGAGGACGACGGCTGTTCGGTTTAGACCTGTCCATACGGTACTCCTTCAACGGCCTTCAAAAATCGGTCAATGAGTTTCCAAGCAGTATCAACAGCCGAGTGACGTGGGGCATAGGTGAAGACGGTTCGGGCGGCGTCGGAGGCTTCTTTCCAAACCGTGCTAAGGGCAATTTCTTCTTTGTACCACACCTTGCCGGGGTACAGTTCTTGGAGTTCATCCAAACGATCTTTGTGTTCGCGGGTATTGGCACGAGTCATCATGGGAATAATTCCCAAAATGTCGGCATTATGCAGCCCTGCCAAGTTTGCCATCATCTGGGTGATTTTTTCCAACCCATCGAGGCTCAAACGGGACATCTCGGTGGGGCACAGGACAAAATCTGCCGCGGCCAAAATTGCCGGGGTAAACAGTGAGGCCGTAGGGGCCGTGTCAATCAAGACAAAATCAGTCCGATCTTGTAGGGGTTTTAGCGAACGTTCGACCGCCCCAAAATCCGCGCCATCGAGTTGAATATTGATGGCGGCAAGTTGGGTCTTTTGCCCCCCCGGCAAGATATATAACAATCCCCCCGGTTCACGCTGAATGGATTCATATTCATCCGCGGGGGCCATCATCAAAACCGAGTCTAGTGGCTCACCATTTACCAGCAGTTCAAAAATGCCTTCACGGGGACGACCAGAGTCATCTACCAACGCGAAAGACATGGCAATGTGGCCTTGGGGGTCCATATCTACCATCGCCACCTGATACCCCATGGCAGCCAACCCCACCCCTAAATGGATGGTCATGGTGGTTTTGCCAACCCCACCTTTTTGATTCATTAGTGCTATTGTAGTACCCATTAAAATCATCTCCTCATATCGCACCTATGGCCCGAACCGCATCACCGAAGGTCATAGGTCGGACGCTACGCCGGATGTCCATATGGTATATTCTTTAATTACACGTAGTATACATCGCAAAACTTTCTCTGTCGGTAGGCATTGTTATAGTTTGGTTCTAAACCAGCCAATTTTGGTCGCTACCCTACCCCAATATCGAAATTTTTAAACATTGGCCTCACAAATCATCGCCTCCAAAATTGCTTCCTCGTCCATGTGGGTGTGTGGGTTCAAGTCTGCAAGCGGGGCAATTCCAACAGTGGGGCGGTTGTTTTTGTTACGGTTTTTGGCGGCATACATCTCGGCAAAACCCTTGGGGTCTTGTTTGCAGAAGCTCAACCAACCCGCATGGCGCACGCCAAATTCCATCACCCAATTGCGGTTTTGGCGATGATGGGCCAAGAAACGCGGCCACACGGTCATCAAGTATTCGGCCACACGGATAGGTTCACCATCTTGACCGGGGCCATACATAAACCACCACAACCGGAAATCCACTTCGAATAATTCGCTGGTAACGGGCACATCGGCAGGAGTCATGGCCTCGACTTCGTTGAGAACTTTGCGCAACCGTTTCCATTCACGCGGCCCCGGTTTGACCCCCGATAACTCTGGCACTAGGCAAAAATTAACGAGTCCACGCAGGGGGCCATGGTTGTAGATTTCGCGGGCCATTTCTTTCGCTTCATCATGTGAAACTGAATCATCGGATGTTGTATTCATCAATCCCTCGCTGCCCGCATTTGGTTGTACTGGAATAGCTAGAGCAGATGGGGCAGGGTGGGGGGAGGGTTGACTTGATCTATCAGTTTTTTGAGAGCCTATTGAATGAGTTTTATTTGGTAAATCTGATGAGTCTTTTTCAATCAATACATTCTCATTCATAGATGGAGCAGGTGACGACTGTTCGATTGTTGAAATTTGGTCAGCCGATTGGCTCAAATTTTCCGACGATAGGGGTTGGGTATCCGTTCGATGAGTGAATTTAGTTTCATTCGATTGGCGATTTTCATCCAATCGGTTAGCGTTTAGCTGGGTATCGAAGAACAATTTTTCGCTGGTCGAAGGAATCATCTGATTCAAGCAATCATAATCAATCCGATACCATTTGCCTTTGTCAAATTTGTTATTGGAAAGCTGCTCGGCGATCAAAATGCCAGCTTTTTCGAGGCGGGAAATCGCAACTTTGAAGGTGGCTGCACTCCAAAATGGATAATCCTTGTGCCAATCGGCATAGGCGTGGCGATACCAAAAATGACCGTCAATACGATTGTCTTCTTTTTGGGCAAATAAAGTCGTCATGTAATGGGTCTGCTGTAAAACGAGTGCGGCTTCTGGGCCAAAAACGCGGGCCAAGGGTTTTGAAAATACAACCGGGACATCCGATCGCGTCTTGTCACTTGATGATGGCTTGTTCATGGGGTTTTCCTTAAATGGGTTCCAAACCACTCTAAATAATTAAGAGAACGTGACAGTGACTTATAAGTGCAACGACTAGGATACTCCGCTTATATCGCCATTAGTCTTTTTGACAATTTAGGTAAAATTTCCCTAAAATACTTGACATTTTGGCTTTCCCAAGCGATAATCATATCTAGTTGAATACATGACAGCCATCATGTAATCAATCTGATAGGTCACTATCACAACAAATGCTGAAATTACAGGACTTCACCCCCCATCACACGGGGTTTTTCCTGTCTCTAAAATTAGAACACTTGTCCTAAGTCGAGACGGAAAATGGTTACTCCTCAAAAACATGATATTCACATAGGCGATAAAAACAATTCCTTGTTCATCAAGCTCCTGATAGAAGTAATTCAATAAAGTCCCTCTTCAGGATGCACCACTCGACTGTGAGCAGTGTGCATCACTCGGAGCAGGGGAGAAAATGACGATTGTTCGGGAGACTTGTCTATTTTCTCATGTGTGATACAATCTTGTATAGCGTTTTTGGTGATCCCCTGCACTTTCACCACGACGCACGTAATGGTGCGGCGCTACAGGCTCCTCAAATCAACCTGAGTAGCGCGAACCGCAGGCCCTCAAGGTGGCTCAGGCGTTTTGACCTTGAGATACTCTTTGGGGCCTGTGCCCGTTTTCTTCCTCTAGCCGGTCTTCGGCAAAGCCTTCATCCAGCACAAAAAAATCGGTCACATTGCACCCAAAAAACTCTAGAAAGGTTTCAACTATGCGGGCATCATACCGCCGTACTTTATTTGTCACATACGCGGATATGGTGCTTTGGGCGACTTTGGTCTCTTGCGACAAATCGTCCTGTGTCAGGCGGTAGCCTGTCTTCCGACCATATTCAGCCATTAATTCCGCCAGACGATTTTTAAGGATCATCGAAACCTATCTCCTCGTGACATCATACAGTATACAAACAACGACCCAACTTGTCAATTATATGAGTCAAGGGAAGCGATGACTCATCGGCTAACGCAGGTAAATAGGCAAAATTAAACCCTCACAGCAGGTTAGTGCTGCTGCTTATATCCATCCCTATAGTTTTACCGAAGTATAGCCCAATGCGCTAGTGGGAACTTATCAGAGCTACCGGGCAAAAACGAAATTTAGGGAAAAGGGATAACCGACTTTCCCTAAGCTATTTCCTAGGATGTTTTGAGATCAATGCTGGCAAGAATCTCTTCAATTTCCCCCTGCCGCCGTTGATAACCACTCTCCGTGCTAGCGGAAATCGCAATGACCAAAAAATGGGCTGGATCGCGGTGGAGGTATAAGCGTTTTTCAAAATAACCATCACCGTAATTAAACTCATAGACCACCGCCGTAACGCCATCAACCAGTGTGGTATATTGCGTGCGCGGTTGGATATCAGGATATTCTTCGAGGTAGCTTGCCCAAGCGTTAGCTGCCCTTTGTTCAGTGGATAAACTCGAATTGGCAGTTAGCTCAAACTCGGCAAAACCTATCCATGCGCCATAGGGATCACCTACGGAGGTGCGCCGTGCTAAATAGGCAAAGCAATTGACGTTGTCATCAACATTGTCACACCACTCGGCCTCGTCGGGGTCAATCTGTTTCCAGTCCCAGTCGTGGGTAAAGGTCATCACTTCATTTTCAAAGTCTTGATCGCTCCGTAGAACATTAAAATCCCCATAACGGACATATTGACGACCAAAGATGAAAATAATTAACACAACAATGCTGCCAACGGCACTCAGCACGTAATCAACCATTGTTTTGGGCCGTTTACCCGAAGAGCGTTGGGGTCGGCTGGTTGTCTTTTGCCCAAAAGGGCCATCCGTTTTTGGAGGTGGATTGAAAGGATTCTGGGTGCTAGAAGTCTTCTGACCGCTGGTCAGGTCTTCTAATCTTGCCAGCAATGCTTGGGCCGAGGCGTCATCTGGCAAAGTTTTGAGAATGCTCCGGGCTTCATCGAAGTTCTTATTTTTAATCAGAACTTTGACTCGTTCGAATTTTTCTTCCGCGCTCATAAAGGCACTAAATCCGCCATAGCTTTGACTGCTGGCAAAAGGGTCGGCGGCAAAGTCATCAAAGGGATTGTTATTTTTGGGGCGGGGAGCAATTTCGTCGAGCTTGGCAAGCCATTTTTGGGCTGTTTCATCAAAAGGAAGTGCTTCCAGCAAAGCCCGGGCCGCATCATATTGTTTGTTTTTAATCAGTTCACGTGCCTCAGCTAATTGGTCGTGGGCCGTCATTTGGTGCTGTCCTTGTGTAAAATAGAGCCGGAACTTTTATTTGACTTTTAGATAGGGTAGCTACCCCCAATGCAAATTCTCCCAGCCAGAAGAGTCGGTATATCGCTCATTCAGCCGAATTTTTGTGACAACTGGCAACTATAGTCTCCTCATTTATAAACGAAGACGTGCAAATATTGCTAACACTAAATAGTTATTGACCCACTTAAAAATGATAGCTAGATGGATTCCATCACCATGTTCTGGGGTAGCCCTTGCCGCATCATGAATTTTTGAGCTACCTGACTGAAAAACGAAAAACCCCTCCTGCAAAACATCGGTTAGGAGGGGTGGGCTCGATTTTGCTTATGGGCGAGTTTTAATTAGTCCCACTTAACATGGATGATTGTATTGGGGCCGCCATGTTCACGCCGGGGGGCTGCTTCATCGTAAGTCACCGCAAAATTTGTTCCGGGGGGTAGGAAGCGTCGGGCAATACCCCAATAGACCCCGTATTCAAGATCATCGGGGAAGGGGATGCGGATTTTCATTTGGATATGTTTGTCGCTGACTTTGGTATATTCCATACCACCGATGTCCTTGCCGCGATGATTGGTGCTATAGACGTTATTCCAAATGGAGAGCAAGGTGTAAATATCCATGTTATTGATTTCAGCGGGGAATCGGGCGGTTTCAATAACTTTCATCCCGATGGAAACAAAGGTTTGGGAGGCATTACCGGGGTCGCTGGCGGCAATATCATTTAAGACATCCAACCAGTTTTGCTGGGGATACCATTTTTCCATTTCAACATGGTCTAGCCCGTGTTTTTTCAAACTACCTTCAAACTCATCGTGTGTGATAGCGGTCATAAACATCATCATGCCTTGACCCAGTGACTCACAATCGGGACTAAAAGCCGCAAATTTGATCATAATTCCCTCCATAGATGCTTGGTTTCGTTTTTGAAACGATATTGATAATTATAAGGTGTACTTGAAAAATACCAAAGTATTCTCAGGAACGATATTTTGAGCGAGATATAACCTTTAGCCTCTGAATCGGTGACCCCTCTCATACCAAATTCGGGTAGAGCTCTCCCCACACAGTGGAGGGGCCTTAAATGCGCTGTTTGGCGCCCCCTCGCTACTCGGTGGAGAGGGGGTTGGGGGGTGAGGATTGACCCGAATTCCGTACCAATGGTTTCGCTGGATGCACGCCATGACCCTTCCCCGCCTTTGTAAATGATGAACTGGGATTTAGGTACTTTTCAAAAATGACCCAAAGGTACTAAGCGACCTTTTGCCGGATTTTCACTCGGTATAGGTGAATGATCGCTCAAGTTGAGATGTGTATGGAGAAACAAAATGTCGAAAAAATCCTTTGGCCTATGGGGGGTCGGTGTAATGCTGGCCTTGCTGGCAATGATGTTGATGCCAACAGCGGCACTGGCCCGTCAAGGTAGCACAACCTTTAATCTGCGTGTGGTGGGCACACTGGAAGCAATGAATGCCGATAACGTGGTGGTGTCTGGGCAGACTTTTGATACCACGACCGCTGAAGTCGAAGCTGGCCTTGCGGTTGGTGATTTGGTCGAAGTCCGCTTCGTCCTTGATTTATCAACGGGTGAGCGCACGGCAACCGCGGTGACGAAATTTGAAGTGCCGTTGCCCGAATTGGCATTCGTCGGCGAATTAGAGGAGCTTGGCATGGACTTTGTGGTGGTCGCGGGCCACACCTTTGATACGACCACTGCCAAGGTCGAGGCCGATTTGGTGGCGGGTGATTTGGTGCGTGTCCGGTTTACCATCGAAGCTGACGGCACATTAATCGCCTCAGAGGTGCATATGGTCGAAGCCCCTAATCAACCCACACCGCCCACCACTGAATTTACCGTTTTGGGACGCCTCCAAGCCCTTGATGCCACATCAGTTGAGGTGGCAGGTCGAACCTTTGATACCACTAATGCCGAAGTGGAAGCAGACCTCACGGTTGGCGATTGGGTCATGGTCACATTTACCGTGGCTGAAGATGGAACCCTCATTGCCAGTAGTGTCGCCGCCGCCGAATTGCCCCAGCCATCCAATGCTCCTGAACACCCCGCTATGATGGTCGGCGAATTAGAAGCCTTAAACGCCGATAGTATTGTAGTGCGCGGCCAGACTTTTGATACGACCAACGCTGAGGTCGAAGCAGGCCTTGCTGTTGGCGATTGGGTACGGGTTGAGTTTACCGTTGCAACAGACGGCTCATTGGTTGCAACCAAAGTTGCCAAATTGCAGCTACCCCAACACCCCAATAGTTTTTCGACGATTGGTGAATTGACTGAATTAAACACCGATACCGCTTTGATAGGCGGCCTGACCTATGATGTCACGGGGGCGACTATCGAAGAAGGTGTCGAAGTGGGCGATCTGGTACGGGTCACTTTCGGCATTGAAACCGCCGATTCGATTGTTACCCTTGTTGCCAGTGAAATTCAAAAACTAGGCTCATCAGTGAATGATCCGAGTGCACCGCCAAGTGGTCAACCACCTGTCAATCAACCCTCGGTTGGTCAAGCCCCTCAAAATCCCCAGCCTGCAAATCAAAACCCGCAACCGCCCGCTAATCCTGTGCCGTCCAATAATAACGCCTCGAATATGTCGCTGAATATCATTGGGCAACTAGAGGCCATTAGTACCATCAGTATTACGGTGAATGGACAGGTCATCAGCACCACCAGTTTGAACGTTGCGGCTGATTTAGAGGTAGGGATGACTGTGCGGGTCGAAATTCGTATAGTGAATGGAGTGGTGTCGGGATCCGTGACGGTGGCTACCAACCCCTCAGCCCCCGCGAACTCGCCCAATCTACCAAATCCCGCCAATCCCATTAATCCGGTAAATCCGGGTAATCTGCCAGTGCAGCCGCCGCAAATCCCCAATGGACAGCCACCACAAATTCCACCTGTGCCAGCCTGCCCACCCCAGTGCAGCTAGCTTCAGCAACCTCTCCTCAAACTTGGTTTTGGGGAGAGGTTTTCCAATCGGTATGTGGGTGGCATGGAATCTGCCCGCGGTGGACAATGGAAGGAAACAATAAGCGTGTGGACACGACAAGGCTCTACAGTCAACAACAGGGGCAGAGGTCAGCGATGATTTTTCTGGTGCTGCCAGATTTAACTGAAGAAGACGCCTTGATGGATGAAGTGCGGGCGGGCAGTCCTGACGCTATCATGCACATCTATCAACTTTATTTTAGACCGATTTATGAATATATCCGGTTGCGGGTGGGCGATGCGGAAGTGGCCGAGGACATTGCCAGTGAGGTGTTTTTGCGTTTTTTGGATGCCGTGCGCAAACGCCAAGCCCCCCGCCACAGTCTACGCGGTTGGTTATTTAAGGTAGCCCGAACCCTGATTGCCGCCCAATATCATGAAGCCAAAAAGTTGCCGACCACCACCCTTGAAGAATGGATGCCTAGCCCGGTGGATGATGACCCTGAAATTAATCTGATTCGTACCATAAGCCTTGACCGTGCCCGCCAAGCGATTCGGGCCTTATCGGTTGACCAGCAAGAAGTGCTGATCCTCCGTTTTGGGCAGCGTCTCAGCTTACAAGAAACCTGCGACATTATGGGGCGTAGCATGAGCGCGGTGAAGTCCTTGCAATTACGGGCGATTGAGTCGCTACGCAAACATCTGCGTGAGATGGGCGAACTAGGAGATTTAAGATGGGAGGGTCGCCATGCCTGATCGCAGTCTGGGAGCCATATTGAATGAATGTATTGATCGCTTGGCTGCTGGCGAAACGATTGAGGATTGCCTACAAGCGTATCCACGCCATGCCGCCGCCCTACGTCCGATGTTAGAAGCGGGGGAGTTGGTGAATCGGGCACGGGTCGTGGGGAATGATGCCGTTCAAGCTGAACTGCGCGTGCGTGAGCGTTTATTACGGGAATTAGAAGGCCCAGAACATGATGGCCGACTATCGGTTTTACCCCGCCGTCAAATCCGCCCCCTATTGCAACTTGTTGCGATTGGCCTGACGGTCTTTTTATGCCTAATCAGCACTGGGGTAGGGGGCACATGGCTGGCCGCCCAACTAGGCCTATTTGATGACCAAAACGGCGAGGGCCAAGAAGAAATCCCTCAAACCGCAAGTATCACTTTTACGCCCACCACTACTCCAACAGGCACGGCGACCGCGACGGCCAGTGCAACTACTACACCCACTGCTACCCTATCCCCAACGCCGACCTCAACACTTGATGGGGATTACGCACCAGCGAATATCAGCCCATCATCGGGTACAATGCAGGGCCAAAATCCGTTGCCGCCTCAACCCAATACAACCCTGCCGCTTAACCCCGCTAACAGTCCGAATACGGGTGTTAACCCACCCCCTAATGCTGTTACGCCGGGGCAACCTGCCAACCCCAGCAATCCGCCAGTCGGTGCACCATTGCCTACCTTGACTCCTAGGCCGCCCAATCCGTCTTTCAACCCGACTTATCAGACATTGCCTCCGCGCCCAGCGGGTTATCAGACGCCGCCACCGCCATCGGTCGGTCAACCCCCCATCATGCCGACCTTTCCGCCGTTATCTACAGTGCCACCACCTCTATGCCCGCCCGTGTGTGGGTAAAAAATCAAGGGAAGGGTAAGCGCCATCAAGTCTGCCCTTCCTAGCACATTTTTCTTACCCTAACGGTCATTTTTTTCGTTGAAATATGACCAGTACGCATAAATCCGTTACTATCGTAACGGATTCAAATTCGGCGCATATAAGCAGCAGTAATAGAATGTATGTTCTGTAGAGATTTGTTGGACTATTCCACGCTAAGCCTAGTGCACCAAAAAAGACCCCCTATACCAGCCAGCATGGGGGCCTTTCATACACAAGGACATGTTTTATTCCATTACCCGCAAGGTAGATGGAATATCCATACGTAAGAACTTTCGGATGCTTAGTAGAGGGGTTAGGCCAACGACCACAATCCCAAGGACACTGGCCGTCACAAAGGTTGCCAACGCGATGTGTATATCAAATTGGATGTCTGGAATCATATCGGCCACTTGGCCTTTCACCATCCACACAATCGCAAAATAACCGAAGAGCACGCCGAGGATAGTGCCGATTAGGCCGGTAATCAGGTTTTCGACCACCTGCATCCGTATTACCGTGCGAATCGGTAAGCCAAAGGCAAACATTGTGGCAATCTCACGCACCCGCTCATCCACATTGATGCTGGTTGAGTTAAAGGCAATCAGGAAGGCCAAGATCACGACCACGCCTTGAATCATCATCATCACCACATTGAAAATTTCAATGGCTTCCTCAAAACTGGACGCAATATCACTTACCAGTTGCACGGAGGCAACCCCCGGCTGCGCGAACATCACCCGTCGCATTTCCTCGGTGGTCACGCCTTTGGCTGGATAAAGCGTTAGAGTATTGGCGAGTCCTTGCATATTCATCAAATCGGCTTGGTTCAGGCTCATATAGGCTTGCATTCGTAAAGGGTTGTCGTGGATGCCAACCACGGGAATGTCGGTCTCTTCCATGCGGTAGGAGAGCAAGCCTTCGCGTATGGGTAGCGCGACCCGCACCGTGTCGCCGACTTCGACCCCAAGATCATCAGCCGCCTTCTCCGAAATGACGATGCCACGCTGCCCATCCGGTAACTGCCCCTCTTTCAAGGTTGGTTGCCACAGCGCCGTTTCAGGATCAAACAAGTCAATGACCGCCAACATTTCCTCATCATCATGGTTGACATATTCCCCGACCATGATCAACCCAACATCCACTTTGCTAAATAGGGGTTGCCCGTCCTGCTCAAGCGCCTGTATTTGGGAGATTCGCTCACTGTTGATCGGATAGAAGGTGTCCAGCACCACATTGAGTCGGTTGGGTTGGGATTTTATGTAAAAGTCACTGCCTTGGTGAATGGTACGCTGGAAGGTATCCAAAATGCCCGACATGGCGATCAACAACATAATGGCGATGGATACACCAAGCATGGTCAAGAGACTGCGCCAAGGTGAACGCAAAATGTTGCGGAATGGCATTTGCATATAACTCTTGCCGGGGACGGGTACATATTCCATGAGATAGGAGAGCCCGCCTCCCTTTGCCACCAGATAGCCCGTTTGAATGGCATCAATGGGTTGGACCCGAACCGCCCGCCAGACCGGAAATAGGGTGGCGACGACTGGGACTATTAGCCCTACAATAGAGGCGTTGATATAACTCTCGATAAAGAAGGGGTTGCGCCAATAGGGTAGGGGGTAAAAGTCGTCGAATATCCCAGCAATGGCCTGACTGAAAATATAGCCCACGGCCAGTCCAAAGATGGTCCCAATGAGGGCAATTTGCAACCCGAGGAGGATCGGGCGAAGGGCCAACAAAGGCCGCTTTACACCAAGGGCCATGCCAATGCCAATCTGCCGACGCTGTGACTCGACAATACGGCCTGCCAAGTTGAAGGTCGCCATGGCTGCCCCGAATAGGAACAGCCCCGCAATGATATTCCAGAAGCGTTGATCACCACGTGCATCGGTATACATTGCGTTGTAGACTTTGTCGTCGGTCTTCTTGGTTAAATTGAAGCCTGTATCGGCGAAATTGGCGGCCATGACTTTGTTTATCTCAGCGATGACGGCATCCGGATCGGTATTTTTGTTGAAGAGAAAGACTACATCATTGACCAGCCCAGCCCGTCCACTGAGCCGCTGGACACTCGCGCGCGACATATACATGATGGCAAAGGTGTTTTCATTCTCCATAAAACCACCCGTACCGGGCATAATCATGAGGTTTTCGGGGGTCTGACCACGCCCCACGAAATCCAATTCAAAATCCCCAGCAATTTTGACGGTATCCCCCGGCGAGAGCTTGCGATAGCTGGTAAACAGGTGATCAATCACAACCCGGTTGCTGTTGATGTCGGCTTCGCTAAGGCGTGCTCCCTCGGTGATATTCAGCTTGTTGATATGCGGGCCGCCATTCGATAAATCAAGACCCACAAGCCGCCCCGGATAAAGAATGGTCTCCCCACCTTTGGAGGCATCAATAAGGGTTGGAACCAGTAGGCGGGTTTCAACCATCGCCACGCCCTCAATATGGGCAAGGGCAGCCTCAAGCGCTGGGCCTTCAAGATAGCTGCCGTCCGTGAGTTCCATGTGGAGGTCATACATAGCAAGCATGGCAAAACTTTTATCAAGCGATTCGATACGCCATTCTTTTTGTTTGCCAAAACCACTGTAGACCCCTGTGCCCAAGGCCAGAATTAAGGCAATCGCCAGCACTTGTAGCCAGTGTTCGCGGGCATCCCGGTAAGACCATCTCAGCCAAAATTTGAGCTTCATGACTACATCCCCCTTTACCAGTGCAAATCGGCAATAGGCGCTTTACCGGCTTCGGGTGCGCCATCGCGGACTATTTCGCCACTGCTCAATTCAATCACACGGTCGGCAATGCGCGAGATTTCGCGGTTATGGGTGACGACGAGGACGGTTCGGCCATTGCCCGCTTGGGCCATTAGCAGATGCAAAATTTGGACACCCGTCTTGAAATCCAATTCACCAGTGGGTTCGTCGGCAAGCAATACGGGATTGCCCGTTGCCAGTGCCCGTGCAATCGCCACCCGCTGTTGTTCACCGCCCGATAGTTCATGGGGAAAATGTTTGTAGCGGAGGCCCAATCCTACACTTTCTAAGACAGCCTGCGCTCTCGGTTGGTTAGAGCGGTGAGCATACATATCGAGGACAAATTGGACATTTTCCTCCGCCGTGAGGCTAGGGAAGAGATTAAAACTCTGGAATATAAAACTGACCGTGTTGCGCCGAAAGTCGAATTGTTTCATCCGACTCATAGCGGTAATGTCTTTACCCGCAACGGTAATTTTTCCACTGGTGGGTATATCGAGGGCGCTGACCATATTGAGCAGGGTGGTTTTGCCGCTGCCAGATGGCCCTAGAACAACCACAAACTCGCCTTCTTTAATGCACAGTGATACATCATTTAAGGCTGTAACGGTCACAGCCCCCATCGCGTATTTCTTGGAAACATGTTCGAGTGTTATCATGGCGCTACCTCCATCCATATTCCCCGATGGCGGTCGAGATAGCGGCGATGAGGGGATATAAATTAACCTAAATTAAGCAAGTGACTCAATCAAAATGCTGCACAATCTTGATGAGGAGATTCACCAATGTGGCAACTTCGGCCTCATTATCGAGTGCTTGAATAACCTTTGCGGCAATCATTTGATCAACCCGATCATGCTCGGCTTTAATCGCCCAACCTTTGTCCGTGAGTTCGAGACCATATGAGCGACGATCGCGCCGACTGATGACCCGATTCAGCAAGCCACGCTCTTCGAGACGATTGATGGCGCTGGTGAGGGTGCTGCTAGGTATGTGAAGCTCCTCGCAAATCTCTTTCAGGATAATGTCGGGTCGTTCGGCAATAAGTTTTAGGATATGTAAATCCAGTTGTGCCATGCCCCGCAATGCCTTTGACCATGTGCCCAATTGGTCTAACCGGATACCCCAAGTCATTTGGTGTAATAAGTTGCTGACCTCTTCCGTCTGGGTGACTTGGTTTAAAGGCTTGTCTGGCATATCCAACCTCACAAATGCTCAATCAACATCAAAATAGATACGAAAGTCGGTATTTACGAGATTAAAATTGTACGATGATCGTAATAAAATTATACGATAGGATTAAAAGCCTGTCAACAATGCAAGCGGAAGATATGGGTTACGGCTAATGAGGATGGCTTTTGGAGGTGGAAAATGAAGGAGACGCCAAAGGTGACAGGCTATATAAACGCCTGTTGATTGGCGATACGCAATACAAACTCACAATTCAGGTCAGCCCGTCGCGGAGTAGGGGGCACTGCTTTTTCGGACGACCAATTCGGGATAGAGAATATGTTGTTCGACGGGGGTCTCAGGATTTTGGATGAGCTCCAGCAAATAGCGTACCCCGATCTGGCCGAGCTGATTAAATTCTTGCCGGACCGTTGTTAAGGGTGGTTGAAAGAAGGCGGCTTCGGGGATGTCATCAAAGCCTACAATCGAAACATCGAGGGGGATGCGGAGTCCTTGTTCGGATAGGGCATAGCTGGCCCCCAACGCCATTTGATCGTTGGCAACCACCAGCGCGGTGAAGCTGGAGTCTTGTTTTAAGAGACGCCGGGCCGCCTCGTAACCACTCAAAGCCGACCAATCGCCCTCTACACTCATCATGGGAGTCAAACAGGCTTGCTGGAGGGTTTCGATCCATTGCTCATGGCGGGCGATAGCACCAAACCAATTGAGCGGGCCACTTATCTCGGCAATGCGATGATGACCCAGATTAATTAGATGTTCCGTAGCGATGCGACTGCCATAACGCTGATCCACAATGATCGAAGGTATTTCCATGCCAAATTGGGGGTCAATCAGCACAAGTGGAATATCGTGGCAAAATTGCAACATTTCTTCATAGGCGATGCCAACAACAGGCGAGATTGAGATAATCCCATCCACTTGCCGTCCGCTTAAGCTGTCGAGCGCATGGCTAATTTGGTCACGGGTCGGCTTGCTGATATTGGAGAAAATGAGATCGTAGCCTAAGTTTTTGGCAGCGCGTTCAATATTGACCACCATCTGGGTTGGGCCATAGTGATTCATGGCAAACGTCAAAATGGCGAGGGTATTAGATTGGCTTGCCACTAGGCTTTTGGCAACTTTGTTGGGCCGATAGCCAAGCGTTTGTATCACCTCTTGCACCCGTAAACGAGTTTCCGGGGACACACTGGGGTGATCGTTAATCACCCGTGAGACCGTCTGATAGGACACGCCGGCGTCTTTTGCTACATCATTTAAGGTATATCGTTGTCTTTTCATCATAATCCTAAAATAGGCCGAACGGCTGGTTAGCTGATGTTTTGAGTTGGGCCGATATTACTTAATCTCTTTGGAAAATAACTTTTTTGGCGAACCTCTTGACAAATTTTGAAATATGTGAAAACTTATATGTG
>JACRBG010000047.1 GCA_016234595.1 Chloroflexota bacterium | reverse complement strand
CTCATTGACGCCATCCACCATGCCCTTGATTCGATCTCCCCTTATGATGCTATCGGCTTTTTTACTCATGCGGGCTTTCTCAATCTTGATTAGTAGCTCACTCTACTTGAAATCCGCTGTAATTTTCGGGAGGGATACTTTTAATATTTTTCCCGCGATTTAGCCACCATAAACCCGTCAAGCCCCATGTCAGCACAATGAAATAGGTAATCGCCTGAAAGCTGATGATATAAACAAGGGCCTCGTCACGGGTAAACCCAAATGGCACAAGGACGGTCACGGCTACAAATTGGAAAATACCTACATAACCGGGGGTCGAGGGAGCAGCACTCGCCAACCCCAGTGCTGCCAATAACAACAACGCCTCAGCAGGATGCAGGGTCAAACCGAAGGCCCCTGCCACTGTAATTGACATCACCGTATCCACTGACCAGATGATTGGCGTCATAATGGCAAAAATCAGCGCACGTTGGGGATGTTGGAAAGCGCGAGTGCCTAACAAAAACTCCCCCACCAGTTGGCTAAGGCGTTCTTGGAAACGCAATGGTATCGGTAATCGCCCAATAATCGCATGGATGATTTTTTCAAAACGATGGGCTACCAAAAATCCAGTTAGCCCCACTACCCCCAATACCGCCATGACAGTCGCCGCCGTTTTGAGCCAATCGGGAATGTCGGTATCCAAAAATGGGATAGCAATCAGGCTGAACAATACCAGCGAAATAGCATCAAGGATACGTTCTGTCAAAGCGGTGGCTAGAGCAAAGCTGGTGCTAACGCCTGTTTTGCGCCCAATCATCGTGGAGCGCATCAATTCACCCAAGCGGGCGGGCAAAAAACTATTCCCCAGATAGCCAATGACCATCGCCCAAAAAACAGTGGCGACCGAAATCGGTTTTTCCGCCGTAAGCAGAACTCGCCAGCGTAAAGAGCGTAAAAAATAAGCCATTGCTAGTAGCACTGCGGCGGCTAAAAGGGCTAACGGTTCACCCCGCCGCAGCGTCGTCAGCATCTTGTCCCAGTCGGCTCCACGTAAAGCCAGAAACAATAGCAAAGCCGCTAAGCCCATTGCCAATAGCAAAGATCGCCGTGAGGTTGTTTTACGCGAGGCTACACCGGGGGAGGCGTCTGGAGTCATAATTGGTCATTTCATAGATGAATAAAGTCTATCCGTCAGATTTCCGCAGCAGTCCTTTGTAGATGCCGGGAACCGAACCTTCAATCATGGTTGCCCCAACCGTTTTGGCATAAAACGCGGCTGGCCCGACGCCGCCAATAATGGCATACCCATAGCCTTCCCACCACATACTATGTAAACAAACCAGCAAAAGGGCTTTGCCAATACCCCGTCCACGCACCGATTCACTAACCCCGGTTGGCCCAAAAAAGCCTTTACGGGTTGTGTCATAACACCCAAAACCAATCAATGAATCTTTTTCGGTGGCGATGAAGCATGAGACAGGTTGATGGGCAAATGCGGTCTCGCACTCACTTTTCCAAAACTGACTGAATTTTTCGCCGACCCAGTCCACTACAAAATGTTTTTCCGGGGTCAACGCCCGTCGGATGGTAATGTCGTTAACGGCCTGCTCTCGAAGAACAGGGTCTAATTCAGGGAGTTCATAAAGTTTAACCAGCATATCCGGCATAAGAGTTTTTCCTATTCAAGCGGCAATTCTATCACGTTTCGCAGCATCCCACGATTCTCGGTTAGTCGTTGACGCGCCTCTTCAACCGAAATATTGAGCAGGCCAACGACTATAGCGGTTTTGACCTCATTATGGCTCATTTGTAGCAATCGAGCGGCTTCTTCTTGGCCCGTTCCCACCACCTCAGCCACCATTCCCCGGGCACGATTCGCCAGTTTTTGATTGGTCACCCGCACGTCCACCATCAAATTCCCATAGACCTTGCCAAGTTTAATCATACTGGTGGTCGTCAGCATATTGAGGATCATCTTTTGAGCCGTGCCTGCCTTCATGCGGGTCGAACCCGTAATGACCTCTGGCCCAACCAGTGCCACGATTTTGATACTGGCTCGATCAAGAATCGGGGCAGGTGCATTACAAGAGATAGCCACGGTCTTGGCGCCAAGTGCATTGGCCGTATCCAGAACGCCTATCACATAAGGGGTTGTGCCACTGGCAGCAATCCCAATAACCACATCGGCAGCAGTGGCGTTTAAAGCTAGGAGGTCAGTTTTGCCTGCCTCATAACGATCCTCCGCACCTTCGACTGCTTGGGTCATAGCGGGTTCACCCCCTGCTAAAAGCGCCTGCACCATTTCAGGTGGTGTACTAAAAGTGGGTTGACACTCCACCGCATCCAGCACCCCTAAACGCCCACTTGTGCCTGCCCCAGCATAAATCAAACGCCCTCCCAGCCGAATTTGGGCCGTAATTACATCCACCGCTTGGGCAATGGCGGGCAGCACTTCCCGAATCACCGTCGCAACCGAGGCATCTTCGTCATTGATGACTTCCAAAATTTCCACCGTGGAAAGCCGATCAATCTGCTGGGTTCGGAGATTACGCGATTCCGTCAAAGGTTGCATCATTGTTCCTTCTCTTTTTGAGCAAGTAAATCTAAGGCCAGCAGCACTGCCCCCATCACCGGAGGATATTTTGGAACAGGGATAGCTGGTAGGCCAAGTTGGCTGCATAGGGCCAAACTAAGCACATTTGGATGGGCCAACAGTCCACCAGCAAAAGCGATGGGCGCGTCTGGGAAATTCAAAATCTCGCGCAGAGCTACAATATGACCCACCAACTGGTCAACTGCTTCCTGCACCAATTGATGAGCAACGGCGTCACCTGCTTCGGCTTGTGCCAAGACAAGTGGCGCAAATTGAGCGATTTCAGCATGGCGTTGTTCGGCATATAACCAGCGAATCAAGTCGCGTGGTTTAGCCAAGTTCAATTGATTGAGCAGGATTTTAGCTAGAGTGGTCGCTTCGGCACGGCGTTCACTTGCCTGTGCAACGGCCTTCAATGCCGATAAGCCTAGCCAATAGCCACTACCTTCATCCCCTAGCAAATACCCCCAGCCACCCACAACGGCTGCCTCGCCCGCCGGGTTGATCCCATAGGCAACACTGCCAGTTCCGGCCAAAATCAAAAGACCCTCGCGTTTGCCATGTGCCCCTACCAGCGCGATCTCTTGGTCGGCACTGGGACAAATACGGGCATTGGGGGTAATTTCACGCACTACTTCGTCCAACCAATCGGCTGAATGGTCGGCAGACGCCCCGGCCACTCCAATACCCACTGCTCGAATATCGGCAGGTTGCAAATGGGCCTTTTCAATCGCGGTTTGCATGTGCTGACGAATCAACATGGCTGACGCCTCACGCCCGATTACACTGGGGTTGACCGTTCCAGCATGGCTTTCACCAACGACCTGTAAATCAGGGGTTGCCACCACCACACGGAGATTGCTGCCCCCGCCGTCAATGCCCATAACATAACGACTCATCGAGCACACCACGTTTGTTGAATAAGCGTCTGATAATTTTTACCGGGGGTAATTTGCCCTAATACAACCGGATACGATGCGCCCGTCAAGGCAGGCAAATTACCGGGGCGATTGTGCCATGTCTCATAGGCCAAAATTGCAAAAACCAGCGCCTCTTTAAAATCGCTGCTCAGGCCAATAGCTTCGTGGCGCAAAACGTGTGTATTCGGCATAAAATTTTGCAGATGGGCCACTAAGGTGGGGTTATGTTGACCACCACCGCCTAAAATAACTTCCGCAGGGGGCTGTGGCGCAAAACGGGTATAGGCATCGGCAATGCTGCTGGCTGTCAAAGCAGTTAGTGTGGCAATAATACCCTCCCGATTTAATCCTCGTGTCTGTCCTTCTTGCACCAACTGTTGGGCCATATCGGCGCCAAACAACTCCCGGCCTGTTGTCTTGGGAGGACGGCGTTCAAAATAGGGATGACTCATTAATTGCGCCAACCAGCCCTCATCCAATTGACCTCGTGCCGCCAATGCCCCGTCCCGATCATAGGTTTGTGCTCCATCGGTCAAAATCGTCGTCGCCATATCAATCAAGGCATTACCGGGGCCAGTATCAAATGCCAGCGGTTGGCTATCGGTGTTGTTGAGGGGTGGCAAAAAAGTAACATTCCCCATCCCCCCAATATTTTGCACAGCCCGCCATTGGGTGGGATGACGCAGCAGCAACCAATCGGCATAACCGGTCAGCGGCGCACCCTGCCCCCCGGCTGTCACATCACGCGGGCGAAAATTATGAATCGTGGTAAGGCCCGTTCGTTCGGCTATAACAGCGGCTTCGCCAATTTGCAACGTCGCGCTGACCTGACCATCTCCCTCTACTTGATGCCACACCGTCTGTCCATGTGAGGCGATGAGGTCAATATTATTGGAAGTCAATCCAGCTTGGTCAATCAATCTGTGAATGGCCTGTGCCAACCATTCGCCTAAGTCAAAGTTAAGGCGACACAAATCATCCACATGCCCACTACGGGGGTTACATGCCGCAAGGATACGTTCGCGCTGGGCGGGTTGATAACCCACGACTAAGGTCGCCAGAATTTTGGCCTGTACTTGTGGAGGCTGACCCTCAATTTCACACAACGCCGCATCAATGCCATCCGCCGATGTGCCCGACATCAAACCAATAATCCGCATCACCCTGCCACCTTTCCGATGAGGTTATGCACATCATGGCGTAGCTCAAACGTGCCGGGGACTTCTCGGCCCGGATAGACTGAATTAGTCAAAAGGGCCACCGCTAAGCCTTTGGTGGGGTCAATGAACAGGGATGTGCCTGTAAATCCAGTATGCCCATAGGTCGAAATATCCATAAACTCCCCAGCGGATGACCCATCAGTGGCTTTGATCATCCAGCCCAATCCTTTACGAATGCCATCCGTCTCAGCCTGTTCACATACTGCCTCCGCCATAAAATTCGGGTCAATGTTTAGGCGGGGGTCATGGCTCAACCATGCTTGCCCAAAGGTCGCCACGTCACTAACTTCAGCAAATAAGCCAGCATGGCCCGCCACACCACCTACCCCACACGCATTTTCGTCATGTACCTCGCCCCAGCATCGCCGCTTGCGCCACTTAGGATCATTTTCAGTCGGGGCAATGTTTGCCTGCGCCACACTGTTTTGCAAAGGATTAAAAGTAGGCGACGACAGACCTAACGGCATGGTGACATATTCACGAATAGCGACATCGAGGGGCTGTCGAGTCAGTCGAGTCACAGCCTCCCCCAACAACATCAGGCCAATGTCGCTATAAATCACCTTTTCGCCCGGTTGAGCCACAAACGCATAGCTATAAATTGCACTGAGCCCTCTTGCCCAACGTTCAGCTCGTGCTATGGGGTCAAACTGGGTGGGTGGCACTGGCGCAGGGCCAGCCGCATTAAACACATCACGCCACGCAGGCAGGCCAGAGGTGTGGGTCAATAAATGGAAAAAATTCACTTGGGCAGGATCAACCCATTTCCCTTTAACAGCATCGGGAATCGGCAAAACTTCTTTGCTGTGGGGGTCTTGCCCTCCATCCATCGGGCGAGGATTGAGCAAACCGAACTCAGGGATAATATCCACTAGTGGCGTATTTAATGTCACTCGTCCTGCGCTGACCTGTTGCAAAAATGCCGTCACGGTAAATAACTTCGTAACCGAAGCCAGATCAAAAAGGGTTTCTGTTGTCACCGGGATTTTTTGGGTTTCGGGGTCAACCCACCCCCATGCCTGATGTACAATCGCCTCGCCCCGCAGAATTGCCATAAGGCTAACCGATGGCGTGACCACATCCAGTATGGGTCTGATCATTTCATCAAGGTGTGTGCTTAATTTATCTAACACCCCATCCCCTCCTATTCATACAATAAAAATGGCTGGCGCAGTTGTTCAAATTCGGCACAAAATTCCGCCCACCCCGCTGTCAATTTTGCAACCGTCGCCCCCGCCTCAATTTGATCCCGCAGAATGGAGGAACCTGCCAATAAATCGAAATGGCAGTGGCCTGTTTTGGAGTTGATTGGCAACCACTCAAATTTATCTGGATACAGCGCCCGAATATGACAAATGACCTTCAGCCATGTCTCAATAGGTCGCCATTGGTTTAAATCGGTGATATGCGCTTGTACCCCCTGACATTCTTGTCCAACCCATTTACTAGCAGTCGGTTGGAAGGTATGGGGCCGAAAGCGCACCCCTACCCAATTTTGCGCATTGAGGGATTCGGCAAGGGTGATGCCATCCATATAAGGCGCACCAACAATTTCAAACGGCAGGGTTGTGCCCCGTCCTTCGGAAAGGGTTGTACCTTCTAAAAAACAGGCACCGGGGTAATGCTGTACTGCGCTGAGATGACCAATCGCAGGCGAAGTTGGCACCCACGCCCGTCCAGTGTCCTGCCATGTCATAACCCGTTGCCAGCCCTTGCAGGGAATTACGGTCAACCGGGCTGGGGAGGGATTGTAAATAGTGTTCAATAACTGAGCCATCTCGCCTAAGGTCATACCATGCTGGACGGGGATGGGGTGTCGTCCGACAAAAGAGGCCACCGAGGGGTCAAGCGGTGGGCCAGCTATCACCGAACCCCCCAGTGGATTGGGGCGGTCTAAAAGCATGACTTCAACACCATATTCCCCTGCGGCCTCCAAAATATACGAGACCGTCCAGAGGTAGGTGTAGTAACGCACGCCAATGTCTTGAATATCACAAACCAGTACATCCACATTTTTCAGCATGTCGGCGGTGGGTCGGAAAGTTGCCCCATAGAGGCTGTAGACCGGAATACCTGTGTGTGGGTCAACGCTGGAATTGACTTCTGCTCCATCCGCTGCCGCCCCAACAAAGCCATGTTCTGGCCCAAACAGCGCTACAAGCTGAATTTCAGGGGCGTGGGTGAAGATTTGATAGGTGGTATTGAATTGGGCATCGGTGGCGCCGGGATTGGTCATCAAACCCACACGTTGACCGTGCAAAGGATGATAGTGGTCAGCACACAGGACTTCTAATCCTGTTGAGATAGGCATAAAAACACTCCAGTGTATCCAAAAAATTACCGCATTAGAAACACCAGAGTGCTGCTAATGCTTAGAATTTGTATTCCAGCGAGCGATCAACCAGTTTGTTGATTATTTCAACAATAAAGGCATTGTCTTCGTTAAATTCATCTTTGCGTTTGGTCTGAGCCTCAGAAATCTCATGCAGCGAATTGGTTACATTTTCGTTATTAATGGTCAGTCGGTTGGCGATAATGACACCAGCTGCAATAAGCGGCAAATATACTTGCGCATAGGTCAATTCAGAGTGATGTTGCAAAGCATCGCTGATATTTTCCGCGTAGGCCTCAATTTCTTCAATCGTCCCAAATTCTTCTTTCAAAACGGTGGTCAGCATTCTGAAAGCATGCCGAACACTGTCTTTAATCAGTTCAGGATAGACAAGGGCTTTGATGACCCGTTCGGGGTATTCGACAAGGCGCGGGTCGTCAAAAAACAGCCACATTAACTTGCGATACCAATTGGGAACCATTGGATTCGGGTTAATTTTTGTAGGTCGCTCAACCTGAATCTCACACAAGACATGAGTCAGCACCTTAGAAATATAAAGGGCCTCGACTGCTTGCAGCACATAACCCGTTTTGTTAAACCATTCCAGCGTGGCCTCATTAATGGGTTTGATCATGTCGACGGCAACGAGCTTAGGCAAAAAGGCATCGAGATGCGGTTTGACACGCTCACCTAATACATCTTCATCCAAATAATCCCGCATTGTCCAAAGGCTGGTCCAGCTTCCTTTCATAGACAAAGCTGGAACTTCCTCGGCTGTAATAACATCAAATGTGGATATTAGATGATGTTTACGCCATGTATCAATATGGGCATCCCAGCGAAGTTTGCGTAAATGCAGCAATGATAGGCGTATCCCTTCGGATAAATTGGCTAGGTTAGGATCACCCCCGCCATCTGGTAAGCGTACTCGGATAGGCTTTTGGTCTTTATCATGGGCTTCGGCATGAATTTCAGTATCAATCGGATATTGACCGGGAGCGGCTTTACGCAAACACAGTGATGGAATGACTACAAATCCAACTTCGGCTGGTTGAAGGGCAATCCGAACGCGCTGTGAATGTACGGCGAACATATGTGGGCGGCGAGCAGAATCTTCATCTGGTAGCTTAGGTAGAATTGTCACATTCACCAGTGTGTCGTAAGCATTTTGCAGCATCACTACTAATTCAAAGTTTTGCCCAGCGATGATTTGGGTTGGGCGGGTTGCAATAGCGCACTGGATCAAATCAATATTCAAAAGCTTTTTGTCGGTGACAAGGCCAATTAAATCAGCATAGTTGGCGGGCGGGACAGCCGGCATACTTTTGGTGGAAGTTTTGGGGGTACTTTTGTTGGAGGGCATAATAGAATAACTCCATCAATACAAAGGTATGGTGTTGGAATTCACTTCCATTATAAAATCTATTCTGTTCCCCGCCAGTTAACATATGGCCTAAGAAATCCAGCCAATGTCACATCTTTTTGCACTTTTAGCCCTCGCCCCATACTGCGGGTCGTTTTTCTATGCTGATAACTCCAAGTAGGGCCTCAACCCCTGCTGACAATGAGGGCTTACTGTCTCCACAAGTGCATAAAATACTATCGGCCTCTCCCAGCGCTTGCGCATCATAGGGATTACGAAGCGCCATCAAAATACTGCCTTTTGCCAGTCCCAGCAATTCACGAGCCACCTCAAGTTGCGCTGGAATCAAATGGGCATTACGACTTGCTAGAATCAATACTTCTGATTGGGTTGCAATTTCACGCGCCCGCGCCAAATCTTCGGGGCGATAATCCATCGGGCGCAAACTGATACTGGGGATATGGGGGGTCTGTTGATGCAAGAGGGTGATGAAGCCACTTAGCCCACCCTGCTCCATGATTTCGGAATCAATAATCGAGGCAAACTCCACTACCCCGGCCTTGATCCCGTCACGCAACGGGAAAATATCGGTCTGTGTTTTGACCAACATGAGGCCAGCGCGAGCAGCACGTTGGGCCAATTCCAAATGATCTGGTGTACGAATAAGGTCAAGTTGTGGATCACCCACTATCGCATATTTTTCTTTGAGGGCCATTACCCGCGCTACAGCCTCGTCAATCTGTTGCATGGGCAATCGGCCTGATTGCACCGCCTCTAGCAGGGAATAATAGACTTCAACACTTAAAGGATGTTGATCGGTAAAGCTGTGCGAGAATAAAATCAAATCTATGCCTGCCAGCGCTGCTAAAATGGCCGATTCACCCGACCCATAATGATCGGCAATCGCTTTCATTTCCATACAATCGGTGCAAGCCACCCCCGCAAAACCAATCTCTTGGCGCAGGAGGTTTTGAATAATCCGAGGGGACAGGGTCGCGGGGTATTCCGGGTCGAGTTCGGTAAATTTGACGTGACTAATCATCACCGTCGCTGTCCCTGTATCCACTACCGCACGGAAGGGTACAAGGTCATGTTCCCATAAATAATCGAGCGACCCATCAATCACGGCCAACGCCAGATGGGTATCTACCGCGGTGTTGCCCAAACCGGGGAAGTGTTTAGCGCTGGCAGCGACATGGGCCTTTTGAAAACCGCGCACTTCCGCTGCTGCCATTTGGGCCACCCGTGCCCTATCTCGACCTAATGAACGTGTACCGACACTTGGGTTTGAAATATCATGGGTAATATCCACCACCGGGGCCAGATTCCAATTGATTCCTAATGCCCGTAGTTCCGTTGCCAGCATTGCAGACACATCCTCCGCCAGCGATTCGGAATCGGCAACACCTAAGGCCATCGCACCGGGGCTTTCGGTAAAACCATCGCGCAGCCGTGCCACTGTGCCACCCTCTTGGTCAATACAAATCAGCAGGGGATATTTGGCCGCTTGATGAAAGGCTTGGGTCATTTTGGCAACCTGTGGCGGATTTTGGATGTTGCGTCCAAACAGAATCACCCCGCCAATCCGCCCTTCGGCCAGCCACTTTAATAAGTATTCAGGAGCTTCATACCCATGAAAACCCACCACCAGCATCTGCCCAATTTTTTCTTCAAGACTAGTCGGGTACATACCTTATCCTAGGCTGTGCAGCACGGCATTAAATTTATAACGATCCCCGCGATAGGCTGACCGTGCGTACTCAAAGGGGGAGTCTTGTTCATTAAAGGTGATACGGGTCATGCTCAAAATAGGCGTATGTGAATCAATTTTCAGCAAATCAAGTTCGGTGGCAGTAGCCCGCCGTGCCTCAATCGTCTGTTGGGCATGGGTCATATTGAGGCCATACTCTTCGCGCAGCACATGATAGAGCGATTCATGGCTAAAATCATGGTTATCTAAAATAGAGGGGCATAGCGCCGCAATAATATGGCTAATTTCAAGAGCAATTGCTTGACCATCCGAAAGGCGCAGGCGTTTTAAGATCATCACTTTGGCCCCCGGCACAATCGCCAATGCTCGCGCCACTTCTTCCTCGGCGGGGTCAATACTGGCATAGAGAACCCGACTAGCAGCAGACTGTCCTCGTCGCTGCATTTCTTCAGTAAAACTGGTTAGTGTACGCAGTTCTTGGTTGATTTTGCCGGGGGTGACGAACGTTCCCTTACCAACACGGCTATGTAACAACCCTTCTTGCACCAATTCCGTAATCGCTTTGGTGACAGTTAGGCGACTGACCTCAAATTGTTCGGAAAGCTGGCGCTCAGATGGAATCCGCGTGTTTTCCAAATAGACACCCGACAAAATATTCTGGCGAATATACTCTTTAATTTGTACATATAATGGCACGGCTGAGTCACGGGTTATCATAACCTTTTCCCCCTAGCGCCGAAACACTTTAATAAAAATAACCACACCTATCACCAATGCCAGCCCAATAAAAATATTACAGATACTTACATAATATTCGGGTTTGTCTGGATCGGCGCTTAGCCATGTCACCACACTGCAAATTGCAATAAACGCCCCCAGCCCCAAAAAAGTGCGTAAAAAAATCTCAATAGCGTCTGGCTCACGACGCGGTGATGGGTTCTGGTTCACTGATTTTTAGTTCCATTCCTCGTGTCAAAGGTGTACAAGCAACTTCTTGCCCAAACCCATTTAACTGTTGCAGCACAGGCACAGCATCATCACACAGTCCCGGCACAAAATAGGGGCAACGTGGATGGAAAGCGCAACCTGCTGGGATATTGACCAAACTAGGGATTTCGTCGCTGCGTAAGGGCAGAGTTCGTTTGCTGCGGGTCAAAATCGGGTCAGCTTCGGGGATGGCCGAAATAAGTGCCTTAGTATAGGGATGGGTTGGGCTGCCAATAATCTCTGGTGTACTGCCAATCTCGACCACTCGGCCCAGATACATGACCGCCACCCGGCCTTCCCACGCAAAATATTTGGCAAGCGCAAGGTCATGGGTGATAAAAACAATCGCAATCCCAAATTTATCGCGCAGGCTTTGCAAGGTTTTAAGCAAGCTGATGCGGATGCTCACATCCACCATGCTGACAGCTTCATCGGCCACAATCAAGCGTGGATTAACTGATAGCGCCCGTGCAATACTGACCCGTTGGCGCTGTCCCCCACTCAGTTGATGCGGGTATTTATTGACAATATCCCCCGGCGGTGTCAAATCTACCAATGTCAGTAGTTCCCAGATACGGCGGCGTAATTCGGCCCGACTGTTGACTAACTGATGCCGTTTGAGGGGGTAGCTTAAAATTTGCCCAATGGTATGGGAGGGATTGAGCGAAGCAAAGGGGTCTTGATGGACGATTTGCAATGCCCGCCGATAGGCTGACTTGGCTTTTCTTTTATGATCCTGAATCGGCTGGCCTTCATACAATACTTCGCCGGATGATGCTGCCAGCAACCCCGCCATGATTTTACCAGTGGTCGTTTTGCCGCAGCCACTTTCCCCAACAAGGCACAAAATTTCACCGGAGTGGACGGCTAAATTGATGTCTTGGAGCACGCCAATCTCAGTGCGTCCTTTTTTGAAGGTACGATCAACATGGCGCAGTTCAATTAAAGGTTGTTGGGTCATTATTTCAAATCGTCCATTTTATGATAGGTGGGTCGCGGGTAACGCTCGCAAAGCCTTGCCCTTTTCCAATACCTCATTACTCTTATAACACGCAACAATATGCCCCGCACCGACTCGTTCCAGTTGGGGCGGCGTTGTTTTACAACTTTCGATTGCCAACGGGCAGCGAATATGGAATTTGCAGCCTGTGGGAGGCTCAACTAAATCGGGTGGACTGCCCGGAATACCTTCTAATTCTTCGCGCCCCACACTTAAACGCGGTGAGGCTTCCATCAACCCCAGTGTATAGGCGTGCCGTGGCTCATAGAAAATATCATTAACTGGCCCCATCTCCACAATCTCACCTGCATACATCGTCGCTACGGTATCCGCAATTTCCGCCGCCACCGCAAGATCATGGCTGATAAAAATGGAGCTAAAGCCAAGTTCCTCTTTTAAATCGCGTAGGACATTTAAAATGCTGCGCTGGGTCAGAATATCCAGTGCTGTCGTGGGTTCGTCAAATATCACGACTTGTGGGTTTAGTAGAAGGCCAAGTGCAATCAGCACCCGCTGACGCATTCCACCGCTGAGTTCATGCGGATAAGCATTAAACACCCGGTCAGGATCAAGTCGTACTTTTCGGAATAATTCGAGGGCACGTTGGCGTACCTCGTTCCGATTATTCATGCCATGCGCACGCGCTGTATCAAAGATCATATCGCGTACATGAATGACCGGATTCAACGAATTTTGGGCCCCTTGGAAGACCATCGCACATTCTGACCAGCGGAAACGCCGCAGGGCACGTGGATTTAATTCCAGAATATTAATGGAGCGATTTTGGCGGTCGGTATAAACAATTTTGCCAGCCTCAGTACGGGCGGTTTTTGGCAACAAACGCATCAAGCCAAAATTTAAGGTGGATTTACCACAACCACTTTCGCCAATCAGGGCCAATGTTTCGCCGCGATGCAAATCAAATGAGACATGGCTCACCGCTTGCAGTCGCCCGCGCCGCGTTAAGTAATCAATGGATAGGTCTTGGACACTCAGGACAACATCTTGGCCTGCCATTATTTTCTCCTATAGACCTGAGCGCAGACGCGGATTAAAGACCTCTTCGAGCGAACGGGTGAAGAGAATCAGGGACAATTGAAATAGGGCAATGGCAATGACGGGTGACAAGATCATACTCGCGCCATCGGGGTTAAAAATGGCTCCTTGCTGACGGCCTGTAAAAATCATCACCCCCCAATCGGGCTCTTTAAGCGGAACGAGGCCTAAAAAGACAAGGCCGACAATGTAATACATGGCCGAACGGATGGAAAAAATCATATTGACCACGATATAACTCATCAAATTGGGCAGGACTTCACGGATGATGATATGTGGCAAGCCTAGATCGAGGGCAATGGCGGCCTGCACATAATCACGTTCGCGCAGACTGAGCACTTGGGCACGCACCGCCCGCATCAAAGCAGGCCAACTCAGCGCCGCAAATAACAAGGCCATATAAAAACGGCTGCTAAAACTCAGGATAGAAGCCAGCACCAATAGGAGCGGAAATTGTGGGATGGTCAATATAAAATTAGCAATAGCCGACAAAATTTGATCCACAAGGCCACCCACCATAGCCGCAATCGCACCCACCACAACCGCGATCAAGGTCGCAATTAGGCCTGCTTCAAGCGAGGTGATAATCAGATTGCGCCCGCCATGCACCATATGGGAAAGAATATCGCGGCCTTTCCAATCGAGGCCCAAAATATGTTCGTCCGAAGGGCCTTGAAACAGCGTGCGCGCTCCCGGTAGGCGGCGTTCAACATGGGTAATACCATCATATTCAATAAACAATGGGCCAAACACCGAGACACCCACAAAAAACAGGATGCCGATAAAACCCAAAAAACCAGCTTTGTTGCGCATTAAGGCACGCATACTTTGGCGAATAGTTCGGCCCAATGCGGCCATCTGGCGCATCAAAAATTCAAGCTGCGACTCCTCAAAATTGACCGCATCTAACGAAGCCCGTGATGTAAAAGGGTCTTCCCGATCCACGTAGGCATAGGAAATAACCACGGCTGTTGTCAACAACAACATCACAAGGCCGCCCACCAAGCTAAACGCGAAACCTGCCAGCGCACATAGCGCCAGCCCAATAATGCCCCATTTCAACTGTTGATGACGTAAGCCCATGCCTAGTGGCACTAGACCGCATAATACGCCGATGATCAGGCCGGGAAGACTGGCAATTGCGATTAAAAAGCCCATATCTATTTGCCCCCTACCCGAACACGTGGATCGAGTACCCCAAAGAGCAAATCTGCCAAAATATTGGAAACGACCACCGCAGCAGAGGTCACTAGGAAAATACCTTGAATGGTGGTGTAATCACGGCGACCTATCATTTCAAAAAGATATTTACCAAGTCCCGGATAAATGAAAATAGTTTCGATAATGATGCTACCGCTTAAAATAAAGCCCACACTAATCGCCAAGCGTGTCATCAAAGGCAGCATGGCATTCCGGCCCACATAGCCAAATAAAATACGACGTTGGCTGAGGCCACGGGCATGGGCCACTGTGATATAGTCTTCGCCGAGGGTTGAAATGGTGCTGCTTTTCATAGTGAGCATCCACCCCCCCACACTCGCCAGCACATAGGTCGTCACGGGCAGTAGGGCGTGTTTAAAAAGACTTTGGATATAGTCGGGATTGAAACCAGCTTTTAATTGCGGGTCAACACCCCCGATGTAGTCACCTACCTTAAATATTTCCAGTTGGATGCCGCCAATCAGCAAAATCATAAAAGCAATCACGAAGTCGGGGATTCCATAACTAATCGAGGCAAAGGCAGTCATGACATTATCAAACACACTTCCGCGCCAATAGGCCATCGCCGCGCCAGCCAACACCCCCATGACAAAACTGATGAGCAAGCCCATGCCAACAGCAAATAATGTCCATGGCAGATATTTGGTGATTTGTTGCGAAACCGGGGTGCGGCCAGTGGTTATAGACTTGCCCAAATTGCCATGGGCTAAATCGCCCATGTAATCCATATATTGCTCAATGAATGGCGCATCGGGGTCGTAGTCATATAACCCAGCAACCTTCGCCCGGGCTTCTTCATAGGGCAAATTCTGCTTGGTCTGAAATTCTTCAATCTTGACCTGAATTGGGTTGTTGGGCATTTTGCGAATCATATAAAAGGTGCAGGTCGTGACCACCCACAGGGTCAAAAAACCTTGAATGGTGACCCGAAAAGTATAACTTTTATAGACCCCGCCCAGCACTTTTTTAACTTGTGACCATAAGCCCATGTTTTTACTCATGCTCACGGGCAAAGGAACAGCACCCATAGGAATCCCCTCGGATTGGCAAGAAAAATGGAATTGGGGGCAATCTTATCAATCGCCCCCAATATGTAGTTCATGATACTCGACTAGTTGGCAGGGGCAATCGTCCCGTTCAACAGATAGAGCACGATAAAGTGGTCGGCGCTGGGGTTCTGGAGGATGGGATCATCATCGGCAGGAGCACCAGAGAGCAGGTTTTCGTTCCATGGCTCGGTGCTGAGGATGACATTCAACGGGATGAAAGGCATCAAGTCATTAATGATCTTGGCAATTTCACCAGCACGTTGTTTTTGAACTTCCAGATCAAGGCCATTGCTGGCATCTTTAATCATCTGGTCAAGGTTGATGGTCGTCCCGTTATAGTCAAATTCCATCGGGAAGTCCATGCCCTTTTGACCATCAGTCAGGCCAACATAATTAAAGCGTTGGATGGGGCCAAAGAATTGACGACTGGCGAAGGGTGAACCAGCGGCCCAGCTCCAAACCGAGAGTTCAAAATTGCCATCGCGGATGTCTTGGGCCGTTTGCTGCCACGGGGTGGAGACGGGGGTGATGTCAAAACCAAATTGATTCATTTGGTCAACGGCGTCTTGGGCCGCAGCTGAGAAGTCGGCAAATTCGGCTGGGAACTTATACTCGGCGGCAATGACCTTGCCATCAGCATCGGCCCACTTGCCATCAGAGTTCTTGGAGAAGCCAACACTTTGCAGCAGTTCGGCAGCTTTATCACGATTGAGTTCATAGTGATTGAGGGCGTCAATATCCGCCTGATTGAGCAGGGTTGGTACCGATGAATCCAGCAGGCCGCACATATACACGGTGCCTGTCGCGCCGAGGCCATTGGTCAGGAAGGCACTTTGTTCACGGTCAATCAAGTAGGCAATGGCCTGACGGACTTCTTTGATGTTGAATGGATACACATCATAGTTAAACAGCAAAGCCGGACCGTACATGCGGGGCATAATCAGCAAGCGGATACCCGCGTCGGCAAACGCCTGTTGGGTTGAAGGCGGATAGACATTGGTTGAATGGGCAATATCACCACTCAGTACTAGCGGAGTTGTCGCTTCGGTTTCACCTGCCCATAGACGGATTTCCCCAAACTTAACGCTATCGGAGAAGATGCTGTTGGGCTGCCAACGCAGGGTCATATAGGTGTCACTGACATCATCTAGCGAGTAGGTATAGGGGCCGCTGGCAAGCAGTTGCGCGGGGCGGAATTCAGTAATTTCAGTCTTAAGGGCGGTCCACTCTTCGCTGTCGGAGGCGGCACCACTGGCGATAAGGTCAAGGGCGCGTTGGGGCAGATCACCATAGCTTGCGGCGGCGCTGATGCTGCTCTTGAGGATAGCACGCTCCGCAACTAATGAAGGTTCGCCAGCAAAGATGAATTTGACAGTGTAATCATCTACCTTTACGACATCAGAGACGTATCCGGCGCTGAAGACTGAGAAGTAATTGGTAATACGTGCCAGTGCATAGGTCGCAACCACGTCATCAGCAGTAATGGCTGAACCATCACTCCAATGGGCATCTTCACGTAGTTTGATATAGTAGGCGGTGTTGTCGTCGGTAAAACCCCATTCCGTCGCCAGCATAGGTACATATTCGTTCGTCGCCCACATATAGAAGGCTGGGGTCAATTCCACAATTTGGCGGTAAATAACCCCGAGGTTGGTGTCTAAACCACTTGCATCAAAACCGTTGAGGTGATGATCGGGTGGGAGGGTGTAGGGCCATGTCCCGAGGAATGTTCCAGAAGGAGCATCTTGAGCTTTCGCAACAGGCTTAGCGGTGCTAAACGTACCCACTGCGCTGAATACTAAAATGAAAGCCACTAACAAAAGCAAATATCGTTTCATGCTGTGGTTCTCCCAAAAAATTTAAGGACTGGTATAGGGTGGACTAGTCCACTTTGTGCCAAATATACCAATCCCTTTTGAGAACCGCAAAATTTCTCATAAAACTCATCGGGTTAAATCTGAACCTCCGCAAAGAAGTCGGTTTCACGCCGCCCCCACCGCGACGTTTTAGGCGCAACCCGCACAAAACTCTGTCCCGAATAAATGAGTTGGCGTAGCCATTTGCGCATGGGGGGTTGTTGCCATTGGCTGGCGTGGCAACGATTGGCCTCATCCCAAATCTCTAAAAACTTGCCCACCTGAATAGTGGTATGGGTCGGGGGCACATTTTGCAAAATGGCAATCAGGTCAATATCGCGGTTAGCCCCAATTTTGCGCGGATTTTGGCGTTGAATGAGGGAGCGGATAACCCCTAGCCCGATCAAAAGTTTTTTAGCGGGCATATAGTAAAGTTTTTGCGGGGCATAGGCTGGGCCAGCATCAGGATATTGGGCGGCATCTCCCGCTGCAAAAAAGGCTTTCGTGGTTGTCCGATACATAAAAATATGGTCGGGATGTCCATAACCGCCAAAAGCGTCAAAAGTCACAACGATCTGAGGTTTGACCTGTCGAATGACCGCTACAATTTTGCTGACTACCTCTTCCTCATTAGCCTGCCACAAACAATCGGGATGGTCATTATCGGGTGTACCCATCATGCCACTGTCACTATAGCCGAGTCGAAAAAGCTGTTGAATCCCTAATTTTTGAGCGGCACATTCCAATTCAGCATACCGTACTGCCGACACCGAGCCATGCCTTTCCAAAAATTCAGGGGGGATGGTTCCCCGGTCGCCTTGTGTGGAACAAATGAGGGAAATCTCAACACCCTCATGGGCATATTTGGCAATAACCCCACCCATGCCAAAGGTTTCATCATCGGGATGGGCAAAAGACAGCAGCATTCGCTTGGCAGTCATGAACATAACCTCATTAGTGGGTGAAAAAAGAACCGATGGTATACTCGCGCCGTTCAAACTAAACACCAAAGGATATGGGCAGAATGACCGATTTTAGCATTCAGCTTGAAAAATTAAATCAGGCAGTCGAGATTCTTCAAGAAAAACAGATTGATGCATGGATGACCTTTGTGCGCGAAACCGCCCACAATGCTGACCCCGCCCTTGGCTTAATTGTCGGCATGAATTTGACGTGGCAATCCGCCTTTATTATTACCCGCACAGGCGAAAAAATTGCCATCGTCGGGCGCTATGACGTGGAAAACATTGAGCGCATCGGTGGTTTTACCGAAATCATTGGCTATGACCAAAGTATCCAGCCGGAATTGAATCGGGTTTTGGAGCGACTTCACCCCCGTCAAATCGCCCTCAATTATTCCGAAAACGACTCGGCGGCGGATGGGCTGTCGCATGGGATGTATATGATTTTAAAGCGCTATCTGCAAGGTACGTCCTATGAGCTCATTTCCGCCGAGGGCATCCTCAATTCGCTACGAGGTCGTAAATCGGCCACTGAAATTGCTCGTATTCGTCAAGCGGTCAAGGCCACCGAAGAAATTATTGCGCAAATCACCGCCTATCTGCGCCCCGGCCTGCACGAATTGGAAATCGCCGCATTCATTCATGCTGAAATGACCAAACGTGGTCTCACCCCAGCGTGGGAACCAGAATATTGCCCGATTGTGAACTGTGGCCCCGACTCCCCCATCGGCCATGCTGCTCCATCCGATAAATATGTGTCGCGGGCTGGACAGTTGGTGCATGTTGATTTGGGTGTCTATTTTGAAGATTATGTTTCGGATATGCAGCGTGTGTGGTATTTGCAGCCTGCCGGAGAAACCAGCGTACCCCAATCCATTTTGGATGGCTTCAAGGTCGTCTGGGGAGCGATTCAAGCTGCCGCCGATATTATGCGACCGGGGGTCACAGGTAACGCCATTGATACCGCCGCCCGTCAACATATCATCCAAAACAGCTACCCTGAATTTATGCACGCCACCGGGCATCAAATTGGCCGCACTGTGCATGACGGTTCGACCTTGTTAGGGCCGATGTGGGAAAAATATGGGCAAAGTCCGCAGGGCCTGCTGGAAGTTGGCAATATCTATACACTCGAATTAGGTGTACAAGTGCCTCATTACGGCCTAGTCGCGCTTGAAGAAGATGTGTTGGTAACAGAAGATGGCATGGAATGGCTTGCCGCCCCACAAACGGAACCAATTATCGTGAAGGTGTAAAACACCATAGGGGTGGCAAATACTCATGTTTGTTCGTTGATGGTCACACGCTTCCATGTATCACTAATGCGTTTGCGTAGTGTCCGTTCACGTTCTTTCAAAACACTCGCTGCCCGTACCAATAATGCACCAATAATCACCGGAGTATCTTCCGAAAGATCATTCGGTTCGAGGGCAGGCGGAGGATCATCCGGCACAGGCAAATTGGAAACCGGGGGATTAAAAATATAAGGGTCATCATAATTGCCCTGTGCAATGCGGGTGGCCCAACTGGTGCTGGCCTCCACCGAGGCGGTAGTGTAGCGCAATTTATCGGCCAGATATTGCAACATAGCTAGGACGACTTGGGGACGACTTTGCACGAACATCATAAAAGCCTGACGTTGGAGTACCAGCACTTTGACATCGCCCATTGCCAAAGCCCGCGCTGAACGGGGTTGACCATCCAGTAAGGAAAATTCACCAACCACATCGCCAGCCCGAAAACTCCGTAGAAATTTTTCTTCGCTGTCCTTATTCGATGTCAAATAGGCATTGATACGCCCGCTTTCAATCATATACATTGAATCGCCCATGTCCCCTAGATCAAAAATCACCGATCCATCCGAATAGTTTTCGACCACAATGGCCCGACACAGGTTTTCGAGATTGGTGAGGGAGACATTCCGGAAAATTTCCATATGGCTCAGGCGCTCAGCCATCGCGGACAACTGGTCAACCGTAAAGGTTTCGGCCAATTCGGAAACGCGCATAAACATATCAAAGGTATGCACCAATGTAGGGTCGTAATTGGCAAGCTCAGAATTGACCGTATCCCATAATGTTTGATCTTCAGCCGGAAACACGCGCCGCATAAAACTGGTGACATACACACCCAACTGAGTACGGATTTCATCATTTTCGCGCTGATATTCGGCAATTTCTTCCTGCCAAGCCCGTTTTAGGCGATCACTGACTTGGCTTTTGAGATTATTCTGCAATATTCCCATATTGGCTTGAACAACCAGCAAGCGACGGATGAGGGCAATATTTTCCTGCCCAAAAAACTCTTTCATCTCATTCAAAATCTGCTCAATACCATTACCGCCAAGTCGCTGAACAGCCTTACGTTCACCCTCAGAAACCCCAACATCTAAACCGAGCGTTTGTTCAAAGCGGCGCTTTTCTTCTTGGAGGCCTTGATTCATCACCAAAGCAATTAAAGCACTGCCCGAAAAACCTAAGGTAATGGCAAATAGGAGCAAAAATCGTCCAGCACTATAATCTTCAATTTGGGTCAGGCCGACGTTGTAAATGGTATGAACAAGAATAGCCAGTACAAGCCCCATAAAAGGAAACAGGCGTTTATTTTGACTGGTCGCCCGCCGATAGCGTCCGAACATAATCCCGACCATGGCACTAGCGGTTGCGTGCATCAAGGAGGTTGAAAGTACGCGGCTGATCGCGGTGGAAAGGGCGGCGTTGCCGGCATCCGGCAAATAAATAAAGGCCGTTTCGGACATAGCAAAACCAATGCCGACAGCAATCCCATAAATTGTGCCATCCACGATATAGCGGAAGCGTGGTTGAAAAACGAGATAGATGAGAACGAACGACTTCAGCATTTCCTCAAGCGTCGGGGCGAACAAGGTGGTTAATTGGGTAAATTCAATACCCCCCAGCAATAACCGATAGGTCAGGTTCGCAATGCCAAAAGCGCCGACCACCCCCCAGCCAAAACTTACCAAGACCGTGCTAATTCTACCTGTGCCATACAAATCAAAAGCGTAGAACAGGTAAATGGTGAGAGTCGGGATGGCAATGGCAATTAAATAGGCGATAAGCGTTGAAAAATTCATGCCGCGCTTTCGAGATAGGATCGTTAGTTAGATTATAATGGAATGCAGCCCGCCACAAAACCTTACAAATTCTTTCGCAACAGACTGCTGGATGTGCTAACATTAGCGTACTTGCCGCATTTGCGACCTTTTACTGCAAAATGGCTTAGGGAACTACATGTGGAAAAACTACTTTAGTGTCACCAATCTAGGTGAGGCCTTAGATTTATTAGCCCAGCATCGCGAAAGCGCTCGTGTTGTCGCTGGCGCAACCGATATTTTGATTGAGATAGAACGTCATCAACGTCCCGGCCTTGAAACGTTGATTGACATTACACGCCTGTCCGATCTCGACACGATTTCGTCCGATGGTCAAACCATTCAGCTTGGCCCCCTTGTAACCCACAATCAGGTAGTCGCCAGTGATTTAATGGTGGAGCGGGCACTCCCATTGGCCCAAGCCTGTTGGGAGGTTGGTGCACCGCAAATTCGCAATCGAGCCACGGTCGCTGGTAATCTCATTACAGCCAGCCCTGCTAACGACACCATCACACCTTTATGGGCCTTAGATGGGACAGTAACACTTTCATCAACCAATGGTCAGCGTACCCTCAATTTTGCCGAGTTTTACAAGGGTGTGCGGAAAACCGCCATGCAGCCCGATGAATTGCTTACCGCGATTCAATTTAAGCCATTGGCCGAAAATGAACGGGGGGTGTTCCTAAAATTAGGATTACGCCGAGCACAAGCCATTTCCGTGGTGAATATTGCCGTGATCCTTGGGTTTGAGGGAGACACCATCACCCATGCTCGTATCACACTCGGCAGTGTTGCCCCTACCATTATCCGTGTGCCCGATGCGGAAACCTATTTGCAAGGGCAAACCCTTAACGATGCCACTATTGCCGAGGCGGCCAAACTAGCTGGCGCCACCCCCAGACCCATCACCGATGTGCGCGCCCCTGCCGCCTATCGCACCGAGATGGTTAAAGTGTTGACAGCCCGTGCGCTACGGCTACTACGGGATAAGCAAGAACGAGCGAACTGGCCTGCTAATCCAGCTATGCTGTGGGGAGCAAAACGCACACCCAATCATGCCCTCCTACCCGCCGCCGTCCGCCATGAAGATGATGCCAGTGATACCATTGTCA
This sequence comes from Chloroflexota bacterium, assembly GCA_016234595.1. GTDB lineage: Bacteria > Chloroflexota > Anaerolineae > Aggregatilineales > J027 > CFX10. Next base: position 53,808 of record JACRBG010000047.1, on the reverse strand, counting down.
CGACGGTCAATGGCGAAAAATACACGGTTACAGGCGCGTCCAACAAAACCCTACTACGCTTTTTGCGCGATGATGTTCACCTGACAGGCACAAAGGAGGGCTGTGCCGAAGGGGAATGTGGCGCCTGTACCGTCTATTTAGATGGTGTAGCCGTCATGGCGTGTATGATACCGGCCCCACGCGCACATGGGGCGGAAATTAGCACGGTGGAGGGATTGGCCGATGCGAGCACCCTACACCCCATCCAAGAGGCCTTTATGCAAACTGGCGGTGTCCAGTGTGGTTTTTGTACACCCGGCTTTCTCATGTCCGGGGCAAAATTGTTAGAGGAACACCCCCACCCCACCCGCGACCAAGTTGCTCAAAGTATTTCTGGCAATCTTTGTCGGTGTACTGGCTATTATAAAATTATTGATGCTTTTGAACTTGCAAGTGAATTGGCACAGCAGAAGGAGCAAGTGAACCCATGAGTGTTGCCCGCCGTGAAGCTGAGAAGGAAAAACTTAAAAAACGCAGTCGTCTTGTACCCATTATCGCCCTTGTATTAGTCATCTCGATCTCGGTGATTTCATTTTTGGCGGCCCCGCTAATCGTGGAGACTGCCAAAGATAAAAATGAAAAATTCAACCAGCGTGTTGCCGAAACTGAACTAAAGCAAAATGAGGTATTAGAATTTGCTGGTAACAGCTACAGTCGTCTTGACTTGGCTATAGCGGGGTTTTTGGGGATTATTTTATTGGGCATTTCCGGCATGATTGTTGCAACGGCCCTCGGTGGAGACTTTGCGAGTAAAGAAGAGGCTGTTCTGCCCCCAACCAAAAACGACCCCAAAGCGATTCGCAAATATGAGAAAAAACGGGACAAGATTCGCCAGAAAAAAATCAAAGAGGTCAAGAAACTCAAAGAGATTCAAGACCGCGAAATGCGGAAGCGTGGTCAGGGTTAATCACATTTTGTTGAAAGCAGAGAATCGTGTCTGACAATCAAACACCTGCCATTGGCGTAAGTATGAAACGAATTGATGCGTTCGGTAAAGTGACAGGCCAAACCCCTTATCCGAGCGATTTTAATATGGATGGTCAGCTATGGATGAAAATCCGGTTTTCGGATCGTGTCCATGCGCGGGTGGTTTCAATTGACACGCACAAGGCCGAGGCTTATCCCGGCGTTGTCAGAATCTTTACAGCCCGTGATGTGCCTGTCAATGAATATGGCTTGACGATGAAAGACCAGCCCGTCATCTGTGGCCCCGGCAGCACTATCCCCGGCGCAGATGTCGTGCGTTGTTTGGCTGATGTGGTCGCTGTTGTGGTTGCAGACGCCGAAGAAAACGCTGCCGCCGCTGCTCAACTCATCAATGTTGAATATCAAGACCTCCCTGCGGTTTTTGACCCTGAAGCAGCTATGCAAGATGGCGCGCCTCAATTACATCTGGATAAGCCCAATAACATCATCGTGCATTACAAAATCCGCATGGGCGATATGACCGAAGCGTGGGCCAAATCCGATGTAATTGTAGAGGGTGAGTTTTCGACTAGCTATCAAGAACACGCCTATCTACAACCCGAAGCAGGTCTTGGCTATCTGGATGAACAAGGCCGGGTCACCGTCGTGGTGGCAGGTCAATGGGTGCATGAAGATCAAGAACAAATCTATCATGCACTCAATCTGCCCCCCGACCAAGTACGGGTGATTTACCCAGCTATCGGCGGCGCGTTTGGCGGACGCGAGGACATGAGTGTGCAAATCGTCCTTGCCTTGGCAGCATTAAAATTGGGCCGTCCGGTCAAAACTATTTGGAGTCGGGAAGAATCTATCCTCTATCACCACAAACGCCATCCCATCAAGATTCAGGCCAAATGGGGTGCGACCCGTGACGGCAAATTGGTCGCTGCCGAAGCCACCGTCATTGGGGACGCGGGGGGATACAACTACACCACCAATAAGGTGATGGGGAATGCCCATTTAATGGTGACCGGCCCTTATGAAATCCCTAATGTTCAGGTGGATACCTATGGCGTGTACACCAATAACATCATGACGGGGGCGTTTCGCGGTTTTGGTGGGCCCCAAGGGGCATTCGCCGCTGAAGGCATGATGAACCGATTAGCGGAAGCCCTCGGACTTGACCCGGTTGAATTTCGGCTGCGCAATGTCATTCATGAAGGCAGCACCATGACCACAGGCACACCGCCACCGCCCGGTGTCACCATTCAACAAACGATTGAAGCTGGGGCTGTTGAAAGCGGCACTTGGACACAAGATAGGCATGGTTGGCAAAAATCCGTTACTCAACAACCACGCGAGTCTTACAAGCGACGTGGGATTGGGTTTGCCTGTGGGTTCAAGAATATTGGGTACAGTTTTGGCGCACCCGAACAAAATTGGGCCACCATTGAACTGCGGGGCAATGGCCTGATTGAAGAGGTCATTGTGCGGGCCGCTGGGGCGGATGTCGGACAAGGGGCCCACACCATTTTTGTCCAAATGGCAGCCGAGGCAGTTGGCGTTCCAGTTGAAAAGGTACATCTGATTTCGCACGACACCGCCGAAACCCAAACCTCTGGCAGTTCATCCGCTTCCCGCATGACCTTCATGACCGGGAACGCCATTCGCGGTGCAGCAGAGATAGCACTCAAAAAATGGCAAGATGAAGAACGACCCGCTATTGCCACCTATCAATACCGCCCTCCCGCCACCACCACCCTCGATCAAGAAACAGGTTATGGCACACCCAATTTTGCCTATGGCTATGTGGCCGAAGTCGCCGAGGTCGAGGTGGATTTAGAAACGGGTCTAGTCAACTTGGTACGGGTGACCTGTGCCAATGACGTCGGCAAGGTGCTTAATCGTACATTGGTCGAGGGGCAGGTTGAAGGAGCCGTTGTTCAAGCCCAAGGGTATGCCCTCATGGAGCATTTGGTAAGCAAAGAGGGGCGCATTCTCAATCCTTTCCTGTCCACCTATCTCATCCCCACTGTCTATGATGTTCCGGTGGAAGTCAAATCGGTCTTGCTCGAAAATCCCGTCCCTATTGGCCCATGGGGGGCGCGTGGAATGGCCGAAATGCCATTTATCCCACTGGCCCCAGCTATCGCTGCTGCGATTCACGACGCTACTGGCATTTGGTTCGACCATCTGCCGCTTACCCCTGATCGGATAGTAGAAGGATTACGCAAGAATGGACTCGGTGTCATCGTCTGACCCACTGCCCATTGTCCTCATTCGCGGCGCGGGCGACCTCGGTTCTGGGGTCGCTTTTCGCTTATACCATGCAGGCTACCCTGTCATCATGGTGGACTTGCCAACCCCGTTGTTGGTGCGGCGCACAGTTTCGTATGGCAGTGCGATTTTTGAGCCGGAGGGTATCTATCAAGTCGAAGGCATTACTTCGCGGGTTATCAATGCTGACTCAGCCGTATGGTTAGCCATGCGCGGTGGTGAAATCCCCATTCTAGTGGACATAGATGGGACATGGCGCAATATAAACACGCAGGTCGTGGTTGATGCACGACTGGCGAAGCGTAATATTGATACTACGCTCGATGATGCCGAATTCGTCATAGCGCTTGGCCCCGGCTTTACCACAGCTCAAGATTGCCATGCGATTGTTGAAACGCATCGAGGACACTGGCTTGGTCGGGTAATATGGCAGGGTAGCGCGATTGCCAACACAGGTATCCCCGGCACTATTGGAGGTGTGGATAGCCAACGAGTGCTGCGTGCACCGCGCGCTGGTCATGTCCAACCTCGCGCCGCGATCGGTGACTCGGTTGAAAAAGATGCGGTTATCGCGACCGTCGAAGGCGAACCAATGATCGCCCCATTTGATGGTATGCTGCGCGGCCTAATCCACGAAAGTGTGGACGTATGGGCTGGTCTCAAGGTGGGTGATCTAGACCCGCGTGGTGTCCGTGAACATTGCTTCACTATTTCAGATAAGGCACTGGCAATCGGGGGCGGTGTATTAGAGGCCATCCTCAGCCGGGGCATCTTGCCACTGCACAAACAAAACCGGGTAAGGGATGAAGCGGATGCGTTTACATGAGGCGCTCAATGTTCAGCGCGGGGATGTCGTGGCGTTCACTGGTGCGGGGGGTAAGACCTCGGCAATGGTACGTTTGGGCCGCGAATTGGCGACCGAAGGCTGGCGGGTCTTAGCCACCACGACCACCCGTATCGCAGTTGAGGAATTGGAGCAATTTCCACAAGCCACCCGTTGGCAATCCAATTTATTGCAGGGCAAACGTGAACTTGCGACCCTCCTCGATTCCAAACGATTAGTGTTTGTATATCAAGAAATTCGTGGCGATAAGGTCATCGGTCTGCCAAGTGAGTCTATTTCGCGCTTGGTGGATGAAATGAATGCCGATATTTTGTTGGTTGAGGCCGATGGATCACGCCGACTGCCCCTCAAAGCACCACGACTTCACGAACCCGTTATCCCGCACGACACGACGCTGCTTGTCCCCGTCGCAGGCCTAGATGCGCTGGGTCGGCCATTTGATGAAACGACGGTCTATAATCCCGAACCCATTATTGAACGGTATGGATTCCCCCCCGGTGAACCCATCCAGCCGGCGTGGTTAGCCCAAATCGTGCGCGATGAGCAATTGGGCCTCAAAGACCTACCCGCTACTGCACGTGTTGTGGCCCTACTCAACAAAGCTGGCAATGGTTTAGGCCGGGGTCGCGCTCGGCGGATTGCCCAAATCATCCTTGCCTCACCCAAAATCAGTGCCGTAGCCATTGGGGCCATGCACGCCAAAAATCCCGTCTTTGAAGTCCAACGGCGGGTTGGGGTCATCGTTCTAGCGGCGGGTCTATCTTCACGGATGGGGGGTCAACCCAAAGCCCTGCTTAAATGGGGACGGCATACTGTCATTGAAACGATTGTGAATACCCTCGTGCCGTTCCGCCTGCCCGAAATTGTAGTGGTAACGGGTCACAAGTCTGGCGAAGTCACCCATGTTTTGCGGAATACCTCGGTCAAAACCACATTTAATCCGAAATTCAAAGAGGGCGAGATGCTCTCCTCTCTGCAAGTAGGTCTGCAAGCCATGAGCGACAATATTGACGCCTGTTTGGTGCTATTGGGCGATCAACCACAATTACGCGCCAAAATTATCCGCCAAATTTTGAATTTCCATGCGGAGGGCAAGGGGTCTATCATCGCGCCAAGTTATCGCGGCCAGCGCGGCCACCCAATTTTGATTCAGCGCCGCCACTGGCCCGATATTCTCAACCTCCCCGTCGGGAGTGCCCCGCGCGACGCCATCAATCGCAATCCGGTCTATACCTTTGCGGTCGAAAATGACAGCATCCTGCGCGACATTGATACGCCCGAACAGTATGCGGCTGAAAAACGTCTGGCTGGCTTGGAATAATGCTCATGGCGTAATGTGATAGCGCATAATCAGTTGCGTCTCAGAGGCGCGTCCCACTTCGACAAAACCAACATCTCGAAACGCCGAGGCCACTCCCATATACCCCCCCGGCGTTTCAAATTCAACTTTGAGATCAATCGGATACCCCTCGACAATAGATGCTCCTTGCGACTTAGCATAGGTAACTGCGCCTTGCAGCAACGGGCGCATTATCCCTTTGCGGCGAAATGGTTTTGCCACCAAGAAACAGACAATTGACCAAACTGGCTGTTCATCTACCCGTTTGAGAATACGGGATTTTTCCAATGCCTTATAGTTTTCACGCGGCCCAACGGAGCACCATGCTGCGACCTGCCCGTCCGCATAACCCAACAAACCCAGTGTTTCGCCAGAATAGATGCGATGCCGAGCCGTATCTTTATTGCCATCATACTTTTGGGCCTTAAATTCCGCTCGATCCAGTCGCCAGAACATACACCAACACCCTGCAGAACCGCCTTTTTCACCAAATAGGGCCTCAAAATCGGGCCATCGTTCGGCAGTGACAGGGTAAAATTCCAGTTTAAACCCAAATGATTCAGACATAGGCCCTATCCTAAATCGGCTAAAAAATCCAAGACGGCGCGGTTAAATTCGGCTGGTTTTTCAAGACTGACAAAATGTCCCGCCTTTGGAATTACAGCTTTTTTGGCATGAGGAATGTCCCGAACCAGCACATCCACAATATTCTGCATATCCTTTGGTTCATAGCCCCCTGCCATGACCAGCGTAGGAACTTGAATTTCCTTGAGGCGCTGAATAGCTGGCACATGGGTTACCTCTGATTCAGCGGACGCAGCCTCTGCCGCAGCAACCACCTCATCTGGCAGAAAAAAGTGTGGAAAAGTATAGTCCTGCATAAGCGCCCGTGCTCTGTCCCGAACCTTTTCATCCGCCCGCCCCGCTGGGCTATCCACCGCAAATTCAATGAATCGTTCCCGTGCTCCAGCAAAATCATGTTTTTGAATGTGCTCGATAAAAGCCATCCACTTCGGTTCAAATTCCTGTGTGCCCTCTATCGAATACTCATAGCCTTCCAAACCTACCCCACTCATCACGAGAGCATCTACCCGTTCAGGCTGTTCCAGCACAAATTGCATGGCAATTTCACCACCCATCGAAAGCCCCAAGAGATAGGTTTTTTCGATGCCGAGAAAGTTGAGCAATTGGACAATATCTTGGGTATCAGAGAAGGCTTCCTTTGAGATTTTGGACTGGCCGAAGCCGCGCACATCGTAGCGAATAACCCGGTACTGTTTCGCAAATTCACTGAATTGCTCGTCCCAATAGCGGTGACTGGTCAGCATCGTGTGTACCAATAAAAGAGGATGTCCCTCGCCAGCCATTTCATAGTACAGCTTGGAATTCTTGACCTCAGCAAAACCTTTAGTGACGTTCATGGGTGCTCCTCATAATGGTTTCAACCGTCTACAATTTAGCGTATCCTCTAATGAGGACATGATCGGCCCTAATTTAAATGGAGGCATTTCTGTTGTATCACCCTACTACCCGCCTGCTGACCGTCTTGGAATTATTGCAAGCCCATCCTCAACTTAGCGGGCCAGAACTAGCCCAGCGGCTAGAGGTGGATGTGCGAACAGTGCGACGCTACGTCGTCATGCTGCAAGATTTAGGCATTCCAATTGAAGGGGAGCGGGGACGATATGGGGCTTATCGGCTGCGTCCGGGTTTCAAACTGCCACCGATGATGTTTACGGATGAGGAGGCATTGGGGTTAACGCTGGGGCTTCTCATCACCCGGCGTTTAGGTTTAGCCATCGAGACGCCTGCAATTGAAGGGGCACTTGCCAAAATTGAGCGTGTATTACCCGATACCCTACGCGAACAGGTGCAAGCCGTCCAAGAAGCCCTGTTAATTCATTTGAACATTCACAAGGCTGCGCCAGCCAGCGAAATGATTATTACACTCAGCAAAGCGATTCAGCAAAAACGCTGTCTTCTAGTCACTTATAAAGCATGGAATGGCGACATCTCAACACGGGAGTTTGATGCGTATGGCTTGGTGATGCACGGCGGACTCTGGTATACCATTGGCTATTGTCACCTGCGTAAGGATTTACGCACTTTTCGGGTGGATCGAATAACTGAGGCGGAACTTCTGACCGAAACCTTTATCCCTCCCGCCCATTTTGACAGCGTAGGGCAGGTGATGAAAGGTATCGCCAGTGCACCGGGAGCATGGCGCGTGGAAGTCCTTTTAGCAACTACCATTGAACAAGCCGCTCAGCAAATTCCGCCTTACTGGGGCTTAATGGAGGCCTGTGGGGATGGCGTGTGTCTAACTATTTACACTCAAAAACTGGAGTGGGTCGCTCATTTTCTAGTTGGCCTAGAGTTCGATTTTCAGATTTGCCACCCTCCTGAATTACGAGCAGTCTTACATCGCCTCGCCGCAAAAATTACCCGTCTGGCAAACTAAAAACTGCCTGTCGCGTTTTCAATCGCCCGAATCAGCTTATTCACTGAGCGCCGATAGGTTTGCTCGGCAGTCGTCATGACAATCAGCAAATGCGGGGTGGTGGCGTCTAATGAGGGTAGCATCAAAGTCCGACAAATTAAACGCCGCCCGTCTAAATCATAAAAAACGCTTTCCTGTAATTGGGCCAACTGTGCTCGGCTTTCGGCATGACTGAAAATCCGCTGGGTTGTCACCAACGGGGTTTCAGCGGTCGCCTTATCTAAGCCACCTATAACATAAGACGCGATTACTTGATCAGCAGGGCTGACCAACAAAGCCGCTAATAATTTAGCATCTTGGGCTTCGCTGGTCAGCAATTCTTGCAGGGGTGAGGATTTTTTACGTGGTGGCATGACGACCTCAATTCGCCCCAATCGGGGTCGCGGTTGGGATGGGGTCACTAATGATAATACTAATTTCGCAACTGGCCCGCATGGTACTGGTACTGTCAAACACCACTAAGCGATAGCGATAATTTCCCGGCAGATAATTCAAGGGCACCAGTTGGCCCAGTTCCCCATCAACTACGGCCTGTACGTAGTCGCCTTGTGCTCCACCAATGGTACTAAACATGGCATCCGACGACCCTGTATCAGGTCGAATCTCAAAACGATAGAAGGCAAAGTCCTGAATATTAGCCGTGCCACGTATTGGAATGACATCAAACACAACCTGCCCATTATCAGGAAAATCAATCCATGCCTGATCGCGGATACAGCCTTCACGCGGATTACTGGGCAAAATTGTGCCTTTGGGTGTGCTAGGTGGCGGGGCTGTAATGGGGATGACATCACCGTTCGCATCGGTTCTAGGGGTCAATTGGAAACCGCCGCTGTTTTCAGCCGTACTCGTTTGATAGGCGCGGTTACGGGCAAAATTAGGGTCTAAGGTTGGCGGCAGACCCTCACGCCATGTGGGAGCCGCCATATTGGCTGTGCCCCAAACCATGACCAAAATATTCAAACTCAAAAAAACAACGGTCAAGGCCTTGCCGCCACGTTGTTGAGCCTGTTCACGTTCCAGCCGGAATTGCGATTCACGCAGTTCATGCCGTGCCCGTAAAAAATTACGGAAGCTCCACAATAGTCCCAGTGCGGTAAAGACATAGAGGCCAACCGCCACACTCTCAACAAAGAAGAAAAAATCACCCATAACCCTACTCCCAACTACTCAGGAAACTCGCGGATGACCCCCCGAATGATTTTGACCAAATTGGGGACAATCTTGGCCCCTACATCCAACACCTCTTGGTGGCTGACATCTTTGGTCGAATCCTGATTGTCAATCGCTTCATTGGTAATACTCGAAACCCCTAACACCCGCATCCCAGCATGACGGGCCACTACAACTTCTGGTACAGTTGACATACCCACCGCATCGGCTCCCCACATGCGGAACATACGAATTTCGGCGGGCGTCTCAAAGGCGGGGCCAGATAGAGCAATATACACACCCTGTCGCAGGGTAATACCTTCACGTTGAGCAATTTCTATGGCCTTATTCCGCAGTTTTTTATCATAAGCCTGCGTAAAAATTGGAAAACGATCTCCAAAACTATCATCATTCGGCCCAATTAAACCGTTATTGCCCATTTGACCCAACAAATTGATGTGGTCGGTAATGAGCATCAAATCCCCCGCTTTAAAATTCTCATTCAGGCCACCCGCTGCATTGGTCACCACAAGGGTATCCACGCCTAACACACGCATCAACCGCACCGGAAAGGTGACTTGGTGCATGTTGTACCCCTCATAAAAATGCAACCGCCCCTGCATCATCACGACATCTTGGCCTTCAAAGCTGCCAATCACCAATTGCCCTTTATGTCCTTGCACATGTCCGCCGTGTGGGGCTTGCGGCCAATTAGGGATGTCCCGATAGGAGATAGCAACAGCATTTTCGACACTATCCGCCAATGGCCCTAGGCCTGAACCCAAAATAATACCGATTTTCGGGGCACGGGGGGTTCGACGGCGGATTTCGTCAGCGGCGGCTTCATAATCAGCGCGAGTGAACGCGGGTGTCAGCATAATGGTTCTCCAAATAGCAAGATGAAGGGGTCAGGGATAACCCAACTAAAATATCATAGCGTTATTCTAGCATCCTGAGCGCATTTGCCAACGGTAGGTAAGCGATTACAATTGGGCTGTTATCTGACATCCTACCCCTATCATGGAAAACGATATGCCACCTGAATACACCCCTGAATTTGAAGCCCGTGTACAGGCATGGGTCGAAGCCCGTCTAAAACCCAAACGCATTCCGCATGTGCGTGGCGTGGTCGAAACCGCCGATTGGATGGCTCAACTCTATGCGCCAACGGAACGAATGCGGGTACGTTTGGCTGCATGGATTCATGATGCTGCTAAACATCTCCCTGATGATGAATTAAAACGGCTGGCCGAACTCCATCAACTGCTCATTAGCGAAGGTGAAAAAGCTGTCCCCATGCTGTTACATGGCGCAGTTGGTTATCTGTTGGCCGCGCAAGAATTTGGACTAGATGACCCTCAAATTCAAAGTGCCTGCGCCTTCCATACAACAGGCGACCCTACGATGACCGCAACCGATATGATTGTGTATGTCGCTGATTTAATTGAGCCGACCCGTGATTTTCCGGGGGTGGAGGAGCTACGGACTGAGGCTAGAAGAAGTTTAGAAGGGGTAACATTGATGGCAACCGACTTCACATTGCGCTATCTGATTGATCGTGGGAAATATATTGACCCCCGCCCTGTTTTTTTACACAACCGTTTAATTCAGGCAGGGGTCAGAAGTTAGCTTACTGGGTGTCGGTTTGAGCCACAGCGACAAAAGTACCCGCGTCTAATTGGGCGAGGGCATCTTTTGCCAATTGGTAATTGGAATTATATTGCAACGCTTCGTTAAATTGGGCTTTGGCATCGGCGGTGCGCCCTTCAGATGCAAACACCAAGCCATGATAGTAGTCCCATTCTTCAACATAAGGGGTTGTCAATTTGGCCTGCTGCACCAGTTCAAGGACAGTATTAAATTCCCCTGTCTGATAGAAGGCCTCTAATGGGGTATGCCGATACCAGAGGGTGCGCCATGGCAACCCTAAGTCGAACGCCACACGAAAAAACCCCGTCGCCTCAGTGTAATACCCCAAATGTGTCAGGGCATCGCCAATATTAAACCACGCCCATGCGTCCTGACCATCTTCAGCGGCGCGGGTTTGAGCCGTCTGCGACATCAATTGATAGGCCTGGTTCAAATCGGCCCGATCGCCCAAAATCTGCATGACTTCAGCTTCACGTTCGGGTGCATATAACACAATGAAGGTATTACTAAAATTCCACCAGTAGCTTTCAACAGTGGCATAGGATTCTTTCAACCCTTGAAAGTTGCCATGCCCCAAATAGCTGTCATAACTATAGAAAATGCCTTCAGTGTCATCATAGCCAATCAACAGCAAATAGTGGCCCATCCAATCAAGGTCTTCCACATCAAAGCCTTTTTCAATAATGACCGGGAAATCGGCGACTAACAAACGCTTGATGAGGTCAAAATCTCCGCCGGGGCGATACAGTGCCCGCACATCAACACTTTGACTGGCAACGTTGTTGACATAATCCACCATCTCCCATGGATTGACATTCTTATCTTCACCATTAGGTTTTAGAAAATGGGCGGCGGGGAGTTGATTTTCTTGATACCCAAAATAACTTAACCCCATCGTCAGAGTCGTCGGGCCACAATTATTCCAACCCTGATATTCATGACGTAGGCGGGTAATATCGAGTTTAAAACTAGTGGGCAATGTACCATTATCTTGGGCGTGAACTGAATCACCTCGTGGCGCGATTGCCAACGCGACCACAGCAACCAACCATAAGCCAATCAGTCGTTTCAACTGCAACATTCCATAACCTCCACATGAGACTGCATTGATAGGCATAGTATACGACAAGCGAGCAAGGCTAAGCCGGACGGTCAAATGATGGTTGTACTACGGGGGCATGAAGGCAACCTGACAAAAAACTGACGGGGTTAATCCCTGCGCGTGGCTACGATAACTTGTGCGACACTGTAAGGGCATAACTCCACTAACGACTGAACTTCAAATCCAGCCTCTTGAAAACGCTGTTCCAAATCCACCGGCCACGGCCCACGCTGTCCGGTTGCACGATACGTGGCTTCGAGCACATCTTTGGCTATCCCACCCCCGGTCAAAATACCGTTGGGGACAATCACCAATCGCTGGCCCGGTTTAAGTACACGATGAACTTCTTGAAGCGTGTCCATTTCAATAATAAATGGCGTCGGAAAGGTACTGATCACTGCGTCAAAAACCTGATCGGGAAAGGGGAGTTGTTGGGCACGCCCACGCACCAACGGGGCTACAACATGGCGTCTTTGTAACTTGCGGCGGGCGATGCGGCCCATATAGGGGCTTAAATCATACGCGACCCGTTTGTAACCAGCAGCATACAAATCGAGCTGCAAATTACCCGTGCCATGAGCTAATTCTAAAATTAAATCCCCCGGCTGGGTTCCTAGATGTTTAAGGGCAGCCTGTTGCCAATTGCGCCATTGTCCCAAACTGACTACCCACGAGACGGTATCATATGTCCATGCCATCTCGTTATAAAGCAATCGGAAGCCAAAGGTAATGAGTTTCCACCAAGCCTTTTCCATCATAAAATCACCTTAGGGCAGCGGAGCATAGGTTTCGCCAATAATTTGCTGAGCCTGATGTTGTTGTGCCCACACGATAAATTCATAATAACCATCCCCCGGTTCAGGAGGTTTTTTTCCAATAATGAGAAGGGGTGTCCGCAGTGGATAGGAGCCATCGGCTACAGTCAATGGAGTTGGGAGCATCGGAGTATCGCCATTTTCAGCCACCAGTGGCATCACCCGCACCTGCCCCGACACCAATGCCATGCTCACAAAACCAATTGCCCCCGGTGTCCGCGACACCACATCTAACATAGCAGCATCGGTGAGCGCCAGCAGTGCATTATAAGTGATCTGGCGTTCCCCTAAAACTAATTGTTCAAAAACACGACGAGTGTCTGATTCAGCCTCACGGCTTACCACCGTAATGGGTACATCTGGCCCGCCTAATTCAGTCCAATTTTCGACTGCACCTGTAAAAATCCGCCGCAAATCGTCGGCACTTAATTGGGGAAGGGTCAAACGTGGATGTACGACTACCGCAATGCCATCTTGCCCTAGCGGTGCCGCCCATAACTGATCTGAATTGGGGAGATACGTGGTCAACGCATAGAGGGTTTTTTCGGAGGGGTCGGAGGGGTCTAAGGCAGCCGAGATTGAGGTTCCATTGGCGGTTTGGTCAACAATTGCGACCAGCGAATTTTCACGGGTGTAGGTTGCAGCTAGATTTCGTAAGAGGGTATCAGTACTACTAGAGGTAACAAAGTAAAGAGGAACGACTTCGGGGGTAGAAGTTGGGGCTTGCATTGGCGCACGACAACTGGCGAGCGCTAATGTCATCACAATGAGGGTTCTTTTGGTTTTACGGCTAGCGGCGCACTTCATCCAGTGATTATCCTGACAGGTTGATTGCTCCCAATGACCGTCTCGCCTCCTCGACGACTTCTTCGCCTGCTCCAGAGTGCCAGTCGGTCAAAAACGCATCAGCAAATGTCCTAAATTCGGACTCGCCCTTAACAATTGTGGCCCGCATATCCCGCACCAATTTCAACAAAAAGTGCAGATTATGGATGCTCAACAACTGGTGTGCAATCAATTCTTTCGCTTTAATCAGATGTCGGATGTAAGCCCGTGAAAAATGTTGGCAGGCATAGCATTCACAGCCTACCTCAATCGGTTCAGGGTCATGGGCAAACTGCTGGTTACGCATGTTGTAGCGACCGAACCGCGTGAGAGCTGCCCCATGTCGAGCCTCGCGGGTGGGTAAAACGCAGTCAAAAATATCAATACCTCGCGCTATACCTTGCACCAAGTCTTCGGCCCGACCCACACCCATCAAATAGCGGGGGCGGCCAGTTGGCATGAGGGGCAGGGTTGCATCAAGTGTGGTGAGCATTTCTTTTTTGGTTTCACCAACAGCTAAGCCACCAATCGCATAACCGGGAAGATTGAGCGATGTAATTGCCTCAACCGACTGTGCTCGCAAATCTGGAAAAATCCCACCCTGCACGATCCCAAACAAAGCCTGATGGGTTGGGTCACCTTGGGTCATATGATATTCGACACAGCGTTTAGCCCAAGCATGGGTACGGTGCATGGCTGCTTCAACGATGGGGCGATCATTGGGCACAGCACACTCATCAAAAGCCATAATGATGTCCGCGCCAAGATTATGCTGAATCGCCATCGATTTTTCGGGGGTGAGATAATAGGAGGCTCCATCTAAATGACTGCGGAAGCGCACCCCATTATCATCAATACGACGTAGTTCGGCTAAGCTAAATACTTGGAAACCACCCGAATCAGTCAACATTGGCCCGTCCCATGCCATAAAACGATGCAACCCACCCATTTCTGCGACTAAATCATCACCGGGACGTAGATGTAAATGATAGGTATTGGCGAGGACAAGGGTGGCATTCAGGTCATGTAAATCGCGTGGAAGAATTGCTTTGACAGTGGCCTGTGTTCCTACCGGGGCAAACACAGGTGTCAAAATATCCCCATGCGGCGTTTTAAACACACCCGCACGCGCACGTCCAGCAGTAGCTTCCAGAGAAAATGTGAAACTCATAAGTTAACTGGCTTAAAAGTGCAATGTTGATAATCTAAAAACGACACAGGGGGTCATTATAACAGCGGGTCAAAATTTTCACACAATCTCATAGCGGCCTACAAATCCAGCCATATTGCCCTTTCGCATAAAGTGAAATTTTCACTTTCAGCATATTCCGAGTATCATTAGTTGGCAGTAGTGGTGTTATCATAAAGGGGCAGTATCCAATGCTCAACATCTCACAATCACAGCAGGGTGACAAAATAGTTTTTCAAGTGGATGGCCGCGTGGATGGCGACGGCGCGACCAAGATGGAAGATATTCTTCGTAGTGTCGTCAACGCCGGACATCACCAGTTGGTACTCGATCTTTCTCAAACGAATTATTTAAACAGTGCCGGATTACGCATTTTAGCCGACGTGTTGACGCAATGCCGTCAAAGCGGTGGAGATGTACAATTGGCCGCCCCCAACCTCAAAATTATGCGTGTACTAGAAATCATCGGCTTCGATAAATTCTTCCATGTCTACCCAACCCTAGACGCTGCCATCCATAGTTAAGGGCTAAACCAGCTAATGACTGAGGAGCTTTTGCTTAAAAGTGTTCAAATGGCAAAAGACGGCCAGCAAAAGCAAGCACGTCAACTGGTAGACGAATACACTCAACAAAATCCATTTGATGCACGCGGGTGGTGGGTTATGGCAAACATCGTAACCGACCCGGATGCCAAACGCACTGCCCTAATCCATCTTTTGGAACTAAAACCCGATAATGCCAAAGCCCGGGCCATGTTAGAAGAATTAGAAGTTGAATCGGTTTTCAGCCTCGGCGCCCTTACCTCCGCCAATCAAACAAGCCATCCGTTTGCCCAAAATCCTAAAATACGAATCCGTACCGCCAACATTTTATTAGTGGGTGGAGCACTCATCCTAGTGGCAATTTTGCTGCTGGGGGCTGGTTGGTACACCTATACCTATCAACACAGTGGCCTATTTGGTCTCTTTGGGCCAGATTTATCCAATGAAGCCACCACCGACCAATATTCCATGCGCTATCCTGAAGATTGGGAGGGGAGGGTTGTAAGTTTTCAGACCCAAAATCAAAAGGGGGTCGTTGCCGCCAGTGATAGGCTTGACCCGATTGCTCAAATGGTAGAAAGTCAACCCTCTGCAGATACTGCCATTAATGTCCTAACCGGCGGAAATCTGGATAGCCTAAATATTGACGTTTCGAATGAATCCGAAACCAGTTTATCTAGTGATGATTTTGAAGAACGGCTCCACTCATTTGGAGCAGTGATTTTTGCTCCAGTATCCCAAGGCCACCTTGCCCAAATCCAACTTCAATTGGACAATACTATCCAAACTCAAGACGGTTTCGATCTTTTTGGCTTCAGAATTAACGCCAACACCGAAACGGAGGACATTAAAATTGGGGGTGAAAATGGCAAATTGACTTTGTTTCATCTCTCAGTTCAAATTCAAAAGAACTCTATGGAATTGTCCTCAACTGATTCAATAGAAATCAATATTAGCTACTATCTCGCGTCAACCCAACATCATGGGCAGACCTATGTGTTTTTTATGGTCGCTTTTGAGGAATCCCCCGGTAGTCAAGCACGCACGGCCCGCCGGATCATTCACAGCATCCGTTTTGAGTAAACACGCTAAACCCAACATGGCTGACCGTAATATTTCAATTAATACAACACAGGTAGCTCCATCGGGCTAATTTCCTAATTTCCACATTCTCGTATACTGGTAGGGTATTCACTTTACAAATTTGATAATTCTGCTTTTCTATTTTTGTATTAGCTAAGGAGCCAGCATAATGCGAAAGCATCTCCAAAGTTTTATCGGCCTCTGCTTAATTGGGATTATTGCCCTAACTGCGTTGGGTGTGGTGCGACAGCCAGCTCAAGCAGCCCCAGACACCCAAACAGGTGTCGGATTTATTCGTTTTGCCAACGCGACTGTAACAGGTGGAGACGTCAACGTCTATCTCGATAACCGTCTAATCGCCAACAAGCTGTTTAATGTCGTGGGCTATTTCACCTTCTATACGGGTGACCACACCGTCGTATTTACCACTCCCGCGGGGGATCAAATCGCAAGTGCTAATTTCACACTTGCCAATGTCACCCGTATGACCGCCGCCCTGATTGGCGCAGGTGGGGATAGCCGGGTAGTGGTCACGGTTGACAATGCCGCCCCACCCGTACGTAATCTATCGCGCGTCGCCTATGTAAACGCTGTTCAAGGTAGCGATGGACAAGATGTGCGGGCCAACGGCGAAGTCGTCGCCAGTGATATTGGTTTTGGTGATGTCACCGAAGCCACCGAAGTCGTCGCCGGAAGCTATTCTGTCGCGCTCGGTAGCGCTGCTGCCTCAGATATTGTTTTGTCCCCCGGACGTTATTACTTGGTGTTTTTTGTTGGCGATTCCGCCAGCCCAACTCCGCGTATCGTCCAATTAACAGGTCGGCCCTATCGTGTTAGCGGCACCAACCGTTTCCGTTTCATGAACTTGGTCGACGTGCCAGAAGGCACTGACGAAGCCACCTATGATGTTTATGTCAATGCCGACCCCATTGCCGTTTATGCGGGGATTCAATATGGCGAAGCCACCAATGAAGTCGTCGTAACCCCCGGCACCTACAATTTTGAAGTCTATGCGACGGGCACCTCACCTGATGGTGGAACACCTGTTGCTACACTCGACACCGAAATCGCTGAAGATCAAAGTCTCTTCATCATTCTCACCGGCACACCTGATGCTGTGAAAGTGGATCTATTTGCTGACGATCTAACCCCCGTTCCAGTCAATACTGCGCGGTTGCAGGTCATGAATCTGACAAGTCTCATCCCGACCTTTGGAGTTGTATCTCAAAATGGGATTACACTTGTCCAAGAAGTATCAGAAGGCAGCCTTGCCAGTGCCAACATCCCCGGTGGTTTGTACGATCTGACCTTGGTGGATGCCAGTGACCCCAGTGCCTCAGTTGGGCGTGCCGAAGTAAATGCGCCCTCTGGTTCAATCGCCACCTTGATTATCTATGGTGCGGATCGTCAACGCTGGACATGGTTCAATGAAACTGTTGAACAGGTCGCTTCGGTTCGGTTTGCCCATGCTGCCCCTGATTCGCCCTCACTCGACTTCTATCTGAATGGCGATCTGGTACTCAATAATCTCAACTATCTCGATTACACCGACTACTTGACTCTGCCAGCTGGCAACTATGAACTAACCGTCTACCCCGGTGATGTCACTCCCGCCGAAGGTGTTGAACCCATGTGGCGCGACCAACTCACCATCGCTGCCAACAATTTCCCGCTCACTTTCGTAGCGCTGGGTACCGATAATTTCCGTGTCAATGGCTTTGCCGACAATCTGGAAATTATTCCACCCGACCAAGCCCGTGTCCGCTTCATCCATGCGGTGCGCAATGTACCGGGTATGTCGGTCATCAATGCCGCCAGCGGTGACGTTTTGGCAGGTGTTTTGGCCTATGGACAAGGCAGTGACAACCTCAATATGAATGCCAATACCCGCACCTTCAATTTCAGTGACGGGCAAGGCAATGTGTACTATCGTATTGAGAGCTTTGACCTAACCAAAGGCAACTACTACACCTTCATTGTGGTAGGTGATCTCTCTGATCCCACAACCCTCGGATATATCCTCATTCAAGTTCAACCGTAAGACAACTCCTCGCTGTGCCCATTTTCTAAGAGCGTGCCGGTTGGTACGCTCTTTTTTTGTTATCCACAAGGGCGGCGGTTGAGTACAATAGAAGGCATGGCAAAACAAGCTAATCATCCCTCGTTTGTCAGGCGCTCTCGCCAATGTCTCAATCATTGGTTGTGGGCTTTAGTATTGATTCTCATTATTCTCAGCGGGACATATTTTGCGTGGACAGCGGCATGGAACCAACCAAACCGTTCACTCCACCCCGTCCCAACTATTGCCACCCCCGATTTGTCTGCCGAACTGCCTCCATCCAGCTATTACGCAGCCGTTCTCCCCGATGTTGAACAGGCCCTGATGAAGGATAATCTGCTGGACAATTCAGCGGGCCTATCAGTCATCGCGGCAGGCATTCCACCCGTCGGGGTCTATCTATCACGGACAGGCAACTCGCAATTTTCTCTGACCACACCAACCCCACTTTCAGCCTTGCCACCGATTTTCCCCACCACCGCTCCATCAACCGCCACATTAATTCCATCCGAAGATCAAGGTATCATCACAGCTACACCACCAGATTTTTTTGACCCCTCGGGTCAAGCAGGCCCAACCATTGTCGCTAATGGTGAAGTGCCAGCCGAGGGTTGTGCTCCCGCCGGGTTACCTGTGGATGGCATTTTGACCCAACGTTTTCATCAATATCACAGTGGGATTGATTTAGGCATTCCACTGGGCACCCCTGTCCAAGCAACCCACAGTGGCACCGTCACCTTTGCGGGTTGGAGCGAAATTGGTTATGGCTATCTGGTGATTCTCCAAAGTGGAACTTTTATCACCTACTATGCCCATCTGACCTCATTTAATGTGTCATCCGGGCAATCCGTTGGGCGGTTTTCGGTGATTGGATGGAGTGGCAGTACGGGTAACAGCACTGGCCCCCATGTGCATTACGAAACACGGATTAATGATGCCCCAGTTGATCCACTCAGTTTTGAACAGCGCGGTTATGGCACTTGCTAGCGACTATTGTTTGGTCAGGGAGCGGATCTGGTTAACTTCATGCAGATAGGCCATAACATCAGGCCGAATCTTCAAAAGCCAGCGTACGGTCGGCACTAGAGGACGGACGCGCATCCACACAATGAGCGCCCGCCCCATCATCGCCGTTAAAGACATCAAAACAAAAATGCGTCGCATAGGGTTTTCAAACTAGGGCTGCATGGCAAGTTCGCGCCAGCCCTGTTGGGTTTCACGAACAAGTTGATCTACCACCGCGTTCAAAGCCTCTTGCGTATCCGCCCCTTCATTCAAGGCCCGACGGAAGGTGGCAAGTTGACGATCTGCGCTTGTGCCCTTGTCCAAAATGGTATAAGCATATTCGACATCTTGGCGCGTGCCAATCTCATCCACGACATCGTCAATTATTTCCAAAATTTCGCGTACCAAAATACGCATGGGAACTTCTTCTTGGATACCAAAGTCAATCAGTTTCCCGTCAATGCCATAGCGCACCGCCCGCCACTTGTTTTCACTAATCATATGGGAGGGATAGATACGCCAGCTTAAATTTTGGTTACGTAGCTTCATAAACTTGGCAACTAGCGATTGAATCAAGGCTGCAATGCACATGCACTCATCAACCGTTGTACACATATCCGAAACGCGGATTTCAAGTGTCCCCCAATTGGGATGAGGCCGAGCATCCCACCAAATTTTGGTCGCATCTTTGGGTGAGGGTTCACCAGACGGCTTGCCTGTGCCAGTTGGCCCCAGCGACCCCACCGCCGCCATCACATCCACATAGCGATCATACTCCGCAAAGCCTTCAAAAACAGGCGGAATACCTGTGCGGGGCATGTTCTCAAAAACTAGGCTACGATAACTCTTCATGCCTGTGTCGCGTCCATGCCAAAAAGGGGAGGAGGTCGAAAGTGCCAAAATATGGGGCAAGAAATAGCGGATTTGATTCATGATGTCTACGATCATTTCAAAGGCGCGGCGGTCTTGTCCGAAGCCGATATGAACGTGCATCCCAAAAATTAACAAACGGCGGGCCGCATCTTGCATCGTGGATTGCAAGTCGTCATAACGTTGACCCTCGGAAAATCGTTGATCTTGCCAGCGCGAAAAAGGGTGGGTTCCTGCCGCTGCAATCGCCCGGCCACTTTCTTCGGCCACTTCAAAAACGGTTTTACGCAAGTGGATAATTTCTTGGCGGGCTTCCTGAATATTTTGGCAAACGCGACTACCAACTTCAATTTGCGACTGCATAAATTCAGGTTTCAACTGATTACCAAGCGTGACCCGGCCTTTATTCATGAGTTGTTGGACGTAGGAAGTCAATTCGCGGGTTTCGGGGTCAATAATTTGATATTCTTCTTCAATACCAATGGTCAGTGGAATACTAATCATGATAAAACTTGCTCCTAAATGCCGTCCATACCGGGATACGCTTTTTGCCCGCCAATTATGCGATGAAACGCAAAAAACGGCAACCGTGTTGCCGACTAGATTAAACAAATTTTTAGCGGGTGATTGAGCTATAAAACGGAGTAATCACAATCAAGCTAAAAAACAAAGCAATGGTGATGCCACCTAGAATCATGCGCGGCCAGCCCAATGGCGTAATATCATCATGCGGTGGGGGGTGACGCAAACCTGTTAACAAGGCAAACAGCGGCCAAATCAGCCATGCCGACCAATAGCCCATTAAACCAAGCATGACACATATCGCGGCCACCGAAAATGCTAGGGGCCATGCGACTCGCCTCCCAAACAAGGCAAAAGCGACATGCCCGCCGTCAAATTGGCCGAGCGGGAGCAAATTTAGGAAGGTCAATAAAGTTCCGAACCATGCCGCCAGCGCCTGAGGGTGACGGAAAAATACCGTGCGGTCAATAAGTGAAACTTGATGTTCATCATAAACCGTGCGGGCCATCCATTGTAAAAACGCTGGAACACTAACTCGGTCTATATGTAATTGTTGCAGCCATTCCAGTGGAATCCCGATGGTTGGTTGGGTTTTTAGCCCGGTGATGAACAAAGGAATTGCCACCAGCAATCCCGCTAGCGGCCCCGCCAACCCCACATCAAACAACATTTTGCGATTTTTAAATGGGCTGGTAATAAAAATCACTGCCCCCATCGTGCCAAGTGATAAGGGCACTATTCCTGACAGTGGCAAAGGGATAAAAAAGGGCAGAGTGACTTTGACCTTATGCAGTCGCGCCGCAACATAATGACCCATTTCGTGCACACCGAGAATCAGCAGAAGTGGAAAAGCAAATTGTCGTCCACCATGATACATTTCGCGCAGGGTCACAGTGTTCCAATCACCCACAGCAGCCCGCATAGAGGTGAGATCATAGCCTACAAAAGTCGCGCCAGCAGCCAGCGTAGTCAAAATCGTCACCAATAACAAACCAAGATGAAACCACCAGCGGGTTTTGATGTTGCGTTGGAGAACTTGCCCCTCCACAATTAACACTTCATCCTTTTTTTTAGCGCCCCGTTGCAAAAATAGGGTGTATCCCTGTGCCTCAATTTTTTCACTTAAAAGAGGATAGACCTCCGATGCGGGCTGGAGCAACTTGCCCCGAAACACTAATGCCGTGCGTTTGGCGGCGGGAGCCAGCGCCAAATCGTCCTCCTCAATCGCCATATGGGGTTCGACAATCTGGCGAAATTTTTCCTTATGGGATTCATCTGGCACGGGGAGTCCGTCTGATAAAACTGAAGAGGGTTTCTGCGGCGGAATATCTGAGGGCTGGGTGGTATCAAGCGATTCTGAAATACTCATGTGGGCATCATTATTCTTTGATAAAAGGGCGATTTTTTAACAACCGCCCTTAGCGAAATTATTGGGCGACCTCAAACCAGTCAGGATGGTCGGCGATCCAACCTTCCGTACCGTCTTCAAGGCGGACTTGCCACCACACAAAATAATCGGCATATTCTGGCCCACCAATCACCTCCATCTTGGTTCCCTTATCTACGGTTTGAACGCGCGTAGAAGCAGTATCAAAAGTTTGGCGCAGGTTGGCTCCATCACCGGGCGGCATGACCTCGACCGTCTTGCTGACAAATATACCCGCAGTGACTTCACGAGGATCAACTTGGCGGACAAAATTGCCATCAAAGAGAATATAGCCTTCCGAATTGTCATAGGTGGTCACTTTGGCCCACCGATAATCACCGTCTTGTTCCAATGTGCCAGCCCAGCTAACACGATCACCCGGAAACAGGGTAGCGACCGTCTCAGATGATTCAGTGGCTTCTGATCTCACCTGAATACTGGTGATGCCGTCCACCACTTGCAACACCCCGGCAGTCATATCCACTGTGGGCCACGGCTCAACAAAATAGTTATTCTCGCCTTCGGCCACCCAACCCTTAGTGCCATCTTTCAGTTGAACCTGCCACCACGTAAAACGTCCACCCGTGCAATCTGGCCCGCCTATGACATTAAATTCCGTCCCATTTGCAATACCAGTCGTGATATCTCCATCGGGGTTAGTCCGAACGTTGGTGGTGCCTCTCCCAATTAAGGTCGTACGGGCGTGCATTCCAACTGAGAGTTGGCTAATCATAGTATCCGGACAAATCATAGGCGATTGGGCAGTCAAGACAGGCACATCCGCAATTTGTGGCGTTTCGGGGGTGGCGGTTGCCGTGTTGGTCGCTGTTTGAGTAGCCGTCGCAGTATTTTCTGGTGTACCACCCTCAGTTGCCGCGCCCGTCGCCTCGGCAGAACCCGTTGCCGGACTAGGGGATTGGTCTACGAGAACCGATTTAGTGCTATCGTTGCCGCCCTTATCATCCTTCTGGCTCAACGCAAAGAGAATAATTCCACCTGCCCCACCCAACAAAATCAGCAGCACTAAAAGACTTCCCACAATCCCCAGAACGCTCGGCCCTTTTTTCTTGGGAGTATAAACGGGCTGCATGGTATAGCCAGCTGGTGGCGGAAAAGTGGGCGATTGGGGATATGAAGTTTGATAGGGGGGATAGGGCGCCTGCCCCATACCCGTCTGCGGCGGCATTTGACCCATGCCAGTTTGCGGCGGTGGGGTATATTGCGGCATTGATGTGGCTGGCGGTGGTGGCGTATACTGCGGCATCTGAGTTTGGGTTGGAGGTAGGGCATCCAACACCGTGCGCATGGCTTGCTCAGGGATAGGCTTGGCTGGTGCTGGTGGCGAGGTAGGCTCAGTAGTGGGTGGTCGCTCCAAACGTACCGTCAAAGGAATCAAGTCGCCACGTAAATCTTCTTTTTGGCCCTTAATCGCCTCGACCACGTGTTGGGTTAGTTCAGTCGCTTTTTGATAGCGATCTTCGGGCTTCTTGGATGTCGCTTTTAAGACAACTTCGTCGAGCATAGGCGACAAACCCGGAACCTTTAGGCTGGCTCGCGGCATTTCTTTCTCAAGATGCGCAAACATCAATTGATGCGGCGTTTCAGCATGGAAGGGCACATCACCCGTCAAAAGCTCATAGAGGATAATGCCTAAGCTGTAAATATCGGCGCGTTGGTCAATATTTTCGGCTTTCCATTGTTCGGGGGCCATATAGGCGGGTGTCCCCATCATAGTGCCTGTCGCTGTCATCTGCGTACCCTGCATAATTTTGGCGATGCCGAAGTCCATCAGATAGGCATTACCCAAATTATCCAACAACACATTGTTTGGTTTCAGGTCACGATGCACAATGCCATGCTGATGGGCATAATCCAGTCCTCCGCCAATCTGGGTCATCAGTTTTTCAATGTCGGGTAAGGGCAAAGGTTTACCCCGAATACGGCGATCCAGACTGCCGCCCTCCATCAAGCGCACTACCAAATAGACATATTCACCCACTTGCCCATAATCATAGATGGGCAGAATATGCGGATGTTCCAATTTGGCGATTAAGTCGGCTTCGCGCTTGAAACGGGCGATAAAATCGGGACTGCCTGCTAGTGCCGCGGACATGACCTTGACGGCGACATTACGCTCGATATTGAGTTGGCGGGCACGATAGACCACCGCCATGCCCCCGCGCCCCATTACTTCAATCAGTTGATAGTTATCAATAACTTGTCCAGCAAGATTTGGATTCATGAGCTTATGTGTTTTTTCCTCATGATGGAATTTAAAACAAGCCTAAGCATACCCGTTGAAAGGCTTTCAGGGCAAGCGCGATTAGTTGCCTACTAGTCAAATGAAACTTGGATATTTTGCAATTGCCCTGCCCGTATCATCTGAAATTCCGCAGCAGCATAAGTCAAAACATTATTTAGATCATCTAAATGTTGCAACCGCTGATCGTTTGCAGCTATCAAAATATCCCCTAAAAACAAACCTGCTCGGTCAGCAGGGCCATCACTATCCACTCCCAATAACATCAACCCAGTCGCCTGACCAACCTGCGCTTCAAGGGACGGTGGCAACCGAACCTGTTGAGCATTGACCCCTAACGAGCGTTGGCGCTTACCCCCATATGATAACAAATCCATCATATTCAGATGCACCCGCACCTTTTTCTCGGCAGGTTGTTCCACCAATTGCGAAAGTAGATTTTCCATGCGCTCGGAACGTTTGGGGGGAGGTTTGGGAGTTGAGGTGGGTTGCAACAAATCGGACGCTTTGGGCGTTGGCAGTCCCGTCCGCACGGGCAGATCCGTCAAGCCATCTAATAAATCGTGGAGGCGGATGGCGGGAATACGGCGGGACGATTTTGAGGATTCATCTAGTTCATGTGGCTTGGTCACAGCTTGATGCGACTCATCAGGTTGAGTTTCAGGCAAGGGTGTCGTTTGATAGGCCGACCCTTCAGGCTGAGTGGGAGCAGGCTCACCCAAAATATCAAGCACATCCTCTAAAAGATGGGCAAGGTCGCTGTCATCCAGACCTTCTGCCGAATTTGATTTATTTGGGGTTTCCAATAATTGATCGAGTTTAGGCGCAGGGCTACGTCGCTCGTCCGAGGAAAGTTCTAAATCCACCAAAACATCCTGCAATATATTTTGGGCAGGTTTCCCACTCGCCCCTCTTGCGGGCTTGGTAACAACAGGTACTCCATCTGCGCTGACTTTTTCACCACGTAACGCTGCCGAAAAAGCTGCTGCGAACTCCCCCGCCGTTGGATAGCGCCGTTTGGGGTCTTTGGCAGTGGCCCGCATCAAAACCTTATCAACTTCGGGCGATAATCCATAGACAAAATTACTGGGGCGTGGGATTTGTTCATGCAGATGGGCATACATATATTGCAAGGGCGTTTGTCCGATAAAGGGGGTGCTGCCTGTCAACATTTCATAGGTCATAATGCCGAGGCTATAAACATCAATACGATGGTCAAAGGGGGTCAATTTCCATTGTTCTGGTGCCATATACCCCGGCGTCCCCATGATCGTGTTGGTTGTGGTTAAATTGGAATCGGAAATGACTTTGGCGATCCCAAAATCCATCAAATAAGCATTGCCATGCCGATCCAACAGCACATTATTCGGTTTAAGGTCACGATGGACGACCCGATGCTGATGGGCAAAATCAAGGGCGCTGGCGATCTGGACCAAAAAACGATCCACATCTTGCAGAGCCATGGGATTACCGTTCATATAACCATCTAAGCTACCCCCATCCATCAGGCGCAGTACCAAATAAAAATAGTCACCTGCACTACCGTAATCATAAATCGGCAGGATATTGGGGTGTTCTAATTTTGCTATTAGGTCAGCTTCATGTCGAAAACGGTCTAAAAAATCCGTATCACCGGCCAGTGTGTTAGACATCACCTTCATCGCCACAAAGCGGTTGATGTTGGTCTGGCGAGCGCGATAAACGACTGCCATCCCTCCTTTGCCGAGGACATCCAACAATTCATACTGATTTAAAACCTGCCCTGATAATTCGGTACTCATTTTTGGCCGCCGTCCGCATGAAAGTTTTTTTGAAAACCGTGTGATAATGGCTTCTTAGCATACATGCAACCCCTCCCTCAAGGCAAATTTAAACAATCTAATGGAAACTTAACTGCGGGTGTGCTAGGCTTTAAAGATGCAAGCAAAATGTATCTGGGAGGATACCTGCACATGAAAAAAATTCTAGTTGTTGAAGACGAATCCACGATGCGCGAGACGCTGGTCTATAACCTATCCAAAGAAGGCTATAAGGTTTTACACACAGGGGACGGCGCTGAGGGATTGGATATGGCCCGCGAAAATCAGCCGGATTTAATTGTGCTGGATTTAATGCTGCCCTCGTTGGATGGCATCTCGATTTGCCGGATTTTGCGGAATGAATCGAGTGTGCCGATTGTGATGTTAACCGCCCGTGACAGTGATGTGGATCGTATTATCGGCCTCGAAATTGGGGCCGACGATTATATTGTCAAACCCTTCAATCTGGGTGAATTTCTAGCGCGTATCCGGGCAGTACTACGACGCGCCCCCGCCAATCATACCGTTACGGATAAATTAGAATCCGGTGATCTCACACTGGATTTAATCGCCCGTCGCGCCACCCGCAATGGCGAGGAACTTCGCCTTACCCACAAAGAATTCGACCTCCTAGCAGCTTTGATGCGCAATAAGGGCGCCGTGCTGTCGCGTGATTTGTTGCTAGAGCGAGTGTGGGGGTATGAGTACAGCGGCCAAACCAAGACGGTTGATGTGCATGTGCGTTGGCTGCGCGAGAAAATCGAAGAAGACCCATCCCGCCCTGCCCGGCTGGTAACAGTACGTGGTGTTGGTTATCGCTTTGAGAAGTGATGCCCTCTATGGAAAACTTAATCGTTTTTGTTCCCCTCCTGCTCATCATTGGCGGTCTAGGGGGACTATTGTGGCAATCGCGTAAACATCTGCGTCTTTTGGAACGCCAGATGCAACAAACCGAACACCTCCGGCAAGGGGTATCGGACCAACTACAGGAGGCTATCCTTTTACGGGATGCTCTTTTGCAGGTCGTAGATGATGCCGTCTTGGTGATGAACCAGAAACATCAGATTTTGCACGTCAACCCCGAGGCCCAGAAATTATTGGGGCCTGATCTGATTGGGAAAACGCTGATTCGGGCAACCCAAGAAAACGAACTAGAAGCTATGCTACACGAGGCCCGCGAAACAACCGATGATATTCCCGAACAGCTTGTAGACTTGGCCGGAAAGACCCTGCGAGTTCGAGCCTTTGTCAGCGCGGAAAACCCGAATGGTGATGCCCCGGTCGAACTGTTAACCCTGCGAGATATGAGTGAGATGGTGCGTTTGGGTCGGGCACGGCGCGAAATGGTTGCCAATATCTCGCATGAACTGCGTACTCCCATTACCAGCATTGGTCTCTTGGTGGACACCTTGCTTAATGGCGCGATTGATAAGCCCCGCCGCAGCAAAAAAATGCTTATAGACATCCGGCGTGAAGTGGATACATTAACTCAATTGGTTGAAGAAATGCGCTATCTATCACGTATCGAATCCGGTCAAATGCCCATTAAATTGCTGCCAACACCTTTAGAAGCCATTGTGCAGGGCAGCATCGACCCGCTGCAACCCATCGCTGAACGCAAGAATCAGCGTATTGTTATGGAAGCTGTGCCGAATGTCTGTGTCCTTGCCGATCTCACCCACAGCCAGCGTGTACTCAAGAATATCGTCCACAATGCTCACAAATTTACACCTGAGGGTGGTGAAATTCGCGTTTCTGCAACCGCCAATGATGAGGAAGTCACCATCAAAGTAACGGATAATGGGCCGGGTATCTCAAATGATGATTTGCCGCGCATCTTTGAACGTTTTTATCAAGCCAGCCCAAGCCGCACACGTGGCGATGGAACAGGGTTAGGATTGGCAATTGCCCGCCACATCATCATCGCACATGGTGGTAAAATTTGGGCTGAAAGCAAAGAGGGACAAGGGGCCAGCTTCTTTTTTACCCTGCCACTCGTTGAGGAGGAAACCATCAGCTCAACTGAAGTTGCCTAACTGCTACTAATCAAAACCCCCGCCATACCCTCCCTAGTCCTTCTTTTTTCTATTAATGCGTTAAAGAAAATTAATTAAAGATCAACCTTAATTTAAACCTCTATTAGGCAGCGTTTTATCTTCTGGCTTTAAGATTGCACCCCCGTGAGGAAAGCTGATTTACATATTTTTCAAATGTGGAGGACATTCTAAATATGCAGCGTACACGTAATCTTTTATTTGCAGTCGTGGCCCTGACCCTCGTCGTGGCCCTTGTCGCCGCCCCCGGTCATTCGACCAAGACTGCCAAAGCGCAGGAACCCGGCACCCTTTTGGAAGTCGCCGCCGCCGCTGGTAACTTTACTATCCTGTTGGCTGCCGTTGACGCCGCTGGTCTGACCGACACCCTCAATGGTGAAGGCCCCTACACCTTATTTGCTCCCAGTGATGAAGTTTTCGCTGCGCTACCCGAAGCGACTGTGGCAGCCCTGCTGTCCGACACCGCTCTGTTGACCGAAATCCTGACCTACCATGTCGTCCCCGGCACCGTGATGGCCGCTGATGTGATGGGCATGGACGGCCAAAGCGCGACCACCGTCGAAGGCGAAAGCATCAATATCTCTATCAAAGAAGATAAAGTCGTGCTCGATGGTAATGCCGAAGTTGTGACACCCGATGTTGTGGCCTCCAATGGGGTGATTCACGTCATTGACGGCATTCTGGTGCCCCTAGTCGATGTTGATCCGCTTTTGACCGAAGGCGACATCGTGACCGCTGGTAGCTCCACTGTGTTCCCTCTCTCGACCGTGATGGCCCAGCGCTTTGAAGAAGGCGGCTATACTGGCACCATCACCGTTGATAGCGTGGGCACAGGTGCTGGTTTTGAACGTTTCTGCGTGAATGGTGAGACCGACATTTCCAATGCCAGCCGCCCCATCAAGCAAGAAGAAGCCGATAGTTGCGCTGCTTTGGCAACCCCCCGTACCCCTGTTGAATTCCGCGTAGGTACTGACGCTCTGGCTGTTACGGTTAACCCCGCGTTGGAATGTGTAAGCGACTTGACGATCGAACAACTAGCCCAGGTTTACTCTGCCGTTGTTACCAACTGGAATGAAATTAACCCCGATTGTGGTGATGTTCCGATTGCTTTGTTCAGCCCCGGCACTGATAGTGGTACTTTCGACTATTTTGTGGAAGCTATCTTTGCAAAAGATGAAACTCCTCTCTTGGCTGCTAATCCACAATTGAGCGAAGATGACAACGTTTTGGTTCAGGGTGTGGAAGGCAATCCCGGTGGCATTGGCTACTTTGGCTATGCTTACTATACCGCGAACGCATCCGCTTTAAAGATTTTGAATATCAATGGCGTCACCCCTGATTTCGAGACTGCCGAAAGTGGTGAATATCCTTTGAGCCGTCCGCTATTCATCTACTCCGCTAGCGAAATTCTGGCTGAAAAAGCTCAGGTCGCTGACTTCATCAATTTCTACCTGACCAACGTTGATGACGAAATCGGCGCGGTGGGTTACTTCCCAGCTTCCAACGCCAGCATCAGCGTTGCCAAACTGAACCTGTACATCGCTCTGTACGCCGCGATGCAATAAATTGTCATAAATCTAAAGTTTGACCATTAGAGGGAAGGGATGGATGTTTTTCATCTCTTCCCTTTAGTCTGTAAAAATCAAAAAAATTTATCAAGGCAGTCATTATTAATTAGCAATCTGCAAATGTTTTTATGCAATATCGGCACTCACTCTCAAGGAGGGGTTCATGGCAAACCAGCAAGTTGTGGCGGCTGACCAAGCACCTGTCGCAGCCCGACCCGCTGACGAACAGATTAACCTCAAAAAACGAATTCGACCTTTTGAAGTCCTTATACAGGGGTTCCTGTTTTTCTCAGGTGCGGTCTCAATCATAACGTCCATTGCTATTGTGGTGGTTTTGGGCAAAGAAGCCTTGCTATTTTTCAGCACCCCCACATGGCACGAACTCCGCGATCAAAACAACTCGCTTGTCAGTTTGGCGACTGACATCGAAACCGATGCAACAACTCTGAAAATTCCGGCAGGGACAGAGGTTAAAATTCCACTGAATGGCAAAATTCGGTTAGACAATGAGATGATGCGGGTCACGGCCTTTGAAGGCGACACCATCACGGTTGAACGCGGTCTAGAAGATAGCCCCCAAGTAGCCCATAAAGCTGGCGCTATAATCGAAGAAGAAGGGGATAAAGTTTCCGTTGTCGAATTTTTAACGGGGACAAAATGGCAGCCACATGTAGGCGAATTTGGGGTACTAGCTTTGGTCAGCGCCACCCTGACCATCTCTTTAATTGCTATGGCTGTCGCTCTCCCTCTGGGCGTTGGAGCAGCCGTCTACCTCAGTGAATACGCCTCGGAATCCGTGCGCAATAAACTCAAACCGATTTTGGAAGTTTTAGCGGGTGTGCCTACCGTAGTCTACGGCTATTTCGCCCTCACTTTTGTCACACCGATATTGCAAGGGCTTTTAGGCAAAGAAACATTGGGGATTTATAACATGCTCTCGGCAGGATTGGTGATGGGCATTATGATTTTACCCACTGTCGCCTCAATGAGCGAAGATGCCCTCCGTGCCGTGCCACGTGCTCTCCGCGAAGCTGCTTTTGGGCTCGGGTCAACTAAACTTGAAACCTCCACCCGTATTGTGTTGCCAGCAGGTATTTCGGGCATTGTCGCCGCCTTCATTTTAGGGATTTCACGGGCCGTCGGTGAGACCATGATTGTCGCTATCGCCGCTGGTGCACGCCCCTATTTCACATTTAATCCCTTTGAAGCGGCTGAAACCATGACCGGGCATATCGTTCGTATCAGCACAGGCGACCTATCGTATGGCACGATTGACTATGACAGCCTCTTTGCCATTGGTTTGACCCTATTTTTAATGACACTGGTACTCAATATTGTCAGTCGTCAAGTGGCGACGTGGCTGCGAGAGGAATATGACTAAAATGAGCGCCACCGAAAACTCAACCAACACCGTCTCTCAATATTCGCAGTATTTGCCCGATGACAAACAACTGCAAAAGAACATCGCGCGGCGCAATCGTCAGGCCATAATCTGGAAGTATGTCTTCCTGTTTTCGATTGTCTTGGCGATGTTCAGTCTATTCATGCTCTTTTTCAGCATTATCCGCCAAGCCTTTACCTATGTGACAATCTACGACCAAGTTAATCCCGCTACACTGTCGGATAAACCCCTCGAAAACCTCTCGCAACAAGAATTGGGGGATGTCATCGAAAACCATTATGGCGCAATCCGCACAGGTCGTAACGACATCCGAACCCTTGTCTTCAATAATGTTCTAGGTTTGAGTCTGTCGGATCAAGAAAAAATCGCCGACCGTGAACGAGCCAAAGAAACTGTGACCGTTCGCGAAGTTTTTGAGGATAAGGATAAAAAATATCCTGCCGAACTGGCTGACCAATCCGTCATTCGGCTTGACGTAGTAGGTTATGCTGCGCTCATCGAGCAAAACTTTGACCAAGAACAACTCTATGACTTTGTCATCAAAAATGTGGTACAGCCGCTGATCGTCAATAGCTGGACACTCGACGAATACTTTTTCAGCCGGGATAAAGTAAATCAAGACATCGCCGACACCGAAGCCCGTTTGCGTGAGGATAAAAAAGACCCCACCATTGAGCTTACTGAACCGAAATTTCACTCATGGGTTCAATGGCATCTCATTACCAAAACAATTGATCTCAGTCGCCCTGAAGACGCAGGTTTGCGGACAGCCATTATTGGCTCGTTGTGGATGATTACTCTTACGATCCTTATCGCCCTACCTCTTGGCGTTGGGGCCGCGATCTATCTCGAAGAATACTCATCGGGAGGCTGGCTGGCCCGCATCATCCAGACCAACATTGATAATTTGGCCGGGGTGCCCTCGATTATCTATGGTATTTTGGGGTTAGCTTTATTCGTGCGTGCCCTCGAAAAAATTACCAGTGGTGACATTTTCGGCTTAGGCGTCGGCGGCAATACTGCAACTGGGCGTACCATCCTTTCCGCTTCATTGACGATGGGGCTACTGATTTTGCCCGTGATTATTATTAATGCCCAAGAAGCCATTCGCGCGGTGCCAGATTCGCTGCGTCAAGCCAGTTATGGCCTTGGGGCGACCAAATGGCAGACGGTCTGGAATCACGTTCTGCCAAATGCCATGCCCGGTATTTTGACTGGGACAATTCTGGCAATCTCGCGGGCCTTTGGTGAGACAGCCGTCTTAGTCGTGGTCGGATCAATCACCCGTATCACCGTTGACCCCAGTGGGCCATTCTCGCGCTTTACCGTGCTGCCCCTCCAAATTTTTGCGCTGATTACGCAGCCCCAAGCCCAATTCCGTAACGTTGCGGCGGCAGGTATTTTACTGCTGTTGACCATTCTTTTGAGTTTAAATGCGGTGGCCGTCATTTTGCGCAGCCGTTTTAGTAAGAGAGCAGTCTAATTACCATGACAAACCCTAATGGAACCAGCAAATACGCCCTTGAAGCACGCAATCTCCATATCTTCTATAGCTCCTTTCGAGCCGTGCGTAACGTCACCATGCAAATCGAGCCGAACAAGATTACGGCTCTGATTGGCCCATCCGGTTGTGGGAAAAGCACCCTCCTGCGCTCATTCAACCGTATGAATGACCTCGTGTTGGGCAGCCATGCCGAAGGCGAAATTCTATATCGCGGCCAAAACCTCTATGGCAACAATGTTGACCCGGTCGAAGTGCGCCGCCGCATTGGCATGGTCTTCCAAAAGCCCAACCCCTTCCCCAAATCCATTTTTGACAACATCGCCTATGGCCCACGTATTTTGGGTCAGCGTAACAAAAAGATATTGGGTGAGATTGTTGAACGTAGTTTGCGTCAGGCCGCGCTGTGGGATGATGTCAAAGACAATCTCAAAAAATCAGGGTTGGCCTTGTCAGGTGGTCAGCAGCAGCGGCTGTGTATCGCCCGCACATTGGCAGTCGAGCCAGAAATCATTCTGATGGACGAACCGTGCTCGGCCCTTGACCCCATCGCTACCTTGCGTATCGAAGAACTAATGCGTGAACTGAAGGAAAACTACACCATCATCATCGTGACCCACAATATGCAACAGGCCGCCCGTGTCTCGGATTACACGGCCTTTATGCTGATGGGTAATGAACGTGCTGGTGAACTCATTGAATACGACCAGACGGAACGGATTTTCACCAAACCCAACGACTCGCGCACTGAAGATTACATTACTGGGCGCTTTGGATGATGGCTATTGCGAAAAAAACGGTACTATTTCTTTGCACAGGGAATTCCTGCCGAAGCCAAATGGCCGAAGGGCTTGTCAATGGATTCCTAGGGGAGTCTTGGCAGGCCTTCTCGGCAGGGACAAATCCAGCAATCCAAGTACATCCGCTGGCTATTCAAGTCATGCATGAAATTGGCCTCGATATCTCGCAGCATACGCCCAAACAGGCCGATTATTTTATGGGGCAAGCTTTTGACGTAGTGATTACCGTTTGCGATGATGCCGCCGAAAATTGTCCGATCTGGTTGGGTCAAGGTCGCAAACAGCATATTGGGTTCGACGACCCAGCCGCTTTTGTTGGTACTCCCGAAGAGACCTTAGTGGCTTTCCGACAGGTGCGTGACAGCATTCAAGAGCAAATTTCGCAGTGGTTAAGAAATTTTAATCCATAGTACAATGAAGGGGGATGAAAGGACTATGGTTTTGCCAAATCGAACCATTTTAGACCAAGAAGAAAACGAGCTACGGGATAATATTTTGCGGATGAGTGATCTAACCGACAAGGCTATTGATCGCTCCATCCAATCGCTCCGTACCCAAAATATTGAATTAGCTCGTCAAGTAATCGCTGACGATCAAAAAATCAATGATTTGCGTTATGTAGTGGAAGAGGAAGCCTATAAAGTCTTAGCCCTGCAAGCCCCCGCCGCGCGCGATATGCGGAAGGTGGTGGTCGCCATTCATATCGCCGTCGAATTGGAGCGTATGGCCGATCATGCGGCTGGTATTGCCAAATTATGTGTGGAACTTGCCAAAGAATCCCCCCTCAAGCCGTTTGTAGACATTCCACGTATGGCCGAAATTTCGCGCGAAATGCTTAAAGACGGGATTAATGCCTATATGGAGGCAAACACCGAACTCGCAGCGAAAATTGTGGAACGGGATAATGAGGTAGATGAATTAGACAAGCAGGTCTATCGGGAATTATTGACCTATATGCTGCAAGACCCCCGTAACATCAATCGTGCCACCTATCTGCTTTGGGTCTCTCATAACATGGAACGCATTGCCGACCGTATCACCAATATTTGTGAACGGGTGCTGTTTATGGTCACGGGTAATGTCCGCCAGAACGAAGAGGATTAACTAAACAAACACAACAGGAGAGGTAAGGCCAGCCCTCCTGTTTTTTACCTCCCCAATGTCCACATCCAAACATTTTGCAAACGGCAATAGGCTGTTTCCGGTGTAGCGATGACAATATTCACCGCAAACATCCCTGCTACAGGTTGCAACGCAATTTGCCCAATCAACCGCCCATTCACAAACAAACTACCCTGTTCGCCGTTTGCCACAATGGTAAACCAGTTATTTTGATTAATACCGGGGAAAATAGCAGGTGACTCAATGGCTAAACCGTCGGGGGCAGCTTCACCGTTTTCATAATTGATAAAATAGACTTGGCCCAATGGGGTAAAGAGCATCGTAGCAAAATTAGCCCCATCTTGCTGACGAAAAATCACCCCACACGCCGTATCAGTTGGCCCTTCTAAGAGCGCCGCACTAAACCCCAACACATAATTTTGATAGGGATTTTCGCCCAGCATGGGGTAAGCACTAAACCCAACATCCGAGGTAAAAATAAACGCCTCAACAGCCTTGGCTTGCACGCCTCCTTCCATCGTTGGGATAAATTCAGACGCCCGCAGTTCATCTACAATTTGTTGGGGTGTACCTTTGTAGGCATAAATACGCTCACCCGGCTGATTAGGCCCAATCGCTCCAAGTGCAGGGGGTTCATCAGCATAAAAACGATTGGTGAGATAAACTTCCCGCAAGGTCGCCACAATATTCTCAGTGTGATCGGTGTCCCCGTGAATCAAAATGGCCGCTTCACCCGCCTCGGTCGGCAGCATATCTGGCGACGTGTCGAGTTGAGCCACCAGCGTATGATTGATAGCCACAAAGAAAATATTGGCCGATTGCCAAAAGCTAAACTCAACACGCTCCCCTAATGCCAATTCCAACGGGTCACGGCCTTCAATTCCTTCTAGAGTTCGGTTAGATTCATTTTGAAGATTGAGCAACCACACACCGTCGGAAGCCAATTGAAATGACCAATAGTGGCTATTTTGGGGCACTTCCCGCAACCGAAATTCAAGTGTATAGGGGTCAGTGGTTTCGGGTAACGCCATTGCGAACTCGAGATAAAAGTCTTCGGCAGCCAGTGTTTTGATAGATTCACGGGCCAGCAGCTCCCCCGGTCCTAAATTGACGACGGCACTGGTGCGGCGATCAGTGTCTCGTTGGCTATACCCATTCAATAAAGTTAATTGATATTCCCCGGAAGTTTTGCCAAAACCACCCCCTTCTCGATAGACCCTCACGGAGTATGTCCCATCCATCACAAGGGGCAGCGCTTCTAAACGGGCATCGGTGGTATCAAAGCTGGCATTATCATTGGCAGCCATCGTCTCGGCATTCGGGTTTAAAAGAGTGATGACCACATCCAGATCGCCACTAGTTTTTTCGGCAAGCAGGGAAATCATCTGGCCCGTTTGGCCTTCAAATTTCCATTCTTCCAAAACAAGCCCTTCCCCTAACTGACCGGTCACAGGTTGAAAAGGCTTAAGGGTGCGGCTAAATTGGGGCTGCCGATTGGCTTGCGCTATCTGTGGGGAAACAGGCATCGGCACCAATAGCAGACTACCGAGGATAAGACCACACAAAATTCGGAGTTTCATATCCGACCACGTAACTTTCTTCAGAAAAAATTCGGTAAATTCTAGGTAAATCCAGTACGTCGGGTCTAGCATCCACTTCGCCTTGAGAGTATCATAGTTTTACACTTTTGAGCGAAATGAAATTTAGAAAAATTTTCTTTAGGGGAGTGCAAAATGGTTAATGCAATTGTACTCATCAATGTGGAACGCGGTCAGGTTAATCCAGTGGCCCAACAAATGATCAACATTGATGGTGTAACCGATGTTTTTTCCATCGCGGGGCGTTATGACCTCGCTGCCATTTTGCGAAGCGATTCTAACGAACGCATTGCTGAAATTGTTACGGTAATCATTCGGGGTATTAAGGGCATCCTTGCCACGGAAACCCTGATTGCTTTCAAAGCCTATTCAAAATCCGATCTTGATGCCGCTTTTAGCATTGGGAATGAAGAAATCAACGATAAGTAGGACACCTCATGCGTATTTTGTATCTTGAAGACGACCCCTCCAACCTCGCCCTGTTCGACCGAATTGCCCAGCTCTATGGTGACGAAATCATCACTGTCGCAAGCCCTGAAGATGCCATTGGCGAATTACAATCCATCCCTTTTGATTTGATCGTCGCCGATGTCCATTTAGGCACTGGTGTTATGGACGGCATTGAATTTGCTGAATACCTCCGCGATGCAGGCTTGCAGACCCCGATTATCTCAATTACCGCCTATGATTTTGATGAATATGTACGCCGCAGCGAAGAAGCGGGTACAGAATATCATATCGTTAAACCCATCGCAGTAAATGATCTTATTGCGGTTATCAACCAGTTCCGCGTCTAAGCATTTTTCAGGATGATGACCGGTGTTCACTAAAGCTCCAGCCCGTCATCCCATTTTACAACCCTCTAGCCATTTGACTCGTGCTGACCTCCTGCTCATTTTATTAATTGCGCTGGTGGCCTTTTTTGCACGAGTCATGCCCGAACCACGCACTGTTGACGATGCCTTCATCACCTTTCGCTATAGCCGTAATCTGGTCGAGGGGGAAGGCTTCGTTTATAACTCCGACAGCAAAGTGCTTGGCACAACCACCCCGCTCTATACGCTGCTGATAGCAGGTATCGGAGGTGTTGTGGGTGACGATTATCAGTGGTACGCCCTGTTCGTCAACGCCCTTGCTGATGCCATTTCCGTCGCGTTGCTCTATCTACTAGCCCGTCATTTGACCAACAGTCGCCTTGCGGGTGGACTGTTAGGCTTATTGTGGGGACTGATCTCCTATAGTGTCACCTTCGCCATTGGTGGCATGGAAACCAGCGTCCACAATTTATTTATGATTGCGGCATGGGTCGCCTATTTGGATAGGCGGCGCGGCTGGGTGGGTGCATTGGTGGCGCTGGGCCTATTGACCCGTCCAGATGCCTTATTATGGGCTGGCCCCTTGATGCTGCATCAACTTTGGACAGCATGGCGCGAACGTACCCCCAACCAAAATCTATTGCAGTGGCTACCCTTCCCTGATTACATTGCCGGGTTAATTATTGGCCTGCCGTGGGTCATTTTCGCTGCGGCCTATTTTGGTAGCCCCCTCCCTCACACCATTGGCACTAAATCAGTAGTCTATGATGTAGAAAGCACCCAAGCCCTCATCAAAATGCTGCAACAGTTCGCCAATCCGGTTGACCAATTTGAAATTCTTGGGCCAGTCGTGGGCACGGGTCTCGGCTTGATACTCTTTCCTTTTTTGGCGTTGGTCGGCCTACGCGCATTGGTCAAAACGCATCCACGTACCCTGCCCATTTTCCTCCATGCGTGGATTTATCTGGTCGTCTTTTGTGTCCTTAATCCGCTCATTTTCCGCTGGTATCTTACGCCCCCCATGCCCGCCTATTTATTGGCAATCGTCGGCGGAGTCTATTCGCTCGGCCAATCCCTTGCTCCGTCGTTGGGCGCACAACGCTTAAAATTTGCGGCGTATAGCTTGAGTGCCTTTGCAATCCTGTGTGCATTGGCGGGTTGGCAACTTAAACCTGACCATCGTCCCAATCGCCCCGCTCCCAAGATGGCCTTCCACGAACTCGAATCGAATTATCAGGCCGTCGCCGAGCGCCTTGTCAGCGAAGAAAGGGTTGGGCCAGCTACTGTTATTGCGGCTGGTGATATTGGCACAGTTGGGTTCTATAGCCACGCCAAAATTCTAGATACCATTGGCCTTGTCACAGATGGCTTGAATCATTATTATGAAGCGGAAGGCTATACTGAACTAATCCCCGAAGATGGCAACTATGCCATCCCGCCCCAAATGA
This sequence comes from Chloroflexota bacterium, assembly GCA_016234595.1. Lineage (GTDB taxonomy): Bacteria > Chloroflexota > Anaerolineae > Aggregatilineales > J027 > CFX10. The sequence continues at coordinate 15,296 of JACRBG010000047.1, read as the reverse complement.
TTTTTGACCGTCAACCCGATTACATCATCACTATGTTAGATTTTGTCAAACTTGGCCTACAACAAGACCCGCGTTTTGCCGAGCAATATCAACTCCTCTATGAAATCAAAACTGATTATTATGGCGGGGCGATGCTCGTCTACAAACGCATTGCTCCGGCCAATACTGCGCAGTGAGCCTACGTTTTCCCAACCGTGTAATTACATCCAGTGGGCCTGCCGTGTAGATTTGTCCACCCCTCTGCTATAATGGCGCGGCGTTAACTTTTCTGAAACATAAAACGAGTAAAGTGCGTTGAAAAAGTGGCTAACGTTTGGCCTCGGCGCGGTGGTCAGTGTAGGGATTTTTGTCGCGTTGGTTGGCTCGGAACTGGATGCAGTCAAAGATGAACTAGCACGGGCACATTATGTCTATTTGCTGCCATGTGCCTTGTTGCTGTTTGGCGGATTATTGACGCGGGCTGTGCGTTGGCATATCTTGCTCGATAAGCGGGTCAGTGTCTGGCACAGTTTTCATATTATGAACGTTGGCTACTTTGTCAGTTCTATTTTACCCTTCCGGATTGGCGACTTTGCACGGGCATGGCTCACCAGCCGCCTAAAACCACCCGTCTCTGGTTTTACCTCCCTCAGTACCATTGTGGTCGAACGTCTAGTTGACCTCCTATTTGTTGTTTTGGTGTTGGGGGTCTGCCTAGCTGTTTTGGATGTCCCGTCCGAAGTGACCTCGGTAGGGGTGTTGATGGGAACAGCCGCGTTAATCGCCCTAATCACCCTCAGTATTTTCGCCGCCCGACCAGCTTGGGCCAAAGCGATGCTAAAGTGGATGGAAGGTTGGTTGCCGATTTTGCGCCGTTTGAAATTGGACGAGCGGCTTGACCATATCCTTAAAGGTTTTGCTCCCATAGGTCGGCCCAAGACCGCCCTAGCCGTGTTTTTCTGGACAGGCTTTTCGTGGTTCTTCTCAATTTTGGCCGGTTACGCTCTCCTATTTATGCTTTTTGACAAGCCCACCATCCAAGCCGCTGCTTTATTTGTGGTGCTGGGGTCATTCTCAGTGGCCCTTCCAGCTGTCCCCGGCAACTTAGGCCCATTTGAAGGGGCTGTTGTGGGTGGATTGTGGATCGCGGGCCTCATTGATAAAGCCACCGCCCCCGAAAATGCGCCAGCGATTGCTTTTGCGGCCATTTTGCACGCATTGCTGATTGGCTTGTATATTATCTTTGGGTTGATTGGGCTATATGTCGAACACACCTCGGTGCGACAGGTGCGGCGTGGCGCATCCACCCTAACCGAACATGACACCGCTGTAAAGATATTGGCGGAGGGGGTATCGTGAACCACACCGCTGAGGAGATTGTGACCCATTTGGATGATTATCGAAATGCCGACCGCCCCTTGCGGATTTTGGCCGCATTACAATTTTACCTACCCCATCGCACGGGCTATTCTCTGCATGTCCAGCGTGTTGCCGAAGGGTTGGCCGCACGCGGTCACGAAGTCACTGTTTTGACCGCCCGCCACAGCATTGACCTACCCCGCGACGAAACCATTAATGGGGTACGTATCGTGCGCCTATGGGCCCCCATCAAGGTCAGCCGAGGCATGATTATGCCCGCCTATCCTTGGTCAATGTGGGGCTTTCTACGCCAAAGCGATGTGGTATGGCTCAGTTTGCCCATGTTGGAAACGGCTCTCACCGCGTTTATCGCCAAGCGTGTACGGCGGGGTTTGATTGCAACCCATCATGGCGATTTATTACTAGGGCCGGGTTTAAAAAACCAATTTATTCAATGGTTCACCTTCCAAAATTACCGCTATATGGCAAACCGAGCTAGCCGCATCATCGCCTATAGCCACGACTATGCCGACCACAGCTATTATTTGGAAGATTATCGGGATAAGGTCTCGGTGATTTTTCCACCCATTCAAATCCCCCACCCCGAACCCCACCGTGCCGCCGAACTGCGCGAACGTTGGCAACACAATGGTGGCCCAGTCATTGGTTATGCTGGTCGGTTTGTCAAAGAAAAACGGCCCGATTTGCTCATCCGATCCCTTGAGGTCATCAATGAGCATTACCCGAATGCACGAGTCGTGTTCGCGGGTGAATATGACATCAAGTACGAAAATACTTGGGAAGAAAGTCAGCCGCTGGTGCGCCGTTTTGAGGAGCAATTGATTTTCCTAGGCCTGATTACCAGCGCCCAAGCCCTTGCTAATTTTTACGCGGCATGTGATATTGTGGTGCTGCCCAGTGACACGGAATGTTTTGCGCTGGTACAAGTCGAAGCCATGATGTGTGGTACACCCATCATCGCAACCGACATTCCCGGCGCACGTGTGCCCTTGCAAGAAACAGGTATGGGCAAAATTGTCCCACGTGGCGACCACCAAGCTATTGGGGAAGCCGTTGTTGAGATTTTACAAAACCGAAAGCACTATATGCGTACCCGCGAAGAAATTGAGACTTTTTTCAATTACGATGAAACCATTAGCCGTTATGAAAAACATCTACGGAATGCCGCCCACACTTCGGTTTTTCGCAAAAACGAGGTGCGCTAAAACATGGGTGTAGACGCACAAACCATTGCCCGCCTCACCAAAAATGAGGCCGATATGGCCTTTAAAAAGCGGGTGCAAACCATTTTTGAATGGATTCCCCCTACTGACGATATGATTGTTTTGGACTGTGCCTGTGGTCGTGGTTTCTATTTAAATTACTATCGGCATGTCAGCGACGTCAAACTAGTCGGTTTGGAGCTTGAAAGCGACATTATCCGCAAGGCCCAAGCCAATGTCGGGCATCAACCCGATCTATTGCTGACTCAGGCTAATATTTATCACCTACCCTTTGCCGATAACAGTTTTAATGGAGTCATCCTCAGCGAAATTTTGGAGCATGTAGATGACGATGTAGCAGGCTTAAAAGAAGTCTATCGTGTTCTAAAACCCGGCGGTGTCGCGGCCATCACTGTGCCCAACACCAACTATCCGTTTATGTGGGATCCAATCAACCGCACCCTTGAAAATGTGTTCCATACCAAAATTCGGCGCGGGCCACTGGCTGGGATTTGGGCGAATCACGTCCGTTTATATACAATAGAAGAACTGCGTAAGGCCGCGACCGCCGCTGGATTTATAGTGGAGCAAGAACGCGCCTTTACCCATTACAGCTTTCCCTTTATTCACAATTTGGTGTATGGTCTTGGCAAGCCGTTACTCGAAAGTGGGCTGATGCCAGATAATCTTGCGGCGGCAGCTGACCGCACGACTTTTGACAAAAACGATGGTAGCCTACGTAATCCAATCAATTTGGGTTTAGCGGTCTTGAATTTTTTTGACCGCCCAAATAAATTGGATGAACCACTACATCGGAGTACGGTAAACTTGTGCATCAAAGCGCGTAAAAAAGCCTAATTTTAAAACCAGACGCATGACTGAATTTATTCCTAATCCAACTCCCGAAGCCACGCCGCCTGATTCACCAACGCGGCCTACTTTTGATTTCGAGTCGCTGACGTTGTGGCAGGCCCTGTGGTTATTCCTCTACCGACCCGGGCGTGTTGCCAGTGAATTTTGGCAAGTCATCACCGAGCAAGAAGCCCCAAAGGTACGGCGGGCCGATTCATCTATTTTGTATGATGCCCCGCTGGGTAACGAATTTGTTTCGTCGGATATGCCCTATACCCCGATGATTGACCAAGCGGGCCGATCACTGCCAGAACAACAGGCCGCCTTACGTGCTGCCGTCGCCCGTGCCGATGCCCGCTATCGCACCAACGACCTCACTTTGCCAGAACCACCCGAATGGGCCAAAAATCTCCGTTTTGGTCAATATCTAGCAGTGGAAAAAAATAGTTTTGTGCAGGTTTGTTTATTATTGGTCGCTTTCTTCTTCTCGCTCATTGGCATGGGCCTATTACGCTCATCAGCGATTGACCCCATCAAGCGGGCCGCAGGTGATACCAATGGGGCGCTCTTTTGGCTGTTCTTGGGTGGCACCATTGCATTGGTGGCCGCTGGTCTACAATGGCGCAACCGCTCCACAACGACCCAGACGATTGTCATTGAGGATAAGCCATCCGAAACCAACCCAGCCGACTCGCCCCTACAATCAACCCTTCATTTTTTCAACCGCCACTCATTGCGTTTTGCCCTTGTGCCAGTCGCCACTTTGTTTGCGTGGTTCGCCTACGATAAAAACGCGGCCCTCACGCCAACAGGCAGTGTCGAAGCTATTTTCACTCGGTCAGGCGTCATCGCTTGGGTAATGGCAACTCTACTCTGGTTTGTCATTTTCGCGGTTGATGTCAACAAAATTGTGCTTAAGTTGATTGCCCGAACAAGCAACCCTCAACCAAAACCTGTCACATCCCATCGGCGTAAACTTCAATTCCGTTGGGCTTATGTGGGGTTAATTCTGATCTTTTTGGTAGCATCCTATTTCCGGCTACACAACCTCGACGGGGTTCCGCCAGAAATGACCAGCGACCATATTGAGAAATTGCGGGATGCCTACCGCGTGGATCAAGGTTACTACGGCATTTTCTTTGAGAACAATGAAGGTCGCGAAGGTTTTCAAATGTACCTTGTGGCGGTCATTGGCGACTGGTTTGGGGTCGGCTTTAATTTCCGCGCCCTCAAATATGCCACCATTTTAGAAGGGCTATTGGCTGTCCTCTTGGCCTATTGGTTTGGCAAAGAGGTCATTGGGCGTGAAACCCGCGAACAACAGGCTCTCGGTGATTGGGTGGGACTAGCAATGGCCGCTCTTCTCGCCATTAGCTCGTGGCACACCATGTTATCACGCCTTGGATTGCGCATCGCCCTCACCCCCTTAACTACCTTGATTGTAGTCATTTTCTTGGTGCGGGCTGTGCGTTATAACCGCCGGATGGATTTTGTTCTGATGGGTGTAACACTGGGAGCGGGGACATATTTTTACCAAGCCAACCGGATGCTCCCGATTTTGGTCGTGCCGATTGTTTTGCTGACCGCTTTAGCCCGACTAAAAATCAACTGGAAAATTACAGCCCGTTATATAGTCAACCTTACAACTGCCGCCGTGATTGCATGGGTCATATATCTGCCTATGTATCGTTATTCGGTGGAAAACCCGGATGCGTTTTGGAAGCGTACCTATGGGCGCTTGTTGGGTGACTGCGAACGTGGGCCCAATGCCAATCCTGAATATTGCGATCCTTCCACAGGCGTGTTATTGAAATTTATCGTCAATCACCGCGATGTGCTGTGGGATAATTATGTCAGTGCCTTCAAGATGTATTCATGGCAAGGCGATGGCATGTGGATTTTGAATGGCGATGGCTATCCAGCACTAGATGCTGTCACTAATGCTCTGCTGGTGATGGGTCTGGTGATGTGGGTTATCCTCATCATCAAACGCCGTGATATAGCCCTACTTGCTATTCCATTGGGTGTGATTGTCATGCTGCTACCCAGTACATTAGCCCTGACCCAAGTTACTGAAAACCCATCCTTTACGCGCACCAGCGGAACGATCCCTTTTATCTTTTTGATGGCAGCCTATCCATTAGGTCTAATCGCGTATGAAACCACCAAAGCGGGTTATGCCCAGCGGCCCTTTATCGCCAGTTCTGCTTTAATCGTGGCTCTGTTTATAGGCCTAGCCGCCCCCTCAAATTACGATACCTTCTTTAATGTGTATCGAGAAAGTTATGAAACGCGGTGGAAACCCTACACCCAAATGGCCGCCCCATTACGGGATTTTGCCGAAACACGGGGGAGTTATGGCAATGCTTTTTATGTCCATACCGATAACTGGCTAGATCACCGAATTTTGGGTACTGTAGCGGGCGATTTTAGTTGGCCCAATGGATTACTCAAAGCCGAGGACGTTTATCAACAAATTGTGATGAATCAGGGCACGGCGCATCAATATGACCCAACCAAGCCGCTGTTTTTCATCATCAATAAGGTCAATGTCGCAGGCCTAGAGTGGCTACAAACCTACTTCCCCGGCGGCGAAGTACGGGAAATCCAAGTCAAATTCAACAACAATTATTATGTCTATGAAGTGCCGGCTGGATGGCAATGGCTGATTATTCGGGTAACAGAACAAACTGCCCGATGGTCGTGCATTACCAACTGTCTACCCGGCCCCAAGTGAAATGCCCATGACCGACGCTGAAAACCGATTTCCAATTGAACCCGGCTTCGAACCGGAACTAGAATACCCTGTCGCCCCGCCCGAACCCGCCCTTATTGATGAGGGTGATACTGGCTTGGCCTATACCCCTACCCTCAATCCAGACGAGGTAGCCCAACCTCGGCCTTCTGAGGAACAAGCTGCCTTAACACGGCGTTCCTATGAATGGGGTATGGTCAAAATCCCTTGGCAAGATGTCGCCTGTGCCCTAATTTTGGTGGCGCTGATGGCGGCAGGCTATTGGATGCGTTCAGTTGGGCGAAATTGGGACGACTATACCCATTTGCATCCCGATGAACGTTTCTTATCTCAAGTAGCTAGCGAAATTCACGGCGAATCCCCTCTCCGTATGACGCAAGGGGATACCGTCGCAACTAAAGCGGCTTGCGATAAAAAATATCCCTTACCCCCGCCGGATGTCCTTAATGCCATGTCGCCTGAAGATCAAGCGGATGCCTATGCCAGAACGGGTAAAGGGGGCTATTTTGATACGGCTTGCTCAAATCTTAACCCACACAATGTAGGGTATGGTTTTTATGTCTACGGTGAATTTCCAGCTTTCAACACCCGTATCTGGGCCGAAATTTATAATGACTTGACCGGGGATGGTTATTGGTCAAGCTATAACGCCGTTCAATTAGTTGGTCGAGCCGCCAGTTCTGTGGCCGATACGCTGACCATTTTGCTAATTTTCCTTATTGGGGCACGACTGTTTAATCGGTGGGTCGGCCTATTCGCAGCAGGTTTTTATGCCTTTGCCGCCTTCCCCATCCAACAAAGCCATTTTTGGACAGCCGACGTTTTCACCTCATTCTGGGTGGTACTGACCATTTATTTTGCTGTTTTGGTGCTAGACAACAGCAATGCCTATCGGCAACGGTTTGCAGCCTTGCCTTGGGTTGTTGGCGCGATTGCTATTTGGATTTGGGAGATCGTGGCCCAGCAGACCGATACCAAGTGGCTGCACGACCTTGCCAGTTACGACACCCAATTTTATGTGCCGCTACTGGTTTATCTTGGTGTCCTACTGACGATAGGCTTCGTTAGCAGTCTGACCGCCGAGCAGCGTCGCACTGGACTTGAAATGATCACTTTTGCTGTCAGCGTGATTGTGTTGTTCATTCTGGCGTTGACAGGCATTATTGGCTGGTTCGGGGCCATTGCCACCGCTTTTGTAGCTGTTGTACTGATGCTGCTCTGGGTGAGCGGCGTCCACTCATTAGGTGGTTATACTGGCTTTTGGACATGGATCGCGGCAGCTTATGGATTGTGGGTATTTGATGGATTGGCCCATTATGACACCCCCAAACTCACCCCCCTTGCGGTCTATCTGGTCTTTTTTGTACTGCTGGCCTTTATTAGCTCCATCATTCGCCAGCTAAAACCCACCTCAACCCAATACCCCACGCAACTGGTCATCATTGTGTTCCTCCTGATTTTGTTGGCTGTATGGAGTGCCGCCGCCCTTATTGATGGGACGATTTCAGTTGAAGGCTTTTTTGCCTCGCTGGTATTAGGAACAATTATCGCCGGGGCTAATGTGGTTGGTCTGCAAGATTATGCTGGCTTTGGTCTTGCCTTTGGGGCATCTCTCGCCGGACGAATCAATGTCGCTCCGCTGCTTGGCCTTGTGCTTCTAGCCGTCATTATTCGGGGCCTATTTACCCTTGATCGCCGTGCCATCCACTTTGAACGTCAGCAACAGGTCGCCCGCTTTATGGTCGGCCTGATTTTGGCAGCCGTCTTGACCATTATCGCTTTCCGGGTTTTGCAGCCACACGCCTTCAACGGGCCACATATCTATAACCTTAGCATCAACAAATATTGGCAAGATGATCTCGCCGAAGTGAAGGGTCAGGTATCGGGTAAAAGCGATTCACCCCCCAATCATCAATGGGCGAACCGTGTGCCATACCTATTCCCCCTGCAAAACATTGTGTTATACGGCTTAGGTGTTCTGCTTGGCCTATCCGCCGTTGCTGGGGTCATTTGGGCCATCGTCAGTATTTTGCGCCGCCAACCCAACTGGACACGTTTGGCAATTCCGGTCGCATGGGCTGTCGTCTATTTTGGCTATTTTGGCAAAAATTGGGTCACGACCATGCGCTATTTCTTGCCGATTTATGCCGTTCTGACCCTGCTGGCAAGTTGGGTGCTGTGGGAAGCCATTTCGATTTCCTATCGCCGCGTCAAAACCAAACCCACCACCTTCCGCCGCCTTGCTTTTGGCGCCTCCACGCTAACACTCGCGGTGGTCACAGGTTATACGGCAGTTTATGGCTATGCCTTCACCAGTATCTATCGGCACGAATTAACTCGCGTGGCCGCCTCACGCTATTTCCAAGAATTTGTCCCCGGCGATTTTGGCTTGTGGGTCAAGCGCGATGATGGCACGGAACGCATGATTAATGTGGGCATCTATCCAACTGCCCTGTTCCCCCAAATCGTCCATATCGAGCAGGGGGAATCTAAAACACTGGAGCTCGTCCTCAGCACCAATTCAGAATTGATGAGTGTGGTGCTGCATCGTTTAGGCGATCCCAATCGTGACCCCGACCCTGAAGTGGTCTCGGTTCAAATTTGGTCAAACGACACGGTTCAAGGCCGCGTATTGTTGGGTGAACAAACCATCAATTCCGACTTGAATGCCGCCGGGGGTGAGTTTGGCACCGAATATAGTCTGAAATTTGAACCATCCCTCGTCCTGCCCGCAACAATTGACTCGGTCACGCCAATTACCTATGAGGTCGTCATCACAGCCGAACAGGGTGGCCCAATTATGCTCTCGGCCAATATCCCCGATTCGATCTTGCCAATTAATCCGTCGCATGTCTCGGTCTATCTACATGACCCCATCCAAGACAGCCTCAACATTCAAGACCTCGATTTACCCGTCTTGGACGAACTTTCCAATGTAGCTTATTTCAGTGCGGGGTCTCGTCAAGAATATAGTTTCCTATCGAACTCCGATGGCGTGATTGAACGGATCGAGATGCCCCACATCGGCGATCCGATTGCTGACCCCGATCCTGAAACCATGCGAGTGCTGCTGGTAGATGACACCACCGGACTACAAACCAGTGGACAAGTCACAGGCAATTTCAATATGGTTGACGACGGCCATCGGGCTTTCGGCGTGCCTGCAACCATTGAGTTTCCCGAACCATTCCCGGTCAAAAAGGGCCAACCCTATAAATTAGTGGTGGTGCCAGATGATTTCTTAGGGGTGTTTGGTCAGTTGGTCGTGACAGAATTGCCGTGGGATGACCCTGTACCTACCAAAGTCTGCCCCCTCCCCTCCAACGTGACCTATGCCAGCGACAACGCCTCAGGTCTCTGCGATATTGTTGACCCCGGCATTGATCCCTATGGCTCGCATTATCTAGGGGTCGAGACGCATATTGGCGAATGGGATGATGTCGAACAAAAACGCGATTTGCTGCTGCACTATCTGGATATTGGGGATTATTTCACCATTTCCAGCAACCGTTTTTATGACACCCTGTCGCGTATCCCGTCGCGCTGGCCCATGACCAACCGCTACTATGAAGCCCTTTTCTCTGGTGAGTTAGGCCTAGAATTAGTCGAGTCATTCACGTCCTATGCCCAAGTTGGCCCGTTTGAATGGCCCGACGAAGTATTGCCGACCCAAAACGATTGGCCGCCGAATTGGCGCAATGAATTCGAGGCCGAAGAAGCCTTTCACGTCTATGACCATCCAGCGGTATTCATATTCCGCAAGACCGAGGAGTATTCAACCGAAAAAGCCGCCGCGATTTTGGATGTTGAACTACGTCGTGCCGACGAAGCCTATGGGGCGTTGCTGACCGATGCTGAGCCCATCAATGTGGTCAAATGGGATGCGTTTGACGCCACCCAAAGTCCCACCGCCTTGCAAATTCCACAGCGGCAACAAGCGACCCAACGCGAAGGTGGCACATGGTCAGAGATGTTCCACCGTGACTCCATCCTCAACAAATATCAGGTGATTGGAGTAATCGTTTGGTGGTTGCTTATGGTGGCAATTGGCTGGATGGTTTTGCCCATGTTGGCCTTACTATTCCCCGGCCTGCCAGATCGTGGTTTTGGGGTGGGCAAGCTACTTGGCTGGATTCTCGTAGCGTGGGCCTCGTGGTTTAGCAGTTCGCTCGGTTTCAAGACGTGGAATCAGCGCGGATTATTAGGCTTGATTCTACTACTCGCTGCCATCAACGCGGTCATAGCGGTCTGGAAACGTCATGAGCTTCTTGCCTTCATCCGTGAGCGCCACCGCCATCTGCTGATTGTCGAAGGTATCTCGCTCGGCCTGTTCATCTTGTTGATTGGGGTGCGGCTGGGCAATCCTGACCTGTGGCATCAAAACCTCGGTGGTGAAAAGCCAATGGACTTTGCCTATCTGAATGGCATCCTCCGCAGCACCACCTTCCCACCCATTGATCCTTGGTTTACGGGCGGCTACATCAATTATTATTATTGGGGCTGGGTGCTGGTTGGTGCGCCCATCAAAGCGCTGGGGATTATTCCTTCCATTGGCTATAACCTTGCTGTCCCGACCGTCTTTGCCATGACAGGCATTGGGGCATTCAGCGTCGCCTATAATATTGTGCAATGGAACAACGAGCGCCGTCACAAGGAACCGAAATCACGCGAGGCGCATGGCCCCCTTGGTAATGCCTATATCGCCGGGGTGGCAGCCTTAATGTTGACCGTCATCCTTGGTAATCTGGACACAGTGCGCGTTTTTGGTAATGGGGTGGCACGGGCTGGTGGTTGGGGTGGCCCCCAAATTCTCAGCACTGTACGGTATGACAAAGCCGTCGCCGACTTCCAAGCCGAAAATGGTCGCCTGCCGGATGTCAATGAAGACGCCGATTTGCGCAAGGCTGCAGAAGACTATAATCTGCTCGATGAAATTAAGTTCGAGTTCGACAAATCCTCCTCGTGGCTAGATGGTTTCCAAGAGGGCTTGCCGAAAGTTTTAGATGGCGAACCCATGCCCCAAGCGTCCAACCGTTGGTATTGGGGGCCAACCCGTGTTATCGGGGATATTCCAGAACAGCGCGGGCACAATGCTATCAACGAAATGCCCTATTTCACCTTCCTTTATGCCGACCTGCACGCCCATATGGTCGCCATGCCGATGACGCTGTTGGTATTGTTATTGGTCATGGGTGAGATTTTTGGTGCAGGACATGGTTTGCGCGGGCCAATCACATCATTTTTTGCCATGCTACTGCTCGGCTTGGTAGTCGGCTTGCTCAAACCCACCAATACATGGGACTGGCCGACTTATATGGGGATTACCGTAGTGGGTCTCACTTTTGCGGCGTGGTTAGGTCAGGGTCGTTTGAGGGGCGATGTCCAACCCGTTCGACCCTACTATCGCCTACAAAGCCTATTAGATTTACGCAACATCCTATCGCTGTGGCCCTTGTTATTGGTCATCCCGCTAGGCATGATGCTCCGTAGCGGGCTATATCTCTACGAAAATCGTAGTTATGAAAGCAAACTAGAGCAAGGCATCGTTCCCACCTATTGCCAATCCTTGCCCGAAGATATTTTACAGTCGCAAATTCCCCCGGCCTGCGATGGCCTATTGAAACCCAAAATCAGTATCAATAGTATCGCGCTGTGGGGCTTCGGGGCGATTGGGGCCGTCGTCGTGCTCTATATCGCGGCTATGGTACTGATGGGTAATCGTTTTGATCGGCGTGGCATCCTCGGCTGGATTGGGTCATTAGTGGCCTTTGGGTCGTTTAGCCTCATCGCCATCTACCCCTATGAACGATTTTTCGCCACCGCCTATGGCAAAATCTTGCCGTGGGAAAGCGATAAAACCCCGCTGTGGGCCTATGTAGATATTCACGGCGTATTCCTGTTTATCTTGTTCTCGCTATTGTTGTGGCAAACCATCCGCTGGCTCAAGGCGCATAAAGTTGCCGAGCTACGCCATTATGGATTGGCGGCAATGGCTGGCTTGCTATTTTTGCCTGCCGTTCTGTTGGTGACCTTGGTCATGGGAGTCTTTGGGGAATATCGCGTGTTTATCGCCGCCCTACCTCTCTTTGCATGGTGCATTTTCTTGTTCCTGCTCCCCGGTCAAAGCGCCGTTGAACGCGCCATCTATACCATTGCAGCCCTCGCCCTCGCCTTGACTATGGCCGTCGAAATGGTCGTGTTGGAAGGTGATATTGGCCGCCAAAACACCGTATTCAAATTCTACATTCAAGCATGGTTATTGTTCAGCATCGCCAGCGGGGTGGGCCTAGCATGGCTCATCCGGGCCGCTGAAAAATGGAATATCATGACACGCGGGGTCTGGCAAACCGCCACCGCCATTTTGCTCAGCATCGCCCTCCTCTACCCCATTATGGCGACCCAAGCGCGTTTCCTTGACCGCATGAATAGCAAAGAAACACCTCTGACCCTTGATGGCATAGCCTATATGGAAGTAGCCCCTCATGGGGAATATGCCGACCCGCAGGATCAAACCACCAGTGTTTGGTTCAATCTCAAGGGCGACTATCAGTTGATTCGGTGGATGCAAGATAATGTGCAAGGCAGTCCAACCATCATTGAAGCTCAGTTGAGCGAATATCGGTGGGGTAGCCGCATTAGTATCTATACAGGCCTACCCACCATTTTAGGCTGGAATTTCCATCAGCGGCAACAGCGCAACATTAATCTGCTCAACAACATGGTCTGGAATCGGGCCAATAATGTGCAAGCCTTCTACACCACCACCGATATTCAAACCGCGTGGGATTTGATTCGCTTCTATCACGCTGAATATATCGTGGTCGGCACATTGGAACGCATCCAATATCGCGACTTCCGCAATGACCCCGATGGCTTTAAACAGCATCAATCGCTGGGCATCGCCAAATTTGACCAGATGGTCAACATGGGCTTGCTCGAAGTCGTCTATCAAAATCCGGTGTGCGTCATGCCCGATATTCGGGATGTAGCCCAATGTCCACCCGATCATATCAGTACCGATAAGATTTATCGGGTGGTGTCCGACATCCGCACTGTGGATGATTTAACCACCCCCCAACAGATTTTTGGCAAAGTCACACCCTAATATCATGGGATAAGAAACTGAATGGCACAAATCGTTCAGCAATCAAAATCAACTGAACCCCGTCCACGCCGAGAGGCTGGTTCGTCCATCGCATGGCTATGGCTGCTGTGGCTAATTCCGACTGCGGCCTTGCTCGTTGCCATCGCTGCCTATTTTGGCTGGTTCTATTTAGATGGCATCATTCCAAAAATCCATCATGTGCGTTGGGAGCTATTCACCAATTGGGCGGGGCGCGAACTAGGCGATGTCTTGGTCTGGTGGCTCTTGGTCACATTAGCAGGTGCGGCCATTTTCCCCTTGATGTTTCGCCTCATGTCCGGCCTATCGGATAGGGGTTATACGCTGGCCCGCGCCGCCGGATTGATGTTAACTGGGTATCTATTTTGGTTTCTAGCCAGCATCGGCGTCCTGCGCAATGAAATTGGTGGCATGGTCTTTGCATGGGTCTTGGTGATGGTGTTAAGTTTGGTCGCATGGCTTCGCTGGTCAGACCGCCCTTCTGGGCCTGAACTTCGTGAATGGCTACGCGAACACCTGCCCCTGATTATTTTTACTGAGGTACTCTTTCTAGGCGCGATGATTATCTGGGCTTTTGTGCAGGCCCATAACCCCGAAATCAACTCCACCGAAAAACCGATGGAAATGGCCTTTATCAACGGGGTGCGTAACTCAGCAACCTTCCCCCCCAAAGACCCATGGATGGCGGGCTATGCGATAAGCTATTATTATTTTGGCTATGTCATTACCGCTTCGTTAGCCGATTTAAGTGGTGTGACTACGGGAATCGCCTTTAAATTAGTCAATCCCCTGTTGTTTGCCATGACCCTGACTGGGGTTTTTGGCATCACCTATAATTTGGTGCGGGCACGTGGGCAATCGCGCAGTTGGCGGGTCGGCAATCGTCATGCCGCCATTGCGACGGGCTTACTGGCAGGTTTTTTCATCACCATCATGGGCAATTTGGGTACATTGTTGGTGGAAATGCCCTATCGTGGTTATGCCTCCAATACCCCGCTTATTAAAGACGTGGTCAATACGAGCTATTTTAACTTTTGGGATGTGCGTGACCGTACCGGGCCATTTATGCTCAAGAATGTCACCGACCCAGCAACGGGCCTAGCAGCGGTACATTTGCTCGACACCGATACCTATGTCAGCCCCGAAAACCCGATTATCCAAAAGTATGTATTGGCCCCCGACGATGACCGTGACGGTATCCCGGATTGGGATGATACCAACGATAAAATACGTCAAGAATCTGGCAATAAATGGGATTATTGGTGGTGGTTTAAACAAAGCCGCCTTGTTCACGACAAAAAATTCAGTGGTGGTTATGAAGAGGCCATCACCGAATTTCCGCAATTTAGTTTTATCTTGGGCGATAACCACCCCCATGTTTTGGGCCTACCCTTCACCCTCTTGATTATTGGCCTTGCTACCAGCCTCGCCTTGCGCCCCACCCAACTCGACAAATGGGAAGTGCTACTCTATGGGGTATTTTTCGGCGGCATCATTTTCATGAATGCGTGGGATGCCTTATATCTAGGCTTGCTGGTGGGGGCCGAAGCACTGCGGCGCTTGATGCACAATGGCACAGGTGGTTTAAATGGCTTTGGCGAACTAGGCCGCGTCATTACGATGGAAACCCGTCGCAAGCTCAACCTCTATCTGGTTGGGCCGGTGTTTATTGCCCTAATATTGATTTTCGCCTTCTCCGATACCTTGGGGGATGGTCTAAGTCTTGCCGAAATTCTCATCGGCATCATCTTGGTAACACCCGCCACCTTGATTGTCAATTGGGCTCTAGACGACAACGATTGGGGGTCAGTGGTTCGGCTGGGTGGGTCGCTAGGCCTTTTGGCGCTGCTGCTCTACCTGCCTTGGCTGATTAGTTTTACCAGCCAATCGCAAGGTATGTCCGCCAATCTAATCTATCCCACCCGTTCCCAGCAGCTATTTTTGCAATTTGGCATCTTCGGCCTGCTAATTTTGCCCTTCATTTTCCAACAAATCGGGCGGGCGG
>JACRBG010000046.1 GCA_016234595.1 Chloroflexota bacterium | reverse complement strand
TCCCGAACCCGGCAGTTAAGCCCGTCAGCGCCGATGGTACTGGGGGAGTCGTCCTCTGGGAGAGTAGGTCACTGCCAACTCAATGCACATTTCTTGGATTGTTGGAACTTCGACCACCTTTCCAACCCCGCCTCCTTCCTCCTCCCTACCCGTTTTGCGTTTAATAAACTGTTACCGTAGCTCTTTCCCATAATTCGAATTTACTCCCTATTTCTAAAGCAATTTTAATGCCGTGCTATTGGGTTAGGTCAATGCTATACCTGTCCTTACTTCATTGAGTTCAATGATCCTCAATCCATGCCCCCTTTTTGCATGTTTAACAGGATAAACCTCTTGGATAGTCATCAGAAATGGGCTATTCATTTATTCCCCCAAACGGATACGCGGATTTAGAAAAGCATACATCAAGTCCGCTAGGAAATTTGCCAACAGAATCACCGCTACTGTAATCATCACAATTGCCTGAATAATGGGTAGGTCACGATTGGCGACGGCAAAAATTAGTAAACTGCCAAGCCCCTTATAATTAAACACGGCCTCGACCACGACCAATCCGCTAATCAACCAGCCTAGACTAATGGCGATGACGGTCACGGTGGGGGAGAGGGCGTTGCGCAAAACATGGCGTACAATCACGATGGGGTAGGGGAGTCCTTTGAGTTCAGCCGTGCGCACGTAGTCGCGTTTGAGTTCTTCAATAACCCCTGCTCTGGTCAAGCGTGTAACATAAGCCAAAAGGACAAAAGTCGCGGCAATGGCTGGCAGGGTAAGATAAGGGAGGGATTCGGTAAAGGACATTTCAGGCTTAAAGCCAGACGCGCTTCCCCGCAATTCAAACGGCAACCAATCCCATTTTTTAGCCCATTTAAAAGCGACAGTGTTAATCAGAAAAATGCCTGTCACAAATTCAGGCAGGCTAACGACCCCTAGCGTAAATATCGAGATAAGACCATCTATCAAGTTGTTCTCATTGAGGGCCGCAATGATTCCCATAACAATGGAAATTGGAATAGCGATAAGCAGGGTCAAGAGGGCAAGGCGACCTGAATTTTCGAGGCGCTGACGTACATCGGGATAGATAGGGGCATTGGTGGTAAACGAATCTCCCCAATCGCCTTGGACCAGATGTGTAATCCAATTGAAATATTGGACAGGCAGCGGCTTGTCGAGGCCTAAATCATGACGCACCTGCTCGACGGCTTCTTCGGGAGCATCCCGCCCAGCTTTAATGCGAGCCACATCACCCGGCAGAACACGGGTCAGCAGGAAAATCAGGATCGAAGTGAAGACCAGCGTAACTAGGAAAAAGAATAACCGACGGAGCATGAAAATAAGCATCCATCAACTCTCCTGATTTTGGGGTAGGGGGCTAGATTGTTGCAATGCTGTAAGCTCCTCTAATGGGATATGGCAGCGAATGTAATGCCCGTCGCCATCATCTTGCCATGGTGGAACTTCCTGTTCGCAAATTGAGCCGATTTTGCGGGGACAGCGGGTGTGAAAACGACAGCCAGTGGGCAGATTGCGCGGGCTAGGGATGTCATTACTGAGCCGTATTTGCTGTGTTTTATAATTCGGGTCGGGTATTGGAATGGCGGATACTAGCGCCTCGGTATAAGGATGATAGGGCGGCGCGAATAGATCGTGCCCATAACCAACCTCAAAAATTTGGCCCAGATACATCACGATCAAATAATCGGCCAGATAACCTACTACTGCTAAATTATGTGAGATAAATAGATACGAGGTGTCATTTTCGGCTTGCAAGCGGGCCAGCAAATTTAACACAGCGGCTTGAACAGAGACATCCAATGCGGAAACCGGCTCGTCGCAGACAATAAGGTCTGGTAGAGAGGCAAAGGCGCGGGCAATGGCGACACGCTGACGTTCCCCGCCACTCAATATAGCTGGAAAGCGATTGATATAACTTTCATCGAGATTGACCGCGTTTAACAGGCGACGTACTTCTTTTTCGGCCTCTTGGCGGTTATGTTTTGCTAATCGCATCAAGGGGCGACGGATGGCCTGCCCAATCGTGAGATAGGGATTGAGCGAATCTTGGGGGTTTTGGAATACCATTTGAATTTGACGGAGGGCATCCCGATTGCGCTGCCGCACGGTGTTGCCAATCGGCTTACCCTTTAATTCAATTTTCCCATCGGTGCGACTAATTAGGCCAACAATCATACGGGCGAGGGTTGTTTTCCCGCTGCCACTTTCCCCAACGAGACCGAGTGTGTGCCCTTGCTGAATGCCCAGATTCACGCCATCAACGGCTTTGATACTCGAAGCAGGCTTGCCCTGCAAAAAATCGAGCAAACCACGTGGTACATCATAATATTTGGTCAGATTTTCGACGGAGAGAAGTGGTTCGCGTTCAAGATGTTTGCTCATCTCTAGACCACTGGTGAAGGCTTGTTCGACAACTAATTCACCCGATGCAATTTCATGCCAGCGGTGACAGCGAACTTTCCGTCCATCAGCAGCTTGCTCTAATGGCGGATGCTCTACAAAGCATTGCTCCACTGCGACTGGACAGCGTGGTGCAAAAATACAGCCTCGCCCGCGATTTTGCAGGGAAGGGGGCCGGCCCGGAATTGTCTGTAAGATCGCTTCGCTCTTGGTTTGCCCCAAACGTGGCACGCAGGCGATTAAACCAATCGTATAGGGATGCAGGGGGTTCGCATATAGGTCTTGGACGGGAGCATCTTCGACAATTTCACCAGCGTACATCACCGCGACTCGTTCACATAATTGGGCCACGACACCTAAATCATGCGTGACATAAATTGCTCCGGCTTGGGTGGCCTGCACCAAATCACGGATGATGTCTAAAATGGTGGCTTCAGTTGTGACATCTAGACTGGTAGTGGGCTCGTCCAACATCAGGATTTGTGGGGAGGCGCTGAAGGCCATTGCTAGGACAATACGCTGCTGCATCCCACCACTCAATTCATGGGGATAGCGGCGACTGACCTCTTTCGCGTCGGCTAGGCGTACCCGCTCTAGCATGGCAATTGCTTTTGCACGGGCTTGGGAACGGCTGACCCGGTCTCGAATGCGAATGGTTTCCGCTACTTGCTCCCCCACCCGTAAGGCCGGATTAAGGGCACTAAATGGATTTTGCGGTAGCATGTGCATCTGTTTGGCCCACAATTTATTCAATTGGCGGCGCGGCTTGTGGGCAATATCTTCACCGTTTAATAAAATCTGCCCCTCGCTGATTTTGCCATTTTTACCTAAATAGCGAATGATGGCCTTAATCGCAGTGCTTTTACCCGACCCAGATTCGCCAACAACGCCATAAATCTGACCGGGGCAGACGGTAATTTCGAAGCCGCTGATGGCCTCATACCAACGGCGATTCGCGCGATAGCGGACGTGCAAATTTTGGACTTCTAGGACAGGTTGATCATTCAAGGAACAGTTCCATCCGCTGCATAAAGGGATTGAAGCCAAGATTGAGGTAAAACTCAATGGCACTTGTATTGAATTGCCACACATCAAGGGTGATGCGCTTAATGTTATGCTGCTGGGCTAGGTCGTAGACGGCACTCATCAATACTTTGCCATAGCCCTTGCCGCGTGCCTCTGGATTGACCGAAATTTGGTCAACATGCAGAAAGTGATCGGCATTGATAAACGGATTAGCAGGACGATTTACCCATTTTACAAAGACATAACCAATTGCCATGCCATCGCCCTCCACGATGAAAATATAGTGATCGGGCTGTGGCAGTAGGTCAGTGTAAAATTGAATGAGTTCGTCGGTGACCTCGGCAGGTTTAAAAGTTATGGGCCGTGCTTCCACATGAACTTGTTGCACATGGGTACTTAATGCAGCGAGTAGCCGAGCATCATCGAGGGTGGCTTGGCGAATGATCATAATGTTTTTCCTAATTACTGCGCTGAACTAATTTTCGGATACCATCGGACATCAAGTTGACCGCTATTACGAGGGTAACAATGGCCCCCGCTGGATATTCCAGCATCCAAGGGGCGATGCTGTACCATGTGCGGGCATCGCTCACCATTAAGCCCCAATTGGGGGTGGGGGGATGAGCACCAATCCCCAAAAAACCAAGTGACGCGACCAAAAATATGCCATAAGAGAAGCGCAATGATGCCTCGACGACCAGTGCCGGAATGACTGAAGGCAGTATCTCACGAAATAGGATATAAAATCGTGTTTCACCCCGCAGTTGAGCCGCTTCAACAAATCCGCGCGTCTTGATTTCTAGGACATTGCTGCGCACCACGCGGGCTACAATAGGTGCATATACTATAATGAGTACCAAAAATAGACTATTTTCGGCGTCACCCAACGAGCCAAGCAATACAAGAGCCAATAACAAAGCTGGCATCGCTAGAAAACTATCGAGTAGCCGTGCCACTACCTCGTCTAACAGCCCACCTTCATAACCGATAACCAAGCCTATGGTCGTGCCGATGATGACTGCCAGTAGTGTGCCAAGGCCCGCTAATCGAAAGACTTCTTGAGTCCCCAAAATTACGCGGCTGTAGACATCTTGGCCTAAGTTATCTGTGCCAAAAGGATGATCGCACCCTTGCTGGAAAGGGTTAAGCACACGCAGGGCACAATCTGGGGGCTGACGAGCGTCAAAATCTTGGTCGTCGAAGGCATAAGGGGCGATTTGATGACCGAAAATAGCCAGGAGCAGGAATCCCAAAAAGGCTAATGTCCCGATGAGAGGAAACGGCGCCGAAATCAACCCGCGCAAGGTATGCAATAATCGAGATGGAAAGTGTGTACCTTCAGCCGCAGCAGGGTGAGCCATCTTATTTGTCATTTAATGTAACATAAGAAAAATAAAAACGGAGCAAGCCCATAGACCTGCTCCAATAAAATCCTAGCCAACGGTTGCAAAACGCAAATCCATGCGCCCGGGGAAGGGGTGGGGGGCAATGCCCTCCACCGATTCACCTGTCGCGGTTAGGCTGGCAAAGAAGTAGGGGATAATTAGAGGGCCGCGCTCAATCAAGACAGCTTGAATTCGACGATAGGCGTCTACCCGTTCTTCTTGATCAAGAGACGACCCGGCAAGGTCAATCAGGGCATCCAGTTCAGTGTCGGAATATTTGGCTTCGTTCCAAACTGCCCCCGTCTTAAGGGCAACATCTAGATAGAACTGCGGGGTGGGACGCGACCCCCACGGTGTGATGCCTAGATCGGCTTCCAGCCAGCTATCCGGGCCATCAGCATAGTACACAGCTTCTTCACGCGGATTCAGTTCTACGCGGATGCCGGCATCTTGCCACTGTGAACGCAAGATGCTTGCCAATTGCTCCCGATTGGGGGCAGTGGGATAGTAAAATGGCAAATCGAGGCCATCAGGATAACCTGCTGCCGTTAGAAGGTCACGCGCTGCCTGTGGGTCACGGGCGGGCACGCGGAGTTCGGCATCATAATACAAACCATAGAGTGGGCCAATAGGGCTGTCTTTACCTTCAGCGCCAAAGCCAAGGGTTACTTTGTCAAAAATCTCGCTGCGGTCGGTAGCCAGCTTAAAGGCTTGCCAAATGCGCGGATCTGTCCCAACCCCTCGATCAAAACGCAGACGGGCGGCATCATAGCCGTTGGTGGCAATATCGTAGGTTTTGTAGGATCCTTCGGATTGCAGGGCAAGGAAGGTCTCATTTGCCATACGGGGCAGAATTTCAACCGATGCATCGCGCAGGGCATTCACACGGGCATCTTCATCGCCAAAGAAGATAAATTCAAGATTTGCCACTCCCGGTGCGCCAGCCAGCCAATAGCTCGGATTAGCCTCGAACGTCGCACGGTCTTCTTGGCGATATTCCACGAGTTTGAAGGCTCCAGTACCATTAAAATCGGCCGTTGGATCTTCTGTGCCGTCTTTGATAATCAAGGTGCGATTATCAGAGAGGCTGTAGAGGAAATCAGGATTGGTCTTATTTAAGCGGAATGTGACCGTTGTTGGATCAACGGCTACGATTTCATCTACTACCTCAAATAAATCAACTGCGCTGGAGATATTGGGGTCTTTTAGACGGTTAAAGGTGTAGACCACATCGGCTGAAGAGAAGGGACTACCATCGTGGAAGGTCGCACCTTCAACCAATTTGAGCGTATATTCCAAACCGTCTTCACTGACTGACCAGCTTTGGGCTAGGCGTGGGGTGAGCTCGGCTTTGTCATTGGTATCAATCAAATAATCATAGACCGCATTTAAGAACGCAATCTCGCTGTCAGCCGAGGCTTTGGCTGGGTCAAGCGTGACAGGTGCACCCCATGCTACACGCAGAGTCCCGCTGGCTTGACGTCGCAGCAAGCCAGCACGAGTGGGCTGTTGCCATACGTTTGTTATACTATTGCTTAACGGGAGAGGCAGAGTGCTGGCGGCTAGGGTAAAACCACTAATGCGGAGGAAGTCTCGACGAGAGAGTCCGGATTGGGGGAGCGAACCACGGTGCTTTTTGTTATGTTTCTTAAACATGGAAGTCCCTTTCTTGGAGCTTTTTAGGAATGGCCTAATCTACAGGCTTGTAGATTAGTCTCTGCACCTTACGGAACGTTACAATGTTGAGAAATGAATGCCTTCATGAGATGTTTTGAGCATCTACGGATGTTGGCCCGACATGGGAATCACCCTATCTTACATGGTGAATAAAAATTTACAAAATTCAGATTCCCGAAAAAATTCGCTTTGAAACATGTGTTCTGCTCTATTTAGAGCCATTTTGTTGTAAATTGTTAGGAAATGATATACATGCCTAAACAAAAACTTGACATTTGACATGGCTTAACATTTCGCCTAAAACAATTCTAAAACAGCGTAGTCTTGAATTCGCGTTTATAATGAAGATTGGATAAGAGTCTGGTTAATTCTTGGGCGAGGAATTGTTAATACTTTGAATCTTTATCTCTGATTTTTTCCTATGCCCATGTTTATAGTCATCGGCAGATCGCCATTTGGCGAATAACCATCGGAGAAAGCACTTATGATGAGGCGCGTCCTACATAGGGCATATCATCTGGTCATTGTTTTGACCTTGATTGTTAGCTTCATGCCTTCATTGATGTCAACGGACTTCGGTTCGGTGAATACATCAAAACCAGCAGAAGCCGCAAGCTCGGCTAATTCTACGGAAAATACTTCGTCATCAATTATCGCAACTGATTCCGGGGACGGAGGAACCAACCCTGCCGCACCAGGACGTCCATTAGGCGCACCCCCAGATGTTGAATGTATGATCACGTTTGAGGGGGTTGTATTTTTGGATGCGGGAGCCGGTAGCTATCCCACCGGACCCTTTATTATTGGCGCCGGGGGTATCCAAGATCCTGCTTGGATTAATCAAGATATTTTCGATGCCCATAACAATCAAGTGGGCTATAACCAGCGACTGGCGCTCTATTTTGCAGCCCGAAATATCTCAACCACACAAGCTGGTTGCGGTGCTGTAGGGCAAGTTGTTACCTTAAGCCAACTCCAAATTAGTGACCGTGATACAGGTCTCACCCAGATCTGGAATAACACAGGCACCAATGAATTGAATATCGTGTGGCCGGATGTGGCTAATCCGGGGGTCATCAATCCCGATGAAATCGCATGGGGGGTCATGTTCTTTGACGCGGATCAGGTTGCTGCAACAGGCCTAATCCGGTTTCAACTCCAATGGACGATGGAATCATGCACTCCCGGTCCAGTAGGTGTGGGTTCGTGTGCGGCGGCTGTCGGCCCTATTGTTAGCGCCCCGCAGGATGCTGATGGGGTTGCTGTTAGAGTAGTTGGGCCGCGTGCTTCATTGGCCTTTATTGAGCCTAATGCTACGACCGGAACGGCTAATCCGGATTCGTTAGTTACCTATATTCTGCAAGTTTCGCCTCCGCAATTACCTACTACAACCTCAGATATTGTGGCAGCCGTAGGTGATCCAGCAACTCTACCGGACTGTGGTGCTGGAACCTTTACAGATGGAAACCCGTTTGGGTGGTATGATGGGCCCGATCCATTAGTCAATACTTTGATTGACAATACGGCTTTAACCCCCCCAATTACCTCGGCGGCTGGCAATAGTTATTATTGTTATTTTCAAGTGGAAATGGACTCGGCACTTGCTGATCCTGTGACTGGTGAGTTTGTCCTAGAGGGCGATGTTGTTCTCACCGATGTTAATGGTTATTCGATTAATTATCATGTCGTGGCGCCGCCAGTTATAATTCGCGTTCCTGATGTGACGGTTACTAAATCAATTATTACCCCGGCTAATCCAAACCAAGGGGTTTCAATAGGCGATACAGTAACTTACCAAATAACCATTCGGAATACGGGGCAAATCCCGCTTCGGCAAATTACGGCCATTGATAGCTTGACTGGCCCATTAGCAATTCCACCGAGCTTGACATTGGCGGCGGACACCGATGGCCCGGGCCCAGAAATAGCAGGGGAATTCACTTTAACAGCTTCCTATGTGGTACGAGTCAATGACCCCTCCACTTTAGTCAATACGGTCACAGTAACCGCCTATCTTAATCTGCCCGGCGTAAACCAAACCGTATCCGACTCAGCTGTTGCCTCTATCCGGGTGATCTCCGATGACCTGCAACTTACGCTTCGATTGGAAACAGTTAACGGAACTGCCTATGACCCTGTGACCAACCCCCCTCAAGCGGGTAGTGTGTTGGTATTCACCACGCAGTACGACAATCGTGGCACGGTCAATCTGCACGATTTGCAATACGTTGCCAATTACCCAACCTACGTGAATGCGCCAGCACCCACTTATGTCAACTCGGTTATTGGGGCAGGACAAATTCTGCCGGGTATCTATGGCGATGCGCCAAGCGAATCAGCTTCGAGATTCACCTATACCGTTCCGGCTTCGTTCCCCCCAGATCCAATTTTCGAGCGGGTGCGAGTCCGAGCGTTCCGACCCAACAATACCGCTGTGTTTGCTGAGGCATTGCTGGTATTAGATCTAGTCAATCCAAATGTGTCCATCACGGCTATACGCTATCGCCCCGGCAGTGGCCCTGCGGTGACTGATGATGAAGCCGCACTACGTGGGGATACTCTATACTTTAGTGGGACGATTACCAATGAATCCGCCCAAGATTTGTGCGGGATTGAAATTCGACAATATGTTCGCAACCCAATTACCGGCTCATTGACCCCCGGAAATCCCTATGTTATTCCGGCGGCAAATATTTTGTGGCCGAATGGTCAACCGGTTGGAAGTTTGGCTCCTACGGGTGATGCCCAAAATCGTGACGAAGCAGATTTTACAGGCGTTACGTATCTAGTAAATGCATCCAGCCCAGACCCACTGGACATCGTTTTTGAAGTCTATGCGCCGCAACAAGGACCCACATGTACCCCACTAGCGGATCCATTAGTTGACCGCACAACCGTCTCGGTTGATATTTCCGACATTCAAGTGTCCTCATTCATTCAAGCTCGCCGCACAAGTGATAATGCTATTGTCTCATATGGTTTGTACCCACCACCTGATTTGACGTATCGTTTTACTTATGTGGCAACTAACGTAGGCGGTGTCCAATTTACGGCAACTCAACTGACCTACTGTGTAACGGGTTACACACCGACCACCTGTGGCAGTCAATTCCCGAATGATACGATCAACTTTTTGGATCCGACTCCGCCGACTATCTTTACACCGTTCCAAACCCGATCCGACTACTTTGATCTGCCGTTCCTTGGTGCCAACGCTGCAGGCTATACCAATCCTTTGCAGATAGAAGTTGTTCTTCAAGGGCTAGATGGTGAAAATCATAATGTTGTTATTCGGACACTCCTCCAGTTCCCGATTATTTCTAGTGAATTGCCCGGTACGCTGACGGGCCCGCTGAATGACCGTGTGTTACCTGCTGATACGGCTCAAAACTTGCAATCCAGTTTGGTGCGCGGCGATGCAGACGTTCCGTTCCAGTTTTCTTTCCGTAACGAAACTAACACAGTGCTTGAAAATGTCTATGTGGTCAATCTACTTGAAACGAGTGCCTCCCCTGACCCAGCTTTCCATCAAGTGGGTGCATTTGGCTTCAATTCATATTACGAACTTTGTACCGTAACAGGCCTAAGCACGGGGGGAGCGTTTAGTGCGCTTGGCCCAAATACCCTGCAACCCAACGAGTCTATTTTCGGTACTTGCTTTTTCACCTACGGGCCAAGCCAACCATCTGGGGATTTCCAGATGCAAGTTCTGGCGGTGGGAAATCGGACTATTGATCCACCCACCAATATGCTCATTTCGGTGGTTACATGGGGTATCCATGAAGTACCTCATTTACGGGTAAGCAAGACTGGCCCCGGCAGTGCGGTAGCAACCCAGCCGATTGACTATACAGTTTCTATCTATAACCAGTCCCTGTTCCAGTATGTTGATTTCAACCCAGCAAGTGCGTTTACTGACGTCATCACGCCGGCTCTAGACCCATCAACGTTACAACCCGGTGGTTTTAACATCAGTAATTTTTCGGGCCTGAGTGTTAACGGGCCCAGCTATCGACTAGGGGTTACGGCCACCCCCGCTGTGGGGACGTATCAACGTGTACCTCCCGGCGGGCAGTTCCCTGACGTGGCTTATCACAACGATGTGACGATTCAGGGGACATCGCAAAGTGGCCTAATTGTGACGGGGACCGGGTCGGCGGATGTTGTAATTACCTGCCCGTTGACGATGTCTGGTTTCTATGACGCCATTCCGGGCGACCCCTATGCGGATACTGACCTTCAGTTTACACTGGGGGAACGTGCTCGATTTGTGTTCTTTATCAACAACATTTCGAATGTTCCCGTAACACTGTTAACTTTCCAAGATGAGATGTTCAACCGGGAGAATGGTCTCGCTGCGACGGCAAATGCCTATCCGACCTATCCGGGCTCTCCAACTTTTATATGGTCGGATGTAGCTCAACCGGGTGTGATTCCCAGTGATGATTATGCGGTTTTCATCTATGATGTCATTTTGCGCCCGGAGGATTACCCCGATCCAATTGACCCGACGCGCATTACCTTTAACTCGCATGTAACTATTGCAAACCCACCACCAAACTGTGCCGCATTCGACATTATGTGGTACTTCGACTCGCCCAACCCTGTCTCGATTGACAAGACCGTTACACCTGAATTGGTATTTCCCGGCAATACAGCTACATATGACATTCAAATTGCCAATGTCAGCGAATGGTCGGATATGCAGGTTGTGCAAGTTGTAGACGACCTTATTAGCCAGTCGCCGTTGGTCATGGATTTCACCTCGGCGAGCCCTAACGGCCCATCTGGTCAGTTAAATGAGCTTGGGCCAGTCTTAGCAAATGATGATAACAGCGCCGTGTTGGTTCAAAATGGTCAACAGAACTACGTAGTTCGACCGACAGACCCCCCAACACTGACGAATCATGCCACCGTCTACTATTACCCGGTTAATGGCCCAACCGCTTTAGCGACAACGGTCAATCCGGGTCCATTTGTACCCATGCCCATTGGGCCAAGTAATACTCTCCAAAACACCGCCCAAGCCTCTATCGGTACGGCCAGCCCGTTGTCGTGTATCATGCTGCCCAGCCAAACGGACGTGCCTGCGGGTGGGATTGTTGATATTTTGGTAACTCTCTACAATGGTAGTAACGATTATTATGTCAACAATGTCCAGTTCACGGTGGCGGCTGAAAATGGGGATGTCATTCTCACTGAGACTTCGCCGGGTGTGCCTTCGCCGTTAAATTTGACCGTGCCCGATAATCGTCAGGTGTCTTACAATGTGCAATACATTGTTCCAGCAGGTTGGAGTAATCCTACCCTTACTATTACCTGTACGGCACGTGGTTTCTTTGAACTCACCCAAGCAGTTTTGCCTGACGCGACTTCCAGTATTCGCTTGAATGTGGATGCACCAGAACTTTTGTTGGAAATGGTCACATTTGGTGACGCAGCGTGCCCGCGCATTGATGGTGCTGATGCTGATACCCTACTTGATGATCCCGATCCTGCTTTCCTACTGCCTGATTTGGTGCCACCGGGTACTCCTGATGGAGTTCCTGAAGCCAGTGTGAGTGATACGATTTACTATGGGATTCTGATTCAGAACAATAGCCTAGGCTTGTTGTTCCGCAACCTAACGATTGATCAAGCCGACTTGAACAACGGGGTTTCGCTGACCGCAGCAATCTCGGCGGCACTTACGACGGCCCTACCGAGCCATCAATTGGCACCGGGTGAACAAGTGACCTTGTGCGTCCCCTATCAAATTGTGGATCAGTTGGCGGACCCGCTTGTCCATACTTTGCAGCTTGCAGCCGAATCAGTACCAAATGCACCCCCGAATACACCGGCGAACCAGTTTACACTTCAGGCTGTGGCGGCAGTGGATGTTCAGGACTCAAACATCCGGATTTTCAAGACCGCATCACCGACCGTATCTTTCCCCGGTGATTCGATTCAATACACGCTCTATATCCAAAACCTTAGTTCACAATTTGGTCTGTTATTGGATGACGTGTGGGATTCATTGCTAGGTGGCCCGCTGACCAACGCCAGCTATTGCGGCAATACCAATACGCCAGCTATCAATATCCCGCCCGCCAGTTTTGCGGTTTGTGATCAAGCACTCACTTCAATTCGTTTCGATGATGTTGTGACAGGTATTGATCCTTATGGTTGGTCATGGCCCGGTACGCCGGGTGTACTTGGCCCGAATGAATCGGCCACCTATACCTATCTTTATACTGTCCAGCAAATTGACCCCAACCCGTTAATTAACAACGCAGGGGTTCGAGCAGTTCAGTATAATTTCAATGGGAATGCGGCTGTTCCCGGCAATTGGACAGTCCAGCAAGATAACGGTACTCCGCCTCAGCCTATCACCCCAACTGACTCAACCTTTGCTTCGGTCGCTATCACAGATTCGCAATTGCTAGTCATCAAAGATGGCCCTGCAACGGCTCCGGCAGGGTCTAATGTAACCTATACTGTCACCGTGGTTAATATTGGGGACGTGGATGTCGCCAATGTGCGGGTGCGGGACGAAGAATACAACCTCGACCGAGGTTTACCGCCCGGAACGGTCATGCCGATGACGGAATGTTTCTTCCAAAATCCGAATCAATCGGTTACGTTGGCTGCGAATGTAGGGACACTCGTCTGCCAATACACTATGACGATGCCAACAGCTACAGAAATAGCTGCTAACCCAACACTTGACCCATTTGTGAATACGGCTTTCGCTGATGGTCAAATTTCGAATGGTGGGACGCTCGTTAATCTGCCTGTACCTGGTTCTGATACGGCGATTGTTGACATTCTAGTTCCCGGTTTGTTGATTGATAAGATTCCCAGTGTAGGCCGTGCTGCTATTGGTGATACGGTTACGTACCATGTTTTGGTCACGAACATTGGAGATGTGCCGATTAGCCTAGATGGAATTGTTGATGTTCCTGCGTCAGCTAATCCTTCGTTCCCGATTACAACGGTATGGCAGAACGCTGCTGCCCAAGGCGCCGCGATATGCGGGACGGGTACCCAACTAACTGTTGCGACCCATCCAGTTTTGCAACCCGGTGACACGGTTTGCGGCTCAGCAACGATCGTTATTCCTAATCCTGCACCCGCCAACGAATATGTCAACACGGTGCGTATCAATGCAACCTCTGACCCCGGTGGCCCCAACGAAACCCCATTGGTAGACAGCACGAGTGCCATTGTTGCCGTTACAAATCTAGGGGTGACGGTTGAAAAGCAAGCCTATGACTGTGATCCACTGGTTTGTGCCAGTCCGCAAATCATCACTACCATCAATGAAGGGGTCACTTACTACTACGGTATCACGGTCACAAATACGGGTGATTCACCTCTTGAAACAGTTGAATGGCGCGACTCCCTATTTAACAACAACCAATGGAATCAGGTTGATAATGGTTTCCCAGATTCAACCGAAACTCCACCCACGCCTACCGTGAATGATAGTGGTACTTTAGACCCCGGCGAAACCGCAATTGTTGCGACATACCCATGGCTACCCGACTATTCTCGCGATGGCGCTTCATTGATTAACCGGGTTGATGTGCGCGGGCAGGAAGCCACCACGAATAATTTCACGCCGATTCGCAGCGATACAGCCCAAGTGTTTATCCTGCCAACGGCCTTACAAATTACCAAGCGTGCTTGCGTTGATGTCAATGGAATTCAGCCAGCGTCGTTTAATCCATGCCCGGTCAATACCCCGACGGCTGTCCGGCCCGGTGGCACCATCTGGTATGAAGTCACTGTGACCAATCCATCGAATGTGACAGTCACTAGCGTCGTCGTTGCCGACACGCTGCAAGGGACATGGGCTGCTGCCCCCAATACGCTTGGCCCCGGCCAAAGTGCCACATGGGTATATCAGGGCGCTCCAGTCTCCGCTGCGTTGACCAATGTGGTTAATACTGCGACGATAACGGCGACCTCCAATAATTTCCAGATTTCGCGCTCCACGACGGCAACAGTGCCTGTGGCTCTTGGCGAACTCGCGGTTCAGATCGTTGAAGACAATGGACTTTCGACAGCCCAAATTGGGACGGTCTTGAACTTCACGGTCACGGTGCAAAATCTCAGCACGACTCAGATGATTGCTAACATCAATGTGGCCGTGCCGTTCTATAGTCCGAATAATTTGAATGCCCTGCCGTTTGACCTCAACCCCGGTGAAACTGCACCACTCTTCCACTTTACCTATACAGTTACGCCTGCGGATAGCACGATGACCTTTGCGGCTATTGCGCAGGGTATCTTGCAAGGGAATACAATAACGGCGCAAAGTAGCTGGACGGTTATTCGCTCTACCAATGGGTTGAGTGTAACAAAGACCGTTGATCGAAACTTTGCGGCGGTTGGTGATACCGTGAATTACACTATCACGATCACAAACGATACTGGCGTAACAATCACGGGCATTAATGTGACAGACCCCTTGCTGCAAGGCCTACCCGCATGGACATCGCCAGCTTGGCCTGCTACTTTGGCGGCTGGTCAATCTGAAACACATACCATTCCATATATGGTGACTGCCCCCATCTTGTCGAACCCCATCCTGAATACGGTGACGGTGACGGCTACGGTGAATGGAACTGTCACAACCGTACAGGCTGGCCCAGTGGCGGTCTCTATCCCTGATGGTAATCTGCTGGTGATTAATACACCCAGTACAACCAATGCGGTTGTGGGTGATGCTGTGACATTTGCTTATCGTATCTGCAATCTTGCTGATGGGATACCGCCGAATGACCAAGACATCACAAGTATCACACTGGTAGATAATCTTGGTGCGTTGAGTTTGCCCTTTGATTTCAGCCTTGCCCCCGGCACGTGCTATGACACGGCGCGTATTGGTGTGCCAATGCTGGCGTCTGATGTACCGGTCTATACTATGTCGGTCACGGGTACGGGCACGCAATTTATTGGCGGTGTTCCGACCGTACTGTCTCAAACAGTATCGCGGGATGTCAATGTTCGTCAACCCGGTCAGGTTCTAACGTTCACTGTAACAGGCACACCCAATCCTGTTATTGATGGAACAACGGTATCCGTCCAGTACGATTTTGTCTTGACCAATATCGGGACAACGAACCTCACAATCCAAAGTATTCAAGACAACAGCCCAGTGCCCTTGTGTGTCAGTGGCTACAGCCCAACACCCGTCAATGCTGTGTTGACCCCCGGCCAAGTACTATCCTTTGTTTGTACCTACGTTCTGCCAGCGACACCACCTGACCCGATTGATGGGGTCTGGACAGTTACGACGACGACCAATGAGACCGTAACGGCTAATTTGTCCATTCCGGTTGTATCGTCGGCTGGGGTACAAGTTGTCATTGATCAGGTAACCGCGAACCCAACAATTGGTGTTCCCGGTGGTCAAGTTACCTATACCTATCGTGTTCGCAATATCAGTGCGGCCACAGTGCTGGATGTTCGGTTGGCCCATGACCCGGCGACTGATGTCAATTGCACATGGACGGCTCTTAACGACACCACCGATCCACTTTGGCTTGGAACAGCAACCTTAGCAGTTGCGGGTCAACTGACAGCGCAAGCCACCTGTGATATTCCCGGCACGGCTACACCGGGTAGCACCGCGACCCATATCATCGAGGTTTATATCGGGGCAGCCCCAACAGCGTCTGATGCAGCAACGGTCAATACCTTGATTCAATCACCTCTGACGGTTGATACCCTTACTTCTGCTCTCGTCTCTGTCCCCGGCACACCTATCACGGCTTGGCGTACGGGTAATTACCCAGTCAATATCTCGTTTGTGATGACTAATACCAGTAATACATTGGCAATCACAGGCGTCGTTCCACAGTTGACTATTGATGGAGTGGCGTGCCCCACTGCTCTGACGTTCAACCCAGCCTTCAATGGGACACTGAATCCGAATGCTACCGTGACAGTGACCTGTGCTAATTATCTATATACGCCATCAGTGCCGCCTGCAACACTGGCAGTAGTTGTGGCCTCGGCGACAGGTGTGGTACAAGCAGTCCAAGTCAGTGATTCCGCTACAACCGATTTCACGATCTATGATCTCGGTTTCACAGTCACATTGGTCGCCGATCCGACTACCCCTGATGTTGGGGCGACAGTCAACTTCACACTTACGTTGACTAATACTGGGGCTTCGCCGCTTTATCTACCGCCAGCCAGTGCAAACCCGGTGACCAGTGGCTGCTCAAGCACTACCAACTCAAATCAATGCCCTGCCAATGTTTTGGGCGATTTCTACGCTGCTTTGAATACGGTGTGTTTCAGTGGTGGTGCGCTGGCTCCCAATACATCTTGTACGCTTGCCTATAACAATGCGGCACTGACGAATAGCCAGTTGACCTACATCATTGGTCAAAATGACCCATCACCACTTACCTTCACTGTTGGCATTACCCTGTGGAGCAACACACCCGCCCCGGCTGCTTATGAGATTACGAATCAAGGGACAGCGGTTGTGACCATCAGCCGGCCCGCCATCAATGCGTATAACTTGTCAGCGAACCCGAATCCAGCGATATTGGGCAATACCATCACCTTTACAGCCAATATCCAGAACAGTGGGACGCAGGACTTGAACGCCCTTACGGCCACGCTCACCCTGCTTCAAACAGCTTTTAGCGATGTGCCCAATGCTTCAGATGGGATCGTGTTGACTGGCGGACATGCACAGGGTACTGGCCCGCTTACCATGATCATTAATGATGCCGATGGCATCCTGCATCCCGGTGATGTCGCTGTCGCCACAGCTACTTGGACAACAACGAGTGTTGGGACATTCCAAGTGACTATGAGGGCCACTGGTAACGCGGGTACAGGTGCAACCGTGGTTACTGCAACGGACAATGAGGTCATAAGTGTACGTGTTAACCTCACGACGACTGGTACCACTACTCCCGGGGCTGGAACAGCGACAGCCACCGTCCCAGCGACAGACCCGGATGGCAACCCGCTCGACCCGAACGCACTTGATCCAGATGTTACCAAGACGGTTACACCTGAAACAGCGCTACCGGGGCAGGATGTAACGTTCACTGTTACCATCACCAATGGCAGTACAGTGGCGATGGCGAATATCACGGTGACGGACAACATGCCAACAGAGTTGACCATCAACAATGCAACTGCTTCGGTTGGGGCATCGGTGGTGAGCGGACAACTTATTACTGTGACCACTGGACAATTGAACCCCGGTGAGCGTATCACGGTGGTGATTATTGCCCGTGTGAACGATGATGTCTCAGTGCCTTCGCTGATTACCAATGATGCCTGCGCTGCGGTGACAGGGCGTACACAGGTCTGCGCGACTGTCGAGTTACCAATTGGGGCCGGAGCAGATGCCTTACCCACGACAGGGCAGGGCGAACCTGACTCAACTGATCTCAACATAGCGACTCAGGGGGTGGCAGGAGTTGCAGGCCGCCCTTTTGGGGTCGCCCCGTTGCTGATGTTTGGTCTGCTCGCCCTGTTGAGTACTGGGCAGATCAATCGGCAGCGGTGGCTTTTGGGTGGTCTCGCAGTGTTGATTATCGCAATTATTGCGGGCGCCCTCGTTTTGGTGGGTAGTGGCGATAACAAAACCGATACCAAGGGGACACCTCAAGTGGTGCTTCCCCCCGGTATCACCGCCACAGCTTCGCCAACCCTAGACCGTGCGCCAACATTGACGCCATTGCCAACAGGAGGGCCACTGGAAAGCCCAGTGGCTCCTACCGCTCTAAGTGCGCCGCCGACCTTGCGCCCGTCACCCACACCCTATATCCCGCCGACGCCTTCAGGGGATCGGTTAATTGATATTCCCAAGTTGAATTTCACCAACCCTGTTCCGATTGTTGAACTGCCTTATTCCGATTCGGCATGGGATGTGAGTAATTTGGGGCATAGTGTGGGCTGGCTAGAAAAAACGACATGGATGGCTCCGACATGGGGTAACACTGTCTTGGTTGCCCATGTGCAGCTTGCCAATGATGACCCCGGCCCGTTTAAACATCTTAACGAACTTGAAGTTGGCGACGACATTTTTGTCTATGATGGGCCATATAAATATGCCTTCCGTGTCACTGAAATTACTGAGGTCAATGCGACGGCGGTCGAAGTAACCCATCCATCGGTTGACCCCATGTTGACTTTACTGACTTGTACCAATTGGGATTTTGCGCGTGGGGTTTATGCCGACCGGTTGGTCATTCGAGCCGAACCTGTAATTAAGGTGAACTAGAATCAGATTGTTCGATTCGCACCAAAAAGGGCAGGGGGATGATTACCTCTGCCCTTTTGATTTACATGCCATTCTATGTTGCTTTGACTTTATTGACCGCCAAATACCTGAATCGGCATAATAATTGGATCACCCACTGGCAGGGTATAGTCGGCAAATTGTAGTTGCCATGCCCCAAAATAACAGCCAAATTGACCCGGTGCTAGGCCAGTGATTGTGATTGTAAGCGAATCGCCACGCAGCACTGGCCCTGCCAAGAAGATACGAGGTCGGGTCGGACTGGTATAATTAACATCCTTAAAAATACGTTCCTGCGAACTGCATTCTCTGGTTAGCGGGCCGTAATCTATTTCAAGCGAGGCAGTGTCTTTTACAAAGAAAAACTCTAAACCGCCTTCAGCAGGCCAATCACAAGTGCTGGCATTTTCAACCACTAAATCAAAGGTAAATTCTGTTCCCGCTTGTACTAAGCGCGGATTTACTGTATCTCGCAGTGATGGTGCTTTGTCTAATTCGAGCGGCTCCAAAATAGCATAATCCAAATCACACCTTGCGAGGCTTTCTTCAGCATTCAAAGTGGGCGTTGCTGCGGTGGCTGTTTGGATAAAGGCCGCAGTTTGACTACCACGAAGCTCGGCTTGGGCGGTGCGCGTGGCTCCCAATGCGGAAGTGGGTGAAGGTGTTAACGTAAATGTGCTGGTAGCTGCTGTGGTCGCAGTGCTGGTGGGCGATGGCGACGGGGTAGATGTATTGGTTGCCGTTGAACTAGGGGTTGCAGTTGCAGTTGCCGTATTGGTTGGAGAACTGGTTTTGCTGGGTGTCGGAGTGTCCGTTGGTTCGCCTGTTGGCAAAAGGGGTAACGTCGCCGATGAGTTCCCCGCGATCTGGGTTGTGGGGGTTTTGGTGTCTTTATTTTCAAAAAACGCTGCGAGTGGGCCGTCTCCATTTTGTCCGGTGATGATTAGCCCAAGTATGATTCCTAGCAGTACTAGTGTGAACAACACGGTGGCTACTACCGATGTACATCCGCGTTTTTTTTCTTGGACGGGTGCTTGAGTAGGTAGCTTGGCACGGCCTGTGGTTGTATTTATGTTGCGTGCCCCACCTGTGGTCATCGTGCGTGAAGTTTGGGTGGGCGGGTTAGGGGGTTGATTCCCGCGTACCCGATTAGGATCAAGCACGGTACGGTTAGACCCCGTGATACGGCGTTTGTCTTGCTCGGTGGCTTCATTGATGACGGCCAGCGGCTTGCTGTTTGTGGAAAAGATAGCGCTATCGCTTGGATCAGTAATAAACACCGAATTGGGCGATTTGACGTCACCAAGTAAAACTTGACCCCCAAGGCCTCGTCGCAAATCCTCCAAAAATTCTTCGGCGGATTGGTAACGTTTTTCAGGGTCTTTTTCCATTGCCTTAGTTGTTACCTGTACAGCCCAATCAGGTAAGCCGGGTTCGATCCTGCGCAGGTCAGGCATCGGTTCATTGAGGTGCTTCAAAATAATTGCCAATGGGGTGTCCGCATCATAGGGAAGGCGGCCTGTCACCATCTGATACATGATGACACCTACCGAATATAGATCAGAACGTTCGTCCCCTGCTTCGCCTAGACCTTGTTCAGGTGCCATATAGGCGGGTGTTCCAACCATGCCACCACTGGCAGTAAATTGCACTCCGGTGACGATTTTGGCGATCCCAAAGTCAGCCAGTACAATACGGCCATCCTCATCAAGCATCAAATTTGCGGGTTTGACATCCCGGTGAATCATGCTGCGTTTATGGGCATAGGACAACGCATTCGTCGTGTCGGAAATAATGCGAACAGATTCCTCAAGCGAATAGCGCTGGTCGTTGGCTGCTAATTCAAAGAGTTTATCTTTCAGAGTTGGCCCATTGATGAGTTCCATAACCATGTAATAACTTTCGCCATGCTGGTCATATTCAAAGTCAAAGACCTGCACAATGTTAGGATGGCGAAGTTTGGCGACGTTACGAGCTTCTTTTTCAAAGCGATCTTTGAATTCGGGGTCATCCGCGAGAAAAGGGTGTAGAAGTTTGATGGCAACATAGCGGTCAAGTGCGGCATGGTAGCCCTTATAGACCTCTGCCATCCCACCCCGGCCTAACCGTTCTATGACTTCGTATTTACCGAGCGTTTTTCTTGCCACGAGTGTTTTTTACCCTTAATGTCACTGGCATGACGCGAGGAAAAATCAATTTGCTCCCCACAGCGGGGTAGTATACCGAATACATGCGTCAATCTCCAATATAGCACGCCTCCGGCAGTTTGTACGAATTGCAACCCTGTTTTCTTTGCAAATTTCAGAAAGATTTCAGACAGATTGAGATACGCTGCAATATAGGTCAACTCTTAATAGTATCTTCAGGCTTAGGTTGGTATTTTCCCTCAACCCATGCGTCGCCCTCTGGACGAATTTCTTTTTTCCAGACGGGCACAATCTCTTTCAATCGGTCTATACCATAGCGAGCGGCCTCAAAACAACCTTGATCCCGATGACCAGCTCCACATGCGATCAATACGGTGGGTTGACCTACCTCTAAATGACCAACCCGTTGTACGACCGCAATGCCCTGTACCAAAGGCCATTGTTGGCGAATTTCGGTAATGACTTGTTGCATTTTTGCCACGGCCATAGGTGCATAGGCCTCATACTCTAAGCGAGTTGTGGCTGCAACACCATTGCCTGTTTTGGTTTCGCCGCGCACATAACCACTAAACAGGGCAATCGCCCCTGTCGCCGGGGTCACAATTTGGGCTGTCAATTCATTTAGGTCAATTGGGTTTTCAGCCAATAATGTCATTTCGGGCCAGTTGGCTTGATCGCTTCCCCCAGATACGGGTGGAAAAAACGCAACCTCATCCCCGGATTGAATGGCGTGGCCCGCAAACACATATTCATGATTGACGGCGGGAATCGCGCTTGGTAGGGCGTTTTTTAAAGCTGGTACTTGATGAATGACGTATTCCCGCACAGTGTCAATTGTCGCTCCTTCGTCTAATTGGAGAATCAATTCATTCGACCCTGCCAAATCCTTAAGAGTAGCAAACAATTTTACCTTGAGGGTAAAAGTCATGGGAGTCGTCATTGAGGACGCCTTCTCTCTGATGTTGAGCGATGTGAGTAATTTTACAAAATGGGGCGTAAAGGAGGTAGGCTAAAATCTATGAAAAATCTTTTGCCAGATAATCGCCGCTTTTCCCTCCTCGTTTTTCTAAAAGATGAATGCCTTCGATTTGCATTTCACGGTCAAGCGCCTTCGCCATATCATATACCGTGAGGGCAGCGACGCTTACCGCCGTCAGCGCTTCCATCTCAACCCCGGTTTTGCCAGTTGTTCGTGCCGTCGCCCGAATATTGACTGCTGAGGCTTCCGCATCTAATACGAGGTCAATATCAATATGGGTGAGGGGGATGGGATGACAAAGCGGGATTAGTTCCGAGGTCCGTTTAGCCGCCATAATGCCTGCGATGCGTGCTACCGTCAATACGTCGCCTTTTTTAACCAGTCCATCTCGAATAGCTGCAAAGGTTGCGGCATTGACCAACACACGTCCCCCTGCGACCGCTATGCGTTCAGAATCAGCTTTAGCGCCAACATCAACCATCCGCGCTGTGCCTTGTGCATCCAAATGGGTCAGCGCGGGTGGATCATTTTCTGGTAATGTGTCGTCGAGTGGGCTGGGGCGATGGGGTGCCATTAAGTCAATGAGTCCTCAAAACTGGCTCGCATCACCAGCCGTCCAAGGCGGACTTCATCGCCATCGCGCAAAATACGGGGTTCGTTTGATAAGATTTTTTGTCCGTTAAGAAAAGTACCATTGGCACTATCGTCATCAATGATAACGACGGTCTCATTTTGACGTCGTAATCGGGCATGACGACGTGACACACCTGCCTCGACTGCTCCATAAGGGCCAAAATCTACATCTACTTTCTCAGATCCATGCGTGCGCCCCAATACCAATTCGGTTTCTAAATGAAGCTTTAGAGGTTTGTCATTCCCCCGGACATGGAAAATTACGACCGTTTCGCGGTCAAAACGGGCGGTTCCCCAACGGCGTTTAGGGACAACTGGGCCTTCATCTTTTTCTTCCAATTGGCGGGTTTTAATGGTTGATTCTGGTAATAATTCCCCGCAATTAATACATATTACAGGATTTTCACCCTTATTTTCGGTTCCACATTTGGAACACATTTTGGTTATCATAGAAACATTACTCACTTCCATGATCTTTGCCCTTACATCCCCAACATAGCTATCAATTCTAGTTTACTTGAAAATAACATCGGCAAGTAGGCTTCTATTCCTATCTTCGCAGATTTGTGGAATCCGTGCAATATTTACGAAATTAGGATTTCTTTGATTTAGTATTCACAATCAAGTGATATTATACACCCTCCCAACAAAACGGTGTATTTCAAATTTCTAACGACGAGTCGAATATTGAAACGTTGCTTGGGCCCATGTATACTTCAATATCCCAAACATAATCTCAAGAGGCTAAATTCAGCAGCAAGTGAGGGTAAGGTGGGTTCACTGGTAAGAGGGTTGAGCCGAACTCGTCAGGCCGTTTTTGGGCGACTGGCGCAGGCATTGGGCAATACCAATATCACAGAAGATACATGGGACGAAATTGAAGCCATGTTTTTGCAGGCCGATATGGGTGTGCCAACCACAACTGAATTGATCAAACGGTTGCAGGCCCGTGTTCGGCGTGAAGGGTTGAATAAGACGGCCCAGTTAAATGACGCTATCAAGCTAGAGCTACGTGGCCTATTGAACACCCCCGTGCCTTTGAATATCAGTGGTCGTAAGCTATCGGTCATCATGATTGTAGGCGTCAATGGATCGGGTAAGACAACTACCATTGGCAAGTTGGCGCGGCGTATGCAACTCAATAACCGCAAAACTTTGATTGCCGCTGGCGATACATTTCGAGCTGCCGCCATTGATCAAGTACAGGTCTGGGGTGAACGGGCGGGGGTCCCTGTGATTGCGGGCAAACCCGGTATGGATCCCGGTGCGATTGTCTATGATGCAGTTGAAGCAGCCGATGCCCGCGGTGCAGAAATCTTAATTGTGGATACCGCTGGTCGGTTACACTCGAACTTCAATCTGATGCAAGAATTGAAAAAAGTGTATGCAGTTATGAGTAAGGTTGTGCCCGACGCTCCGCATGAAGTGCTGCTCGTTTTGGATGGCACGACGGGGCAAAACGCCCTCACACAGGCCAAAAAATTCCAAGAAATGGTAAATGTCACTGGTTTAATCGTGACCAAACTTGACGGCACAGCCAAAGGTGGCATGATATTTGCCATCCATCAAGAACTTGGCCTCCCGATTCACTATATCGGCATTGGCGAAACAATTTATGACCTGATTCCCTTCGACCCAGATCGCTTTGTCGAAGGGCTATTTGATGACATCGAGGAGAAAGAAAGTTAATGGAAGTAGTAAGCCGCCTCAACGAAATGCGTGAGCGAATCGAATCCCTCATGGAGCGTCTTTGACATCGCTAAAAAATCTGACGAATTAGCCCATTTAGAAGAAAAATCTATTCAACCTGATTTTTGGAATGATGCATCGTTGGCCCAGTCCACCATGCAGCATATCGCCAAATTACGGAATGAAGTTCAAAAATGGCAAACAACATTACACCATATTCAAGACACCCTTGAATTGGCGGAAATGGGCGATGAAAGTCTGGCGGCTGAACTGGAAACTGAAACCGAGCAACTAGTCACACAGGTTGAAAAACTGTCGTTCCAAGCGATGCTCGGCGGTCGCTATGATAACGAAGATGCTATTCTTGCCATTCATGCGGGGGCAGGAGGCACCGATGCCCAAGATTGGGCACAGATGCTGATGCGGATGTATATCCGTTGGGCCGAAGAACACAAATTTAAGGTTGAGATTGTTGACCAGATGGAAGGCGAAGAAGCTGGCCTAAAAAGCGCCATGATTGCCATTCAGGGTGATTGGGTCTATGGCTATCTGCAATCTGAACGTGGGGTGCACCGCCTAGTCCGCATTAGCCCCTATAATGCCAACAGCAAGCGCCAGACTTCGTTTGCACTGGTTGAAGTGTGGCCGGATATTCACGATGACATCGAAATTGAGATCAACGAAAAAGACTTACAAATTGATACCTACCGAGCCAGTGGGGCAGGGGGTCAACATGTTCAGAAAAACGATACAGCGGTGCGCATCACCCATTTACCGACCGGGATTGTGGTGTCTTGCCAAAATGAGCGTAGCCAAGTTCAAAATATGAACCGTGCTATGCAGGTTTTGAAATCGCGCTTGCTCGCGGCAGAACAGCAAAAACAAGATGAGGAGTTTGCCCAACTCAAAGGTGAGCATGTCAGCGCCGAGTGGGGGCATCAAATTCGATCCTATGTACTGCATCCCTATCAGTTAGTTAAGGATTTACGGACCGATTACGAAACAGGCCGTACGGCGGATGTGTTGGATGGCCGTTTGGATGAGTTTATGGAGTCCTATTTGCGGTACAAGGTTGGCTCATAATATTATCCTTTGTCATGGCGTTGGCGTTATAGCACAACATGGGACAAGGAGACGATGATGTATGGCACAGTCGCCCGAATGCGGGTCAAACCCGGCATGGAAGATCGTTTTGACCAAATTGCGCGAGAAATTGGGGTAGGCCGCGCTCCCGGACAGGTGGCGGTGATGGTCTATCAATTGGATCGAGACAACCGCGAATTTATTTTGACGGCTGTTTTTGAAAATCGGGATGCCTATTTTGCCAATGCGGATAGTCCCGAACAATATGAACGCTTTATGAAGTTAATGCAGGTGCTAGACGGCGAACCTGAATGGAATGATGGGGAAATCGTCTATTCGGTCTTCTAGATAAAGTTTGATCTCACCTCGAACTCTATCACAGCGAATTTTTGGTGCGGAAATTTGCTGTGATAGGGGTAAGTTAGGCAAGGGATGAGGCATCTAATTAACGCCCCCGTAGATTAAAAACCATATTAAAACTATAATGGTGTCTAATTGCAGGTAGTAGTCTGTCCAGTTGCTGCACGGATTAGGACGGGCTTGATATTGGTTCTGGTGAGAGGTTCTGAGTTGCTATGAATAGTTTTGTGTTGTCTGTCCTGTCCTTTTTCATTGTGCTAATTCCACTGGTGATTATTCACGAGTTGGGCCATTTTTTTGCGGCCAAAAGTGTGGGTGTGACCGTCCTTGAATTTGGGATTGGGATTCCACCCCGCGCTCTTATTCTCTTTCGGAGGGGCGATACCATCTATACCCTCAACTGGATTCCGCTAGGGGGCTTTGTTCGCCCCTATGGTGAAGATTTTGTGCGCCCCAAGTCCGAAGAGGAAATGAAAGAAGACCGCGCCGAGATAGAAGGCCGGAATATCGAAAACCCCAAGAGTGTCTTTGAAGCAGGCCCATGGGAGCGTATTTGGTTTTTGTTTGCAGGGCCATTAGCGAACTTCATTGCCGCGCTGGTGCTATTTATCGTGATCGCGGGTTTTTTCCAGCCTTTTGAAGTTGGCAAGATTACGATGATTGAGATTTTGCCGGGGTCGCCTGCCGAAGCCGCCGGACTTCAAGCGGGTGACGAGGTCACGCATGTAGATGGTCAAAAGGTTGAACGCCTCGAGGAATTTGAAGATGCTGTCAAGGACAAAGACAGCATAGAACTGACCATTAATCGAGACGGCGAAACCCAAACACTGACTGTCACGCCTGTGCCCTTTCAAGTGGACGACGTGAAAGAAAAAGTTCAAATTACAAATATCGAGGAAGACGCTCCTGCTTATGAAGCAGACCTGAAAATTGATGATGTGGTAGTTGCAGTTGATGACAATCCTGTGACTGATGTGGATATGCTTGTGGATTACACCAAGAGCCACGAGGATATTCCCGTTGATTTCACAATCCAGCGGGGGGATGAAACTCTGCATGTTGAGGTTACACCGCGCGTTTTAGATGGTGAAAAAGACGCCCGCATCGGCATTCAAATCGCTGCCGCGCCCTTGGATGAAACAATTGGGGCAATTACGGCCAAACGTGATATTCATACCGAAGTCCGTCAGGCCGAAAATGTAGTAGCGGCTTTCGAGACGGGTTCTGGTAATTTCGTCCGGGCAATTGGTGTGATTTTCTATGCCCCGGTAATGCTCGTTCGTGGCGAAATTGATGCGTCCCAAGCACGTCCGGCTGGCCCAGTGGCAATCTCTCAAATGGGCGGGAAATTTATTAAAGAGAGCCAAGAAGAGAAAACGCCTTATCCCATTCTAGGTTTTGCGGCGATTATCAGTATCGCGCTGGCGGTGACCAATTTGCTGCCTATCCCCGCCTTAGATGGTGGGCGTATTCTATTCGTCGTGATTGAATTATTGCGGGGCAAACCGATCTCCCCAGAGCGTGAAGGCTTGGTACATATGATCGGGATGTTCTTTTTGTTATCGTTGATGGTCGTCATCCTATTTTTCGACATTGTAAAACCGATTGATCTAAGCTCGTTTTAGCAGAGAGGGAGATGTATGGCAAAGAAGCTAACCAAAAACGGGTATGATTTTGATTTCGATAACGACATTGATGATGATAAGGGCCTAGACGAAATTCGCCTCCGACCATTTCCCATTGCCGAGACGGTTTTGGCTCTGCAAAACACTGAACATTCGGAAGCTGTATTACCCGCTGGGGCAATTTATGGCTTATCAGATTTAGTGGATGAATCAGTGGCTATCCTGCGAAAAGTGTGGCCCGAAATTCCAGCCATGCAACGTCGCCGCACCGCGAAATT
This sequence comes from Chloroflexota bacterium, assembly GCA_016234595.1. GTDB lineage: Bacteria > Chloroflexota > Anaerolineae > Aggregatilineales > J027 > CFX10. Next base: position 221,359 of record JACRBG010000046.1, on the reverse strand, counting down.
GCTGACCGAAGTCAGTGAAACCAATTTTGATCTCGATTTTGAGGCTTTTTCCTATCTAGCCTTTGAGGACGACGACCCGGAAGTGCGGGCTGAGGGTGTCGCTATGACATGGTATGTCGGCTCTGAGCGCATGTATCATCATCTAATGAGTCTTGTTCGAGATAATGTGCCACTCGTCCGTGCTGCCGCCGTTGAAGGGCTAGGGCGCTTTATCCGGGATGGCGAGTTGGAAGAATTTGATGGTCGCCTAGCTGAACAGGCCCAAAAAGTGGTGCTGGCCCGTTACGATGACTTGCGTGAGGACGATGAAGTGCGGCGTCGCGCATTAGAGGCGATTTCGTTCTGCACCCATCCACGCCTGCCGGACCTGATTTACGAGGCCTACTATAGCGATGATCTTTTGATGAAGGCCAGCGCGATTTTTGCGATGGGCAGCTCATGTGATGTGCGTTGGAAAGACATTATCATGAAAGAACTCGATAACCGCGAACCTGAGATTCGGTTTGAGGCTGTTCGTGGTGCGGGCCAATTGGAATTGGCAGGGTCCGTCCGCCGTCTAATCGAACTGGCCTACGAAGATGACTATGAAATCCGGCTGATGGCGGTGTGGGCTATGGGTGAAATTGGTAGCAAGGAAGCCCGTGAAGCCCTCGCCGAAATTATGGAACTTGCTGACCAAAATGAGGATGATGAATTGGCTGAAGCTGCTGAAGAGGCGCTTGGGATGGCCTCATTAGTGGGTGAGCAATTCTTCCCTCTGTTCAATCTTGAAGATGATCTTGAGGGCGTGGATGATTTTGAGTACGCTTTCGACGATGATTTCGATGAATTGGGCGAGTTAGATGAGTTTGAGGACGATGATGAATTGGATTCCAATGATTGGGCGTCGTTAAACTAACGACACTTTAAATCTGGCAATCCAGTGATAAAATCGGCAGGTGGGTCAACATAAACTCATCTGCCGATTTTTTTTGAGGGGCTAGAGCAAAATGGCCGATTCCGGTGAACATCAGCAACTTCATGCTGTGGTGTGTGGGCGAGTCCAAGGAGTTAGCTTTCGTTACTATACCGAACAGCGAGCCAATGAACTTGGCTTGGTGGGGTGGGTACGAAATCGCGGTGATGGCTCGGTGGAGGTCGTCGCCGAAGGTAGCCCTGAACAACTGCGTATCTTCGAAGAGTTTCTAAATCATGGCCCAACATCCGCTAGGGTTGAGGGCGTCGAAAAAGAATATTGGTCGGCTACGGGCGAATTTACTCGTTTTAGAATTAAGTATTTTGGCGAATGACATCTATCACTGCACGCTATCCCCAACGAATCGCATGGGCTACCTTGCTCACTGCGTTTGTCACCTTTTGTTTACTCATGGCAAGTATTGCATGGGCCATCAATTGGGTACTCTTTGACTCGACGATTGATTTACGAACCACTGTCAAGGTCAGCCGTGGCACGATTGGCTATACTGCCCCCAACGATACTGAACGGGTTGTGCGTGATCGTTACCCTGTCCAAACTGGCGATGGTTTACGTGCTGATGAGCTTTCACAGGGGCAACTGACTATTGCCGACCCTCTGAATGATGATCAAGTGCTAGCGACTGTGCAAATTTTGGGCGGCAGTAGCTTGGTTTTGAGCCAAGCCTCGCGCCCACGTTTTGGACTTGGTGATCAGCCCTATTCGGTTGTCATTACCGATGCGATTGGCAAAGTGGACATTGTCATTAGCCCGCGCCTAGAGCGTGAATTGCGTTTGGAAATTCGGGATGAAAAAGGCAATTACCATGTGCGATTAGACAATGGAGGTTATTATCTGCTTGACTTTAGCCCAGATCGCCTCCATGTGAATGTCCGCTATGGTCAAGCTGTGGTCGTTGACCGAAACAATAATGCAAAATTGCTCGAAACCAATCAAACCGGCATTTTTCAGAAGGGGCAGGCTCCGCAGATCGAAACGGTACTTGTTGACCTTCTAGCAAATCCGATGTTTTTAGATGCCTCATCAATTGATGAGAAAGTCCCAGATATTTGGGGGTGTGATCTTCCGCCGGCCTTAAATGAATGGAATGAACCGCCCGGTATTAAAGAGCGTGTTTTTTTCCAAGATCGTTATGCCTTACATTTAGCGAGAATCGGGTCGAATCGAAACCATGAGGCTCAAATTGGATGTAAGGAATACCTACTCCTTGACGTTAGTCAGTATGATAGTTTGTATATCAGGGCAACTGTCTACCTTGAAAGCCATTCTGTCAGCGGCTGTGGGGCACAGGGAACAGAGTGCCCTGTCATCCTTAAAATGGGTTATTCAACAAACGTGAGTGGTACGGAATGGATACAAGGGTTTTACATTCATTTTGATCAAGGCACGGGGGCACGAATTCGCTGCGATTTTTGTTCACGCGATCATGAGCATGTGAATAAACAAGTCTGGTATACTTTTGAGTCCAGCGATTTTATTCAAGATTTACCAATTGACCGCCGAGATTTAGAGAGGCCTATAAAGATTAATTATGTAGAGATATACGCTTCGGGCCACCAATACGAGGCCTATGTCAGTGAATTTGCCTTGATAGGAGTCAATTATCCTGATTGAATTACTCGAATCCTAAGCCACGTTCGCGCATAGAGACCCATTCACCACGACCAATAACAAGGTGATCTAGCACGGCGATGTCTAATAATTTACCGGCAGCCACCGCATCTTGCGTCAATTGAACATCATCATTCGACGGAGTGGCATCGCCAGACGGGTGATTGTGTGCCAAAATAAGACCTGCACTATTTTGTAATATCGCGGGACGAAAAATTTCCGCGACCCGTACCACCGTCGTATTCAGACTGCCGATATACACCGTTTCCAAATTCATCACGCGGTTTTGAGTATCCATCAACACAACAATCAATTGCTCTTGGGGTAGGGCGATTAAATGGCGCTCAATGAGGCGCACTGCATCGGAGGGGCGTCGAATAATCGGGTGGTCTTCGGCCTGAAACAGCGAAACACGCTGACCCAACATAAGGGCAGCTTGTAAACGGGTTGCCAAGCCTTGACCAATACCAGAGATTTGCGTTAATTCATCTAGACTCGCTTGGGCCACCCCTTCAAGGTCGCTAAAATGTTGCAGCACATAGTCGGCCAATGCAAAAACATCTTCGCCTGCATTGCCATTGTGCAAAATGAGAGCCAATAGCTCGACATTGGATAACGACGCCATGCCAGCGTGGCTTGCTTGACTGCGCAGGCTTTCAATCGTCTTTTTTAGCGGTGGCCGAAATTGCCCCATCCTATGCCCCATGCTATACTTTGCCCCATTGCTTTACATGATTTTAGCCCATGTGGTCGAACGCGGATATAAAACTTTAGACTGCGCCGACCTGACAACGGGAGTCACTATTCCATGAGTACGGATACCTTAAACAGTATTGTCCTTGCCAGCGTCACAATATTTGGCGCAGTTTTTACGGCCTTTTCAGTGGCGTTTGTTATCTGGACATACAGCGACATGAAAGCCCGTTCGCGTGACCCCCTCGCGCAAATTGCCGCCGCCATTTTGGTCGGCTTGCTTAATATTTTTGGCTTGATTATCTACATTATGTTGCGCCCGCGCGAAACTCTGGCCGATGCTTATGAACGCTCACTAGAAGAAGAAGCATTATTGCAGGGCATTGAAGATAAACCGGCGTGTCCCGGTTGTGGCCGCCCCACTAAACACGAATGGCAGGTCTGCCCGTTTTGCCACACCAAGTTGAAAAAAGCATGCGTAGCCTGTCATCAAATGCTAGAACTGTCGTGGAATCTGTGTCCCTACTGCGCGACACCCCAAATTGCATCAGGCGAGGCCGAGGCAATTACAGCGGGGAATGCTTCAGCCAAGCGTCGCAGCAGTACCCCTGCCCCCAATCGTGCTCAATCGCCCTATGATGTGGGCGAATATGAGGCTCGCCCACCCAATCGCGCGCAGCCCAAGGTGCAGAATGAAAACCTCGAATGGGTGGACGATAACAATTATTAGCGGTTGAGGATGAACTTGGTAGCTTTGCAAAGGCGCTCGGCAAAATCCACTGGATAACTGTGCCCTATCCCTTCAATTATGCTGATTTGACAGGCGATGCCATGTTCTTTGAGCATCCCTGTCAATTTGAGCGTGCCGGGTAAACATGACTCATCTTGATCGCCGATGATGTTGACCCCATGTACATGCTTGATTGCCTCATCATTCACTTCAGCCAACAATTCTTCGGGGCTGGCAATATATGCCCCAAGCGCTACAAACCCTTTGGCTTTGATGTCCTGCTTCAACACGACTCGGCACGCCAACCCCGCCCCTGCTGAAAATCCACCGACAACCACGCAATTTTCATCAATGGCATAATCATTTTTCAGTTGGGCTAAATGGGCCTGAATTTCCGGTACGGCCATTGCATGGTCATTCCAGATGTAAGTATTGGCGCCCGTAGTTTGGGAGGATTGGGCTAACGCGACCAACCAACCTTGTTCGGTTAATGAGCGCCAAAACGGGGCGGTGTCTTCGGCATTGTTGTTATTCCCATGCAGTACCAGTAAAAGCGGGTAGGGGGCTTTAGCGTTGGGATGTAGGGGCAGCACTAGCAATTCAGGCTTAGAATTGGCAACCGCTTCTTGATATCGTGCCACCGCAATTTCGCGTAATCGAATAAATTCAGGGTGACTCGTGGCAGGTAACAGGTCGGCATCATCATCCGCCAATTGGTCAGCTGCATACCAATAGCCCGCATCAATGGCCTTTTGAAATTCTTGAATGGTGGCCTTAACATCATTCAGCCTGCCATACATGCACATATTCCAATAAAGTAATAATTGAGCGCGTTCGGGATGCTGAACTAAGGCTTCTGAGATACTCACAAGAGCTTCTCGATACTTGCCCTGATTATAGTTGCCTAGAATTTCCTGCCGAAACTGATCAAAGGGTCGGGTTGTCATCTTAGAATCTCCTATAGATAAAAAGTATGCCTCTGCTAATTTACTGCACTATTTTAGTAGCGGTTCAAAAAATGAGCAATTGCGTGATTGTGCAATTATATGACTTGAATTGTTTACCTTTATCATGGGGGGTGAATCCGCTATACTGAAGGGATTACGCCCATATTTTCAGCTTTTCAGGGACGGTTGGATGGATACTTCGCGGATTCGGAATTTTTGCATTATTGCCCATATTGATCATGGCAAAAGCACACTGGCAGATCGCTTGCTGCAAGTCACTGGAACCATCAGTGACCGCGATATGGAAGCCCAGTTGCTGGATAGCATGGAACTTGAAAAAGAACGGGGTGTGACTATCAAAGCCTCCGCGGTTCGCATGAAGTGGACAGCGGCTGATGGACAAGAATATGAAATGAATTTGATTGACACCCCCGGTCATGTGGACTTCACTTATGAGGTCAGTCGCGCATTGCAAGCCTGTGAAGGGGCGCTATTGGTGGTGGATGCCTCGCAGGGGATTGAGGCTCAAACACTGGCAAATCTTTATTTGGCGCTGGATGCTGACCTTGAAATCATCCCTGTCATCAACAAAATTGATCTTCCTGCGGCTGACCCTGATCGGATAGCCCAAGAACTAGAAGATTTACTGGGTATCGAAAAAGAGAAGATGCTGCGTGTTAGTGCTAAAACGGGTATTGGGGTTGAGGAGGTGTTGCAGGCGGTGGTGGATCGTGTGCCACATCCGGAAAGTCATCCCGATAAACCACTGCGGGCGCTCATTTTTGACAGCCACTATGATAGCTATCGCGGGGTGATTGTCTATATCCGTGTGATTGAGGGCAAAGTAACCAAGCGCGACAAGCTGCTCATGATGAGTACCAATGTGACGGTTGAACCGATTGAAATTGGTATTTTTACCCCCGGCTTGACGCCGATTGATGAATTAACCACCGGAAGCGTAGGTTATATCGCCACTGGCTTAAAGACGCTACAAGAATGCCGTGTGGGGGATACCGTCACCCTCAAAATCAACGGCGCTAGTGAACCACTACCGGGTTATGCCCCCCCTAAGCCGATGGTCTTTGCAGGCTTTTATCCCGTTGAAAATGATGACTACTCCGAGCTTAAAGACGCACTGGAAAAATTGCAGTTGAATGACGCCTCACTTACGTATGTGCCCGAAACGTCGCAGGCCCTGAATTTTGGCTTCCGTGTTGGCTTTTTAGGCCTGTTCCACATGACGATTGTGCAAGAACGCCTTGAACGCGAGTATGACCTTGATGTATTGGCAACCGCGCCAAGCGTGGAATACGAAGTAGTGTTGCGGAATACAGGTGAAATTGTGCGGATTGATAGCCCCGCCGCCTTACCTGATGAATCTACAATTGATGAGATTCGGGAGCCTTGGATGAGTATTCAGGTGTTTACACCGGATACCTATATCGGCCCGATTATGGAATTGGTGACTTCCAAACGTGGTGAGTATGTCACGATGGAATATCTTGACCCCAAGCGTGTCATGCTGTCCTATCGTCTGCCATTGGCTGAACTCATCATTGATTTTTATGACAAGCTGAAGAGCGCAACCAAGGGCTATGCCAGCCTCGACTATCAATTCTTGGAATATCGGCCTGATAAATTGGTCAAGCTGGAAATCTTGGTCAACAACGACCCGGTGGATGCCTTGGCGATGATTGTTCACAAAGATCATGCTTTCCACAAAGGCCAAAAAATGGTCACGAAATTGAAGGATTTGATTCCTCAACAGCAATTTGTCGTGCCGATTCAGGCTGCTGCTGAAAATCGCATTATCAGCCGCGCCAATGTTAAAGCACTTCGCAAAGACGTGTTAGCAAAATGCTATGGTGGTGACATCACCCGTAAGCGCAAACTGCTGGAAAAGCAGAAAAAAGGCAAGAAGCGTATGAAGATGATTGGTAGTGTAGAAGTCCCCCAAGAAGCGTTTATGGCGGTTCTCAGCCTCGACGATGATTAAAACAACTGGGCAGAAGGATAATTCTGCCCTATGTTTTTTAATGCACCGCGATTAACGCCTTACCTGTTTCCAAGTAATGCTCGATTGCTTTTTGCCAAAAGGCCATTTGCTCACGATAGGCTTCTGCTGTAACGTGTGCTAATTTAACGTTACCTGCCTCGCTTAATCCAGTACGGGTATAAGTGACCCTGGCGCGTGTCTGATTCCCCAAAGACTCACATTGAATTTGGATGGTGGTCACCAGTAAATCTGGCAAAAAACGTACATATTGAACCAGATACTGCTGTGGATCATAATCGGCCATCACCCAAAACTCTTCGGGTTGATCACCATGTTGGGTTTTAAAAACCGCCCCCGCTTCCTCCAAAAATTCAGTGTCATGATAAAGCGGTGTGAATTCCCAATGGGCCAACCAAAGTTTCTCTTTGACCGGGGTAAATAAGGGGAACAATTGTTCAGCGGATGCGGTAAACTCTAGGGTGTGTGTATGTGAAATTCGTTGTGCGGTGAACATCAATCAGCCTTTCATTTTAAATCATGTAGACACTTCCTATTTTCGCCGCGAAGTAGGACAGCATCGTTCCTAGAAAGGGTGGGGCAATTGTATACTCCAGCGACACGTCTTCTGACGCTGCTCCATATTTTGCACGCCAATCCCGGCCTGAATGCCAATGATCTTGCCGAACGACTTGAAGTGGATAGCCGCACCGTCCGTCGCTATGTCATGTTGCTGCGCGATTTAGGTGTACAAGTGGAATCCGATATGGGGCAGGGAGGAGGTTATCGGTTGATTCGTGGGGCGGTCTTGCCACCAAGTTTGTTCTCCCGCGATGAATTGGTGGTGCTATTGCAAGCCTTAGAAACAATCGATCCCTCTGAATCGGACAGACAAGCCACCGTCGAGTCGTTAAAATTGAAATTGAATCTACTGTTGGAAAGTGTCTAACCCCTTCTATGTTTTTAGATGAGATGCCATGACATTTTTACAAGCTGCTGTTGAAGTGTTGCGTCAAGCGGAACGGCCATTATCGGTGGCTGAAATTACCCGCTCGGCGCTGGAGGCTGGACTAATTGATACGATGGGCCAAACTCCGCGTCAAACAATGGCGGGTGTCATCATTACTAGCCTGCGCCGTGAACAAGACGGTATCGAAATTTCACCCTTTAAGCGGGTTGAACGAGGTCGTTATACCCTTCGGGCTGAAGATGACCCCATCCCTGAAAATGTGATAGACAATGCTATTTTTCGGCAACATGGCGAGTTTTTGAGTTATAAAGACGCTGCCTATGAAGTTCTCAAATCTGAAGGGCGGGCCATGTCCTATGCCGAAATTACCCAAATTGCCCTTGAATTGGGCTTGATAAATCCGCAGGGCATGACTCCCGAAGCCTCATTATCGGCCCAGTTGTATACCGATATTCAAGAGAATAGCCTATCCTCAGTTTTTCGACGCGAGGGGCCGGGTATGTTTGGCTTGGCCGAATGGGAAAGTGAAGTGGATACTATTTCACGCATGGCCGAAAAACAACGCCATGAGGTCAAACGCCAGTTAAAGAATGTGCTGTTGAATGTTGACCCTTATGCGTTTGAACATCTGATTGGGCGGCTACTGGGCAAGATGGGCTATAACAACATCATTGTGACTGAACGAGGTTCAGATGGAGGCATTGATATTGTGGCGGAGGTGCGGGTAGGGATTTTGCAGGCCCGTACCGCCATTCAGGTCAAACGCACCAGCGGGAATGTTGGGCGGCCTGTCGTCAGTCAATTTCGTGGCGATATGTTGGCAATGGGCGATATTGATCAGGGCTTAGTAATGACTACTGCTGCATTTACCAAAGGAGCGATGGATGTGGCCCGCTTGCCCAACACCGCGCCGATTATTTTAATTGACGGAGATAAATTGACCGACTTGCTGATTGAACATCGCATTGGCGTGCGGGTAGAGCAGGTGGCCGTCGTCAGTTTTGATAGCGACAGTTTGGTAATTGAGGAGGTGGGGGATTAAGCCTTGTTATTCGGATAATTGACTTATATCCAAGCCCAATAATTCTGCTATGCCTCTGCCCTTCAAGTCTATGTAGCCATGTTGTTCATGATTAGGAACTTTTTGATCTAGTCGCCATAGTTCTTGTGGGAAAGGATGGGCTGCCATAGGGTGATGCCATAAAATAGGAGCGTTTCTGTGTAAGTTCATTGGGAGTAAGCTGTCAAAAATACAAACCCCACTAATGCGTGTTTTCTGCCAACGATTTGATTCACGCCATGAACCATTTGATTCTCTGCCTTCGACTATCTGACCAGAAGCTGAAACATATAAAGTCTCATCCCCGAAAAGCGCCTCTAATGTGTGAATCTCAGAAACGAATGGTGCGACAATATTTATTGCAATGACAAAAGGAATGTCAGGGTCTCCATAATGACTGTACTTACTCTCAAGTTTGGTTCTAATCGAATTTACCTGATCCCACAAAATATCTCGCATGTGCCATCCAATCGGCTCGACTGTAGGATCCCCTCTTAATTTTCTTTTCGGGGAAATTGAAAACTCAATATGCCAACCCTTTTTCTTCCAATCGGGAATTTTGAATAAGCCTTGGTTGCGATAGAATTGTCTTTGCAGAACAACTTGGTCATATTCTAATTTGTCGATTTCGGATTGTACGTGACGAACTATTTGTGCATATGGGGGAGTATTGATAGGACTACCTTCAAATACTATGCCAACAAAATAGTCTGGTGAGGACAGATTGCTATTTAGCGCATCTATGAGCTTTTGTTCGTATTTTCCTAGAGGCCCAAAGATTCGGTCAGAAAATATATTTGTAGCTTCAAAAAGTATTTTTTGACCGTTTGAACTAGTGAGCAGAAAATCAGGCTGGTTCTTGTACCATTCTGGCTCGATTTCAACATGAAAACCCATGCGGCTTAACAAGAAGTGGAGATATATTTCAAAGAAAGCATTGGTGTGTAACTGATTATTTTCCGAGCGAAACTCTTTCCAGACCTTTAGCCGTTTTTCCTCTTTTGCATCAAAACTGTCGAACCAATCTTGGAGAATATTCCTTAGATTTTCAAATAGCGGTCTGGCTGTATAGTTCAAATAGGAAAAATAAGGCTCAGTATAGGTGGCTGCTCTTAAATCTTTTCTATCGAGATCATCAAAAAGCTGTAGCCTATCATCTTGTTTACGATTCGGAGAATGCATTGATTACCTCCAGTTCCATATGAGGAACAATGGGAATCTGAATTTGAGACTCAATGCTACTAGTATTTTCACCAATTGTATAATCTGGGGCGATTTTCTCCACATTCCGCACCGCTGGCAACATATACCCCACCAAGCCGATGGCAATCATCATCAGCGCCATGCTGATGTAAATCACGGCGATGCCTGACCCTGTTCCTGTGCCGACCAGCCAACCGAATATCCCTGATAAGCTACCGTTTGGACGCATGGCAGGCTCGAATACTTGGTCGGCTAATGGGCCAGCCATCAATGTTGCTGAGGCAGTTAAAATGCCCTCTAGGAGTTGATTAAATGCGAACACTCGCCCTTGAATATCGGGTTCAACTTTTGACATCCAAATGCTGTCAATCGCACCACCCCGTATTGGAAAATTGAACGACGAAAAAATCTGGGCCGGGAACCAAACGACCAGACTTTGCCCGAACCCAAAAATTGTTTTGGCGATGCCTGCCCCAATTGTGCCTATCAAAAACGGATGAATGCGCCGAAATTTGCCACCGCCCCATGCGCTCATAAATATGGCCCCCGTGACTCCACCTAGTCCTGCTGCCGTGCTGACAGTAGCCAATGTGCGAGCGCTATCGCCACTTCGCGCCAAGACCAGCGGAGCATAAAGAGCACCACCAAGATCATGCACAAACCAAAAGGTGACAACGGTCAATGATAGAGCCAGCAGACTTGGACGGGCACGAAGATAATGGAAGCCATAGCTGATTTCTGTCCACCAATTTTGGCGACTTTCGCGTCCGGCTTCGGTTTCGGCGGCGCGTGGAATACGAGCCATTGCCAATGTTGAAAGGCCAATGGAGAGGGTTAACAGGTCAATTGCCATAATGCCGGGTAGTTTGACCGTGTAATACAATACTCCGGCAAAAGCGGGCCCAATGATGGATGCCCCATAGTTGGTGATGAAACGCAAACCGCTGACTCGGCTGTATTGTTCGGGTGGTACGAGTACTGAGATTGAGGCCGAAAATGCGATGGTTTGTAATTGACTAAAGGTCATGTTTATCGCGCTAGTGATATAGAGATGCCAGATTTCCAAATGACCTGTTAGATAGAGGATCAAAAGCACAACTGTTGAAAGCCCTGCTACAGAATCGCTGCCTAACATCAAAATTTTGCGATTCCAACGATCGACCAATACCCCAGCAATGGGTGCGATAAAAACCATTGGTAGCAGGCTAAAAAAGACCATCAGGGAAACTGAGGTTGCCTTGCCTGTTTGCCCCCATATCCAGAGGGTCAGGCCAAAATTGGTCATTCGGCTGCCAATTTGGGAGACTGTCTGCCCGCTCCAAATCCGCAGAAAAGTTCGCATCCCTTGAGGTAGTGACGATAATCGTGTAGTCAATAGAAACTCAATTCAATTAGGTGAGAATGCCCCGCCAATCTGCAAGACTATAAGGCGTGATTCACCCGCGCTGAGCATCTATTCTAAATTCTCGAAATGTGAAAACAAAGCCTGAAAGTTGAAGGGCTTTTCTCACTTCCTCTAATCATACTGAGGGTGTATTTTCACTACGTATAGTCATGAGTGCACAAATTGACTGAGAAAAGAGTGAACCATCCGAAAATTGGAGGCTGATGTCTACTCGTATTACCAAAAAATGGCACGGGTATATTCACTACACCGTGCCACACATAGCCGAGAGGATGAATTTCTGTAACTTTTAGATCAGTTAGATGGGGGTGAATCGCGCAAGATTTTCCAAGCCATGCTAAGGCCCCATGTCGTGGCCCATGTAGGGGCTTGGGTAGCTTCACCACCAAAACCATACGACCGGGCGCGGGTCTCATGCTCACTAGCGACGGCGATTGCTGTGCCTTCGTTGCTTGTAGCGACGGCAATTGCAGCAGTAGCTGTGCTATTGCTAAAAGTATGCCGTGCGATATTTTCAACATGCCCTTTCAAATCAGCCTGTTCAACACCGTGGTCAAGTTCGGGTAGGGCGCTGTGCAATCCGGTAAGACCATCATAAACCGACGATGACTCAATGACGGATTCCCCGCCCGTGACGCCTTTCAAACGGTCACGTAATGTGCCACCTGTTCCAGTCTCCCAGAGCGCCACCTTGCCGCCTATCTTTTGCAAGAGGGCCACCACAGCATTTTCCAATGGGTCTTTGCCTGTACCATAAATAAAATCACCCAACCGTTGACGTATAACATGTTCGATCTTGGCAATCATCTCGTCGGCTTCGGTTTCGGTGTCGGCACGGGCGGTGATACGAATGTCCGTTTGGCCTGTATGAGCAGCAAGCCCCACCGTTGGATTGGCATAGGTCATCAAATCAGCGATCTTTTCATCAATCAGGCTCTCGCCGATCCCCGCTGTCTTCAAAACAAGCGCCTTGATAATGCCTTTTTGCCCCATCTTGTCTTGCAGATAAGGAATCACGCGCTGACTAAGTAGAAATTTCATTTCGCTGGGAACACCCGGTAGGCTGATGATAGTGCCATGCTCAGTTTCAACGATAAAGCAGGGGGCTGTTCCCACCGGGTTTTCAATTAGAATAGCACCTGCTGGAATATGGGCCTGCTGGCGGTTGTTTTCACTCATGCGTGACCCAAAACGGCGGAATCGTTCAGCGATCTGATCAAGCAAGGCTTGGTGAAATTCCAGTGGACGGCCAGTTGCATCAGAAACTGCTTGACGGGTCATATCGTCTACAGTTGGCCCAAGCCCACCCGTCGTGATAATGACATCACTGCGGGAAAGACCCAATTGGATGGACTGCGTAATTCGTGGCAGATTATCACCTACACTCGTCACATAAAATAGGTTGACCCCAATATCACGTAGGGTTCGGGCAATATGGGTCGAATTTGTGTCGGTGATTTCACCTAACAAAAGCTCCGTGCCGATGGCAATAATTTCGGCGTTCATACAGAGGGCTACTCCTCAGATTGTTGAGAATACATAATTTGTTCGCGGATTTGCATATCCGCCCCACGAATTTTCATGGCAAGGTCGGTCGCCAAATTAAGCATCAACCGATAGCCAAGTTGGGGGTACATGTCGCAAAGTTTCATTAGGCGATCACGCGGGATGATAATGAGGGTCGTTCCATTTTTGGCACAGCGGGCTGTAGCTGAACGCAGACCCTCATCTAACAGGGCGACCTCGCCGAAGGATTGCCCAAGGCGGAAGGTTGCGACGGTGCGTGGGCCAGTCAAGCGCCCTGTATTGCCTTTACCAAAAATGGCGGCATCCACCTGAATTTCAACTTCCCCTTCAGCAACGACATATAATTCGGCACTGGCCGAGTTTTCAGTAAAAATCACATCCCCACCATTGTAGGTCTGCGTATGGCAAATTGAGGCAATTAACTCCAACTGGGTTGGGGTTAAATCATAAAAAATATCGGCCTCTTTAAGAATCGGGGTTATGGACATTAGGTTGCACTCCACAAAACCAGTTTGTTGTGAGACAAATGTCATTATAACACGCCCTTTTGGTCAATTGCAGGCCGTTGCTATAATGATGGCTTATTTGGAGATTGTACTATGCCAACCAGTTCGACTCGCAAGTCTCTCGGCCAACAAGGAGAAGCTATTGCTGCCCAACATTTACTGGGCTTGGGTTGGCAACTCATTGAGCGTAATTGGCGTTGCCGGACTGGCGAAATTGATTTAATTATGCAAGATAATAAGGCACTTGTGGTGATTGAAGTTCGCACACGGCGGGGTCGGGTAGCGATGGAAAACGCACTGGCGAGTGTCAATGCGCGCAAACAGGCAAAATTGTTGGAACTTGCGACGACCTACCGCTTTGAGAAAGATATTGACGAGGCTACACCTATTCGGATTGATGTGGTCGGACTTGCCCTTGCCAATGACGGCACATTCACGGTGAAGGTGATTCATGATGCCATTAGCTGGTGAAAAGGTCTCCCGTCGCCCCGTTGTTGTGATTATTGGCCCGACAGCAGTTGGCAAAACCGATACAGCGATTCAAGTGGCCCAAGCGCTCGGCGGCGAAATTATCAGCGCGGATAGCCGCCAAGTCTATCAATACATGGATATTGGCACGGCCAAACCTACCCCCGAACAACGTGCCACTATTCCGCATCTTCTGATTGATGTCGTAACCCCCGACCAAAATTACACCGCCGTTGATTTTCAAACCCAAGCTGCCTCAGCGATTGACGACATTCTGGCGCGTGGTAAATTGCCTTTCATCGTAGGAGGCACAGGCCAATATATCACAGCTTTATTGGAGGGCTGGCAATTCCCCAAGGTACAGGCGAATTATCAACTGCGCTCAGAATTAGAAGCCTATGCCGAAACACAGGGTTGGGAAGCCTTGCTTGAAAAACTACGATCAGTTGACCCTATTACGGCTGAACGCATTGATGGGCGCAATATCCGGCGCGTGGTACGGGCTTTGGAGGTTTCAATTGAATCGGGGCGGCCTTTTTCGGAATTGCAGCAAAAAAATCCACCAGCCTATGACGTGCTGCAATTCGGCCTAACACTGGCTGATCGTGCAGTATTATATGAACGAGCCGACCGTCGTATCCATCAGATGGTCGAAGTTGGATTAATTGATGAGGTTCGCGCTCTGGTTGAAGCAGGCTATACTTGGAATTTGTCGGCGATGAGCGGGTTGGGTTATCTGCAAATTGGGTATTATTTACGTGGTGAGATGTCGCTGGATGAAGCCCTAATTGATTTATGTCATCAGACCCATGCTTTTATCCGGCGGCAATATACTTGGTTTCGTAAATATAATCCGGCGGCGTTGTGGCTAGAAAGTAATGCTGAGGCTGCTGGTCAAATGCTGGCACATATTCAGCAATGGCTGAAGAGGGTGGATAATGGGGCGGATTAGAGGCGTAAAAAATCGAGCGACTGGCACAGTAGGAGATGCCTATTACAGGTCACGTCGTCGAGCTCGCCGATTTTTTATTGATACCGAAAACACCAAATTGGTGATTGGCTTTGTCACCATCGCGGTTGCCTTATCGTTGGCAGTCCCAACCTTGTTCCCTGAACTGAAACGCAGTGGCCCGGATTGCCTCAGCTTGATGTCTCCACCGGGCGGCAATCAACGTTCCATGCTAGCCGAAAATGGAGATACTCGGCAAGATTTAAAGCTCATTTTAGATATTGATGCCAATCAGTCCAATGATAAAGGGGATCCACTTGTTAAGGTCGGCGAGTCGCTGATTGTGGATGTGGTTTTGCAAAACGAGGATATAGGGGCGATTACTTTCTATTTCGTGGATGACGCGGTTGCCATTGGCTCACCTGCGTCTCCTGATTCAGTGGGTGGAATCTACCTCGAAATCCGCAATAAGGTGACGAATCAACCATATTCAGATAGCTTACGGCAGGGCGTCCCAGCCAATTTAAATAGCTCGTTTGATTATGAGGATTTGCATGTTATTCAATCACGCCGACGTTGTTCTGTACGGGTGATTTTTGAGCCTCAACAATTAGCTGGTATGAACATGGGGGTAGGGGAGTACGAAATCCGCGCCTATTACAATAATCCCAACCGTGGACCTATACCCGCATTCGCTCCTGACGGGTCAACCCCTACTGCGACGCCCATGTTCCAAGATCAAGGGGTTTGGAAAGGGAGAATCACTAGCAAAGTGGTGACTTTTGAAATCTCACCGTGACGGCGATTTGCCTACCCCATCTGCAAACCAATTTGCCATCCATACACACACCATCAACATGCCCCCCGGTGCGATGACTAACAAGGGGGTTTCGCGGATAGTGCGATAGCCCTGTGCCAACATCGTTCCCCAATCTGGCTGGGCGATGTCACCTCCCAATCCCAAAAAGGTCAGGGCGGCCTGATAAATTAATGACCAACTAAAAATCACTGACCCAAATGCGGCGAGGGCAGGGAGCGCTGTAGGGATGATATGCCGCGTCAAGATGTACCAGCGGGTTGCGCCTATGCTCCGTGCCCCTTCAATAAATGGCTGGCTTAGGGTCGCCCGCAGTGCATCTGCCGCCACTTGGGCATAAAGCGGAATACCAGCCATCCCCAATGCGATACCTAGCGTCATCAAGCTGGGCTTAAGTGCCGTCAAAATCACTAGCGCGGTCAAAATGGAGGGGAAGGCAAGAAGGGCATCCAGTAAAATTGAAAGCACCCAGCGCAAGGGATTTGGGGCAATAATGAGCATCCCCCCCCATGATAATCCGCCCGCAACCGCAATTCCTGTGGCAATCAATGTTGCTCCCAATGTGCGTTGACCACCATAGGCCAAGCGACTGAACACATCCCGCCCTAGCAAATCTGTGCCGAGCCTATATTGTTGTGATGGAGCGGCTAGAGCATGGTCCGACACGGGCGTTAAGGGGTCATAGATTGCCAAGAGGGGAGCAAGCAGCATCAACCCTACTAAGAACCCGATCGGTAGCCAGATCGCAAAATTGAGGCGTCGCAAAAAAGTGAACAAATTAAGCGAAATCCGCGAGGTTATTCGTGAGACGTGGGTCAATGAGGCGTTGGGTCAAACGTGCTAGGCCGTTGGCTACTAAATAACATATGGCGGCCAGCAATGCTAACGCCTGCACCATTGGATAGTCGCGGTTGAGTACCGATTCAAACAGCAGGCTACCCAAGCCCCGCCGCACAAACAACCCCTCGATAATGACTGTTCCTCCCAACAAAAAACCAGTCTGTAGTGCTAATACCCGTAACACGGGCAATAGTGCGACCCGCAAGCCGTGATCGAGCAAATCAATCGGGGGCAACCCCTTGGCCCGCGCCGTCAGCATAAATGGCTGTTGAAAGGCATCGGTCAGGCTGGCACTCAACACCCGCGTTACTGCTCCTGACGTGTGAAAACCCAAGACTGCCGCTGGCAGAATCAGGTGACTTGGAGTATCTGATCCAATTGAAGGGAGTAAATCCAGTTCCAAACTAAAAATAAAAACAGCTACAATGGCTGTGATATAAATCGGCACGGATTGCGATAGAGCAATAATTCCTCGACTGAAGTGGCGCAGTGGGGCAGGGCTGGCTGTGGTGCTGGTGACTCCCAATATTGTTCCTGTAATTAACATGACCGCAAAAGCTGCCATTGCCAGCGCGAAAGTCGGGCCAATGCGATCTTTGACGATATGGCTCACCGCATCTCGATACCGCAGAGAATAGCCCAAATTACCATGCAGCAAATCCCCCATGTAATGCAGATATTGTTGGGGTAGGGAATCATTGAGACCTTGCTTATTTTTCTCCGCTTCAATTTGGGCGTCGGATGCTCCTGCAGGTAGTAGTTCCGCCGAAATCGCATCCCCCGGTAGCACCCGTACCGCCACAAAAACTAGGGTCACCGCCGTCCACAAGACCAATACCCCACGCAGCAGACCTGCTGCTGAGAGTTGCAGAATATCCCATAGACGGCTTTTAGACATCGGCAACTATTGGGCCTTTACCTGCAAATTTGCCAACAAAGGCCACCAACCTTGCCCTGTGAAAATCAAGCCTTCTAAATTGGCCGACCAGCCGACCAAATTCACATAATCGCGGATTGGCAGAATAAGCGCTTGATCCATAATACGCTGCTGAACTTGCCCGTATAATGTGGTGCGAGTCGCTTCATCGGCGGAAAGGGCTTGGGTTAGCCAGCCATCCAATTCAGCATCAGCGTAATGGGTATAGTTGGTGGTACTGGTAGATAGAAAAGCTGGATTGAGGATATTGGGGTCAAGGCCAAAATCTTCAAAACTCAGCAAGTCATAGTCCCCGCTGGTGGCAACATCTTGTAGGGCTGTAAAACCTGCCACCTGCTCAATTTCTACGTCAATCCCAATTTCACGCCATTGGCTCTGAATCAAGGCGGCAACTTCTGGCAAAAAGCCCCAACCCCCAATCGTTATCTTTAGCTTAACGGGGCTACTATTGAATTCTAAAATACCATCATTATCCGAATCCACGAGGCCAATTTGCTCAAATAGCTCGCGGGCGCGTTGCAAATTATTCGGATACATCTCTGCTACAGCAGGATTATAGTAGGGCGATATGGCGGCTAGTGGGCCATAGGCCATTGGGGATAGGTCACGGAAAAAGACGGTATCTACGATGGTGGCACGATTTGTGGCATGCAGCAGTGCTTGCCGAAACCGCTGATCGTTTACTAATGGGCGGGATGTATTAAAATAAAATTGCAGTGGTTGACCGGGGATAGCCTGCTTATAAATCTGTACATTCGGGTTGCTCAATAGGGCTTCGGCGTCCGTAGGGGGTAGTTCACCAACGATACCCACATCGCCTGCTTCAAGCGCGACACGGCGACTGGCGGGGTCTCGATCAAAAAAGCGGAACTCAATCCGATCAATGGAACGCTCGGTCTGGGGAGCATAGAAGATAGGCCCCCATGTATAATCTTTGTTGCGCTCCAACACAATCTGATCCCCCGGAATGACCTCGACCATTTTATATGGCCCTGTCCCTACCTGATGCCATTGATAAGTGTCCACTGTCCAATTTGCAAGGGCCGTCGGGCTGGCGATCCCCCAATAAGGTTGACTGAGGGCATCCAGTAAGGGGGCGTAGGGTGTGGTCAAAAATAATTGGAAGGTATAGTCATCCACGATTTTATAGCCATTATAAAATGGCCCTATCAAATCGAGGGCTTTACCCGGTCGCCAATCAGGATACTGTTGATTGGTGATACGGTCGAATGTCACCGCTACCGCATTCGCATCAAAGACTGTCCCATCATGAAATTTGACCCCTTGCTTCAAATAGAAAGTATAGGTCAGGCCATCGGCACTTACATCCCAATGGTCGGCCAACCCGGATACAAATTCGCGGGTCTGGGGATGCTGATAGATAAGGGTGTCGTAGACACTGTAGAGTGGGATACCCAGTTCCGCCGAGCGATTGTAATGTGGGTCAATACCACTGGGGTTTAATGTCAGCCCATAGACGAGCGTATTGCCACTGCTTTTGCTTTTCTCTTCTTCGGAAATCAATGTTCCAATGATTGCCAACAGGCAAGCAATTAAAGCAAGGGTCAGCACGGCCAAGACGGGCAGCCAGACCCCCCAACGAACCTTACGTTTACGGCGTACTTCTAAGACGCTCATCTTTTGGTTAAATATCCTTCCCAGTCAATGGTGCAGGCATGTGGGTTTGGTTCAAAAATTTTTAAGATGCGACGCTGAAGTATAGCGCAAACAGGGTGGCGATTTTCAAGGGCTAAGTTGTGCGAACTGCCATATTACTAAACCGGAATGAATTTGACATGCGAGCCTGTCGTGCTTAAACTCATCCATGCTTAGAACCATGAGTTTCAGACTGAAACTGAGGAGAATTTCAACATGAATTACGGAAAGAAATTTTTGATTTTGCTGACAGTGGCCCTTTTACTAGTTATGGCCCTGCCCGCAGCCGCAACTTCACAGCCAGTAGCAGACCGTGCCACTCGCTCACAAGTTGAAGGCCAAACCATCAAAGTTGGTACGAATGCCGAATATCCACCTTTTGAATCTGTGGACGCAGACGGCAACATCATTGGTTTCGATGTTGACTTGTTGAGCGCGATTGCGGCTGACGCTGGCTTCGAAATCGAATGGGTCAATACGAAGTGGGACGGCATCTTTACCGCCCTTGCCAGTGGCGAATTTGATGCGGTTATTTCGGCGGCCACCATTACCCCCGAGCGTGAAGAAGAAGTGGATTTTTCCAATCCCTATTTTCTTGCAGGCCAAATTATTTCGGTGCGCGTCGCCGATGCTGAAAATATTGCGACCCCCGATGACCTAGCTGGTCTGCGCGTGGGCGTGCAAACGGGTACAACTGGTGACACCTATGCCACCGAGATTCCCGGTGTCGAAGTCGTCCGTTTTGATGAAGCAACCCTCGCTTTCCAAGCTTTGGGTGACGAAGAAATTGATGCCGTGATCGTAGACGCGCCTACTTCCGCTGACATCATTGCCAATAATCCTGATATGAACTTGACGACCGTCGGTGAACCGCTGACGGACGAATTCTACGGCATTGCTGTTCGCCCCGATTTCCCAGAATTACTAGATGCCGTCAATGCCTCATTGGTTAATGTGATTGCTGATGGCACATACGCCACCCTTTTTGAAGCTACTTTTGGTGCCCAACCTACCGAAGACTTCCAAGAAGGCGGTACAGGGGTGGTGCTGCTCGATACCACCGATCCAGCCTCAGTTTTGGCCTATGTCTTGAAAGCGACCTTTGCTGGCGATGCCGAAGCTCTTGCCGAAGTATCCTGTGAAGGTGCTGACCTGCCAACTGCCGAGGATTTGGCTCAATTCGCTGATTTGACCATTGATACATCTGGCCTTGAATATACGACTTCAATTGATGGTGAAGCTGCTGAAGTAACCCTCGGCGGTTCCGTATTGGTTGAGGGCGTCGAAGTGGCAGGTACCGACATCTTCCCCGAACCAGCTCCATTTGTGTTGGACGGCGAAGATTGGCTGTTCTGCCCCACAACGGCTGTTGAACCTGAGGCGACAGTGGAAGCTAACTAGTTTTAGGTACTAGTTTAGCGGAGTTTCAATAAACAGTTATACCGGGCGGGTGAACAACCCGCCTATTGTTTACTTAATAACTTTCTGAAGGAAAGAATGATGGGTCAATCTGCTAAGACCAACCAAGATGCACCGTCACCTGTCCCTGAGCTAATTCAAGAACCCCCAACCGTTCCAGACTTACTATTTGGACTGGCTCGTCGCGTTCCTTGGTGGGCTGTCCTGCTATTCCTGCTCATTTTTTGGGTGGGTGTCGGTATGTTTAGCGATAAAAATAACCGCGATATTCTGGATTGGTTGGCTGACCGCCCCGAGGTCAAGACCAACGAACTATATGATGTGGTCTATGAGGTCAAAACTGAAGTATTGCTGGTCAGCGAGACGATTCGGGTACGTGACCTAGCAAATGAATTTACCACCATCTCAACTCAACAAGTGGTGTCGCAGGCAGATGGAGTCATCACTTGCCCTGAAGACGCTGCTGAAGGTTGCCTCAGCCAGCGCGGAGTCGTAGTCACTTATCAGGATTTTGAAAATGCTGACCGTGCCGCACCCGATGGAGTAGTGGAGACTAAAGCCCTGCGTTCGGGATCAGTCGGTACATTAGTGCGGGTGACACTGGCGGATGGAACTCAAACGGTTGTCCCCCCCCATGAAATTTTAAGCGAAGAAGAAGGTATCCTATCGTGTGACCGCGTCGCTGTGCCCGATTGCGAATCCCCCAGCGGTCAGATCATCACCTTCAATCGCCCCTATTCCCTCCACCAAGGCATTCGTGTGCGGGCCGATGCACAGATTCGGCACTTGGACGATGGCTATGAAATTACCATTCGTCCCAATCGTATCCTCTCGCGCCGCGAAGGAACCTTAGACTGTGCCCCTGATGCGCCTGCCGATTGCACCTCTATCCCAGCGACCTTTGTGGTCTATCCCGAAAAAATCATTGGGACGGAACTGCGTGGGGAGGGGGATAATGATATTCGTGTGCGAACGGTTGAGGAACAAACGATTTCAATTGCCCGTAACCGCATTATCAGCATGGATGTGGGGTTAGTTACTTGTAATCGCTCCGAAGACCCACGCTGTCAAGATTATGAGGGGACGATTGTCTCGGTCAGAGGTGAAACTTTTAAAGGCCAACTGAGTACCGAATCAGGTAGCCAGTACGATATTATTTTGGCGGGTGATGCCGAGTCTACTGAGTTTGAACGCCGTGACGTCAAAGAAGAAACTCGTTCACCCGATGGCTGTACGGCGACGGATGCTGAAACCTGTGAAATTACCATCACCATGAATGACAGCACGGTTGCTGGGCGCATCGTTGCGGACAATGACAATGGGGTCACGGTCGAAACTGTTCCTGAACAAATCGTGACGCTTCGCAAAGGTGATATTTACTCAACAACAGCCCGTACCTACAAAACTTGTGCGCTTAATAATCCGCGTGGCTGCAATGCGGGTATCTGGCTGACGATTATTGTTACCCTATCGGCGTTTAGCTTGGCTTTGGTGATTGGTCTGATTATGGGCCTATGCCGTGTCTCGTCTAATCCTATTCTCTACCACCTCTCAACTTTCTATGTTGAATTGGTGCGTGGTGTGCCATTGCTGGTGATTTTGCTCTACTTCGCGTTTGTGGTCAGCCCTCAAATGCGCGATGCTCATGGCATTATTGGCGACATTACCCATCCTATCTATAATTTTTTGACTGACATTGAAGTGCAAGTTTTGGGCAATGAGTCTTTCCTTGCCGAAGCCGTCATTGGCCTAGCGGTTGGGTATGGGGCGTTTTTAGCAGAGGTATTCCGTGCAGGTATTCAATCCGTTTCCAAAGGCCAAACCGAAGCCGCCCGTAGTTTAGGTATGTCCTATTTCCAATCCATGCGGCATGTCATCTTGCCACAGGCCATTCGCACGGTATTGCCGCCATTGGGTAATGATTTTATTGCGATGCTCAAAGACTCTTCACTAATTGCGATTTTGGCTCTGCCAGAATTATTACAACAAGGACGTCTTTATAGTACACGCACGTTCAAAGCGATTCCGGCGTATAATGCCGTCGCCATTTTTTACATTGTGATGACGTTGAGCCTCTCGCTAATGGTGCGGGCGGTTGAACGGCGTTCTCGGTTGCCATAAGGAAGGCTAGCAATGGCTTCACCAGTTAAAAAAGATAAACAAATTGGCGATGTAATTATCCAAATCCAGAATATCCATAAACAATTTCGTACCCCGCGCGGTACGGTTCATGCGCTGCGTGATGTCTCGTTGGATATTCGCACGGGTGAAGTGGTTACGATTATTGGGCCGAGTGGTTCTGGTAAAAGTACCCTCTTGCGCTGCATCAATCGCCTAGAAACGTTTGACCGAGGGGATATTGTAGTAGATGGTATCCCGCTGCATGGGGCGAAAAATATCAACCGTATCCGCACTGAAGTGGGTATGGTGTTCCAAAGTTTTAATTTGTTCCCGCATCTCACTGTCTTGGACAATATTATGCTGGCTCAGCGGGTGGTGCGGAAACGGGCCAACACTGCATCCAAAGAAAAAGCGATGGAACTTCTAAAACGGGTGGGTATCCCCGACAAAGCCGACGTACATCCCAGCCAGCTTTCGGGTGGTCAGCAGCAACGTGTGGCGATTGCACGCGCACTGGCGATGGATCCCAAAATTATGCTGTTCGATGAGCCTACCTCGGCCCTTGACCCCGAAATGATTAACGAGGTCTTGGATGTTATGATGGCGTTGGCGTTTGGTGGCATGACGATGGTGGTGGTGTCACATGAAATGGGTTTTGCGCGGGCTGCCTCTGACCGCACCATTTTTATGGACGGTGGGGTGATTATTGAGGAAAACACGCCCGATAATCTCTTCGATAACCCCCAGCATGAACGAACGAAGCTGTTTTTGAGCAAGATTCTCTAATTCGTTTTAAGAGTGGGAGCCATCATCATGAAAAAACTTGTGATACCCCTGCTAATAATTGGCATTATCGCAGGTAGCCATTGGTTTTTGCCAGTCCAAGCACAAGGGGGTGACTGTAACTTCCCACCCGAAGATTGTGCCATTATCGAAGCCCATGCCACGAAAATGTTGGATACCAGCTTGCTTAGGGTGAGTAATTTCACATTGAGTGGGGATATTGATCTTCCCGACCCGGTGGGGGTTTTGGCTCAAGGGTCTGGTCAGATTTCATTATCTCAGGTTGGCACGAACCGCTTGGTTCTTGAAATTACTGATCCTGCTGTAGATGAAACGTCCAAACTCGACACAAAAATAGTACTTCAGGAACGACTGGCTGAACTTGGTTATATAAATGCTACGGTGGAGTTGATAGATGATAAGTACATCATAGATGTTGCCACTTCTGACTTCTCAGACCTCATAGTTAATCTTTCGGTATCTGAGGATGGACCTCCTTTATTTGAGCTAGTAGATTTTGCAGATATCCCCGCTTCTATTGGCGCACCAGCCTGCATCATAACTGATTTCCAAGTTGAGCGTGGCCTGATCGATCGGCTCTGTGAAGATGGAAGTCAACCGATTGGGATAGATGGGCAACCGGGTGGAACCCCATTCCACACAATTATCACCGGCGATATGGTGAGGAGTGCTGAACCACAGTTCAATCAATCTACCAATGGATGGGGTATACAATTCACATTAAATGAGGAGGGTACCCAAATTTTCGCCGATTATACTGAGGCGAATGTGGGCGAAGGATTGGCGGTGGTGATAGATGGTGTTGTTGTCTCAGTGCCACATATTACGCAACAAATCCCGAATGGCGAAGGGTCTATTTCGGCTTCATTCACTAAGGATGAGGCTCGGTTTCTAGCATCTCAAATTGCAAGACATACCCTGCCAGTTTCTGTGCAATTTAGCTCTTCTGAAATTGTAGGCCCATTCACCATAACCCCAACGGAAAGTAGTTTCACGGTGAATGCCTTTAATTTTGGAACCAAACAAGTCGAACGTAATGAAACTGCCGAGATCATTTTTTCAGGGGGCACGCTGACAATCAACACGGATGATGCTTATGCGCCAACTATGGTGGAAGTTGGCAATGATAACCTTGCCCGGTTTCTGGATAACTTTGCTTTCATTAGCGAAAGCCTCACACGGGAACCTGATGTCGAAATATCAGGCCAATCGGTAGCCGTTTTTCGTAGTGAAGTTCCTTTAAGTAGTGTGTTTGACTTCGAGCCTGCTGCCTTATTAAATGCCAAATTATTGACTCATGTGTTATACACTGAGCCAGACTTTGTAACAGGGCAATACATGGTTCCCACAATTGAGAACCTATTTGTGGAGAATTTCGACAAACAAATAACTGATGAAACTGTCGTAATCTATCGCTACATTTCAATGAATGATTTTGCGTTGAAACGCTTGGTCATCGAAACCGAATTTAGTCTGCCTGTCATGATCTTGGAGAGTATTATTGAGGGTCTCGATGTTGGGGAAAACATGAATGATTTGACAGCATTTCGTTTGAGTCTCCAAGTCGATTTTGAATAGGTAGCAAGGGCAGGGGGATAAGTCCTGCCCTTTTTTATTGACTGAATCTACTCGGCGGGGAAATTAAACGTCGCTACGACGGGATCATGGTCAGTTGAATGATAGAGACTCGTCGCGTCTTCCATCAACTGGTAGGGATAATCCGAATTGACATGAGCCACTCCCACCGAGGCCAACAATTCAGTTAGGGCAGGGGATACCAAAATCTGGTCGAGTGTTTGGGTTTGCCCCTGATACACGTAGGTATAGCGCGATACTGCTGGAATTTCATCCCACAGATTATTAAATACAGGCTCAAACAGACTGACCTCGGACGAATAAGGGTAATTATTCAGGTCGCCCGCCACAATGTAATAAGCATCTGGATTAGCTGCTAAAACACTTTGCGCCAATTCAATATTGTAGGATGCTTGCCCTTCGCGTAGCACGTTACTGGCATCAGGATTGCTGATGAAGTGATTATCCGCAATATAGACTTCGATATAGGGAGAATCTGGCGCGGTCATGCCAGCGGGAAAAATATGGAATAGACCCACTAGCGGTGCTCGATCATATTGCGGTGTGCCGATGGCAAACATTTTACTCAACGATTTTGGATTGCTGATCTCTTGATTCATCGGGAACTTATCGGCATTAGGATCGTCTGGACGTGGCCCTAAGATGGGGTCCTCAGGGGCAATGGGCATTGCTACACGGTCAGTCCGATACAAAAATGCTTGGGTAATACCGCGTGTATCGGCGCTGTCTCGGTCAATGGCTGGCATATAAATGATGGCGCTATTGGTCAAATGGGCTATTTCAATGCTTAAATCTTCCAACGCATCGGGTAGGCCATTGGCATTATCAACCTCATTGCTGCACGTTCCGTAAATCAACCCGCCCACGCAAACATCCTGATCTTCAATTTCTTGCAGTCCAAGGATGTCGGGGGAGTGTAGCGCCTCAACAATCTGATGGGCTAGTTTCGTAATGTGGGTCTGATAGGCTTCGAGTGTGCGGGGCACATAATTAAACGCCAGATTTTCAGGATTGTCGTTGATGTCAAAGGGGTCATTATAAAAATCGTAGAGATTTTCGACATTGAACGTGGCAATTGTAAATTGGCTGGCGGGGTCAGCCGCAACTATGGGTGTGTTTTGGTCGGGGGCGACTCCGGCCTGCACTTCAGGTAAGGTATCAATTTGCAGGGTATACCGTGCAAATGCATAGACCAAATTGCCTGTCAGTGGCGTTGTAAAGGTTTCATAGGTGCTATAGGCTGGTAAATTGACATTGTAATCATAGGCCAGACCTTTGAGAACATTGGCCTCAACCGAAATACGATAAGGATTATCCCCGGCTAGGCCATCGTCGAGTGCTTCGGTGTCGCGCCAAACCCGTCGCTCGTACAAATTCTCACGTTGGGCAACAGGCACATCGCCTCGCATAACATAAACTTCACTGTCATCGCTAGAGGCATATAAATGGGTGGCTGAAATCGTATAACTCATTTCGGGAACAAATACCCGCATAGATTCAAGGCGTTCACTCATTTGGTCAATTGCCAACGTTTCCCCTGTTGGATTGAACTCAACGCTTGGAACAGCCGCTTCTAGGTCTTCAACCTGACCGTCCACACTCACCAACTTAATTTCGCGTAGGCGGGTCATATCATAAAATTCTTCGACCTTGCCCTCCACTGTAATGATGTCACCCAGCACGGGGGTGTAATCATCAAAGGCCGTTTTTGCGCCAATCAGCACCTGAATGGCATCGGAGGTATTGGAATCACCATCACTGTTTTCAGGGGTTTCTTGCAAGAAAAAGAGATTTAGCTGGCGCCCACTGGTATCAATCATCATTAAATTGGTGACGACCCCCTGTACCTGCACACGCTCATTCTTATGAGGCGAACCAAAGGTCTGAGGGTCGCTTTCATCATTGGTCACGGCCCCCTGAACTTCTCCAATTTTGAGTAGGGGGGTGTCTTGTGAAAAAGCCTTGGGGGTCATAACTCCCACAGGGGCGATTAGGATAGAAGAACACAACAACCAAGCTGTCAAACCTCGTAATGATTGTTTCATTAGGTAACTGGCTCCTTTTTGGATACAACGCCTTATTTTAACAAGTCGCTGGCATAAATTGGAAAACGTATTGTGGAAATTTTTCACTACCTGATATACGCTAGTGAACGAATTTCCTGTGTGAGAGGCTTAGGTAGTAGGAGAATATTAGAAACATGGCATTTAAGCGAGCAAGCGGTGTCTTGCTGCATCCCACTTCACTCCCCGGACGGCATGGTATCGGTGATTTAGGGGAGGCCGCCTATATTTTTGTTGACTTCCTTGTCGCCAGCAAACAATCCATTTGGCAAGTGCTGCCTCTCGGCCCAACGGGCTATGGTGATTCCCCGTATCAATGTTTTTCGGCATTTGCGGGCAACCCTATGTTGATTAACCTTGACCGTTTGGTGGACGACGGCCTTCTGACCGCTGCGGATGTAGTGCCAGACCCATCATTTAGCCATGAACGAGTCAACTTTGGCCCTGTCATTGCCTATAAGACTGAACGACTCAAAAAGGCCTATGAAAAATTTAAGACGGATGGACATCGCACACGCCGTTTATATGATGAATTTATCCAACACGAGGCTAATTGGCTCGAAGATTACGCCCTGTTTATGGCCTTAAAACTTGATTTTGGCGGCGGCCCTTGGGTTGAATGGCCCACTGAATTCATTCGTCGTGAACCCGTTGCGCTTGCCGATGCCCAAAAACGCCTTGCCGATGCTATTGGATATCAGAAATTCGTTCAATGGATATTTTTTGAACAATGGCGTGATGTCAAACATGCCGCCAATTCCAAAGGTATCCAGATTGTAGGCGACGTGCCGATTTTCGTGGCACATGATAGCGCTGACGCATGGGCCAATCCGCAATTATTTTATTTGGATGAAGATGGACAACCCACTGTTGTGGCAGGCGTCCCCCCAGATTATTTCAGCGCCACAGGTCAGCGATGGGGCAACCCGCTGTATCGTTGGGATGTGATGTCTCAAAGTGGTTATGAGTGGTGGATTCGCCGCATGAAGGCCACCTTGAATTTGGTAGATATTATTCGTATTGATCACTTCCGTGGCTTCGAGGCCTATTGGGAGATTCCTGCCACTGAGCCAACCGCGATTAAAGGCCGTTGGGTAGATGGCCCCAAAGCCCATTTCTTTGAGGCTGTGAAAAATGCGTTGGGCGGGCAAGTCCCCGTGATGGCTGAAAATTTGGGTGTCATTACGGAGGGCGTTGAAATCCTGCGTAAACAGTTTGATATGCCGGGAATGCGGATTGTCCAATTTGGTTTTGGCTCTGGCCCGGACAACAATTTCCTACCCCATAACTACGATAACAATACAGTCGTCTACACGGGAACGCATGATAATGAAACCATTATGGGTTGGTATCTGCGTTCCGACACAACGGGCACAACCGATGACCCCGAAACGGTTAAGCGTGAACGCCTGTTTGCAAGTCGCTACACCAATATCAAAGATCCTGCCGATGCGCATTGGGATTTTATTCGCCTAGCATGGATGTCGGTGGCGGACTTGGCGCTTGTTCCAATGCAGGATATTTTGGGTTTGGGCAATGAAGCCCGCATGAATTACCCCAGTAGCGAAAGTGGCAATTGGCAGTGGCGTTATACCCCGGAGCAGCTCAAGATTGATCATGCCGAGCGCCTTGCTGAATTAACGCACATGTACTCGCGCGATTAGGGTACTATCCAAATGGGCAGCACAGCACACTTTACCATTTTGGATGGCGGGCCACTACAAATTGGCGACATCATAGGCGTGGCACGGCGAGGGCAGACAGTTGTGCTGCATCGTTCTGCCCGTGAAAAAATCGAGGCAGGCCATCAAGTTGTTGAAACCACTGTGACGCAAGGTAAGGTGACCTATGGCGTCAATACAGGGTTTGGCAGCCTCAATCGTGTCCGAATTCCTGCCGAACAAGTCCGACAGGTGCAACGCAACCTCATTCGTAGTCATGCCGCTGGTATTGGTGATCCTCTACCTGAAGAAGTGGTACGGGCCATCATGCTGATCATGGCAGGTAGCCTCTGCCGGGGTCATTCGGGCGTTCGACCCATTGTGGTCGAAACGTTGATGAATGTCCTGAACGCAGGTATTACCCCGATTGTGCCTTCGCGCGGCTCGGTGGGGGCCAGTGGTGATCTTGCCCCGCTTTCTCACATCAGCCTTGTCTTGATAGGCGAGGGGGAGGTTTGGTATCAGGGGCAAAAAATGGGTGGAGGTGAGGCGCTTAGTCTCGTTGGCATTGACCCCTTAATCCTTGATGCCAAAGAAGGCTTGGCCCTGATTAATGGCACACACCTCATGTCCGCCATGGCGGCTTTGTTGATTGCAGATACTGAGCATCTGCTTGGGTCAGCCATTACGGCTGCGGCTCTTTCAATTGATGCTTGCCGTGCCACCGATGCCTTTTTGGATGGACGGGTGCACATGATTCGCCAGCAACAGGGCCAGATGCGTGTGGCGGATCGCTTGCGCACCTTGTTGGAAGGCAGCACCATTCTGCCCAGCCACAAAACCGATGATCCGCGTGTTCAAGACCCCTATTCATTGCGCTGCACGCCTCAAGTTCTCGGTGCAGTGTGGGATATGCTGGACTATGTGACGACTATCATCAACCGTGAATTGAGCGCCGTCACTGACAACCCATTGGTTTTCCCCGACAATGGAGACATCATCAGCGCGGGTAATTTTCATGGCCTGCCCATTGCCTTAGCCCTTGACGCTCTCAAAATCGCGGTGGCTCATATCTCTGGAATCAGTGAACGACGGGTCTACTTTCTATTAAGTGCCTCCGACAGTGAAAATCCCTTGAATCCCTATCTTAGCCCGCACCCCGGCTTGCACAGTGGCCTGATGATTGCTCAATATACCGCCGCTGCCGCTTGTAATGAAATCCAGACTCTGGCTACTCCTGCAAGTGTGCATAACATCCCGACTAGCGCAGGTATGGAAGATTACAACAGCATGGGGGCCACTGCTGCTCATCAAGCATGGCAGGCCGTCAAATTAGCCACCCATGTGATTGCTATCGAATTATTATGTTCGGCTGAGGCGTTGGAATATCAGCGACCTTTGAAAAGTGGGGTAGGGGTTGAACGTGCCCATGCGCGTATCCGCCAATATGTCCCCCGTTTAACTGAAGATCGTTCTCCCAACCCCGATATTGAAAAAATTGTCCAGTTGATTCGACAGGGAGCTTTTGATTAACATGACCCGTGAAATCCGTGCGCCGCGTGGTTCTCAATTGCACTGCAAAGGCTGGCTGCAAGAAGCCGCTATGCGAATGCTGATGAATAACCTCGACCCCGAGGTGGCCGAAGACCCCGCTAACCTGATCGTGTATGGAGGTAGGGGGCAAGCCGCCCGTAGTTGGGAGGCCTTTGACGCGATTATTCGCACCCTGCAATCATTGGAAAATGATGAGACCTTGTTAGTCCAGAGTGGCAAACCTGTTGGTGTCCTTAAGACTACCCCCGATTCACCGCGTGTTTTGATCGCCAACAGCAACCTTGTGCCGCATTGGGCTACCCAAGAACATTTTGATGCCCTCGCTGCTAAGGGCCTGATGATGTACGGCCAGATGACGGCAGGTAGTTGGATTTATATTGGCACGCAGGGTATTTTGCAGGGGACGTATGAAACACTGGCCGAAGCTGGCCGTCGTCATTTTAATGGTAGCTTACGCGGCACGCTCACGGTCACAGCCGGTTTAGGAGGGATGGGGGGTGCTCAGCCCCTCGCCGTTACCATGAATGAGGGTGTGTGTTTGATCGCTGAAGTGGATGAGCATCGTATTCAGCGCCGCATCGAAACTCGCTATCTGGACGAATGGACAGCGGATTTAGAGCAAGGCATTCAACGGGCACTTGAGGCCAAAAATCGGGGTGAGGCGGTGAGTATCGCAGTTTTGGCAAACGCCTCCGATCTATATGAGACTCTTCTCAATAGCAACATTCTGCCCGATATTGTCACCGACCAGACCCCCGCTCATGATGTGATGATGTATGTCCCCACTCATATGCCCTATGAAGCAGCGGTTGAATTGCGCACTTCCGACCCCACCGCCTATCACGACGCCAGCTTGATGACCATGCGGCGCTCGGTGGAGGCGATGGTTGCTCTCCAAAAACGTGGCTCTATTGTTTTTGACTATGGCAATAATATTCGTCAGCGGGCCTATGATGCCGGATTTGCGGATGCCTTTGCTTTCCCCGGTTTTGTGCCTGCGTTTGTCCGACCACTCTTTTGTGAGGGCAAAGGCCCATTCCGTTGGGTAGCCCTTTCCGGCGATCCCCAAGATATTTATCGCACCGACCAAGCCATCCTCGATCTGTTCCCTGATGATATCGCTTTACATCGTTGGATTAAGAAGGCGCAGGAACGGGTCGCGTTTCAAGGCCTGCCCGCCCGTATTTGCTGGTTAGGGCAGGGGGCACGCGCTAAGGCAGGTTTAGCTTTTAATGAATTGGTGGCAAAGGGTGAAGTCAGCGCCCCAATTGTCATAGGCCGTGATCATTTGGATACGGGCAGTGTTGCCAGCCCCAACCGCGAAACCGAGGCGATGTTGGATGGCACGGATGCCGTTAGCGATTGGCCCTTACTCAACTTAATGGTCAATGTTGCCAGCGGGGCGACATGGGTGAGTTTTCATCACGGTGGAGGTGTGGGCATTGGGTTTAGTCAGCACGCCGGACAGGTTATTGTGGCGGATGGCACACCCGAAGCTGCCGCTCGTTTGCAGCGCGTTTTGACTAACGACCCTGCGATAGGCGTGTTGCGCCATGCCGATGCAGGTTACGAATTAGCGGTGGAAACGGCGGGGGAAAATGGGCTGCGGTTGCCGATGCGCGAATAATCTAAAGCATTGATTTATTCAAAATTGTCAGTTGGTAGGGTGATGATCCTAAGCTCTCCTTTTGGCCTCATAATGTAAGCCTTGCCATCTTTGAAATAAATCAAGGCTGGATGGTCTACATAATTGCCCTGATAGTAACCTACGAAACCCTGCGTTTCACTGTAACCGGCGAGCCAATCTAAGAAAAAGTATGTCGTATCATAGAACACGTCATCATGCACCCCAACTCGGACGCTAAAGGTTATACGGGTCATCGGCCAATTCCCATTTTCATCAGGATGCCCCGCATAAACTTTGGCGTTTCTTAGGACTGCTCCGTATTCACCGGGAAAAAGATTAATACTGTATGTAAACCAAGATTTCCAATAGTCATGCACGCGGAAAAACGGATGAGGAGGAGGATTATTGAATTCATAGTCTTCTTTGCGAATCATAAAGCGTAAGGCGTCGAGGGTTTGTTGGGGTGTATCAGGCTTCAAGTCACAAGCTAGTGAAAAATCGAAAGTTTGACTCATCGAAATTCTCCGGCTAGTCGGTCGGGAAAATATCTTTCACCGCCAGTGTGAATCCCGGCAGTATATTTCCACCACTTAATGTGCCTTCGATGCCCAAAATTTGCACATCTTCACTGTCAATATCATATACTTCGACAGTTTTTGTTTCAGGGAAAACGACCCATACCAAGCGCGTTCCATAAGCGAGATATTTCTCAGCTTTACGACGAGTGGCTCGTAATCGGTCAGTCGGGGATTTGACTTCTACAGCAAGGTCGGGTGGAACAGGGGCTTCGCGTTCCGGAGTTTTGCCAAGCCGCTCATTCGTGATATAGCCGACATCGGGAATAAATACATCTGGATTATCGTCATTACTCATAATGTAACCGCCATCAGGGGCAGTCAGGCGACCAAGGGGATTTTGTTTGAGGTAATGTTTAAGGTGGTAAATAATCTCCGTAGCGATCTCGGATGATTCAAAACTCGGCATTTTTTCAATAATGTCCCCATCAATAAATTCAAAAAGCCGGTCTTTGTTTTCCGGCAGTTCACTAAACGTCTGATAATCGGTATAGGTTAGGTTTTTTTTTTGAATATCGGTCATGGGGCAGCCCTCTTGATTATTCTAGCGGCTTCACTTCCGTGCGGGGCAGGGTGAAAAAGAAGGATGATCCAGTCCCTAATTTACTTTCCAACCACATATTGCCTTCGTGGGCTTCGACAATACGCTTGGCAATCGCTAGGCCAAGACCTGTGCCTTGTGTATATCCGGCGGTATCTGGCACACGGAAGAATTTATCAAACATGCGC
This sequence comes from Chloroflexota bacterium, assembly GCA_016234595.1. GTDB lineage: Bacteria > Chloroflexota > Anaerolineae > Aggregatilineales > J027 > CFX10. Next base: position 187,922 of record JACRBG010000046.1, on the reverse strand, counting down.
TTCTGATTTTCCTCAGAAATGCCCAAGCCTGTGTCTTGTACGGCAACCCGTACAAATTTGATCTCCACCAATGACTTGATATGGCAGTGGATTTCACCACCTTCTCGGTTATATTTAATGCCATTGGTCAACAGGTTCAGCAGCACTTGTTTAATCTTGCCGCGATCAGCCAACACCGCGACCTCATCCCCATGGGAAAACAGATTAATGCGCCGATCATCAGCTTGATGACGTACCACATCAAGGCTTTCTTCAACCAATTCTCGAATCCCGAATATCTCATTTTCCAGTCGGGTGCGCCCAGATTCCAAACGTGCCAAATCCAAGAAGTCGGTGGCAAGGCGGCTGAGGCGTTCAGTTTCGCGCTGCATCGTCTGGATAATTTCGGTGCGGCGTTCATCCTGCATATTGGGTTTCAGCAGCAAGACGGTGCTGGCCTTCAGCGCTGCCAGCGGAGTACGCAATTCGTGCACCATCTCGGCAATAAAGTCACTTTGTTGAAACAAGCGGGCATTTTCAATGGCAATCGCTGCTTGGGATGCCAATGTACTCAAGGTGTTGATGTCATCCTCTGTCCATGGGGCATCATCTACCTTGTTGATGGCTTCTAGCACCCCGATGGTTTTGCCGTGCACAATCATTGGTACACCTAACAAACTGCGGGTGTTGAAGCTCAAAATTTGATCCACTTTGCTAAAAAATCGCTTGTCGCTACGGGTATCTTCGACCAGCACGGGTTCACCATTGGTCGCTACCCAGCCCGCCAAGCTACCTTCCATGGGCACAGGCATTGAGGCCATTGCACCAGCACTCAAATTCGAAGAGGCCTCAAACCGAAGTTCGCCACTGCTGGGGTCAACCAGCAAAATGGAGGCTTGTTCGGTGGCGGTCAATTCGGTGGCGGCCTTAATAATCCGCGCCAACAAGGTGCCGACATCGAGGGTTGAATTTAATTGACGGCTGATTTCCATCAAACGCTCATAACGGGCCATCAATTGAAGATATTTACGCACCGGGTCATCATTTGAATACGATGCGATTTGCGGGTCGCTGCTCATGAAGCCGCACCTTCCAGTTGGTTGACAATCCGCGGGAGGATGTCTGCTACATCGGCATGAATTACAACGTCTGCCATTCTATCATAACTTGTTGGTTCAAGATTAACCAACACCAGACTGCCCCCATGTTCCTTTATGCGGCGGGGTAAATCCGCTACTGGATATACTTCCAGTGATGATCCAGCCACAATCATCATATCGGCTTTGCGAGTATCTTGCTCCGCTCGCAGCAAGACTTGGGCCGGAAGTTGCTCACCAAATAGAATGACATTTGGTTTTAATACCCCGCCACACTTGGGGCAGCGTGGAATATCAGCTTGATCGTTATTCAAAAATGGGGGCAGAAAATCTTGGGCTGGGTAAATGGTAAAACATGAGATACAGGTGACTTCACGGATGTGACCATGTACTTCATAAACGGTTTTGGAACCAGCCTTGCCATGCAATAAATCAATATTTTGGGTAATGATGCTTTTCAACATGCCAGTGCTTTCCAAATGGGCCAAGGCGAGATGGGCTGGATTAGGTTGGGCATTAAGAATCAACGTTGCTAACGGGCGAATCCAGTCGTAAAAACGGGCAGGTTGAAAACGAAAGCCTTGGATGCTGCCAACTTCATAGGGGTTATGCCGTGACCACAAGCCCGAATCTGGGCTACGATAATCAGGGATACCTGAAGGACGGCTAATTCCAGCCCCTGTCAGCGCAATGGCATATTCAGCATGTTGTAACAATTCAACAATTTGTAAAATTTCTTTTTCAAACATTTTCGTAAAACAGTCTCACCAAATTAACAGTGTTGTTTATTATAGCCAAGAACACTTCAATTGGTGACACGGAATTTACGCTGGTTCGCCTTTAGTCCGTTTAATCAGTTCCTCGACCAATTTAACATGTTGATTTGCCAGAATCGAATCGGGCGCATACAACACCATGGGTTCAGCCGCTTCAGTGGCCTCAAATGCGAGATCGGGTACTGCCGAAATCATGGCGGTAATCTCATGATCAAGAATTTGCTCGGCATCTTGCCATGGAATATGGGTGTTCGAGGGTGCTCGGTGAATGATGACCGCACTGATGCTCGACGGGTTTAGCCCAATTTGCTTAATTTCCTGCAAAATGCCCCGCGCCATAATCAACGCGATTCGGCTTGGTTCAATGGTGACGATCACATGATCAACTTCGCGTACCATTCTTGCACTAAAGCGATTTAAGCCTGACCCTAAATCTACGATTACATTAGTGGACAGACTTCGCAGATGGCGCAAAATTAATACTGCGGCATCTTGAGATAGATTGATTTGGTTTTCGCGTGGACGGGTGGTCGAAAGAAGTAGCTGCAAGCCAGATTTGTGCGCGACCAACTCGGATTCTACTTTTTGGGGCGTAATTTCATTGGGTGGCAAGCTCAATAGATTGGCTAACCCGGTGGATTTCACTTGACCCAAACTTAAACCTAGTGTCCCTTGACCAAGTCGGAAATCCGCTATCGTAGTTTTTTCGCGGGTTGCTAACAAAGCCCCAATGTTAATCCCTAGGGTACTGGTGCCAACGCCGCCTTTGGTGCCGAGCAGGGCGATAACTGCTGTTTGTTCCGCGCCGTCACCGCCCGATTCTTTCTTGCGGGCGATGCTGCGGGCTAAAACTGCTTTGACACGCGAAGCCAATTCAGCGGGGTGAGTGGGTTTAGTCAGGTAGTCGTCTGCGCCCGCCTCAAAACCCGCCACTTTATCGTCAATCAAAGTTTTGGCGGTAAACATGATAATGGGAATATCACGTGTTCTGGCTTCACTGCGGAGTTGTCGACAGACCTGATACCCATCCATATCTGGCATCATCACGTCCAGAATGATAAGGTCAGGTTGCTCTGCGCTGGCCTTTTCGATTGCTCGCCCGCCTGAATCCGCCGAAATGACATCGTGGCCTTGGCGCTGAAGCATCAAGGAAATCAACTTCAAACTGTCTACATCGTCATCTACAACAAGGATTGTGGTCGCCATAAATGCGCCTCTCTGAAATGAGAGTTTGCTGAATTTTGCTTATGTTAACTATATTCTTATTATGGGCAGTGTAGCATGGTTAACATGAACGTGCAACACATTTGGCTTAGGGTGAGAGTCGTCCGTGAGAATTAGGTTTGACCCCACTAGATACTTCATTATATGTTTTAGTCTAATTGCCCAATATCTAAGAGTTTTAGAGAATGACGAACGCGACTATGCTCTTGTGGGTAAACAAATAAATCCCAATAGCGTCTAATTGAGTGCTACCGCCAATAATCCATGAACTTTGAGAGGGGCTTGTTTTGAAGATTGAATCTTTCACAACCGCAGAGGTATTTGAAAAATTACGTGCGGAATGGTCAGAATTATTGACGCATGTCAGCCATAATCGAATTTTCTTGACGTGGGAATGGCAATCAACATGGTGGTCAGCTTACCATCCCGGCGACCTATGGGTGTTAGCCGTGCGCAATGACGCAGGCCAATTAGTCGGGCTTGCCCCTTGGTTTATCGAACAACGAGCCAAAACAGGCCGTACCGTCCGCAGTGTGGGTTGTGTTGATGTGACTGACTATTTGGAAACAATTGTCCATCAGGACTATGAATCATTGGTCTTTGAGATGTTGGCGACTTATGTGGATGAACACCAATCATGTTATGACTTTATTGATTTGTGTAATATTCCGGAAGGCTCGCCTGTCTTGAAATTCTTCCCTCAATTGCTTCAAGAACGCGGCCTTTCGGTGGAAATCAAACCCCAAGAAGTTTGCCCTGTCATCGAATTGCCTTCCACTTGGGATGCCTATCTTGAAACACTTGATAAGAAACAACGCCATGAAATCCGCCGTAAATTGCGCCGCAGCGAAGAAAGCCCTGTCGCTTGGTATGCGGTTGGGCCGGAGCATGACCTTGCTGCCGAAACAGACATTTTCTTACGCCTAATGGCCCGTGCTTCTGAAGATAAGACACAATTCTTGGAAAATCCCCAAAATGTGGCCTTCTTTAAACAAGTCACTCCCTTGTTAATGGCGCGTGGTTGGCTGCAAATCGCCTTTCTCACTGTAGAGGGACGTCACGCTGCCGCTTACATGAACTTCCTCTATAGCAATGAAGTCCAGATATACAATTCGGGCTTAGATATTGAAGCTGCACAGGGCTTGAGCGCTGGCATCGTACTCTTGTCTTACCTCATCCAATTTGCCATCGAACATGGTTATAAACGATTCGACTTTTTGCGTGGCAACGAAGAATATAAATATCGTATGGGTGCGGTGGATACCCACGTATTTATGTTGATGGCTTCCTATGCGTCTCATGTCATCTCCGTTGAACCAACTGCCGTACCTAACTAAAATACCAATAGTGCCGAGGGGCCGACTGTGAACAATCCCCTGATTCCATTAACAAATTGCAATTACATCCCCCGTCGTGTGGCGATGTTAAGTCTCCATACGTCGCCAATGGCTTCATTAGGGGGCAAAAAAACAGGCGGGATGAACGTCTATGTGCGTGAGATCGCCTGTGCGATGGGGCGGCGAGGCATTAAGGTTGATGTTTTTACGCGCGAAAATGCCCCCGAAACTATCGGAGCAATTGTGCCAATGGGCGAAAATGCACGGCTAATTTATTTGCCGGCTGGCCCTGCCGAAGTACTTGACCCTGATACGGTCTATCCCTATCTATCAGATTTTCGCGAGGCCCTGTTGGAATTTGCCCGTTCCAATGGCTTACATTATGATCTTATCTACAGCCACTATTGGTTGAGTGGGGTGGTGGCGCATGAATTGAAGCACGATTGGCATGTGCCATTTGTGCAAATGTTCCATACCTTGGGTCATATGAAAACACGCATTGATGGCCCACGTCAGCCCTCAGTTCGCAGCACTCAGCTATCTTTGCAGGCCAATCGGCGGGCTATGATGGAAACTGAGATTATCAATCGGGCGGATCGCTTGATTGCCGCCACTCCCGCTGAACGAATGCAGATGTTATGGCTTTATCGGGCGGATCGTCGCCGTATTGAGACTGTCTCGCCGGGGGTAGATTTAATGCGCTTTCATCCAATGGATAAAGCCTTAGCCCGACAAAAAGTTGGACTCCATGCCGACGAAAAAATGCTATTGTTTGTTGGACGCATCGAACCCCTAAAAGGTGTGGATACCATTTGCGAGGCCCTAGCCCATCTCAAAGCTGGCTCTCCAGACACGCTGCAAGGGGTACGTATGGTGATTATTGGGGGTGACCCACTAGATATGGCCCATCAAGAAATGCAGCGCATTCGGGCCAAATGTCGAGACTTGGGCCTTGAGGAAACCATGGTTTTTATTGGGGCCAAAGACCAGGACACTCTGCCATACTACTACAACGCCGCCCAAGCTCTTATCATGCCATCCGATTATGAAAGTTTTGGTATGGTGGCCTTAGAGGCGATGGCCTGCGGGACGCCTGTAATTGCTTCGCAGGTTGGCGGATTAGCCTTTTTGGTTCGGGATGGGCAAACGGGCTATCTAGTGCCTGTGCGTGAACCAGCGGTCTTAGCTGAGGCCATCCACAAAATTGTCAGGAATCCTGAACATTCTGCCAAGATGGGTGAGGTTGCCGCGCAGGTCGCTGAGCAATATAGTTGGGGACGAATTGTAGATCAATTACTGGCAGTTTTCTCGGAGCTATTAGTGCAAGTGCGGCCTATTCCCTGCGTGACATGTGTCTGCGGGCAATAGGCCAAGCGATCTAACCACCGTAGGCCTGCACTGAATTAAAACCTGCCGCCTTGATATAGGGGTCTTTGGTTTGGATATCCAGCGCTGTCTCCTCGTCAATAGATTGCTGCCCCTTGTGATACAGCACATCCGTAACCACATCATAGGCATAATGACGATTCACCCAGCCATATTGTGGATGTTGAAAAACGACGTTGAAATAGAGGGTATCGCGGTTGAGTAGCGGTTCTTCTGCCACTAACCAGACCGGGGCATATTGCACAAAGTGTTCATGTGCCTTTTTGTCGCGGCCCTCTTTCATTGCTTTGATGCGTTGTTTGTCTAATGTTGACTCTTTTGCCATAAAAATCCGCAATTCCTTGTGAAAAAACGCAATCACTTTTAGACTCATAAAATATTGTAATCGGTGAGACGCAGTTAGCAAACTGCAAATTTTGCCTTTTAGCGAGATTTGCCAACCTTATGCCACAACCGCAGCGTTCTGTGATGGACTCTCTCAATCTCGGCCAATTCCGCCCCATTTATTTGTGGGGGGGGCCGGGCACACGTCGCATGTTGCGTATCAAGTTTATGAACGCGCCTGTTGACGACAAAATCTATGACCTTGCCCACTCCATTGAGGGTGCGGAAATGGTCGCCCAAATGGGCTTCAATTGGGCTTTCCTCGCCTACAATTGGGGCTTCCCGCCGGAAATCGAGGAACAAGACTGGGAATCATTTCGCTCGGCTGTAGGGCATTACCACAAAGCCGGGGTGAAAATATTCGGCTACATCCAATCCTCCAATTGCGTCTATCAAGGCAGCTACTTGGAAAAAGATTGGTATGCCCTTGACCCCTATGGCCGCAAAATCCCCTATTTTCGCGGGCGATATTACACGTCCCTTTCCAATGCCAGTTGGTTGACCGAGGTGCGTGAACGGGTTCGCAAAATTATCGAAGCTGGTGCGGATGGCATCTTTTTCGATAATGCGTGGGTAGGCGGCACGGGTGTTGATGTGGCTGAGATGCCACTTGGCCCCATCGGTAGTTTTGACGAACACAGCCGCCGTGCCTATTCCAATGCGTTTAATGGGGCGGAAATTCCGCTGATTTTGGATACCCGTGATTCTGCTACTCGTCAATACTTGCGCTGGCGTACTGATCTCGCTGCTGCTGCTGTCCGTGATTGGTCGCAAACGGCCCGTGACCTAAATCCCTCCATTGTCATTACCGCCAACAACTATGATGTCATTGCCAGCAACGGCTATGTGGCGATGGGGGTGGATATTGAAAACATGGCCTCGGTACAAGATGTTATGCTCATCCCCAATTTTGCCCTGCCACGCCTCCAAGAGGACAATTCGGTGGCTGCGAATGCCATTACGATAGGGGCAGCCCAATCGCGGGTAGGCGATAAGCCAGTGGTGACGCTTCCCCAACGTGATGGGGTGGGAATTGAGCGCATGGCAACCGCTAAACAATTTAGCCGTGCCATGGCCGAGACGGCTGCCGTCCATTCACCAATGGTAGTCAATGGCACAGGCTATTTGCATCGTAACGAATTTACTATGCTGCTCCACAGCCGCTACGAACCTCAGCGCCGTGTGATTGGGGCCATGAATCATTGGCTTGAAGAACATCACACTTGGTTAAATGAACGATTGCCCATCAGTCCACTTGCCGTCTATCATCCATACGAGGCGATTCGTTGGGATTGGATTAAAATTGCCCCAATCTTTTTTGCGGTTTGTGAAACCTTAATCCAAAATGGCTATCCCTTGCGCATTGTTGGGGATGATGACGACTGGTCAAATGTCAAAATTTTACTAGTGCCCCCCGGCCAAGTGGATGGCCTTGACCAACGGTTAGCCCAATTTGTTGAGCAGGGCGGTCGTATCATCGCCTTAGGGAAGCCACGCTCCAGCGCAAGCAAAACAATTTGGGAAGGCTGGCGGCCCTTGCGTCATCGTATTCCGCGCTTCCGCCAATTACGCATTCGGCTCAATCAAGGCGCGATGATTTGCTGGCGAGCCTATCATCGGCATCGCCTATCGCGCTGGCTGGCCGTCCGACTAAAATTACAAGAAGCGATGAATCATTCGCCTTTATACATTGTGCCACCGCCCCAACTGCAATCGGCTTTATTGGATGCCATCGGGCGTGATTTCTATCCCCGGGTTGAAAGCGAAGGTCCAATTTTGCTGACTATTTGGGAAGAAAAAGACGGCACCCGTCAATTACATTTAGTGAATTATCAAGATACGCCCCAGCGTGTCACCGTCCATCTCAACGAATTAACTGGTGCATGGGTCTATACACCCGGTGTCAGTGAGCCACCCAATAAAGTTGTGGGGTCATCAATCATGTTAGGGGTGGATGTTGCCAAAGTGCTGCGCGCGCCTCATGAAGAAATCGAATAACGGCAGGAATAAGCAGTGGATTCAGGAACCGATTTAGAAAATGCCCAGCGCCTGACGATGCGTAAGCTCATCAGTGTTTTGAATACGACCGAAGAGTTTACCCATCTCAATTTGCGCGATGTCACTGAACTGGCCGAAGAAGTCTCGCGTATTCTCCCGGCGGGTAATGTGGTGACAATGGTCTGGTCACAGCTTGCCAGTATCAAAGGCCGCCGTGTCAATGAAAACGAGACACGCAAAATGCTGGCCTTGCTCAATCAAGGCATGGCAACTTTTTTGGATCGGGCCGCCTATTTGACGTTTTATACAACGCCAGCCATCTTGATTAGCGGCTATTCCAAAATGCTCCAAGCCGTGGGGCGCGACCCTAGTGAGGCTTTTCCCAATGGTACATGGCAGTTTTATTTGGAGTTTGGCTTGCGCGAAGATACAGGCCGCCATGCCTGTGAAACGGTTGGCTTTCAACAAACAGCCCGTCAGGAAAAGTTTTCTCCCTCTGAAGCTGATGATTTGGCCGCGTGGATTCTCGCTGCGTCTGAGCTAATCTTGCTTTACGATGACCTGCTGTTCGAGGAATGGCACGAACGTAATCATCTGCATCGGTTGGACGAAAAAATTGGGGATGGCAGCAATCTGATTTCGGAATGGGTCAAACGCCGCCCCTATGGTGTCCCATCTTCGATTTCGCAAGACTATGTTACCTATCGTCAAGCTCAATTTCGCGCCTTTGTGAAAGAATCGTTGGAGCGCAAACTGAAAGAGGGCCAAATTGATAAAATCATTCAGGCATGGGAAAAAGATGAAACCTTGCTGATGGGTCGGCGTAAAGCCTATCAAGATCAGATGTCCCTCTTGGCGATACTCGAACCCGGTGAGTTTAACGATACCCGTACCCCCATTACCCTAGAATCAGCCCAAGTCGCGGTGCAATATCGTGGTGAATACTACCTGATTCCTGTTCAACATCGTGGACACCGTCTCGATGAGGCTACCATTCGGGCTTTTGCACAGTCCATCGTTAATGCCAAGTCGGGCCGCGAAAAAGCCACTCTCGATCAATATCTGGTGGTGATTCCTCGCCAGCATCAGCGCGGGGTGCGCAGCCGCCTCCCTAATGAAATTGCCGATCAGTTCGAGCGTCTACGGTATGCGCCCGTGTTGATTAATTGGGATGAGGCCGATTCCTCCGTGCCCCTTTCGGAAATTCGGCGGGGCCGACGGGGTATTGGCGATCATGCCCTGACCATTTTTCGCGCGGATAAAAGTACGGTCTTTGACCAATCGCATATTTTTTTCGACGCTATTTGGGGTATGGCGGTCGCCGAAATTCTGACCAATCAGGCTATCGCACTTCGCCGCAAAATGAATCACCTGCCTCCCATCGAAAGGCCCAGTTTACACCCCATCCAGTTAGAAATTGCAGCCCCTTCAGCGATTATGGCTCCCCTCCGCAAAGAGGCCGTTGAGCCGTTTGAGATGACTGCTGAAGTCACTCTACCACTGGTGCGCGAACTGAACGAACTCCGTCGCTTATTGATGAAACGTAATCAAGAATTGAACTTGACGGTCAATGATTTTCTGATCCTTTATCGGGCGCTCTATAATCAATATTATGATCCTAGCCAAAAATTGAGGCAGGCTCTTGAGACGTTGACCATTGGGAGTACCAATCAACGTAAGGCTGCCCAAACAATGTCAGATGCTTTGCGCGAATTAAATCTTGAGACCCCAGCTTTTCTCATTCCGATTGATGCCAGCGTGCATAACCCCCAAGATCGAATTTTCCCGGTTACATTTCGCCCGTTGCCTCCTTGGACAGACATTGGCCCCCAGCATGAAAAAACCTATGCATGGATGCTCCAACTCAATGATCTCAATAACTTCAACAAAAAGGGTGCGACCAAAGAATTCAATGAAGCCCGTACCTACTATCTTGAAATGCTCAAGATGTTTGCCATTTTGATGACACGTTACAAAGAAGTAGCGCTTATGGGGGAAAGTTTTAGCACCGTTACCCTCAAAATTTTGGCAAGTGTTCCCAAGAAATTGCAGCCCATGCTCCGCAGCATCCCCGACCGTATTGATATTTTGAACGACATGCTAAAGGGCACTGAGGTATTTAGTAATGTGGGGCGGGTGGCTTCTACTTCATCCCTAACTCGATTTATGACTGCCAAAGACGACAATGAGAAAAAAGTGCTATGTTGGGGCATCATGACCCGCGCCGATGGCACTATGGTGATTTCGCTGCGTGATTTTCGCCCCCAAGTTGAGGCGCTGCATCGAGCTGGGGCAGGGGATGTTGCCCGTCTTGTAACCCAAGATTTTTTGAATGGCTATGCCGATGGCCTACGCCGCTATGTATTTGAACTCACGGAAATTGTCCGAGTCAGAAGGTAATCTCATTGAACGAATCATTTGAACAATTTCAATCACCCTTTAGTTGGCGTTATGGCTCTGAAGAAATGCGCCGCATTTGGAGTGAGGTCTATAAACGCCAACTTTGGCGACGGTTATGGGTGGCACTCGCGGAAGCTCAAATCGAGGCTGGTTTTGTCACGCCCGCCCAAGTGACCGAATTGCGTGCCCATGTTGACGAAGTGGATATGGAGCAGGCGCACGCTATTGAAGCCGAAATTCATCATGACTTGATGGCCGAAGTTCGTGTTTTTGCCAGCCAATGCCCCAACGCCGGGGGGATTATCCATCTTGGCGCGACCAGCATGGATATTGAGGACAATGCTGATGCGCTACGTCTGCGTGAAAGCCTATCTTTGCTGATTACGGCCATGCGAAAATTACTAACGACCCTTGCGGATCAAATCGAAACGCGGGCGGAGTATCCCTGTATGGCCTATACCCACATCCAGCCTGCCGAAATTACCACAGTTGGTTATCGTTTGGCCCAATATGCCCAAGATTTCTTGGTAGATTTTGGTGAGTTGCAGCGGGTTTGTGCCGATATTCGCGGCAAGGGGTTTACTGGTGCGGTGGGGACATCGGCATCTTATAAAGAGTTGGTTGGAGGTACCCCGCTTATTCTGAGTGATTTACAACAGCGGGTCATGGAATCTGCTGGATTGGAAGCCTTTACTGTCTCCACCCAGACTTATCCCCGCAAGCAAGATTGGCGGGTGTTGTCGGCACTTGCTGGTATTGCTTCTAGTCTCTCCAAATTCGCCCTCGATTTGCGGGTTTTGCAGTCACCCTCCTTTGGCGAAATGGCCGAACCTTTTGGCGCTAAACAGGTTGGGTCGTCGGCTATGCCCTTTAAGCGTAACCCTATCAATGCCGAGAAAATTTGTAGCCTTGGACGGTTGGTCGCGTCGCAAGTACAAGTTGCGTGGGAAAACGCTTCGCATTCGATCTTGGAACGCACCCTCGATGATTCTGCCAACCGCCGCACCATGCTGCCTGAATCATTTTTGGCAGTGGATGAAATGATTGCTGTCGCCACCCGTATTATTAAAAATTTGCGAATAGATGAATCGGCTATTGCCCGTAATTTGTCGGTCTATGGTCGGTTTAGTGCTGTGGAACGTGTCTTGATGGCGTTGGGCAAGGCGGGGGCCAATCGCCAAGAGATGCATGAGGTCTTACGGGAGCATTCACTGGCAGCATGGGCGATTATTTCACAGGGTGCTCCCAATCCATTGGTTGAGCAACTGGCGACGGATGAGCGTTTATTAAAATATCTCCCCGCCGATAATATCCGCGATTTGATGGACTATAGTACCTATGTGGGCGACGCTCCCCAACGTGCCAAGTTAATGGCAAAGCAAACGCTAGACGCCATTATGGAGTAGAACCCTTGTGTTGTATTCATTTGGATATGGAGGCAATTAAATGCGAAAAATAGGCCTATTGTTTTTGGTTATTATTTTGGCGATGGGTGTCTTGCCAATGACCCCGGCTATGGGGCAGGGCGGTGATGGCCCACTAGCGCCACCCCCCGGCACGGATTTGCCTTTAGTCGAAGTAGCCTATCAGGCGGATTTTACGGATGCCACCCAATGGCCTGCTGGGTCAGTAACAGGGATTGAATTCGGTGCGGTGGACAATGGCTATCGTGTCAACAGTCTTAGCCCGGACGGTGGTATCGGCATCACACCCCCGATTGATTTCTCCATTGATAATTTTTATAGCGAAGTCAGCTTTACGATTGAAACCTGCCAAGTGCCTGAAAGCGCCTTGTTGTTTTTTACCCGCCTCACCCCGAATGCCACCAGTGCCACACAAACCGATACCTATGTGTTTGTTCTCGAATGCTCTGGTTCTTATCGTGCCCGCAGTGTAGTGGCTGGCACGCCCAGCGATATTGATGCGCAGGGACGTACGCCAGCGGCTTTGGAGGAGGGTTCCCAGCATGTCATGGGTGTTTTGATGGTCAATAATTCCGTGTCGTGGTATCTCGACGGGGTGGAACTGGCGACCTTTGATGTGCTTGCCCCTATGCGCGTCGAGGGTGTTTTGGCTCTCGGTGCTCAACGTGGTTTGACCTATACCGCGACAGCCCTGCGCATATGGAGTTTGGATTCGACTACAGCGAACGGCGCATTGGGGCCTGATGTGGGTACTACCGATGGTGGAACGCCTCTGAGTGACGACCCTCTCCATCAATCTGATGGGGTAGGTAGTCTGATTTATGACCCCAATTTGGGCCAACCCGGTTCTATTCCTGCTGGATTCAGCCACCCCGTTGCCACGCTGGTCTTGGGGGGTAATCAAGTGGGTATGTATAACACTGAAAGCACTGCGATTTTGCCATTTGAAGGGGTGCAAGGCAGCGATTATTATGTCGAGGTGGTGTTTGCAACTCGCGCTTGTACAGATGCCTCATTGATTGGCTTGGTCTGGCGTGCTTCTGAGGATTTGAGTTCATTTTACGCTTTTGGAGTACAGTGCGATGGTTCATATCGAGCCCGGTTGATCACCCCCGATGGCGCGAGTGACCCCCTTGCCAGCGGTACAGTCACACCGCCGCCTCTCCCCGAAACTGGAGCCTATACGCTAGGAGTGTATGTCAAAGGCAACACCGTGTGGCTATATTATGCGGATAACCTGATCGGGTCTTTCTCAGACGATACTCTAACTGAAGGTACGGCGGGGTTGCTGCTGCAATCCGACCCCGCTACTGCTAAGGCGATGGATATTGTTGCTCTTAGCCTAACCGTCGCTGAAGTCAAATAAGTTATTTCAGTCGAATTTTATGGGGCGTGCTGTCTAGGTACGCCCAAATTCTTTTTCCAACTGTTTATTGCTCAAATGAATCATGATCGGGCGACCATGTGGGCATGTGTGCGGATTTTCGCACCGCTCCAATTGATGAATCAAGCCTTGCATTTCAGTGTGGCTCAAAATCTGACCTGCTTTGACGGCTGCCGCTTTACACACCCGCCGCAAAATCTTTTCCTCAATCGTTTGTACCCCCGGCACTTTGCCACTTTCGGAGTCTTGCAGCAAGACATGCAGCACTTGATGGGGGTCTTGATCCGCCAACATCGCTGGAACCGCTCGCACCCGATAGGTGTTGACCCCAAATGTCTCAATTTCAAATCCCATCTCCGCAAGAATGGGTTGAATTTCTTCCAATAGATGCGCTTCAGTTGGGCTAAGGCTTACACTCCCGCTATCTAAAACCTGCTGTATGGTCAACTCCCGCGCCTGATATTGTTCTAAAAATTGCTCAAACAAAATGCGTTCATGCGCAGCGTGCTGGTCAATCAAATACATCCCGATTGGCCCCTCGGCCACAATGTAACTGGCGCTGATTTGGCCCACCACCCGCAAAATTGGTAGTGTGCGCGGTTTTTTGGGGGGACCTATGCCTTCAGGAATTGCAGTCGGGTCATCAGGTTCAGTGGGTGGACGTCGTGTTGGCGGAGTCGGCGTTTCATAATGGGGATAAAATGCATCGGATTCAACTTGATCTTCGCTTTCCAAATCTGTTTCATCCGCTGGCCGTTGTTGGCTATAGCGCCCCGGTGCAGGGGTATCAAAATCAAAATCCATTTGGGCTGGGTATTGCTTAGGTGCAGGTAATGTAGCGGGCCTTTGGTCGGCTATGTCTTCATCCGAAGAATAAGCAGGGGGTGGATCATAAACTTCCTCTTCCTGCTCGCCGTAATAAATGGCCGCTGTCCCTGTCTGTGCAATAACCGCACGCCGCACCCCACGCTGGACAGCAGTAAAAATCGCTTCGGGCGAACGAAACCGGACTTCGGCTTTAGTGGGGTGAACATTGACATCCACATCTTCCGGCGGCACTTGAATCAACAACACACTCACTGGGTAGCGGCTAGCCGGTAGTAAGGTGTGATAGGCTTGTACCACCGCAAACGTCAATCGCTGGTCATTAACGCCCCGCCCATTCACAAATAGGCTAATTTGAGAACGATTAGCGCGATGCAGTGCGGGTGTCGTTGTAAACCCAGAAACCTCAATCGGTGGCAAATCGGGCCGGGTGGGGGGCAGTGGGCTGACTTCGATCATTTCTCGAAACGTTTCCAGACCCAACGCCTGTACCAATACATCCGCCAAATTCCCACTGCCAGTACTATGAAAAGCTTCGCGCCCATCCAATGTCAATTGAAAGCGTACGTGTGGATAGGCCATCGCGTATTGGCTGACCAATGTGATGACATGGCGGCGTTCGGTTGCATCGCTTTTGAGGAATTTACGACGGGCGGGTACATTAAAAAATAACTCGGCGACTTCGATAATCGTACCGATGGGTGCGCCAACGGGTCGAACCTCCAACACCTTGCCACCTTCGACTAAAATCCGCGCTCCCATACTTTCTTTTTGATAGCGCGAGGTTAAAGTCAAACGGCTAACTGAGGCGATGCTGTGGAGCGCTTCCCCGCGAAAACCAAGCGTATGCAGATTATAGAGATCATCTAAAATGGAAATTTTGCTGGTGGCATGTCGTTCAAGGGCGAGGGGGATTTCATCAGCAGGGATGCCATGACCATTGTCGCTGATACGAATCAGCCGACTGCCTGCCCCGCGAATTTCAATATTGATGGTGGTTGCGCCTGCGTCGAGCGAATTTTCAAGTAATTCTTTGACGACGGATGCAGGCCGTTCAACGACTTCTCCTGCGGCAATTTGGGCAGCGATGGTTTCGGAGAGAACTCGTATTGGCATGGGTAGAGTATGGTTTGGTTAAATCCCTAATCCCCGCCGCCGCGCAAATTGACATCAATCAGCGGGATGAGGATTTCAAAACGGCTACCTTTGCCCTCTTCACTCTGCACTGCTGCGTCACCGCCGTGCTGTTGGGCTACGTTGCGAACGATGAACAAGCCAAGTCCCGACCCTCGAATACCTTTATGTTCCTTGCGACGGACACGCTCTCCACGTTCAAAAAGACGGGTTTGGTCTTCAGGCGCAATGCCCAAACCGTTGTCGGTTACTGAAAATATCAGTGTCTCGTTTTTGACTTCGGTTTCGACTATGACCTCGCCGCCCTCAGGTGTATATTTAATGGCATTCTCAACCAAGTTTTGCAATGCTCGTTCAATCATCATCTCATCGAGATACATGATGGGCACATTGGAGGCCGCGCGGGCCCTTAAATTGATTTGTTTTTTCTGGGCGGCATTTGAAAGAGTTGAGACAACTTTTGAGACAATATCGGTTGGGTCAATCGATTCCCGCCGCAATTGATAGGTTCCCATCATCGGGTCAAGTCGCCCCGCATCCAGCACTTTTTCAACCAGATTTGTCATATCATCAATGCTGGTAAAAATTTTACCCATCATGCCTTCTTGCTTGTCATTGACCTCACCGACCATCGGCAGCATATCTAAATAACCTTTTGCTGCGGTAAGCGGTGAGCGTAAATCATGCGACACTGTACGCAAGAAATCACTCATGTTTTCATTCAAACGCTTAAATCGGCTGACATCTCGTACCGCTAACAGCCATCCATCGGTATTGCCGTTTTCAGATATAACTTCTGACACGTGCGGCGCAAAGATACGCCCATCTGATGCGACATACTCAACAATAGTCTCGGCCCCGTCGTTTTGCTCATCGGGATAAACCAATTTTTGGAGCGTATCGCTTTTAATGATACTTTTGAACGGTTGACCAAGCGCTGCTTTCGCCGTAACTTGGAAAAGGGCCTCTGCGGCAGGGTTAAAAACCCGAATTTTGCGCTGTTTGTCCACCATGATAATCGCATCGGCGACACTGGCAAGAATGGCAGCCAATTGCTCACGCCCGCTCTTCGCTTCTTCAAATGTACGCGCATTGGCAATGGCGATAGTGGCTTGTAGTGTCAAAAGCCCTACAAAATCGCGCTCATCTTGGGTTAGTTGATGGGGTTGTTTAAACGCAATCCACAGCGCCCCATAGTGCGTTTTTTGGGCCTGTATCGGCAAAACCAAGACCGATGATACCAATCCGCTCAGGCCAGCTAAATCAAGACCGCTTGGCGCTACTGTGATATCTACTATCTCAACTTGGGCTTGCTGGGTTTGCCCAAAACTGTAAATAGCAGGGTCTGCTGCTTCAAATTTGGCCTCCCCCGACTCGCTGGCAAAAGAAATGGTTCCCCCATTTTCCCCAATGACCGCCCGCGCCGAAACAGCACCGGTCGCTTCACAGATGCCGTTTAAGACATGGGGTAAGGTTTCGGCTAGGCCTGCGCTAGCAGCAATTCGCTGGCTGACCTCGCTTAATAAGCGCCGCTGGTCAAGGTAACGTTGCAGGGTCAAGTGAAGTTCGGATGTGGGTAAGGTCTCTTGCACGGTCACAGGAGTGTAAATTACCTTTAACTGTTTTATCAAAAGTGGCTATTCAACCATATGTCATTATAGCACTGTCAGTAACGTGGGCAAGTTTGCAAATTGTCTGCCTCAATCTTCCGCTTTACTGCGCCCCTCTTGCCACTAATGCCATCGCTCGTTAAACTTGCCTCTATGCTAAAAAAACACTTGCGAACCCTTAACTACTGTTTGGCACTTTTAGTGCTTGCTGCCGCCGTAATCGTCCCTATTGGGTGGCCCGTGCGGGCACAAGATGATCCTACCCCAACGCCCGAACGTCAGGAAATTCAAACGATTGGCCTTTATGAAAAATTCGAAATTACCCTAGATGTCCCCGGCGATATTGCCAACCCTTATGATTGGGGTGAGGCGCAAGTCTGGGGTAACTTTACAGCCCGCAGTGGTCAGTCCTACCAGATTCCTGCCTTTTACATCCAGCCCTATGAACAAACTTGCCAAGCCGATTGCTCCGCCGAAGTTTTAGCCCCATTAGGACAAGGCGAGTGGCGTCTACGTTTTACCCCAACGGAACTGGGCCTCTGGCGCTATAATGTCCGGGCTAAAATTGGCGATGCCACGGAAATTAGCCTGACTGCGGGCAGTTTTGAAGCTGTTGAGTCCGCCAATCCCGGCTTTGTGCGAACGGCAGGCCGTTATTTTGAATTTGAAAATGACACTCCCTATTTCCCCATCGGGCAAAATTTAGGGTGGTCATGGGATCAAGGTGGGGGCATTTTTACCTATCTGGCATGGCTTGATAAATTAGCCGCTGCTGGGGCGAACTATGCCCGTGTCTATATTGATACGCCGTGGTTCATTGGCCTAGAGTGGACGGCTCCGGCTGGACAATATGGTGAGGAAGGTCAAAAAGCTGCATGGCGTCTGGATACCATTATCGAGGCGGCTCATGCCCGTGGTATCTACCTTCAATTAGTCTTGGTTTGGAGCCAAGCCTTTCGCCAATATACGGGTGTCCCTGTCGCCGTACCACCTAACCCTCCCCGGCCTGCCATTGATGCTGATTTTGACAACAACCCCTATAACAAAACCTATGGGGGTGTCATTAGCGAACCCAACGCTGTTTGGACAGATCGCAACGCCGAGAGCCTTTTAGAGAATCGCCTGCACTATATCGCCGCTCGTTGGGGGTATAGCACCTCTGTTTTTGCTTGGGAAATCACGGATGCCCTTGATTCAATCGCAGGTTATAACGCCATCACCGCCAATGAATGGCTCAACCGCATGATTGATACCCTGCATCAAGCGGATGCTTTTACTCATTTGGTCACGGTTGGGACGGATAACCTCCAATCCGATATTTTGGCAAACCCTTTACTCGACTTTTTGCAAGCCCAAGTGTATCAGGCCCGCCCTATTGAACAGGCTAAAGATCAAGTTGCCACTGTTCTCAATGGCTTGACTGATATTACCGCCTTGACCACTCGCCCGGTGCTGTTGACTGAGTTTTCGCTGAATCCATGGTTTGAACCAACTGCTGATGATCCCAGTGGGGTACATATTCGGGATACGATTTGGCCTGCTGCGCTATCAGGGTCAGCGGGTGGGGCGATGTCGTGGTGGTGGGACACCTATCTTGACCCCCAAAATTTATATGACCTCTATACGCCATTAGCTTTGTTTACACAGGGTATCGCGTGGAATAAGCTCAACTTGCAACCAATTGATGTGGCGTTGGTAGCCCAAACTGAAGTAACCTATGATCCCTTACACATTGAGGACTTTAATCGCACCTTCCGCGATGCCTCCCCATCCGATGTGACCTATCGTATTACAGGTGATGGCGTATTCCCGCCTTCAACTCAACTATCCAGTTATTTGTATGGCAACAAATTTAACGCTGAAAATCGCCATCCCCATGCGTTTATTATTTTCCCACCTGTTGATACTACCTTGCGCATTGGTATCCAAAATGTCTCTACCGCTGCCGGAGCGCAATTGGTCGTTACGTTAGATGGGGACGTGGCGACCCAAGTGGATTTGGCTGCTGGCACGCAAACCCTAACGATTACCTTGCCCATCGTCGCAGGCCAACACGATCTCGTTTTGGATAATCTGGGCGAGGACTGGTTACAAATCGAGTATCTTGAAATAGAGGCTTATACATCTCCTGTCCGTGCCATTACCCTCGCCGACCCTGCTGCTGGGGTAGCCCTTGTATGGGTGCATCACCGTGACTATACATGGGAAACCGTCCTAGCAGGTGACTCTATCACGCCCTTGCCGTATCAAATGCAAATTCCGGGCATGGGTATGGGGGAGTATCTTGTCGACTATTGGGACACATTGACGGGCAATGTTATCGGCGAGGAACGTGTCACCCTGACCACTGATGAGGCCACCATCAATTTAGACCTGCCGCCTATCAACACCCAATTAGCCCTAAAGGTGTTTCGAGTGGCTGGCCCAAATAAATAAAAAGAGGCCAACCCTGCGGTTAGCCTCTTGATAGTTAGTCAGGTTGAGTCCTTATGGACGAGCTTCCAACGTGATGTCGACTGTCTGCGTCTTCCCATCCCGAATAATGCTCACTGTCACCTTATCGCCGGGGTGGGTCGTATCAAGGAAGCTAATCAGGTCACTCATGCTGGTGATGGGCGTATCGTTAATCGCCGTAATCACGTCCCCTGACACACTTAGGGTTCCAAGTGATGTGCGAATCTCGTTGGTGGAACCACGTATTCCGGCGTTGGCCGCTGGGCCGCCTCGTTGCAATTCACCAACCAACACGCCTTTAGTATCAGCAGGTAAATTCATCGCCTCGATTTGTTCTGGTCGTAATGTATTGCCTGTAATGCCAAGCCATGTGTGTTGATAGCTACCATATTGAATCAAGTAGGGTGCAACCCTGCGAATGGTATTAGAAGGTACAGAGAAACTTACACCCGAATTACTACCCGACTCAGTATTGATGGCCGTATTAACCCCAATCACATTACCCGACATATCTAGCAACGGGCCGCCACTGTTACCGGGGTTGATGGCCGCGTCGGTTTGAATGACCTCGGGGATGCTGAAATTACTCTCGGCGGTCAGGCTGCGGTCAAGCGCACTGACAACCCCAGTGGTCAATGTAAACGACTGCCCAAATGGATTGCCGATTGCCATGACCTGCTGCCCTACAAATACCTGATCCGAATCCCCTAGTGTAACTGGGTGTAAGGTCAAGCCTGTCGGATCAATTTTGATGACGGCCAAGTCGGAATCGGGATCACGCCCAACAACTGTCGCCTCGCGGATCGTGCCATCGGCAAATGTCACTTCCAAATATTGGGCGTTTTCGGCAACATGGTTGTTCGTCACAATATGGCCTTCAGCGTCAATCACAAAACCGCTGCCTTCGCCAAAGGCATTTGGCTTGACGACCGATATGTTGACTACGGATAGAATCGCCTGTTCGTAAAGCTGATTCAGGTTTAATTCAGCCGTATTAGGCTGATAGGGCGCACCAGCCGGTAAGGGGTCTAGCTGGCTGCGATTATCTTGCGCTTGTACCCCAACAACGACTCCAATGGCGAACACCGAAGCGAATACCATAACAATAATACTCGTCCACATGAGACGCTTCATCATGTTCATGTTGGTTAACTCCTCCCCAACGGATATTGAGATGTGCTTTTTGGAAACTCAACTACTTAGCATAGTGTGATTTTGTAACCACTTTAGGTGAGATTTGTAAAAAATCTATTACCCGCAGATTGGATGTGGCTTAAAAGTAACGATGCAATTATTCACGGCTTGATTACTTGGGCGAGAAAAAGCCCCCTAAAACCCATTGATTTAGGGCAGGGGGCTTGAAGTTACTACTCGATTACTGTTGGAATTACTTCTCGATGCCTTCAACCGCAAAGAACACGGGTTTGGGATTGCCTGCCGGATCGAGCAGACTCCAATAGCATTCCGCTGAACCGATGCCAAATACTTCGCAGAAGTTTAGATTCCACAGGAACATCGGCCCAACAAATCCAAGTTCATTCCCGATTTCAAAGGCGCGAATGGTGTATTGTGATTGTTCATCCAAACTGGTGAATTCCACAAACCCATAGTTCGGGTTGACATCCCCCGGCAGATTTTCGGAACTGCCCCAGCCAAATTCGGTCAACCACAAGAAGCGGCCACTATCGTTAAATTCGCTCATAATGGCGCGATAATCTTGTAGGGTGTTCTGGAAGAAGAAACTGGGGTGGTCGTCCCATCCTGTAATTTGTGGGATGGTCTCACAGCAGGTGGAATCGGGCGGGTTGCCAAAACCAAAGGGATGCACTCCAATCGCATCGGCTACATTATTGAACCCCGCCTGATACATTTGGCGCAGGAAGTTGCGGTCACTAATCGCGTTATCGGGGCTGTCCAAACCCGTTGGAGCAAGACCACCACTGACCACTACTGCTTCTGAATCGGCGGCTTTGACGGCGGTATAACCAGCGCGTAGCAATTCTACATAGCCAGCCGCGCTCAATGGCTTGCCATAGGCTTTGCCATTCCATTCACGGCGCAGATTGGGTTCTTTCCAAATTTCATAGGCATCCACTCGACCCGCATAGCGTGTCGCCAGTTGGGTCATGAAATTGGCGAAGTCTTGATTGTCGGTGGGTGGGCCGTTTTCTTCCGTCGCGCCGCGTGCCCAATCAGGGGCATCATACACAGTCAGCATAATGCTAAAACCCGCCCCATCCAATGCATCCATTACGGTGTCAATATCATCAAAATTGATATTGCCTTTGGTCGGTTCAAAGGTGGCCCACGAAATTTCTTGTTTTACCCAGCTAACACCCAAGCGGGTCAAATTATCAATAACTTTCGCTGTATCTTGCCCAAACAACTGCACCTGAATGCCATAATCAAAAGGTACAGCGGCGGCCTGAGCACCAGATGGTGGGGCAGGCGTCGTGGCAACTTCAGTTGTTTCTCCCCCTGCGGCTTCAGTCGTGCCTGCTGGGGCTGGTGTAGTTGGAGCAGGCGTGGTTGGCGCGGGTGTCGTCGCTGCTGGTACAACCGCCAATGGTGCACCCGGCGCAGGAATGTTGAGTTGCATTCCCACATAAATTAAATTCGGATTGGTAATTCCATTCGCTTGACTAATGGCCTGAACCGTCGTGCCGTATTTCAAGGCGATACGGTACAAATTTTCACCAACTTGCACCACATGCACGGTTGGGCCAGTTGCGGGTGGGGGAGTCGTCGCCGCTGGTGTTACCGTGGTTGGGGCAGGCGTCGTCGGCGTGGTTGGCGTAGTGGGTGCAGGCGTGGTGGCCGTTGGCGTTGTTGCTACTGGAATCTTTAAAACCTGCCCCACATAAATAAGGTTCGGGTTAGAAATATTATTGGCTTGGGCAATCGCAAGCACCGTGACTCCATATTGGCGTGCAATACCATAAAGGCTTTCGCCGCGTTGAACCACATGCTGGGTATTTTGCTGCCCACCATCTTGGGCCGATGTGGGGTGCGGTGTAAGAATAAGAACGCTCACCATTATTGCCAACAACGCGATGGCAATAAATAATCGGTAGACACGTTGCATGGTGCTGGCCTCCTGAAGAGTTTTCGCAAGAAACATGATTCGCTTTTATTGAATAATAGTCTAAATTTACCCATAACGCCATTTTTCGCAACAGGACGTTTATCCTCTATTTAAATGAAAAAATTCTTAGATGAATACTAAATTGCGCTTATAATTATTAGGCAAGTTATCTAATCTCCCATGAAATGATAAGGAATTACCGTGCTGCATACTGATGACTCCATTTCAGAAGTCCGTCCGCCCATGTTGCGGATTGTGGAACTTGACCGTGTATTGCCCCATGAAGAACATGATGCCCAACGTTCCCAGCCCTTAATGCGTCGTATTGAAGCCTCTGGTATTTGGTTGCATCCCCCCCTTGTTGCTCCTTTGCCTGACGCGGAGAATATGTACGTTGTGCTTGACGGGGCGAATCGTTGCCATTCCCTCAAGCATCTTGGTTATCCGCATATTTTGGTACAGGTGGTGGATTATGAATCGGGTCAGGTGAAGCTGGATACATGGAATCATGTCATTTCGGAGATGCCTTTTGCCCAGATACTCCCCAGCATCCAACATCTACCGAATGTCGAGGTTTACGAATCGGACATCTTGACGGCGCGTGCGACCCTTGCTCGACGTGAGGCGCTGGCCTATATTGTCGAGATAGCGTCTAAGATGGCCTATGTCTTGACCACATCCGATCTCAGCCTGAAAGCCCGTAACCGCCACCTCATCGAATTAGTGGATTGTTATCGCCAAACCGGCAAATTAGATCGCCTGAATAGCCACGACCCTGTCCTTGTTCGCCAGATGTTTCCGACCTCAACCGCCCTGATTGTTTTTCCACATTATGAACCGGCTGAAATTATGGTCGCAGCGCGTGACCAAATTTTGCTTCCCCCCGGCATCTCGCGGCATATTATTCAGGGCAGGGCGATGCGCTTGAATTATCCGTTAGAAGCCCTGCGGGATTCCCACACCTCACTTGCTGACAAAAATGCCGCCCTCGAAAAGTGGGTCATTGAGAAAATCTCGCAGCGGGCGGTGCGTTTTTATGCCGAATCTACCTATCTGTTTGATGAATGAGGCGATGATGAACTCTATCCGATTGTTAGTTCTGGTAGCTGCTATCTTCTGGGTCGTTGTTCAGCCATTGTCTAACCTCCTTGCCCAAGACGACTCGCCACTGCCTCTACCCTATGCCACTTTTGAGGAATTTAAAGTGGCCCTCGATTCCGCCGTCGCTAGTGGTGATATTGATCCATTTTGGGACACAATCGTCGCCAGCGGTCATATGCCCCTAATTTGGGGTGATACCTGCGTTTTTCTCTACCGAGGTAACGCCAGTAAGGTCGAATGGCGGGGTGATTTTAGCGGGTGGGATAGCACTGATGAAACACTTGGCGAGAAACAAGGCGATACTGATTTATGGATGTTAGTGCGTCATTTCCCGCTCAATGCCCGCCTCGATTATAAAATTGTATTGTACGATACTGAATGGATACTCGACCCCCTCAACCCCTATCAGCAAGTGGGGGGCTTTGGGCCAAATTCTGAATTGCGAATGCCCGAATATATCTATCCCGCCGACACAATTGTCCGTGACGAAATTGAAAAAGGGACGTTGCGTGACAATATTGTTGTCACCAGCCGCAACTTGGGTTACAAAATCACCTATCGTGTCTATACCCCTGCCAATTATGCCAATTTAGACCATCTCCCTGTGATTTACGTTACTGATGGTCAAGAATATTCAGATGACCAGATGGGCAGCATGGTCATCGTTTTGGATAATTTAATCGCTGATAGCAAAATCCAGCCCGTCATCGCGGTTTTTATTGACCCGCGTGACCCTACGGATGCCTTTACCAATCGGCGGGAAGAACAGTACATCACCAACGATAAATTTGGCGCATTTCTCACCGAAGAATTAGTTCCAGTGATTGATTTCGCCTTTAAAACCGATGCCCGGCCTGAATCCCGTGCGATTCTTGGCACGTCATTAGGCGGCTTGAATTCAGCCTACATGGGCCTAACCCATCCCGACACATTCGGCCTATTAGCGATTCAGTCCCCTGCTTTGTGGGTAGATACGACGGTCATTGATGCCTATGAGCAGTCGGATCGTCTACCCCTCAATATTTTTATGAGTCAGGGGTCAGTCTGGGATGACATTGCAAATACCCATCGTTTGCGTGATATATTCGAAACCAAAGGCTATCCCATGTTTTATATCGAAACCCCGGAGGGCCATTCGTGGGGCAATTGGCGGGCACTTCTCGATGATATGTTGATCTACTTTTTTGGTACACAGAACAGTTGAGGATTTCATGAGTCTTTCCGCGAAAGAAGTTCTATCGCAAACCCCTCTTTATACTGATGAGGTGATCTACACTTTCATCAAATTGCCTGCCAGCGCCATCTGGGCCGGGGCTGGTATCGTAGCTGACTTAGGCGAATCCTTTAGCGCCCTGATTGCCGATAAGGATGAAGTCACCCTTGTGATGTCATTAGAGGCGTGGCAAGAAGACTACGCCAAACGTCTACCTTTGGCCGAGCAGCATGGCGAATACCGCCTGATTACATTTGATATGGTATTGGAATTTTCGCTCACAGGGTTTATGGCATTGGTCGCCACGCTACTTGCTGAGGCTGGGATTTCACTTATTCCACTCGGCGCATTCTCGCGTGACCATATCCTTGTTCCCGCCGATTCGTTTGAAAAAGCATGGGCAACTCTCCAAGCCGCAAAGTAAGGATTAAATCAAGATGACCATCAGTTTTTTTGAGCCGGGGGACGTGCCACAGCCACCCGATAAAGTGAAAATCGAGTTGTTAGAGGTTGAACCCTACCCTGATAAATGGCGGGTCAAACTGCGGGTACATGTGACTCCGTTTCAACAACGGCCCAATCTCGAAGTAATCATGTGGCGGACTATTGGTGGTGAGGAGCGTCCCATTGCCAATCTGAGCATCATCGAGACGATGCACCCCCGCATGGAATTTACGATGCACATTCGTGGTGTGCCCGATCCTGTTGGGGACTATCGTGTCTCCGCCAATCTCTATTATCGGGATGAGATGAAAGAGGGTGAGGACGAGCCGCCGCCACCCGTTCAAAAAGATGCACGCGAGCTGCACCTGACCATTGTCTAAGAATAAGGAGACTAGATTGTTAACCGATAGTCAAATACGCGATTTACTGACTCATTCGCACGTGATAGCCGTCGTCGGGCACTCCGACAATCCCAGCCGCACTAGCTATCAAATAGCCCAATATCTGAAGCACGTCGGTTATAAAGTCTATCCAGTTAATCCGACGGTCAGCGAAATTAATGGCGAAAAATGTTATCCCGATATGGCCTCTATCCCTGAACCGATTGATATTGTGAATGTGTTCCGCCGCTCTGAACATTTGGCAGGTGTCTTTGATGAGGCGATTCAAGTTGGGGCAAAGTCCGTTTGGGCACAACTAGGCGTTTTTGATAACGACTTAGAACAAGTCGCTGAGCAAATGGGCTATCCGTTAGTGATGGATTCTTGTATCAAAGTGCTTCATGCTCGCCTGATGAGATGATTTGATGATGGGCTTAGTTGGGATCTCCACTGAAAAGTATGTTTTTACTCTTTCTAGGGCACTCACGGTATCCGATTTACATTCAGCGTATAAACCGCTCATTGTAGAAGCCATAGATTTAGAGTTATGTGGTACGAACGACTATGCGGAATATTTTTGTGTTTCGGTTGCCAACCCAAGCGAGATTCAATTGGTTGTCATTCAATGCTTCGGATCACATGGAAATATTTTCAATCCGGCTATTCTATATGTTCCTGAAACTGATCTTCTTTTTATTGGGGCAGGGAAGCGGATTTCCTCTTTTCACTTGAATCCCTATACCAAACTATGGCTAGATACTGCTGATATGGGCTTTTTGTCTTGGGCTAGATATGGTGAATTTGTGGTTATGTCGGCAGAGTTGGAATTAGTGGCGTGGCGGATTAATGGTGAAAAGCTGTGGACTACCTTTGTTGAGCCACCATGGGATTACACTGTCCTAGATAGGCAAATAAATCTTGATGTAATGGGGAATAAGACAACGTTTTCACTCGAAGAAGGCCCGACAGTGTGAAAACAAAAAACGCACGGGTCGCCCCCCATGCGTCTTTTGTTGGTATTCGCTCTGCTGGAGTCTTCCAGTAAGCTAGGTATAGTATAACATCAAAGCATGTGGGTGGGAGGCTATTTAAAAGTCACGGGCCACTGCATAATGGGCTAAATCCGACAGTAACTCCATGGCTTCTGACCATTCAACCCCACTCAAGGCTGCTTCCGCTTTGGCAACATAATCGCGTGCCAATTCATACGCTTGTCGAGCCGCCCCAGTGTCCCGCACACCCTTAATCACGGCTTCTAGTGTATCGGGATCATCAAGACTCTTAACAAAGGCCTCGTCGTCGCGGATACCCTCGTTTTGCAGGTAATACAACACGGGTAGGGTGATAATCCCCTGTCGCAGGTCATTGCCAGCAGGTTTACCCAATTTTTCAGTGGTGCTCACAAAGTCCAGCGCGTCATCAATCATCTGGAAAGCCAATCCCAGTTCGCGCCCAAACGTGCTAAAGGCTTGAATCTCATCTTCTGAGATGTCTTCACCTAATATCGCCCCTGAAACCGCCGCCGCTTCAAATAGCGCTGCTGTCTTGCCATAGATACGCTCAATATAGGTATCCAGCGTGGGCACTTGCCATTTGGTTTGCGCCTGCAAAATTTCACCCCGGCAGATGCTGACCAATGTGCGCGAAAATATTTTAACAACCTCAACATTATTCGCCTCGGCTGCCAGTGCTGCGGATTGGGCAAACAGAAAATCACCTGTTAACACCGTCACACCGAGGGGCAGGGCCGTATGTAAGGTTGGCGCACCGCGTCGCTCTTTAGCGCTATCAATCAAATCATCGTGTACTAAGGTGGCTGTGTGTAACAATTCCACCGAGGCTGCTACCGACAAAATAGGATCGTAGGCCGCATTGACGGCTCGACCAATTAGCATCGTAATGGCTGGGCGCATCCTTTTGCCACCACTGGCAATAATCATATGGATGGCGGCGTCCAACAATTGATTATCCAGAAATGAAACGGAGCGCATTTTCTCCGTTACTTTTTCAAGGTCTGCCCGAACCCCTTGCACCCAATCTTGCCGCTGCAAATTAGAGGTAGGAGCTTGTGTTTCGACAGCCAAATTACTGGGAGCGGTCATGATCGATCCTTTTTAGGTGCAAATCATTCCCAACAAGAGTTATCACATCTTGCCGAGAAAACAGCCTATTGAATGGGTACGCTTGTGAACTATTGCACGATCTAACATATATTAAGTATACCTAATTGGGTATGGCACGTCAACAACTTTCACAACTTTCAGAAAATATTGAAAGATGTTTTTGACAGGCATAAATGCTTTCCCCTATAACCCCATCTATGCCTGTAAGTTGTGGACAATCTAGCTTGGCTTTGGTTAGCTTACATCTGAGGTTCGGGCTGATTAATCTCGAAGCGATAGTCAATTTTGGCGCCCAATTTGAGCATCCCATTCACTGAGCAATACTTCGTTTCAGAAAGCTCAATAGCCCGGGCGACGGCCTCTTCGCTCAGGTCTTTGCCCCACAGCTTATAGACAATCGTGATGTGGTTGTAAACACGCGGGTGTTCATCTACCTGATCACCTTCCACTTCAATTTCAAAAGCGGCAATATCCTGCTTTTTCTTTTTCAGGATACTAATGACATCCATCGCCGTACAACCAGCCAACGCCAGCAATACCATTGCCAGTGGTGAGTGCCCGTTGTCATATTCAGCTAGGTTCTCGCTTCCAGATGCAAATACGGTGGGGAGATGGCTTTTACCGTCGGTATACCCCTCAAAAGTCATTCCCTGTTTCCATGTCAATTTGGCATTATGATCCGCCATGATGAGATTCCTTTCTTAAAAAATACAGGCGACAGCGCGCCGTTGTTACATGGACGCTCTCGCCTGCCCAAATATTCCTAAAAAAGGACATTGATCACTCGAAAAAATGCCAAATGACGCACTTTTAATGCCGGAAATGCCGACTCTTGGTAAATACCATGGTCATGCCCGCCGCGTCAACGGCTGCAATCACCTCTTGGTCACGAATCGAACCGCCGGGTTGAATGATGGCTGAGACACCAGCCGCTGCTGCAACCTGTACCCCATCGGCAAATGGGAAAAACGCATCCGAGGCCAAAACCGCTCCTGTTGCTCGACTGCCCGCTTTTTCGACAGCCAAACGTGTAGCATCAACCCTGCTGGGTAAACCCCCGCCAATACCATAGGTCATGTTTGGCCCTGCAATCACGATTGCATTACTCTTAACATGTTGACATGCCAACCACGCAAATTTAAGTGCCTTAATCTCGTCTTGGGTCGGGTGGCGTTGGCTCACCACTTGCCACTCTGTACCTTCAGGATCGCCCAAGTCGCGTTCTTGGGCCAGCACCCCACCCAAGATACTGCGGAATTCTAACCCTGCCTGTGTGCTAAAGCGGGGGACTTCGACCACCCGGCAATTCTTCCGCCCGGTTTCCAACATTTTACGTGCGGCATTGTCAATCTTAGGTGCAATGAGCACTTCGACAAATAGGCTACCCAATGCTTCAACAAAAGCCACATCTACGGTGCGATTGACGGCAATCACTCCGCCAAAGGCCGAAACAGGATCACTTTCTAATGCTGCCGTGAATGCGCCAGCCGCATTGTCTGCGACGGCGATACCCGTCGGGTTGAGGTGCTTGACGATTACGACGGCTGCCGATTCTTTGGGTGAGAATGAAGACACAGCCCGCCATGCTGAATCCGCATCTAGTAAATTGTTATAAGACAATTCTTTGCCTTGTAATAAATTTCCACCCAGCGGCCCCATGCCCTGACGAGTGGCATATAAGCCTGCTTTTTGGTGTGGGTTTTCGCCATAGCGCAACGGTTGAATAAGCTTAACCCCAATCGCCAGTGAATCCCCCAACCCTTCCTCACCGACTTCGAGCAAATCCTCGCCTGCGAGATAGGCATAAATCGCGGTGTCATAGTTGCGTGTGTGGGCAAAGGCTTTGGTAGCCAATCGTCGCCGCTCTTCGATGGTTAATTTCCCTTTCAGCACAATCTTTTCCGCAACTGCTACATAATCGGCTGGGTCAACCAATACTGTCACCCGTGCAAAATTTTTGGCAGCAGCCCGCAGCAAGGTCACACCACCGATGTCAATATGTTCAATCGCATCCTCCAATTTAACATCCGGTTTGGAGATCGCTTCCTGAAATGGATATAAATTGCAGACGACCAAATCAATCGGGGCGTAACCAAAATGGCCTAGTTCTTCTAAATCTTTTGAATGGTCACGGGCAAGGATCGCGCCATGAATGGCCGGATGCAGTGTTTTGACCCGCCCGCCCAACATCTCCGGCAAGCCTGTCAATTGCTCAATTGGGGTCACTTGAATCCCGGCATCACTTAAGGTTTTAGCAGTTCCCCCGCTGGCAACCAAATCCCAGCCAATGGTGGCAAGGGCGTGACCGAGTTCAATAATTCCAGTTTTATCAGAAACGCTGAATAAGGCGCGTGGCATATGTAATTTGCTCCCCATCAAAAAAACAAAAAGGGCGGTTGGTGGGCCGCCCCTATAAAACGCTGACTGGTTATTCGTTTACATCCCCCTCCACGAAGGGGATTTCGCCTTTAGACCACGACACTAGCAGTGGCACGGCGATAAAAATCGAGGAATACGTACCGCTGGTCAGACCAATCAACAAAATCAACACAAACTGCCGAATGGTCTCGCCACCAAACAGTACGATGGCAATCATCACAAACACCGCATTCAACTGTGTTGCAAACGACCGGTGAATGGTTTCTAAAACACTGCGATTGACAATCAATTCATAGGCCTCATCGCGGCGCTTGGGCAGGTTTTCGCGGATACGGTCAAACACCACAATCGTATCTTGCACCGAGTACGCCACAACCGTGAGTAGGGCGGTCAAGAACAAGGCGTCAACCTGCCAGCCAAATATCAACCCCAACACCGAAATCGCCGAGACGATAATCAAAATGTCATGAATCATGGCGATAATCGCACACACGGCATAGCGGAACTTGTGGGGTACTTTACGGAAGGCAAAGTAGATGAAGGCCAGAATCAGCGCCGTTGCCGCTAAAATGGCGATGAACGAAGCGCGGGTGACTTGATCACCAACGGCTGCCGAGACTTGTGAAGTCGAGGTGGCTTCGCGGTCAAGTGGAGCGACATCCGTGCTGATACGATTTAGCAAATCGGTCACTTCAGCCGCGCTGAATTCATTAGTACGCACTGACCAACGGCTGCCATCAGGATAGGTTGGAGCATCACTCCCTGTTTGTTCGATGGCCTGCAATTTTTGAACCACGACTTCATCCGCGCCAAACTCTGACATGAAATCACGGATTTGCTGCTCATCGGCTTTTTCAGTGAATTGCAGCGACAGGAGTGTGCCCCCTGTGAAGTCAATGCTTACCTGTAACAAGGTGCCCGTGCTGACGACAGAATAAATCATTGCTGCCAGCCCAAGTACGATCAGGAAACTTGAAAAGATGTAATAGGTGCGACGGCGTTCTACCAGACTAAACATTGGTTATGCCCCCATCATGCGCTTATTGTTGTGCAGTCGATCCCCAAAGAGGCCGAGCAGCAACGTCAGGAAAGTCCGCGTCACAATGAGCGCGGTAAAGAGGTTAATAATCAACCCCAAGGCCAGCGTGATAGCAAACCCTTGCACCGCGCTTGCCCCAAATGTTCTCCCAAAGAAGAATAAGATGGTACAAATCAGCAGCGTTGAAAGATTGGAGTCACGGATAGATGTCCATGCCCGTGAGAATCCTTGCTCAACTGCCCGATCTAACGGACGGCCTGCGCGTAGTTCTTCTTTCATACGTTCAAAAATCAGAATATTACCGTCCACTGCCGTACCGATAGAGATTAGGAACCCGGTGATGGCCGATAGGGTCAAGGTAATCGGGATTGTCTTATACAGTGCAAAGTTGATTAAGGTAAAGACAATCAGCGCCAAGTCCGCCGCGATACCCGGTACACGGTAGTAAATCAGCATGAACAACAACACAACGATAACGCCAATTACACCTGCTCGGACTGAACGGTCAATTGAAATCTGACCCAGTGTGGGGCCGACATTATCGAAAGCGTCTACTTCTAGCGGCACAGGGAGGGCACCATAACGCAGTTGGGTGGCTAATACACGGGCGCGTTCACGGGTAAAGCTCCCCGTAATTTGACCACTGCCTGTTGTAATTGCTTGGTTGATGGAGGGTGCGGAAATGACTACCCCGTCCAATACAATCGCCAGACGATCACCCACATGGGCGCTGGTGAAGTCACCAAAGGTCTGGTCACCCTCATCATTTAAGGTAAAGCTAATTGTCCATTGCCCAAAGTTGCCAGCGACAGCCGCCGCATCTTTGAGACCAGAACCTGTCATCACGGTGGTAAACGCTGGGCCACCTACCTGTCCATTTGTCCCAATTGGGAAGCTCCCGTCAGGGCAGGGGCCACGGGGAGTCTCTGGTTCTTGGGTTGGGGTTGCAGTGGGTTCCGCTGTAACCTCAGCCGTAGGTTGCTCAGTTGGGACTTCCGTCGCAACGACTGTTGCTTCGGGGGTCGCTTGTTCTGTTACTGCCTCGGTGGGTTGAGATTCCGTCGCTTCTGGCGTCGGCGTTCCTTCACCCCCTTGACTCAATTGACTACCTGTGCTGGCATCCGCTTTACCAAAGGGACGTGCATTAGGTGTACTTTCAATCGTTGGTTCAGTTGTGGGTTGTTGATCGGGGGGTAGTGGGGTGGGTGTCAGGTCTGGATTCTGTGCGGCAGACTCATCACGCAGTTGTTGGATGCGTTGTTGCTCCGTCGTCAAAATACACGCATTTTCACCAATGCTGGCCGGGACATTCGAAAAATCGACAAATTCTAGCAAGCCTGTCCCTTGAACGGTTTGGAGGGCCACCTCTCGGTCATTCACCCCCGGTAGTTCGACCAAAATTCGGTCGCCACCTTGAAGCTGAACGGTAGTTTCTGCCAAACCTAAGCCATTGACACGCCGTTCTACAATGTCACGGGCAACCTGCATATCCTCTGAAGAATATTGGTTTGCGTTAATCGCGGCTTTTAACAGCACGCGCGATCCACCTTGCAGGTCTAACCCTTGTACTACTTTAAAATCCCACTTGGTATCCCCAATCTGGACACCGGGGCTATCGGGTAAGTCAATATATGCACACACCAGCGTAATTACGAGAATTACCGCCAGCCAATAACGGTATCCTGTCATAAAAGGCTTTCCTTAGTGCGTATAAAACGCGAGAAAACGAACATCGTAAGTGTTACTTTAGCGGCGTGGAATGTTACCGCAAAACAAACCCGCCAACAAGGTTGCATGTCATAAATTTACGATTCGATATTTAAAACAGCGGTTTATTCCGCTTTTTCTTTGCCACTATCTTCAATTCCCTGAGCCATCCGAATGCTGCGGGCCAATTCTTCTGGGTCAAATTTTTGGTGGAGCGCGGCGGTCAAAATTCTAACTTCCACGCCATCGGCAATGCGCAAAATGGCCGTCCCTATATCGTCATTCAGTTCGACCACCGTTCCGATAATGCCACCATACGAGACGACTTCATCACCCACTTGCAGGGTCTGAACATACTGCTGGTGTTTTTTGAAATCCCGTTGTTTAGGAAAAACCGCCAGTGACCAATAACCTACAATGAAAATAAGAATGATGGTCGCTGAAAAAATGTATTCCATCGTTTGCTTAAACTCCTCATCTGAAAATCGCTCGTGAATTATAGCGCAAGCCATCTCGATTACCGCTAGATTTTGTGATACCATCGCACCCAAATTCGTCATCACCATAGGGAAGTCTTTATGCGCGTCGTAACTAACGAGGCCCTGATTCGACGTAATCGAAATCTGGCCCAAATCAGTTTTTTTGTAGCAATCGGTGGCCTTGTCTTTAGCTTTTTGATGAGCAATCGGCTGGCGGGGCAGGGCAGTGATTCTGCCTTTACCTTTAACTGCCTCATTGTCCCCATTTTGTTTGGGGTGGTCATTTTTTCAGTCCGTATGGCAAATCATTGGGTACGTGAACCCTTGCCTTGGACATCGCTTCAAGAAGCGGTGCGGGGGGTTACCAATCAGGGTGTGTTATACCACTTCATTTTTCCAGCCCGTCATGTGTTGATTATTCCTCAGGGCGTTTATATCTTATTCCCGTTGTTCCATGACCGCCCTATCGTCGTAAAAGATGATAAGTGGCGTATTCCGGGGGGGATGGCAACCGCCCTCATTGGTTTCATGCGCCAAGAAAATTTGGGTAATCCCCCGCGTGATGCTCAAGCCGAAGCCACCCAACTCCAAAAATATCTGGATAAACATCTGCCCGACAGCGGGGTTACCGTCAATCCTCTAATTGTGTTCATTCATCCCAATGCGCGGGCTGTCTTAGAAGGGGAACAAAGTGTTCCAGTTGTATTTGCCAAAACCAAAGATAAGACTGAGCGTACCAGCCTCCAAGATTATCTGAAAGATCAAAAAGAGGCGGGTCATGTCAGCCTATCCCAAACCCAAATTGAAGAACTCAACGAAACTCTGATCTACGCTTAGCGCCTAGCTGGTATGAATCTGCGGCCTGTCAGTATACGACTCTTAGGGGTAGGACTCCTGCTCCTTATGGCTTTTGCACTGCGTATCCATCGCCTTGATGCGGTGGATTTACGCGGTGATGAAGCCTTCACCGTCATCCATTGGACAAAAATACCCTTTTCCGATACTTGGTTTAAACTCATCAAAACCGAGCCAAATCCGGGTGCATTAGTAGTCTATTGGGCGTGGCGTGGCGTCATGGGCCAAACCGTTTTTGCCATGCGGATGTTATCGGTTTTCGCCAGCCTATTTGGGGTGGCGGTGGGTTTTGCCCTATCCCATCGCCTTTTCAAAAATTGGTGGCTTACTGGTTTGGTGGGCTTCCTATGGTTGCTCGATCCCTTTTTGTTGTGGCACGCCCAAGATGCCCGCAATTACAGCCTCATTGCCGCCCTCACCCCGCTAAATTTTTACCTATTGCTTTACCTCTGCGACCAAAAACCGACCCCCCGCTGGCGTGCTTGGTTGCCATATATCCTAGTTCAGACGCTTGCCCTCTACATCTATTATTTGGATGGTTTTTCCTTAGTCGTGCAGGCCGCTTATGTGTTGATTTTGGGTCGTCGTGATCTCCTAAAATCTTTATTTCGAGCATGGGTGGTCATCGGGCTGTTGTGTGTCCCACTTGCTATCCAAATTTACGTGGTGCGGGTGGTCAGTGGCTATCAAGGTACTGCTGCTGCATTTGCCTTATCTGGAGTGTTCAAACAATTAGTTCCTACCCTCTTTTTGGGCGATAACACGTTTTCATTGGGGCTGGGTATCGGGCTGGTGATTCTACTCTTGCTAGGGCCGTTAATAGCGATTGTATATCGTCAAAATAAGGAAATACGTGGGGCAGGTTGGTTGATCTTGCTATGGATGGTGGTTCCCATCACTCTTTTAAGCGTGCTCTCCACCCAATCCAATATTTTTTTGGCTCGCTATGTAATTATGGTTACACCTGCTCTCATTTTGTCTATTGGGATATGGGTTGCTCTGCTAAAAGATATTCTCCCCATCGCCCAAAGCATTGGGAGAACGGGCCAAGGAGCGAGGGCTGTCCTTCTTTTTTCGCTGCCTCTCTTCATTTCCATCCTTTTTCTCCATGAAATTAACGACTATTTCTATCACGATGCTCCCAAAGCCCCGGATTGGCAGGGTTTGACCGACTATCTTAAAGCTCGCACCACCAGCCATGATGTCATTATCAGCGGCTCGGCTGACCCGGCCCTTGAATATTACTATACTGGGTCAGGGGATATTTATTATGTCCCGACCAGCACCACCAAACCCACCGACCAGTTTGCGTGGCTAACTGACCATTATGTCGGTATCTATCTCCTTGCCAGTGATCGCACCAATTTTGCCGATGCCTATTTGCGCGAACATACCCAAGCGATTTATGGCGATACCTACCCCGGCGTCCTGCAATATCGCAACTGGGTTGTGTCGCCAACCGAGATTGAGCATCCTTTAGCCATCCAATTGGGTGATATGGCAATTCTGCGGGGCTATACTCTGCTGGATGGGGCCGATGGGGGTGTGATTCTTTTGCTTTATTGGGAGGCATTACGTCAAACCGACACCCCATATAGTGTTTTGGTTCATGTGGTAAATGACGTGGGTGAACCCGGCCCGCCCCCCCGAGCCGTCCTTGATCACGGCATTGCCAACGCCATTATCTCCACAACGGCATGGCAACCCGGTGGTCTCTATCGTGATCCGGTGGCCTTCCCCGCTGACATCCCATCTGGTCACTACACCATCCGCATTGGGCTATATGAGACCACAACGGGCGTAAAGTTGCCGATTATTGACCCCAATCAACCTGACGCTGAAGCCACCTATCAAGGTCGTTATCCCATTGGCAAGGTGCAACTAGACTAGGGCTGACTCATTGGCGACTGTATCTTCTAGCCGTTGTAAGTCGTCATCAATTTCAGTGGAGAGATAACCAGTCAATACCAATTTTGACCACAGCGCCGCGATGGGGCTAAGGTCAAGTTCGACACTATTGGTCACACGACTGCCAATTAATGTCCCCTGAATTTCTGGTTTTAAATCCCATGTAATTTTTAATGGAAAAGGCTCGTGGGTGGTAAATACTAATCGTTTGCCCACTTCACCTTCGACCGTGCCCGTTGTCTCAATCCATTTCCGCCCCGGCAGGTCTATTTTTGCCAAAATCGTGCCGCGTTCACCGTGCCTTTCCAAAATCCGAATGGCCTCAATCCGTTTGACAATCTGTTCAAATTTTTCTGGATCGGTCAGCACGGCATATACAAAATGGGGCGAATAAGGTATCCAGCGTGTGCGACTAATGGTGTGCATCTAAGTTACTCCTGAACACCATGAATTTTATAACCATGCGATTATACACACCCACTCTCAAAATTCCCGCCTCTCAACAATTTCGTACATAATGACGACAAATCAAAAACCCCTCATGGTTAGGTGAGGGGTTGATCAATTTGTACTCCGAGGGCCTCTGGCGATGGAGTAATTGATGTCTATTGACCGCCGCGTAATTCCTTAAGACGGGCTTCCCATTTTTCCACCAAACGGTTATAGGCCGTCTCGCTGATCTTGCCGGAAGCCAATTGCGCGTCCAGACTATCCAACATGGCCTGAATTTCTTCCGGTGTTTGGGGGTTAGATGGTGCACCACCACCTGCTGCTGGGGCTTGCGGTGCTGCGGGTTGCTGGGCCTGACCGCCACTCTGCATTTTTTCCATCATCTGCTGCATCATTTGCATCATCATCATTTGCTGCTGACTTTGCATAGCTTGTTGCTGTGGATTCATCGCTCCACCCAATTGCTGGCCGATGCCGAACCCAATCCCTGCCCCGGCCAAATCGCCTGCTGTACCGGGATTGTTGGCGGCGGCGCGGGCCACATCCAGTTGTTCCATCCGGAAGAAGTCTTCCTTGTTCCCAACCAGATTCATCGCTTCCTCGCGGCTGATTTGTTTACGCTGGAACGGCTTGGACTCAAACGCTTTAATCCGCATCCCGATGGCCTTGAAGCCTTCGTTCAATAGTGCCAATGATGCCCCTTCCAAATTGGTCAGCATCGCATTGGCTTCTTGTTCGTTTTGCACTTTAAGCTGGCTCAAAAGCTGGGCCAATTCACCCAGTAGCAGGGTTTGAATCCGTTCCTTAAGGTCATCCAACCGCAAAACGGGTTTGCCCACCGCATATTGTTTTACAAACCGTACCGGATCGTCCACCCCAATATCAACGACGCCATTGCTCATTAATTGCATGACGCCAATCCCCTGTGTGGTAAAAATCGTGATAGGGGGATTTGTGCCCCAACGCACCTGTGGCAAATCTTTTAGGTTCACATAATAGACTTCGGCAGGAAAGGGGTTTTTGCCATCGGTCACTTTGCCAATCAAATTGGATAACAGGGGTAGGTTCGCCGTACTCAACGTGTGTCTGCCGGGGCCAAGCGCGTCCAAGACTTGCCCTTGGCTAACAAACACGGCTGCTTGGCTTTCCTGCACGATACACTGCGACCCCATGCGGAAATCGCCAGCCCCGCCTTGTGGTTCGCGCCAGACGAGTTCTTCGTCCGCTACATTTGGGTGTTGAACAACATCAATAATGCGTGCCATCTCAAAATGCTCCTTAGAATTGATACGGTGGTGGTAGTTCAATACGCGATATTTACGCGATTCCCTTGAGGATATCCTCACGCAAATCGTAAGCGGCGTTGGCTTCTTGCATCAAGGTATCCAGACTGCTAATGGCTTGTGCCACGCCATCGTTGGCACTCACGGCTTTACTCAATTGGTCAAGTGCGGCCCCAATAGATTCTTCATAGCGTAACATCGCTTCGTCAAAGGCATAGATATTTTCAAGTTCATCTGGCCCAATCCGGGTTGCTGCAAAAAAGCCGGAATAACCGGGGGCATCTGTGGCGATGCGGTCAATCAATGTTTGGAATTTGGTCTTGGCGCTTTTTGTCGCCGACATATTCCCAATCCCGCCGCTGCGAATCATATCGGTTTCGATACTGGCAAAGCGCACCAGTAAGGTTTTGAGTTGCCCCGCCACATGGTCACGCACCAGACGATCAGCCGTGCGACGTGAGGTCATTTCCATATAGCCCGCAAAACCGGGTAACTTGCCTGCCAGCCATGTAAACCCCCGGCGGTCTTTTACAATACGCTGATAGAGGTCATCCATTGTGCTTTTGCTCCTGAAAGTTAGTGACTGTAGAATTTCACGGAATGTCTGGTCATCTGGGTCGGTTTAATGATAAAAACAATGTTACATTTTAGCATATTACAGGGTCGCCTATTCGACAATCCGAACATTTAGGGTGCTTGGCGATCTGTGTAACCGTAGAAACAAAATCCTGTAAAGGGGGTTTTAATGTCTCAGTCCGCAACACTCGTGCCGCAAATCATTGAAAAACTAAATGGCACACTCTGGCTAGATGGCAAGCGCGTTATCCTAGATGCCAAAGCCTTTCCGAATGGCCCAATTGATACACTCATTAACCTTGCTGTTTTTGGGAGTGAAGACGAAAAAGCCATCGCACGTTGGCTTATTTGGGAATCCGCTCTCGAATTGGGCGTCTACCCAGCCAGCATCCACGAACTCTATATGGCACGTGGGCGTGGTGAAACACCCAATAATTTCACTGTCCCAGCTATGAACCTGCGCGCCATGACCTATGATTTGGCCCGCAGTACCTTTGCTGCCGCCAATGCCCTAAAGGTCGGCGCGATGATTTTTGAAATCTCGCGTGGCGAAATGCAATACACCGCTCAGCGTCCTGCCGAATACGTTGCCTGTATTTTGGCAGCGGCCATCAAAGAAGGTTTCCGGGGGCCGGTCTACATCCAAGGCGATCATTTCCAAGTCAGCCACAAGAATTTCCTCAAAGACCCCCAAGCCGAAGTACAAACGGTCAAGGATTTGTCGGTTGAAGCCATTACCGCTGGCTACTATAACATTGACATTGACACCAGCACTCTTGTGGATTTAAGCAAGGCCACCCTCGCAGAACAGCAATATCTCAATGCCCATCACTGCGCTGAAATCACCGCCTTTATCCGCGAAATCCAACCCAAAGGCGTTATGATTTCTCTCGGTGGCGAAATCGGTGAAGTCGGCGAGAAAAATTCGACGGTTGAAGAACTCCACGCCTTCATGACGCTCTATCTCAAAGAGGTTGCCAAGCTAGGGGATATGCCCGGTATCAGCAAAATCAGTGTGCAGACGGGTACGAGTCATGGTGGGGTTGTGCTCCCCGACGGCAGCATCGCCGATGTCTCCGTTGATTTTGGGACGCTGCAACTTCTCAGCCAAGTTTCTCGCGCCGAATATGGCATCGCCGGAGCCGTCCAACACGGGGCCAGCACCCTGCCCGAATCCGCTTTTGGCAATTTTGCGACCTCTACCGCCTGCGAAATTCACCTTGCCACTGGTTTTATGAACATGTTGTATGAGCATGAAGCCTTTCCTGCCGATCTCAAAGCTGAGATGTACGCATGGGTGGATGCCAATCATGCAGAGAGTCGTGGCAAGCAAACTATTGAGCAGTTCCACTATAAGGAACGTAAACGCGCCATCGGCCCATTCAAGCCAAAATTGTGGGGATTGGATGAATCCCTGCGGGCCACTTTCCGTGCTACATGGCAGGCCCGGTTCAGCTTCCTGTTCCAACAATTGAATGTTGGTAACACACTTGAACTCGCTGCCAAACACACCACACCCGTCCTCATTCACAAAACCCTCTCTGACTTTGGAGTGGCCGAAGTGATTGAGGAAGACGTGTCAGACCTCGCTGATTAAGAGTATTCTTATAGGGACAGGCGATTGGCTTGTCCTTATTTTTTTCTAGCTCAAAAGGATTTTATAGATGGGTGCAAAACAACAAGGCACTGATAGCGCGACCGTCGCCAACCGCTGGCAGGTCGTGGCCCGTACCCTCTGTTTCGTCACCTATCAAGGCGATTTGTTGTTGATGAAGCGTAGCCTAACCAAACGTATTTTCCCCGGTTTTTACAATGGGGTAGGGGGGCATATCGAACGGGATGAAGATCCCTTGACGGGTGCCCGCCGTGAGATTTTGGAAGAAACAGGTCTGCACATTCCCCATTTACGATTTTGTGGCAGCACCCATGTGGATGCAGGTCAATCCACAGGCATTATTTTGTATATCTTTACGGGTGAGGCCGATTCGCGTGAGGTGATGGATTGTGAGGAGGGCACACTCGAATGGTTGCCGCTTGCGCCCCTGCTTGCCAGCCTCCAAGATGGCACGAATCAACTGCCATTGGTCGAAGATTTACCCATCACTTTGCCGCGCATTTTTGGCACGGATGCACCACCCTTGCCATTTTTTGCCCATGTCACCTATGATGTCCACGACCAAATTGTTTTTCGTGTTGCCAACTAGCTATTCTTCCAGCAAATTATCGAGAGATGGCCCACTATCCGGTAAATCAACCCAGCCGTTTTCTTCAATGTTAATTTCGGTGGTGGCGCGTCGGGCGTCGAGGGGGAGTTGGATTCTAAATGTACTGCCCTCGTTCAAGGCCGATTGAACTGTAATGACACCGCCATGACTTTCAACGATATGTTTGACAATCGGCAACCCTAACCCAACACCGCCAAATAAATGCCCCTCGTGGCTTTCGATGCGTTCAAATCGCTTGAACAAACGCGGCATAAATTCCGCTGGAATGCCGATGCCTTGATCGGTGACATCCACTACCACTGTTTGGCCTTCGGGATGGGCCACGATTAATACTTCGCCGCCCTCAGGGCTAAATTTAAGGGCGTTGTCAATCAAGTGCCGAAACACCCGCACCATGCCGTCGTGGTCAGCCAAAATCACGGGCAAATCATCGGCGATCTTAAAACGTAGCGTGGCTTGGTAATCGCTTAAAATTGGACTAAGTTGTTCCATCACTTCATCAAAAACTTCCCGCAGGTCAACTTTGGAAAAACCAAAATCCAGCAAGGCCATTTCCTGCACAAATAGCAAGTCATTGACCAAGCTGATGATACGGTTGAACGAAAAATTGATTTTATCAACGGCCATATTCAGCGCGGGGCCAGTCATCATGCCCGCTTTGACCAATTGGATATAACCTTTGGCTCCGGTCAATGGAGTGCGGAGCTCATGGGCGAGCGTATCCAAAAATTCATTACGCTGTTTTTCTTGGCGTTTGAGTTCATCATATGCTTCTTCGACCATTTCCTTTTGACGCCGTAGCTCATCCATCGTCAATTGGTCGTTGGCCCGCATCCGGTTAATCATCGTGCGGACAAGCGTCAGCACCATCCGTGGATTTTGTTCAATGGCCCCTTCAAAGGTCGTGCGATCTAGTTCCAAAATGGTCGAGGGCACAATGGTTTTGACAGTCGCACTGCGCACCGCATTCCCATGCAATAGCGCCATTTCGCCAAAGAACTCACCCTCTTCCAATACCCGCAACAACCGCTCTTCCTGTTCGCTCATCCGCTTGGTAATGGCGATTTGCCCTGATGCCACCAGATAAAAGGTGTCACCGCGATCCCCTTCATAACACAATACCCAGCCAGACGGGTAATTTTTCACCAGTGCCAGCCGAGCAAGATGGGCAATGACTTTTTGATCAATATTGGGGAATACATTGCTAAACAGCGCTACTGGGTCAATCATAGTCCGCCTCTAACACGTCATAAAATTGTAAAGAAGTGTAGCATGGGCCAATAGATCGGCGCTACTCATGGGTTAAAAAAGCGTTATACTGGTCTGCCAAAACAAACAAAGGGGTTTGAATCTATGCGGCGTGTTGGTTATCTAGTGTTTATTGGAATTTTGCTGTTAACGGCCTGCGACAAAAAGCAATCGGAAGATCAAAGCCAATCTACGCTTCCTTCCCAACGCGCTCCTTATATCACCCCGACTTTTAGTGGCCCCGTGGCTTTGACCTTGTGGCATCCCTATCAAGGGGCTAACGCCGATGCTTTGCAATCTGCTGCCAATAAATTCACTACGGCCAATCCCACCCTGACCGTCTCCCTTGAATATCACGCCCCTGAAAATTTATTGACGGATTATGAACAAGCGCTTCGCCAAGGGGCTGGCCCAGATATTCTGGTCACTCAACCTGAATGGGTGGGGGGCTTGGTGAAAAATCGCCTCATCCTGCCGCTCGATACCTCCCTAATTGATTATTTAAGCAGCCAATTGGATGCCTCTGTTTTCCAAAGTCTTGATTATCAAGGCCTCTATTGGGCCAGCCCACTGAGTGCCGATCTATTAATGATGTACTCCAAGATTGCGGATATGACGCTCGAGCCGCGTGCAATTGACGATTTATTGATCGTCGCTGGTGAAAAAGGGGTAATCTTCCCTGCCGATCCTATGAACTTAGTGGGTCTCTATCAAGCCCCCACTGGTTCGATTTTCAATTCTGACGGCCATCCCAGCCTAGATGAACCAACTCTCATGACTTTTGCAACGTTGCTTCAATCTCTGGCCGCCAGTGGCCGAGTCACTTTTTCGGATGACCCTTCAACCTTCATTAATGGCACTGCTTCAGCCATGATCGCCCCAGCCAGTCTCTACCCCGCCCTTGTTACCGCTTTAGGCGATCAACTGCGTGTATCCCTCTTGCCCGAGATCACCGCAGGCGTACTGTGGCGACCTGTACTTGATCTTAATTTATTGACGATCAGCGCCAATGCCCCCGATGAATCAGTTCGGGCCGCTTCGCTATTGATGGCCTATCTAATTAGCCCAGAAGCTCAAGGTCAACTGGCCGAGCAGGGTGATTTTATGCCGCTTATGAACGTCACTTCCACAACTGACGCCATGACACGGCTCTATATTCAAGAACTCCGCAATGCCCAATCCACCACCCTTGACCCTGATGTTTATCAAACCTTTTTACCTAGCTTTGCAGACTTTTTATTTCAAGTTCGCCAACCCCAAGCTGATCTTCCAGCGCTTATTCAGCGTTGGGTGACTCAATAAGAAATAGCATTCAGTTGCAATTGAACGTTTATTGTCGTGTCTACCCAAATGTGTTAATCTCAGCGC
The DNA here is from genome assembly GCA_016234595.1 of Chloroflexota bacterium. Classification (GTDB taxonomy): domain Bacteria; phylum Chloroflexota; class Anaerolineae; order Aggregatilineales; family J027; genus CFX10. The sequence goes on along the minus strand of JACRBG010000046.1, from coordinate 144,647 downwards.
CAGCATTCCGCCGTACCGAGGGGTATTTTGCAACTAGTTGTTCGGTCAAAGTTACTTTGAGAGGTTAAGGTAAGGACAAAAAATACATTATGGCTACTGTAACCGAAGTCCAAAAAGGAGTACGCGCTGCCAGTACCGAAAAGACGGGCGCGTGGGCTGCGTTTGTGGGTGCGGTGAAGCAAAGCCGATTGCCGTGGCTGTTTATTTTACCATCTACCCTAGTCATGGCGGTGGTCACGCTCTACCCTCAAGCGCTACAGGTCTACATGTCATTCACCAATTTTGATAACCGCCACTTCAATCCCGAAAATAGTCCTGATTGGGTAGGCCTTCAAAATTTTGAGAAAATCCTCAACAATAGTATTCCGATTTCAAATTATAGTTTCCCTCGCCTTTTGGCCTTCAATATTATCTGGGCAATCTCCAATGTCGCCTTCCATGTCGTCATTGGTGTTGGTGTTGCGATGCTGCTTAACGCCAAAGGCCTATGGCTCCGACGCCTCTATCGTGCCATTTTTGTGCTGGCGTGGGCGACCCCCGGCTACATCTCGGCCTTGGTATGGCGTAGTGCCTTCAATCAAAATTATGGGGCGATTAACCTGCTGATTGGCAAGTTCAATGAATGGTTTGGGTTGCATATTTCCACCAGTACACGCTGGCTGGTGGATGAAGTGCCGCCGATTGATCTGCCTATCTTCAGTATTTTGCCTTATGCCTTTTATGCCGTTTTTATTGCCAATCTTTGGCTGGGCTGGCCGTTTATGATGATTGTGGCGACGGGCGCTCTCCAAAGTATTCCCAAAGAACTCTATGAGGCGGCGGATGTGGACGGCGCGACTAAATGGCGCCAATTCTGGTCAATCACGGTTCCCCTCATTCGCCCAGCGATGGTTCCAGCCATCATGTTAGGCATGATTTGGACATTTAACGGCTTCAATGTCATCTACTTCATCACGGGGGGTGGCCCGCGCCGTCAAACTGAGATTCTTGTGACCCAAGCCTATAATCTTTTGCAAGAGACCTCTATTCCGGGTCGCTATGGCATGGCTGCCGCCTTTTCGCTCGTCGTTTTTGTCATCCTATTGTTTATCACTTTAATTAATAATCGCATTACCAAAGCGACGGAGTCTTACGATGAAGCTTAGTATTGCAACCCCTAATGTCTCAAATTTTGATTTTCGACGAATTTCTCGGTTGATTTTGCGTCAACTGGGCCTTCAAGCCATGCTGATTATCGTCTCCGTAACGGTTTTGTTTCCCATCATATGGATTATAGCGATGGCGACCGATGCGCGAGGCCTACCCCGTTACAGCGAACTCATCCTAATCCCCAAACACGTCACTACCCGGGCCTTTGAGCAGCTTTTGTTTGAACCCTTCCCAACCCTTTCAGGTGTCTATCTTTCGAAGTTGTTCAGCAACAGTCTCTTTGTCGCGCTGGGCACAGCTATGCTCTCCGTCACATTGGGGGCGAGTGCGGCCTATGCTTTTTCGCGCTACAAATTCATTGGTCGCCAAGCGGGCATGTTGGGTTTTATTTTGCTGCTGGCAATGCCTGCCACTGGGACGCTTGTACCTTTGATTGCCATGTTTAGCTTGCTCAAGGTGCATGTCATTTTTAGCACGCTGGCCCCGGCCATTTTTTACGGTTGCCTTGTGGCCCTCTTGGCCTATGGTGCTGGATCGGCTTTTCGCAATTTCCTCAAGCGCCCCAGTATTCAATCATCCAATTTGCGCTGGGGCATCATTGGTCTATTGGTGTTATTTGTCTTTGGCTTCCACTTCATTATGTGGACGGTTTTGTTTCGGGAAAGTGGGGTCTATAAAATCGCTATCCGTGACCCCCTGACGGCCACCAATGATATTCGCGATGAAGTAGATAAGCTGCGGGTGGATATTTCCAATTCAACCGACACCAAAGTCCCCCGCCGCGAACGTGAGCTAGAAGCGGCCAAACAAGAGGCCTCGCGTACCAATGACTTTGTAGCTTCGGCCCAATCTACTTTGCTAGGCGGCGCAGCGAATCTGGATGCGATATCAACTTTCCTTTATCGTCTCAATGATGTAGCCAGTTTCCAAAGCCCTAGCTTAGTCCGCCTTGCCGATCCCAACCTGACCCCCGGCACACTCGTTACGGCCACTGCCGAGGCGATGACCGCCGCTGTTCAAGCCAAGAATGACGCCGCGATTGCCCAAGCCGAAGATAAATTGGCGACCGAAAGGCAAAAGAACGCTGAAATCGTAGCCAATCTGGCAGCCACTGAGAAACAATATGATGACGCCCGCTCTCCTTACATCAAGCTCCGCAATGATGTGGTGAAGCGGCTTATTCCTTATATGTTGGGGACAACCCTGCTGGCTGTCGTTCTCGCGGCGGCTTTTTGGTATGCTTTGCGACTGGAGAAAATCCAAATCTCTCTTATTCGGCGCGAACGCTTTTCCCGCTTTGTGACTTTTGCTTCACTGACCATCATTGTGTTGACCGCCTATGCTTGGTTCAAGGCCTACTATGAAAGCCCCACCAAGAATATTGGGCTGGAAAATGGTGGTTTGGTCTATGACATCCGGCTTGCCTTTAAAGACCCCGATGACATTCTGGCCGATTTGCGCCCCTATGAGGAGCGGGATCAGCTTCAAGAATCGGTTGATATGATTAACACGGATGGTATAGCCACCGTCCGCTTAAATTTATTGACGGCTCTAGGGGCGATCAACAAAGGCATTACCGACATGGAAGCCATCAGCACCAATTGGAAAGATCAATACGCCATTGAGGTACATAGTCAACTCGAGTCGGCGCGTACATCGGTCACCAAATCTGACCCCTTCTATTTTGCCAATACGGATGATCTAGCATCTCTTAAAAATGGAGATTATCGGCGTGAATTGCTAGCCCGTTTAAATACCCAACACGATGGGCTTGTCCGTGTCTCGGAACTTGCCAGTTCAGCTATTGACCAAGATACCGTTTTGGCAAATTTCAATGCGGCGCTTGCTGAACTTCCCGCCGATTCGCCTGATCGTGCTTTGCTTGAAGAAAGCGTGGCCCTGATTGAAAGTCGCGGCTTGGTCTCCCTGCGCCTTAGTTTGCCAACAGTCACTGCGGCGATGGACAATGCGATTAAGAACACGGGGCGGATCAATATCAACCCTGATAATCTGGATCGAGCTGACCGCATTGAACTCAAAGACCGTATGGCACAGGTGATTGATGACCGTCTAGAGGTTATTCGCAGTAGTGTTACCAAGAATGACCCATTTTTCCTAGGCCGTACCGACCGCTTGAATTTGTTGAATAATGAACACTTCAAAGCCGAATTTTTGGATATTATGAAGGTGCAAGCCGCTGCTCTGCAGAAGCAAAACGAGTTAATTGGCTCGGCGGACACCCAAGAAGCCGTGATTACTAACATCAAAGCGGCAATGGATCGGCTTCCCGATGACGCCCAAGAGCGTGACAAGCTGGAAAAAGAAGCAGCCATTCGTACCAGCAACTCCAATGATGTCAACGAAACGCTCAAGGTGACACTCTTTGGGTTGATGATCGCCTATAGTTCAGGCGCACTGCCTTTTGCGATCTGGAATCTCAAAGGCTACTTCGACACCATTCCCAAAGAATTAGAGGAAGCCGCGTTGGTTGACGGTGCTGGCATGGTGGCAACTTTCTTCCGCATCATCTTGCCGTTAACCCTGCCCGCCCTTGCCATTACCACCCTGTTTGGTTTTATGTCGGGTTGGACTGAGTTTATTCTAGCAACTCAATTCTTGACCGGTGGTGATGTGGGTCGTTCTACGATGGCGATGGCGCTGCGTGGTATTTCCGGTGGTGGACAAACCCAAGCTGACCCCGACTACACCAAATTCGCCGCCATGTCTATTTTGATGGCGATTCCGGTGGTCTCCCTGTTCTACATCTTCCAACGTTGGATTGTTTCCGGTCTAACCGTTGGTGGTGTCAAAGGTTAATCTCGAAATCCATCTAACTTCCCCAAACAAAAACCCCTCTCCATGCAATGGGGAGGGGTTTTTGTTTGGGGATGATTTTCTCTACTACCCACCCATCTGCAAAATTGCAAACCCGGCAGGCTCTATTGTAAATTCTGTGCCTTCAAGGCTGAAATGTTCACTCAGCGTTACGCTGACCCGGCTCATTAACATGGGCAAGGGTAGGGGGCCAGTAAATGATGCTGTTACGCTGTTGCTGCTGAAATTAATCAACACAATGGTGTAATTCCCCGAGGCAATCTCCCCCAGCACGGCGGCATATAACTCATCTCCTTCTGGCGAAAGATCCACTTTGGCAAAGGTGTCGGTTCGTAGGGAGGGGGTGTTGTTGCGGATTTCGGTGAGGCTTCGATAGAGATTAATTAGCGAGGCTGGATCATCATTTTCTTCTTCCACACTGATGAGGTCAAATGGTATGTTATAACGATCAGTGGGAGCAAACCATGTCGTCATGCCGTCGCCAGTTTCACTTTCATACCAATCCATCGGCTCGCGGCGATACTCGTCCCAATAGGGATTGCCATGCCCCTTACTGCCAAACATGCCAATTTCTTCGCCATAATAAATCATCGGCGTGCCGGGGGCGGTCATCAGCAGAACAGCAGCGGCTCGGGCGCGGTCAAAATCCCCTTCAACCTCGCTCATGATGCGATTGGTATCATGGTTATTCAAAAATTTGACCAGATGTGCCCCTTTAGGATAGAGCGTCACTGAGGCCAGCATTGCCGTTTCTAACAAATCGGCTGGTGATGCCCCTGCCACTACGCCGTCAGCATTTGTATCATGGTCGGCAATGATAGCGTGCAGCGTTGGGAAATCAAAAGCCGCATTAAACGCATTGCCTTGCACATAATCCTGCAAATCCAAGGCGCTACGTACCCACGCCTCCGCCAAAAGGAGGGAGTCGGGATTGATTTGTTGCATAGCGGTGCGTACTTCGGCCCAAAAGTCGAGGGGTGGGCCAACAGCCACATCACAGCGCAATCCATCAAATCCATCCGATGGGTCGCCATCACCATTGGGGTCAAGCCAATAGGTGGCGACATCCGTCATATAGTCACGGGCATAGAGGCTGGCATAGTTAACTTGCGGCATCGAACCAATGCCCGCAAAACCTTGATAGGTCGTGTGAGCATCATTCGTCCATTTATAAAAATCGCTATTGGGCGCATCTGGTTTGCCGAGGCGCTCGGTAAATAATGGATTCTGATTGGAAGTGTGGTTGGCGATGTAATCCATAATGATATACATCCCTCGTTCATGCACGGCTTGAATTAGAGCCAATAAGTCGTCTTTTGTGCCAAAATCGGGATTAACCTCATAATAATCAATCACATCATACCCGTGATAACTGGGGCTGGGGTGGATGGGGGAGAGCCAGATAATATTCGCGCCGAGGCTTTGAATGTAATCTAGCTTTTGGAGGACGCCTTGTAAATCGCCAATGCCGTCGCCATTGGAGTCATAAAAACTCCGTACAAACACCTGATACATAATGCCATCGCTAAACCACTGAGCACCAAAGGGATCAGTTTGGGCTTGGGTTTGGTGGACTGGTGAGTTGAGGCTCAGGGCCGAGACAAGCACTGTAATGCAGAGAAGACTAATCAACAAATGTCGCATAAGCCTATCCTAATCTTCCAGAGTAAGAATGGCTTGACTATAACACGAAAATATAGGTTAGGAGGGGTGGGGGTAAATCCCCTCCTAGTGATTCAAGCTAAATAATGGTGGGGCGTTTCGCTTTTTGCAGGGTGGGCAGGCGTCGGCTGGAATAGAAGGCCATGCCAATTACCCCGCCTACAACCATCAACAGAGTCAGGGTTGTAAAAATGCCCCATGCGCGATACCAATTACCATGATTTTCGCCTGAATAATCATAGTAGGTGGGTTCAGCGGGATCCGCTGGAGTGTCTGGCGCCGTGATGTTGGCATTGGGTGGATCAATCCTGATTGGAGACCCTTCTCCGTCCCAACCGCTGTTGTCATGACCCCCAGCAAATGCGCCTATCGCTCCACACATGCAGAGGCACATAAACATGGCTAATCCCATTACTAAGCATAATCCAAAAGGTCTTCTTCTTCGCATAATCCAATACTCCCGATAATTTTGACTGATGCTTGTAAACCATTACGCAACATGCACAATTGGGTTGCATCATAAATTTGTTAGGCCGAAAGGATATATTGATATGTCGACTTTATCTGAGGGGCTTAAATTCTACTTGGACTCGCCCTCTGAGCAAAAATTACAAATTATTCGAAGCGAGATGAAGGCTCGAATCCCTACTATCATGGGCTATGCTACCTTAATGAAGCAGTGGCTTGAATCGCAGAAATTAGAAGATATGCCTGAATATTTGATGCGGGGAATTTCCAACATCCTTGAAGTAAGCGATGAACTTGCCGAAATCTTAGAAATAATGACCGGAAATTCAGAGGCCAGCTGAGAATAAAAGAATATATGTTCTATAAATTTGGCTTATATAATGGATATGTGTAAATCCGTTACTATAGTAACGCTTTCAACTTCGGCGCATATAAGTCATAACCATAGAACAGGTGTTTTAAGTCTAAAATCGGACTTGATTAGAAGGGGGGCCAATGCTACAATGACTAATATCAAAGGCCGTCGTAGCTCAATGGCAGAGCATTCGCTTCGTAAGCGAGAGGTTATGGGTTCAACTCCCATCGACGGCTCAATAACATACTCCATTGCGTTGATGGCGAGGAGTAGGTGGGTTGGGATGTTCCAGAGAGGGTTATGGTTGGTGCAAATAACCCCATCATCACCGCCGAAGGTCGCGCCAGAGCAGATACCCTGAAACATCGAAGTAAGGGTGTCCGGGTTAGCCCGTTACAGCAAAATGAGTGCCTAATCCAATCCTTTTTGGGCTAGGAACTAAGGTGGTACCGCGAAAGTAACAGCCCTTTCGTCCTTTAGCAATAATGTGACGCGAGGGCTTTTTTGTTTGGATTTGAGCCTAAAGTTCGGTAAGGTAATGGGATAAGGTACGGATGTTTCGAGCGATAAGTAGGACGGCCATGAAACAAGATAATTGGCAGCCAACCAATACCATTGAGGTTGACTTGTGGTACAACGATTGGGATGCCCCACTTGACCGCGAAGGGATGCAAATTCGTCGTTGGATGCGTGACCGCAACGTGACCACCGTCTTGGATGCCTCGTGTGGCCCGGGGACGTATGCAGTTGCCTTAGCGCAGCAGGGTTTCCAAGTCACCGCTGCTGATGGCCGTGCTCGCCTATTGGAACAGGCTCGTGTCAATGCCCATCAATATAACCTTGCCCGCAAAATCAAATTTGTCGAGGCGGGCTTTCTGGAACTGCTGCAAAAGGTCGGCGGTGAGGGCCAATTTGATGCCGTATTAACCAAGGGCAATGCCGTCCCGCGCCTGATCTCGGACGAAGATATTACAGCGACACTGGCGAATTTTCATAAGCTCTTGCGCCCCGGTGGCACGGCTATGATTGGGATGCAAGATTTTGAACCGTTTGTCGAAGACCGCCCCCGCTTTATCCCGATTGGGGTAGAAGATGATGACGAAGAAGAACCCCAGCAAGTCAAATTCCAAGTCTGGGATTGGGAAGATGGCCCGCCGTTGATGGTCAAGATTAATCATTTTTTGGTTACCGGGCGCGGGATAGATTACCTGACTTATAAACGCGAGGAACGCTGTCGGGCGATTACCGCGGTGGAAATGCAAGTGGGCCTGCTTGAAGCGGGTTTTGAAAATATCGAGATTATCCGTGACCGCCTTGAAGTGGTCATGATTGCCACCAAACCAAAATAGACCTCAGCTTGAGAAAGGGGGTGATGGTGCATGTCACTTGTAGGAAGCGAAGACCCTGCGGTAGTACGTTTAAGCCGATTTGATTGGGGTGGGCGGCTGTTAAATTGGCATGACCTTGCCCCACTGAGTAAAGCAACTCGCTATAACTGAGGAACAAAAACCAATGACCGAAAAACTGACCAAGAATTTCAATTTTCAGGAGGCCGAGAGCCGCCTGTATGACTGGTGGTGGCAGTCCGGCTATTTTAAGCCCGAAGTCGCCCCCCAAGACGCCGAGCCGTATGTCATTAGTATGCCGCCGCCGAATGTGACCGGGGCGCTGCATAACGGCCATGCCATGTTTGTCAGCCTTGAAGACATGATGATTCGCCATGCCCGTATGAAGGGCCGTGCCGCACTATGGGTTCCGGGTGCTGACCACGCCGGGATTGCCACACAGTTGCAGGTTGAAAAGATGCTGCGGGATGAAGGTAAGAGCCGCGAAGAAGTGGGCCGTGAAGAGTTTCTCTACCGCACATGGGAATGGAAAGAGAAGTATGGCGGCGAGATTCAAAATCAACTGCGTAAATTGGGCGCGTCCTGCGATTGGGACAGAGACCGTTTTACCTTAGATGATGGCCTATCCATCGCGGTGCGTGAGGCCTTTGTCCGCCTATGGGAACAAGGCCTGATTTACAAAGGCACACGCCTAATCAATTGGTCACCGGGGCTTAAGACTGCTGTCAGCGATTTGGAAGTGGAAGACAAGGATATTGAAGGCAAGCTCTATTTCTTCAAATACCCGGTCGAGGGTGGCGAATATATTCCGGTGGCAACGACCCGCCCTGAAACCATTCTGGGGGATACGGCGGTCTGTGTTCATCCTGAAGACGAGCGCTATCAACGCTTTATCGGCAAGATGGCGTATGTGCCTATGCTGAACCGTGCCATTCCGGTCATTGCGGATGAATATGTCACCCGTGAATTTGGGACGGGGGCCTTGAAAGTGACGCCGGGGCATGACTTTAATGACTATGAACTCGGCCAAAAGCATGGGTTGGAGATTATCAGCATCCTTAACCGCGATGCCAGCCTGAATGAAAATGCTGGCCCGTATGCGGGGTTGGATCGCTTCGTGGCACGGGAAAAACTGTGGAAAGATATGGAAGCGGCGGGGCTGACGATTGAAACCAAGCCTCATCCAATGACCGTCCCTGTCAGTCAGCGGGGTGGGGAAATTGTCGAGCCGATGATTTCCGAACAGTGGTTTGTCAAAATTCAGCCACTGGCCGACAAAGCCATGGCTGCCGTCCGGGATGGTCGCATCAAAATCGTGCCGGAACATTTTGAAAAAGTGTATTTCCACTGGCTGGAAAACATCCAAGATTGGTGTGTCAGCCGCCAATTGTGGTGGGGACACCGCATTCCCGCATGGACACACCGCGAAACAGGCGAAATCCGTGTGACCCGTGACGGCCCACCCGATGCTTCCGGTAAATGGGAGCAGGACGAGGATGTGCTGGATACGTGGTTCAGCAGCGGCTTGTGGCCGTTTAGTACACTCGGTTGGCCTAAGAATACCGCCGATTTGCAGCGGTTTTACCCGACCCATATGATGGAAACGGGTTATGACATCCTGTTTTTCTGGGTGGCCCGTATGATTATGATGGGGTTGTGGTTCACCGACGAAGCGCCCTTTGATACCGTCTATCTGCATGGCCTTGTGCGTGATGAGCAGGGCCGCAAGATGAGCAAGACCACTGGGAACGTGATTGACCCGCTGGAAATCGTGCAAGAATATGGGGCCGATGCGCTGCGATTTACGTTGTTGACAGGCGGCTCCCCCGGCAGTGATATGAATTTGGCGATGAATCGCATTGAACACAGCCGCAACTTTGGGAACAAACTGTGGCAGATTGCGCGATTCATTTTGAGCAATCTTGAGGATGACCAACCGCTGGACTTGCCCAAGCCAAAACAACTCGATTTGCCGAGTCGCTGGATTTTAAGCCATCTCAATGACCTCATCCAGAACGTGGATCGGTTGTTTGAGGGGAATAACTATGGTGAGGCGGGTCGCCAAATCCTCAGCTTTGTTTGGGATGAATTTGCCGACTGGTATGTCGAAATCAGCAAGGCCGCGCTGTATGGCAATGACGCTGAGGCGAAGGCCAGCACTCGTGCCACACTGTTGTATGTCTTGGATAGTTGCTTACGTTTGCTGCATCCGTATATGCCTTATATAACGGAGGAAATTTGGCAGGCTATCCCACATACAGGCAAAGCCTTGATTATTGCCCAATGGCCTATTGTCCATGCCGAATATGCTGATGCTGAAGCGGCGGGAGCGCTCGAAACGCTTAAAGCATTGGTGATTGGCATCCGCAATACGCGCCAGCAATATGAGGTTGACCCGTCCAAGCGTATCGCCGCTGTTATTGCTCCCGGCTCGATGCGGGAGGTTTTGGCAAACCACAGCTATGTTTTTGCACGGCTGTGTAATGTCCATGATGTGACGCTGGCCGAAGATGGCGCACCTGCACCTGCCAATGCTGCAACCATTGTGGCGGCTGATGTGACCATTTATCTACCGCTGGCAGGGTTGATTGATCTTGAAAAAGAGCGTCAACGCCTCGAGGATGAGTTAGCTGGATTACTCAAACAAATTGAGCGCACACAAGGGACGCTGGGGAATGAGAATTTTGTCAGCCGCGCCAAGCCGGAAGTGGTTCAGCGCGAACGGGATAAGCTGGTTGACCTATTGGCAAGTCAGGAGCGGGTGCAAGCACGGTTGGATGCACTCAAGAGTATGGCCTAGCCAGTTGGTGATGTAGAAAGTTGGAGGGACGGTTCGCTTTGAACCGCCCCTTTTTTAGACCGCGCCTTCTTTGCCGTTCTTAATTGCAAAAAAAATAGTTCGTCCGGCACGGTGGGCCGCTTCTTTGACGTTGGGGTCAATAGCGGACTTGTAAACTGCCTCAAGGGCAGGCAAGGCGCGTTCGGCTTTGGCACCGAATCGCACCAAATCTTCAATGGTACGCAGCAATACTTCGGCCTGCTTATCCTTCAGGCGTGAGATGTGAAAATCTATCATTTTGTCTTCAGAGGTTGCCACAATTCACCGTCCTGTGGAGATGCGCGCTGGGACAAAACCCAGTGTTTGGGAATGGTTTAGATTACGCTATTGATAAGTATAGCAGGATTTCTGGCAGAGCCGCTATAATCTAGGTTTGAATTTCTGGATAATTTCACAATTTCTCAACGAAATTGCCTAATGAAATTAGACTACCTGCGGCGTGGTGTAGCAGCGCATTTCGTGAAGAAGGGTGGGCATGGTATGGGCGTGATTCAACAAGCAGTTATTTTGGCGGCGGGGCGTGGCTCGCGGCTGCAAGGGCTTTCTAAAGATGTTACCAAAGCAATGCTGCCAGTCTTGGGTAAACCGATTATGGTTCGCGTGATGGATCGGTGCTTGGAGGCTGGAATTAAGCGGTTTGTAGTGGTCATCGGCGAGCAGGAAGGCGGCTTGGCATCCTACCTTAGCCATTCGTGGTACCCCCACACTGAAGTGAAATATGTGCTGCAAATTTCGCCCACTGGCTCGGCAGATGCCTTGGCGTTGGCAACCAAACAAATTGAGGGAGATTTTTTGGTGTTGGCGGCTGATACATTGCCTTTGCCTGACCATATCCCGGCTTTGCTCAAAAAATTTGAGGAGACCAAAGCTGATATGGTGGTGAGCGTAACCCCTGCTTCACCTGCCGAAATTCAACTTTCTGCTGAAGCCACCATTGAGGGGGATTGGGTGACCAAGCTTGTTGAAAAACCCGAAAACCCAGTCGGGAATCAATTGGCGTTTATGACATATGCGGCCAAGAAAGAATTTTTGGGCCAGCTCAACAAATTGGCTTTTTCTAAGCGGGGTGAAAAAGAATTGGTGAGCGCTATTCAGAACTGGATTGAGGCAGGCGCTAAAGTGGCCTATCAATCTGCCCCGCAGCGCTACCATTTCATGAAAGATGCTGACCTTTATAAGATTAGCAAGGCCTATTTGGACGAAGGCCGTGATGCCCATATCTTGAGCGAACTACCCGGCTCGGTGACAATTATCCCGCCCGTGCGGATTGACCCCGGCGTAGTAGTTGGACAGAAAGCCAAAATTGGCCCCTATGTCTATTTGGAAAGTGGCAGCTCAGTGGGTGAGGGAGCAACAGTGATGGAATCATTGGTGCTGCGGAACTCAGTGATCCCCAAAGGCGAAGTGTGTAAACGGCAGATGGTCAGCCGGACAAACCGGATTTCGATATAACTGCCCTTGCTACTCTTGTCATCGCGGTATACACCTGATTCCCAAATGTTATGGCGTGCTGCGTTGGATGCGGGTTGGTCAGTTGAACGATTGCATGGACATCGTGTTCCCGATGGATGGGTTACACAGGATGCGGTGTTTTATGGCGAGGGCTTGTTGGTGGATATGATGGCTCGACAACTGGATATGGCTTTGTTTGAAACACCCTATGATTGGTTGCCGAATCTACCATTTGAGTATCGGTTGCGAAACGTTTGGTTGATGGCTTTGAGAGAAGCCCGCGCATTACAAGAACGTCAGTTTATTAAACCTGCTGGTGAGAAAACATTTGATGCGGGAGTTTATGCGACAGGTGCCGAACTCCCATCGGCGGAATATTTTGAAGACGCGACGCCAACACTGGTTTCCGAGGTGGTGGAATGGGAGATTGAATTTCGCGGGTTTGTGGCCGAAAGGGCCTTGCAGACTTATGCACCCTATTTACGCAACGGCGAATTATTAAAGAGTGAGGATGAAGGCTGGGTTACGAATGTTCCAGAGCAAGGCGATGCTTTGGCCTTTTTTGAGCGAATTCTTGCTGATGAGCGTGTGATGGTGCCACCGGGTATTGTTTTGGATATTGGGAAAATTCGCGGCAAAGGATGGGCTGTTATTGAAGCAAATCCAGCATGGGGATCAGGGATTTATGGTAATAACCCACACAAGTATTGGCTGTTTTGAAAAACGCCTGCATGAAAAAAGAACTGCTACCGCTGGAATTGGAGCAGTGGGTGATTCAACGCTGATAACAAGGAGATTTTATGAATCGGGAACAGGCATGGAGTATTGTTACAGAATTTGTGCAGTCGGAGAGCCTGCGCAATCATATGCGGTCGGTTGAAGCGGCGATGCGGGCCTATGCTGCAAAATATGGTGAAGATGCCGAGATGTGGGGTGTGGTTGGGTTGCTGCATGATTTTGACTGGGAAATCCATCCCGATTTGGAACGACACCCGATTGCAGGAGCGCCCATTTTGCGAGAACGTGGGGTGGCCGAAGATATTATTCAATCGGTGTTGAGCCATGCCGATGAACTCAAGATTCCACGTTTGAGCCTACGGGATAAGAGCTTGTACGCGGTAGATGAATTGACAGGATTGATTACCGCAGCGACATTAGTACGGCCCTCTAAAGATATTCGCGAGGTTGAGGTCAGTTCAATCAAGAAGAAATGGAAAGATCGCTCATTTGCGGCGGGGGTTAACCGTGAGGATGTTGAACGCGGAGCCGCCGAATTGGGTGTAGATTTGTGGGGGGAGCATGTACCCACCGTTCTAAAAGCGATGCAGGGGATTGCAGGCGACTTGGGGCTGGATGGACGTTTAGCCAAGCCTGCTGAATCATAATTCGCCAACTGATGAGAAATGGGTACAATCGGGAGTATTCATCTTGTGTTTTTATTGATGCCAGCTAAAGATTGCCGCTATGCACCTACGTCAACAGTATGATGCCCACCGCGAGTCGTTGAAATCGGTTTTGGGAGCGCCGCCAGACGATGCCCCACTGATTCCACAAACATTACAAGTCGAGATTTTAGACGGCTATCGGCGGGAAAAAGTTCGCTATCAAGTTACCACGAATCAATGGGCATATGCCTATGTTTTGATTCCAGAAGGTACACCTCCGTTCCCCGCCGTGATTTGCCACCATCGGCATAACCGCGAATGGGCAATTGGCAAAAGTGAAATTGTCGGGATCAAGGGTGATCCAAATGAGGCGATTGGCCTTGAGTTGGTTAAACGCGGGTATGTGATTTTGGCCCCCGATGCGATTGGCTTTGAAGAACGCTGCCCCAAAGAAGTTGACCATAATGACCCACTGGCGGCCTATGAAAACAACTTCCGCGAATTGGCCGTCCGGTTGTTGCGTGGGGAGACCCTACTGAAAAAGGTGGTTTGGGACGCGACACGCAGCATTGATTACCTGATGACCCGTGACGAAGTGGACAAAAAACGGGTAGGGTATATGGGGCATGGCTATGGCGCAAAAATGGCAATGTGGACAGCCGCTATGGATGACCGGATTGCGGCAGGGGTGGCGCATGGCAGTGTGGGGAGTATGCACCGTGCTCTAAAGCTAGGCCATATGGTGCAATTTGAGTTTGCTGTGCCGCGCTTGTTGCAAGTGGCGGATTATGACCGAATTTTGACATTGATTGCGCCGCGTCCGTTTTTGCTTTCGGCCAGCAAAGATGATCCCGACAGCATGGATGTGGCCGAGGTATTTGAAAAAGCTGAACGGGCCTATGCACGGATGGGGGCCGGTAGCCGCCTGACATTGTATCATTATACCCCGCGCGAAGGGGAAGGGTGGTTTACGCCCCAATCACGGCATCGGGCCTATGATTGGCTGGATAATTGGCTGAAGCCTTATTAAAAACAATTAGACAGCCATCTTTTTGCCCACGTTCGTATAATGTTCACCTGACGACAGCGGAACAGCCATTGTATTGCGTTTTGTCCGACTGTTATAATCCCCGCCTTGAATAAGTCTCGAAATTGATTGAATACGCATGGCAAGCTCAAGTTCACGAAATATGCAACGCTGCCCAAATTGTGGGGCGAATAATCCTAATGATGTAGCGGAATGCCTGATTTGTGGCACACTGCTCTCCTCACGTAAGGCTGTCCCAACACCAAAATCTCCACCCGAAGGCAAGGCGGCTAAGATTAAGCCTGCTAGCAGCTTTTACAGCCCCGATGAGGGTGAAGATGATTTGATGGTGCGGGGGATATTAAATACCCCTATGGCAACGATCATTGGGCTGTTGCTATGCCTATTGGCGACAGGCGGGGCAATTGTGGCCGGGGTAATGTTTATCCCTGACGATGAACAAGACCAAAAGCCTCAAGCACAAGCATTGGTTTCGGGGACGGCCTATACGGGGACACCCGAAAATTCACCAACTCCCGCCCCGACCGCCTTTCCGACTAATACACGACCCGCTCCCCCGCTTTTGCCGACCATTACGGTAACGGCATCGGAAACCCCGGAACCAACACCTTGTACTAAAGTGGCCGGGGCAGGTGATACACTTTATGGGTTGGCGCAGGAATGTGGACACCGCCATTTTTCAATTGTACAAATGATTTTGACACTTAACCCCCAAATTGAATGTGAAAACTGTCTGGCCCAAGGCGATACCGTAATAATTCCATGGCCGACCTCAACGCCCGACCCCAATGGAGATACAGGTGCAGTTGTGCCAAGTGGTGGGGGAAACGCTGATACGACTGTCATGGTGGTAGCTGATAATTCCGGTGCGCCAGCCAATGAGTTTGGGACGCCCGATTCTTTGGCGACGTTATTTGTCGAACCAACGCTGCGTCCGGGTTTGGCGTGGCATATCATCGCGCAGGATGAGACGTTATATACGATTATCAGCATCTATAATGCCGATGCCAAAGTGATTGCTGACCTAAACCCAGAAATTGAATTTCGCCAATGTGACTATGGGGAAAAATTTGGTGGGCCAAATTGCTCGGTATTTTTCTCGATAGGGCAGAGAATTCGTGTGCCCGTACCACCACCCACCGCTACTCTGTCCCCAACACCGTCCGGTAGCGAAACACCCACTCCGACGATTACCCCGACATTTAATGCGCCGCAGCCCTATCAGCCAATTGAAGGCACAGCGTTTGATGGCGATAGCCTTGTGACGTTGCGCTGGTCGGCGACGGGTACATTGGACATCAATGAAAACTACCTCATCACAGTCACTAATCTTGATACTAAAGACATCTTCCGCGCCCGCACCCGCGACCAATTTTTGATTTTGCCCGAAGATTGGAAACCACATGGGAGCAAAGCGCAAAAATTTGAATGGATTATTGAAATCGCTGTCCTGGATGGCGATCAAATCCTCTCTACTCGCCAACCCACCGAGCCACGCCATTTTTCGTGGGGTGGATAGGGTAGGGTCGGTAAGGGCGATTTACCAAAAGGAACCTTATGCGAAAACAACTATGGATGCTGTTGCTCCCAGTATTAGTGTTGGCGGCGTGCGGCAAAAATGACAAACCCAAAGCCACCAACACCCCGCTTGCACCGTCGCAACCCCCGACGGTTGAAATTGTGATGGCCCCAACCAATACACCGGGTGGCCCCACTTTGACGCCTTCCCCAACTTTTCCGGCGACGGCCACGCCATACCCAACTGATTTGCCACCTGCTGCACAGCCCACCGCGACGATTACACCCCTCCCGCCACCCTACATTACAACGATTGCGGCGGGGGATACCTGTGGTAGCATTGCGGTACGCTTTGGGCTAGATGTGGTGAGTGGGGCACGGGCCATTATTGATGCGAATGGTTTAAACAGCCGCTGCACCAATTTACCGTCGGTAGGCGCACAAATTATTGTGCCACGCCCGACCCTGACGCCGACTCAGCCGGGGTTGGATATTACGCAGACGTATGTGGCGACCTTATTGCCAACGGCGCTACGATTTGTGACCCCTTATGCGATTTACGAGTATTGCCCCAAGGACGATGACACTTTAACCAGTATTGCCTTAAGTAATGGGACGACCAATCAACGTATTTGTGAATTAAATCCGCTGCCCGATGGCATTGATTGCAGTGGGTGTGATTTTAGCCAATCGGCAGTGGGCTATTGCCCGATCCCGCCCGTGATTAGCCAATTCAATTGTTTGAATGTACCCGGCCCAACCCAAACACCGACTCCCACCTCCACATTGAGCGGCTCAGAAACGCCGACCGCACTGCCAACGTATGTGCCGCCGCGCCCCCTTTATCCCCAAGATAGCGCGACTGTCACCGGGCCAGTGGTCGTTAGCTGGCTATCAGTAGGGGAATTGAATCCGGGTGAGGTTTATGTGGTGTCGCTGGCCGATGAAACGAGTGGTCAACCGTTTTACATTACGACACGTCAAACCAGTGCGGCCATTCCAGCCATCTGGCAACCAGTGGCGGGTCAAACACGCAATATCGTGTGGTCGCTAGAAGTGGCTATAAAAGACCCGAATACAGGGATGTATGTCCCTATATCCGGACGGTCATTTAATGCTCGGTTTGTCTGGCAGGGTGAGTGATTTACTGCCAAGCGATGAAGCGATCCCCAGTGACAGCCTCTTTGGGGAGAGTGGAGTTAATCAAGGCCAAATCGTCGGTGGTCAGGTAAAGGGCTACCGCGCCGACGTTTTCTTCCAGATAGGCACCGCGTTTTTGTACCGGGGATGGGGATAATATCCTCACCCTGCGCCCTAACCCACGCCAGTGCCAATTGAGCGGGGGTGCAGCCTTTTTCGGTGGCTAAATCCTCTAGTTGGCTTACCAACCGGATATTTTTGGCCCAGTTTTCACCTTGAAAATGTGGAATCCGATGACGGACATTATTTTAATCGAGGTCATCGGATTTTTTTGATTTTACCAGCCGGCACAGTCTACATCTTTGAGCACACTCTAGGTCAAGAGGTAGGTCAGGCCAATATCAAATTTAGCTGGCAGGGGTTGTTTCTTCAGTTGGTTCGGGCGACGGGGTACGTAGATCAGGTGTCGCTTGTACTGATGGTACATTGACGGTAACGCTGCGGCCTTTGGGAATATTGGAAATCGTGCCTTGATCAATATCATAGCAACGCATCCCATTTTCGTCTGGTTCGGAATTGGTATCGAGCACGTAGTCGTAGATGGTGTTGGGTTCGACATTGGCCGAGGCTCGCTGCCCTGCTTTGGCTTTGATCGTAATCACATCACCAGTCGCACGATTGGTCAATTTCAAACTGACTTCAGGGCACTGGCCCGCATTGTTGAGATAGACACTCGTGATGTCCTCATCGTTTTGTAGAAAGAGGAAGGCTGCGGCGACGATGACGATGGCGATTAACCCTATCAAAATTGCGGCCATCCAAATGTTGCCAGCAATCAGTGATTTCAAATTTTTGACCGACTTATTTTCCAACTGTACATGACTCCTTCAAAAAATCTAAGCGTAAACGTTGGCATTGTAGCGAGGTGCTGCATGGTTTACAAGAGGTGGTAGAATTGCCACAATATCTTGCAGGAGAACGATTTCTACCTATGCTCAAATGGCTGTCACAAGACATTCATCCGATTACACGGCTGAATTTGTTAATTCTTGCTTTTTTTGTTTCACTCCAAGCTTGTGCCCTGTTGGTAGTACTGACTTCACCCCCCACGATTGATAGCCGTGTGGCCCAAATGCTTCAAACCCTTGATGATTCATGGTGCTTGATTACTCTCATCGGCTTTTTATGGGTTGGTTATAATGCGATTCAACTTGCGATTACCAATGCTCGACGGTTTCAATATACCACTCGGCGGAATGTTGTGGTGGCGTGTTTGACCCCCCTTATCATTGTGATTTTGATGCTGATTTGGCGACCCCTGCTACGCACCACGATTGATTATCGCCTTGATTCGGCTTTTGACCGTTCGAGAAATGATTTGCTGGCGACCTGTGATCGCGTTTTGGAAGAAGAGGTTTATTCAGATGCCATCCAAAACGGCGTTGAGTTAGGCGCTTATAATCGGGTAAATATATTACTGCATGATGGGGTGGTCTGGTTCGATGTTGGCGACAACTTGCGGGCCTATGGGTTTGTGTGTGTCCCGGTTGGTGGGAAATTGCCGGAAGTTCTGCAACACTACGAGTTTAAAAAACTGGATGATCGTTTTTATGAATTTAGCGAGATTGAAAATTTGTTAACGCCGGAAGCACGTCAATCGCAATAGGGCCATATTGATCAAGAAAAGGAACTATAGATGGGGCAGGCAGTAGTTTTTGATGGGACAGGGGTACGGGTTATTGGGCGCGAGACGCCCTCGTTGCAATTGGATGAGGCACTCATTCAATTAAAGGTAGCGGGGGTATGCAGCACTGACTTGGCGCTGACACGCGGCTATATGAATTTTGAGGGTGTGTTGGGGCACGAATTTGCGGGCGAGGTGGTACAAGGGCCGGAAGAGTGGGTAGGGCAGCGGGTAGTAGGTGAGATAAACATTGCCTGTGGTCAGTGTGATTTGTGTCGCATGGGAATTCCAACCCAATGCCGCAATCGTTCGACGTTGGGTATATCGGGCAATTATGATGGGGCATTTGCCGACGAATTTAAGTTGGTCGTGCGGAATCTGCATCGCATTCCTGACAATGTGACGGATATTGAAGCCGTTTTCGCTGAACCCTTGGCAGCGGCCTGTGAGATTTTGCAACAGGTACATTTACGCCCAACCGAACCTATCTATATCTTAGGGGTGGGGCGATTGGGGATGCTGTGTGCTCAGGTTATGCACCAAGCCGGAATGCCCGTTATTGGCATTGTGCGACATGACCGCCAAGTTGAATTGCTGGCAAAATGGGGAATCGAGGCTCGGTGGCGCGAAGAGGTACCCAATGCGCGGGCAGGGGTGGTGGTAGATTGTACTGGAAACGCAGCAGGCTTTGAGGATGTGCTGGCGCTGGTGCGGCCTCGTGGGACGGTCGTTCTGAAAAGTACCTATGAAGGTATCCCACAGGCGAATTTGAGCAAAATTGTGGTGAACGAAATAGCGGTGGTGGGGAGCCGCTGTGGGCCATTTGATGTGGCGCTACGTTTATTATCACAAAAGCAGATTGACGTTCTTAGTATGATTGATGGGGAATATTCACTTAGCGATGCCCCGGCGGCGTTGGCCCGAGCTGCGCAGGGTGGGGTACTGAAACTGCTGCTGCGACCCTAATAGGAGTTAGAAGGATTACATTGAAGGATAGTAAAACGCCTATTTGCAAGCGAGGGAAAGGGCTGGGCGGTCCCCATCGGATAGAGTTGTTGTGCGAGGCGCTTGGTGCGACTAGACAGAAAACCAATCCAGTAGGATACTGGTTACTTGCTCTAATGGATGGCAAGCAAGAATAACCATGCAAAGACTGCGATGGTGAACTTAAATAAGCGATGCATAGCCCCAAAGTATCTTTATTTTGACCGTATGCCAATTTTGTATAAATTTGTGAATTCTATTTCTGGCTCCATATAAAATTTGTCTAATAATCACCAAATCATCTTGACAATAGGGGCGTATCTTCGCTACCCTGTGCACGAAGATAATTGAGATTAAGCTCTGCCCTGATGCAGTATGAATTTAGATAATTGAGGAAATCAATGCGACGATTGGTCATTGTCGAGTCGCCAACCAAAGCGAGAACCATCAGTAATTTTTTGCCCAAAGGCTATGAAGTGGAAGCCTGTATGGGGCATGTGCGAGATTTACCAGCATCGGCCAAAGAGATTCCCGCCGCCTATAAAGAACAGGCATGGTCGCGGATTGGGGTGGATATTGAAAAGAACTTTGAGCCGCTGTATGTTGTGCCGAGTGACAAAAAGAAGGTCATTAAAGAACTAAAAGCTCTCCTCAAAGATGCAGATGAACTGATCCTTGCTACCGACGAAGACCGTGAGGGCGAGAGCATCGGCTGGCATTTGACCGAAGTACTAAAACCGGAAGTGCCGATTCGCCGGATGGTGTTTCATGAAATTACGCGGGAGGCCATTCAAGAGGCACTCAGCCAGACCCGCGAGATTGATCAACAGTTGGTGCGGGCACAGGAAACACGACGTATCCTAGATCGCCTGGTAGGCTATACTGTCTCACCCTTGCTGTGGAAAAAAGTTGCCAGTGGCCTTTCGGCAGGGCGAGTGCAGTCCGTAGCGATGCAGATGTTGGTCAAGCGCGAACGGGAACGGATCGCCTTTCGTTCCGCCACCTATTGGGATTTGAAGGCCCTGCTGGATGCCAATAAACAAAAATTTAGCGCAGTGTTAATCTCGGTAGGTGGTCGCACAATTGCCAGCGGAAAAGACTTTGATGAGACGACCGGACAGCTTAAGAAAAATGCCAAAGTCCTACTGTTGGACGAGACCGCCGCTAGGAATTTACGTGAACGACTGCTAAAGGGCGAAAACGGCAAACCGACCGTTTGGCAAGTGATTGACGTTAATGAACGAGTGCAAAAGCGCCGCCCCCCGCCGCCCTTTACGACTAGTACATTGCAACAAGAAGCCAATCGCAAACTACGTTTGTCCTCTAAGGAAACGATGCGGGTAGCCCAACGTCTGTACGAACAAGGGTATATCACCTATATGCGTACCGATTCAGTGACACTGTCATCTGAGGCGATTAATGCGGCGCGGAATGCCGTTAAACGGCGCTACGGCAATGAATATTTGAGTGACCAGCCGCGGCAATATTCGACCCAATCGAAGGCAGCACAGGAAGCGCATGAGGCCATTCGCCCAGCCGGAACCCAAATGTTGACCGCCGGGGAACATGGGTTGTCGGGGACGGAAGCCAGTGTTTATGACATGATTTGGAAGCGCACTATCGCTACCCAGATGGCGGAAGCGATCTTGAAATTCAACACGGTCAACATTCAGGCACAGGATGCGGTTTTCCAAGCGACGGGAAAGGTCATTGAGTTCCCCGGTTTTTTCCGTGCCTATGTTGAAGGAACAGACGATCCTGACGCGGCGTTGGACGACCAAGAGATGATTTTGCCACTGCTAAAACAGGGCGATGTGGTGAATTGCAAAGATGTTGAGGCGCTTAAACACGAAACTAAGCCACCCGCCCGCTATACGGAGGCCTCGCTGGTACAGGCATTGGAAAAAGAAGGGGTGGGCCGCCCCAGTACCTATTCCACGATTATCAGCACGATATTGGATCGCGGGTATGCTCAAAAAACCAGCAATCAGTTAATCCCTACTTATGTTGCATTTGCTGTGAGCCGTCTGTTGGAAAATCATTTTCCAGATTTGGTAGACACCCAGTTTACGGCACGGATGGAAGAAGTGCTGGATGAAATCGCGGAAGGGAAAGCCGAGTGGTTGCCCTATCTGCGCGAATTTTATCAAGGTGAAGTCGGGTTGGAGTCGCAGGTTAAGGAAAAAGAACAGACCATCAACCCACGTGATATTTATGCACTGGACTTGGATGGAGTCGAGGCGAAAGTGCGTGTTGGGCCATATGGGGCCTATATCGAGCGCGAAAATGGGGGTGGGGAGGCCGTGCGTGTCTCCATTCCAGAATCCATCGCCCCCGCCGATTTGAATGTGGTCGAGGTGGAGCGACTGATTCGCCAGAAAGACGAAGGGCCAGACATCATTGCGCATTTCCCCAGCACAGGTGAGCCGATTTTTTTGCTGCAAGGGCGTTTTGGTTATTATGTGCAGTTGGGGCAAAACGGCGAGGATGGGGTCAAACCAAAACGGGCCTCGTTACCCAAAGGTACTCAACCACAAGACGTGACTCCACAAATGGCGATTAATCTTTTGAGCTTGCCGCGCACTTTGGGGAATGACCCCGAAACAGGCGAGGAGATTCAAGCCGCGATTGGGCGCTTTGGGCCCTATGTGCGCCGTGGTGACACCTTTAAGTCGCTAACGAAAAGCGATGACATTTTCACGGTAGATTTGGATCGGGCGCTTGAATTACTAAGTCAGAGCAGCGCCAAAGCGTCACAATTACTGCGGACACTAGGGGATCACCCCGCTGATGGGCAGCCTGTGACCGTCAATTCAGGGCGGTATGGGCCGTATATCAAGCATGGTAAGACAAATGCCAAGCTGACTAAGGGTGTTCAGCCAGAAACGGTGACATTGGAGCAGGCGCTGGGCTTGCTGGCGCAAAAACAACCGACTAAGGCGACCAAAACAACGAAATCGAAAGCCAAAGCTGCTGCAACAACAGCCGTAAAAAAGACGACTGTCAAAAAGACGACGGCTAAGAAATCCACTGCAACCTCGACCAAAAAGGCGACTGCCAAAAAACCTGCTGTCGCCAAGAAGAAAACCTCTAAATAGATATACTCACGAGGGCGACTAGCCGTTTCAAACATGCCAATCGCCCTCGCTGTTGATTATTTTCCACTGCCAAGCAATTGACGTTTGACATGGGGCAGCAAAAACGCGCCACCAACAATTGTGCCCGTCAAGGGATAGGGGACACCCGCGACAATACCCATCGCAAAGCCTTTGGCAAGGGCTGACCCTAGATTGTCACGCTCGACAAAATATTGAATCAAACTGACGGCGATACCATTCAACACAAAGATGCTGAAGGCAGTGAAAAACAAGCCAACTACTGTCGGTGTGGCAGCAAGGTCAGGAACCGTCCAGAAGAAATCTAGGGCAATGGTGACCATAGCACTGAGTGGATGAATGGGGCCGTTACGATTTTCGACATCGTAGTGGTCATAATCACCTAAGTAATCATCATCTTCAGGTTGGACAATTTCACCGCGCACGGGTTGGCGTTTGTCTAGCATGGTTTCCTCACGGTCTTATGGTTTAAAAATGACACGACTACCTGCGGCAGGCTGGAAGGCATATATCACGGGTGTCAGGTGGGTTTCGGCTTGATAAAGTGGGGTGATTTTTTCAGTAAAGCCCTCAACCGCATTGGCCGAAACCAAGGCGACACAGCAACCACCGAATCCGCCACCCGTCATGCGTGCGCCAAAACAACCGGGGGTGTTCCGAGCCATCTCGGTGATTAGGTCGGCCTCGGCCCATGAAATTTCAAAGTCGTCACGCATACTATAGTGACTGGCATTCATCAACTTGCCGGTAGCGACGGCATCACCTTTTTGGAGTGCATCAGCAGCCTCAAGTGTGCGAGCATTTTCAGTTACGATATGACGGGCACGCCGATAGCGAACATCCTCCAGTTGATTTTTATACGCCTCAACCTGCTCGATTGTTGCGTCACGCAGGTGGGACACGCCGATGATTTGGGCGGCTTCTTCGCATTGGCGACGGCGGTCTACATACGCTGAACCGACTAATTGACGGCGTTTGGCAGTGTCAATCACTATGACGCTAACACCATCGGGTATATGGATGGGGCGAGTTGTAAGGGTTCGGCAATCAATGAGAATGGCATGACCTTCGGAACTGGCAGCCGAGGTCATTTGATCCATAACCCCCGAGGGCATCCCCATAAATTTATGTTCCACTTCGACGCCTAGCAGGGCTTTTTGGGCCTGAGTCATGTGTTGGTTGGCAAGCGCCAAGCCGAGCTCAATCATGCTGATTTCGATAGCGGCGGATGACGATAGCCCCGCGCCAATAGGCACATTGCCTGCGATGGCGATGTCGGCGGTGGGGAGAGTCATGCCTTGCTGGGCCAATAGATACCAAACCCCGCGCACATGACTTGTCCAGTGGGGTAGAGTGGAGTCTTGGAGTTGGTCACGGGAAAAACTGATGGTGTCGGAATAATCCACTGAATGTACTCGGAATTGGTCGTCGGTACGGGGATGCGCGGCCACCCAAACCCCGCGCCCAATTGCCATTGGTAGGACAAAACCATCATTATAATCGGTGTGTTCGCCAATTAAATTGACCCGGCCCGGTGCATGGGTCAAATAAGTTGGGGTAGGACCAAACGCAGATTCGAAAGCCGCGGTTACAACGTCACGCATGGGGTCTCCTCAGTTAGTGGAAATGCGCTGTATAATACGCCTATCATTAGAATCAACCGTAAACACATATCAAAAAATGTCAAAAACAATCGTCATTAAACTTGGGACTAGTACTTTGACGGAAGGTACAGCTCGACTCTCTCGTCCTAAATTACTCGATATTATCCGTCAGGTTGCCGCATTGGTCAAAGAGGGCATTCGTGTCGCAGTTGTTACCTCTGGGGCAATGGCAGCAGGTCGTGAGGTCTTAGATAACCCATCTTTACCGAACTATCTACCCGCCAAACAAATGCTGTGCTCGGTGGGGCAAGGCTATTTAATGGAGGTATACAGTCTATTATTTGGTCATTACGACACCCATATTGGACAAGTTTTGCTAACTCACGCTGATTTATCCCATCGAACACGCTATCTGAATGCCCGTGACACCATCAATACCCTCATGGATTATGGGATTGTGCCGATTGTCAACGAAAATGATACCCTTGCTATCGAAGAAATTAAAGTGGGTGATAATGACAACTTGGCGGCGCATATCGCGGCCCTCATTGATGCGGATTTAATGATTTTGGTCACAGATCAACAGGGGCTATATGACCGAGACCCACGCCTTGACCCTGAAGCCAAATTGATCTCCCGTGTAGACGTCATTGACGACAGCATCTATGCGCTGGCTGGGGGTAGTTCTTCAGGTTTGGGGACAGGCGGCATGATGACCAAAATTCAGGCAGCCCAACTTGCTACCCGCAGCGGGACTCGTACCGTGATTGTCAGTGGTAAAGAGCAGAATGTACTTCTACGTTTGATGGCAGGTGAGCCGCTTGGGACAACTTTTGAACCATTGGTCAGTCATCTGGAAAGCCGCAAACGCTGGTTATTGGCCGAGCGTCCCCGCGGAACTATTCTCATTGATGCCGGGGCGATGAAAGTATTGACCACTCGTGGGGCGAGTTTGTTACCCGTCGGGATACGTGCGGTCAAACGCAAGTTCGAACGCGGGGCGGTGGTATTGGTGGTGGATGAAGAAGATCGGCCTTTTGCACATGGCCTTACCAATTATAGCAGCGCAGAATTAGAGAAAATTCGTGGGCATAAATCACTAGAGATTGCCGAAATTTTGGGCTACACGTATGGCGAGGAAGCGATTCATCGGGGTAATTTGGTACTGGTCAGCACCAAGGAGAAAACACCATGACAGTTGATATGCAGGCCATTGGTAAACAGGCAAAGATCGCTTCACGCCAACTTCACCCATTTGATAGTCCTGCCAAAAATCAGGTTTTGTTAGCCATTGCCGATGAACTTAATCTGCAACGAGAGGCTATCTTGGCTGCCAATGCCATTGATTTGGAAGAGGGGCACAAGAATGGTTTGACCACTGCCTTATTGGATCGCCTAAGCCTGCAAAAACGACTGGATGGAGTTATTCGGGGTGTATGTGACGTGGTAGATCTGCCCGATCCAGTAGGAATGGAATTTGAGCAAAAGACTTTGCCAAATGGCCTACAAATTCGTAAAAGGCGTGTGCCTATAGGGGTGTTGGGCGTTATCTATGAAGCACGACCTAATGTAACCGTGGATGTGGTGGCACTGACGCTCAAAACGAGCAATGCGGTTATTTTGCGAGGTGGCTCGGAGACACTCCGCAGTAATGTTGCGTTGGTAAAGGCCATTCGGACGGCGCTTGAAAAATGTAGTTTTCCGATGGATGCGGTGCAATTAGTTGAAGATACTGACCGCCAATATGTGTATGAATTGCTTCGATTGAGTGATACAGTGGACATGATTATTCCACGTGGGGGTAATTCGCTGCATACATTCTGTCGTGAAAACAGCACCATTCCAGTGATTACAGGCGGTATCGGTATCTGCCATTTGTATGTGGACGAGACGGCGGATTTGGACGCAGCCCTTGCCATTGTCCATAACGCTAAAACCCAGCGCCCTTCGGTGTGCAATGCGCTCGATACTCTGTTGGTTCAAGATACGGTTGCGGCGAAATTTGTGCCGATGGTGGTTCAACGCCTGACGGAAGATAAAGTACGGTTTAAGGTGGATGAACACGCAGCCCAATTGGTAAATGGGGCGTTGAATGTTGAACGGGCAGGCGAGAGTGATTGGGATGTGGAGTGGCTGGATTTGATTTTAGGCATTCGGGTGGTGCCCAATCTCGATGTGGCGATTAAACATATCCAAGCCCATGGCACAGCGCATTCGGATGGCATCTTGACACAAGACCCTGTTGCCATGGAGCGGTTTTTAAATGAGGTGGATTCGGCGGCGGTTTATGTGAATGCCTCAACCCGTTTTACGGATGGTGGGCAGCTTGGACTAGGGGCGGAAATTGCCATTAGCACCCAGAAGTTGCATGCTCGTGGGCCAATGGGATTGGAAGAGCTAACGACTTATAAATGGCTGATTGTGGGGCAGGGGCATGTTAGGCCGTAATTATTTGTTAAGAACCTCAATTGGCCCGGTTAGGTATTTCTGCTAGACTGACACAAAGAATGCATTATTGGTAATCTTGAGGGGGAAAATTATGTCAGATCAAGCGGCAGATAATGCTCAAAATACCGGCTCGGTTGAGCACGTGGGGCGATATGTGACCCGTGAATTAATTGACAATGGCCGTATCACGGTTTACCACCTACTCAGTATTAAACGAGAAGCCGTAGATGAATGGATTACATCGGCGCTTGAAACGTTTAAGAATTGGCCTAGCAAAGAGCCATTTTTAGTAATCTATGATTTTCTGGAATCGGGGGGGCTTACCCTTACACCCTATATCCGCAAACGCTCACAAGAACTGGCAGTCGCACGACCCGAATTGATGGGTAGGGCTGCAATTGTTTTGCCTCGTACCATTGGGGCACAGGCCGCCAAAATGTTTGTTCTGATTAGCTTACAAAAAAGCCGTCAGCGGCGGGTCTTTTTTACGATGGATGAGGCTTTGGCATGGATTCGAAAACCCGACAACGAATTGGGTGTGTAACTCCTTAATCATGTTTGCTGAAATACCCAAAAGCGATTAAGCTGGCGGAAACAAGGGCAATCGCAATCCCAAAAAACAGGGTATCTTCGGCGTGCTTCCATTCAATTAGTTTTTTCAGGAATGTGATTGACATTACCAATATGAGAATGCTACTGAGTTTGGTTTTGAGCCCATGAAAATCGTGGATGACGAGCCAAGCAGGTAGATCTAAATCCTCGATAAACAGCTCATAGATGGCGAGAGCGAAAATCAGCAGGGCGGTCGCAATCAAGAATTCATCTATAATTTGGATGAGCGCCACCGTGATTTTTGATGAATCACTGTTATCTGTCACCACCAAAATCATCGCATCGCCTGTTCGGTAGGCCCCCCAGATAAATGCCCCTATAGAGGCAATCAATAACGAGAAAACGCCAATTAAGGTTAAATATTTACTGCTTTCCAATAACCTTTTCACGAATCATCCTCACTATTTGCTGTTTAAATTTAGCATGTGTACCAATAATAGCTGGATTTGGGAGCTTCGGGGAAAATTAATATAAGATGATTGAGTCGGGCAGGCGATTTATGATACAGTTGACCTAACGTTGCATTCCAGAGATTGGTCAAACATCATGCCATCCTTAGAGCAGTTGAAACGAACCACCCAAAGCGAATATGTAGCCCCCGGAGTGGCCCGCCGTTGGTTGGATGGCGGCTTGATCGTATGGTTTTCGATTGAGTCAGTGGATCGAAATGTGATTGATGCGTGGGGACGGGGTGCCGAAGAAGCAATTATGAATTGGCCGGCGGATCGGCCATTTTTGACGGTACAGGATTTTTCTAACTGCGATGGACTCGCCCTCACCCCCTATATCCGCAAAAAAGGGGAATACCTAGCCAATCTGCGCCCGGAACTACCCGGACGGAATGCGGTCATCTTACGACGCTCAGTGGCAGCCCAAGCTGTTAAAATGTTCTTGATGGCAATGAAGGATAAACGGCGCGAACGTCGGTTATTTTTTTCGACCCCAGACGGTATTGAATGGTTGCGGCAATATCATCAAGGCGGTAAGGCATAGATCCCTAGATGATTGGCAACAGGACGCTCAAGGCCGGGGATACGCGCTTGAATGGGCGAATTTAATACCTCCGCTTTGCCGTTTGACCCTTCGATTGCCAACGTCACCGAGCCACCCCCATCCATATTGATCGCACTATACGCCCCATATTCCAGCATCAAATCAGCCAGTTCATCTAGCGTCACCCCCTCGCTGTAATTGGGTTGGCGACCATCCACGAGCAGTAAAATCATTTTACGACCCGATTTATCCAGCCCGATGGCAGTACGGGGATTCGGTTGGGTGTGATACTCCCGGGTCAGCCAACGTGTATTTTTCTGCCCCCGCCACAGAAATAAGAGGTCACCGGAGATGGCGTTATACACATGGGCAGGCATCCCATTAAAAAAGGCGCGGTTATCCTCGGAGATAAACAATGCAATGTGGGGCGTCCAGATTGCGGGTTGGGCATAGATCACCCCTTCGGAGGCTGCAAAACCAGTCACATTGGCTGGGTCACCGACATGAGGGTAATAATTCCAAAAATCGGGGAAATTGGACCACCAAGGATCAAAAAAATCACCATTGATGGCGAGTTGTAGATTAAATTCATCAAGAAATTGCGAGGTGGTACGGGCTTGGGGGATTGAGTATGCCTCATCGGGTGTGCCGGGGGTGACAAAAAAGCGAATCCCGGGTGCATCAAGATCAATGATGACGACATGAACGACCAACGGGCGTGGCTCGGAGCGCACATCCCGGATGTATTCGATGCCTTGGAATAATATCGTGTCTTTTTCATGGGGGAGGGGGCGATGATAGTACCAATACCAGATACCACTGCTCGCAAATAAGAACAAAATAATCAGACTGAATAATCCAGCAAAAAATAGCCCCGTAGAACGTCTTAGGCATCCTGCTGGATGGGTCAAAATCCGCTTCCACCAGATAATGTTGAGCCAAAATAGGATTGCGCCAGCGAAGGCAGGAATTAGTTGCAGCATAACATCAGACTATAGCGACAGGTGATGGTGCTGTCAATTAGGCATGAGTCACTAAAAAAACATGAATTTTGCTTGCTCTTTTGGCTGGGTAGGTGTATCTTGGAATAAGATGTGTATACAGGTGTATACGGCGAGGCCAAAGGATTTTATGAACCAAAAAGCGGTTTTGGTGTTGGACGCGGGAAATAGCATTATCAAGGCAAAAATGGAGGGTGTTGAGTTAGCTTACCCTCATGCGCTACGCAAATTGACCGAGGCTGAGTACCAGCAAGTCTTAGATCGGGCTGGCACCAATGGCCCACCTTTGGATTATGTACGAGTCAATGGTGACCCTTACGTCGTAGGTGAAAGCGCCGAGCGGCATGGTACTTTGACACGACGTTCGGGTGCGGCTCGTTATACCCGCGATTATTATGGGGTATTTGTTGCGGCGACACTGGCCCGTATGACGGAATGGGGAACACACATCGCTCTATTTGGCAGCCATCCCCCCGGCGATGTCATCTATCGGGACAAATTGATGGAAGCCGGAGCAGGTAATTGGAAGGTCGAAATTGGCGGCAAGGAACGGAATTTCCGGATTACTTATGTCAATACCTTTGAAGAACCGGTTGGCGGCTTAATGAATTTGCTGTTGGCAGATGATGGCAAGCATTATCAGCGCACCGATTTGAACGGGCGGACATTAGTGATTGATGTAGGGGGGCACACAACCGACTGGTTGGCAGTCAACCCCGGTGGTGAAGTAGACTATAGTTTAAGTGACAGTACGCCGATTGGGATATTGGAAGTGGTGCGGGATTTTGAACGCAGCTTCCGTGCTAAAAATCGGGAAGCGACACGCGGCCTTGCAACTTTGCCACCTGACCGAGTTCGTAAAGCGATTGCTTCGGGGCTGTTTCATGGGGGTGGACGGGATTATCCGTGTGAAGAAGAAGTCCGTGAAGCAACCAGTGCCTTACTGAATCGGATTGCGGATACCTACCAAAATGTTGCGGGTGGGCCGCTGCCGTGGGATAGTATAGTATTGACGGGTGGGGGGAGCGCTATGCTCTATAGCCGATTGGTGCCCCTATTAGAACATAGTTCAATTATTCTCGCGGATACCGCTGGGTCAATCCATCTCGCCAATGTGCGTGGCGGGTTAAAACTCTGGCGGCTGTATGAATCAATGGGATTAGTCTGAGCATATGAGCAGAGTCGTGTCATTTCGGCTGGATGAAGACATTGTGGAAGAGGGTCAGGCGCTGGAAATTTTGGAGGCGTGGCAGACCAAAGGTTATAGCATCCGGCAGATTATGACATGGGCACTGATGGCATTGGAGGGCGCAGAGCCTCAAAACGCTGCCCCTGATGGTGAGACAGGCGCGACGATTGCGGAGTTAAAGTCGGTGTTGGGTCAGGCACAGGAATTTTTGGAAGTCTTGCGCGATATGAAAGCCGTGCCAGACCAAGTGAAGATTCCCAGCCAGCAGAAGCCGATTTTAAGCGATGCGTTTGTGGCCTCGGTGAAGAAAGCGGCTCGACCCGGCCTGAAATTGGACGAATAAAAGAAAAAAGGGGCGTATCTGACCGCCCCTAAAAAATACGATATGCTAGGCCGTGACGACAATGACCTCGGTCGTGGCTTCAGTTGCAACAGCGGATTTATACTTACCCGCTCGATGATAGAGATATAACCCCGGTGACAAAATGAAGGCACTGATGGTTAGGGCGGCGCGAATGGAGATGTAAGACCCTACTGCGCCAACGGCTGGCCCACCTGCAATCTGACCCAGTGCATTTAATTGACTGTCCATGGAAAGCACCGTAGCCCGGACATCTGAATCAATATGCTGATTAAGCCATGTTTGATACAGCGGCCCCGGTAAAGTCCGCATCAACCGGGCAAGCAACAACGCCCCCACCGCAACCGCGAAACTTCCAGCCCATGCATAACTGAGGATGCCGACAATCATGATGGCGTCGGAGGTGAGTAAAATTCGGCTGATGAGTCGTTCATTGCGGGTGTTGACACGACGGCGCAGTACCTCGGTTACGGCGGCGCTCATGAGCATCCCGACGACATTGATGATGCCAAACCAGACGACCGGTTTTAGATCACCTACAACGGGTAGCGTGAGGTCGGGAAAGCTGAAATTGCGAAGTAGGTGGGCATCGCGCAGGCGGTCAAAGCCTTCGCTATAGAGACCCCCAATAAACGAAATGCCTAAAAAGGTCATCAAGGCGGGGCGCATCCGCACCAATTTGGCGCCGTTTTTGAAGGTGTGGGTCATGTTTTGCCATGTAGTCCGATCCTCACGTGGAGTCGGCTTGAAGTTGGTTTCAGGCATAAACAGGGCCAAAAAACCACCTAACAGGATTAACAAACTACTGCCGAGGATGATAGGTAGATTGATACGCAGGCTGCCGAATATTACCCCGGCCAACAGACCGACTAGGCCTGTTAATTGACCGACTTGGGCGGCACGCATGAAGGCTGGCCCTGCATTGTTTTCGCCCACTTCATCAACCATCCATGCATTTAGAGCACCACTCATAAAAGTTGCCCCTAGACCCCACCCAACTTGGGCCAGCAGGATAGTGCCAAAATAGGGAAAGAGGCCCTCGGTCATAAAGCCGAGTCCGGTCAAAATAATGCCGATAATCACCGAAAGGCGACGGCTGTAGACATCCGCGACAATGCCAGTCGGGACCTCAAAGATGAACACAATGCTTTCTAACATTGTGCCGACGAGAACTAATTGCAGGGGCGATAACTTGACCACACTGACCTGATAGATCATGCTGGTCATAAAAATCATAGCGAAGGCCAGTGATGTGAGGCCTTCGAGAATTAGATATAAGCGATAGGGGTTCAAACGTTTGGTATTCAAATTAACCTCGCGCGCAGCGATAGAGTTAGGCCAAGATGGAGACGGCCAAATTTAATGTTAACTAGAGCGCGATGGTGTTGGGGGACAAGCCAATAGCAGCGATTCCAAAACAATGGAAGCCATCAGCCGCACGTGCGTTTTAAGGCACAAATGTGATTTGATTACGGGGTAATGCGATTTTTTAGACAGGCAACCCTAAATCAGGCACACTCCAACACCCCAATAAAGGTGGCTGGTGTGATTAGTGTGGTTGCTGCTTGCATAGTTATTTTAACCTCAGATTATTGTGATATGCTGCAATACAAAATATCATAATTCAGAATGGGCGTCTAGTCCCCAAAAATCGGATAGGGGTTGGGTTCAATGGTTGTGACGGGTGCTGATTTAGAAATCTTCATAGCGTTGTCGTTGATGCTCACATCGCTGGTTTTTATCATTATTCCGTTTGTACCCGCACCATTGGTGGTTTGGCTGGTGGCGATTGGGTATGGCATTATGGATGGATTTGATCGGCTCACAATATTTGGGTCGGTTTTGCTTACCCTATTGATGATTATGGGCGTGACCGTTGATTTTTGGCTGCGCCCACTGGGGATGGGATCGCATGGAGGGTGTTTAACCTCCATGGGGAGTTTGATAGGGGGTGTTTTGGGGACATTTTTAATCCCTATCCCGATTCTTGGCTCCATTCTTGGAGCAGTCATCGGGGCCTTTGTCGTCGTGTGGATACGGCGGCGTGAGCTGCGCGATGCGGTAGATGCAGGCGGAGCGACGTTGAAGATGATTATGGTGGGCAAGCTTGTGGAGCTTTTCATTTGTTTGGCGATGTTTGCGGTCTTTCTGGGCAGCCTATACTTCACGAGATAGGAAGTATAGGAAGTGAATTTTTAAAACAGGTCTATACTGAAAGAAATAGATGGTTTAGGAGGAGAATGAAATGGTAGCGGAAGTTATTCATCATAAACTGCGCGAGATTTCTTTGTTTCAAGACCTCTCGGAAACGACATTGCTTGAATTAGCCAAACATGCTCGACTATTGGAAGTACCAGCGGGGGAGGTGCTTTTTGATCAGGGCGACCCCGGTGATGCGTTTTACTTGATTGACGATGGGCAGGCCCATATTGTGCGCAAGTACGATAATGGCGAAGAAGTGACATTAAAAACGCTTGGCCCGTTTGATGTAGTTGGAGAGCTTTCGATGGTGGTGGGTCAACCCCGCACCGGGGCCGTTGTCACTGCATCCGATTGCACATTGATTGCCCTTGACCGCGAGGCTTTTTTGAAAGTAGTGGGGCACACGCCGGGTGCGGCGATGAGTGTACTGCATCAATTGGGCTTGCGGCTGTATCATATGAATTTACAAGTACGCGAACACGCGATTGGCAATGCAGCGGCACGGGTTGCCAGTATTATTTTGCTGCTGGCAGGTGATAAAGCAGGCGAAGTGCCGGGAGTCCTGCGGATTACCCGCATGGCCCGTGCGGGGGGTGTTGATAGTGACACCTTGGATCGAATGCTGCGGGAATGGGTGCGGCAGAATTTTATCGAATATGATGGACGGCGGTTGGTTGTCAAGAATGTTGATGCGTTGCGGGATATCGCGGGCTAGTCATTTAACTGTTGAGAAAAAATAGGGGACACAGCGCCCCTATTTTTTATTGCAACCGCCAAATATTGAACGCGCTATAGTCAGTGGTTTCACCGTCCACTTCGTTGATTAGACCAATATTGAGAGCAAAGCCACCGCTGGCAACCAACGTACTTAAATCGAACTGAGTCACCAGTTGATTGTTGATGAATAAGTAACCGAGCTCACCCACAGCCAAGATGGTCAGCTGATTTTGTTCGCCCTCTGCCAAATTTAATTGAGGGATTTCCCCTTGGGCAAGGGTGGTGTATTGATTGTTTTGCAGCAGAAACAATATCCAGTTTTGGGTTGAGTCAACACCGAAAATATACGTTTCGGTAGGGCTGTTGCGGAACAAGAACCCGTAATCCCAATTGTTTTGGGTGGCATCATAGGGATTGGTGAAGGTGGTCGTCATGACAAAATCTTGAGCGGAGCCACGCGCAAAGGTCGTTTCCAGATTGCCATCCGTCTCATGCTTGAGACTGCCTTCGACCGGGCCATAAATTTGTTCAAGCGGCCAGATGGTGAAATCACTATAGTCGAAAAGTTGGTCAATATCGTAGGCGCTATCTAAGCCGGATGCGATGGACACATCCCCAGCATCAGGTAGACCGGTTAAGTCAATGGCTGTTACAAATTTATCATTTAGGTAGAGCAGGCCTGAATCGCCAAACGCAATCAGGCGGAAGCGGTTTGACCCACCCTGAGTGGTATCGAAATTATCAACCGTGCCACTGGCGACCGTGTTTGTTCCGCTATCTAGGGTTAATACTACGTCCCATTCGCCAACCGAACTGAGGGCAATCGTATAAAACTCAGTGCCTTGATCGTGAATCAGGAATCCGAAATCCCATGCTTCGGGGGCTGGGGAAGGATTGGCGACAACTACCTCCGTAATGAAGTCCCGCAATTTTACTTGGGCGGACACATAATCAATAAGTTGATTGTCCACTTCTTTTAAAGTGCCTGATGCTGGGCCAACAACTGGTGCGGCGGCAATCGGCCAACTAGAGGCATCCCCAACAGACGCAGGAGTGGGGGAGGGGGTCATGGTTGGTGTGGCGGCCTGTGTATTAATGACCGGAACAGCAGCGCAATCGCCACTGGTGGTAACATTGTCGTCCCGTACCCATAAATTGCCAGCTACCTGCCACCATTGAGACTGGTCACTGGCCGTGGTGACGCCTGTTGCCAATAATTCATCACCTGCCGCGATATTGGTGGCAATCTCCACATCCTCGTTGGGGTCTTGGCGTGGACGCTCTTGAGTTTGAGGACTTAGGATACAGGCATTTTCTTGAATTGACCAAACCGCAAAGTCCCGATAGCGCATAATCTCACCATCGGATAAGTTACCTTGAACTAGACTGGTGCCAAACGAGACCGTACCACTATCGAGGCGACTTGAGATATTGAGAGTCGTCACCAAACTGCCATTGATGAACAGTAGGCCTGTTCCATCTGTCACCACAAGCATCAGTTGGTTAGTGTCGCCATCTTCAAGATTGAAACCGAAGATTTTGCCGGATTCGATGTCAGTGACAGTGTCGTCACCCTCCCAGTTGCTTAATGTGTAGTCTAGATTGGAGTCAAGGGTAAGGCGCAGGTGTTGATTGGTTTCGACTTGGCGGAACAAAAAGCCAGCATCCCATGTTGCTTCAGTCGTGGGGTAGGGATTGACAAAGGTGACTTCGGCAATGAAGTCGCGGGTGTTGGTCGTAGTAGTGGTACTGCGAATAAAACCATCATCCCGATAGGTAAAGTTGCCACTTTCTGGCCCAAAAACCAATATGCCGGGAACGTAATCTACCAACTGCGGATTGTAATTGGTACGTAGAGTTGGGGTCGGTTGGTTCTGCAAGGCCTGAATAGTGGCGCGCGTGTCAATGGTTGGGACAGGGGTATTTGTTGGGCTTGCTGTAGCGGTGTTGGTCGCAGATGGTGTTCGTGTCGCTGTGTTCGTTGCGGTGGCTGTAGGAGTGTAGGTCGCCTCCAATGTATCTGTTGGAGTGAAGGTCTGCGAAGGCGTATAGGTAGTTGAAGGCGTCAATGTTTGAGTCGGTGTATTTGTATCTGAGGCCGTCGCTGTTGCGCTTGGTGTATTGGTTGGAGTTGGAGTGTATGTCCTAGTATTGGTTGGAGTAGGGGTACGGCTAGATGTTGGTGTAGGAGTTTTTGTCCAGAGGGTGGCAGTGGCCGTCTCGGCACGGGCTTGAACCCCGGCATCCACGGTTGATTGAAAGGCCGTGCCAGTGGCTTCAAAAGCGACACGTGTACTTTGAGCATCAATGGTGGCTTGGACGGCCACATTCGGGTCAAATTCATCAAGGGTGGCGGTTGGAGTAGCTTGCTGGGCAATAGCTGTATGGGTCGTTTTCTTATTATTGTTATCGTTTGATTTATTGGCAATTATAAACACGATTGCCCCAAACAGCATGACGGCTAGCCCCGCAGCCAGCCATGTCACTGGTTTTTGATACCACGGTTTCTGAACAGGCAAAATGGTTGTGCCATTTCTGACATCCCGTTCGTTCCGTAGGGTTGTTCGCGGCGTGATTTTGGTGCGAACTTGGATGGGGGTAGTGAAGAAGGTCGTTTTAACATCTTCGAAACCGGAGCAGGCGTTTTCAAAGGATTCCGCAAAACTCGTGCAGTTGGTAAAGCGGTCTTCAGGCTGTTTAGCAAGCGCCCGTTCTAGGACAAGGGTTAGGCTT
Source organism: Chloroflexota bacterium (assembly GCA_016234595.1). Taxonomy (GTDB): domain Bacteria; phylum Chloroflexota; class Anaerolineae; order Aggregatilineales; family J027; genus CFX10. The sequence goes on along the minus strand of JACRBG010000046.1, from coordinate 107,806 downwards.
TCAGGAATATCAGTACGCTCTAGATGCGGCGGCGTAGGAATTTCATTGAGGTGTTTGTGCATCAAAGCATAGGGTGTTGTGGCTTCAAAGGGGAGCTTGCTGACTAATAATTGATAGGCAATGACTGCTAAAGAATATTGATCTGAAGCCGGAGTTACTTTTTCGCCGCGCCATTGTTCGGGTGGCATGTACGAAGGTGTACCCATCGTCATGTTCGTGCCCGTCAATCCAGCGCTGGTAGCTTCAATCAGCTTGGCAATCCCAAAGTCCACTAAAAATGGTACACCTTGACTGTCAAACATGATGTTGCTGGGTTTGACATCGCGGTGAATTACGCCTTGCCGATGGGCATAGTCAAGGGCACTGGCAATTTTTTTCAGTAAGTCGGCAATCTCGCGAGGGGCTGGCAGAGGTTTTTCATTGGTTAGATGGTCAGTCAAGCGCTCGGCCAGTGTACCACCTGTCAGTAGGCGCATGACAACATAGCTGGTGCCGCGTTGGACACCATAATCATAGACGGGCACAATATGCTGGTGCTCAAGTGAGGCCGATGTTTCAGCCTCCCGATTAAACCGTTCCAGATAAAGTGTTTGGCTTGCCAATGAAGCGGGTAAAACCTTGACAGCCACCCAACGATTTAGATTTTTTTGGTGGGCACGATAAACCGCACCCATGCCGCCTGCGCCAAGCAATTCTTTTAATTCATACTGGCCTAGCGTTTGTCCGGCGAGATTATCAACACTCATCGGTGCTCCAATTGGGATGTTTTCGACAAAGACCAGAACAGACCTTAACATTACCAGTTTAGAAATTCGGCGGCAAGTTCAATTTATTGGAATATAGAAGGGTTGGAGGATTGTTAGGTATTTTGATGTAACACTTTGGGGCGAGATGTGTCTCTAGGGGATGCAAGATGAGTGACACCATCCTTTGGAGAATGAGTGCATGATACAGGTGCGGAGAAAAACGTTGTTTCCATCCAATCCAGAATTGGAAAAAGCAGCCGACGAAGAGGTTCACTTGATGCAGGCTGCGGTAGACGATTTGACACAATTTGGGCCGCTTTATGAACGGTATTTTGTGCGCATTTATCGTTACTGCTTGCGTCGAGTTGGAACAGCCGAAGAAGCCGAGGATTTGACCAGTGTGATTTTTACCCGGGCGCTGGTTTCAATCGGCGGCTATCGAGGCGGTTCGGTGGCAGCATGGCTGTTTCAAATTGCCCATAATGCTACTGTGAATCATCTCCGCAGTCGCCGCCCCCATCTTTCTATTGATGATGCCGACCTTGACTTTGTTGCGGATACCCCAGCCCCTTTAGATGAAGTGATGCGGGGCGAAACCCAACAAGCCCTACGAGATTTAGTGGCGACCCTACCGGATGACCAACAAAATCTGTTGGCACTCAAGATGGTAGCCGGGTTGAATGCTGCTGAAATCGGTCAAGTGATTGGCAAAAACGCTGGGACGGTGCGGGTGGAATTGCATCGCATTATCAGCAAATTACGCACGCGCTACGATGAGCTAGAGTTGGAATAAGCATGATGAACGAATACAAATCTCAAGCCGAACTTCTTGATCTCTATTTAGAGGCCTTGGCCCAAAACCCCCAAGCCTCTGTTCCAACTGGCCTTGATGAAAAAATGGCTGTATTCGCTCGTCAATTGATGGCGGCTGAAGCAGTTGAATCCCCAGCACGCGCTACCCAACAACGGGTATGGGCAAAAATGATGGCGGCAGCTAGGCAACCATCGGCTCAAGCCCCTACGCCCTATTCTCCAAATGGTCGTACTCACTCATCTATTCGACCACAGGACATGGAGGAAATGATGCATACATCAACCTATCTACACGCCCCCGGTTTGGAAGGGCGGTCAATGGAAACGCAAACCCGACGACATGTGAATTTCTCACTGGCTGCGGCTACGATTGTTCTAATGTTTTTTGCAGCTATTCTCGGTTACGCAATGCTGCCAAAAGATGGCAAAATGAGTGGGGCGGTGGGGTTACAGGCATCAAGCACGGCACTACCGCAAACCGTAACATCTACCCCTATACCAACTGAATTATCGCCTCAGCCAACCGGGACACCGATTTCGGAAACGGGGAATCCCAGTGTTCCAGTATTTACATTGCCCGCCTATCAACCTGCACTGATCCCACTTAATTTGGGAAGTAGCATTGAAGGGGCGCTTAATGGGGATGAACCTACCTATTATTACCTAATTCAGGGGCGTGCAGGAGACTTGTTGACTGTGTCAGTTAATGCCTCTGATTTGGTAAGTGTCGGTTATTTCGTGCAATATGCCCCACAAATTGGCGGCGGGGATGGCACAGGTGGCGGCGGCGGCGGTGGCGGCGGTGGTGGTTCCGAAGGGCAACCAACCTCCCAAACTATCACGATTCCTGTCACCGAAGATGCAGCGATTATTTTCAATGTGCAAAATGAAGCCGGTGGCCGCCCCATTACCTATACGATTGAGTTGGGGCAGGTGGAAATCCCACTGTTAAACTATAATGAAACGGTGACGGATCACTTTAGTTATGATCGACCTGGCTTCCCTTACATCTACTATGACTTTGTGGGGCAGCGCGGCGATATTGTGCATATTATGGTTGAAAGCATAGCGATGGATTGGATGCTTACCCTAACACAACTAGGGGAAAATCGCGAATTGGCGCAAGATGATGATAGTGGTGCGGGGCGAAACCCAGAGATTGAGGAATTTCAACTACCAATGGACGGAACCTATCGTTTGGAGCTGTCGCCCCTCAATCTTTATGCGGTTTCCGGGGATGATTTTACTCTTACGGTTCTTAAACAAGAACCTGTAACGCTAACCCCTAACGAGCACACGCTGATTTATTTGTCGGAGAAGCAGCTCTCACGTGTTTTGACATTCGAAGGGCAGGCGGGTCAATCAGTTGAACTGACTATCGAATATAGCGACCTCGCCAGCTTGGCTAACTTTTTAATCGAGCAGTCTGGACAGGTACTTGACCAAGTAGTGGCCTATATACCACCTACTGTGTTTTCGCCCTTGCCAGATGGTTCAGTGTCTGCATCCCCAAGCCCTCAACGGCTTGTCCGGCAAATTACGATTCCAGCGGATGGTACAGTCACTATTTTTGTCAATACGGATGCATCGTCTGCTGACCCAAATATGATGTCATATTGGCAGGTTTCGTTCCTTGATGTGTTTGATGTTTTGTTGACTACCCAATAATCTGAAAGACCCTTGAATAGGCTGTAAAAGACAGGTGATGTTTGACCTGTCTTTTTGTTTATTTTGGACGATTTGTTAACACAAAACTAACGTTTTTGATGTATAATAGAATATATGTTCGGAAATTTGTGCAGCAGGAGCACCTACGCCTGAATATGAAGCCTAAACACATCAAACAACTGCAAGCGCAGAGCCGAAAATTACAAGCTCGTCGGGTGGATCACGACACCTTTGTCGTCGAAAGTGTTTCTAACCCCGTCGCAAACCACATTGTGACCGTCAAATTTGAACCAGACGGCACTATTCATACGCGCTGCACCTGCGAATGGGCAGTCAACCAAGGCATTGCTTGTTCCCATGTGATGGCGGCTCTAGAACACCTCGCGTCATCTCGAGGCCGGACCCTCAGTTTTTGGTTGACGGAAGAGGAGGCCAAACGTCAAAAACAGCGGGTATTTTATTTGGCGGGGGGCCGGCGCGACCAAGATGATGGTGTCTGGATTACCAGTCGGACAGGATGAATTTTGAGGCAGGAGACGCTCCTGCCTTTTTATTCGGATAACAGGCGGAATAGCAACTTAATTCCTATGCTACTATGACTCTAACTGACTTATAACGATCTACGGGTATATAGTGAGGGTATTCAATATAGTATGTAGGTTGTTAAGAGGTTAGAATATGCGAAGAATTGCGCTTGCCTTAACAGCACTTATCATGGTGGCGATTACTGTCATATTCCCTAGCCAACACGCACAGGCTGGGGTTCAGGCCTTGCCATTGGGATGGTCGTTCACTGTTGTAGAATACTGTCGAAATGGATTTACCATTTTTGCCCAGACCCCGGCGGGTGGTATCCCTGATACCAATGGCTATCGGGTATCGGTGACAGCAAGCACACCTGTCGCGCCACCCCGGGCTGTTTTTTCGGTAGGAGGCCCGTCTGCCCCTCAAACCAGCCCGACTGTCAGCGTCTATTGGACAACGTTGCAGGCGATTGGCACCCCTGCGACCGTAACCGTGACCCTGTTTGTCAATGATGTCAATTCGGGAACAGCCACCGATGCAGATATTGTTCAGGATTGTTCAATTCCACCCCCCGACGACGGACGGGTGAATGCGATTACACTAGATGGGGCGCAAACGGCAGCGGTATATTGTCGAGCCAACGGGATTGAAGTCATCAAATTACTCGGCAATCAACCCGTCACAGCGTTGTATGCGACGGTACAGGAAATTGTAACTGTGGGTGTACCCTATACCAATACACTGATTAAATCTGGTTGGGATGTTAACTTGTATCGTCTGACCACGGGCGAGTTTCAAATCAATGCACCCGGTTTGGGGGGCAAAGAATATGTTTTTAAATGGTCAGGTTGCCCCGGTTTTTCAATCAGTATGCCAACAACCACAGTTCCCACTAGTCCCTATTATCCGACCGGAGCCGTCTCGACAGGCGGGTTAATTTATATCGTTCAACCGGGGGATACCTTGGCGCGGATTGCGCAGCGGTTTGGTGTATCGTTGGCAGCGTTGGTGTCGGTGAATTACATAACCAATGTTAACCAGATTAGTGCGGGGCAAGCATTAACCATCCCCACGGCTTATACAGTTGTGCCAACGACCTATACACCCCCTGTTACAATTCCCACCACCGTGACCTATCCTACGACGACGACTTCGACCAGCTATAGTGGTCAGACACATGTCGTCCAGCAGGGCGAAAATCTCTATCGGATTGCTTTGCGGTATGGGGTCTCAATGAGTGCGCTTATTACCCTAAATGGCATCACCAATCCCAATGTGATTTACGTGGGGCAGGTATTGCGGATTCCATAAAAACTCGGTGTCCTTTCTGAAGTATACTAGAAACGTTTATGTTTCTGTTCTTCCGGAAAGGACACTCAAATGCCTGTTAAAGAGAATGTTCGCCTCGGCAACGGGGTCAGAATTTTTCAACCCGATTTGGTCAATCTTTATGGATGCACCATTGGTGATGAGACCAAAATTGGGCCGTTTGTCGAGATTCAATCAGGGGCAACCATTGGCGCACGTTGCAAAGTCTCCTCGCATTCCTTCATTTGTGAAGGAGTGACGCTTGAAGATGAGGTTTTCATCGGGCATGGGGTGATGTTTACAAATGACATTTATCCACGCTCAACCAACGTGGACGGTTCGCTGCAAACCGCTGATGATTGGCATGTGGTCGAGACAATTATTAAGAAACGGGCCTCGATTGGCAGCAATGCCACCATCATATGTGGCATAACGATAGGCGAAAATGCCCTTGTGGGGGCAGGCGCAGTGGTGACTAAGGATGTACCGGCCTATGCGATTGTGGCAGGTGTGCCCGCCAAAGTGATTGGGGATGTGCGCGAAAAAGAAGGTCAATAGTTTGCTCTGTTTATAAATCCTAAAATCGTCAGTGTTTGGCTGGCGATTTTTTACTTAAAGGGATGATTGATGAGTATTGAAATTAGACTTATTGCTGTGCAAGACACCTATCCTATTCGTAAGCGTGTGTTATGGCCGGATGACCCGCCAGAGACACTACATCGCCCCGGGGACGAAGCCGAAAATACACGCCATGTGGGAGGATTTTGGGCGGGGCAGTTGGTGAGCATAGCCACTGTGGTACACGATGCCCCACCCGATACCCAACAGCCTACAGCGTGGCGATTACGCGCTGTAGCGACTTTGCCGGAATTTCAAGGGCGGGGAATTGGCAAGCGGGTCATTGAACATTGCATGGCCTATGCCATTGAGCAAGGCGGGACGTTGTTGTGGTGTAATGCCCGACCTGATGCGATGGGCTTTTATGAACGGCTCGGTTTTCAAGTCGAGGGTGATTTATTTGAAGGATTAGGGCATGGGCCACGCTATTTTATGTGGCGATGGTTGAAGTTGGAGCTATAGCGGGAGGGGGATAGGTGGATGGGGGAATTGGGTAGAGCAAATATCATGCTGCCCCACCCAAATTCTCGTAGGCTATTCGAGGCCGGGATATTCCTTCAGCAGGGCATTAATCTGATTTTTGATTTCGGCAACGTCTTTAAGGGCTGAAAATAGACCTCCGGGGGCGCGGCGTGCCCGAATATCTTCGACCTTCTTTTCCGCTAGTTGTTCGGCATCCCGCAACTCAGCCAATCGTTCAATCAATTCAGCAGTCGGAATTGCAGGGGCAGGCGGCTCGGCCTGAATTTCAGCTTCTTCAACCTCATTCGCTACTTCCTCGCCAGATTCTGAGGTGTTTTGGCGCTTCTTTTGATCAGCACGCTTTTTCAGACGAGCGCGATCAGGGAATATTTTGTCGCGGATTTCAATCGGAACGTTTTGCCACGCTAAGTAGAGATAGACCCCACCAATGGTGCGACGGCGCGTGCCGTCGAGGGTCATCATGCCGCCTTCTTCCTCGATCTTCAGGGTTTCATCCAGTAATCTCTGAGCAAAGGTGCGGCCTTGCGTTTCAACAATGCGACGGAGCTGGAAGCGCGCTTTGGGGTTCGATTCATTTAATTTATCGGCTAGTTCATCGGCAAACTGGCGACGCGCATCCATTCGTTCTTTTTTGGAACGCTGGGGACGTGACTCACGCACGAGGATTTTTTGCCCTTCATATTCAAAGCCATTGAAAATATCAATGGCTTGTTGGGCCGCCTCATCGCTTGCCATATGGACAAAGCCAAAACCTTTGTTTTCGCCTGTTTGTTGGTCACGAACTAGTTTTACGCCAACCACTTCGCCAGCCTGTCCGAAGAGCGCTTGTACATCATCTTCTGTGCTGGTGAGGGGTAAATTAGTAACAAATACTTGCGTCGCCATGCAATTAAACTTCCTTTACAGAAATGGGCCTAACTTGTGATGTAAGGCGGACATACTGAGAGTATTCACGAAGTGCTCTATAGGTTCGGGGAGAATTCCATACACTTGACAACGGTTACTCATTGCACCCATAGAGGGTTAATTGAATTAATTGCCAGATAGCATACCACAGAAATGTTAGTCGTCACCAGCGATTGTGTAAAGTTATTAGAAAATTAAGGAGAGAAGGCCCTTAACCCTCTCTCCTTGAATTTACTTACTTGGGAGCTTTGAAACGCGATGCATCAAAATTGCCATTGATGGGGGCAAGCGCAGTTTCGCCTGTCGCATCTGCAACCGTCACTGTCCAATCGGTGAAGGTGCAGGTTGTGGGGTCATCATAGGTATCTGTGTTCAAAACAATCACATAGGCCTTGGTGTAGTTTGAGGTATCTACGACTCCATCTTGACCCACTTCGAAGACATCGGCTGAGTCAGTGGTGGTGTCTATGCCGACCACAACTAGACTGATGTTGGGTTGACCACTGGTGAAGCGATAGACCCCTTGTAAATCTAACTCCATATAGTCCACCGCGAGTTCTTGAACACCCGAGTAGCCAAACGTCCAATCCCCGGGGGCATTAATGGCATTTTCCAGATAGACCTGTCGTTCAAAGCGGGGGGCTTGGCTATATTCCAGGAGTAGATTACGAATAGCAAAGCGTTCGATGAAGGCTTGGGGGGTTGTCCCAAGTTCTTCCAATAGGCCATATAGGGCTGCCATGCCTTCAGCATTGGCAACATAGTCCCATAGGCGCTGAACGGCTTCGGGGCCGTAGTCTTGGGCGAGAGAGTCAATTGCCAGCCAATCGGCATAGATTAACAATCCATCCTCAGAGTTGGCTCCCAAACAAATATCGGTATATTCAAAACGAGTGGGAACATAGACCGAGGCCGCTTCATCAATAGGATAGGCTTGGGTTTCCATCCATGAGGCCGTGGCTTCATAGTACCAATTCATTGAATCGTTGATGTCGAAGCCAAACTGGACAATGTGATGGAATTCATGGGCGACGGTGGCACGCATGGTTGCCAATGGGTTTTCGTCGCTAGAGAAATCGTTATCCACCACCAAGAAACCGTAGGAAGCATAGGCTTCACCGTTGGCGGACGACGGGTTATCGCCTACGACGGCTTCAGGCTGGGCATAGCCATAGACGCCGTCATCTTTGATGGTTTCCATCAGATAGATGTCAAAACGGGCGTCACCACCTTCCCCGCAGTCGGGTGGCGGAGCAGGCCAGCCAAATTGGTTGATTTCGGTGTCATAGACATATTCGAGGGCACTAATGACTTCGTTAAGGTAACTCTGTGTAATGGCGTCCTGACCATCGAAAGTGTAGTGGATGATGAAATTTGCGGTCTCATAGGTTTGTTCAGACCCACTCATTGCAGGACGTTCGGCTAAACTATCGCAGTTGGTAGGAGGCTCAACCTCAATCCCCGGATTGCCACCAGCGCCTCCATTACCACCGGAGTTGCTACCTTCATATAACACCGCGATCTCATCACCAGTGGGTTGGGCTGTGCCATTTAATACTTCAGGTGCGTCGAGGCCAATAATGACATGATAATCACCCTCTGTGCCTTCGATGTGGCTGACCAAGATGCTATAGTCGCCATCTTCGGGAATTGGGAACTCAACAGCAGAATTTAGGTTACCACCGCCATCATCGTCCTCAATATACACCGTGTTGAAATCAATGTCCCCCACATATAGATAGGGATCGAGTTGATCGGAGAGTGCTTCGACGTAGACGTAGAGAGTTTCGCCGACTTTCAAGTCGTGAAGGTCATAATAGACCCCACTGGCGTCCTCGGCTGATCCGCCGCTGATTGTGCCATTAAAATCCTGCACACGAGCCAAGCCTGTGGCCTCAGCGGGTTCCGCACTGTCATACAGTACCGCGATTTCATCCCCCGTGACTTGGGCTGTACCATTGAGGACAGTAGGATCATTTAACCCCACCAGCAAGCGATAATCGCCGGATGTGCCTTCAATGGCGCTGACGTAGATGCTGTAATCATCGTCGGCTGGGATGACATACTCAATGGCCGAATTAATGCCCCCACCACTATCATCATCCTCTAAAATGACCTCGGTAAAATCAAGGTTGCCCAAATAGAGATAGGGGTCGAGATCACCATTTTGGGATTCGACATAAATATACAGGGTATCCCCCGCCACAAGGTCGTACATATCATAATAAGAACCTGTGCCATCGGCTGCGACCGTGCCAAAAAATTCTTGGACTGCGGCAGCATTATAGAGGAAAGCAAATTCATCCCCGGTCGGAGCGGCTGAACCATCTAAAACAGTCGGTACATCTACGCCAATTAGATAGCGAAAGTCGCCTGTTGTGCCTTCGATATGCGAGACATAGGTGCTGTAATCGCCGTCCTCAGGAATTACGAATTCAAGGGCTGCATTGAAATTGCCGCCGCTGTCATCGTCTTCGGCATAGATTTCGGTAAAGTCAAAATTTCCAAAATAGACATAGGGGTCAAGATCGCCTGACACGGCTTCCATATAAAGATAAACGGTTTGTCCGGCTTGCAAGTCATATAAGTCATAATAGAAGCCATCAACACCTTTACCAATCGTGCCAAAAAACTCTTGAACTCCACCACTGCTTTGGGCTGATGCAGTTGGCGTTACATGCAGCAGCATGATCATCATCAGGATGCAGAATAATCCCCGCCATAGCTTACTTAGCGGAGCGGCTGGGTGCGGCATAGGTTCTCCTCGCAGCAGGTAATCAATAAAAAAGGTTATGGTTTAATCATTATAGTCCAAATCGGATTTGACCGATGCAGGGTTGCATAGGTTTTTCCCCAGAGGCAGGGTAAAATCGGCTTAAAACAAATCTAAGGGGAATTGGATGCCATCAGAAAATGCAGGGTTGATCGAAAATGCCCGAATCATCACAACTTCAGGTGAATGGGAACGCGGTTGGCTGCGTTGGCATGGCTCAGAAATTGTCGGTATGGGGCCGGGACAGGCATTGGATGATGAAGAAATCCATGTGATTGATGCGCAAGGCCTGACTTTGTTACCCGGTTTTGTAGATGATCATGTGCATGGAGCGATTGGGCATGATGCGATGGACGCTAATGCCGAGGGTTTGCAAGCGGTTGCCCAATTTTATGCTCAGCATGGGGTGACCGCTTTTTTAGCGACGACATGGACTGATACCTCGGCCCGGATCACCAAAGCACTTGAAACGATTGCCGCTGTGCAAGGGCCGCAGGTTGATGGGGCGACATTAGTCGGGGCTCATCTGGAAGGGCCATACCTGAATCCCCAAAAATGTGGCGCCCAAAATCTTGACCTAATCCGTCGCGCCGACCCCGAGGAAGCGATGGACTGGCTTGAAAAAGGGGTTATTCGCCTACTTTCGCTTGCGCCTGAATATGACGAGAACCTATGGCTGATTCAAGAGTGTGCCAATCGAGGCATCACGGTTTCGGTAGCCCACAGCGCCGCGAGTTATGATCAGGTTTTGCGGGCCGTCCAATTGGGCTTGCGGCATTCAACCCATACCTTCAACGCGATGAGTGAGCTGCACCATCGTAATCCCGGAACAGTTGGGGCGGTATTGACGACCCCCGAAATTCGCTGTGAACTGATTGCTGACAACATTCATGTGCATCCTGCCATGATGAAGTTACTGCTGGCAGCAAAAGGCTTGGAGGGCGTTATTTTGATCACAGATGCCATTCGGGGCACGGGAATGCCAGATGGGGAATATCCAGTGGATGACCGCACGATTGTCGTAAAAAATGGTGTGGCGCGTTTACCCGATGGCACTTTGGCGGGGAGTACCGTCACGATGGAGAAGGCCCTTGCTAATTTTGTGAAGGCAACCGGGCGACCACTGGCTGATCTTTGGCAGGTGAGTAGCCTGAATGCTGCCAAAGCGATTGGAATTTCGAATCGTAAGGGTAGCCTTGAAGTTCAAAAGGATGCCGATTTGGTATTGCTTGACGACGATATGAACGTCTATATGACGGTTGCTGAGGGACGGATTGTCTATCGCCGCTCGGAGTGAAATAGCCATGTTCATAAACCATAACGATGCCCAGCTTTTCACAGTGGCCTTTGGCAATCAGCCCCATACCTTGTTGGCACTTGGGGGATGGGCTGGTAGCTGGGAATTGTGGACACAACCTTTTACCTATTTGAGTCAATCATGGCGCACGATTGCCTATGACCATCGTGGCACTGGAGCGACGGTTGCGCCTGTTGAGTCCATTACGGTAGAGAATATGGTCGAGGATGTTTTTGCAGTGCTTGACTATTTAGAAGTGCAAGACTGTGTACTGGCCGCAGAATCAGCCGGATGCTTAATTGCTCTCCTGGCTGCGCTGCGTCAACCCCAGCGTTTTACTGGTTTGGTACTGGTTGGCAGCCTGACTCATCGCCCTTTACCAACTAATGAAGACCCGTTCTTAGAGGGCCTTCAACACAATTTTGAGGCCACGATTGATTGGTTTGTGGATGCGTGTGTGCCTGAACCCAATAGCGATATGATTAAACGTTGGGGGCGGCAGATTTTGGCACGCTCTGAATCAGCAGCGGCTATTCGGTTATATGAATGTGTTCTAGGTCTCGATTTGCGATCTCAATTGGATCAAATTCGGCAACCCACGCTGCTTTTGCATGGTGAACTCGATGCTCTGGCTTCTGTGGATGACGTAAGACAAGCGGTTGCATTGCTGCCACAAGCTGAGCTTTGCGTTTTTAAGGACACGGGCCACGTGCCAACGGTCACTCGACCCCAAGAAGTAGCCGAGGCGATTAATCGGTTTTTTAAATAAAGTGAGGTTGAGGCAAAACCGCCAGTATTTGCCTCAATTTGTACGATTAAAAGCCAGTGACGCTGTTACCCCCATCCAAAACCAATACCTGCCCTGTCATATAACTTGACCCTGCCGAGGCCAAATAGATGGCGGCTTGGACAATGTCCTCTGGCTCACCAATGCGTCCGGCGGGAGTACGGTCAGTGTAACGTTGGCTGATAGTGGGATCACCCCACAGTGCGGCGGCAAATTTGGTTTTGATGACCCCGGGGGCAATCGCGTTGACCTGAATATTATTTGCACCCAGTTCCATTGCTAGAGATTGGGTGAGCATGATAACGGCGGCTTTGCTGACACTGTAAACGCCCATCATCGGGGCCGGGTTTATGCCTGCAACCGAGGCCATATTGACGATTTTACCCCCACCAGTCGTAGCCATAGCCTCAGCCGCATATTTGCAGAGATTGAAATAACCCAATAGGTTAACCTCAAGAATTTTCTGCCAATGGCTGGCCTCAGCGGTCATAATTGGCCCAAAATGGGGATTGGTGGCCGCATTGTTGACCAAAATATCAACCCGACCATAAGCCTCGACGGTACACGCAATCAAGTTTTTGCATTGGCTTTCATCGCCCGTGTGGGTAGCAACTGTCAATACCTGACCGCCTGCTTCGCGTAGTGTGGCAGCAACTTCATCGAGGGCGTCTTGCTTGCGACTGGCAATAACCACCGTCGCGCCTTCCCGAACATAGCCAAGCGCAATTGCTTCGCCAATGCCCCGCGACGCACCAGTAATCACGGCAATTTTGTTTTCTAGTCTCATCATGAATACTCACTTTTTAATCATCAAAATGGGCCAATGATAACCAATTTAGGAGGTGCGTGTCATGGTCAGAAATTCCCCTTTGCGGTAGGCTTAGGCAAATTATTCATAGCTGAGGAAATTCTTCGCCATGCCGGGAAAATATTTTGACGAGCTAGAGCCGGGGATGAAAATTGAGCATTTTGCAGGCCGCACCGTGACGGAAATGGACAATGTGCTGTTTTCAGCACTGACCATGAATACGCAGGCTCTGCATATCAATGAGGATTTTGCCAGCAAGACCGAATTTGGACGACGGATTGTGAATGGCCTTTTTACGTTGGGGCTGGTGGTTGGGCTGACAGTGAGTGAATTGACGGATGGGACTATCGTCGCCAATTTGGGCTATGAGCGCATCCAACACCCTAAGCCTGTCTTTCATGGCGATACGATTTATGTGGAAACGGAAGTCCTCCATAAACGCGAATCTGCCTCCAAGCCAGACCGAGGCATTATCAACCTAAAACATATTGCACGAAATCAACATGGGGATGTGGTGTGCGAAGTTGAGCGCGCCGTCTTATTTTTAAAGCGTCCGGAGGCGCAAGTCTGATGAATACGCTGGAACCATCCAGTCGAGTACGACGAGCAATTTTAATCATGCCGGGGGATGACCTTAAAAAGATTTCGAAAGGGGCATCGCTCGGCGTAGACTCGATGATTATGGATTTAGAGGATGGGGTTGCGCTGAATAACAAAGAGCGGGCCCGTCAAGTGGTACAACAAGCTTTGACCTCCGGTGAAATTGATTTTGGCAAAACCGAACGTTTGGTGCGCTTAAATCAGGCCAAGAAGGGACTGCAAGTTGAAGACATCACCATGACGGTCATTGGTAAACCCGATGGATATGTACTTCCCAAAGTGGAGAGCGCCCGTGAGGTTCAGCAGCTTTCGCATACCTTGTTGGAACGTGAGATTCTTTTGGGCATTGAACCGGGGACGATTAAACTGATTGCCCTGATTGAAACTGCTAAGGGAATTGTTAATTTACCCCAGATTGCCCAAGCTGATTCGCGTTTGGTGGCGCTGATGTTTGGGGCCGAGGATTTGGCTGGCAGCATGGGGGCAATTCGGTCAGAAGGTGGCGAAGAAGTATTCTATGCGCGGAGTGCGGTTGTGTTGCATGCGGCAGCTTTCGGATTGCAGGCGATTGATACCCCATTTATCACAATACAAGCGATGGAAGCCCTAAAAGCCGAGACCTTAACCGCCCGGCGGATGGGGTATACGGGAAAATTAGCCATTCATCCCTCCCACGTTGGTCTAATAAACGAGATTTTTACCCCTACTGACCAAGAAATTGATCACGCTCAACGATTAATTGAAGCGCATGAAGCCAAACAAGCAGACCATACTGGGGCATTTGCCTTTGAAGGGTCAATGGTGGATATGCCGATGATTCGCTCGGCTGAAAATGTGTTGGCACGTGCACGCGCCGCCGGAAAGCTTTAGCCCTATGGCAGAGCATCGGCGTGTTAATGGGAAGACGGTGATTTTGAACACCCTCGCCATCTTGCTTGGGGTGATGTTTGGTTGCGTGTTACTCGGTATCTTGGGACTTGTCCTCACTTTCTAGCGTAAACACTGTAATCTCAGGGCGGCAATTGAATCGGACTTGAGGCGCGACCATGCCTAGTCCTCGATTGGTATATTGAACCATACCATTGACTTTATACAGCCCGGACGGATATTTATGGGCCATATAGGGCAATGCAATTGGGCCAATGAAGGGGACTTGCACCTGCCCACCATGTGAGTGTCCCGATAGTTGAAGGTCAAAACGTCCAGTTTGCGAGGAGACATCGGCATAATCGGGTTCGTGGGCCAATAGTACGGCTGCACCCTCATCTGGGAGGGCATCCATCACTAAATCCAGACGGTGATAGCCTTCCCAAATATCATTGACCCCGCAGAGATGCAGCATGGCCTCGCCCCGACGCACTGTATAGACCCCGTTATTGACATCGCTAATGCCCCCCTTTTGAATGGCCTGTTGAACGATACTGGCATTGGTCCAATGGTCATGGTTGCCTAATACTGCTACTGTGTTATCGCGTGGATTGAGCATTTGCAACGCCTTAACGATACTGTCGGCATGGGGTTCGGCTTGATCGGTAACAAAATCGCCCGTAATAGCGACAGCATCAGGTTTTTGCTCATTGACAAGCCGCATATGATTCAGGAGGCGCTCTTCGCTCATCCATGTGTAATCCAGATGTAAGTCGCTAATTTGGACAAGTTTATAGCCATCAAAGGCGGGGTCAAGACGGGCGATTTTTAGCGAGACATGTTCGATCGCAACATCACGCGGCTCAACTTCGGTAGCATATACTAGACTGGCTCCGCCGACTGAAGTAGTGGCGAGGGTAGAGACAGCTATTGTTTTAAGAAATTGACGGCGGGTCATGTGGCGCGACATGGCAAAAATCCCCTTATGTGTTGGTTCCAATTACTGACTTTACACACACCCAGTAGGAAAATGCTTGTTGTGGAAATAGACGGTTAGCGGTTGATTCCCGTTCCCCTCGCCAACTCCCATCTGACATCGGCTAAATAATGGGTTTTAGCTTAAAGACCGTAATTTCAGGACGGCAATTGAAGCGAATTTGGGGGATGACCATGCCCAGACTACGATTAGTATATTGATACATCGTATTGACCTTATACAGCCCAGCGGGGTATTTGTGAGCCATTTCGGCATAAGCAATGGGGCCAATGAAGGGGAGTTGTACTTGACCGCCATGCGAGTGCCCTGACAATTGAAGATCGAACCGCCCTATTTGCGAGGAGACATCGGCATAATCGGGTTCATGGGCCAACAGTATTGCTGCCCCATCGTTGGGTAAGGCACCCATGACCAAATCCAACCGATGATGGCCTTCCCAAACGTCATTGACCCCGCAGAGGTGCAGCATAGCTTGGCCGCGTTGGATGGTATAGACCCCATTATTGATATCCACCGTCCCGCTGCGTCGAATAGCCCGCCGAACAATGCTGGCGTTTGTCCAATGGTCATGATTACCTAATACGGCGACGGTGGCATCTCTCGGTTTTAGGATTTGCAGCGCTCTGACCAAGCTATCCTCAAAGGGTTCAGCTTGCCAACTGACAAAATCACCCGTGATGGCAATGGCATCCGGTTTCTGGTCGTTGACAAGGTGCATGTATGCGACAAGGCGCTCTTCACTCATCCACGTGGTATCTCGATGTAAATCACTGATGTGGATTAAGTTATAGTTGTCAAACACAGGATCAAGGCGAGGCAGCTTGAGGGTGATGTGTTCTATCACCACTTCACCGGGTTCTATTTTAGTCGAGTAAACTAGACCGCCTATGCCCGGTAAAAGGGTGGCGAAGGTAGAAGCTGCCATCGTTTTAAAAAATCGGCGGCGGGTCATCGGATGGGACATGCCAAAATCCTCCCATACATCTGCGATTATAGTTATTGTACACCCACCGCTCACATAGTCTTTTTTGACGCCGATTTACTCCGACCCGACTTCGACTAACTGTTGTCCCCGTTCGACGGTCGCCCCTTGCTTGACCAGTAAGCGCGTGACCCGGCCACCGTGTGGGGCGGTGAGGCGGATTTCCATTTTCATGGCCTCCAGCAACAGTAGCGGCTGACCCTGTTTGACGATTTCACCTTCTGTTACCAATACCTGAGTGACTTGACCGGGCATTTGGGCGGTGAGATTGCCACCTCCAGCACGAGTACTTTTGCGTCGGGTGTTGGCTTGGGGTTTGGCAAGTTCAAAAATGCTGGCTTCCCGGTCAACTAACGCGACATGGCGTTTTTGGATACCTGTCTGGGGGCTACGGGAGGTGGTGGTGTAGGCGTGCAGGCGCTTGCCGTTAATCATCAGCATCATATAGCCAGATTGGAGGCGCTTAATTTCGACTTGATAGGTCTTGTCGCCGATAAGGGCCGTATAATTGCCATTGCCGTTCGGATCAAGCTGAATGCGGTGTTCTTGATCTTCGTGTTGATAACGATATTCCACTGTAGTCCCCTCTTTTTCTAGCGACTGTGGGCAAGGCGTTGGGGGCCAGCTTCTGCGCTAGTCTCAAATAATGCGTCTAAATCCATAAATACTGTCCAAAAATCTTGCCCGGTGGTGTCTGAAATTCGCCTGATAATCAATTCTTCTAATGGCGGATGGCGTTTACCCTTCCAAAGTTTATCGGCTAGGGCAACCATTAGCTCCTCAGGGATTGCATCCTGCCAATCGGCATGGGCTAGGCAAAAATGGGCGATTTGCTGGCTAACACCATGTTCAATCAATAGGTTATAGCCAGCGAGTGTATGGAGTTGGCCTTCTTTTTCTAATTCCTCGGGATATACGATTTTGCCTGCATCATGCACGATGCACCCCAGACGAACTAGCTGGGCGTCCAATTCAAGCCCTAGCCCGGTAAGGTGCAGAATCAATAACTCGGCGACCTCACTGACCAATTCGGCATGGCGAATTAGGCTCTGGGATGCACCTAACTGGTGAAGCAGATTATAGGCTTCTCCCGTTGAACTAATCATACGCGCTGACCCATTCTAAAACCATCGGCGCGACTCCATGGACTATAAACGTCGCCTTCCATGTTTTCGCCAGATGATGGTGTTGTTGGCTGACCGGCTGGGATTAACAAATCACCGAGCGCGGCAACAATCAGGGCCTCGTCGGGTAGGATGGTTTGGGGAGGCTGCCATGGGGTCAAAAATTCGTCAATAAAATGCGTGGTGGTCTCCCCCATCACAAAGGCCGGATGCAAAATAACGTCACGCAAAAATTGCAGGTTGGTGGTCAGACCAAGAATGACGTATTGCGCCAGCGCCCAATCCATTTTGCGAATGGCATCTGGGCGGCTTTCGGCATAAACAATCAGCTTAGCAATCATCGGGTCGTAATAAATAGTCACCTCGTCCCCTGACACAACCCCTGCATCCACCCGTACCCCCGGCCCAGCAGGTTCAATCGTCCGCAACACTGGCCCAATGGCGGGTAGGAAATTATTGGCGGGGTCTTCAGCATAGACACGACATTCAATCGCATGACCACGCTGGGACAGATCGGCTTGGGTAAAGGGTAGTCGCTCCCCGGCTGCAATTTGAATTTGGGCGTTGACAATATCCACCCCCGTGACCCATTCCGTAATGGGATGCTCAACTTGCAGGCGGGTGTTCATTTCGAGAAAATAAAACTCCCCGGTCTCAGCGACAATAAATTCCACCGTGCCTGCATTAACATAATGAACGGCTTGGGCGGCGGCAACGGCGGCTTGACCCATGGCTTGACGAGTGGGTTCATTGAGGAAAGGGGAGGGGGTTTCTTCGATGATTTTTTGGTGGCGACGCTGAATCGAACACTCGCGTTCAAACAAATGAACGGTGTTGCCAAATTTATCGGCCAACACTTGGAACTCGATGTGCCGTCCGCGATCAATGTATTTTTCAAGGAATACGGTTGAGTCGCCAAAGGCATTTTGGGCTTCTCGGCGGGCGGCTGCAATCGAATCCAACAATTCGGCGCGATGATGGACAATCCGAATGCCTTTGCCACCCCCACCACCCGCTGCTTTGACCATGACGGGATAGCCAATTTGATCGGCGGCATTTTGAAAATCGACATCGCTGGCGTGATCGCTTTGGAAGCCGGGGACAACCGGAACACCCGCTGCTTGCATAATCGAACGGGCCTCGGTTTTGACACCCATTTGGCGGATGGTGTCCGCCGAGGGGCCAATAAAGATTAAGCCCGCCTCAGTGACGGCTTGGGCGAATTCGGGGGATTCAGATAGGAAGCCAAACCCGGGGTGAATGGCTTCGCAGCCAGTTTCAAGGGCGGCAGCAATCAGCCGATCACCTCGTAGATAGGAATCAGCAGGAGTGGGGCCACCAATATGCACGGCTTCATCAGCGAGACGTGTGTGGAGCGCATTGGCATCGGCATCGGAAAAGACGGCAACCACATAAATCCCTAATTCATGGCAGGCGCGGGTGATCCGGGCAGCGATTTCGCCCCGATTGGCAATCAAGATTTTATTAAACATCTTCGTATCCTGTGAGATCGAGTAAAACGCCCTTGGCAAGAGTGTCGAGAATGGCGTGTGTAATTTTTAGTTGGGTTCGGCGGGTAATAAATGGGCCACCTAATCGGGTTAACCAGTTGGCGGGCTTAGAGATCGGCTGCATTGTAAAAAGGACACGGTCATCATCGCTCCATGTTAGGGTATAGGTCGAAATACCCTTTTCGGGATGTCCTTTGACGGTGATATATTGCAGAACAAAACGGCGCGGCTCGTCTACGATTTGCGCGATTTGTACTGCGGAAAGCACATCTGCCAATCGAAAATTGCCCATTTTGAACAAGTGAGTCCGTTGAAAAATCAGATCACCTGCTTGGGGCATCCGTTCTTCAAGATTCCATTGAGTGGTAATTTCTAATAATTCAGGTGGCAAGACATCAAAATTGATGAGACGGGCACGCGCCTGCTCAAAAATTTTGGCGGGGTCAAGGCCGGGGACACGGATTTCACGTTCCCAATGATCTTGCGACCAACCGCTGCTTGTAGTTTCGTCGCCGGGGTGATAGCTCAGGCTACGCTTACGCCATCTGTTCAAATGCTTGGCATCGTCGGGGGAGGTGGATGGAAAAAAGTCGAAGTTCATCTAGTCAATTTCCAAATCATCGTTGGTTAGCATTGGTTGAATATAGGCTCTAAGGTTGTGGAGAGATTCTTTAACAAGAGACTTTTCAGAATCGCTCATCTTACGATTTTCAATACGAGTATAGGAATATACTTCCTCCAAGATGCCAGCGATTTGAATGAGTTGCTCTTTCCACTGTTGATCAACACCCTCTAGGCAATTTGATAAAAATATTAGGCTATTAAAGACCTCGCCTGCGCTGGCGTGTTCACTCTCGCACAGTTCGATTGAAAATAACATCTGTCGGTATTGGCGCTGATTATACTCATCAATCCATCCCATAATGCCACCCTAAAACTCGACCAGGTTCATGTTATTTTACAAGGCCAGCCAGCCATTCGCTGACCATTTGTTCATCCGGGTGGTCGCCCTTATATTCTCGCTCTTCACTCGAACTCGAAACATATAGAGAATCAGGGCATTCAGCTGGTTCAGGGCCAGTAAAGTTACGCTTGCTAATCAGTTTTTGGGTATCCCAGACAATTACCTTTACTTCCCATGTAATCTGAGTGCGCTGAAGGGTGGCCTTGCCATCACCCGAATAAGTGCAAGTTTCCAATAAATCCTCGTGTTCAGTCACACAAATCAAGGTGTCAATTTTATCAACACTGCTGGCTTCATCGAGGCCCAACGCTGCTGGGTCGGATGCGCCGTAGACCCACACATCCCCGAATTCGGTTAATTTTTGCAGGGTCGTAGATTGATTCCCCGTTGCTTGGCAGACTGGCTTCACCTTGCCATCAATGGCAGCCACCCGCATGGCATGGGGAACAGTGGTCATCCCCGCGCAGAGCATGGGGATAAGACAAAGCGCCACAACTCCTGCCAATAGAATTTTGATAGGGGTGCGTGCTGCCGCAGGGCCAAGCCGCATCATGCTTAAAAACGCTGCCCAAATATCGCGCGGAAATTCCCAAACAGCACTGACTAGCCAACCCAAAATAGGGATATTAAATTTGGATTCACTTGGTGAGGCGGCTGCAAATCTTGATGGAGTAGGGGGCGTAGGATAACGGGCTTCTAATTCTTTAAGGCGATTCAGGGTTTGGGGGGTGGCTTCTGTTCCGCTGAGACGGACATGTTCGCGTAAATCCAAAAGAGATTGCGTGAAATTGCCCTGATGGGCGTGAATGCTGGAGCGCCCTAAATAGGCCAGTGACAATTGAGGGTCAAGGGCGATGGCTTTGTCAAATTCAGCCAATGATTCGGCCAACATACTTTTTTCGCCCACTTGATAGCCAGCGGCGGCATGACCACCTGCCAGACTCGGCTCGATCGTAATTTTAGGTTGAATCTGGCGAGATGGTTCAGGCTTGCCGTGATTGATACGAAAGACAGATTTGCCGATTTTTGCGATAAGGGCAGTGATAATGAACCCAATAATCAGAACAGCGAAAGTGCGTGGATAAAGATAGGCATATGTTTTACCCTCGTTGACATAGGGTGGCAAAAGCACAATCAACTCAACAAGAATAAAGGCCAGTATAAACAAGGGTAGCAAAATCAAAACACATTTCAGATTTTGGTGTCTTTGGGCGGCACGGTACATCCACGATTGGGTGTAGCCACAAGAGGGGCAAGGTTTTAGGCCATAGTCGAGTTTGGCATGTTTACGAGAGACCAGTTTTTCATATTTTTCGGCAATGATTTTATTGTGCTTGGCCTTAAGGTTTTGCTCGTATACACCCTGCGGTTTTCTGGCTCCTAGGGACTGTTTATGTTTGACTTTTAGGGGGCGTGTATAGTCGTAGTAGTGATTGCAGTTTTCACACTCGACGTTGACCCGTAGAACTCCGTCCAATTTTGAGCGATAGGTATAGACACGAACCATAAACGCCTCCCTGAAAAATGACCTATTACATACGGAACACCCCAAATTGCGTTTCTGCGGTGGGTGCATTCAGACATGCACTTAAGGCCAACCCCAAAACACGACGGGTTTCGGCGGGATCGAGAATGCCGTCATCCCACAACCGCGCCGTCGAATAATAGGGGTTGCCTTCCCTTTCATATTTTTCAAGAGTAGGACGCTTAAATTCGATTAATTGTTCCTCATTCATGATTGGTTCTTTAGCACGCTCTAGCTGATCTTGTTTGATGGTTGCCAAGACATTTGCCGCTTGCTCCCCACCCATAACGCTAATACGGGCATTCGGCCACATCCAGAGGAAACGCGGATTATAGGCCCGTCCACACATGCCATAATTACCTGCACCGAAGCTCCCGCCGATAATCACTGTTAATTTTGGAACAGTGGCATTAGCGACAGCATGTACCATTTTTGCGCCATCTTTGGCGATACCTGCCCGTTCATAATCGCGCCCAACCATAAACCCGGTGATATTTTGCAAAAAGAGCAGGGGGATGTTGCGCTGGCAGCATAATTCAATAAAATGCGCCCCTTTTAAAGCACTTTCGCCGAACAGTACCCCATTGTTGGCAATGATGCCGACTGGGTAGCCCTCGATGCGAGCAAATCCGGTGACTAGGGTCGTCCCATAATTGGCCTTGAACTCTCGGAATTTGCTACCATCCACAATCCGGGCAATGATTTCACGGACATCGTAGGTTTCGCGAAACGATTGGGGGATAATGCCATAGAGTTCCGCCCCATCATAAAGCGGTTCTTCAGGAGGAGTAATGTCTAAATCAATTTTTTTGCGGATATTTAGAGTGGCTACGATTTCGCGCAAAATCTCGATGGCATGGTCATCATTTTCGGCGTAATGGTCAGCAACCCCAGAAATATGGGTATGCACATAAGCGCCCCCTAAATCCTCAGCCGTAACTTCTTCACCCGTTGCGGCTTTGACCAGTGGTGGGCCAGCCAAAAAGATCGTGCCCGTACCTTTAACGATCACTGTTTCGTCGCTCATGGCGGGGACATAAGCACCACCCGCTGTGCAACTACCCATGACGGCGGATAGTTGGGGGATGCCAGCGGCACTCATAACTGCCTGATTATAGAAAATGCGTCCAAAATCATCGTGATCGGGGAATACTTCATCTTGCATAGGCAAAAACGCTCCGCCGGAGTCTACCAGATAGATACAGGGTAGATGGTTTTGTAGGGCGACTTGTTGAGCGCGCAGATGTTTTTTGACGGTCAGGGGGAAATAGCTGCCGCCTTTGACGGTGGCATCATTGGCGATGATGAGACATTCCCGGCCTGAGACCCTACCAATTCCAGTGATGATACCTGCTGAAGGGGCCTCATTGCCATAAATTTCCCACGCGGCGAGTGGCGAGAGTTCGAGAAAGGGCGATCCAGCATCTAACAATTTATCAATCCGATCCCGCACAAACAATTTACCCTGTTGGGTATGACGTTCCCGATATTTTTCACCCCCACCTTGCTGGATGAGTGCCAATCGGTCATATAACTCAGCGGTCAGTCTGCGATTAAAGGCTTCGTTAGATGAGAAATTGGAGTCGCTACGAGTGATTTGCGAGTCAAGTATTTGCATTAGGCATCGCTTCAAAAAAATTAAGGATACAGGTCAAGTGGATTACGTTCCATAAGTCTAACATGGATTGTGAGAAGGAAAAGAAATTTGTGACCGATGAACCCGCCTGCGTCATAAGGCGTGTTATAATCACACCCTTGCGAAACTAAGTTGGACTTTTGTGTGGAGATTATTGTATGACTATTTTAGAGACTACCCACACTGGGGCTGAAGATGTCCGGTGGGATTTGAGCGATTTATATCCCGGCATGGATGCCCCTGAGATTGAGGCCGATACCAAAACAATTGATGCCCGCCTCACTGCTTTTGATCAAGCCTATCGTGGCAAAGTTGCTGGACTTTCGGCCCAAGCAATGCTATCCGCATTGGAAGAATATGAGGCCATTCAAGAGATGGTGGCGCGTATCGGTATTTTTGCCCATCTGACATGGGTCACGGATACCACCAATCCTGAAAATGGTAAGTTCTTGGCAAAGGCTCAAAAGCAGCAAGTCGAATATGCACAACGCATGATGTTTTTCCAATTGGAATGGCGGGCGGCTCCGGAAGCAACGACCAAACTGGCCGACGATCCAATCTTGAAAAAATATGAGCATTATCTCAAGGTTACGCGCTTGCTGGCCCCCTATACACTCAGTGAAAAAGAAGAACAGATCATTACGGAACTTTCGCTCAGCGGGGCGTCAGGCTGGAATCGTTATTACAGTGAAGTCATGAGCCGATCCAAATATGAGATGGATGGTCAAAGCCTGAATCAAGGCCAGATTTTAAAATATCTCTATTCGGTAGAACGTGACCAACGTCAACGGGCGGCGGACGTGTTTACTAAAGGCCTACACGACTTATCCCATACGACGACTTTTGTCTTCAATACGCTGGCCGTTAACAAACGCAGTATTGATAAAATGCGGGGGTATCCAAGTTGGGTGGCCTCACGCAATTTGTCCAACGAATTAGACGATGCGGATGTGGATGCCTTGGTTGGGGCCGTCACCAGCCGATATGACATTGTGCAGCGCTATTATCGCCTTCACAAAAAACTACTTGGCTATGACCAACTGTATGATTATGATCGCTATGCCCCGGTTATGAATGAAGATTGGCATGTGCATTGGGATGAAGCCCGCGAGATGGTCTTAAGCGCGTTTGAAAAATTCGACCCCCGTATGTCCAATATCGCTACCCGATTTTTTGAGGGACACTGGATTGACGCGGCTCTCGCACCCAACAAACGGAGTGGGGCGTTCAGTGCGGGGACTGTACCCTCGGCCCATCCCTACATTTTGATGAATTACACAGGTACACTGCGGGATGTTATGACGTTGGCGCATGAATTGGGGCATGGGGTTCATCAATATGTGTCACGTGAACGGGGTTATTTGCAGGCCAGCACACCCCTCACCACCGCTGAAATGGCCTCGACCTTCTGCGAAATGTTGGTGTTTGATGCGGTGATGGCTGAATTGGACGATCCCCGTGTCCGCTTGGCAAACCGGATCGAAAAAATCTCGGATACCTTTGCGACGGTCTTCCGTCAAATCGCTATGAATCGGTTTGAAGATGCAATGCACACTGCTTGTCGTACTGAAGGCGAGCTTTCCAAAGATCGGCTTTCCGAATTGTGGATGCAGACGCAGCGGGTGATGTTTGGCGATAGTGTGACGTTGCGTGACGAATATAGCATCTGGTGGAGCTATGTGCCGCATTTCTTGGGGACGCCGGGTTATGTCTATGCCTATGCGTTTGGTGAATTGTTGGTGTGGGCCTTGTATGCCCGTTATCAGAATGAAGGATCGGGTTTTTCAGGCAAATATTTGGAAGCCCTCGGCAAGGGTGGGTCACAATGGCCGCATGAAATCCTTGCGCCGTTGGGGGTGAATCTCAAAGACCCCACTTTCTGGCATGAGGGGTTATCCCTGATTGAAAACATGGTAATCGAAGCTGAACACGAGGCCGAGGCACTGAATTATCAGGTCTAGGGGTAGCCATCCATATGGTCGCAGAGACGAAGCGCCGCCGCAAAATTGTGGTGGATGGACGTAGTTATATGTGGCGCATAAAAGACTCAAATGATCCGGCTGGCTGGCTTTGTTGGTCATACGAGTTGGTTGTGGCTTCTGAAGACAGAAGGTTTTATGCCAATTATCCTATCCTACCTAAAGGTGAGCTACCCTTCATTTGGATAACTGGTAAGGAATTTAAGCCGACCCCACCACATCCTGACAACAAGTATCGCTGTCCTCGATTTGAACGCGAGGATGGAGCCATTACTCCGCAATCGGTCAAGGGCCTGATTCAGTGGTGTTTGTCAGATGGTGAGCCGAAAATCCGGGTGGATTGGAACAATAAGCCAATTTAAACGGGCAATCGTCAGCTATTCGCAGGTTGGTATCTGGTTGACATGCTATTTTGCAACATGCTACAATCCGCCACGCTTTGGGCAAGCCTAAAGCATGGTGTTTTTTTGAGGAGCAAACAAATGAAAATGATGATGGTAAAAAACTGGCATAAGGCAGTGGTGGTAATGCTGCTGATGGCTGTAATGTTGATGGCGTATGCTGGCTTTGCCCCCAAGCGCGAAGCGGCTGCCCAAGGTTCGAATATTTTACTAAACCCTAGTTTTGGTGAAACATGGTACGGAGCAACGGGTGTGGACGGGCAAATCCCGACCAGTTGGAATCTGTGGGCCAGTGGTCAAAAACCTGCGACTGACCGCTATGTTGACTCGGCTTTTACTCGCACACCTCCTGCTTGGATTATGAAGGGCGGTTTTGTGCAATGGACAGCAGGTGGTTATCAAAGTGTTGCTGTCGAAAACGGCGCGACCTATCGTTTCTCGATTTATGCGCTGGTATATGTATGTAATGACCTTGCCACTTCCTGTATCGGGAATGGCGTGCCACGTACTTCCCAACAGGCCATTGGCTCCAAAGTGAAGGTGGGTATTGATCCTACTGGTGGTACTGACCCTGCTTCGGGTAATATCGTTTGGAGTGGATTGACCTCACCCTACGATAAATTTGCCGAAGTTGCGGTCGAGGCACAGGCCCGCGCAGGCACCATCACCGTTTTCACGTTCAATTCGGTAGACTCAGTTCCTAATTTGCGCGAGACGGTGTGGGATGATGCCTCGTTGGTCAAGACGACCGCAGCTACTACCGGAACCCCCGGTGCAACAGTCGCCCCACCACCTCCGGCTGGTGTGCCATTTGTTTCCCCACAAGCTGCCCGCCCCGATGGCAGTGTAGTGCATACGGTGACAGAGGGCGATACTTTTAGCAGCATTTTGGTTGCCTATCGCTCCTTAGGTGTGACCCGCGACATGATTTTGGCCGCGAATGGCTGGGATCTGCCACCCCAAATTATTGTACCCGGTCAAGAGATTATCATATTGCCCCCCGGCTCCGTGAATCCAACAACGGGACAAGTGATTAGTTTGCCCGGTGGTGGCAGTGTCGCCCCTGCACCAACGGCTGGTTCAGTCCCACCCGCTGCAACGCAGGCCGTTGCCCCTACCCAAGCCGCCCCCGGTCAGGTTGAAACAGTTAATCCACCTGCCGCGCCGCCTGCTGGTGGCCCAAGCAGCGTTCGCCCAGCGGATACTGATGCTGAAAAGGGCGGTTGATGTAGCTACGTTCTGAAAATCTAGGCTTAAAAGTTTATATAGGGGCAGGCATTCCAATACCTGCCCTTATTTGCTGGTAAGGAGTCATTTAGAAGAGCGTGAAAACCCACATTCCACTGAAACACTTGATGGTTGGCCTGATTATTCTAGTGTTGGCAGGCTGCAAAAATTCTGACCCAACACCCATTAAAGTGTATGTGACTGCGACATTTCCAGCCCAAGTTGCTGGCGATATTCCAGCCTCCCCCACGCCGACCCTTGAGGTGGTTTTTCCGGCTGAAACCCCGACGTTGGACAACCCTGTGAATATCACACCAGATTCGGTAGGGCAGGGAGGCGAGCTTGTTTCGACTCGAACTCCGACGGCAAGCCCCAGTCCATCAGCGACCGCTACCTTAAGTGCCGAAACTGCGACCAGTACGGCGACACCGACCGCTACTATGACGGAGACGCGGACGCCTGAGCCAAGCCCAACGCCGACACTGGGGCCGACTAACACATTGCCCCCACCAAGTTTCCCGAATGTGCCGCCTCAAGATCAACTGCCGGTATTGCAGTCAGGTGGGATGGGGGTTCAATTGCATCCGCTCGTCACGGATGAACAGTGGACTCAGCTTTTGGCGCAAGTGAATGAATTGGGTTTTGAGTGGGTCAAGATCCAAATATCATGGAAACAACTGGAGCCTTCACCCGGCCAATATAGCGACTTGTTTTATACCTATGTGCGACGGGTGCAATGGGCCAGTTTTCAGGCCGGGGCACACAAAGTTTTGCTAAGTGTGGTTGGTGCACCCGATTGGGCGCGTCCGCAAGGCTTTGACCCGGCATTTGAGGGGCCACCCGCTGATCCTGCTGCGTTTGCCAGTTTCTTGACCGCGTTTATCCGCGAAACCAAGCCGGAAGATAACCGCATTCAGGCCATTGAGATTTGGAATGAACCGAATCTCATCCGCGAATGGAGTGGGGAGGAAATCAGCGGGGCGAATTATATGCGCCTCTTTGATGCGGCCTATGCAGCTGTGAAAGCCATCGCTCCCAACATTACAATGGTGACGGCAGGCCTTGCCCCAGTTGGCGATGGACTGGAAGGGGTCGTAGGGGATAGAACCTATTTACGCCAAATGTACGCAGCGGGTTTAGCGGGGTATGCCGATGTTAAAATCGGTGTGCATCCCTATGGCTGGGGCAACCCGCCCGACTCACGTTGCTGTACCAATGAGCGTGGCTGGGCCAGTGACAAGGTGTTTTATTTCTTGGACACCATTGCGGATTATGCCGATATTATGCGCGAAAATAACCACGCCACTAAGATGTGGTTGACTGAGATGGGATGGGGCACGTTCAAGGGTGTTGGCCCCGGCGGCACAGATTTACCCTCGCCCGCTGTGGCTGGCTTTTTTGACCTCGTTACGCCCCAACAGCAGGCCGAATATGGCATTCGGGCGTTTGCCTTAATCCAACAACCTCCCCTGTCAGATGTCGTGGAATTGGGCTTTTTGTGGAATCTCAATTTTGCTATGGTGGGGGATGTGGTGAATGCTCCACAAGAGCAAATGGGCTATAGCTTGCTGGATGCGACAGGCTACCCACGTTTAATTTATCGCTATTTTCAAGTGGCAAGAAAGATTCCATCGTCGTAAACTTTGACAGATGTTGAGCCATAACACATGCGGAGTTTAGCCCGGTGGATGATTTGCAGCGTGCGCGAGAATTAGCAACCGCAGGGGACAGCCATGAAGCCCGCGAGATGTTGGTACGTTTGTTATATGATGATTATGACAACGCCGATATTTGGCTGGAATTAGCCAATATCACTGAAGACCGCGAAGAATATGCGCGGGCGGTGCGCGAGGTGCTGCGGATTGACCCCGAAAATGTCGAGGCGCGACGTATGGCTGTTGAGCTATCACGCGAGGCGGCCCAAACACCCCGTCAACGGGCTGATGGCACCACAAGTCGGCGGCGCGGCAACCGAGCCTTGAGTTTTATCTATAACTTTTTTGTCTTTGCGTTGATTGTGGCTGTCGCGGCGGGAGTTGCTATCTATTGGGTGGAGTCGAATCAGGATGAAGTTAACCCTACCCCTGTCGCCACTGCTGATCCTGCTGTGGCATGTGCACGACAAGTGCAATCTGTCTTGGAACGCCTACCCGCTCGATGCAGCCTGACCGAGGCCGGACAGGTTTGTTTGGGCAACCCCGAGGTGTTTTTTGCACCACAGGAAAAACAATTACTGCTACCGGGGGATCGCGGCGTACTTAGTAATTATATCGCGCTAGAAACCCGCCCATTTGACCTAGCAGCGCAACACTTTGGCTTGTTGACCGTCCGCGCTAAAACCTCCTATTCGGATGAGGCGGCTGATAGTGTGCTGTTTTTGTTGACCAGTGGAGTACGCCTGCGGGATTATGACCCTCGCCTAGAAACCTTGACCTTTAGCAGCAATCCGGTGGTCAGCGATTGTGGCAGTGTGCCGCCGTCAGGTTTGTTGGTTAGTGGAATGGCTGATGAATCCGCGCAATTTGTGGTGAATGGCCTTGCGGTTACTTTGGATGGTACGGCCTTTTTGCAAGTTGATGCGGCGGCAGGTTTACGGGTGATTGTTTTGGAGGGCACAACCCATATCGCGGCGACCGGGAACGAAGTAACGGTTATAGCGGGGCATTGGATTAGCTGGCCCGTTGGCCCGACCTTAGAAGTTCGTGACGACCCCAGCAATGTTTTGACCTCGGCGGATAATTTGCGGGGGGATTTGAATCAGTTGTTGCCATTGGGTCACGCAGCAGGTTTGGCAATTGAGAACTGGCGCTTGCCGGGGCAGGGTGGTGCTCCTGAGACTACCATACCAGTCGAGATTACTCCAGAAATGACTGAGGAAGGGTTGACAACACACACCCCTACACCGTTACCCCCTGACGCTAGATCGCCCGCCCCGTTGACGACCGAAGAAGTTTTGCCGATCGAAACTCCGACCGCAACCCGTACCCCACGCAGCACGGTGAATTCGACGGCGGTACGTTCAACAAGTTCGCCAACTAGCACGGCATTGAATGAGTAATGTCATTGCAGGCCATCTAGGCTCTCGGTATAGTCTCTTGTGACGAGGGAATTTAGCGAGAGAGGAAAAGGATATGTTGAAATCATGTCTGCTTCTGGTTGGCGTACCTCTGTTGGTAGTTCTGGGGCTTTTGTTCTTTGTGGGAAATAACCAAACGGGTGAATCCATCCCTTACCCACAATCTATTCCACCGCAGCCGTTTGAGCCGTCGCCCTATGTTTTGCCTACCGATGCGCCATTTACTCCCACGCTGATGTGGCAACAGATAACCGCGACAGCCATTATCCGCGAAGCGACTGAGAGGTCTCAAACATTGACTGGAATGCCCACCCTGACGCCCACTGTTGGCTCTCCAACGGCGGTTCCGTATTTTGGGCCGACTTCGACACCATTTCCTAACCCAACATGAGTTTCGCTATGAATTCCTTGTCGAATTATGACATCGGTGACATAATCTTAATCGCTCATGAGCCAACGATGTCTTATTAATGTACATCAAGCTGTATACAGTTTACGGAGGTATATTGTGGCTAAAGTAGTTTTCGACCATGTTTATAAAAGATATGGCAACGCTGACGCGGTTTCGGATCTGAATATTGATATTGATGATAAAGAGTTTTTGGTATTGGTAGGGCCATCCGGTTGTGGTAAATCAACTAGCCTACGTATGTTGGCCGGGCTGGAAGAAATTAGCGAAGGGCGCATTATGATTGGTGACCGCGTGGTCAACAACGTAGCTCCCAAAGACCGCGACATCGCTATGGTGTTCCAAAGCTATGCTTTGTATCCTCATATGACCGTTTATGACAACATGGCCTTTGGTCTGCGTTTGCGCAAGACCCCCAAACAAGAAATTGACCGCCGTGTACGTGAAGCGGCCCAAAGCCTTGGCATCGGGCATCTGCTGGATCGCCGTCCACGCCAATTGTCCGGTGGTCAACGTCAACGTGTGGCCGTCGGGCGTGCTATCGTCCGTGAACCAAAAGTGTTCTTGATGGACGAGCCTTTATCCAACTTGGACGCCAAGTTGCGCGTTGAAGCCCGTGCCTTTATCAGCAAACTTCATCAAAGTCTCGGTACTACCTTTATCTATGTAACCCATGACCAAGTTGAAGCTATGACGATGGGAACCCGCATTGCCGTTCTCAGCGCCGGTAAATTGCAACAACTAGACACCCCCACCAATCTCTATCAACACCCCACCAACCAATTTGTGGCTGGTTTCATCGGCAGCCCCTCGATGAATTTCTTCAATGGGACGCTTAAAGAAGCCGATGGCAAGATGGTCATTGATATTGGTTTCGCATCCTTAGATGTGCCAACCGACCGTATGGATCGCTATCGCCCCCACCTCGGCAAGCGTATTACGATGGGCCTGCGTCCTGAAAATATCCACAATGTGGAATTCCGCCCCTCCGGTATCATTCCTCAAATGGTTGATGCCGAAGTGGACGTGGTCGAATTAATGGGCCATGAAAAGACGGTCTATCTGGTAGCGGACGGTATCACATTCCTGTCCCGCATGGACCCACGTTCGGACATCCATATTGGTCTGAAGACCCCAGCCGTCTTTGACATGAGCAATATGCACTTGTTTGACGCAGATAGTGGTCTGACCCTCTAGCTCTTTCATCTGTTTTAGATTTCAACCGCCTGACCCGAGGGGACGCTCTCTGGTCAGGCGGTTTGTTATATTTGGAAAGCGAGTGTAGTGTTGCCATGCCTCCAAAAGCTATTCCAGCCCTAACTGCTGAAATCCACGACCTGACCCACGAATTGACCCAAGCGATCGGGGCTGATGCCGTCAAATTTGACGAAATTTCCCGCTTGTTGTATAGCACCGACGCCAGCAATTATCAAATTTTCCCAATCGGGGTGACTTTCCCTAAATCGGCTGAGGATGTCAGTGCCATTCATGAGATCGCTCTACGCTATCATGTCCCTGTGATGCCGCGCGGTGGGGGTACAAGTTTGGCAGGCCAGACCGTTAATCGCGCTGTTGTGATGGATTTCCCTAAATATATGCGGCGAGTACGGGGCGTGAACGCGGAAGCTAAAACAGTACAGGTCGAACCGGGCTTGATTTTAGGCCAGCTGAACCAACAACTAGGGTCGCTCGGTTTGATGTTTGGGCCAGACCCGGCAAGTGCAAATCGCTGTGTGATTGGTGGGTGTTTGGGCAATAATTCCAGTGGTACCCACAGCATCATGTATCGCATGACGGCAGATCATGTCAATTGGTTGGATGTAGTCTTAGCGACGGGCGAAAAAATCCGCTTGGGAAAGCGAGCATTTGGCGCAGAAAATGGCACCTCCACTAAATTACGAGCTGGAGTAGCCCAAATTTTGCAGCAATATGCCGAACCAATTGCCACACGCTATCCCAAAACTTGGCGCACGGTGGCTGGTTATGCCCTCAATCGTCTTGAATTGGATGATCTTGATCTTGCCCAATTGATAATTGGCTCCGAGGGGACACTGGGCACGATTGTTGCAGCAGAACTGCGCTTGGTGGAAAAACCTAAATATACACGACTGGCAATCGTCCATTTCGATACCTTATTGGCCTCCCTAGAAATTGTCCCCGCGATCTTGGAAACCGAACCTTCGGCGGTTGAATTGTTTGACAAGATGCTGATGGATCGTACCCGCCGGATGCCTGACTTTGCCAAAAAACTACATTTTGTGGAGGGTGACCCTGCGGCAGTCTTAGCCGTTGAATTTTATGGAGATAGCCTAGCTGAATTAGATAGTAAGGTCGAGCTTTTACGACGGCGCTTGAAGGCCGAAAATCATCACGGCGTGGTGGTCATACTCGCAGATGCAGCAGGGCAGGGTGATTTTTGGAGTATTCGTAAAGCTGGCTTAGGCCTTCTGGCAAGTGACCGAGGCGACCTGAAATCTATTGAGATAATTGAAGATGCGGCAGTTCCCGTTGAGCATTTGGCCGCCTATATTGAGCAAGTGACAGGGATTGTTGAAGGGGTAGGGGCAGGCATGTCGGTGTATGCCCATGCCAGCGCGGGATGTTTGCATGTGCGCCCGATGGTGAACTTGAAAACTGAACATGGAATGCGCCAGTATCGACAAATTGCTGAACAAGCCGTTGAAGCCGTTTTGTCGTTTAATGGCACAACCAGTGGCGAACATAGTGAAGGTATTTTGCGGGGCGAATTTAATGAGCGCCTATTCGGGCCGGATTTGATGCAGGCCTTCCGTGAAGTCAAACATCTTTTTGACCCATACAATCAAATGAACCCGAACCGCATTGTCGAGACTCCCAAAATGGATGATGAGTTTTTGATGCGTTATGGCCCGTCATTTGGCCTTCCGCTTGAAATTATCGAAACTCGCTTTGACTGGTCAGCTGACTTTGGTTTTGCGGGGGCCGTCGAGATGTGCAATGGGGCGGGGGAGTGCCGTAAAGAGAATTCGGGAGTGATGTGTCCATCCTATATGGCGACCCATGACGAGCAGGACTCCACGCGGGGTCGAGCCAACACGCTGCGACTAGCGATGATGGGGTTATTGGGCATGGATGGGATGCAAGATGAGCGGGTGAAGGATGTCTTGGATTTATGCTTATCCTGCAAAGCCTGTAAATCGGAGTGCCCTTCATCGGTGGATATGGCGCGAATAAAGGCCGAATTTACCGCGCAATATTACGACCAGCATGGAATTCCCCTACGGGCTAGAATTTTCGCAAATATCCACCGCCTGAATGAATTGGCAAGCCTTTTCCCACCCGTGAGCAATCTGGCCCTCAAAATGCCTATTATCGCGCAGATGGCCTCAAAACAAATGGGTATTGCGCCCGAACGCCAATTACCCCAATTGGCCCCGCAACGGTTCAGTCAGTGGTGGGCGAAAAATCTGCCATTGAAAAGTGATTTGGCCTTGAAGCAGACGCCGTTATTGTTGATAGATACGTTTATGGAATTTAATGATCCCCAGATGGGCAAGGCCTTAGCCTATTTGATGGCACAAAGTGGCTATGAATTGCGGGCACAGCGGTTGCCGTGGCAGGGGTGCTGCGGACGACCAGCGATTTCCAAGGGATTATTAGATCAAGCCAAACGCATGGCGACGGCCAATGTTGAGGGATTATCAGCCCTTATCAAATATGACCCCGGAGTGCGGTTTATGATGTTCGAGCCAAGTTGTGTTTCGGCACTGCGCGATGATACCCGCACACTGGTTGATAAGGAACATCAGACCGCTGCGGATGACATTGTGTCACGGATGATGAGTATTGAAGAATGGCTTGATGTGTGGCGGATAGCGGGAGGTATGGACAAGTTAAAATGGGACAATCAACCACGTGAAATTATTTTGCATGGACACTGTCACCAAAAATCATTATGGGGC
This sequence comes from Chloroflexota bacterium, assembly GCA_016234595.1. GTDB lineage: Bacteria > Chloroflexota > Anaerolineae > Aggregatilineales > J027 > CFX10. The sequence continues at coordinate 73,835 of JACRBG010000046.1, read as the reverse complement.
ACATCGGCCAGCTTGAATATTTTACGGGCGATTCCCAATGCGACAGTGCGAGAATTGGATGCTGGATGCTGTGGGATGGCAGGCAGCTTTGGCTATGAAGCCGAGCATTATGAGGTTTCGATGAAAATTGCCGAACAGCGCCTCTATCCCACGGTGCGAAATAATCCCAACGCCATCATTGCGGCGGCGGGCACATCCTGTCGGGAGCAGGTGGGGCATATTGAAGGACAGGCGCTGCACCCTGTTGAAATCGTAGCGATGGCGTGCGGCTGGAGGACTTAGGTTTCGGCATAGGCTCCGCGTGCGGCGACCTGTGCCACCCGATAGATCGCGCCAATCCCATGCGAGATATAGACTTGTTGAACCGCAACCCCGGCTTTTTCAGCAAGTTCGGCGGCAGCGGTGACAATACACAGACTTGGGCCCGCTCCGCTGATGATGCAGGCCTGTGCCCCATAGGCGAGAGCAGTATCGCGGGCCAGCGCAAAATGTGGGATTAAATGCTGGCGGGCGGGTTCAATAATGCCGTCCTCAGCCATTGCATTGACCAGCAAAGCCAAATTGCCTGAATATAGACCATACATCAATTGGGCGATGGCTTTGGTTTGACTGACCATCTTGGTGAAGGGCACTTCTTTAGGGAGGACGGCCCGCGCTTGGGCCGTTGGCACTGCGACATCCGGTGTCACCAATGCAAAATGTAAACCGTCGGGGATGGGTAGGGGGAATAGGCAATCGGGGGTAATGCCTGTGACTAAAACAATCCCACCTAACAGGGCCGGCCCCACGTTATCGGCATGACGACCACTGACGGTTGCCTCCGCTTCCAAACAAGCTGGCAATAAATCAAGTTGACTTAATGGATTTCCCAAGAGCGCATTAACCGCAACCGCCCCAGCAGCGGCACTGGCCGCACTACTGCCAAGCCCACTGGCTAGCGGCAGGCCTTTTTCGATCTCCAATTCAATGCCCACGTCAGGTCGAATTTGTTGGCGTACCACTTCGGCGGCGATAGCAGCGGTATTCTTGGTGGCTTCAAGGGGCAGCTTGCCACCATCTCCAGTAATTTTACTGACCGTGACACCGGGTTTATCACAAAAACGCGCGACGACTGTATCGCCAATGCCCGTGACTGCCATCCCCAGAATATCGAAACCGGGGCCAAGATTGGCGACGGTGGCTGGAGCAAAAGCACGGGCAAATGAGTTAGAAATATTTTGAGACATTAAGTTCTATCCAATATGGGCAAGGGCTTGTTCAATATCGGCAATAATATCATGCGTGTCTTCAATCCCAGTTGAATAACGCACTAGATTGTCGAAAATACCTAATTCAAGACGCTCTTCAGGTTCTTTCTCAAAATAGGACATAATGGCAGGCTGCTCCACCAAACTCTCCGTGCCGCCTAAACTAGGTGCGATGAAGGGTAGGTGCAGGCCATCAATAAATTGTTTGGTGGTTTCGTAATCCCCCTTGACCGTGAAACTGACTACACCGCCAAACCCCTGCATTTGCTGATGGGCAAGGGCATAATCTGGATGCGATGTAAGACCGGGATACCAAACTCGCTCGATTTTAGGATGACTCTCTAAATAGCAGGCCAGCGCCAAGCCATTTTCATTTTGTTTGTGGACCCGCAGGGCTAATGTTTTGAGGCCGCGCTCCAACAAATAGGCATTTTGTGGGGCCAGCACCGATCCTAAAACGCCTTGGGCTTGCCGGAGAGCCCCGATTCGTTCTGTGTTGCCAATAATGACCCCTGCCAGCAAATCATTGTGCCCACCGAGATATTTGGTGGCGCTGTGCAGGACATAATCAATGCCATAGGCCAGCGGTTGTTGGTTGATGGGTGTACCAAAGGTGCTGTCAATCAAGGTCACGACTTTATGCTGTTTCCCGATAGCGGCGATTTTTGCAAAATCAACCAATCGTAAATAAGGATTTGTAGGGCTTTCGGAAATGATAATGCGTGTTTTTTTAGGGATAATGGCGGCTTCCATCGCCTCATAATCACCCATTGGCACAACGGAGGTTTCAATTCCCAAACGTTTGAGAAAGGTGGTACAGAATTGGCGGGTACGGCGATAGCAGTCGTTTGTCATCACGATATGAGCGCCGCTGGGCAGGCTGGCAAGCAGCAGGGTGGTGATGGCCGCCATGCCGGATGCGAATAATACAGCATCGTCGCCACCTTCTAGGGCAGCTAATCTTTTTTCGACCGCATGAACCGAAGGATTTCCATAACGCCCATAATCTTCGCGCCCATCTTCGCCTTCCTCGCCCCAAATTTTACTACGCATGAACCCCGTGAGGTCATCGCTGTCGTTAAATGTAAAAGTAGCGCTCTGAATAATCGGGGTTGTGATCGAATGACCGGCTTTTTGGCGTTGACTCCCAGCATGGACGGACTGCGTGCTAGGGCCGGGTATGGATTCCTCAGTGTTCAACGAAAATTCTCCTGTGGGCATGAGTTAATGCGTTGTGCAAATGTATCGAATATAGCGTAGAATGACAACCAACTATAGCGAGTTTGCCCATCTCTTAAAACTATGTGAAGGGTCTATACACAAAGTTAACGCTCGTTATATACTACTTTGAGTGGTTTTAGTCGTATTTGAAAATGGGTTGGGTGAATGGAACCTGAACTGACAATCAAATTGATGGTCATGAGTGGCCCAGATGACGGTTTGGAAATAGTCCTAAATCATTCCAAATCGGGCGAACCACTCCCCCCTGAATTGCTTGGGAAGTATACCATCGGACGGCGTGACAATAGTGATGTGTGTGTCCCTTTTGATACATTGGTTTCAAGACTCCACGCAACCTTACATTATCGGGCTGATGGACTATTTTTAGTAGACGAAGGCAGCCGAAATGGAACTTTTGTGGGACGTCGGCGCGTCAAAGAACCAGAATCTGTCAATATTGGACAGATGTTTAGGGTGGGGCAGACTTGGCTTCGTGTGCAGTCTATTGAATAAGGTGTCAGCATGGCAACCATCGGGTTAAAAGATATTTTGGCAATCGCCGAGCAGGAATCTGCACACCATCACCATTACTATATTGGCGTTGAGCATCTATTTATTGCGCTGACCAAGCTTCAAAATGGTTTAACGAATGCCATCTTGGAATATACAGGCCTAGAGCCTCGCTTTGTCCGTTACAGCATCCGTCAAACCATTGGGATGAACGAAGATCGACGGTTTTGGCCGGGTTTCCGCGAGACCCCCCGGACTACCCGTGTCCTCAAAATTGCCCAGAAATATGCGGGTTTGCATACGCCATCGGAACGCGATTTGCTCTTGGCTATCTTGGATGAGGCCGATAGTGTAGCCGTGCGTGTTCTGCAAGAAGTTGGTGCCGATATTCCAAAACTCCGCCAGATTGCCGCCAATTGGTCAACCAAATCACGGGCCGAGGTACCCGATGTGCCCATTGATGGTTATGTTGACCTAAATGCCGATGAGCGTCGAGTGTTGCAGCGTATGTTCCGAACCCACCAGCGTATTGTGGTTGAGCGAGAGTTGGCTGGAAGCTATGGTAACACTCGTTTATTGGTGGTGCTGCCGATGCGTCCACAACGTGCTGAAGCCCGGGTGGTCGTTAAGATTGACGAGCGCTCGGCGATCCTCTATGAAAAACGCCATTACGATTCGTATGTCAAAGATACCCTGCCTCCCACGACGGCCCGGGTTTTGGATAATCCCTCTTTGCCTGAAGACTCCCCGTTGGGCGGCCTGAAATATACCCTAGTTCAACCGCTGGGCAGTACCAACCCGATTGACCTGCGTGCTTTTGCCGACCATGCCACACCTGATGATATTGGCCGTCTAATTCAACACAGTGTTTATCAGTCCTATGCGGGGGCATGGTGGTCACAACGTCAACGCTATCGGTTTGGTGTGTGGCGTGAATATGAGCATGTTCTACCCGCTGCTCTCGAAGTTGCGGTAATACGCCCCTCAACCCAGACTTCTTATGCCGAAATCAATCCCTTAGGGGTGTGGAGTCGCAGTGAAGAGGTGGAAATAGGGCAACTGGTGGATTTACGCGACTTCACAGTGCAAAAGGTTCGCCCGGATAAAGGATCGGTTCAACTTTCGGCAGGGAGTGGCCCTGAAGCTGTGAATCGTGCCTCTAAAATTGAAGTGATTGGGTTGGGAGATGATGTCAAAGACTTTCGGCGCGGCGAATTAGTCCCACGTTTAACGGGTAGGGTGATCCGACGCCGTAAGGAAATTTTGCTGGAGCAGGCCCAATGGCTTGAACCTGTATTTGACCTAACTGAACAAAATATCCCCGCCCCCGCCCCATTACAAAGCCTGCCCAATCCGTTAATGCACGTCAATAATTTCCTAGAACGCCGCCTCAGTGGGTATCTCTCGATTATTCATGGCGATTTGCATTTGGGGAATATTTTGGTTGGGCCCGCCGGGGATGCGTGGTTAGTTGATTTTGCATTGACCCGCGAAGGCCATACCCTGTTTGATTGGGCCGTGTTAGAAATTAGCCTCCTATGCACCGTGGTCGCGCCGCGTATGCCAGAAGGTTGGGATGGTGTATGGGGAACTGCTCGCTTACTGGAAGCAATCAATAGCCACTCCACCGATTTGATGCAATTGAGCGACCCGGTGGCCCAAGCACTTTCGCCAATTGTCACCCTACGCAAAATTGTTGAGGTAAATTTGGCCCGCCCGCAGCAATGGCGTGAATATCATGTGGGTTTGATGCTGGTGGCCTTGCGCGGTTTGTCGTGGAAGAACTCGGCGGCCTTGGATGTTCGGCGACTGCTGTTTTTGACAGCGGCTTTGTCAGTAGATTACGTATTGAAAGCCGAGAAGGGTGTTTTCAGCACACAGGGGATGTCTGAATTGCCCACTGACGGGACGGGCACACGAATGCCCTTTGACCCAATGGGGGATACGCCCATGTTTGAGCGCGATAACCCCGATCATTAGTGAATTCACCAGACAAGACAAAAGGGCCGTCCTCATCCAGACGACCCTTTTGATTGTTTGATTGGATGAGTTGACTACGCCTAGTTGATGGCGAAGGTCACCGTCAAGCTGATATTCACGCTCAAAGTACCTCCGGCAATCGGCACGTTACCAGCGCCGCCACCCATCGCGCGTTCAGAGGCTGCCATGGGGTAATAGCCAGCGTCCCCTTCTTGCACGGAAACGACCTCACCCAATGTGCCACCCAGCAAGCCAGCGATTTCAGTGGCGCGGGCCGTTGCATCGGCAAAGGCATCCGTGCGGGCCGTAGTTTCAAGTGCGGCACGTTCTGAAATGTCGAAGGAAATGTTGTTGACGATATTCGCCCCGGCAGTCACAGCCGTTGCCAGCAAATTGCCGATTTGTGCGACATCACGCACCGTCACATTGATGACATTGGTGACATGATAGGTTGGGGCGGGTGGGGTAGTGCCTTCTGCCACAGGCCCATAGACATTGCTTTCTTGATAGATGTTGTAATACTCGGTGCGGATGTCTTCAGGGGCGACACCAGCAGCTTTCAGAGCATCAATGACGGCCTGAATTTTGGCGTTGGTGTCGTTGACGGCGGTCACGACATCGGCGTTGCTGTTGTCCACGCCCACACTCATATAGGCGATGTCGGGTGCAGAGTAAGCAGTTCCTTGCCCGGTGACAGTGATGGTACGCGGGGTTGAGTTTTGACGAGCAGGCCCAGCTTCTACTTTGGATTGTTTAGCCAACAATCCACCAGCCACTAGCGTGACCACGAAGGTTAATGCTAGAGCGGCCCGAACTACTTTTTGGTTGGAAAACATGTGTGTTGTCTCTCCTCTTGAGATGTAAAGAAAGCCCCCCTTTTGATAGGCTCTAGAATAGGACGACTTATCGGCTCAAAAAGTTCCCGTTCGGTGATTTCACCAAAACCTGATTCGATGAACTGGCGACTTCTGTTACAATTGCTCTACACCATTTACTCGAACCATAGACCGGAGTTTGACATGCAGAAGATTGATGTTGCCATTTTGGGGGCAACGGGAGCAGTCGGGCAGCGTTTTATTGCCTTGCTGGAAAATCATCCTTGGTTTCGGGTGGCGGAGGTTGTGGCAAGTGACCGCAGTGCAGGCTTGACTTATCGTGAAGCGGCTAAGTGGGTGTTGGATGGATATCCTCCCCGCGACGTAGCCAATATGACGGTCAAATCGTTAGACGCGACACTTGATTCCCCAATTGTTTTTTCGGCGCTACCCGGTGAGGCCGCCCGTGAAGTTGAAGCGCGTTTGGCAGGTGAGGGGCATGTGGTTTGCTCCAACGCCAGCACTTATCGCATGACTGAGGACGTGCCGCTACTTTATCCCGAAATCAACCCCGATCATACCCGCCTGATTGAAACCCAACGCCGCAATCGTGGCTGGAAAACTGGCGCTTTGGTGACTAATTCTAACTGCACTGCCATGCCGGTAACGATGGCGCTTGCCCCTCTGCGTCAATTTGGAATCCGTGTGCTACACATCGTCAGTATGCAGGCCATTAGCGGGGCCGGGTATCCCGGTGTTGCTTCGCTCGATATTTTGGATAATGTCGTCCCCTATATCAAAGGCGAAGAAGACAAGCTCGAAGTTGAACCACACAAAATGTTAGGTCAGCTTGCACCGGATGGCAGTAAAATTTTCCCTCTAGAAATGATTACCAGCGCGGCGTGCAATCGTGTAGCCGTTTTGGATTCGCACTTGGTCAGTGTGGCTGTTGGTTTTGATAGCCAGCCTTCGTTAGAAGCCATTGATGAGGCTTGGAACAGCTTTGTCACGCCCGAAGTGGTGCGCCGTTTGCCTACTGCACCGGAATTCCCATTGGTAGTGGCCTATGAGGCAGATCGCCCCCAACCGCGCCGCGATCGCAACGCTGGCAATGGCATGACCACAACCGTAGGTCGCCTGCGTGAATGCAAGCCAGTAGATGGAGTGCAGTTTGTGTCACTTTCCCACAACACCATTCGTGGCGCGGCAGGCGGTTCGATCTTGAATGCCGAACTGCTGGTGGTTGAGGGGTATGTTGCTTCGGCTGACCCCGCCATGCTGGCCTACGAAAAAGCCTAATCCTCGCTTTAATGCAACAAAAAAAGGCCGATGGTTGATGTCGGCCCTCTGAAAAATCCTGAAATTTTGTACTTGGCTATTTGCGTGGCGCACGAACCGCCCAACCGGGCAAGTCGCTGCGATATTCCCCACTGCTATATACATATACCCATGCTGCGCCATCGGGAGTGGCTTGTGTCCACTCATAAATCCAATGGGCATCCAGGATCGAGAGATTGACACACCCACGCGATTGACGATACCCAAATTTATCATGCCAATAGGCCCCGTGCAGTGCCATATCGTTGTTAAAATACATCACCCACGGCACATTTTGAATGAGATAATACTCCGCTTGACCTGCGGCGCCTGTCATGGGGGCAGTGTTCCAGCGTTGATAAATCTTAAACAACCCTTCTTGAGTTGACCAGTTGGGCAAACCAGTGGCGACGAGGGTAGCAAAAACCATATCATCGCCTTGATAGGCCACAGCGGTTTGTTCAAATAGGTCAACCGCGACCCATTGGTCATTCAGACCAACATCAGTCGGGCGTTGAACGGGTTTGACTTTGGCGACCCGTAATTGTTGAATCCATTGATTCGGCCCAATCAGATACCATTCAAAACCATTCACTACTTCAACTCCGAAGATGTTCATCAAGGTGTAGCGCTCAATCTTGGGTAAGGCTTCGTTCGGCGGGCCACCCGGATAGCTGCTGGGGCTTTCGGGGGCAATCATCCACGCAAAAGGTCGCTCTAAGGGGTGGTCAATAAGGACACCCGTGAGTTGCGACACATCCTCTTGCTGGACATTTTCACTTTTGACCCAGCGATCTGTGCCAACTTGCACCCAGCCATCCAAAATCGCACCAATTGTGACGTGGTGATAGCCGGGGGGTAAGGTTTCTACCACGGGAGCATCGGGATTGGGGGAACTGAAAATCTGTACGTCCCCAACCAAGCGCCGATATTTGCGTGCTGTCAGCAGGCTTTCATCAAAGGCGATATGAGGAAAATCTGGGGCTGGATATTGCTGCATAGTGGCATAAGCTGCCCGCATATCCATGGCCGACAAACCGGGGTCGGTGATGCAATCAGGGTTTTCAACTGCTTGCCCTGCATCAATTGACATAACGGCTTGCTCAATCAATTTTTGACAATCTTCGTCGCGGTTAGAACCGGGGAAAGCATTGACGTTATCACTCTTTAAAGCGAAGGGAACTACCAATCCAACAATAAGAATACCCAATATCAGTCGTCGTTTACTCATAACCATCACTACCTATGAACATGTCCCTTGTTTGAGATGTGGCAACAAGCATACCGATAGACCCTCGTGCCGTAAAGGGGGTTTAGCCTACGCTTGAACGGCGTTTGTGTGATGTGGACAAGCGACAATAAAAAAGGGTGAGCCATTTGACCCACCCCTGTTTTGGTTCGATTATTCGTGTCTGATCGGCACTAAGTTAGGATTACCGCGGAAAATGACTGCCCCAGCGTTGAGCCACACATGACCCAATGGGGTGTCGAGTTCCAGCATTGTCCAGTTGTCATCGCTGCGTCCAAGCACTGTATATTGTGTTCCACCGGGGAGGGTCCCTGCGACATCAACACCCTCCCATGTGGTGTAAACTGGCCGATCAATTGAAACTATGGCGTAGGGCAGGGCGATTTCACCTGCTGGTTCGGTCACAAACGGCACTGTCCAATGCTGCCCTCGGAAGATGACATATTTCATGTTGACCCAGCCGACACCAAAGTCGCCTTCGATGCGCCACCAGCCATAATCAGGGCTGCGGCCTGTGGTGTGAACTTCAGTGCCCCCCGCCAAGACTGCAATCGAGGTGAAATCTGGGCCGGGGCCGCTCCGCACATTGAGAGCATAGGTGTTAATGATGATCCGGTTATTGGGTGGCGTTTCAGTGCTGACCACAGGCAGCAACTCAAGATTACCGTTTAGTGTAATCCCACTGAAATTGACCCATACGACGTTGCTTTGATAAATCACCTGAAGCCATGTGCCATCAGGGTTACGGGCGATAACGTTTAATTCTGCGCCGCGTCGGGCATCTAGCACCACACCTGAATAGTTATCTTTCTTATAGAGCAATTTGCGTTCCACAATTACGGTGGCCGTGAAACGTGTGACATTATCGGCGGGTGGGCCTGCGATGGTTCCAGCGTCTACCACCGGAATTTCTAGCGCGGTGCCTGCCAATGTGACATTGTTGACGCTGATGAAACCCACCCCGAAATCAGGTGCGACCATCCAGCGCGTGCCGTCAGCATTACGACCTACAATTGGGACGATTACCCCCGCGGGTAGGATGCCAATGGTAGTGCCGTCTATGCCAATAACGGGCGTATCTGCATTTAATTGTGCTGTCGGCCCATTGAAGCTCGGGCCGGGATCACTCGCAATAGTGAGTTGGTCTAGCGGCCCACGACGGGCAACTGCGCCAAGGTTGACATAGCCAATGCCACCGGGGCTGTTGACTTGCACCCAATTCCCGTCGAAGGTGATAGCGATAATGTCCAATGAATCACCACTTGGCACTATGGCAATCACAAATGATTCAAAATTGGGATTGCTGAAAACCTTCACTGGGCCATAGGCGGCCACAACCGTTGAAGCTGCCTCAGTGCCGGACGGCTCATTGGTGACAGGCAACCCAGCATAATCGCCCCGAAATTGGCTGATACGGGCGCTAATCCAACCTGTGCCATAGGGCGATTCGACCCGCCACCAGCCTGTACCACTGCGTCCTGTGCAAAGCAAGGCTGTGCCATAGGGTACGGAACCAAGAGTAGTTGTTGCTGCCGAAGGGCCACTGCGGATATTGGCCGAGCCGCTAATCACTGTCACAAGATTACCATCTTGGGCATGGGCAATGTTGGGCGTGGCTGGTCGGATGGCCGGAAAAGCCGCTAATGCAATCAGGAGAAGGATAAGGAAACTACTGAATCTAAGGGAACGCCACATAAAATTTCTCCCGAAATAAGTGTTCGAGTAGGGTTTATTGGAGTTAAGTATATGCGATATGTGGCGGTGTGCCAAACGAATCAATAGTATAATTTCGTGTAGTGATTAAGCAAAGAGCATATACCCAGCTGCACGTCGGGTGAACGTGGGCTACTCGGTCTTGCCCACCCACAAACCAAAGCTATACTTATCCGGTTTGTGTGGCAAGGTACATTCGCTGCACCCCTAAAGATAGACAATCAAAGAGGTTTTTGGAATGAGAACCATTTATCGGTGGATTAGACGCGGCTTAACAGGCCTTTTTACATTGGCCGTGGCAGCCGGGATTCTATACTTTTTCTATTTCACCATCACCAGTATCGTAGACGAAGTTCAATTTCGTCGTGAGGAAACCCACCGGGATCGTTTCCGCGAAGAAACAGCAACCGCTATCGGCCCAACTTTGCAAGCCGAATCTGCTTTATTGACCAGCAATACATTTTTGACGATCGCCCAGCCAACAGAGCAGGGGGATAATGTCATCATCTCCGCTGAAACTGAAATGGCGACTGAACCCGCTGAGGCTATCGTGCCGAGCGCAACCAATACGAATGAGGCACCGCCGCTTTCGGTAACACCCATTGACACTGCTACAGCGGAACCAAGCGCTACCGATACGGTTGCTCCAACCAGCACACCCAGCCCAACTCGGACATCCGTGCCCACGCGGACTCCACGTCCAACTAACAGCCCAACCGTTGTGGCCCAAAATCCAACAGCCTTTCCAACGAACACCCCACCTGCAACGGCGTTCCCAACCAATACACCCTATCCATCCGATACGCCCTCACCCACCAATACATTTACCCCGACGCTGACCTTTACACCATCCATCACACCGTCGCCAACTTTCACCTTTACATCATCCCCTACGTCGCGCCCGACCCTCATTATCGAAGGGACGTATGCGACCCCGGTGGCGACGACTTTCTTGGATATTCCGATCCGTGCTGAATTAGTCGAGAATGACCCCAATATTGTGAATATCGCCTTGTTGGGAACGGATGCTACAGGTGGTCAGACGGACGTAATTATCATTGTGACCATCAACAAAGAAACGGGTACGGCAGCCATGTGGCATTTGCCGCGAGACCTGTTGGTCTATATCCCCGGTAATCAAATTGACCGGATTAACCGCGTTTGGCAAATCGGGCAGCAAAATGGTTGGCCCGGTGGTGGTTGGGGTCTATTGAAAGAGATGTTCCTCTATAATTTCGGCCTTCAAATTGATCACTATGCCAAAGTCAATTTTAACGATTTTAAAGCCATTATTGAGGAACTTGGCGGCCTCACTATCAGTGTGGATTGCTCGATTCGTGACTGGCGCTTGATTGACCCCGAAACGCCGCTCGATATTGCGACGGGCGACGACTGGGCCAATTATTGGGAAGTCTATACTATGCCGATTGGGGTACAAACCCTTGACCCTTATATGGCGCTTTGGTATGCCCGCAGCCGTGTGACCACTAATGACCTTGATCGAGGGCGTCGCCAAATGGATATTTTACGCGCGATGTGGCAGCAGGCCCGTGACAAGGGGCTTTTTACCCAAGTTGCAACCCTATGGCCGCGCGCCTTAGAAATTATCCAAACCGATATGTCATTGGAAGACATCTTGGGCTTTGTTCCGATGGCCGTGAGCCTAAACCCCGGCGCGATTGAACGCTATAGCCTCTCAATTGGGGTACAGCTTGAAAATTACACCACGCCCGATGATGGACGTGCCACGCTACTGGGTAATTGGCCTGCGATTCGCCAAGTCGCGAAAGAATTTGTCACTCCACCGACAGGGAACCGTTTGCAATACCAATCGAGCCGGATTGAGATTTTCGACGGGACACAATATGGCCTTGGTTGGGATCAGGTGGCCTCTGACCGACTGGCTTGGGAAGGGTTTATCCCGACGATCCAAGATTCACGTAATGTCGCTAAACATGAAGTAACACTGATTTACGACTATACGGGCGAGGAGAAGGGGAGTGAGCTTGACCGCCTGAAGGAAATTTTGCGTATTGGGGATAGTCAAGTGGTGGTTGAGCCAGACCCCAATCGTGAATATGACTACCGTGTTGTGGTAGGGCAGAACTACAATTCGTGTGTGTATGGCAGTAGTACCGATGATGTTCCACCACCGCCCCAAGAAGTCATTAATTAAAGCCATTTGGTGCTAGAAATTTTGAAGAGCAGGCTTAACCCCCTGCTCTTTTTATTTGCTTAGATCAACCATAACCGCGTATAGTCATAACAGAAAATGAAATGAATCGTATATCAGATTCTCCTAATGCCAATCCGGCAGAAAATCACCCAAAGAATTCATCACACTTCTCACAGATAGGTCATCAAGACGAAATACATAAACCCCAACTAGACCCTGTTGATCTCGTTGAAAAACGATCTCCAAGCCATCCGGCGACCAGTCTGGGAACTGATCATCGAAAATAGCTTCCATCAACGGGCGGACATTTGAGCCATCCGCATCCATCAAGTAGATTTGAAAAAATGACCCCTCATCCACATGAAATGCAATCGAGTGACCATCCGGTGACCAAGTGGGGAAGTAGGCATCGTTCAAATCATCCGGCGACAATAAACGCCCCCCTGTACCATCAGGCCGAATCGCGTAAATTCGATACTTATTTCGCTCTAGACGATGAAACGCAATGAATGAACCATCGGGTGACCAATCCGGCCCCAAATCGAACGTATCGTTAAACGTAATTTGCGTCGTTTTTTCATCGGTAAATGAATAGATATAAATCTCAAAATCCCGACTCCCATCTACCTCACCGGGGCGGTTACTATGAAAGGCCAATCGTGTTCCATCGGGTGACCATGTCACATAGCGGTCATCATCTGCTGGGCTATTGGTAAGGTTAATAATATCGCTACCGTCCGCATCCATGACGTAAATATCGCCATTTCCCGATGCACCCTCATAAGCATAAAAGGCGATTTTTGTTCCGTCAGGTGACCATGCTGGGCCAGTCTCTTGCAAGTCGGCATTTTGGGTGATTTGCTGCACACCTGACCCATCAGGATTAATCGTATAGATGTCCAAATTACCCGAACGACGCGAGGCAAAGGCGATTTTTTGATCGCTTTTATCTACACTGATAGTTGGCGGGACGATTCCGCTATTGGGTGTATTGGGTGCATCCGTGCCGGGGGTGATGGGCATAGGCGTAACAGATGGAAAGGCTTCTTCGGTTTCTGTGTTTTCTTCCACAACATCCCCGTCACCGAAAGGACCCATAATATAAATCGCTAGGGCTGCACACGAAAACAGGATTAATGCTCCTGTGACGACTCCCCACATCCAATAATTGGGTGAATTTTTAGGGGTGCGGTTTTCAATGGGCGCAGGCGTGGTAAATTGTGTGTTGGGGGTTGTCGGTGGCGTGAATGACGGCAAAGTGGGGCTATTGGCGGGGCGTGGAGAAGCAATATAGGTGTCGAAACCAAGTTTTGGGGTAGCAATGACAGTCACTTCTTGATTAGATGGGCGATGAGAATGAGTGGTAGATTTTTCGGATGGTAGACTGAGTGAGGTTTTCTCAAGAATAGGCTGGGATATATCTAAGACAGCTATAACAGGTTCGGTATCATCGGTATCGGTGTTATGAGGTTCTTCCATATCCGGTGGTTTTACAAATTGGGATACTTCCGGTAGCCGTATCTCTTGTGGTAGGGATGAGGCGGAAACAATACTATCGGTTTCTAGTGGTGGTGCTCCCAAGGCTTCAGCCATTGCTTCATAAACCGTTCGGGCTGATTTTGGACGACTGCTCGGTTTTTTGGCAAGACATTGCAACACGACTTCATCAACGGCATCGGGAATACGCGCTTCATGTCGGCGCATTGGGGCAGGGGCAATATAGAGATGCTCATAAGTAATCTTTTCCGAGACTGTAGCCCCTTGTGCTGCTGGGTGTTGACCCCCAAATGGAACCAAGCCTGTCAACATTTGATAGAGAATCACTCCTAGTGAATATATATCAGTTGCAGGCGTGATACCGTCATCTAGTATTTGCTCAGGGGCCATGTAGATGGGTGTCCCCATGGCTAAACCGAGCGTAGATAACATCCCGGGATCATCTAACAAACGGGCAATGCCAAAATCGGTCACAAATAATGATCCATTACGATGGAGCAGAATATTGGCGGGTTTTAAATCACGGTGAATGACATTCTCGTTATGGGCAAAATTGAGACCTGCGGTTAAAGGTTTCAAAAACTCCAGAGATTCGTAGGGGGTAAGCGGACGACCTAGATTATATAGTGTGGTTTGTAAGGTCTCACCGGGAACATAATCCATCAGGATAAAAACAAGCCCATCTGCTTCTACTAGGTCATAATAACGGACAATGTTGGGATGCTGAAGTCGCGATAACACCTCACCTTCCCGCCGAAACCGTTTGACAAGATGGGGATCATGCGCAATTTCAGGTCGTAAAACTTTTGCGGCTAAGTCAACACTACGACGGGTATCGTGAACACGATAGACCCTAGCAAAAGTCCCTTCCCCCATATGGGCATCAAAGCGATAATGGCTGGCAATTGTTTGACCCAGTAACTCGTCCGACATGCGTTTCGTATCCTCCGGCGTTTGTCCCATCAGAGTGTATTGCGGGTCATGATAGCTGTCAATTGAAAGAGTAACGAATGGCGAAAATATTATTAAGCGTTCTCCCCGCCTCTGGACATGTCAATCCAATGATAGCGATTGCACAGGCACTTCAGCGGGAAGGGCATCAAATTCAAATTGCGACCGATGTCTCCTACCACCCCCAATTGCAGCGGGCCGGACTTACGCCCCTTATAATGCCTTACCCAGAGGGGGCCATTGCACAGGCCTTGGAGTATTTGCGTAGACCAGCGGGATGGTTGTCACAGGTCAAACGCCACCCACCTCAATCCTATTTTTTTATGCACCTTGCCGAGCTAGTCGCTGCATTAGTCAAGCATATTGAAACATTTCAACCAGATATTCTGCTCACAGATTTGAATTTATATGCGGGGCCGATTGCGGCGGAGGTCTGTCGTCTCCCCTATGCCAGCTACTGTGCCATCGTGAATACCTTAGTGTCACCAGATGCCCCACCCTATGGAATGGGGATAGATTGGTATCCTGAAAATGATGTGCGGCGCTGGTTATGGCCCTTTTATGGTTTGGGCATGAAAGCAGTTTTGGCGCGTTATGATCGGATTGTAAACCGTGTCCGAAAGCATTATGGATTGCCTCTGGTGCATGGGGCGATGTTGGCCCACTCGCCATATCTCGCCCTCATCCCGACAACCGATGTTTATGAATACCCGCGCCGCGCCGTCCCCCCGCAGATGATGTATATCGGGCCGGTGACCACCAGCGAACGTGGCGAAGTGCATGATGACTTTGATTGGGCGTGGTTAGACGATGGGCGACCCACCGTATATGTCTCAATGGGCACGATCGTTGATGGAAAGGATATTTTCCGTAACGCGCTTGAGGCTGCCCGCGCCGCCGATTGGAAAATGGTCATGGCAATTGGGTGGGAGGGGGATGTCCAAAAATATGCCGATGCCCCGCCGAATGTGCTCGTGCGGAATTTTGTACCTCAACTTGCTCTGCTAGGAAAAGTGCAGGCGGTAGTCAGTCATGGCGGCAACAATACAGTCACCGAGACTTTGTTACGTGGCCTACCACTGATAGTTATCCCCAACAGTGCCGATCAACCCGAATCGGCTGGGCGGGTCAAAGCGAGTGGGGCAGGCATTCGGATGCGCCCCCGTGAAGCGACACCCCGCCGATTGCGTCATGCTATTGAAGCGATTTTAAACGAACCATCCTATCGAGCCGCCGCCCATCGAATTCAGGCCAGTTATCAAGGTTGTGACGGCCCATTGACCGCAGCGCGTCTGGTGGGCTTATTGGCTGAACGCCGAAGACCCATTTGTCGGACTGAAGAGGTGTCCGTCACCATACGAGTGGAAGATGTGGCGCGGTTGTAGACAATGAAAAGAGGCGGAGAGATGATGTCATTCTTTTGTAACGCTCCGCCTCTCCAAGATGGTCAGGTTTTACTTCTTGCCGTTGCCGGCTTTAATGCTAATCTGGCGGGGTTGGACTTCCGGCGATTTTGGTAAGGTCAGGGTCAATACCCCATTGTCAAAGTTGGCTTCAACCTCATCAACCTTGATGGGTTGCGGAATCTGGATACGACGGCTGAATTTTCCATAGCGCCGTTCTTTAACCAGCGTCCGCCCTTCTTTCTTCTCCTCAACCTGCTCAGGGATTTCGGCTTCAATCATCAAATAATCGCCATCCATCCGAACATTGATGTGGTCGGCTTGTACACCGGGTAGGTCGGTTTTCACGATATAGTGCTGATCGTTTTCGTCCACATCTACCGCCAACCCAAAGTCGCTCAGACGGCCTTCCAAGGGACGCCACGTTTCATCAAACATTCGGTCGAGCGCACTTTGCATGGCCACCATCTCACGCATAGGATTCCAACGAGCTATTTTGTTCATACAGTACCTCCGAGAAAGATAGTGTTTTATATTTTTAGGATAGCGCGAGACTGTAGGAGGAATTTATGAGTAGAGTAGGAAGAATATAAGAAATCTAGTGCGCACCTAATCAACCTATTCGTCAAGTAACATCGGCTGAAGTCGGCCTGCTGAAAGCTCACGCAAGGCATCACTAAACGGGGCCAAATCGTCCTCCGCAATGTGTAACACCAACAAGATTTCTGCGCCAAAATCTTCCGATTCAATCTGACAGTCATAATGACTCACCAAAATCTTGACCCGTTCATAGAGAGGGTAGGGGATTTCGATGCCAAGGGTGCGGCGCTTGATTTTCAGTTCAGTAGGCAATGCGGCGATTGCCTCACGGGCGGTTTGCCCATAGGCATGAACTAGACCGCCTGTACCTAATTTGGTACCACCGAAATAGCGTGTGATCACCAGTACAACATCCCCAATATTTGCACCACGGATAACGGCCAGCGCGGGTGGGCCAGCCGTACCGGAAGGTTCGCCGTCATCACTCATGCCTTCGATCACGCTTCCGCCATAGCCAACTTTGAAGGCATAGACATGGTGGGTTGCGTTAGACATTTCATCCCGAACAGTCTGAATAAAGGCTTTGGCTTGGTCAACCGTATCCGCCCGCCCAATCGTGCCATAAAAACGCGAATTGGCGACGAGGTATTCAATGCGTATCCGCTCTTTGGGAATGGAATAAGTCGCCATATAAAAAAACCTACAACTCTCTGAGGCAGATTATCCGATATTCCTAATTCTGATTGTTCCGTCTAGGCTTGAACTTACTAGATACTTTCCGTCTGGACTCCAGTCGAGTGAAGTAACAATGTCGGTATGTGCTTCAAAAATGGCTATATTTTCTCGTGTATTTGTATCCCAAACGTGAACGGTGGAGTTAGTACCAGCACTGGCGAGGAAAGCATCTATTGGACTCCAAGCAATTTCCCGTAAATTATTCGCTGCAAAATTCGCAAGTATCCAACTACTTGCGTCCAAAATATTAAGGATAACTATCGTGGAGGTTTTGGCCGCAAAATCATTCCCGAAATAGGCAAACTTGGTACTATCTGAACTCCAGGCGATAATCCTATCGGTAGGATCATAAACCATCCTGATCGGAACAATTTCAGGACGAGAAAGTGTGGTCAGCATTTTGAAGCTACTGCCATCAATGATTCTTGTTGACCCATCAGGAAGCATTATTGCAATTTCGCGACCATCCGGACTCCATGCTGCCTCTACGGCTGAGAACTCATTTTGAGAGTTATATGTAAAGCCAGAAGCAAGATCCCAAATGATAAGATGATAATCAACCGTCAATGCTATACGACGGCTATCTGGACTCCATGCAAGAGAGGTGAGATAAGATGTGTATAAATCCTGCTTCAGAAAAGTGTCGAGTCTGAAGTTTAAAAGACTCCCCCATCGTTCATTGACGCGCCAAATTTGAAATCTGTAGTTCCCATAAAGGCTGGCGATAAATTCACCGTTCGGACTCCATTCTAGAGCTTGAACTTCGCTTTCATGGCTTATCCCCAAACTTGTTACTAGCTCTCCGTTCGCAACATCCCAAATTGAAATCAAGGAATCATTGTAATTACTACTTGCAAGCCAGCTAAACTCCGGACTCCATCTGACATTTGCTACAGGCGCTGAGACACTTATTGTTGACATAGGGGAAAATTCTTGAGCATTTACCTCTGCCCTACTGTAAATAGGAAGCAATTGTACAAGTATAGTCAGCCACAGGCTGCAAAATATCTTCTTTTTCATATGCTTCACCCCAAAGGGTATCAAGTTCATAGCAGATTTTGCGGGTCAACCCGTCGCAGATAATTTCGGTAAGCCACTGATTCACTCCAAGCGATTTCAAGTCGCTGGTAGACATTATTAGATTTATCACTGGAGGGTTGGGCGGTTAAGGTTATCTTGCCGCGTGTGCCGATTTGAACCCCGAATAATAATCCCGCTGAGGCCAGATATTCAAGTCCCAGCCGAATCACAGTGGGGGATTGCCCAAGACGTTCGACAAATTGCGTAACCGAAGCTTGCCCTTTTTGCTGGGTAATCACTACTTCAGCCAGTTTACCTAGTAAATCCAGATAGTCGGTGAGGGTAGTAAGGGGTGGGGGAGCCGCAACCCAGTAGACCCGGCGCGGGTGAACTTGTTCGATCACCGCTGCCAATCGTTCCGGAGTGGGGGGAGCCGTCAAGAGAACTAAAGCCTCGGCAGGGAGCAATTCACTGAGTGGCAACCCCGGTGACTTCGATTTAGGAAACCCCTCGGCCCAAATCTGAACGTCTGGTTCATCAGCCCGAACACGTGATAAAACCTCAGCGGCGGATTCGGCACGGCAGTCAATGATTTCCGGTCGCAAGTGGAGCGCAATATTGGGCGCTTCTATCTGTACCCAATCCTCTAGCACCACCTGCAACTGACGTTCGCCTTTATAGGTGGTGACATCCAGCGTATATGCCAGATCAAAACGACCTTCGGGCAGTGGTAGGTTGCCACTGTTCCACCATAAGACCGTCTGGCGATACCCCGCCCGATTCTCAATTGTCAGGCGGCGGTGTCGGTCGTCTGCTCCCAGCTTCGCCGCACTGACTAGGGCAACATCCCGTGAGCAGAAAATAGGGATGGGGTTGCCTTCTCCAAAGGGCGCCAATCGCTGCAACTGATAGCCGAAATCTAAGGTCAGATGCTCTAAACCAAGCTCACCTTCAATCAATAAACTGGGGGGTGGGGCGGGTTTTTTGGTCGTGGTAAAGGCTTGGGATAAGCGGCGGCGTAGCATAGGGAGACGCTCGGCTTGGATACCTAATCCCCCGGCCCCTTCATGACCCCCATAGTTTTCCAATAGATCGGCCACTTTGGAAAGGGCCTCACCAACCGCATAGCCGGGGGCGCCTCGCACCGATCCCCGCGCAATGCCCTCTTCGGAACTGACCAACAACGCGACGGGTTTATGATATTGCTCCGCTAGTTGGCTGGCGACAATCCCAATGACCCCACTATGCCAATTCGGGCTGCTGAGTACCAAGGCCTCCCATTCCAATACCGAGGGGTCAGCTTGGATTTGTTCTTGGGCTGCCTCAAGCGTTTGACGGGTCAAATTGCGGCGTTGACGGTTAAAGCCATCGGCCTGTGCCGCCAAAATTTGGGCGGTCGCACGCTCGGTGGTAGTTAACAATTCGACTGCTTTGTGTGCATCATCCAATCGACCCAACGCATTCAAGGGTGGGGCGATCCGAAAGCCAATGTCAGTCGAACTGAGTGTGGAGGGCAAAAGTTGTAACTGTTCACAGAGTGCCAATAGACCCACGCGCTGGGTTTGATGGGCCGCTCGTAATCCTAATTGCAACAGATAACGTGTATCCCTCACTAAAGGTACAACATCCGCAACCAAACCAAGAGCCACCAAGTCTAAAAATCGGCTGGCCTCGCCACCACGCCCTAACGCATCATAGAGGGCTTTCAATACGAGATAACTGACCCCAACGCCAGAAAGGGTATACAGGGGATGATCTTCGCGGGTTAAGTGATGCACATTGACAAGTGCATATGCTTTAGGTAGATCAGGTAATAGTTCGTGATGGTCAATGATGATGACTTTGACACCTTGTGCATTAGCATAATCTACCGCGTCATTCGCCGTCGAGCCCGTATCGCAAATGAGCAGAAGATCAGGTTTTATGGCTTCAATAAGGGGTTTTAGACGATATAACTGTACCCCATGTGAATCAATTTGACGCGCCGGAATATGGTAATCCACCATTAATCCAAGCCGCCGTAAACCCTCAACCCATAATGTGGTTGCTGTCTGGCCGTCCACATCAAAATCACCCCAAACAAGAACTCGCTTATTACCCTGATTGACTAATTTTTTAAGGTATTCCACAGCCTTATCCAAATAGGGCAATTCTGACGGCATGGCAGGGGCATAATGTTCCGGCGATAGGAACGCTGTGGCCGTATCCTCATTCCGAATGCCGCGCTCAACCAATAGGTGCATCAATTCAGGGGGTAATGGGCCACCGGGCAGTTCCCATTGGGAGGTTAGCGAAGGAGCAAGGGTGAAATTGCTGGCATAACGCCATTCTTTACTGGGCATGGGCTAAAACTCCACCGCCGTCGGGTTGCTTTCGACATCATCCGAATCCCAATAATCCTCAAGGTTGGCCTCCTCAGGCGTGACCAATGGGCTTTGACCGCGCCCACACAGCCCGCGATAAAGACAAAATCGGCAACGGGTAACGTCTTCAGTTAGAGTGAAATCTGAATGATGGACGGCTTCAATCACACTACGAATTTGGCTTTCATATAGCGGGATGGAGTGATTATCAACCGTAAAGAGGCGCGTATCCCCTGTGGGAATTTGAACATATTGGAGGGCCATTTTTTCAACAGATCGTCCTACAAGGCGGGTTGCTTCGTGATAAAGCACCAGCAGGTAAACCACGGTTTGCATTCGTTGACCCAATCGAACAGGGTCAGGCAGTCGGCCAGTTTTCCAATCCAGCGCCATGACCCTATTGCCTTGAACAGTGATGAGGTCAAACTTGGCAAGAACTGAAAAATCGGCCACGGTGGTCGACAGCGAAACTTCGGGCCATGTTTTCTCGAAAGGGCCGAGCGTAGTGAATATTTCTTGATAGCGGCGCAACCATATCCCCAAGGTAGCATCATCGGCAGCACCAGTTTGCAAGGTTTCCAATGACATACCCAATTGATGACGCTGTACCATCTGATGAAATCTCGCACCGCGATCAAGCGCCTGTTCAACATCAGATTGAGGTTCTGCCAATGGGGAGGGCCAGCGTTGATTTTGGATATGCGCTAAGTAGAACCGACGTGGACACTCCACAAAATCTTGCAGGCGCGATTGGGTGTAATGAAAATCAGGGGGAAATTGCAGTGAATTAGTCACCATTGATGACCTCGCGCAAGTGATAGAGTGGGAAGGCGGGTTGTTTTACAAAATTGCCACCACGTTCCCAAAAACGACCAACATTCCAAGTAATACTTAAATCCGACTTGGCGCGGGTGATCCCTACATATAACAACCGCAGGCGCTCGGCAGCGTAATCGGTGCGAGCCTGTTGAGAAGCAGGGCCGGGTTCATATCGGTCAGGCTGTTGAGCAATCAGGGTTTCCAATTGGGCCAGAACTTCGGCATCTAAATTGAGATTATCGCGGATGAAGCGTTTCTCACCGAGATATTCTTCGTAATCTAGCGCCGATGGGAAACTATAATTATTGACCGCCATCAAATAGACCCGATCCCATTCGAGGCCTTTGGCGGCGTGCATGGTACTGACCGTAATCACCCCCTGTTTGGGAGCATAACCTGTTTCAGCATCATCAAAGCCGATGAATTTGCGTTGATTCTCACTGATCTGGCGCAGTTCTTCAGCAAGGTCGGGCAAGCGCCAAGTTGGGTTGGCTTGAGCAATTCCACGTAATAACACCGCGATTTTGTAGGTCAGGGCAATATCGGTTGCATCAGTAAAAAGGTCTTGGCCGATGGTTAGAATAAGCTGGTCAATCGGCAGACTGAGAGCCGAGAGCCACCGCCGCATCAGCGCAATAAATGCCCCAAGATTTTCATGATAATCGTCCGGAAGTTCTAAATCTAAGGCCATCGCCCAATCGCCACCGACAGGCCAAATGAAATCTTCGGGTTGTTTGTGACGGTGCAGTGCTTTGTAGATTTGATTAATGGGGCCTTCGGCGTCTTCAAGTTCTTCCGCCTCAAAGTACAACGGAACCCATACTTCTCGATAGACCGAGGCGAGTAAGGGACTACTGCGTGGATTGGAAAGATATAGGAGGGCTGAACGTAAGAGGCCAGCCGCCGCGCGGGTTTCAGTGGTACTACGGAGTAACTCCTCATAGTTCAACCCCGCCTCCTGCAACATCTGGGTTAATTGATACCCGCGACTGTTTTCCGGGACAAGCACGGCAACAGTTTTATCTGGATTATCCGGCAACCATTTTTGCAGCGAGGTCAAAACTACTTTGAGTTCGTCATCGGGCGTGAGACGGCGATCAAAAGGATGGATATAAAGGGTAGAAGTCGCGTCAGGCGGATTGGCCTGAATATCCCCTAACTCAGTAGGTTCAATATTTTGAGGGTAAAAAGCCGTTCGTAGCTCCATAACCGGATGCTGATCAGTTGTCCAGCGCACCAGTTCATTCGCTAAATGAATGATCTTGCGGGATGACCGACCCGATGTATTGAGCGGTCGGTCTTTCACCTCTGGATTTGCTAGGAAATTCCGCAAAAACTGAGGATTGGCGGTCGTGAAAGTGGTGTTGATAGCCTGATTGGGATCGCCGACCCGCACCCAATTTTTGCCACCCGTCAACAACCAAAGCATTTTCTCTTGGAGTAGGCTACTGTCTTGGGCCTCATCTTCCAAAATATAAGGCCAGCGGTCTTGTAAACGCTCCAAAAATTGAGTATCCCCTTGCAAGGCCGTCAGGGCTAGGCGCACTAGGTCTTGAAAATCGACCGCGCCACGATAGGCCAAACTGCGCTGATAATCTTGATAGACGGCAGTAGCAAAGCGCGATAAATCGAATAGGGCGTCCTGATTTTCGAGCGAAACAGCCAACTCATCAGGCGTGATTTGCATTTCTTTGGCGCGGCTGATAAACCGATCCACTAAATCTGTTAGGAGGTCAGGCAGTTCTTTATTGAGCACAACTTTCTCATAGCGCTCTTCGATATCGTCAGCCAAAATCCAGCGCAGGCGCTCCCGCCATTCAGGATAATGGGCTATCACGGCATCACGGCGAATAGCATAGGCTACCCGATCATCTACGATGCGAAAATCTTCGGCTAATCCAACGAGGGTAGGCCGTTCACGCACAATATCATGCGCCAACCCATGCAGAGTACGCACGCGATAGCCTGTATAGGGCAGTAAACCACGTTCTTGTTCCAAAATGCTGGCGATCCTGCTCTTAAAACTGTTGACAGCAGCATTGGCAAAGGTCACGATGAGGACTTCTTGGTCATGAGCTGCCCGACGATTGCTCAATTTTTGCACCAGTGCAGCAGCAAGGTGCGATAGGGTAAACGTTTTACCAGAACCCGGAACGGCGGCTACTCCCATTAACCCACGCGAATAACTGATGATGTCATACTGTGACGAACGAAATTTAAAAGGTGTGTCGCTCACTCCGATGCTCCTGTTGTGCTGCCATACGACCTTAACACCTGCTGAAAAACACGCAGCAATGGGCCACGTTGCTCAAAACCTTGTTCACCTAAATCGGCAATCGCTAAGTAGAGTTGTTTCCCACAACGCCGGGTCAGTCCAAGCACCAATTTACGGAGCATGGCCCAAGCCGCTTGGAACTCATCTTCGTCCATCCAAACTTTATCAATCTCATAGGAACGACGCAGTACATAGGGATGGGTGAGAGGTTGGTCAAGGCGCTCTGACCATGCGGCACTGCCCACATCCAGCCAAAATTGATACTCGACTGGGCGATTCCGCATCAGATAGGTATAGGCCGGGGCGATAAACACTGCGTTGGCCTCCTCTTTATGCCAACTCTCTTCATGCAGAGCAGCCAGCAAGCCCTCACTCACCAACGTGCGATATTCAACCCACACACTTGACCAGTCGTCAGTGCCATTGGGATATAAAACACGGCGGAATTGTTGGGCCGACTCAACCATCTGAGCGGCAATGGTTCCGGCGTCCAAATTCGTATGGAAGCCAAATCCCGGCTGTGATAGTACATCGCCAAATAGACGGCGCAGGAAATAATCGGGTGGGGTTTGGGCAATGGTTTCACGCTGCTCCATCATCCACCCGCGCAACTGCTCATAGCGTTCTCCCACTGCGTAGGTGATGCGGCCCTGCATGGCTTGCTGAATGGTATCAAAGGAGCCGATTTCACTGCGGCCCGTCGCACCATAGACCACATCAGCTAACAAGCGCCCACGTATGGGATCAAGGTTAGCAATGGTCTGCACCAGCGCATCGGCAATATCAGCGGAAGGGGGCAGTTGGTCGGATGGTTGATTGACAAGTGCCATCAAGGTCAGCATGGCCCGTGCAGTTGGCTCATCTCGAATAGCGCGGGAGGGGCGATGGGACACAACCGGAATCCCCGCCGCCTGTAAACGGTTGATCACCGAGAAACGTAGCGAGTCATTCAGATAAGGCGCTAACATGACAATTTGGTGCGGCTCAACTCCTGACCCAATTAACTGAATGACCTCATCACAAGCCCAATTCAACATTTGGGGATAAAAGGAGCGGAAGGCATAGGTAAACGCCGTAATGGGGGATGGGTCAAGTTCGGGTAGGGCTATGTCTTCTAATTCATCATCGGCAAAGACATCTGCTAGCGCCGTAGACAATGCCTGCAATGCTTCGCTTTGAACATGCGAAGTTGTCCATACTTCCTGACTATCACATCGTGTCTTTAATTGGGCTGCGAGTAGGGGTTCTGCTCCCAAAAATACCCGATAGCCCGCCTCGCTATCCATCACCAATAGGGCGCTGTCTAATTCCGGCAGACGCGATTCAATAAAATCTAATGTCACCGGAAAGTTCTCTTCAATGTTATCGGCAATCAGGTGGCGATAGCTTTTGTTCAAATAGTCTTGATAGAGCGCGTTATGTAACAGGTGGTCATTAAACACATCCAATTGGAGGGAGAAATCCAGCAGATTATTCTCCAAACAATGCTGTCGAAATTCGTGGGCGACCGCCAGCCATGTTTGATAAATAGCCAGTCGGCTCGAATGCCCACCCCACGCCCGCGACAACCGTAGCGCCACATCGTCCAACGAAAACTCGTTGATGGCCGCTTTGGAAAGATTATCTAGGGCTTGGGCAATCAGGCGGGCACGCGCAACGTTAATGCTGTCAAAAAGTGCTTGTTCGACCGCTCGATCCACAAACCGCGCCATATAATACTGCGCCGTCTCAATCGTCAGAAAAATAGGTTCATGCCCTTCAGCGTTGGTAAAACCTGCCGAAGTGGCAATCTCCGGCCAAAAAAGTTGGAGACCACGGCGCGCCAGACCGCCAAACGTCACAACATCCACGCCTGCCGCATCGGGCCAGCTTGGATCGACCGCTGCTAATTGGTAGGGCCTGCCTAATGTGCGCTGGGGGACAAGAATGAGAATGGATTCGGGGCGAATCCCCTCTTGTAACAGACGATGTAGATGCTCGATGGCATAGGTGGTTTTTCCAGTACCCGCTGGGCCTTCCAAAAATTGCCGCGCAGCCAACTCATTTGCCTCCATAACCCCTAATTTTTAGGGGGGTGCAATCCACAATAAAGCATGATATTATCGCCAACCCCTGTTTAGAACAAATAACCGAGTGGCGCACAACAACACGAGGGCTACAATAATAGCCAAATGTTTTGACCCATTCCTCAAGTTCGCGTTAATCAACCAAAAGGATGCCTAATGTCTGAGACCGCGTGGCATACCATGCCACCTCATGAAGTGCTAAGTCAATTACAGACCGACCCTGAAAATGGTCTTGCCAAAAGTGAAGTCACTCAACGGCTGGCCCAATATGGCCCCAATGAACTTGTCGAAGCCGAAAGGCCGGGGTTTTGGCGACAACTATTAAACCAATTCAACAACTTCGTCATTTATATCCTATTGTTTGCGGCGGTGGTCTCCTTCGTTTTGGGGGATGAAATTGAAGCCATTGCCATTATGGCGATTGTGATTTTGAACGCCACCTTGGGTGTGGTTCAAGAAGGTCGGGCGGAACAAGCCCTAAGCGCCTTGAAGAAATTGGCTGCGCCTAATGCAAAAGTGATCCGCGAAGGCCACACGGAGTCCATCTCCGCCAGTGAGCTCGTGCCGGGGGATATGGTGTTGCTTGAGGCAGGCGACTATATTCCAGCCGATTTGCGCTTGGTAACAACGATTAACCTAAGCATTGAGGAGGCTTCGTTAACAGGCGAATCTGTCCCGGTGAGTAAAAAGGCAGAACAGATGGCGTCGGAAAGCGATGTCATTGGGGATCGCCTCAATATGGCCTATATGGGGACAATTGCCACCTATGGTCGGGGTAAAGGGGTTGTCACCGGAACAGGGATGAAGACGGAGATTGGTAAAATTGCTGATGCTCTGCAATCTACCGAGGAAGAGGAAACCCCACTCCAACGGCGTTTGGATGAACTAGGCAAAACGTTGAGCATTTCGGCTCTAATCATTTGCGGTCTAGTGTTCATTGTTGGCGCGATTCAAGACTTGCGCAAGGGCCTTGAGTTGGTAGATTCTCTGCAAGAAAGTTTTATTATTGCTATTTCTCTGGCAATCGCCGCTGTGCCAGAGGGCCTACCCGCCGTCGTGACCATTAACCTTGCTATTGGAATGCGCGAGATGATTCGGCGTAATGCGTTGATTCGCCGACTACCTGCTGTCGAAACTTTGGGCAGCGCCACCGCTATTTGCTCCGACAAAACAGGCACGCTGACACAAAATCAAATGACCGCCGCCAAGCTCTATGTGGCAGGCTATTATCTGGATGTGACAGGCGAAGGCTATGCCGTCCATGGGGATTTCCGGCTTGAAAAAGATATTCAGAAACCCGATGAGCGGGTTGAGATTATGCAATTATTGTTGGGGGGTCTTTTAGCCAGCGATGCCCGACTTGAAAAAGATATTAATTCGCCAACCGGTTATCGCATGATTGGCGACCCAACTGAAGGCGCACTTGTAGTGGCCGCAGCCAAAGCAGGTGTCTGGCGCACCGATGCTGAAAATACAAACCCGCGTGTTGCTGAAATCCCCTTTGATGCGGATCGCAAGCGCATGAGTACCATTCACAAAATGCCCGATGGACAATTTCTGGCTTTTGTTAAAGGCGCTCCCGATATTTTGATTGCCCAATGCAATAGCATTTTCGAAAACGGCCAAGCGGTTGTCATCACACCCGAACGTCGTCAGAATATCTTGAATGTAAATGCTCAATTGGCCGCTGCCGCTTTCCGGGTTTTAGCCGTCGCCCAAAAACGACTTGGCCCCACTATCCCCACCGAAATTACACCGGATACCATCGAGACGGATATGGAATTGATCGGGCTGGTAGCACTGCTTGATCCGGCACGACCTGAAGTAGGGGCAGCCATTGCACGGGCGCGCAACGCTGGCATCCGTACGGTCATGGTCACGGGCGATTATGCTGATACGGCACGGGCGATTGCCAAAGAAATTGGCTTACTACGACCCGGTGGCGAGGTTATCAGTGGGGCCGAGCTTGAAAAAATGTCAGACGCGGAGTTGGATCGCAAGGTGGATACGGCGGATGCGTTTGCCCGTGTGTCACCCGCCCACAAAGTCCGGATTGTCGAAGCCTTCCGGCGTCGCAATCACATTGTGGCAATGACGGGCGACGGCGTAAACGATGCGCCTGCCCTTAAACGTGCCAGCATCGGCGTGGCAATGGGCATCACGGGTACCGATGTCAGTAAAGAAAGTGCCGATATGATTTTGACCGATGACAACTACGCCAGCATCGTCTCGGCTGTCGAACAAGGGCGTGTCATCTATGCCAACATTCGCAAATTTGTCTATTTCCTACTCAGTTGCAATTTAGCTGAAATCTGTGTGATTTTCCTCGGTACACTGGCTGGTTGGCCCACGCCCTTGACGGCTATTCAATTGCTGTGGCTCAATCTAATTACCGATGGCGCACCGGCCTTAGCCTTGGGGGTAGAAAAAGGCGACCCCGATATTATGGATCGGCCCCCTCGTTCACCCGATGAACCCATCGTTAACAAAGATATGGTCATTGGCATGATTATCCAGACGATTGTGATGACCACCGTGACCCTGTTGGCTTTTGCGATTGGACGAGGGGATATTCATCTATCGTTTATCACTGGGACAGGCGACGCTCTTGCTCGGACAATGGCCTTCGTAACTCTCTCAGCCGCCCAATTGGCCCGCGCCTATAGTTCACGTTCGGAGCTATTCTCAATTTTCAAGATCGGGCCGCTTAGCAATAAATACATGCAATATGCCGTGCTGTCATCCGCCGTTGGCTTGTTGCTAGTACTCTATATCCCCTTCCTACGTGATATTTTCGACACAACGCTGTTGAAGGGGTCACATTGGGTTGTGCTTATCCCATTACTCCTATTCCCAACCGTTATTGCGGAGTTGACCAAGCCCTTTCTGTTGGCAATGCACCGCCGCGAAGAAGCCAAAACAGCGCAATAATATCGAGTTGATACAAAAGGGCGGGGTCAAATACCTCGCCTTTTTAATACCCTAAAACAAAACGAATCCCAATCAATAAGATGAAAATGCCATAAAGTTGTCGTATTCGTGCCGAGGGCAGACCCAGCGCAATTTTTGCCCCACCCAAGGCCCCAATGACAAGACCCAGCGCAACTGGAATCGCTGTTGGAATGTCTAGCTCACCGGCTTCATAATAGGTGATGACAGCGGGCAAGCCGACAGGCAGCAACAACGCCCCCAAGGAAATCGCCGTCGCCCGTTTTTGCTCATATTGGAGCAATCCAACCAAAATTGGGACGATAATGATACCGCCACCCACGCCAAACAGGCCGGAGGCAACCCCCGCCACAAGGCCCAATATTAAAATGATATACCATTGGGTGAAAGGTGTAGCAGGTGCGGAATCCGACGGTGTGGCAGGTAAAGAAGCTGGGGTTGTAAAAGATGATACTCGATACTCCTGCCATAGTTTGCGTGGTTGCAAAAATCGCCAACCCATGACTATCAGGAAAACACCATAGATTTGCTTAAGTGTATCACTGGGTAAACTTAAGGCCAGTCGTGCACCAATCCAAACAGTTGAAGCGATGCCGAGCGCCAATAGGCCAGATGCACGCCAATTGAAATGGCCTGCTCGATGGTAGGCCATCACCGCAAAAATACCGACGGGTAGTAGCAATGCCACTAGCGAGGTACTAATCGCGTGGACAGGCGAAAAGGCTAGAAAAGTGATCAAGGCGGGAACAATGACAATGCCCCCGCCAATCCCAAACATACCTGATAACAAACCTGCCACCAAGCCAAGGATGAGCAGCAACACAAAGTCTTCAGGCATGGGGTTATCCTATCCGTTGAATAGTCATGCTATCGAGACATAACGCGGGCCAGTTCCAACATTTCAGGACTCAAAGGTTTATGCCGTCCTGTTACTTCCGCATAGGGGGTCGCGGTGATTTCCCCTTTATTTAAGCCGCACAACACGCCAGCACTGCCATTGGATAAATATCCTACAGCCGCTGAGCCCAATCGAGTTGCCAACAAACGATCAAAGGCGCCGGGTGTGCCACCGCGCTGCACATGACCAAGCGTGGTTGCCCGCACATCAAAGCCAACTTCTTGACGGCGTTCTTCAAAATAGCTCACCAACGCATTGGCATTATACTTGGCCCCCTCAGCCACCACTACTAGCGCATGAGCTTTGCCGCGTTGATAGGAATCGCTTAATTCTTGGGTCAATGCCTCCGGGTCGGTCTCAATCTCTGGCAATACGATTGCCTCAGCACCGCCCGCAATGCCAGCCATAAGCGCCAGATAACCGCAATCGCGCCCCATAACCTCGACCAAAAAGGCCCGCTGGTGCGACGAAGCCGTCACCTTGAGACGATCAATTGCTTCAAGCGCAATATTCAGTGCCGTATCCACCCCGATGGTCATTTCCGAGCCATATAGATCATTATCTATAGTCGAAGCAACCCCGACCGTCGGTAGACCCATCTTATGCAACTCATGAGCGCCCGTTTGTGAACCATTGCCGCCAATCACCACAAGGCCATCAATACCCTTTTCATTGAGTGACCGAAGCGCTTTTCTACGCCCCTCTTCCGTCTTAAATTCCGGACACCGAGCACTACCTAGCATGGTACCGCCCAATTGCATAATACCACCAACATCACGCCGACCTAACTGAGAAATATTGCCATCAATCAGGCCCATATACCCATGTTTAACACCATAGGCTTCCCAACCGCGTTCAATCGCGGCACGTACAACGGCTCGAATAGCCGCATTCATTCCGGGGGCATCCCCGCCACTGGTCAAAACTGCAATCCGTTTCATAAGCGAATTTTCACTCCCTTTCAATCAAATCCGCTACAATAGTTTACAGCATGAAATCGAGCTAAAGGAATGACAAATGCACCAAAGTTTTGTGACGACTACACGTGGTTTGCGCCGCGACACCCCACCCATGCGTCTATTTGAAAAAGCCAAACGCTTTGGAATATGGAATCCGAGCGAAATTGACTTTAGTCAGGATATTGAGGACTGGAAGCGTTTGAAGGATGACGAAAAAGATATCATTTTGCGGCTCACGACTTTATTTCAGGCTGGTGAAGAAGCCGTGACATTGGATTTGTTGCCCTTGATTCAAGTTATCGCGCAAGAGGGCCGTATTGAAGAAGAATTATTTTTGACCACCTTTTTATGGGAAGAAGCCAAACATACCGATTTTTTCTGCCGTTTTTTGGAAGAGGTCACAGGTGAAGTTCGTGACCTAAGCCATTATCACACTGAAAACTATCGTCACCTCTTTTACCAAGCCTTGCCCGAAGCCCTGCAACGATTGAGCCATGATGCTTCCCCCGAAGCCCAAGCCCGCGCCTCGGCAACGTATAACATGGTCGTCGAAGGTATGTTGGCTGAAACGGGCTATCATGCCTACTTCACGGCCCTCGAACGAAATAACTTATTACCCGGTCAGCGCAAAGGGGTGGCTTATCTCAAACAAGATGAATCACGTCACATTGCCTATGGTGTCTTTTTGCTATCCCGGCTGATTGCTGAAAATGACCATCTATGGGGTGTGGTCGAAGAAACCATGAACGGCCTTATGTTTCCAGCCTTAGGCATCATCACCGAGGCTTTCTCGCATTATGAAGTGATTCCGTTTGGGTTGGTCGAAGATGATTTTGTCCAATATGCGATGGGGCAGTTCCAAAAACGACTCGCCCGTATCGAAAAGGCGCGTGGGGCCAGCCTTGAGGATATTTATCAGGTGACGAAAACCGCGATTGATGAAGATGATGCTTAGGCATCTAATGGGTTGAAGATGACCTTGGGGTCACAGCATCCAAAACAAGTGTGACCCTACATCTTATGTTACGTTTGTGTAATACGTTGATAAATCTGGGGTCGGCGCTGCCGCAACAGTGGAAATAGCTCACGCCAGTGGGTGAACGTATAGGGTTCAAGGTCGGCAATCACAACTTCAACAGTATCTCGTTCGGCCTGCGCCAAAATTTTGCCCATGGGGTCGCAGATAAAACTACTCCCATAGAAACGTACCACGCCCTCTTGTCCAATCCGATTAGCCGCCCCAACAAAAATCCCGTTGGCGATGGCGTGACCACGCATGACCGTTTCCCAAGCATTCTGACTATCAATAGTGGGGTCAGTCGGCTCCGACCCGATGGCTGTGGGATAAAATACAAATTCAGCCCCATTTAAGGTATAGATACGGGCTAGTTCAGGAAACCACTGGTCATAGCAGGTCGGGGTGGCAACATTCATCGCCCCAATATTGAACACCGGATACTCATTCCATCCTTCAAAAAAGTCGGTCTCGTTATACCCCTCACCTGATGGGATATGAATTTTGCGGGTTGCTCCAATTAAATCACCTGTTGGGCTATGAATCGTGGCGGTATCGAAATAGCGCCCATCAGCGGCTTTTTCAAACAGACTACCCATCAGCGTAATTTCATGTTCGGTGGCTTGTTGACGGAAAAATTGCTCAGACTCGCCCCCAATGGTTGGTTCCGCCCACTCAAAACCCGATTGATCGCGGGTACTGGCAAAATAGGGCGACAATGAAAATTCTGGCAGGCACACGAGTTCCGCCCCGACCGAAACGGCCCGACCAATCAATTGCCGATATTGTTCCATCATAGCGGCTCGACTGCCAAGCCAACCAACTTGAATCAGCGCAACCCGTATCGCTTGCATCAAATATCCTCTCCTAGCAATAATTTTTGAGATTGAGTATTGTAACGTGACCCTAGGATTCTTCCATATGAGGTTTTATGCCCCGAACATTGATCAATACCCCTAAGCAAGATGGTTTTCGAATGCCCGCTGAATTTGAAAAACATGCTGGGTGCTGGATGTTATGGCCCGAACGCCCTGACAATTGGCGCAACGGTGCTAAACCTGCCCAGCAAGCTTTTACCGTTGTCGCGATAGCCATCAGCCAATTTGAGCCTGTGACAGTGGGGGTAAACAATCAGCAATTTCAAAATGCCCGTGCCATGCTACCTCACCATATTCGAGTGGTCGAAATAGCCTCCAACGATGCATGGATGCGCGATTGTGGCCCAACGTTTGTCGTAAACGATATGGGTGAGATACGCGGGATTGACTGGGAATTTAACGCATGGGGCGGACTCAATGGTGGTCTCTATTTCCCATGGGATCAGGACAATTTAGTTGCCCGAAAGGTTTTAGAAATCGAATGGGTGGATCGCTATAAAACTTCGCTCATCCTAGAAGGGGGCTCTATCCATGTGGATGGTCAAGGGACAGCTCTAGTTACAGAGGAATGTTTGCTGAATCCTAATCGTAACCCCTCTTTATCACGCGGGGAAGTTGAGCAAGCCTTGACAGATTATCTGAACGTCCACCAGATTATCTGACTTGGTGATGGGGTTTACCTAGATGAGACCAATGGGCATATTGATAACCTCGCCTGCTTTGTCCGTCCCAGCGTGGTGGCATTGACATGGACAGATGACATGAGCGACCCACAATACAACATTTCATACCATGCTCTCGAGCAATTGATGCAATCCCGCGATGCACGCCCTCGTCAACTTGAAGTTCACAAAATCTACCAACCGGGGCCGCTGTTTATGACCGAAGCGGAAAGCAGCGGGGTAGATGTAAATGAAGGCAATCACCCCCGCCGAGTAGGTCAGCGCATGGCTGGATCATATATCAATTTTTACATAGCCAATGGGGGAATTATCGCCCCAATATTTGATGATCCGCACGACGCCTCTGCTTTACAAAAATTGCAAGAGCTTTTCCCAGAACGGAAGGTCATCGGCCTACCGGGGCGCGAAATTTTGTTAGGTGGTGGCAATATCCACTGCATTACCCAGCAGCAACCAGCCCCTAGTCAACTCGTTCCAAGCGAAGAATGATGCCTTTATAGTCGACCATATACAACTCACCTTGTTCGTCTTCGCCAAAGGAGCTAATCTGACGGCCTAGATAGCCTTGATTGACCGTTACCCATACCCCATCAGTGACTTTGCTGGTCATCCAGACGCCACCATTGCAGTAATCCCCAAAGAAATATTTACCTTGCAATTCAGGGATGGCTTGCCCACGATAGACATAGCCTCCGGTGACAGAGCAGCCTTCGTTATGTGAGTATTCGGCAATGGGCAGTGTCATATCTTCTGGGACAGGCGTGGTTTCAGAGAAGCGATGGTTGCCCTCATAGGCATTCCAGCCATAATTCTGCCCGCCCGGGCTACCCGCGGGTTGGTAGTCAATTTCTTCCCATGAAGCCTCACCAACATCCCCAATATACAAATCGCCCGTTTCCCGATCAAAACTAAATCGCCAAGGATTGCGGAACCCATAGGCCCAAATTTCTGGGAGAAAATCGGGATTACCGACAAATGGATTATCTGTAGGTACGGTATAGGTATCTGTATTATTGATATCTATCCGAAGGAGTTTACCAAAGGGAGTTTTGGTATTTTGCCCGTTACCCAATGGATCACCTAGGTCGCCGCCGTCCCCAATGCCTACGTATAAATAACCATCTGGCCCGAAGGCAAGTTGACCCCCGTTATGATTAGGGAAGGGATCATCCGCGCTAAAAATCACAGTGGCACTGCGGGGGTCAGCTACATTCGGATTGTCAGCAGATACTTTATAGCGTTCAATGATGGCTTTGTTGTCATATCGAACGTAATGGACAAAAAAGATGCCATTGTTTTCAAAGTCGGGATGAAAAACCAACCCGATTAATCCCCGTTCGGTATAACCACCCTGTGAAACATCAGCGGGCATTTGCGCGGTCACATCCAAGAAAGGTTCTGGTAACAGGTTCATGTCTTGATCTAAGATCAGTACATAGCCATATTGCTCGACGACAAATAATCGCCCCGAACCATCGCCCGCATTGGTAATATAAAGGGGATTGTCAAAAACATTGATGAGTTCAACCCATTGATATTGAGGGGCATCTTGACCATGAGTAGTGCTAGGAAGGGGCAGCAGCAGACCGAGAAGAACAAAAATCTGTAAAACAATTTTGTGTTTCATACCTTTTTCCTGACGGTAAACCCGATGCGTAAATAATTTTAGCCCCGATAGGGATAGCGAAACAGGGTAATTTTGGTACAATCGCGTGCATGTTCTGTCGTTGGAAAGATAAGGTGATTCAAGGTGAAACGGATAGTTTACGCCGTCATGCTAATCTCGCTGGCGGCCTTTCTTTTGTCCTGTCGCAAGAACAACGACGACCACGCTGACAAAAATTACACACCCACGGCCATTCCGCCAACCCCCATAGCCTCCATCATTCGCAATTCGGATTGGACACCCATTATTCAAGCCTTTAATGGGGTTGAAATGGTATTAGTCCCACCGGGCTGTTTTCTGATGGGAAACGAAAAAGGGCGGCGTGACGAAGTGCCTGTGCATCCCATCTGTTTTGACGAACCTTTTTGGCTCGATCGTTATGAGGTTACCAATGCCCAATACGGCTCGACTGGCAATGCTCAAGGGCCAAACCAACCACGCGAAAACCTACTATGGTCAGAGGCACGGGATTTTTGCATCAGTCGCGGGGGGCGCTTACCAACCGAAGCCGAGTGGGAATACGCCGCCCGTGGGCCAGACAATCTGATGTATCCTTGGGGCAACACCATGATTGACGAAAATCTGACCTATGACCGCACCTCGATGAATCAAACAGAGAATGTCGGGGGCCGCCCCAGTGGGGTCTCATGGGTCGGAGCTTACGACATGGCTGGTAATGTCTGGGAATGGGTCAGTAGCATTTATCGCCCCTATCCCTATGATCCTAACGATGGGCGCGAAGACATGACCGACACCACGGGTCAACGGGTTTATCGCGGGGGAATTCGCAGTTATATTGATTTCGCAGCCGGAATGACCACCCGTTTTAAATTTCCCCAAGACCGTCGGGATTGGTTTATTGGCTTCCGCTGCGCCCGTTCATTTGAGGAGTAAATGTGACAACGGAAAACATCACAGACCACACTCTACCAACAACCGTTGACAACAAAAGGCGCGGCAGGCTACGCTCTGTTTTAAGCGGCCTTGTCCTGACTTTTTTCAGTCTCGTGTTTAGTATTTTGATGATTGAAATATTCGTCCGGGTCACCTTCGATTCGCTGCCACCCGCATTACAGGGGGATATTCAGCATGTGCGCCGCCTCCCATGGAAAGACGAACGCTTGGTACAGCCCTTCCCATTTGTAGTTGATAATAAATTTCAAGCCCGCCTTGAGCCGGGGATCAAGAATTACCGTATTCATTGGCGGGATGCCCAATTTACTTTCAGCACAGGCACAGTCTGGGAAGGCCATGTAGTGGGCCTCCGCACCAACGGCCCCCGCTGGCCCTTGCAGATTTTAGCCTTTGGGGATTCTTTTACCTTTTGCTGGACAGAGGTCAACGATTGTTGGGTGCAACGCCTGCAAAATGATTATGGCTGGAACTCTGTTAATGCAGGATTGGCAGGGACTGGTTCAACCGGTCAGTTAGCCCTAATTGAGGATATTGGCCCGCCGCTGGAACCCAAACTGGTTATTTGGCAGTGGTATCCCAATGACCTATCCGATGATTATGTACTCGCCAATATTCAAGGCAAAACAGATACCCTCGCAGGCGCTCCCGGCCCCGACCCTGTACCTGACGCTGAAGGACTGGCCCGCTATTCCGCTGTCTATACCCTGCTCAAAAAATGGCTCGATCCACCCAAATCATCCAGCCCCTATAAACATTATGTCACCCGCGAGGTCAATGGGCGGGATATGTTGGTGGCAACTAATGAGTACCCATCACCATTTAGCATGACTTATCCTTTGGTGCAATATGGCTGGGAGCGTGATGTGGAGGCTCACGAGGCGGGTGCTGACTTTATTCAGCAGCAAGTGGGGGCACAGATGCTGTTGGTGGTGTTGCCCACCAAAGAAGAAGCCTATGCCGAATATCTAGTGGATGATTTAGGCGAGGGCTATATTCAACAAATTGGCGAAAGCCGTCGCATGTTGCTGGCAATGTGTGAGGAAAAAGGCTGGCGTTGTATTGATATGCTGCCCATCTTCCAAGAAGCTATCCATAATGGCAAAACCATTTATTATGCGCTGGATTTCCATCTGGATGCCTCTGGGAACCAGTTATTGGCCGAAACTCTGCATGATTATATTATCGAAAATGGATTACTAGATACGTCTCAATAATCCGAAACAAAAAAGGACGGGTATTGAACTCGTCCTTTTGTTCCTCAAAGGGGTTAAAGCCCTGATTTGCGGGCATCTTCTGCCGTCCAGCCCCGATCCACTGGGGGATTAACAGCGGGTTTGGCCTGCTTTTCGAAGATTGCAAAAACAATCAATATCCCCAAACTGCTTAAAATGACACTGAAGGCTAACGGAAAAAGCGTCTTCAGGCCAAGTCCGGCAATTGCCCCAACCAAAACAGCAGGCGGCGTGGCAACAAACAACCCCGAGGCAATTAGATGTAGGGTTTTGGCAGGTGTGCCCCCATAGATTTTTTCGCGGCGGGCCGAACTGCGGGCGGTCAGTGGCCCCAAAATCAACCCAAGGGCCAATCCGACCAATAGGACAATTTCTAAATCGCTCATTGACTGCTCCCGCTTACCATAGTGAATAAATAAATGGAGCGGCAGCGCCCGAACTGCTCAAGACCATCAAGACAGCAAACAACAGCAGTGTCACGACCATTGGAATCAACCAATAAAGTTTACGCCGCCACAAAAAGCGCAACATTTCACCCAATATACCCAGCTTGAGCAGAAAATCTCGCATAACATCCCTCGAATAAAACTCGATCACTTACGAATGAGGTAGGAACCCAAAATCAACATATCAATATCACTATTTCGGAACGTGTTGAAGGCCTCGCGTGGAGTATTGACAATCGGCTCACCCCGCAAGTTAAACGACGTATTCAGAACCACTGGCACACCCGTAATCTGCCCAAAACGTTCGATGATCCCATAGTACAAGTGATTCGTCTCGCGTTCGATGGTTTGCAATCGCCCCGTGCCCATGTGTGACACCGCCGCAATTTTATCTTGCATATCTGGTTTGACTGGACTTACCATCAACATATAACGCGGCGCTTCGTGTTTCTCAACATCGGGGTAATCAAAATATTCGGCGGCACGGTCGCGTAAAACCACTGGCGCAAAGGGTCGGAAAGGTTCACGGAATTTGATTTTCGTATTGACCACTTCTTTCATGCCTTCGTCACGGGGGTCAGCCAAAATACTACGATTCCCCAATGCGCGTGGCCCCCATTCAAATGCGCCTTGATGCAAGCCAATGACTTTGCGTTGGGTCAAGGATTCCGCCACAACATCAATCAGTTTATCTTGCTGGCCTTCAAAAGATTCATAGGTAAGGCCATTGTCTTCGATAAATTGGCGGCATTCCGCATCACTATAGGCTTGACCCCAATAGGCATGGGGCATCACCCAGTTACGGGGCTTTTGTAACACCAAATGATACGCCCACAATGCAGCCCCTAATGCACCGCCATCATCCCCGGCGGCAGGTTGAATATAGATTTCTTCAAAGGGGGTTTCGGCTAAAATGCGGTAATTCGCCCGTGTGTTGAGAGCTACACCCCCCGCCATGACCAACTTTTTCATGCCCGTCTTTTGGTAGAGGTAGTTAGCAATCGCGATCAAAACATCCTCGGTCACTTGCTGGATGCTGGCCGCAACATCAGCATAATGTTGGTTACGCGCCATCGCAGCCTGTTCGCCAGCCCGTTCTGGGTTAGTCGCCATCGTGAAGAAGTCTTCTTCTGGTGGGCGTGGCTCACCAAATAGCTCTAAAAATCGGCGATTAAAGCTCTGTTTAGTCGAGTATGGGAAGGCGAAATAATCTAGGTTGAGATGGAAGCTGCCATCTTGGGGGCTATAGTTGAAAATCTTAGCGATTTTGTCCATATAGCGTGGCGTCCCATAGGGAGCCATACCCATGACTTTGTACTCGCCGTTATTGACCCGGAATCCTAGAAAGGCCGTGAAGGTCGAATAGAGCAAGCCGATTGAGTGTGGGAAACGTTCTTCGCTAA
This sequence comes from Chloroflexota bacterium, assembly GCA_016234595.1. Lineage (GTDB taxonomy): Bacteria > Chloroflexota > Anaerolineae > Aggregatilineales > J027 > CFX10. The sequence continues at coordinate 34,894 of JACRBG010000046.1, read as the reverse complement.
ACAAATTGATGTCATTGCGGGTGGGCTTGCCACTATCTGGTGTATCCCCTTCCCAATAACTGGTCGCTGTACCAAGCGTAGTGGTTGTCCACTCCCCTACACCGTCCACTGTAAACACAGCGGCCTCTTTAAACGGGCTGGCAAAAAACGCACTGGCGGCATGGCTCATATGGTGATCGCAAAAAAGGATGTTGTTGTAATGAACCCCAACTTCTTTGGCAATAATACTCTTGACCCACAACTTTTCTTTTAACCACACCAAAATGGACTCGCTCCACAAATCAGCCGATTGTGGAAACGTATTCAAGGTGGTCAATAAAATACGCTCAAATTTTTGGAGGGGTTTCTCATAAAACACAGCATAATCAAGGTCTTTACCCGTGATGCCAGCTTGTTTAAGGCAAAATTCAATCGCTTTGGCTGGGAAGCCATTATCATTCTTTTTACGAGTAAAGCGTTCTTCCATCGCGGCTGCTACCAATTGACCATCTTTGATAATTGCAGCTGCCGAATCGTGATAGAAACAGGAGATACCTAAAATATACATGCACTATCCTTGCTGACGTGCCGCGTCTAGCCCTTCAGGAAGAGGGGGGCGCTCTAACCAAACAGGCTGCGGATTACGGCGACGAAGGGGGTCGGTTAATAAACGCGAACCGAGACCAAATGGCACAACGATGGTGAAGTAAAAAACTGTGACAATGATTCGCCCATTAACTTCACCTATAATTTTGGCAATGAGGTTGAATCGCGCCCATGCGATTCGCCAAATTTCAATCAAGTGACCTCGCAATATCAATAATCCAATAAATCCGGTGTAGTATAGCCGAGCGATAGACACCCATCAAGACAAGGGTTGTTTATCCTGTAATGAATCGCCAATCAAACGACGTGGTGTAATTCGATATAACTCAACCTCCTGATTAATTGACCCCGCGCCGGGATAAAAATAGGGCAGGAAAAATGTGCCCATAGGTGTTACTTCAAAATGGGTACTGGTCAATTTCAACGGCGCTTCCATTTGGTAGCCATCCCGCAAAAGATAAACAGGATACCCTGCCTCTAATGCAACACGCATAAACCTTAACCATTCATCTTCCGACCAATCATAAGGTCGTACCGTGCGCCGATTGGCATAGAGGCTGACTGGCCCACTGTTGAGTGAGACGGCTACAATAGCATTCGTTGGGGTGTTATCTTCTAAATCATCAAGAGCGTTGCGCTGTTCGGCGGTCAATAACCCAAAGGTGTTAAAGCTCGGCGTGATAGCAAGCCGAATCGCATCATCCGTTCGCAGCCAAAGTAGAGTAATAATTCCGCTGACCACTGCAACTCTTGCCAAGGTGTGCCAAGAGGAATGTGATAAGCGAGCCGTTAAATAGAGCATGTCGATTATCCCAACGCCAGCAATCAGCCCTAGAATTGGGTATTGTGGTAGTAAGTCACGTAGACGCAGGGCTGCATAAAACAAATGGAACCCCGTCACAATCACCGACCATATCAGCAAAATAATCGTTTCGCGCCGAAAACTAATCCACAGCCGCATTGCACCCCACAACAAAAAGGGCGACAGATAATAGAATTCGCGCTCGGCCAGCACATCGCGCAGCATCGCTTGGGCTGTATCGGGGATATAACGAATATTAAACAAGCCCAATTCTTTTGATCCCACTTTAAAAGGGCCACCAAAAGCCGTGTTGTGATACCACAATACAGGTAGGGCCATCAACAGAGCTGCCCCGCCAAACCACAGAAATGCTTCCGCTAATTTTCGTTTGGAACGAGTTTCCCAATACTCCAATCCAAACAACATAAGAACAGCTGGCCCGATTAAAACTTGGGTATAACGAATCGAGAAAGCAACACCGAGGCTTATACCCGCTAGTGCTGCAAAAACCGCTGTCTGTCCACGCATGGCACGGAAAGCAAAAACAAAAGTGAGGACGGTAAAAACCTGCGCCGGAATATCGGCCATTGGCACAACAAGGCGCTCAGTTTGTTGAAACGAAGTCGCCAATATGAGAACTGCTATTCCTGCCACCAGCCAGCGTTTTTCAATGGGCCAGCGCTGCAAAACCTCATGACAAAACAAGGCCATCACCACTAATGTTAAAAGACCCATCAAAGGGGTAAAAAGATAGAGAACTGACTCACCACCAACCCCATAGCCCAACCCCATAAGGACGGACTAACCAACAGGCCAGACTGTTGCGGCTTCACCCGTTTGGGGATCGGGCAATAAATAACCAACGTGCACCAGTGGGCCGAGGGGTAAATCATGGGTGACGGCTAAGGTGCTAAGATCAAATTGATGACGCGGCGTTTGATGTTTCCCAAAATCAACGGCCATCTGGATATAGGCATAAGGATCGCTAGCAGTTGCGCCATGCGCCCGAACGGTGAAATAGACCCGCCCCGCCCACAGGGTCGCCGCGCTGATTAAAATAATCCCAACAACCTGCCATAACCATTTTTGTGATTTACCAAAGATTTGTGCCGTCAGAGGTAGCTGGGCTAACACAACCCATAGCCCACAAATGACCATAGCGACATTTAAGTCGAGGCGCTGGCCCCATGGGTCTGGTACAGTCAATGATCCCACCGAGCGACCCTGCATACGCTCATTAAGGGCCAACAAGATTCTTGCTCCCGCCATCAGGTAGACAATAGCTAAGGGAGCAAAGCTCTCAATCACAGCACTATGAATGACCCGGCGCTTAATCGAAATTACCAACGGTTGTAATGCGAATAGCAACCCCGCCGCCAGCCAAACAGGGCGTTGGCTTAATTCTACGATACCCAGCAAGCCAACGAGATATAGCCCCGCCAAGCCCCATGTTATCAAACGAGGCAAAGTTGGCTCGTCTAAATTGGCTTGCAGCAACAATGCCTGTAGATGCCGCACAACCACTTGAGTAAAAGTTTGCCGTATCTTCATTATCACGGTTGCCAACGAGGGTTGAACGCCGATAGGGTTTCGGGCGTTAATGAGAAATAGGTTGGGGTTGTTTCCGCAATTGATAGCCACCCGATGCTAACCGTACCTGCCCCTGTATAACTTGAATAGGCTAACCGCGTTCCATTGATCTCCATATTGGGTGACCCTGCGCTCTGATTAGTGGGTGATAATTGGCGAGTGGTTCCTGTATGCACATTCATTTCCAAAATCACTTGTTGATCACCTTGCGGGTTGGTGGTGGTAATAGACGGTTCGATTGCCCCATCACCATCAGAATCCACATAGGTTACAAGGGCCATATAATCCGTAATAGGGTAGGGAGCCAGGGGTTCGAAAAACGAGATATTATCGGGCAAGGCGGCATCATCTAAATCCGTGACTTCACCTGAGGCCAAGTGAATGTTGCGGAGTAAAACCCCCTGTGTATCCCCTTTACTAACCAACCCGACGATTTCATTTCCTGCCGACCATACCGCCAGTGAGCCAAAAACCTCACCCGTTGCCAGCCAGTTAAGTGATATCGTGGCTTCATTTTCCAATAGCCCAAGTTGCCCAACCCCATTTTCAACCACAATCCCATCGGGAGTAATCACAATCGGACGACTGTTGGTCTCAGGCGTAGTCAGAACAACCGGGCCATCGCTCAGTTCGATTGGTTCATCCCCTTGCACCACCGGATATTGCCCGATAATGTCGGCTGAACAGTCAATGGTCACGTAGCCCCGCGCTACCCATGCAAAATTACCTTGAAAGTTAATCCGCAGCCAATCCCGATTACCATTGACCCCAGTGATTTGGGCGGTGTTACCCGTATCCAGAATTCCGATGACCCGACCATCCGTTGGAGCGGTTCGGACGTTTAGCGCACCTGTACTGGTCGCCGTACAGACTGGCAATGTGCCGAAAGTTGAGACGGCGGCATCAAATTCAACCGGGACACTATAAGTCACATAGGGTTTATCCGACGCTGCACGGGTCGCAAAAATGAGATGGGTTCCATCCAAACTCCAAAACGGCGCAAGTGCATCTTGGTCAAGTGGCGAAATGCGATGGCGCTGTGACCCATCCGTCCGCATTACTTCGATAACATGGTGTTCGTCCGGGCTAAAAATCCCGTCTCCATCTGTATCCACAATGGTTGTAAAAGCAATCCATTCGCCGCTTGGATCCCAAATTGGATCAATATCATAGGTGTCCGGGCCAGTCAAGCGCGAAAGGCGATTCCCTTGCTCGTCCACAACCCAAATACTCGGATAGTCAAACTCATTCAAAATGCCGTCCTGATTTGTATCCACATCAAAAGCATAGAAGGTAATCAATTTTAGACGGGCTGGCGCCAACCGAATGCTGAGTATTTTCCCCGGCACAGTAAATAATAGCGTCGGTTCGTGAGCAAGCGCATCAACCAACGATACCTCGGTCTCTTGACTATCATTGTTTGACCGCATCACCACAAAGCGTCGCTCATTGACCTCACCAGTCAGAGGTAGAGCCGCCGCGTTTCCTAAAGCCCCTAATGGGGTCGAAATCTCGGCAGTGAAATCATACACATACACACCTGCGCTTGGCTCGGTAGCTGGATAGCGGGGTGAAACAGTATAGGTCAAAAAGCCATCACCCCATTGGATATTATCTGCGTTCAATCCAACTGGACTGGCGCTAATTAAGCTGGTCAAATCCAATGTGGGCCGATTGTCTATCCAATCAAGTGTTCCCAATTTTACACTCACTACCCAGTCGTAATCTTGCAATGAGCCATTGGCAACTTGTAGTGCGATTTGGTCTAGGTTAATCGAAAAAGCGCTTAACCATGCCGTGTTATCTTCGCTAAATGTAGGGAGTGAAATTGCCTCGTCATAGGTCACACCTTGGCTGGGTGAAAACCCTATCCGACGGAGTTCTACCGCGCTTTTACGACCTGATCGCAAAATATCAGATGTGCCTAATTGCACCAAGATATGATATTCGGGCGATTCGGCTGGCGGGGTAACAAAATAGGCAAGGCTGGCAAAACTACCCGGTTGGGTAATCCGCGTAGGCTCTCCTCCTGCACGGCTGATGACATAAACATGTCCATCATCCCCCGGGCTTTTGGCTGTATACAGCAGGAATTGACCATCGGCTGACCAATCGAGATTATAAATACGTGTCCCCAGTGGGGCTTCAAAAATGGATAAGATACCGTGTGAGCTTGGGTAAACAACAAAAATACCAACTCGGTCGCTGGGCGAAGGGCCGCGTTGTTCGGTCGAATCATGATAGAAAGCGATAAAAGCGATTTCATTATGGGTCGGCGACCATACCATCGCTTGCACATTATATTGATAGGGCGAAGTGAGTCCAATATATTGCAAGCCCCTACCCGAATTAACCTGCTGAGGAACAAGATAGAGGGCATTCGAGTCGCCGCTGTCAATTTTCCTATCAGCATTGGTATCTTGGGTTTGTCCTAAGAATACCATTGTTTCAAGGCCAGTCGTGTCATAGGCTAAAACCGACTGAGGATGTTGAGGGAAGTGTTGAGCCAATAGAATACTAAGCAATACCAGAACAGCAAGTTTTTTGAACATAGGATTGAATTTCGGTGTTGAAAGAGATGGGCAAACGCCAGCCAATATTAACAGGGGGTCGCGTAATCAGCCACAGACGACTTGGCTACTCCCACTAGTCAGGGCGCTTTTTATGATAAGGAATATGAAGTAACCCAGCCGCACGACGTTTGGTCTCTTCCGGACGGCGGTCATAGCGAGCAGTGGTTTGGATATTGGCGTGGCCTGCCATGCGTGCCACCGTCGCAATATCCGCCCCGGCATCCAGTAAATCACTCACAAAGGTACGCCGCAGGTCATGCGGGCTAAATTCTCGGATTCCCGCTTCATCACCACGCTTGCGTAAAATATGAAAGATCGCTTGGGTGGTCAGGCGGCGATTGACCAATTTGTCGGCTTTGTTGATATGCCAAAAGAGGGGGCCATCCTCATCCCCCCGCACAACCAACCATTCAGCAAGGGCTGCATTAGCCCCATCATTCAGCCATGCGATCCTTTCTTTTTGGCCTTTGCCTCGTACTACCAATTTACCCGTCGCAGGTTCATAATCGGCTAGATTTAGCTCCACCACCTCGGCACGACGCAACCCAGTCCCATATAAAACCACAATCAGCGCGGCGTCTCGCACCCCTGACGGAGAGGCGTCCTCCCCGCAGGTCATCAATAAAACACTAATTTCCCCAAGCGCAAGTTCACGCCCTGCCGGAAGAGTGGTATTTTTGATACCACGAATATCTATGGCATTGCTATAAGCATCAGGTGACATTTGGCCTAAATTTTTAGCGGCTTTGAGTACGCCCCGCAACGCCGATAACATTTTATTGACCGTCCCTGCCTTATATTGTGCAGATAACTGAGTCCGGACAGCCACTACATGCTGGTAACGGACAGCCCCCCAATCGCAGGTAAAGGCATCGGCCTGACCGCCGCTTAAAATATCGGCAATGGTATTCAACGCTTGCAGCATAGTGCGCCGCCCCGATTCGGTATTTAAACCCGCCAAGTAAACCGCTGCCGGGTTTTGATCAAGCGGTAATTGATTAACCAGTGGTGTTAGGGACAAAATATGCCTCGCATAATCAAGGCTGGAAGGGTTGATATTGATTGGGGAAGGCGATCTCTGACCTTTGTTAGGAGTTGCATCAGCCATCCGAAAGCCAGAGATCATCTATAGAATAACGATACCGCTTTTTTGAACAGAATGCAAAACTGCCTCTTTACCATAAATCCTCCCGCATAACGGCCATTTCTGCATTGCCAGATATGACCATCCCGCATAAATTCGTAACTACGGTTACGAATTCAAAATCGGCGCATATAATTATCAATTATAGAACGTATGACCTACTAAATCTACCTGTAAATCTGACGGGCTTCGCGATGGGTAATGGCGTGTAAATCAGCCGTCATTTCGGGTGTCTTGGCATATCCACCTGATAAGGTTAAAACAACAGGTAAGCCTGACCGCTGAAGAGTTTGCAGCACATAACGGTCACGTTTATGCAGGCCATCGCGCGTCAATGACAAGCGGCCAAAACGATCCCCTGCCATTGGGTCAACCCCTGCCAAATAGAATACAAGGTCGGGTTGGGCCTCGCGCAAGACCAAGGGCAGGTGGGTCGCTAGTGTGCTCAAATACATTTCATCATTGGTTTTGTCAGGTAGTTCAACATCATGCGAGGATGGTGTTTTATAAAAAGGATAATTACGTGCTCCGTGCATCGAAAAAGTAAAAGCAGTTGGATCATCGGTAAAGATACCTGCTGTCCCATTGCCCTGATGCACGTCTAAATCAATCACAAGGGCACGGCGAATCATTCCATCATGAACCAGACGGCGAATCGAAATCGCCACATCATTGAGGACACAAAACCCTTCACCATGATCGGGAAAAGCGTGATGTGTTCCACCCGCCAGATTAGCGGCGACACCATCCTCTAGAGCCATACGAGCAGCATTGATGCTACCCTGTGCTGCTAGGCGCGAACGCCGTATAAGGCCCTTTGACCATGGCAAACCCAATTTGCGCTCCTCAGCCGCGTCCAATGTGCCATTTTTCAGGCTGTTGAGATATTCATAGGTGTGGACACGCAGCAAATCTTCCCATTCAGCCTCATGGGGTTCAATCACATCCTGCGGTTTGATCAATCCTTCATATAGCAAAATTTTATAGAGAGCGCCGAATTTGCTCATTGGAAAAGGATGCCGTTCCGGTAAAGGGGCTGAATAACCAGAGCTATAACTTACTCGCATACCATAACAATTCCAAGTTAGTTTGGGACGACCAATAGGCAGCACTGTACCACGAAAGATCAAAAGCATCTACAATTAAGACCGCATCGCAGTTCCTAACTAGATGGCCGAGTTTTATTAATTTTGATGTCGAATCGGAGAAATGGATTATGGAAGTCAAAGCCGTTGTTGGCACACTACAATCGCTAGAAGCTGACGCCATCATTGTCAATCTTTTTGAAAATTCTGAATTAGATGAGGTGACCCGCGCCGTTGATATCGCACTCGGTGGGGCTATTCAAGACCTGATTGCGGCAGGCGATTTTACGGGCAAGCTAGGTCAGATAACCGTATTGTATCCACGTGGGGTTATTCCGGCTCGACGGGTTATTTTAGTAGGGTTAGGGGATCGTGAAAAATTTAAAGTAGATACGACCCGGCGAGTCGCAGCATCGGCTATTCAAAAAGCCCGTGATCTCAAAGCCCGTCATGTGGTCAGTGTAATTCATGGCACCGGGGCAGGTGGTCTTAGCGTAGAGGTTGCCACTCAAGCCGTTACCGAGGGTAGCCTGATGGCGATCTATGGATATTATGAACAGAAATCAAAAGAGGCACCCGAAGCTCTGCCGCAAACGCTATCGTTAGCCGGGTTGGATGAAGCGGATTTTGCCAGCGCCGAGGCAGGTATACGTTCGGGTCTCGCGATTACAACTGGCGTAACCATTACCCGCGACTTGGTCAATATGCCCCCCAATTTTTGTACGCCAGCCCATATGGCCGAGGTAGCAAAACAGGTGGCTACGGATGTCGGCTTAAAAGTAACTGTCTTTGAACAGGCCCAAATGGAGGCTCTCAAAATGGGGGCTTTATTGTCAGTCTCTCAAGGGAGCGATACACCGCCCCGTTTTATTATTCTAGAACATAATGCGGATCGGGCTGAAGAATTCGATACCATCGTTTTGATTGGCAAGGGTGTCACGTTTGATACAGGGGGATATAGTATTAAAGCCGCCGATGGTATGGAAAACATGAAAAATGATATGGCGGGCGGTGGTGCCGTTATTGGAGCGATGCGAGCAATTGGAGAACTCAATTTGCCACTCCATGTCGTCGGGATTGTGCCTTCGGTGGATAATATGATTAGTGGTAATGCGTTCCGACCATCCGAAGTCGTGACGGCCAGCAACGGCGTGACTATTGAAATTATCAGCACGGATGCCGAGGGCCGCATGATTTTGGCTGACGCACTCGTTTTCGCCGAACGCTTTAAACCAACTGCCGTTGTGGATATTGCCACCTTGACGGGGGCGTGTGTCGTGGCATTGGGTGGAATTGCTGCTGGTCTATTTTCAACGAGCGATGTCTTACGTGATACCCTCATGGGAGCAGGTGAGATGACCAATGAAAAACTTTGGCCGATGCCGCTGCTCCCCGAATACGAAAAGCTCATCGAGTCAAATACTGCCGACATCAAAAATAGTGGTGGGCGCTGGGCGGGTGCTTGTACCGCTGCAACATTTCTAAAACATTTTGTCTCATATCCAGCGTGGGCCCATATTGATATGGCGGGCATGGGCATGGATGCCAAAGATAGCAGTCCCTATTTACCCAAAGGGGCAACGGGCTATGGCGTGCGTTTATTTGTCGAATTAGTTCGGCGTTGGGGTCAAGCATAAAACAGGAGCAAAACGATGGATCTTTCTATGGTAGCCGTGCAAAAACCAGACACGATTAATTTCATTTTAGGGCAAAGCCATTTCATTAAAACCGTCGAGGATATGCACGAAGCCTTAGTAACCGCCGTCCCCGGCATCAAATTCGGCCTCGCTTTTTGTGAAGCCTCCGGGGCATGTCTCATCCGTTGGAGTGGCACAGATAACCAGATGATTGAACTGGCTAAACAAAATGCACTAGCGCTTTCGGCGGGGCATTCGTTTATCTTGTTTTTGGGTGAGGGCTTCTTCCCAATTAACGTACTCCATGCCGTCAAAAATGTTCCGGAAGTGGTACGGATTTTTTGTGCCACGGCCAATCCAACCCAAGTGATTGTGGTGGAAACGGAGCAAGGACGAGGTATTTTGGGTGTTGTGGATGGCTTCAAAAGCAAGGGCATTGAAGATGATGAGGGTATTAACTGGCGTAAAGGCTTCCTACGAAAAATTGGCTATAAGTTGACCTAATACTATTTTCGAGGAAAACAGGGGAAACCATGCCCCTGTTTTTATTTCGCAATGCGCTCACCCAGATGTTTCAGTTTGAGGGTCAAAGGGTGGCTAGGATAGGTTAGGGCAAAAAGATTAGTTGTAGTTGGCGCGATATCAGAGACATCGGGCAATACTGTTGCCACTTCACATCCATAAGCCTTTTCAACTTGCGATTTCACTTGGCTACTGTCAAATGACTCATCCACCCGATTAATAAGCAATAACACCATTGGAATATCGAGTTTCCGCGCAATATCAATAGCGACCCCCGTGCCTTGTAAATCTTCCTGATCCAAGCGAGAAACGATTAGTAAAGCCTCCGTGATGGCTAGAAACGGCAGGGTGGTAGGATTGAGGCCTGCGCCAATATCCAAGATTAAATTATCCAGCCGCAGGCTATGGAACAATTCGCGAAAGCCATCAATAAGTTGTTTCGCGTCAAGGCCGTCAAATGAAGGATTTTCGGGCAAATTGGGGAGCAGGAAAAGTTTTCCGCCCACATCATCGGCAGCGTATGAAGTCACATCCAAGATGGTCTCTTTTATTGAGCATCGCCCGCGCAGATAATCCGAAAAAGAAGAGACGACTTCGTTTGGGGAGAGCCTAAAAGCCGCGTAGAGTTGAGGGGAATGCAGATTGCCATCCAATAATCCGACCCTTTTGCCTTGTAGGGTCAGTAGGGTCGCAAGATTTGCCGCGATCATTGATTTTCCTGCACCACCATGAAATGAATGGATGGCAACCACTTTGGGCATCGGAGACTCCTACTTAACTGGCCGAAACTACTGAGTTAGCCCTAGTGTAGTATAAAAAAGCGCATTGCGGAAATTTTGCTTAGGCATCAATTCCGCGCTTGGGTTTTTCGGGGGTATCTTTTGCCATCAATTCTTGAATCTTACGTTCTTCCCAGTTCTCATCAAAAAACTGTCCGGGGCCATAGGTGCTATAGGCATGAGCGACGACACCGATACCCCAACCTAGATAGACCCAGTACGCCCAATTCACGCCATCACCCATTACCAAATCGACTATCGTCAGAAACACACAGATACTGATATACCATGCTAGGTGCGACCAAAAATCTTTGATTTCCTTGACCCGTTTTTTTGCTCTTTCATATGCTTCCGATTGCGTATCCATTTATTAGCTCCCGTGAACCTCACTGAAATGCGAAAGATAGTATAACAGGAGATGGCTTTACTTTTCATCAAGGAGACCTCATTATGACCTATGAGCTTGAAACCCGTCGTACCCTGTTACGCAACATTACGTTAGACGATGCCCGAGAGTATTACAATCAAATTTGGAGCCAACCTGATGTCATGCGTTATCTACCGGGAGGTGCACCGCGTGTCCGTGAACAGACCGAGACTTATATCAACTATTTTTCGAATCATTGGGTTGAGCGTGGATTTGGATTGTGGGGGGTTGTAGTAAAAGAAACGGGCAAATTTATTGGACACTGCGGCCTACAAGTCATTCAGGAAACCCAAGAAATTGAAGTAGCCTATGCCTTTGGGAAAAATTATTGGGGTCAGGGTCTTGGTACTGAAACCGCCCATGCTAGTTTACGCTTTGGGTTCGAGGAACTTGGATTAGAACGCATTATTGCTATTGCCGTCCCTGAAAACACGGCTTCACGACGTATCATGGAAAAAAATGGCATGAAATATGAGGGTTTAAAACATATCGTTGGATTTGACCTTGCCTATTATGTCTCGACGGCTAATGAATTTATCCCTAATCAAGAACAATATAAATTGCGAAAAATGTAACCCCTCTGGTCTTGAAATTGGATTTTAGTATGAGGGGTTATTACAAAGGTCAAGTGATGTAACATAAGAATACAGCTATTTTGACTGGCGTTCGTTACCATGTTTGAAATTGCCCGTAACTTTGGCTAAGGCAAGTTGAATGTCATACTCGTCGAGGTTGCTGATACTTGCAATAAATTTTTGCGCAGCCTTGCCTGCCAGAATTTTGATTTGTTTACCGTGCCAATAAATCAACACTTTCTGATCTTTGGTAATTTGGAAATCAAAAGGCTCGTCTTGGAGTTTCTGGCGTTTATCTAGATTATCACTCAAGGCGTTTGTCCTTGTAGAGAGCAATTATCACTTCATAAATTCTACATCATTTTCGATTATTGGATTAGGGAGGAAGTTGAATTCCAAATGACGCATGATAATGGCACGTTATCAGCTATGGCAATCTTCGCCGAGGATTGCCCAGTGATAAACTTTCTTATCGCGAATTATCTTATGTTATATTCTTGAAAAAATAAAAAACATTTATGAAGTCTGGCGCAATATTTCGAGCACGGCTGTAACCAACTGTGCGTCTAATTCTTCTAAGCGATTCTCACCAAAGAAAAACTCTGGAAGAGTCCCAGAAGAAGGCACATATAAGAACCATGCCCGTTCGTTGTAATTAACGGCCTGAATGTCCCGTAGCGCATATGACCAATCGCGTTTATGCCCCAGAAGATGGATATTATGGTCGGTCACAAAAAATGAACCCGTATCGAGAGCTTTGAGTCCACCTTGAGCAAAGGTATTCGGATTACCCTGATAAAAAATAACGTGCTGAAAAGTCATCAGGATTTTTTCGTCGGGACTAAGCAGCGGTGGGGGCGGAGAAAGCAAGAGAGGCTTAAGCCATTGGAGATTTCCCTGTTGGGTCTGTCGCACACGATGACGCTGGACATAAGCACGGGTACTAATTTCTAGGGCATCATCTGCCGATAGCCAGCCAGCTTTACCAAGATACAACCCAGCATAATAATATTCCCGGCCATGATTATAATGACGATAGCGAATCCCCCAATGATCGGCGGCTCCATTGACCTCATCGTAATCGAAAGAAGCCGTTGAGCCACAGTGATTACAAATAAGGAGGGGGAAACGTCCCCCTATCCCTAAAAATCTACGTGGCTCGGTAAGCGTCATCGCCCCTTCAGTATGACAAAAGAGGCACCCCAACAAGGGGGCTGGCAAATCGTCACGGTCAGGCGCTGCATTCATAGCTTAACTTGTTGAAGCTGTTTGACAGGCAGAAAACCCATATTTTGATAAACCGATTGAAGCGTTGGAGCTGCTAATTCGCGGGCACGGTCTGCGCCTGAGGCCAAAATTTCGTTGAGATAGGTCTCATCCGCAGTAATTTCAGCATACCTAGCTTGAATAGGTTTGAGGGTTTCAGCTACTACCTCGGCTACGGCTTTCTTCAAATCCCCATAACTCTTACCAACGAAATACGCCTCGACATCTGCTTGTGTACCACCCACGAGGGCTTGGTAAATTGTCAGCAAATTATTGACCCCGGCACGTTCGGGATCATTGCTAAATGTCACCAAACTGCCCGAATCGGTGACGGCACGCATCACTGATTTCCGAATTTGGTCTGGGTTATCGAGTAAATGAACCGCATGATATTGAGTCTTTTCACTTTTGCTCATTTTGGTCAATGGATTATCTAAACCCATCACGCGGGCACCTTCAAGTGGGAGCATGACTTCGGGAATGGTAAAGATTTCGCCGTACATATGATTAAAACGCTGGGCAATATCGCGGGTCAGTTCCAAATGTTGTTTTTGGTCATCCCCAACCGGAACAGCCTCTGTGTGATAGAGCAAAATGTCCGCCGCCATCAACACCGGATAACTAAGTAAGCCATTGGATACATTGGCAGCGTCCTGTTTAGCAGCTTTATCTTTAAATTGCGTCATGCGCTGTAACCAACCGATCGGGGTGACACAGGTCAACAACCAACCAAGTTCGGCATGAGCTGTAACATGGGATTGAGCAAAAATAATAGATTGGGCGGGGTCAATGCCACACGCTATATAGATAGCTGCCACCTCGCGGGTTTTAGCTGCCAGTGATGCTGGGTCATGTCCAGCCGTAATCGCGTGCAAATCTACCACGCAATAGAGCGCATTAAATTCATGTTGGTGCTGTACCCATTGACGAATTGCACCAATATAGTTGCCAATGGTTAAATCACCGGAAGGCTGGATTCCGGAAAATACACGCTTACGTTTCTGCTCTGTCATGGATGACCCTTCATCGAAAAAAAGAACTCGCTTATGGAGGCATTTTAACATTGGCTTGATTGAAGCCGCAATACCTCCTCATAAAAGATGATTTTCATCTGAGTTCCCTCTATAATGATACAGTGTTTAGAGACCAAAATTTTGTCGAGGCTGCCAATGATAAGTTATCTAAAACAAAATCCAGTGGTGGCATCATTTCTTGTCGGAGGGGCTGCGGTGGTGATTGCGACGGTAGTTGCTGTTGCTGTCATCATTTCAGGCGGAGAGAAAGAATCAACGCCGCCAGCGAACCAACAAGCCAATGTTGTCACGACTACTGAAGGGCCGTTCATTACTTTAGAAACACCACCTAGCACGGTGGACGTTGGGATAGCTGCTCCGCTGCGTATCCGTGTCGAAGATAGTCAGGGCATCAGTTCTGTCTCCGTGACTTTAGGTGATGAGGTCGTGTGGCGGCCAGAGGTACTGGAAGGACAAAAGACAATCTATACAACCTATCCTTGGATTCCAGAAGCGACAGGTGAATTTAGTTTTGTCGTTAATGCTGAATCAGTCGACGGGCGAAGCGCTTCTGAAGGATTTGCCGTCACATCAGGGTGCTGCCCACCCGAAGGTAATGTCAATCTGGGCTACACGGTTCAACCCGGCGACGATCCGGTGAGTATCGCAGCCCAACTGGGGGTTTGTTTTAATGAACTCCTTGTGGCGAATCCCGGCCTAGCCAAAATTCAGCCCGGTGATATTTTGACCATTCCCTATCACCCCAAAGACGAAGGTGAGGAGGAATTTAACCCTGATGAATGCGGGGACGCACCGGACGGTTTTTTTGATGACCCCGCCATTCAAGAAATTGTGCAGCAGGTCGCTGAATCGGAAGCCACCAACGGCCCACAGCCTTATCGCAGCAGTCGAATTCCTGTAGAAACCGTTGACATCACACGCGGTTTTGGCTGTGCGGAGTATTACACAGGGTATCGGGGAACCAACTGTCCCGATAATATGCCTTGGTTCCATACGGGCATTGATTTCTCCATTCGGCAGGGATCACCCATCACAACAGTGGACGGGGGAACTGTCACCCATGCTGGGCCGGACACGACCAGTAATGCCGACTGTTCGACCACCCGAGGTTCCCAACCTCCGCATAATGGCTATGGACGGCATGTGCGCATTCAATTGGGAGATTACATGTTTTTGTATGGGCATCTAAGCGGCTTAAACACAGCCGAGGGACGGGAGTATGACGGCCCCGGTTGGATTATCGGCTATGCTGGTTCGACGGGTTGCTCAACAGGGTCGCATCTACACTTAGAAGTACGGCTGGACAATAAACCCATTGACCCAGCGACGTATATCAACGCGGAGTAACCATCATGAATTTACAAGGATTGAAACGACGCGTCCATATATTTATGACCAAACCAATCGGGACTTCCTTGCGTTTGGCAATAATGCTCACCACCTTCATTGGGACACTTCTCACTGTTTCGGATTTGATGCCTACCCCGCTAAAAGGGGCCTATGTGGTCGAGGCTTCATGCGCGGCTATTCAGGGAGCATCCATCTATCAGCAAAATGGCGATGAAAAAATTGAGTCCTTTACTATTCATCTAACCCTACCCGATGGGACGCCCTTAGCTGGGGTATGCTTGACCTTTACCCGTGATCGTGGGCCGGGTGAACCACCTGAAATAGTTGCCCAATGCACCACTGATGCTGAAGGAAGCTGCACAGTCAATATTCCCGGCGGGGTTATCACGGTCAACTTTGGCAATACTAAAATTGGTGGCATCCAAGTAGATAGCTCCCAGAGCAACAATACCACTAGCTTGAATGATGCATCTTCCGGAGGGCTTACCTATTATTTCCCTGCCGATGAACCCGCCGACGAACCTGTTGTCGCCACACCGGGGGATGGCGGCACAATTACGGTAGATCATGCCACCACCGACGACGACGGCAATCTACAGCCACTACCGGGTGATCCGACAACGGAGTGGCCCGACATTCCCCCTGATTTTGATGGTGGAGTAACGGGCGGGGTTGATCCCTTTCCATTTGGTGATTTACTGCCCTTGCCTGAAGGGATTGTCACGGTACGGTTTACACCCACCATCCTACAAACCGCCGAAGCCTATGACCATGCCTATTGCTATTACGCGACCCGTGCTGGTGGGTATGCCCGCGCCCCTTCGGATAGCGGCTCATTCTTGCCGGGGGGAGGCCAGTATTTTGATTTAGGAGCGGCCCTAAGTGGGGACAGTCGCCCCGCTCAAATTCTGATCGCTGAGCAACAATCGTTTGATATGGTTGTGCAATGTTGGGGTTGGCAGGGGTCTGAACTTAAGGAAATTGGCACCAATACGTTGACCCAAACCCGCGATCAGTGGCGAGGCCAAGCGCTTAATCTTTCAGGCTCGGGTTTCGGCCTTAGTTATTCCTTGCCCTATGACAATCCCGACCGACAGCCGCAAAGCCCACGACTTCCCAATATTGCCGTATTGACCGACTTATCAGCCATTACTGATCTACCTGATACAGCTAACTTGGGTGGAGTTGTTGCCGTACCACGCTCACGCTTTACCGATGAGATTTTTGCTCCCACCAACCTGAGATTGGTCAGTAACCAACTTGATTGGGATTATGACGGAGAAAATCCCATTGGCGGGTTTAGGGTCTATCGCAATGGCTATTTAATCGGCATGACCCCGCCTGATGCACGGGGTTGGACAGGCGACGGTTTGTCTATTGCAGAGTGTGGCGAGGCCACTGAATTCACCGTTACAACCTATAGTGGAGGACAAGAATCTGTACCCTCCAACACAGTCAGCAACACCCCAAGTGATTGTGCTGCCCAAGTAACCATTACCTTTGGTCAACTCGGGTTGAGCAATGTCAACGATTGTGATGGCGAAAGTTGTGGCAAATCACCCGAAATCTATGGATATTTCTTGGTCAACGATGCCGCCGTATTTTTTGGGGGAGCAAGTAGTTCCCCACAATATGCCAAACTCAAAGAGGGTGCAGAATTCGACTTTAATCAGATCCTGATGCCCTTTGGCAAAACCAATCAACTTACGGTGGGTGTGAGTAACGACGAGGGTCTAACCATTGAAGTCGCTTTGTTTGACCATGATGCCGAAACCTCGGATGATATTTTATGCAGTTGGCAAGAGAACTTACCCCCGCGAGATAGTGCTGGCTGGCAATCGCAAAATGGTCGTGTTATTAGCCGCGATGGAGTTGCAGGCGAGGCAGCGTGTAACTTCAATGTCACATTAAGTGTTGAATAGGATTCAGAACAAGGGCCGACATCACAACATCGGCCCTTATTATTTAGTATTCTCTTTCGAGATTGATTGAGCTTAAATCGTCACCCACTTCGGTCTCAACCATCCGACAGTTAGCCGCGCCTGCAAACGTCACAGCAACTGAATAGGCCCAATCACGCGAGGCTTCAAATTGGCGCTGGTCTTCTTCATGTAGGCGATAATAATCTACCGCCGCATCGTATTGTTCACCCACCTTCGCACCACTTGATATGTCTTGTACACGCTGCCGAGACATGGTACTGTCGCGGCTGTGGAGTGTGCGGGCCACCAATAGTGCCTCATTAGCCGTGGTCACATAAACTTCCCATATGTCTTGTTTGGTCAACACTTCGACCATCAAGCCGTCTTCTTCGCTCTTTTGCATTTTAGAGCTTTGCTGCATAAGATGCCGAAATTCCAGATTACGGATTTCGTCGAATTTGATGGCTCGGCCCGACCCTCCACCAAAAAACGCTCCTAATAAACCCGTTGCTGGGGTTAACCGCAACACATGGCGATCAACATCCACTTCCCCAATTTGGAAGGATGGTGCAACTTCGCCTCCACGTGAGGAAGCAGCGTCTTTCGAGACACGCATGGTCAAACCTTTGTTTGTGACACCCAACCACATGCCCAGAATTTGTTTGGGCAGCTGAACCCGCTGGGCACGGGCTTTCACCTCAGTCGGGTCAACATCCACCCGGCGATGGGCAACCACTGGCCCCGTGATAGTAGCCCGGGCGGCGTTAGGGGTTTTGGTTACCCCAAACAATTTCAGGGGGCACATGATAAACTCAGCAAGGATACGACCCGACTTTTGAGCGGCATCCGCATATTCTCGATTTTGGCCTCCCGGCCAATGGACCAATTCTGACCACTGAGGTTTTTGATCGTCTTCGTAAGCTATATAGAGACCCAAGCGCCAGCGGTTGGTTTTTTGGTCAAACCCGACAACCACTGATTTCACATAATTCATGGCAAGCCGCGTACCCGGTAGGCCGCGTTTGTCACCAAAAGATGCGGAATAACTGAGAATGCCGCTTCCCCGACTTACCTCAAACATCGCCGAGATAGAATCAGGGTCAGTGCTGTCATAAAGCCTCCAGCGACCTTCCTCAATTTGCAGTTCCGCATTTTCTGCAAGTATGACTGGCATGGTAAAGTCCTCTATCTTTACAACTTTTACATATCAATATAGCATTAAACCACTACTCAACGCCAAAAACTAACCAAAATATAATAGCTCTCCTACGGATAGCGTTGTTTTGAGAAGGCTTCTGGTGATAAACTTAACCATAAGGCAGAATAAATAAATCGCACCATGCAGGATGGGTCACAATGAAAATCCTTATTGTGGATGACGAAGAAGCCATACGCGACTCATTGAGCCAGAAGCTGACACGGGCCGGTTTTCAGGTCAGCACAGCCGCCAATGGGTTAGAGGGACTTCGTACTTTTCACACTGAAAGACCAGACGTAGTGGTACTAGACATTGCCATGCCAGAGATGGACGGTCTAACCGTCTGTCAACGCATCCGCGAAGTCGCTGAAACACCCATTATGATGTTAAGCGCACAGGCCGTGACCGAAGCGGATATTATTGAAGGGTTGAATGCTGGCGCGGATGAATACCTCATGAAACCCATTCGAGGAAATGAGTTTGTCGCCCGTGTTCAGGCTTTGTTGCGGCGTGCCCAAATGACAGCAGTTGAAGCCGAAAGTGGTTATAACGATGGCTATCTTAGTGTCGATTTGCAGCGCCGCCATGTCCACGTCAATGGCGAAAAACGTCACCTGACCCCCACCGAATTTAAACTCTTGGCCGTCCTCATCGAAAATTCGGGGCGTGTCGTCCCCCAGCGGGAACTGTTGGAACAGGTCTGGGGCAAAGAATACATTGACGACATTTACTACCCGCGCGTCTACATTAGCCAGCTTCGGCGCAAAATTGAACCCGATGCAGCGAATCCCACTTACATTCAGACCGAGCATCGCGTTGGTTATCGTTTTGAAAAACAAAAGCGGCAAGGTTAAGTCGTTTTAGTCTAGGAGCATCATGCTCACGCTCATCACTGTCACGCTGATTACCAATGGGCTAATGTTAACCCTCGCATTAGCCGCATTATTTCTAATCCTGTGGCAAAATGCCCGTCGTGAGATCAATATTTATTTCAGCCTATTTATGATCGCGATGCTTGTATGGTCAGCCGGGTCATTGCTCAGTCGTGCAACGGCACTGGTCGCAGTTGACGAAGATTTGACCGTCTTAGGGCTGAATCTAATAGAAATCGGCTTCGGGGGCGCTTGTATTGCCCTATTTCTATTGGTGGCCGCCCTCACCGAAATACGCAGTTTCTTTACATGGTCACTGGCTATTGGCAGTGTTGCCATGTTAGTCCTCAACAAAACCACCCTCAGTTTGTTTGACATATCCTTTCAATATGAGATTTCTGTCACAGGGCTTCTCAATTATAGTTTTCCGCTAGTAGATACTCTAGTTTATTTGGTAGTGGTGACGGCCACACTTATCAGTGTTTGGCAAAATCTGCCCAAGATAAAAGAAACCTCAATGATTTTGGGGCTTTTAGTCTTTTGCTTGGGTCAACTAGTTGTCCTAATCAGTCCTCGCTTGCGAGCGTTGGGAAGTGCCGAACATACAGCCACTATTGCTGCTTTGACGATTAGTTATGCCATCGTCCGCAGCCAAGTGATGGAACCGCTTATTGGTCGCGCTAAAGAATTGGAAGCTGTCCAAAAAATCGGATTAGCCATCACTAGCAGCCTTAATCCACGTGAGGCACTTCAAACTATTGCAGCACAAGCCGCTGGCCTGCTCAAAATTGACGGTAGCCTGATTTTCCTGCGCCGCGATAACGAACTTATTTTAGAGGCCGTTTATAACATCCCTGAAAAGTTCCTAGGTACACGCCTAACGCTCCAAGAAGGGGTTGCCGGAAAGGTAGCGAGAGAACGACAGGGGTTTATGTTGCACGACTATCGCCGTGAATGGCATGGCGTGCCTGATATTCCAATTGCCCTCAAAACCTTTGGGTCAGTTCTGAGTGTCCCATTGATGTTTCGGGACGATGTCGTAGGGGTACTCATCACCATTGAAGGAGTTGAGGGACGACTTTTTACTAATGACGATTTACATCTGTTGCAATTATTAGGCCCACAAGCAGCGGTCGCCATTACCAATAGTTTTCTATTTGAAAAAGAACGCGCTGTCGCCGACCAACTTGAAACGGTGCTAATCAGTACCGAAAATCCTGTAATCTCAGTTAGCCACGATTTGAAAATTATTTTCGCCAACCCTGCTGCAACTGACTTAATGACTGATGACCCATTTCACGGCAGCATCATCGGAAAATCCTTATTGGATTACATAAAATCTGATCTTCTGCCGCAAGATATGCGCGGTTTATTACGTGATGTTCGGAAATTACGGTCACACGTATATGAAGTGCATCTCAAGGAGCACGACTATCTATGCCATATTGCGCGACTAGGAAAACCTAATCGAGGTTGGGTGGCTGTTTTGAACGATGTCACGCAATTAAAGGAAATTGATCGTCTTAAAAGCCAAATGGTGCGGATGACTAGTCATGATTTAAAAAATCCACTATTTGCGACCATGACCTATATCCAATTGCTCGAAGAGGATGTTGAAGGTGTCGAGAGCGCTCAACGTAACATCGCGTCTATTTGGAAACAGCTAGACCGTATGGAACGAATTGTGAACGGCATCCTAGATTTAGAAAAAGTAGCAAGTGGCGCTCCCCCATTTGAACTCTGCGATCTAACATTGCTGCTCAACAACGCCATACGCTCGTACGAAGATATAGCCGTTCGTCGTAATCAAATTCTTCAATTGAAAGCCGATATTCCGTCGGCCTATGTATTGGGAGATGGGCCACAATTGGAGCAAGTTTTCACTAATCTGATTGATAATGCTATCAAGTTTACCCCTGAGGGTGGCACCATTCGGGTAGTGGCTGAGAGTCAAGAGAATAATGTTATTATCTCAATCGAAGACACGGGAATGGGAATTCCGATTGAAGCCCAAAGCCAAGTATTTGATCGCTATTTTCGAGCCAATGGGATAAAA
Organism: Chloroflexota bacterium; assembly: GCA_016234595.1. Lineage (GTDB taxonomy): Bacteria > Chloroflexota > Anaerolineae > Aggregatilineales > J027 > CFX10. The sequence goes on along the minus strand of JACRBG010000046.1, from coordinate 13,477 downwards.
GACAAAATTCCGGGTACGGGCGTGGGTCTAAGTTTAGTCAAAGCGATTGTGGATCGGCATCGTGGGCGAATTTGGCTGCGAAGTGAAGAAGGCAAAGGGTCAACTTTTTATGTCACCCTACCTATTGCCCTCGCCGAACCAGTACATACCAAATACCCCATGTAAAAACTGCTAGGGCAGAAAATAGGCTAATCCAACGGCCAATTAAGTAGGAGCGCGGTGCATATTCAAAACGAATTGTATGGTCTCCCGCCTCTACCCAAACTCCTTGTAATGCACAATCCACCCTCAGCACCTCGGCGTCTTGTCCATCTATTTTAACCTGCCAGCCGGGTGCCCATGTTTCTGAACGCACTAACAGCCCATCCGTCTTGGCATAAACTTCAAAGGTCTCAGAATTGACCACGCTTAAGTGCTCTAATATTATAGGTTGCTCTAATCCATCACGAAAATCCAATGTTTTTTCAACCAAGGCGATTTTGGACAAATCAATCTCTCCTGCTTGTTCGATGCAAGAATGCATTGAGTTTATTCTTTCACCTCGCACAACCCCATAGGCCCGACCTAATGGTGGCATATCAAGCCGATAGACCACTTGCTTGGAGGTGAACATGATGGGAGTTGCACCCGGCATCGTTTTCAGCACAGGCAAAACAATATATCCAATGTTTAGAGCCTGCAAGATCTCAAAATCAGGTTGGATATTGGGACAAGCATCAACAGCTTTTTGACTGGCACGAGTGGGCGGAACGGCAACTGCAAAGCCTTTAAAATTACACCCGCTTGCTTTAAGGCCTAACTGAGCATAGGCCGTTAGTTGGAAAGAATCGTACCCATCAGCAGTAGATAAGCCATTTTGGATGATCGGGACTTCCGGTAAACCAGTATAGGGTGCAAAAGTCCTCGATTCCAAATTGGGAATGTTTTCAAAAACTTTTGTCATGGCGTCGGTCTTCAATATCTTATTGGGTGGCTCCGGTTTGATAAGTGTATTGCTCGTCCACCCCAGATCAAAAAGTAGGGTGAGAATTAGGCAACCATACATTAAATGAGAATTAGGCCGTTGGAGAATAATGAGGGAGACAAAAAAGGCAATCGCGCTCGGTATGATGACAAATGGAATTGCATCGGATAGTACAATATTGGCAACAGCCCCAATGAGATAGAGTGGAATCAGCAGAGTCAGGATTGGCTTTAACCGAGTGGAGTGAACGCGTTTGTTATCCTCCCATTCTTGGATGGAAAAAGCTGCCAAAACAGCAAACGAAAACAGTGAGAACAGCCACCATCTAGCAGGGACACGAAAAAAACTAAATCCGGGGATTTCAAAAAGTATTCGGTAAATAGGGGTATATGACCCAAAACTCATCATGATGCCCGTTAGAACACCTATAATCCACCAGCGGCGCTTTTTGAATTCTCCCCGAGACCAGCTCATAATCAATAAGAGAAGGGTGATGACGCCGGGATAAACAATCCATTCGGGGAATTGCAATCTGGGCGGGAAGAAAGTGCCCAATAGTAAAATAGGTGGCAAGCTGCCAAAAGAAGCGTCAGACAAAGACAAGTTAGTACGATTAGTTTCAGGTAGTAATTCTAATAAGGGAAATAATTCGACGGCTGCGAGAGTTATCATAAGGACTAGGGTTATTGACCAGCTACTCAAAGCTTTGAGTAGCCATTCATGCCATGTCTCCTTTTTGACATAGCCTAAGGTGCAAAAGCCAAGCCAAGTGAGACCTTGGGCCAATAATCGCCCATCATTAAGAGCTTGCGCCGCTAGTCCTATACCCATCAAAACCAACCAAGCGTATTGGTTCTTTTTCCAAAAGGTGTGAAATGCCAACCATATCCAAGGCCACCATGCGAGGGCAGCAACCATTGGATAGAACCCACCGGCTATGTTGCCTATCCATTTAGGCGAATACGCAAAAATCACTGCGCCTACAAATGCTGCATTTGGGCTTAGTTTAGGATGCTTGCGGAGATAAATGTACAGGCCGATAGCTCCCCACCATAAATTGAAAATCACTCCCAAATTGAGCGCAGCGGAAATGGGAAGAATCAAAACCAGCCAATGGGCAGGATAAAAAACTGGTGCAACAGGATGACCGATAAGAGGAGCACCACTGAGTAAATAGGGTCGCCATAATGGGAGAGTATCTTGTTCAAGCAGGCTTGTTTTGACATAAAGCGCGAGTGGATAAGATTCGCGTGGCAGGTCTCCCCCCAGTTCAGAGTTGGGGTAAATCAAGGGGGGGGGCCAGCTAGTCCAAAATCGCGTAAAAATCACTGCAATGAAACATAGTAGCCCTAAAATCATGGCAGCGTCTTGTTTTTTGGTTGAGGATTTCATCGAAATTAATCCTCAACCGCCGCGATATAAAATGACCGAATCGTTTCTACAGACCGATGCCCCAAATATTCCTGCACCTGTACGGGGGTATAACCTGCATTAATCAGTTGCAAAGCCCGCCAGTGCCGAAAGTCCTGCGGTGAAATATCAGCCATACCAAGGGCTTGAGCGGCCCGATGCACAACTCGCCATGCCACAATCCGGCTCATCCGGCTCCCTTGATAACGTGGATCATGGCTGATAAACAGCGGCAGACTCTCTTTCCACTCTACGTGGGCATCACGTGCCCTGATGTAATCATAGATGGCAGGTAGCGCTTCTTTTAGGTGGAGAACGTGATGATATCCGCCTTTACCCACTACATCTAGGTTTAGCGTGTTATTAGAACGATTTGTGGGGAAGGCCGCTACATTTAGGCTCAGAATTTCACTCACACGCCCGCCTGTTTCGGCTAGAGAGTGCAGCAAAGCCCGGTTACGTAGCCTTTTGGTCTCCCACAATTCAGTACGCGCGGGGTCGGTTGCGGCTTTGATTACTGGTGGCATGGGTTGGGAGTCGAAAAACATCACAACGGCGTTTAAATCGGGGAGGGGGTTAATTTGTTTTTCGCGCTTGGTTTGATGTTCGTGCCAATCATTGCGTAAGAGATTGCCAGCATGGTGCAGCCAATATTCACGTAGCCATTTGTTGGTATCCATATATTGAAACCAGTGAAGCACACCTGCTATGCGTAATTCGACGGTGGCACGAGCATAGGGACGCTTATCCCCTTTTAGTTGGGTAGTCGGTGAGGATTGCAGCCACTTCGCGAAATTCAGGAAGATTGCTTGATCGCCTTCGCCGAGATGGTCTAGTTCGATTTCTTCAGGAGTGGTAAAAAAAGTGCGTTGGATGGGGAGCAATGAGTCAAATTCACGGTCAACTAAAAACTGAAAAAATAATTCGATTGACCGTGAATAGGCTGATAGGGTATGTGCTGAGCGCAGATCGGCGTGATTGAGATAGTTGCGGTAGCTTTCGCCTAGCGTAGCTGGCTTGGTCACAATGTACTCCCTTGGCAGTGACTATGATGATGTGGGTCGTGGGTTAAGGTTTTCTGGTAGTTGTGCCCAATAAATCTCTGAGCCGAACATGGTGTGAACAAACAGGCGCATATCAGGTGCGATGACAAGTCCGGCGAGTGGGGCAGAGAGTTCTGACCATAATACAATCTCTACATCTGCGTTGATGCACCCGCCTTTGTCACGGCAAGTTTGTGGGTTTACTCGGCCTACGATTCCCCTTGTTCCCAATGAATATGCGAAGTAGAGCCAATTATCTGGCCCCGTAACAATGGTGGTCACGTTTTGTAACCCACTCACAAGCGGTTTCAAATCTTGTTCGGTCACAGGAGCCGAACCGGGGGTGTATTCAAAATATTCAATAGCCCGCCGAGCGCTTCCGTTGTTACCTACATAAATATAGTTACCATCTACCACAATACCGGTAGGATTGCGGAAACCGGTTGCTGTAACATTTAAAGTACCATCACGTTTGATATTGACGATATCATCTGTCGCAAACTGTGTAACATAAAACGAGCCATCGGCAGCAGGAGCGAGGCCCCATGGCGAACCTAGCCCTTGCTTGACATTTTCTAGTGCACGCGGTTCGGTTTGAATATAGGATAAGGCGTTACGTTGAAAATCCGCCACCCAAATGACCGGCCCATCATCTCCCTGTTCAATATATAAAGTATGGGTGTTTTGCACCCCCGCAATATAGGTGACAGTATCGCCAGTATCCGCATCCAACCGATATACAGTAAAGTCGCCCGAACAAGAGGTATATAAATAGCCATCAAAAAAAGTAATTCCATTAGGGCGTTGCACATTACCCGATAGAATTTTGAGATCACTTTGCAAGAGTGGATTCATTGTCGCAGCAGCGCCGGGAGTCGCACCATCTTGCCAAGCCATTGCTAGATCATTGGGGTTTGATTCAGTAGCATTGACGCTTTGGATTGATGATAAGATTGTTCCCACCAAAGTTAGTAACACTAAACCAATGCCAATGCCTCCTAGAAGGAGTGATTTGTGCGTATTCCGATACAAGATGAATCCTCCTAAATCGCCAACGAAAGCCTTCATTTCCGAATACTACCACCGACCCAGCGAGTTAGCCATGTGAAAAAATCTACGAGTGGCTGACGCGAATCAGCATTGACAGTCAAATGATCATCAGTATAATTCTTGAACATCAGCCCCGGTGGCGGAATTGGTAGACGCTGCAGGTTGAGGGCCTGTTGGCCGCAAGGCCGTGAAGGTTCGAGTCCTTTCCGGGGCACAGTAAAACACATGGATATTTTTCTATGTGTTTTTTGTTTGTCGCCACTTGCTCAAAATGCCGCCTCTAAGTAAACTCTTTTCATAGCTTGACTTCAAGATTCTGACCACCCGTACATTTTGCAGGGGGCCTTTTATGAACCAGCAATCGCGTTTTTTTAGAGCCATACTTCTGATTGCTTTATTGGCGATTTCTTTTAATACCATCACCGTTGTTCGCGCTGAAAATAACATCCAAGCGCAGGGGATTGAGTCACGACAAAGCACTGCATCCGCAACTGCTAGCATTGCGACCAATGCCTATGCTGGGCCAAGCACGGCCTTTTGGATTGTAGGAACAATTAATCGATTTGAGACCCTGCCCGTACTGGCGATTAGTGCCGATGGTGCGTGGTGGTTGGTCAATGGGCGTTTTGGTCAAGGTTGGGTTGTTGGAACGGCGCTAACCGTTACCAATGGCAGCAGTGTTGGCATCCAAGACCCCGGAGCCTTTATTACCGTGACGGCCACTTTATTAAATGTCCGCAGTGGCCCCGGCCCAGAAGCCGCCATTCAAGGACGCCTTTCGGCAGGCCAAAGAGTCTACCTAATCGGGCAAAGCAATGATGGCACGTGGTTAAATATCCGTTGGCAATTTGGCAATGGTTGGGTACAGGCCCGTTTCACCTCAGCAGGTGACGCTGCCCCTACCACTGATGCAAGTTCCGCCCCAGTGACTGAAGTTGGTGCTACAGGGGTTGTAAACGCAGGTTCATTGAATGTTCGCAGTGGCCCCGGCGTCAATTATGAAATTATCGGCACGGTAGTCGGTGGTGAGTTGCTCCCTATTTTGGGACGCAGCAGTGATAATTTATGGTTCAATGTCCAGACCGTTTTTGGCGAAGGTTGGGTATCAGCCCGTTACTTGATTACCCGCAACGACTTTGGCAACGCCCCGGTCACGGAAAATACAGTTGATCAAACTACTTATGTTGGGCCAGTGGCAGTTATCAATGCAGGTGCTTTAAATATTCGTAGCGGCCCCGGCGCGGCCTACACCATTCTAGGTCGGACAGTTGGTGGCGAACAATTCGTCATTTTGGCGCGCGATGCCGCCTTCTTGTGGGTTCAAATTGATACAGATTTTGGAGCAGGGTGGGTCAATCGCAATTACGTGATTATTCGCGGTGATGTCAGCGCATTGCCTATTGCTGATGCGACGACCGCCATTACTGTGCGTGACCCTGCAACAGGCGATACCTCGGTCTCTACCCCGACCTTGATCGGCCCAGTGGCATTCGTGGCAACAGGCGCACTCAATATCCGCAGTGGCCCCAATTCAAGTTTCTCATCGCTTGGCTCCGTGCCCTCCACAACCCGTATGCCCATTATCGGCCTCAGCCCAGACCGTCGGTGGTGGAAAGTCCAAAGTCCGTTTGGCGATGGTTGGGTTAATCGCAATTACGTATTGGTCGAAGGGGATGCCAGCGGCGTTCCCGTGGTCAGCCAATAACCTTAATTCATCCAAGAGGAGTCTGCAATGGCTGACGATTTACAGAAGCAACTTGAACGAGTTTATGCTCTAATTCAACGGGAGCAATCCGACGACGCCTTACAAATACTTAGGCCGTTGCTAGAAGAACATAACGATAATGCCGACGTATGGTGGTTGATGGCAAACGCGGTGGACGATCCCCGTCAGGCGCGGCGTGCTTTGGTGAATGTTCTTAAAATTAACCCACGTCATAGTCGTGCCCGCAATCTGTTGGAGAAGCTGAACGAAAGCTATCCACCGCGCGACGACGAATTGATGATGATGATGGAACTCCCTGAAGCCGACGACCGCTTCGTGGTGTCGCAAAGCGAAAGCGATGAGGACGAAATCAATTTTGATGATCCCTTTGCTGAAGATGGCGACGACAGCGCTGGCTTTGATGACGACGAAGACCCCTTTGCTGAATTGTTAGAAGAGGAAGGCAAAAAGGGTAAGAAAGGCAAAAAAGCCAAGGCGTCGGGTTCGGAAAAACGCAAACGATCGCCCTTGCGCACCCTCCTATTATTATTGGTGCTTGTCTTGGTAGCTGTTGTTGCCCTAGTCATCTTGATGGGCGGTAAAGAGGACAAAGGGGTTGAGGATGCCGCCGCAATTGCCCCCGTCACCGTTGACCAGATTGAATTGCAGGATATTCTAGCCGCTACCTCTAGCAGTGTCTCAGCTTCAACCAGTCCCAATTTTGGCCCGAATAGCGGGGCAGTATATGCTGACACTAGTGTAGGTCGTACCCTATTTGTACAGGGGTGTGTCTGCACCAGTGCCGATTGTCAGGGGCCACACCCTGATAATTTGGCCGCATTAGCCTTTGAAGGTATCAATTTAGCGGCTAGCCGCATCAGCAATGCCCCTGAGAGCATTCGCAGCGAAATTCAAGGCGTCGGAGTCAATATCACCAGTTGTGTGGCAGGTTCCACCGATACCCTCTATCGTGCTTTTGTAGACCTAACCGCTGTAAATGAATTTTCAACTTCGGGTGACCGAGCCACTTTCCAAGCACGCTGGGTAAAGGAAGGATAAACCAGCCCGTGCGACTTATTTCGCTGTGTTTGTTGAGTATCGCCATCGTCGCCTCAACGTTTACACCTTCACAATTTACCGCCAATAACAACCCCCTTTCCAGCACTGGCGAGGGGGTTCATTCACGTCCCCAACAAGCCACTCCACCGCCCAACGCCACAGTTCTTTTAACCGATGTAACAGGTTATCAATCAGCGGGTGTCTATTTAGGGGAAGGTCTGATTCTGACCTCATGGCAAACGGTGGCAGGTGAACACTTATTATGGGATGTATCCACCCAAACTGCTGCCGAATTACGTTATCAACTACCTTCATTTTTGGATGATGGCGTTCGCCATAGTTGGGAACAAGCCATTGAATTGACCCTTTGTAAGGTCGGAAGCGCCTATCAGGTCTCAACTAATACAGAGTCTGCTGCTATTGAGCAAGTCAAATCTGAAAATCGCTGTATTCCCTATAATCTAGCACAAGGGATGACGGTAACCCGCCCATCCAAAACAGCCAATATCCCCATTAGCCATCTTTTATATGCGGATCGTGGCACGGATATAGCCTTGCTAGAAGTGGATCATGCGGCTTTGACGGGGGCTTTTCCCGATTTGGTTGCAGCCCCTTTAGATGATCGGCCCTTGCAGCGTGGGCAAACCTTGCGTTCAAATCCGCTGCATACCTATTACGAGTTTGATTCACTCTATTTCGTACTGGATGTGCTTCCCTCAACTCAAATCCAACCTCAGCAGGGTACTTTTGACGGGAGTGCCCAAAAAACAAGGGTAATTCCTGTTCAACCAGTGTTACCCGACCGACTAGGTCAAGCCCGTCCCACGTTATTGATTGGTCAGGGCTATTATTCAACCGAGGGCGGCTTAGTCGGCCTTCATTGGGGCCAATCATCGGATGGCAACGTAATGTTTACGCCGACAACGGCATGGTATAACGATTTGTGGACGGCCAATGAAACCCTAAAAAATGATCGTCTAACCACTGTCCTAAAAGACGCTCTAGTACCAGATGCTGTCCCGGGGCTAAATACTATTGGGGATTCTTTTTCATCCGAATTGGGCAATACGGGTTATGATGTACTGCATTACAATTTGGCCCTAACGATTGATCCTTTTTCGCGGCATGTACAGGGAACCACGACTCTGCAAATCAAAGCAATTTATCATCACCTTGCCAGTTTTACGCTCGATTTGCGAACAATGGCCGTCGCTGATGTACAGGTAAATGGTGAACCCGTATCTTTCACCCAATATCAACGGAAATTATTGATAGAACTCGCAACCCCTCTAGAGTATGGCGCGATTGCAGAGGTAGCCGTCACCTATAGTGGCATTCCCTTGCCTACTGATACTCCCTATAGTAATTTTTTCCCCGTCGGCTTGGAATATGTAGAGGGGCAGCCGCGCCTAGCTTTTATCAACCAGCCCGACGGCGCAAATACGTGGTTTCCATGCAACGACCATCCGCTGGATCGCGCGACTTATGAATTCCATATCACTGTTCCATCAACCCTAATGGCAATTGCCAATGGCATCCCCGCCGACCCTACCCCCCTTGCTGCAACCCAACTAACCTATCATTGGACAATGGATGTACCAATGGCAACCAATCTAGCAGTGGTAGCAGTCGGAGATTACAGCTTGGTGGTGGATGGTAGCGTGGACAATCTACCCATTCGCAACTATGCCTATACGGGTACAGAAGACAAAGTCGAAACCCTGCTAAGTTCCACCGACCTCGCATTTCGCTACTTGCGGGTTCTTTTCGGGCAATATCCCTTTGAAAGCTATGGGCATGTCGTCACGCCCCTACCCAACGGCGCTGTCGAAACCCAAACCATGACCATCATGCCGCGCAGTATGATACAAGCCGACAGTGAAGAGGCTCTGTTTACACTGGTAGTCCATGAACTGGCCCACCAATGGTATGGGGATACTGTATCGTTAAAATCGTGGCGTGATATCTGGCTCAATGAGGGTTTTGCGACTTATGCGGAATGGCTGGCGCTTGAACTTCGTTATGGCCCAAATCGAGCAGCACGAGTTCGTTCAAATCAAGAAAGGGCTATACGTGGTAGTCAGCGTGAGACTCCATTGGCCTATCCATTAACAGGTCAAATGTACGACAGTGATAATTATGTTAAGGGCGCATGGATACTGCATATGCTCCGCGAGGAACTGGGCAATACAGTATTTTTTGAAGTCTTGCACCGCTGGGCTATCGAGTATGCCGATTATCCTGTGACTACGTGGGATTTTTTCCGCCTTACCGAGCAAATCAGTGGGCGCGACCTCACCCAATTTCGCCGTCAATGGGTTGAAAGCCCCGGTATCCCTGAATACAAATTGGTTTGGACGTATGGCAAGCGTGGTCTAGAGGTTGCGGCCTGTAATCAGCGCGATGTCAGCTATAAACTTCGGTTACCTGTTGAGGTACAAGGGAGTGGTTTAAATGGGGCGACGGTAACAACAACGGTATACGTAGAACTTGGTTCTGCCGCTGTACAAACGTTTCCAGTAAGTTGGACACCTTCAACTATAACCGTTGATGCTCAACAGCAGGTATTGGAGAATATCACCACTTTTTACACCGAGGGTCAAGCCAGTTGTTTGTTATCCACTCCATGACTAACGCCACTCAATGGTCATAGGTAGGCCATTACGGGGCCGCAGGGTAAGAAGGGCCTCGGGTTCAACCTTAGTAGTTGGCACAAGATGAAGTTGGTATTTCTGGGCTACTGTTGCCAAAATCAATTGGGCTTCCATCATAGCAAAATTCATCCCAATACATTGACGCGCACCGCCGCCAAATGGGAAATAGCTAAATGGTGGCCGCCATGGACGGCTGTCATCTAAGAAACGGGTTGGATTAAACTGTTCGGGCTTTTCCCAATAATTCGGATTGCGGTGCATCACATATGGACTCACAATCACGGCGCTGCCCATCGGGATAGGATAACCACCGATTTCGTCATCATTGATCGCTTGACGACTAATGACCCATGCCGGGGGGTACAAACGCATGGATTCTTGTAAAACAGCCTGTGTATAAGGCAGATTAGACAGATTCTCCACCGCTGGCACCTGCCCATCTAAAACCCGATCTAGTTCAGCCCATAGAGCATCTGTCATAGTTGGGTTCTCTGAGAGCAAATAAAACGTCCATGCTAAGGTGTTAGCGGTTGTCTCGTGACCTGCTAAAAATAGCGTCATGATTTCATCACGTACTTGGCGGTCATCCATGCTTTCACCAGTATCTTCATCTTGGACCGACATCAGCATGGTGAATAAATCGCTTTTTTCGTCATCTTGGGGGTGTGCTCGACGTTCCTGAATGATGCGGTAGACAATTTTATCAAGTTGATGAATCGCTTTTCTGGCTTGTTGATTGCCCAGTGTGGGTAGTTTTTCCATGAATGGAGGCCGCGTCACATTTTTTAACCCAAAGAGCAACACTACCTCCATCGCATCTTTGACTACAGCACGTTCGGCGTCAGTGATATGGGTCGAAAAAAGCGTTTGGCAGACGACATTGAGGGTTAAATTCATCATCTCTTCCGTTAAGTTTAGAGGTTGACCGGACTCAATATACGGCTGCCATGCTTCCATCATTTCACTCGTGCAGTCCGTCATCATCTGTCCGAACGCCGCAATCCGTTTACGATGAAAAGCAGGTTGAATTAAACGTCGTTGGTGCAACCAAAAATCACCCTCGCTAGTTAAGAGGCCTTCTCCCAGCAAAATTTTAGTCCGCACCAGCGCCCACCCTTTGCGATAGTTGTGATGATTGGTTTGCAGAACATGCTGGATGTAGTAAGGATCATTGAGCAGAAAGATTTCGCGCGGCCCCACCTTAAAATGGACAATCTCGCCATATTCACGGGCAGCACTTTCTAAAGTAGTCAGAATATCCTTGCGAAAATCGTGCAGGTTGCCAATGATCGGTTTTCCGCGTGGGCCGGGCGGGATTTTCCGATTGGAACTGATTGGGAGTTGCGATTGGGGTTGGTCTGAAAACACGACGCTCATCCGATTGTTGCCCTTTGTTAAACACCTTCAACCTATAATATTGACATGGGCTTGTGAACGGGGGATTGTCTGGTTGTAAACAATTTGCAAAATCCTAGTACCACCTTCAACCCGCCTATGTAGTTTATCAGGCAAGTAATGCTACAATAGTTGACCAGAGCCTGAGGCACGAACCGATTGAGGACGACAATGAAACAACGGGAACTCACCCGAACACGGTGGAATCAGTTTTGGCGTGGTATTTTGATTTTTGCCCTAATAAGCAGTGGGTTTGTCGCTGGCTTTATCGCACGAGGACATGAATCTGCTACCGCCCAAGAATCAGGCGATTCCGAATTTAAAATTCTGACTCAAGTTGACCAATTAGTGCGGGGCAATTTTGTACGCGATCTCCCGCCCGATAACACATTGGAATATGCCGCTATTCGAGGCTACTTGGCTTCGCTTAACGATAATTACACGTTTTTTAATGACCCCCCCGTCGCCAGCAGCGAAAGCGATGCCCTAGCAGGTCGCTATGGGGGTATCGGGGTGGATGTAGTACGCAATGAGGCGGGCATGATTGTGCTATATCCTTATCCGGATAGCCCTGCCGCCCAAGCTGGTATTGTGGATGGTGATATTTTGTTGGCGGTGAATGACCAACCGCTTGATCCCAATGAACGCCTCGATGTTGTCCGCCAAATGACACGTGGTGAAATTACCGACGAAGGATCAGGGGTCAAAGTCACAGTGCAGCAGCCTAATACAACTGAAACGCGCACCTATGCAATTCCATTTGAAGAAATCATGATTCCGTCCATTGCATGGCGTGTGTTGGCCGAAGCACCTGAAATTGGCTACATCCAAATCAAGAGTTTTACCTCCCTAACACCCGATGAGATGCGGAATGCCATTGCCGACTTACAAACGAAAAATATCACGGCCCTTGTGCTGGATTTACGTTTTAACTCCGGCGGCCTGCTGCAAGAAAGCATTGACGTGGCAGGTGAATTTTTGGATGGCGGTACGATTGTGATAGAACAAAGTCGCACCACAGGTGAAACGGTTCATGACGACACTCCCGGTGGGGTAGCAACTGATTTGCCGTTAGTAGTTTTGGTCAATGGCGGAACAGCCAGTGCAGCCGAGGTAGTTGCCGGTGCGCTTAAAGATAACGAACGGGCGATTGTGATTGGACAGCGTACTTTTGGTAAAGGATCAGTCCAGTTTATTTTTGGACTAGAGGACGGCTCCTCGGTTCATATCACGGCCTCTTTGTGGTTAACCCCCAGCCGCACCCCCCTAGATGGCATTGGGTTGCTGCCCAATATCGAGATGATTCCTGATCAAAATGGGCGTGATGTGGAATTGGGCGAAGCTATTCGCCAGTTACAGCAAATTTTAGCAAATTCATGAGACGCGATGTATTGGAACGTGGAGGTCGATTGTGAAAGACGAGTCATTTGATATGATTGAGGCAGAGGTTGAGGACAAAGAATCTGTCCGCCCACTGACAAAAATCGCACCAGCCCAAACACGGGCAAAATTTAGCTCATTCCAAGTTTTGACCATCATCGTTGCACTGGTCATGACCAGCACAGTGTCATTTTTGGGCGGGGTGATTTATGACCGCCGCACAGGCGATGCCTATTCTGAAGATTTCCAAGTGTTCTGGGAAACGTGGAACACGGTGGACAAAGAATTTTATGGCGACATGCCCAGCCGCCAAGATCGTGTCTATGGGGCAATCCAAGGTTTTATCACAACCCTCAATGACCCCTTTACCGCCTTTGTTGTACCCGAACAAGCGGACATCCATCGTCAGTTTATGTCGGGTAAATTTGGCGGGATTGGGGCATCCGTCAGCATTGACGCCAATGGTGAACCCTATATCACCCGTTTACTGCGCGGCAACCCAGCTGAAAAAGCGGGTCTAGAGCCTCTGGATGTCATCAAAGGGGTGGATGGTCAATCCGTGCAAGGACTAACCCTTGACCAAGTGGTGGATTTAATTAAGGGTGATGTTGGAACAGAAGTCCTTTTGACCATCTATCGGCCTTCGCAAGACACTACTTTTGACCAACCGATCATGCGAGCCGTCATTGAAGAATTGACCGCTTATTCGGGCATGGTCGGTGATATTGGCTATTTACGCTTATCGAGTTTTAACGCGGTCTCCGCCAGTCAGACTGAGCATGAACTCCAATCTCTGCTTGACCAACACCCCCGCGCC
>JACRBG010000045.1 GCA_016234595.1 Chloroflexota bacterium | reverse complement strand
TGACACATCATCAAGGCGTTTGGCAACGCAATCCCGAGCAAAGGCCATTAGGGTAGTGGTTTTGCCAGCACCGGGATTCCCAAGAATGAGTAAACGACCCTGATAGTGCTGATAGGCTTGCTGGATATCTTCAAATGGCAAGGTAATGCCACTATCGCTCACACCCGCCATCGCAAAAAATGCCATCGTGAGTTTTTGAGCCTGTATTTCGAGAGATCCCTGCACCGCCTCTGGGCGGGATTCACTCCGCAAGGTTATCAAGGGAGTTCCACTTTGGTGGGGCAGCGATGAAAAGACCGTCTTATCTAAATAACGGACAATCTGTTGATACAAACTACTCAGATACGGTTCAAATATATCTGGTGGTTTTGAAGGGGGTAATGGTTGATACTCACCGGGTGGCTGCCGAAGGTGACCACACAATCGCTCAAAAGCCGTCGTCCAACTTTCCCTGAAAAAATCTATCGATGTGTGATTAATAACGGAAATGGGGGGGGCAACATCGCGAAAACGAGCCACAATAATAGGTTTTTTGAGAATTTGGGCGAATTGTATTTCTCGTCGCACAAAACTATCATCTCGCCGAACATCCGGCGTAATGCATGTCACGACATAGGAAGCATTTTCAATGGCGCGTTCAATTTCAGCAGTAAAGTCCTGTGTGGGATCAATCCCTCGTTGATCACGCCATGTGTTAAATCCTTGCTGAGGCAAGGTTGCATCAAGACGCGCAGCATACGCAGTCCCGTCTTTGCGGGCGTAACTGATAAATACGTGCTGGGGAGTGCTCATTTTATCCTAGACAAAAGGTCAGAATCTCTTTCCAAGTGTGTCACAAAGCGACCAGAGTAGCAAATTATAGACAGCAACGGTGCTGTAATGGTTGCCGTTGGATAAACAGTTTTCCCATAAACACAAAACACCATCCCGTAAAAAATCGAGCAGTTCTTTGCGCCGCTGAGGATCTTTTAAGTGCGTTATTCACAGACGTCACCCACAACTGCTTTCGGATAATGGCGTGTTTATCAGTTATGAATGGTTAACCGACGCTTTTCACAACGCAACAAGTCATAATTGATAATTTCCTTTGAGGCTTGGAAAAATAATTTCCAACTAAACATTAAACTGAAATTAGATGCGAGTCTAATTTTAGGATCTTTATGCATTTTATTTCTAAGAGGAAGAACTGATGCCTAGAATTCATGAAGGTAAAAAATATGATCGCAAAGAACGGGTTTATCGTTATATTCAACGTTTTCGGGATGGGGTTAGTGAACGGGAGATCGCCGACGACACCAATATCGAACGTCGGTCAATCCATAATTATCTGACAGAACTCTCAGCCGAAGGAAAAATCTATAAAGATGGGCAGCTATGGCTCCCCCTCCCCTACGAATCTGTTGTGCTGCGCCGTTTTGACCCTGATCCTGAAGAGGCCACTCTTTTATATTTGGCGATGCGTTTATTCGTTAAACAGAGTGATCGGCGCAAGGAAAAGGCAGAAATACTGCTGACAAAATTGTCAGATATCCTCAGTAGTGACATAGGGTTGGGAGAAATACTACATGCGGCGGCCCATGAGATGGCTCAACGCCCTAAAGACACTGGATACGAAGATATTTTGTTGATCGTGATACGAGGGTATATCTACCGTCGCCAAGTTCGTATCATATACAGCCCCTATAAAGGCAAGCCCTTTGAAACCATTATTTCCCCTTATCTTCTTGAGCCATCCGCAATTGGGCTGTCCACTTATGTCATCGGTCACAGCAGCATTGTCAGTACTTTACGGACATACAAGGTAGAACGAGTCATTGAAGCTCAACTCCTTTTGCATAATGAATACACCATTCCTGAAGACTTCCCCGGCCTCGAATTACTCCGGAATGCGTGGTCAATCTATTATGGCGATGAGGTAGTACGGGTCATCCTGCGCTTTCACCCAGAAGTAGCCCGCCGTGTTCAAGAAACGAACTGGCATCCATCGCAACAATTAGCAGAGGACACCGAAAAATCTGGCTACCTCCTACTCTCATTTGACGTAGCCGATACCACCGATTTAAAGCCTTGGATTCGCACATGGGGGGCCAATTGCGAAGTGCTGTCCCCCTCAGAACTACGCGATGAATTGATGGGTGAGGCAAGACGCTTGGCTTTACTCTATGGCTGGAAAGCTAATACCAGTGATAGCCCAGATCATAGTCGGTTTGGCGATATTTTTGGAGGTTAATGAGATGACTTCACCTGATTTATGGCCCCATCAGCAACGAGTTTTTGATTTATTGATGGAGGGCAAGAACGTTGTTTTGCAAGCGCCCACGGGTTCAGGGAAAACACGGGCAGCCCTATATCCCTTTTTATATACGCTAGATGACGTAGGGCCGTATTTTGGCAAATTCCCAAGCAAGTGCATTTATTCTGTCCCTATGCGTATCTTGGCAAAGCAATTTGTGTCCGAGTATCAACAGGTCGTTCATAAATATAACCTTCGATTTGGGCTAAATATTTCGACGGCCATCCAAACAGGCGAACAGCCCAATGATCGCACTTTCTCATCCAATCTGATTTTTGCCACTATTGACCAGACTATCAGCAGTTTTTTGGTCGCCCCCTATAGTCTGCCCAAACGTCGCGCCAATATCAATGCCGGGGCGGTGCTGGCGTCCTATCTGGTATTTGATGAATTTCACCTGTTCGATCCCATCTCAACCCTGCCCACAACTTTGCAAATGCTTAGGATGCTCAAGGGAGTTACTCCGTTTGTGTTGATGACCGCCACCTTTAGCAAAGATATGTTGAGAGAACTGGCTAGCCTACTCGATGCTGAAATTGTGCCCTCTACGCCAGAAGAAGAGTCTGCTCTGCAAAAATTACCTTCGCAGGATAAAGAACGTTATTACCATACGGCCTATACCCCTATGACAGCCGATGCCATTCTGGATAACCCACGTCGTCGCACATTGGTAATTTGCAATACAGTTGACCGCGCCCGTCGCCTCTATGACGAGCTACGGAAACATGCCCCACAAGATACTACAATCCGCCTACTCCACAGCCAATTTTTGCCGGAAGATCGCAACAGAATAGAAGACGACATCCGCGAGAAATTTGGCAAAGGCAACCAAGACGATCAGCCCTTTATCGTGATTTCAACACAGGCTATTGAAGTGGGCATAGATATGACCTGCGACATTCTGCATACCGAACTTGCGCCTGCCAATGCCATTATTCAACGGGCAGGTCGGTGTGCGCGGTATGAGGGTAATACGGGGGATGTCATTATTTATGGGCAGGCGATTGAGGAAGGTGAAATCGTTGACCTGTGGGAACACCCTGCCCCCTATATGAGCCAAGCAGAAGAATTTAGGCTGACGTGGGAACAATTCGCTGCCCGTTCAGGCGAAAAACTTGAATTTACCCATGAACAAGACATCCTTTCGGCGGTGCATGGCAAACGTGACCGTGAATTATTACAGCAGCTTCATTCCACCAGTTTTGACCATCGGCGGGATATGTTTAGTGTGATGCGAGGTGATCCCAATTACGACCCACGTCACCTCATTCGGGATATTGCAAAACAGGCTATCACAATTCATGGCGATCCGGATGAGCTTTTGGAGCGTCCATTCGATATACCGAGTTTCGGCTTACATCCCGGCACACTGCAAGGGTATATCAAACGCTGGCTGGCGCAGGCCAATACCCTCAATCTGGATTGGGGTGTGCAGTATCTCGTCGAGCAAGAAGACCCCGACCAAGCAGGACGATCACTCTATCACTGGGAACGGCTACGAAATGAAGGCGACGAAAAAGCTGCATGGGGATCGCGGTTGATAGTAATAAATCCGGCACTCGCTACTTATGACGAACATCAAGGTTTTTTGCCATTTCGCGGGAATATGCCAGAATGTCCAATGCAACCTTTACCAGAGAACCCTAAGAGTGCTGAAGGGCCAACTATTCGCTATCGCCTTGAAACCTATGAGGAGCATATCCACTTGGTTTATGAAGAGTTCAATAGGCTGTGGGGCGAAATGCAGTGGGCGGCTCGACAATTGGAACGTCGCTTTAAATGGCAAGAAGGAAGCGTCCGTTTGGCAGCGGAATTGGCAGTGCTGTTGCATGATGTCGGCAAATTAAGTCGCGGGTGGCAAAACTGGGTGAAGGACTATCAGGCCGCCATTGGTGCGCTTACAGCAAAAGGGCAAGCCTATGCCCATACCGATTGGGATCCGCGCAACCCCGTTCATCAGGAGGCTGCGCGACGTGCAGGAAAACGCCCAACTCATGCTGTAGAAGGGGCAATTGCCGTCATTCATATTTTACAAAACCAGCTAGGGGAAGATCATCCCCTAGTCGAGGCCGCGTTTAGTGCTGTCTGTCGGCATCACACATCCCATTCCAGTGAGAACCAACCCTTTCGCTTGGTGAATGGGGCCGCCCAGCATGTCGCCGCAGCAATGGGGTCAACAGATAATCTTCGGCTGGAAGGCATAGACGAGACAATTGAAGGCAACGCCGGGGCGGACGAGTTTGTTGCAAAACCAGAAGATCTAGAGGCCTATCTGCCCTATTGGTTGATAGTACGGCTACTGCGGCTGGCTGACCAAGAAGGCACGGCACGGAATACCAAAGGCTAAATAGGCGGCCCAAAGCCACGTGAATTGGGAGAAAAATCGCTATGGGAGTTTCAGTACCCTCTGCGGGTCAATACTACTACTACACGACTGAAAATATGAATGTTTCAGTACCCTCTATGGGCCAATTAGAAACAGATACAATATTTATGATTTTTGTCATTTGTCGTTTATTATATGACGCAAGTTCTATCTCATCACAGTCCAAATTACTTGCAGCCCACCTTGAACTGTGTTACGATGAATTGTATCCCATTCACATTTTAAGTCAATAGTGTAATAAAGGAGAAAAATGGACACAGGTAGACCTAGCGCATTTTGGTGGGTTGATGGGCAATGGCTATATGTTCGATTTGAGCATATTCCACCAGATAACTTTGATAAAGTATTGCGGAAATTCAAGATGGCATTAGTACAACCACCGAAGTGGCAGAGGGACTTGAAAGCGTGGCGGCTTTCCATTGGAGAGATGGAGCGAATGGTTATCTTCATCCACCAAACCTTTGGATCAAATTCCCTCTATCACTTCACCTATGATTCTAACCCAATTCAGCAGGCGCTACCGTTAACATGGCGTTAGAGAAACCCTGATGCCAATATCTGGGGTGGTTCGCCGCCCCAACCTAATTTTAGAAGTGATTGGAGTCAGCGTGATCGATCTTCATAAACTATATATTGATAAAACCAATCAGACCTTTGCTGACGGATTGTTGGCCTACGGGATGGCACGGGTCGTATGGGAACTCTTGGACGATCAAACAGGCAATCAATCCCAAGCGGATGTCACTTTGATTGACAAAGGCAGCTATTTTGAGTTACGCCTCCATCCAACCTTAGTAGAAGCCACAATTCCGAACAGAAAGCATGTGTTGTGGCCTGCCAACATCATCCGCACCCTAAAAAACATAGACGAACTGCCATCCGAACTTCAAACGGATAGATTCTCTATTAGTTATGAGGCGAAGCGTGAGGCAATAGACCTCTTTTTTGCTGCTAAGAAAAAAGGCGGCGATGCTCCGCCACCCGACCCGCATTGGGATATTTATCGAGCGATCAACCCAGCTTCGCTGCCCGGTTATAACGGCCTGTTGCTAGACTGGTGGACGATTCGTGAAGCCCAACCGGAGGCGCTTTGGATTTTGTTGAATCTATTCAGCCAAACCCCCAATGATATTGATGGGGCAATGGAGGAATGGAGGCGACTGGATAAGACTCATGGATGGGGTATCAAACCCGACGCAACCTGTCAGCAACTCTATAATCCCGATCAAGGAAAGGGGCAGAATAAAACCAAAGCCAATGGCCTTAGCATTGGCAATACTAGCCAATTTTGGTTGTTGGAATGGCTGAAGGCGGTTGGGTTTTATGAGGTCGCTTTAACGCGACAAGTACGGGGAGCCAAAGACCGCAAAACCTTTGTAGTTGCTCCCCGTGAACTCAGCTATTCCGAACATCGTGAGATTATGAGCAGTTTCCGCAACACCATGCAAGTGAGCGAAAGCGCTACCAAGTTCGATATTCTAGCCGCAGTTCGCTATACCCAAGCCCTATTAGGTTATTTTGGTGAATCTACTACTCGTATGGCTTCTTTGAAGAGGCGCGGTAATGTCAAAAAGCGGGTGGTGGCAGGTTTCCAAACGGCCTTTTACAAAGACCTTGGCAATGCGGTTGCGACCATGAATGTCGCCTTTATTGGCTTACCCGGTTGGGTTGAGGCCGCCTCGGTGGAAAGCATCGGTATCTATCAAGGTCTTCTTAAGGAACTTGAACAAGTCACCTACCAGTTTGATGAATCACACAGCGATGCGTTTAACTTGTTACAGCACCTACGCAATTTTGTCTCCGGAGACGATTTAAGCGCATTCTTTCGTTTTACCAATGCTTATCCTGCTTATGTGATGAGTCGCAGAGGAGGAAGAAGCGCGTTCCTTTTTTCCACTTCATTCATAGAAAGGTTGATCATGGAAACGGAAAAAAAACTTACCGAAATCCTTCAGAGTCAAGGTTTTAGAAATATCGCGTATGCAATAAGACAAAGCACAGTCATTGCCCAGTATTGGTCAACAAAAGAAAAAACTTATCCCTATGACATTCGATACGGGCTAGGTCAGGAGCTTGCTAGGAAAGCGCGTCATAAGACCGACTTTGTAGCCGTACTTTCGGATTTTCTCCAAAAATATGATGCGGAAAACGCTCAAATCTTGGAACGCATGGAAAAACGAGGGATAAAAGCGCCATTTCGTTTCCAAAGAAAGAGTATTGAAACCTCAGATATTGAAGAGATTGTTTGGCTTATTGAACGGCACGGTTCTCAAGCCGTCGCCAACCTGTTAATCGCTTACGGCTATGCCCGCGTACCGCGTGAAGATGAAACCCCCGAAGAATTAGAAGCAACCCAAGAATAGGAGAACCATCCATGCAACTCTACAGTCTTTCGATTAGTGCCCGTGCCACGCTCAATATGCACAGCCTCAATAATGAAGGCGGCGAGGGCAATCAAATCCAGACCCGCATGGTCAACATTATTGACCAGAATGGGCAATTGCAAAACGTCAATGCTATCAGCGGGAATATGTTCAAACACATCCAAGCCGAGCATTTCTTCCGCCTTGCCAAAGACAATCGTGACTTGCCCTTGTGCGCCGGATGCCGTGAATTTAATGCCAATCGGATTAACGCCGACAAAGATTTCTTGGCGCGGGTTGCAAATTTTAATGATGCAGATACTCTAACCGCCCTATTGCAGCATTGCGCCCTCGATGATGTGGCAGGGATTCTCATTACCGAAGGAAAACGCAGCCTACCCCGTAAAAGCGTAGTTGAATTTGGCTGGGTAGTTGGTGTGCCGGGAGTGGTCGAGACCGACAGTTATTTTCATGTGAAATACGCCTCGGAGCGCGGCAGCAGCAAACGCAATGAAGACCGCGAGGCAACCGAATCTTCTGGATCAAATCTTGGTCAAGCGATTTTCCATCGCCCGGCCTCATCAGGGATTTATGCAGCGGTGTGCCATCTAGAATTGGCACGGATTGGGTTTAATGATATCACCCAAGAATACGCGATTGACAAAGATCAACGGACATCTCGCACTCAAGCTCTGCTCCAAAGTGTCCTTTATACATTCATGGAACCCAAAGGGGCAATGCGTGCCTCCCAAGCCCCCCATATCGTAGACGTCTCCGGCGTCGTCAGCATCAGCACCTCGCCTGTACCCGCCCCGACCATCAGCCCATTAAAAGATGACTACCGCGATCAGATTGACGGCATTGGGCGCTCGCTGGAAAAAATTGCACCGGGGGCTGTCCAGTTGGCTCGTTTCGATACATTGGCGGAGCTAACCGACATCGTGGGTGATCTCTTGCAAAATTCAACACCCTACACCCTGAGCTATCAATAGAAAGTGAGGCCGCCCATGTGGGTAACAGCCTTTTATGAATCAACGGCGCTTTTCAGCTTAAAACCTGCGGCGGCAACAGCATCTGGGGGCAAGACACTCCTTGTCCCTACCCCTTTTGCCATCAAAATGGGTTTGCTAGATATTGCCTGCCGAACCATCGGGGTAAATGCAGCCGAGTTCGTATGGCGGTGGTTAGGGACCGCCCGGGTGGCGCTCCAACCTGCCCAAGCCGTGGTGGTTAATAATACGTTCACCAAAGTACTCAAGCCGCGCCGCAATCCTGCTGAACCGGGTAGTCAAGATGTGGGATTTTTCGGACGTACTATCGCCTACCGAGAATATGTGTATTTGGAAGGGCGTTTTGGTATCGCGGTGGAGGTGGGAGCAACCGGGCAGGCCGAGCAAGTAGCCCAATGGCTATTGCACCTGAACTACCTTGGTAAACGCGGCAGTTTTATCCAATGGGTGGAGTTTGGCCCCGACGCTCTACCCGAAGACTTTCTCGTCGTAGATGGGCAAATCACTGGGATGGCAATCAATGCTCTGCTCACCCAATTGGATGATGTGGGGGATGACCTCACCTTTACGCGGGCCAGCGTCTATACTAGCGATCCCATTAAGCTTGGTAAACATCGCGTGTTGCATCATCTCGCCCTACCCTATCGCCTTACCGCCAGCAGCCGCAGCTACAGCCATTATGTGCGAACTGAGGAGGAAACGTAATGGAGGAATGGCCCTATCAGTTGGTTGTCCATCACCTTCAATTTACCCTGCAAGCCGAGACATCAGTGCATCTGGGGCCACAAGCAGGTGCTCAACTACGGGGGGCATTTTGGGCTGCCCTCCAACAATTTGCGTGCATTGATCCAACAGTACGTAATGACCCCCATCATCAACGCCACTGCCCGATGTGCCGCTTGTTTGCCTTGGAAGTTATGGATGGTCAACGGGGGATCAATCCTGCCCGCCCTTTTGCAATCCGACCTCCCTTACCACTAATTATGGGTGATGACCAAGTATTTATGGTAGGTGAGCAATTCAGTTTTGGCATAGATTTATACGGCGATGTCGCCGATCTTTTTGGGTATGTGATGCAAGCCGTCTATCGCATGGGAAATATCGGGGTGGGTTATGGTCGAGGGCGTTTTACGATTCAACAGGCGCAGGCTATAAATCCACTTACCCGCACCACCCAAGAACTATTTGAACGTGGACATATCATCCAAACACCGGGTGTGCCTGTTACACAAACTAGTGTGCAACAAGCAGTAAAACTATTACCCACACATACCCTTGTCTTACGATTTTTGACTCCCACCGAAATTACTCATAATAAAGGTCAGGTGGCAACCCGACCCGAATTCAACAGGCTCATACCCCGATTGATTGAGCGCTGTCAGGCCTTGGAAACCTACTACACTGAGACCCCTGCACCAACTGAAGTTTGGCGGGAGCGTCACTTGGAATTAAGTCAGTTGAGCCAAGCCATCTCCCTTGAAAAAAGCCATACTCATTGGGTGCGGATTGAAAGCGGGTCACGGCGTACCACCGAACGCACCTCGGTGAGTGGGTTTGTCGGTCAGGCTGAATTCAGGGGGGACATCCAGCCTTTCTTGGAATGGATCATTTGGGGACAAAGTTTGCACATCGGCAAAAATGCTGTCAAAGGCAATGGGTGGTATGAAATCGTGAAGGAAGGCTAACCATGATTGTTGAACATTTAATTGCCGACACCTTCGGCAGTCATCTCGGCAAATATAGTGAACGTCTCAAAGTCACTCAAAATGGCGAAACTTTAGTCCAAGCACCTTTGCTGCATCTCAAATCCGTTACGATTGCCAGCCGGGGCGTGAGTGTCTCCGCTGATGCCCTAGAGATCTGCTGCGAAAAAGGAATTCCTATCTTTTTTATCAATTCACAAGGGCAACCGTATGCCAGCGTCTATTCCGCTGGGCTAACCGGGACTGTCCTCACGCGACGGGCACAGCTTAAAGCATTTGAGGATTGGCGAGGGGTTGCTTTTGCATTAGCCGTCGCGGAAGGCAAGATTCGGAATCAATCTACCAACCTCAAATATCTAGCCAAAACTCGTGAGGAAACGCAGCCGGAAATCTATCAGGAATTGCATCTATGTGCCGATGAAGTGTTGGATTGTTTAGCCCATTTAGATCAGTTAAAACACGATTCGCTTGAAGACCTCCGAAATCACTTATTGGCTGCTGAAGGACAGGCTGCCAAACGCTATTGGGCGGCAGTGCGGTTGGTTATTCCCGAACATTATGGGTGGACAGGACGTGAAGGGCGTGGGGCGGCTGATCCAGTGAATAGCCTCTTGAATTACGGCTACGGCATCCTGTATGGGCAGATCGAGCAGGCTATTATTCTGGCAGGGCTCGACCCCTACGGCGGATTCATCCATACGGATCGTCCCGGCAAACCCAGTCTCGTGTTGGATTTGATCGAAGAATTTCGCCAAGTTGCCATTGATCGGCTCGTATTTGGGTTATTGACCCGTCAATTCACCGTTGACCAAGAAGAAGATGGGCGGCTTTCCAAAGACACCCGCAAGGCTCTTGCTGATAAGGTTCTGGAACATTTAGCGGCGACAGTCCGCTATGATAGCAAACGATTTCCCCTGCGCTTTGTTATCCAAAATCAGGCCCGTAATTTGGCGGCTTTTCTTCGGGGGGATAATGACGAATATGCTCCGTTCAAGGCGACATGGTAATGATGCAAGTCCTCTTGATCTACGATATTGAAAACGACAAAGCCCGCACGAAAATCGCCACCGCCTGTCAGGATTATGGGCTGGATCGGGTGCAGTTCAGTGCTTTTGCAGGTCGGTTAAGCCGTAACTATCAACAAGAACTGATGCTAAAGATTGATGCCTTGCTCAAGAATGCCGAAGGGAGGCGACAGGTATCTCTCATCCCAATTTGTGAAAAAGACTGGCAAAGCCGCTTGGAGGTTGGGGATGCTTGACCAAGAAGACCGCCCTCTTTTCACTATCACAGATTTAAAACAGTATATCTATTGTCCGCGTGTCTTTTATTATCACACCTGCCTGCCCGATGTTCGCCCTGTCACCTATAAAATGGAGGCAGGCATTGCGGCCCATGAA
Source organism: Chloroflexota bacterium (assembly GCA_016234595.1). Classification (GTDB taxonomy): domain Bacteria; phylum Chloroflexota; class Anaerolineae; order Aggregatilineales; family J027; genus CFX10. The sequence goes on along the minus strand of JACRBG010000045.1, from coordinate 984 downwards.
ACCGAACCCAAACGCGCGGCGCGGCGTTCGCTCGAAGTCGTGGGTGCACCCAACGGTATACGCCATTTTGAGGTTGCTGTCTTATCTAGGGCACTTGGCCTTACAGGTCGCATAGATGAAGTAATCGAAACCGCCACCGAATTTATCCCAGTGGATTACAAACTAGCGCGTCAGGCTGGCGATCATTTCAAAATCCAACTTGCGGCCTATGCCATGCTGTTGGAGGAGCAATTTCAGATCAAGATCAAAGGCGGCTTACTCTATTTAATTCCACTGCGAAAAAGCCTGACGATCCCAATTACGCCAGCCTTGCGGCAGAAAGTTGAGCAAGCGTTAGAAGATATGCGTCGCATTGCCATCACCGAATGGATGCCCGCGCCCCCAGCCAATCATCGGCAGTGTGTAGACTGTGAATTCCGGCGTTTCTGCAATGACGTTTAAGTCACAGGGGGAGATTTGTCGCAACTCCCCCCCTTTTTTTGTGCAATGACCGAGTTGCGTCATGAGGTTAATGATTTGACCTAATGGATGAGGAAAATAATTACCAATGACCTACGACGTTTTGCCCCATCGTTTTATTTCAGGGTATTATAGGAAAAATGACCTTTATCATTTCAAATTTGTGGGCGGTTTTTTGAGTCATTGACCCGATGAGGGTACTGAAACTGCGTTCAATGAATTTGTTGGTGCCGACAGTGCAGGGTTTTTTGAGTCATTGACCCGATGAGGGTACTGAAACCGCGTGCATCGTCTGGGGGGCAAGCATCGAATCAATCGTTTTTTGAGTCATTGACCCGATGAGGGTACTGAAACGTTTAGGTTTTCCAAAATGTCATACTCCGCGCCTTGTTTTTTGAGTCATTGACCCGATGAGGGTACTGAAACCCAACCGCTGCCGACACCGTACCCGCACCAGCCGTGTTTTTTGAGTCATTGACCCGATGAGGGTACTGAAACATGCAGCACACGAGCGGCGGAGGTCAT
>JACRBG010000044.1 GCA_016234595.1 Chloroflexota bacterium | reverse complement strand
TGACACATCATCAAGGCGTTTGGCAACGCAATCCCGAGCAAAGGCCATTAGGGTAGTGGTTTTGCCAGCACCGGGATTCCCAAGAATGAGTAAACGACCCTGATAGTGCTGATAGGCTTGCTGGATATCTTCAAATGGCAATGGTGTTAGGGGTGGAGTAGGTTTTTGTTTTTCTGCGACGTTCTCTAAAATCTAAAAAGATGCCGTGCATTGTTAGCATACACTTTAGCCAAGACCTCATCTGGCAAATACAGACCATAAATCTGCCAGCGCCCCTGTGATGGAATCGGGTCAAGTCCATAATTAAAATACTCATCGTCGGTTTCCAAAAACCGATAATACAGGCGGTAGGCGTCTACATTGGGCGCGTGATCGGTTCCAAATAAGATGCGGTCAGCATAACGAATGAAAAATCGGCGTGCCGAATAGGGCTGACGACCCAATTCTCCGATGCGTGCACCGAAATCTATATAGAAATTCGGTGCTTCATCCAACAGTCGCTCCACCCAGGCCAGATTTTCGGCATAACACCCGACGTGCGCCCCGATAAATGTGGTAGCGGGATGACGCAAAATCAATCGTCGTAACGCTTCCATAATCGCAAGGAAGGGCGGGTATGGGGGTGATGGAAACTGCCAATCGGGGTTGGCGTGCAGCTCTTCCCACCGCTCGTTCGTCGCATCCAACGGGTCAAAAAATGCTACGGGGTCAGCCACATGAATTAGAACAGGCCAACCGAGCTCCGCTGCTGTCGCCCAGATCGGGTCAAGCCGTATATCATCAACCCCTACCAATTGCCCTGTCTCATCGCGCACATGCAGCCCGAACGGCTTCCAGATTTTGAGACCAGTTGCCCCGCGCCGTGCTTGGGCATGGAATCGTTGTACAACCCATTCGGGAAACCGATGGCCCAATTCTGCCCATTTTTCCCATGCCACCCCGCCAAAATGGACAAATCTTTCGGGGGCGGCTGCTTTGAAGTGGTCAAGATGCTGTTCCAGAATAGACTCACCCCATCCACCGTCCAGATCAACCAGTGCCACTACGCCTGCCGCATCTAGACAATCAATCAGTTCGGCCACCGGACGGTGAATCCATCCACCGCCAAACGTCTCGCCAAGATGATTGTGGGCATCAATCACCGGAAAACGCGGCTGGGTGATGTTGGTAGTCGGTACAACTAGCTTAGATTGGGGGCGAAAATCGGCTAGGGGTAGGCTCATAGGTGGTCATCTCCAAAATAAGCGAGCGCATGGGTCAAATTAAAGGCGTGGATATATCGTTCGATAGAAGCCGTAATCCAGTCCACCACATAGTGATGGGGGTCACTCATCTGTGTGTTCGCATAAAGCTGTTGGCGGGCCATAACGACCTGCGGCACTGTCCAGACATAGCGGGCACATGTTTTGACAATCCACATACGGCGGTCTGGTAGTAGGGCGTTTAATGCCATGCCCTGTTCATCTGGTTGCAGCCATTTTTGCCAGCGATTGGATTCATTCACGGCCTCGGTCAATTTTTCGAGAAAATGCGACGGGTGGGATTGTTCTTGTTGGGTGAGGCTCACCAGTGCGTCATATTCATCCGATGTAAATTCCGGCCCAACATTCGCCGCCCCTATACCCGTGCGGGGATAGTCAGCAGGATTTTCGACCCAATCGGTATAATGCCCTTTGATGAGAGCCTGATAGGGTTTCACAATGCGATAGAGGGCGGCGGCGGCCTGTGCATCAAAGGTAGTAGTATGTAGATCTGTGCCGACTTGGGCGACAATAAATGTCGGAGCAGCTTGCATCAAATTGCGTTCGGCCAAGCCAGCATACAACAGGCGCAAAAACTCGGTGAAGCTCTCCAGATTGACCAGCCCGCCATGTACCTCCTCCGTGCCAACTTCATAGCTAATCGGTGGAAGCTGTAGGCGTAGACGTTCCTTTTCGGCATAGGCCATTAGGTCAAGGCTACGCTCAGCTACAATCTGAATCGGTAACGGCCCATTGATGGTGCGATCCACCGTCGGGTCAATATGTAGCAGCGTATAACCCGCTTCCAGCACTGCTGTGATGGAGCGTTTGACCTCGCTAAATGTCTGCTCAAAAGTTAATTTGTCGCGGGTGTGGGCGTCCTTTAACCAAGGTCCCCCGTGATCGAGACAAGGATACAGCCATTCACGCCTTGCGCCATATTTCGCCGAATACTCGTCTAGTTTTTGGACAAACGAAGCAGGCGTCCAGCCCGTGTAGCCCCCATCTCGATCTACCTGATTGAGGGTCGCTGCAAAGAGCATGGGAATATTATGGCGGCCAGCGGCTTGCACGGCGGCTTCTAACACGGCCTCCGAATTAGGGCAGGCAGCAAGCAGGGTCAACTGAATATCTTGATTCTCGCGTAGTTGGATAACCCGCTCAATGATCGTTTTGAGGTTCATAGACTCCCCCGTAATGGATGAACCATTCCTCAATCGGGGCAATCGGGGCATAAAAATCTGTCCAAGGGCGGGCATGGGTGTTGACAATTTCCATCAGTCGTACCAACCGATTGATCCCCGTGTGCCGCAAAAAATCTTCGCGGTCAGTGGTGTTCATAGTGACGGCCTCTTTCCAAATGGCCCGTCCTCCCAAAAAACCACTGGCTCCGCTGCGACAAGCGATTTCAACTTGACGGGTAAATGTATCGAAGTTGACCCCGCCGCTTAACAACACCCATGGTACAGGGCTGACCTCACTAATAGCGCTGCACGCGGCTTGCCAATGTATTTCATCGGCATCGAATGCAACGTCTATTGGAAATTCCAATTTCAACACATCGCCGCCTAACGTACCCAAACGACGGGCTGTTTCGCGCACAATGGCAGGGCGCTGTTCCGCAAAAGCAGCACTATCCTTAATAATGGTGGGGTCAAGGCTGTACGAGAGGGGTTCGACAAATAGGGGCAGATCGTATTGATGCGCTTCCCGTGCTACCTCATAGATCACCCTCTCGATTTCCTCCGCCACATCGCCCGCGTCAGGATGGTAGTAAATCAAAATTTTGACCGCTGACGCCCCCATTTGTTTGATTTTCGCCACATCCCACCCATCAATAAATTCGACCCGGCGGGCAGTGGAATCACCACTGTAACCTGTTTTTTCCAACGTCATCAACAGGCCGCTGCTACCTGCCATGCCCAACGCCGCTTTGAGTCCATAAATTGGGTCGAGCAGCACGGCTGATACATGTGACGAAAGGATATTGACTACCTCGGCTTTGATCTGGCTCGCGAGAGCAAAATCGGTCGGATCAGCCAGCATCTTGCGATAATTATCACGTTGGTCGAAAGCCAAAATCGAAAATGTGTGATAGACGGTGCTGGTGGTTTTGAGGCCACGCCAGCGTCCGGGCGAAATAGTTTGGGGCATGGACGAAAATTACTCCTTCGATTCTGGGTATTGGTAAGCGCCGATAAATTCATTTAATTCAGCGGCAGTGGGGGCGTTAGTTGTGCCGCCAACTTGTGTGACGGCCTGCGCACCGCAGGCAATGGCAAATGGCAGAGGATCAGCCCGTCCGGTCAGCGTGGCATATAGATAACCAGCATTAAACGCATCGCCCGCGCCCGTGGTATCCACAACCTCGACGGGTAAAGCTGGGCAATTGACCAATTCACGGGTGGGTGGATAAACCGCGGTCGCGCCATCTGCCCCACGTTTAATCACCAGCTTCCCGCCGACCTGTTCCGACAATTTCACAGGATTCCAGACCCCATCCGTTAATGCCGTGGCCTCGCTTTCATTTGGGAAAAACCAATCCGTCCCGGCGAGGGTCGGCTGTAGATATGGGTTGGTCTGCCATTGCTCGGTTGGATCCCACCCGCTATCTAAGGAGGTGGTCAGGCCCCCTTTGTGAGCCAGTCGAAAAATATTGGGCAATTGCGCTTGTAGGCCACTTTGCAGAAAAAACGAGCCGACATGTAGATGTGTATAGGCCGATAACAGGTCATGGTTGATACCCTGTCCATTAAAATCTGCCATGACGCCGGGGTAGGTTAGCATAGCCCGATCACGTGGATAGGTCAGCACGAGCGTAACACCTGTTGCTGATCCTGCGATGGTACGAATATGTTGTACCCCTACGCCAAAGGCCTCAAGTTGTTGGATGACATACCGCCCCATCTCATCATCGCCAACCCAACCGACAAAATCGACTGCCAAGCCCAGCGTGGCAAGTCGAACAGCCGTGATAGCGGATGAACTGCCGAGTGTCATGCGAAAGCCCGTCCCTATCATTTCCCGCCCCAAAATCGGCAGGCTTGGCAGTCCAGTCATGACCAAATCGGCGTTTAGTTCACCCGCCACCAAAACACACGGCATTAGTACACCCACTCCGGTAGATACGGCGTTTGTACCTCGACCATTTCATCAAACATCGCGCGAATTTCCGCCGGTGAGCAGACCGCCGCCGTCAATGGATCGAGCATCAGGGCATATACGGCAGCCTCACGATTTTGTTCCAAAACCGCCGTCGCCACGAGGTCATGCACCGCGATATGGGTTGCATCCAATGCGGCCAGTTGGGTTGGGAGCGCACCAAAATGAGTGGGTTGAATTCCGTTGCGATCCACCAGACACGCCACTTCGACCACGCTGTTTTGGGCCAGATTGGTAATCAACCCTGTGTTCTCAACATTGCCATAAATAACAGTGGGGGTGTTGGTTTCGATGGCCTGCATAATATACGAGGCGTATTCTGGCCCGCGCTGCAATTCCATTTCCACTTCACCTGAGAGCAACCGGCGAATCTCGTCGTCGGCTTCCCGTCTCCATGTCGGCCAATTGTTGGCATAAAAGCCGGTCTCACCCAGATAGCCCGCCCGTGCATATTTTTCGACCAGATCAGGCCGCTTGCGGAAATAAGGAATGTATTCGGAAAAGTGTCCACTGCCTTCGGTCACAAACGCGCCCATATGCAGCATCATCTCGAACCGGATGGGGTCTTGTTCATAAATCGCCGGGTCTTTGGCCCGTTGGCGGAGTAGGGGGTAGAGGTCTTCGCCGCCGCGGGTCAGTTCCACAAACCACGACAAATGATTGATCCCCGCCGCCCGAAAATAAATCTCATCCAGCGGAACATTTATATAGTCCGCCAATTGTTCGGCGGTGTGTTGAATAGAGTGGCACAGCCCAACAATCGGCAGGGATGACGCCCGAATCCCAGTTAGACAGGTCAACGACATGGGGTTGGTGTAATTCATCACCAGCGCGTTGGGGGCGAGTCGTTCCGTGTCGCGCAGAATATCCAACCACGCAGGCAGAGTTCGCAGGGCTTTAAAAATACCCCCGGGGCCAATCGTGTCGCCAATACATTGATTGACACCATATTTCATTGGGATGTCAAAGTCGTGGCGCACATTTGCCAGCCCTGCTACCTCGATGGTGTTAACCAGATAATCTGAATCCGCCATCACATCCACCCGATTAGTCGAGGCTTCCACGCGCCAGTTTCGGCCCGATACAGCAATCGCTTTTTCGGCGATACGGTGGGCTAATTCCAGCCTTTCCGCATCAATATCTACCAGCGCAAAAACACCCGTTTCTAAACCGGGGGTACACAGCACATCGGTGATGATTTCATAGGCAAAGACCGCACTACCTGCCCCAATAATCGCTACTTTTGGCATAAATCGCCTCCCTAGCAGCACAAAAATATCATTTAATGACTATTCTAGACTGAACTCGCTTGACAGTCAAGCAAATTCGCGCTATTTTAATCATAAATGAGCACAATCGCTCGAAAGCAGTCGAACTAAAGGAACCCCGTAATGCCGACGGATTTCACACGCACCGAGATTCAATCCCAAGCCGACGCATGGCAAAATGCGCTCGATACCCTTGACACTCAACAACACGCATTACGGTCATTATGGGCCGATGCCAAAGCGGATGTCCTGATTTTCACAGGTTGCGGCTCCACGTATTATCTGTCTCAGATAGCGGCGAACTTGGCCCAACAGCAGACAGGTGTGATAGCACGCGGCGTTCCGGCGTCCGAACTTTTGCTGCATCCCACCAGTCTTTATCCCGCTAAATCGAAACCGTTGATGGTAGCAATTTCACGCTCCGCCGCCACCACCGAAACCATTCAGGCCGTACGCGCGTTTCGGCAAGCCTATCATGCTCCAGTGGTTGTTATATCATGTTACGCTGACCGTCCATTGAATCTTGAAGCCACCCTGAATCTCGCTGTACCTGCTGGGCAGGAAGAAAGTGTCGCGCAAACTCGCTCATTTTCGAGCATGTTGGTACTAGCGGAAGGTTTGGCGGCCCTATGGGGTGGGCAAGTCACTCAAAATGAGCCGTTAGCAGGGCATGAATTTGTTCAGTGGGCCAGCGCCTTTGCCGAACCCTTAGCCGACCCCACCCGCTACACCCGTTATTTTTATCTAGGCAGTGGGCCGCGTTATGGTCTGGCCTGTGAAGCCATGCTCAAAATGAAAGAAATGTCGTTGACCCATGCCGAAGCCTTTCACCCAATGGAGTTTCGCCACGGCCCGAAATCAATGGTGGATGAACAAACACTGGTCGTTGGCCTACTGAGTGAAACGGGTTATGCCGAAGAAAAAGCCGTGCTAGATGAGATGCGCCAGCTTGGTGCAACCACCATCAACATTTCTCCGCACCCCAATGCTGATTTCGTCGTTCCCGATAGGCAAATGGTGCATTATCTACCCCCCTTGCAATGGATGGCCTATCACCGTGCCATCAAAAAAGCTCTTGATCCCGACCGTCCCCGCAACTTGGAACAGGTAGTTCAATTATGAGGAGGTGAGCCGACCCTGCGCAGCATTGCCCATCAACATTCGGTCAACTAATTTTTGGAGAGCGACCCATGATAAAAAAATTAATGATCATTACGATTTTAGTGCTATTGGTGGTGGCAAGTTTTTCGGCCCATCAACCTGCCGCTGCCCGCCAATCCGTTACTCTGCGGTTGTGGCAGCATCAAGAAGGTCCGTTTAATGAAGCAACCCAGTCGTTGATTGATGCTTATACCGCCCTGCACCCTGAGGTCACGATTGAGGTAGAGACCTTTGAATACAACCTCTATTTGCAAAGTCTCCAAACATCTTTGCCTGCCGGGGATGAAGCCGATATTTTAGAGCTATTCGGCACATGGGTCTGCGGTTATTCCGACTTTCTCGCGCCAATGCCGGATGAACTAACCGCCTCATTTGACGCCAGCCAATTCTATGGTGCGCCACTCGGTGGGTATCAGTGCGATGATCAAACCTATGGTCTGCCACAGGAGTTTAATGTCGAATATGGCACAGTGCTAGTCAATAAAGCCATGTTTGAAGAAGCTGGGTTGAGCTTCCCACCCGCGTGGGAAAATTGGGATGCCCTAATTAGCGACGCCCAACAATTGGCACAGGAAAATTCCGATGGGCAAATGACGGTAGCGGGCTATCATTTTACCAACGCCGATGCCATTGTATTTTCTTTCCTTGCCGGGATTTTGCAGCGCGGTGGTGATTATTGGAACGAAGACCGCGACGGCTTCCAATTTGATACCGATGAAGCACGGGAGACGCTGGAACAGATGCTACATATGGTAGATGAGGGCGTAGTTGATCCGGTGCTATTTAACGATACTTCCAATTGGGCGGGTGATGCTTTTTTCACCAACCAAGTGGCGATTGCCCTGATTGGGCCTTGGGCAGTGGCCTATGGTTTGGATAGCTTCCCCGATTTTGGCGAATTTGATTATGTGGCGTTGCCATCTTCTGGCGACGACCCGACCTTCGCAGCAGATTCCGGGTGGGGTATGACCGTCTCCAAACGCAGCGACCACCAAGACGTGGCATGGGATTTCATCAATTTTGCCGCCGCCAATGCCGACAACGCCCTACAATGGAACATTACCACAGGCACTATTCCCGCCCTGCGTGGCTTGGTCGAAGATGAAATGTATCGTCCCACGCTGATCGAAGCCTCGCCGTGGCTGGCGAATGTGTTGGGTGAACTGCAATATGGGCGCTATGTGGGCGACATGCCTGACCGCGATTTGCTGTTCTACGACATCATCTACCCCTATGTGCTGGACACCCTGCAAGGCTTGATGAGTCCCGAAGATGCCGTAGCCTTGATGGAAGAAGACGCCAATTTGATGTTTGAGGAATAGAACTCCCATCGCCACCTATGCCCCTGCTCAAATAACCAAAGAGTGGGGGCAATTCGTTTAAATACAATGGATCCGCAGGAGCTTACACATGGATGACTTACAACCGCTGATTTTATACTGGGGGCTGACATGGGCGGTGGTAGGCAGTGCTGTCACGCCACTGATCTTTGATCGGCGTGCACGCAATCCTTGGTGGGGCGGGCTAATTGGGCTGATCGTCGGCATCATTTCCGGCGAGGTATGCGGATATGGGCTACTCAAAATATTCGAAACCCTGTGGTCAGATTATGCCCGCTGGATCAGCATTTTCGGTGGCTTGGTGCTGCTTTTGCCTCTGTGGATATTTTTGAAGCCGCGTGTCGGAGAAGGTCTACGCACACATGGCATCGTACCCGGTACAATCGTGCCGTTGGTGTTTTATCTAGTCAGCCTAAGCGCCTTGCCGATGATCTGGGCCATCGCGTTAGCCTTTTTTGAATATGACCCAGCACAAAAAGGCGGCCCAATCTTAGGGCTGGGTGGTGAAAATAAATATGTCGGGACGCAGTATTTTGAGGATATGATTGAAGGTGATTCCCGCAATCCCCGCGAATTTCGTAACAGCCTCGAAACGACGCTTAAATTTACGGTGGTGGTTGTCCCGCTGAATCTGTTAATTACTGTTCCATTGGCCTCCATGATTGAATCTGTCCATCAGCGGGTGCGCGTGGTTTTTCGCTCGATTTACTTCCTGCCCGTCGTCACATCCTCGGTGGGGGTGGCGATTATGTGGGGCTATATCTTTAACGCCCAATACGGCCTTGCCAATGACGTGACTGGCATGGCAGGTGTCAAGCCCATCGCATGGCTGCAAGACCCGCGCATTACCATCTTAGGTGTACCAGTGGCGTTATTCGCGGTGATTATCGCCTATCTCTGGCAAGATTTTGGCTACAACACGGTCATTTTTATCGCAGCTTTACAGGGCATCCCCGATCATCTAAAAGAGGCCGCACGGGTAGACGGCGCGACCCCCCTGCAAGTGTTCTGGCACATTACCCTGCCCCTGCTGCGTCCGACTATTATGTTTGCTTCAGTGTTTACAGTGATTTCATCGTTTCAGGTGTTCGACATCATACAGGTGATGACGCAGGGTGGCCCCGGACGTGTGGAGGGTAAAACCAAAGTGATGGTATTGAACATCTATGAAAACGCCTTCCGCTTTGGGCGTATGGGCTGGGCGGCGGCGATGTCGCTGGTGTTGGTCGCCATGATGCTGCTGTTTACCCTGTTCCAATTGTGGGCTTTCCGCTCGGATTGGGAGTACTAAGCCATGTCTGAAAAAGCAATGCCACGCCTTAAGGCCGACACTTCCGTTAACAAAATGACCCCGCCGCGCTTCAAGGCCATTTGGATCGTGTATGCTGTGCTCATTGCGGGATGTGTGGTCACGGTTGTGCCATTTCTCTACACCATATTAGCGTCTTTCAAGACCCATGCCGAAATTATTGACCCACATCACCAATCCTTCTTTCCGCGTCATTTCACTGCTGAAAATTACAAAACCATTTTTGATGACCCCTCGCTGCCGATTGAACGCTTTTATCTCAACAGCATCCTCGTCGCTGTCAGCAATGTGGTGACTTTGTTGTTGAGCAGTGCTGTATTCGGGTTTATATTCGCCAAATATCATTTCCGCTATAAGAAGGTACTGTTTGGCTATGTCCTGCTAACGATGATGATTCCATTCCAACTGACCATGATCCCTTCCTACCTCATCTTGTTGAAATTCGACCTGACCAACAAACTGTGGGGCCTAATTTTGCTCAATTGGTTTGACGCCTTCGGGATTTTCCTAATGCGCCAGTTTATGCGGAATGTGCCCGATGAATTATTGGATGCTGCACGGGTAGACGGGGCGACGGAATGGCAGATATTCTTCCGCATCGTCATTCCACAGATTAAACCCGCACTGGCGGCCTATGGCACGTTTATCTTTATTTCGAGTTGGAACGCCTATCTGTGGCCGCTCATTGTGCTAAAAGATCAGGATGTGCGCACCCTGCCGATTATTTTGACTTGGTACAATGACCGCCACACTAGTAATCTAGGGCTGGTCATGGCGGCTTCGGTGCTGCTAGTCATGCCAATTTTGATGGTCTATTTCTTCTTCCAGCGCTGGTTTGTGCGCGGCTTTACCTTGAGCGGTTTCAAAGGATAACCTTCATGACCAAACGGCTGATTTTTTTGATACTACTCATGGGGCTGTTGGGGCAGGGGCACGTAAGCACTGCTCAAGAAACTTCTACCCGCGATTGGGCCGCCATCAACGACTACATCATTCAATTGCAGCGGGCACGGGCGAATCAGCTTGATGCAACGGCCTATGATCTCGTCATCAGCGATATTGCGCTTTCCGGCAACCACCGCGAGGTCATTGAAGACCTGCGGAATAGCGAAGGTGGCCCAAAGTTGGTCGTGGCCTATATGAGCATCGGACAGGCCGCGAAGTTTCAATATTATTGGAAACCCGAATGGAAGAACGGCAATTGGCCCGATTGGGTAGGGGAAGCCGATGAAACATGGGCGGGCGATGTGTGGGTCAATTATTGGGACCCAACATGGCAGGAAATCATTTTAACAGGGCCGGATGCCTATATTGACCAGATTATTGACCTTGGCTTTGACGGCGTATTGCTAGATCGGGTAGATGCTGCGACCTATTTTCGAGAACAAGGCCACGCCACCGCCTATCAAGAAATGGCCGATTTTGTCATGGCAATCGCATCCCATGCCCGTGAGCGTTCCCCTAACTTTGGCGTGTTCACGATTAATGGCGAGGATATTGGACTGCAATTTCCCGATTATCTGGAGGCCGTCACCGGGATTTTGGTCGAAGATTTATATTACGGCTATCCGCGTGACCATGCAGCCTCGCCACCGGAATGGACAGCCGAGCGTGAAGCCATGCTTGACCAATGGGTGGCAGCCCACAAAATCGTGCTGACGGTGGATTACACTCTGATTCCCGATCAAATTGATGATGCCTATACTCGCTCAACAGCACGTGGCTACGTCCCATATTGTGCCGAGCGCGGGTTGAGTCGCATGTTGATTCACGAGGGCCACGAGCCAGATTAAAAATCCAGAATTGTCAGAACGGATTGGGCCGATTATGCTAGACCTGTTTGGGTGCAAAATTGAGGAGTAGTGCGCGTGGCGAATTCGGATTTAATGACATTAGAACGCCAAGAACAGATTGTGTCGCTGGTCAATCAACTAGGCCGGGTCACGGTTGCTGAATTAACCGAGCGTTTTAGCGTCAGCGAGGCGACCATTCGGCGTGATTTAGCAGCCCTTGCCGAGTCTAATCTCATCCGTCGCGCCTATGGTGGAGCAATTCAAGCTAATAAGGTACAAACCAGCGAAAGCCCGATTGTCCAGCGCCAAAGTCTCTATTCAGCCGAAAAAGAACGCATTGGAGCCGCCACCGCTGAACTCATCCAAGATGGCGAAACATTATTGGTAGTGGGGGGCAGCACGGGCCTCGCCGTTGTCAACCACCTAACCGATCATCAAAATTTGACTATCATCACTGACTCGCTCTTGGTTGCAAACGAAATCCTGCATCACAATAAACACCAAGTAATTTTGCTAGGTGGCTCCATTGACCCTAATGAGCAAGCTGTGCGCGGCACCCTAGCTCGGCAAACCCTCGATCAGCTTTATGTGGATAAAGTGATTCTAGGGGCAAAAGCTGTCTCAGTGACCCGCGGTATCTGTTGCGAAACCCCTGAAGAAGCCGAGTTTTTCCGCGCCTGCCTAAAGCGTGGCAACCATGTTATCTTGGTGACCGACAGCAGTAAATTTCATTTATCTGCACTTGTCCAAATGACCCCCCTCCGAGCCGTACACACACTGGTCACTGATAAAAATTTGAGTGCTGACCTTGTAGAACAGGTTCAAAATCTCGAAATTGACTTGTTGTTAGTCTAGGCTGAAGGCAACGATCCAGTTCGTCTGATCTACCTCCTTTACCCTATTTCATTGGAGGTAGATCGGGCGCAGCTCCCTCTGGGTATAATTCTTCGTGAAAACATTCCAATAGGAGGGATTTTGAAATGAAAAACATTCATATCGCCAATACTGAACTCGATGTGTCTGAAATATCGCTAGGCTGTATGCGAATCTCCGAGATGACGAACCCAGCCATCTCACGCTTGATCCATACTGCACTGGATGAAGGTGTAACCTTCTTTGATCACGCCGACGTTTATGGCGGTGGGCAATCAGAAGCAAAGTTTGCTGAATCAATAGACATGACCCCCAGTCTGCGTGAAAAGATGATGCTCCAAAGCAAATGTGGCATTCGCCAAGGGTCTTTCGATTTTTCCAAAGAACATATCTTAGAGGCCGTCAATGGCAGCCTGAAACGCCTGCGAACAGATTACCTAGATGTACTCTTACTCCACCGACCGGATGCTTTAGTAGAGCCGGAAGAAGTCGCTGAAGCCTTCACGATTCTGCATGACAGTGGCAAGGTCAAATATTTCGGGGTCAGCAATCAAAATCCGATGCAGATTGAGCTATTAACCAAATTCGTGAAGCAGAGAATCGTCTTCAATCAGCTCCAATTGAGCATCACCAACACGGGCATGATTGATGCAGGAATTAACGTGAACATGGAAAATGATCCCTCCATCAACCGGGACGGCAGTATTTTGGATTATTGCCGTTTGAAGGAAATTACCATTCAACCTTGGTCGCCATTCCAATACGGCTTCTTTGAGGGGGTTTTCTTGGACAATGAGAAATTCCCAGAACTCAACCTAATCATCAACGAGATGGCCGCAAGCAAGGGGGTCGCCAATACAGCTATTGCGATCGCATGGATTTTGCGTCACCCTGCTCGAATGCAGCCTATTGTTGGGACTACTAACCCAGAGCGTTTGAAGGATATCTGCAAGGCTTCCGACCTTACACTCACCCGACAGGAATGGTACAAAATCTATCTGGCTGCTGGCAACCAACTGCCCTGATCGAGTATTTTTGAATCGTCTTCGGAGTAATTTGGAAAGTAACTATATACCTGTGTATGGCAATAAAGCGGTTTTTATTTATATCAGAATAAACCTACTTTACCGCGCATTGGGAAGAGTAGGTTTTTGTTTCAGGGTTTGCGACTCTCAGCAGCGGTTTAAGAGGGACAAGGCTAAAGCAGCTATGACTGTCACTCAATTGTTCCAATGATAAATGCTGCGGGTAGTTTTGGATTTCCACTAAAAAATTTAGGACTTGGTAAACTCATAAAACAATCTGCTGATGTCATAAAAATCAGGTATTTGTTAACCATCTCTAAAAATCATCGCAAAGGTAAGCCAACATAGACTTGAGTGCCCTGATTGGGGATGCTCTGAATGGTCAATTTGCCTTGATAGAGTTCAACCAGCCCTTTGACAATACTTAAGCCCATGCCTGTTCCTTGCTGCTCATGGAGTTTACGTTCAAACTGGATATAGGCCCCAACATGCTCAATTTGTTCGGGAGTCATTCCAAAGCCAGCGTCCTCAACCCATAGATGAAAATAAGTATTATCAACACTCGCTTTTATAAAAACAGGCGAGCCTTGTTTGGAAAATTTTAAGGCATTGTCTAAAAGCTCTTCACCAATTTTGCTCAAAATATCTTCGGGAATTCTGATGGCACACTCCTCAATTTCAAGCCTAATATCGCCTTGTCGTTTGGCGTTCTCAGCCTTGTGCGTTGCTAAAAATTGAAATACCTTGGCTGGATGCGACGTGTGTTGGGCCGCCAGATTGTCTAGGTGTTCGGGATCGAAACGCATGATTTCAAGTTGGGCATATAGCAGATAGTTTTCTACTAGGCGAAATAGGCGCTGACCCGCTTTATGAATTCCTTCAGCAAAGGTACGAATTTGATCAGGTTCGATATGGGCATAGTCCATACATAGGAACTCACTAAAACCCAAAATAGAAGTAAGTGGGGTGCGGAGTTCATGGGGCAGGGTTTGGGTTAGATAGAGACGGGCATTTTCCATTTGCCGCTCATAGGCTTGACGGCGATCACTCTGTTTACGAAGAACACTCTGAATTGCATTCAACAATTCATCTTGATGAAAGGGCTTGGTCAGGTAATCGTCGGCCCCTAGCTCCATCCCGTGCCGCATATCTTGGCGCTCACTTTTAGCCGTCAAAAATATAAATGGAACGGTCGCCGTACTAGGTTCGGAACGGAGGTTTACCAATACTCCATACCCATCTAATTCGGGCATCATGACATCGCACAAAATAATATCCGGGCGGTAGGTATGGGCCAACTCAACCCCTATTCGACCATTTGGGGCTTCAATCGCTTCAAACCCTTCTAGTTGTAAACTGGTCATTATGGCTTCCCGTAGGGCCTGCCCATCTTCAATCACCAAAATTTTAGTCATAGCGATCTCCTTTTTAAGGGAATGGTCACGGTAAAAGTGGTTCCAAGGTTAACGACACTGGTACAGCTAATGGTTCCACCATGAAGGTCAACCGCCCGTTTTACAATAGCAAGCCCTAAACCTGTACCCGTGATATTGCCTACGTTGTTAGCGCGGTAGAAAGGTTCAAAAAGATGATCCAGAGCTTTTTCTGGAATACCAATCCCTTGATCTTGGATTTGCAAAACAGCTTGGTCGCCTATACAGTCCAAAGTTAGCTGAATAGAACTGCCCGCAGGCGAATATTTCATAGCGTTGGTCAACAAATTGGTCAAAATTTGCTTAAGCAACTTAGCATCAACGACCACCTCACGACACTTATCTGGCATCTGGCAGGTGTATATAATGATATGGCTATTTCGAATCAACCGCATCTCTTGGACGAAACTGACGCAGAATTGGTTTAAATCCAGTATAACCCCGGTGAATTCAAATTTTTCTGACTCAAGTCGGCCAATAGCCAATACCTCATCCACCATTTCATTCAATTGGGTCACTTGATCGGTAATTTTTCCCAACCAGTCTCTTTTATCACTGTCACTTAATCGCTGCATATAGGTGGCAAGTACATCTGCCGACATTTGAATCGCGGCTAATGGGTTACGAAATTCGTGCGAAATCATCGAAACAAAACGTGATTTCAATTCGTTAAGCTCTTTTTCCTTTTCATAGGCTTTGCGAAGGCTTACCTCAAGGGCTTTATGTGAGCTAATGTCTCGTACCGCACATACTAAACTTACAGGGTCATGCGCGTTTTCAGCGATAAGGGCCAGCGCAAATTCAGCGGTGAAGGTTGTCCCATTGCGACGTTGGGCCATGACTTCAATATGCCGAGACAGGCGCTGGATAACTAATTCACCAAAAATATCAGTGAGGTTTTTGGCCGAGGCTGGTTCCAGTAAATCTTGTAAAGACTGGCTAAATGTTTCGGCAAGGGGATACCCAAATAAGGTTTTGAAAGCAGGATTGACTTGCCGAATCACTCCATTAAGGTAGGCTAAGGCAATTCCATCGCTGCTGTTATTGAGGATGGCTTCTACTCGGTCTTTAGCAGCGTTGAGTTCGGTGGTGCGCTGTAAGACCCGCTGTTCGAGTTCCGTAGCGTAGCGGCGAAGTTGTTCATCAAGGCGAGCCTGATGAAGTCCAATCGCAAGTTGCACAGCGATTTCGCGGGCAATTTCGAGGTGTTCAGTAGTAAAAAAATCAGTGGTAACAGCACCCATCATGAGAATACCAATTAACTCTTTTTGAGCAATCAAGGGAAGCTGAACTTCTACTTGTAGTTGCATCATCAAAGGGTCTATGGTTTGGAAACGAGAGAACAAGCCAGTACCCCCTCGGATTAACCGATGCTGCCCAGCCTGTAAATCCTCAAATCCCTCAAAATTTACTAAAGGAAGAAGTTGCTCGGTTTGGGTTAGAGGCTGAGTGAAAGCGGGTTCCCCATTAAAAGACAATAGCAGGGCTGTATGGGCAGTCTTGTCAAATAACATCAGCACCATAAGTTGACAAGGGATAAGCTCATTCATGAAATAGAGAGCGCCGTCTGCTATTTCGGTGGGGGAAGCGGCATTAAGAATCGCAAGATCAATGGCATGCAGAAGCCTAAGTCGCTCATGAGAACGTCGTAGGGCTACTTCGGCTTCATGGCGTGCCCGCCTCACTTTAACCTCGCGTAATTCACGCTCAATGGCGGGAATTAGGCGCGACAATTGACCTTTCAAAAGAAAGTCATGGGCGCCGCCAAGCAGGGCTTGGACTGCCACATCCTCGCCGATTGTCCCTGATATGATAATAAAAGGTAAATCTAGGCCGCTCGACTTGAGCAGGTCAAGGGCTTCCAGCGCACTAAACTGTGGCATCGAAAAATCTGATAGAATGATATCCCAGCTTTCCTCAACTAATGCGGCTTGCATGGCTGTGCTGGTCTCGACTCGCTTGAACCGAGGCTCATAACCGTTACGTCGCAAGGTACGGATCAAGAGTGTGGTGTCATCTTCGGAATCTTCAATCACTAAAACTCGCAGGGGAGTATTCATCCACGCTAGCCTTTTCTGGCAGGTGGGGGTTCATTAAGCACCAGCCAATATAAACCTAATTGAGTGACGGCTTGCATAAATTCAACAAAATCAACGGGTTTACGCACATAACTATTGGCCCCATTCTGATACGCAGCCATCAAATCTTCTTGCTCCCGTGAGGAAGTCAACACCACAACAGGTAAATGCCGTGTGCGCTGATCCCCACGAAGTTGTTCTAGCACTTCGAGGCCATCAATCTTAGGCAATTTCAGATCTAACAAAATAAGCTGCGGCATGTAGTCTAGATCACGGTTTGCATAGCTGCCCGTCCCAAACAGATAATCCAAGGCTTCAACACCATCACGGGCTACCACAATTTCATTTTGGATGTTACTTTTCTTAAAAGCGCGAAGCATCAGCGCCTCATCATCGGGATTATCTTCCACTAACAAAATGACCGTATTTCCCATGCAGCAATCTCCATTAACTTAAAGTGTAAAGTAGAAGGTCGCGCCTTGCTGGACAGCCCCTTCAGCCCATATCTGACCACCATGTCGCTGAATAATACGCTGGACAGTCGCAAGTCCAATTCCAGTACCTTGATATTCATTCATGCTATGTAGGCGCTGGAAAGCTCCGAAAAGTTTATCAGCATAGGCCATATCAAAACCCGCGCCATTATCGCGGACAAAATAGGTGCGTTTATCGCCGTTAGATTGCTCAAGGCAGCCAAATTCGATGCGTGACTGGGGCTGCTTTTCGCTAAATTTCCAAGCGTTACCAATCAGATTTTCCAAGCCGATCCGCAAGAGGTGTGCATCTCCAAAAGTAGTAAGATTCGACTCGATTAAAAACTCCGCCTCGCGTTGTGGATCTGTACTTTTCAGGGTCATGGCGACTTCATGAGCAAGGGCACTGAGGTCAACCTGTTCCTGTCGCATCGGCTGTCGAGTTAGTTGGGATAGCTTCAACAAGTCGTCAATAAGTTGAGCCATTCGCTGTGCATTAGCCCGAATACGGCGCAGATAGCCTTGTGCTTCGGCATCCAATTGATCGCCATAATCCTCTAACAAAGCAAGGCTAAAACCATCAATCCCACGTAGAGGCGCACGCAGGTCATGTGAAACCGAGTAACCAAAAGCTTCTAATTCACGGTTAAGGGCTTCCAAACGTGCGGTACGCTCAATCACCCGTTGTTCCAATTCGGCGTTAAGTTTATGAATTTCGGCCTCGGCTTGTTTGCGCTGGGTGATGTCGTTGATAAAACTCATAGCGCGGAATTGATTGCCAACGTGGGTATAACTCAATCCAACTTCAATAGGAAATTCTGACCCATCTTGGCGACGGCCTGCTAATTGAAGCCCCATACCCATCAAGCGAGTGCGGGGATCGGCAAAAAACGAGGCTCGATGATGAACATGTTTGGTATGAAGGGCGGTTGGTAACAAAAGCTCTACAGACTGACCAATTAATTCTCCAGCCGAGTAACCAAACATCTCACTCGTCTTAGCATTGACAAGCTGAATAACCCCTTGTTCATCAATATTCACAATGCCAATCGGAGCGGTTTCCAACAGGCGGCGATAACGACTTTCGCTCTCACGTAGTTCAAAATCTCGCTGGTTGCGTTCAGTCACGTCATTGATAAAACTCATACCCAGCAGTCCCCCGGCGGTTTGGCTATAACTTAGCCCTACCTCAATGGGGAATTCAGCCCCATCTTGACGACGCCCAGCCAAATCGAGCGTTAAACCCATTGGGCGGGTACGTGGGTCAGCAAAAAATGCTCCCCGGTGGTGTGCATGGCGTTGGCGAAAGCGTTCCGGCAGTAAAAGTTCGACGGGTTGCCCAATTAGTTCTTGCGGGGAATAGCCAAACATCTCGCTTGTCTTCGCATTGACAAATTGAATCAAACCACTTGAGTCTATGTTTACGATGGCAATTGGGGCAGATTCAAGTAAGCGGTGGTGATGGGCCTCGCTTGCCTGAAGAGTTGAATGAACACGATTAATCTGATACCCAGTCCACCAAATCACTAAAACAAAGAAGACCGTTGTGGAAAGAGTGGACAATGTCCGGGCAAACTCCGCATTGTAATAGCCTAAATTCTCCCCCATCATTTCAATCCAGCCCACAAGGAGGGGAGCTAAAAAAGCTGCGGGCAGCAGACGCCGTACTAATACGCCACCCATTGAATCGCTGGGGAGCAAAACCAGTAAGCCATACTCAGCCCTATGAACCAACATGGCCGTACCGAGCAATAAAAATAGTATCGCAGTATGAGCCGCAATTGTCGAAAATGCCCCAGCTTTATATAGAGATTGGGGATTATAGATATAGCCAACCAGCCTTAAAATCACAATGATTAATACAATAAGAGTCAAGGCTTGGGCTATCAAGTAACTTCGTTGCGAGGTCTGTGTAAAACCTAAAAGAGCCATGCTAATTAATGCAAAATTAAAAGCTGTTATCAACGACATCCGTCCGGGATGGGGGGTCACAGAGGGGTTATCTCGAGCAAATAATTGGTCTAGGCCAAGATTCTTATTCCACCCATACTCGATTAGCGTAAGCAGGGCAATACCTGCGACTACGCCAGCGCAAGTTCGGCCCCCAATATGACGTGACGATTGACTCTCATTTCCTTGAAATAGTCCAAGGGCTAATCCACTCAGTACAAAACAAAGGGCAGTATTGAATTTCATGGCCGCTAGACCCGGAAGAAGGCTTTTTAACGGGGCAACATCCAATAACCAACCTACAATAACTCCGCTTCCGATAAGAATTACTGTACTGGAAGCCGTTTTTGAATAGCGCCTGAAAATCCTAAGCACAGGGGCATAAGTGACCATGTGCTTCTCCTCCAATATTTGCTCTTGCTCAACTCAAGGTACGTTATGGACGAGATGAGCCTTTAGTGATGAATCTGCTATGGAAATTGGAGCACCCTAATCCAAGCATTAGATTAGAGTTGGCTTGGTCGCACTTTTACTATAGTACACTTTATTGTATTTTTATTATGATACGTTTATTCTTTTTTAAACACAATCATGCTAGGTTTTTTTATCGGACTTAAATTAATGCAAGGGAAAAATGGCCCTAGTTTCTCTCCGACGGAAGCTAGAATGAGCAAAGATTAGGGTATTTAACGCCTGATGCAGGAAAAGCGAAACACTCCTATATTATTTAGATCCATATGCGAACCCTACCTGCTTCGATAAGTCTAATTGTCACCAATTTTGCTCAGAATGTCATCTGAAGCCTCACCTACCCTTTTCCTTTGTTGAATCCCCATTAGAATGAATTTAGGCCTTGGTGTGAGTTTTAGGAGTTTTCAATGACTACTTCATCACAGGTTAATGACCTCCTAAAGGAGTGTAGCAAAGATGAAGTGAGCTATCAGCGGCTCCTTCATGCCTTTGAAGAGCAACCGTCGCTTCCAGCAATCGAACAACGTTATCATATTTTTGATATGTTTTTACCTGAGGCCCTCATTTGGGCGGATATCAATGGGGTCATTGTCCATATCACACGGAAATGCTACGAGTTGCTGGGTTACAATGCTGAGACTCTAAATGGGCAAAAATGGGAAATTTTTTGTCACCCTGATGAAGTATCCACCCTCTATCAAATCACTGAACAATTATCCGTCACGGATGAAACCCTCAAAATCCAACATCGGCTTTTGCACCATAATGGCTCCTATATTTGGGTTGAATCTACCTGCCGCGCCACAAAAAACGCCTTGACTGGCGAAATTGAAGGCTTTCTTAGCATTACCCGCGACATCACACAACAACGCCTGATTGAAGCAGAACGGGATGCTTCGGAGGAAAAGTTCTTTTTCGCCTTTCACGCCAGCCCACTAGCCCAATTCATTGGAACATTTGATGAAGGGCGCATCATTGAAGCTAATCGAGCTTTTGCGGACTTACTAGGTACGGATCGTACCGAAATTCTTGGTCGTACATCGGTAGAATTAGGAGCTGTTGTTGACATTCCGCTGCGTAATCAGCTATATGAACAGCTAAGTCAGACCGGCAGTCTACGTGAGATTGAATACCTTTTTCGGCGACCCGATGGCGGGGTAAGAACCGTACTTTTAACAGCCGAAAAATTGGAAATAAATCATCAACCTTGCTTCTTGGGAATGTATTACGATATTACCGAGCGTAGAGCGGCAGCGGCAGCACAGGTTGCTTCTGAGCAAAAATTTGCGACGGTTTTTCACAGGAATCCTATCCCCATGGCCCTTTCGCATTTAGTTACTACAGAACTCATTGAGGCCAATCCAGCTTTTTGTAAACTAATTGGACTGCCGTGTGATAAGCTCGTGGGTTTTTCGACCTTAGAACTGGGTTTGGTGGTTGATCCTGTCTCCCGTGAGGCGTTTTATAGTCAAGCCGAAACCCAAGGTTCAGTTCATGGGATTGAACAGCGTTTCCGTACCAATGACGGCCAAATTCGTACCTTGCTGGCCTCAGCTGAAATTATCGAGATTGACAGTCAATCCTATTTGTTGAGTATGTTTCTCGACATCACGGAACGCAAGCAGGCTGAGGAAGCTTTAGCAACCGAGCGACAATTGTTGCGGGTTTTGATTGACAACCTGCCCGATTTTATCTACTACAAAGATGCTCAAGCTCGTTTTCTCATCAGCAATGTCGCCAACACCCAAGTGCTAGGCTTGCATTCAGCCGAAGAGGTGGTGGGAAAATCCGACCTAGACTTTTATCCAACGGATTTAGCTGCTCAATACTATGCCGATGATATGGGCGTTATTCAGTCGGGCCAACCTCTTATTGATCACGAAGAAATTGGTCGGGATGCTGAGGGGAACAATCGTTGGGTTCTCACCAATAAGTTTCCCTTGCGCAACCGAGATGGACAAATTACGGGTCTCGTTGGTATTGGCATGGATATTACCGAACGTAAACACGCTGAGGCAGCCTTGAAAGCCTCGGAAGAGCGATTTTATAAAGCCTTTTGGGGTAGCCCCTTTGGGGTGGTTATTACGGAATTGCCCTCCCAGCGCATTATTGATGCCAACCCCATAACTTTGCAAATTGGTCAACTTTCGCGCGAGGAGATTATCGGGCGAACCGCCGAAGAGGTCGGATTTGTGCTTGCCCCAGCTACTCAGGTCGAATTTAATCGTCAGCTAAACGAAACCGGTCGAGTTAAAAACCTTGAGGCTTCTTGGACAAGATACGAGAAAGAAACAATCGTCAAAGTTGCAGCAGAAATCATTGAGATTAGTGGGGTACCCCACTTGTTGGTGATGTTTGATGACATTACGGCGCTCAAACAAGCCGAACAGGCTCGCTTGGAAAAAGAACGTTTGCAGACGGCTTTGGATAAAGAACGTGAATTGAGCGACTTAAAAACCCGTATGATGCAGCGGATTTCACATGAATTTCGCACCCCACTAACGGTCATTCAAACTTCAACAGGCCTTATCAGCAGATACCGGGATCGCTTAACAACGGAACAGCGCGAAAATTTAACGCAACGGATTGAGGCGCAAGTCACCAACCTGACCGACATGTTGAGCAGCATTTCTCGAATTGTGCGAGATGAGTTTCAAGAACAGCCATTTAGGCCAGAACAATTAGATTTAGTTGCGCTTGTACAAGAGAGTATTGAAAACATCAAGTTGAGGGGTCAGCATCTCTTCCGTTTTGAGACCACCTCGTCTCACCTAGAAATAGTGGGGGATGCCCAACACCTCAGAAGTTTACTGATCAATTTATTGGCGAATGCCATCACCTACTCACCCCCTGATACGCCTGTAGTATTGACTTTAACACTTGAAGATCATGTCGTGCGTTTGCGTATTAAAGATGAAGGCATCGGGATTTTACCAGAAGAGCTAGGCCGTGTAACTGAACCCTTCTTCCGGGGGAGCAACTTTGATGAACGTCCCGGGTTAGGGCTTGGCATGACCATTGCTAAAAATATCATTGATTTACATCAAGGCATATTGCGTATTGAAAGTGTCCCAAATCAGGGTACTACAGTCGAAGTGTGTCTCCCGGTTGATGCTAGTCTTTCCCAACCCGACAAACGTCGACTGACGTTTCCCAATTTTTGAAAGTCGCTCAAACCGGTCAATTCAGTACAGTTGGCTGGTTGTTGTCAAATTCTGGCACCCCTTCAACAGGATCAGTCCAAGTATCGCCGCTGATATAGGCCTCCAAATTGGCACTCGTCACAACTGTAGATGGGGTGAGCAAAACATAGGGGATTTTAGCGCCATTAAACAACTTATTAATTTGTTCAATCACTACATGCCCCATCCGGTTAGGGTAAACCCCTAGTGTTGCAGTTAAAGTGCCTTCCCGAATCAGGTTTAAAGTAACGTCATTACCATCAATACCAACTGAAAAAATATCCTGATTAATGGTTAGTCCCATTTGCTGAGCAGCAAGCGCAGCCCCAATCGCCATTTCATCGCTATTGCCAAAAAAAACGTCAATGTCGGGGTGTTGCTGTAGGGCAGTCGTGGCAACTTGCAGCGCTTTTTCCCGCTCCCATTCAGCCGTTTGCTCACCGACGACTTGCACATTTGGGCAATTCTGTTTCAATCCATATTTAAAACCCCCGGTACGCCGATTGGTATGAAAGCCGGGAATGCCCGTCAAAATAAACACACTGCCCTTAGCCGCAGGCATTTCTACGGCTTGTTGATTAGCCAAAACTTGGCATACATAGGCTGCCAAATTTGCTGCCCCGCTCCATTGGTCATACCCAATATATTCGACCACATGGCCTTCAGCAATGGGGGTAATCAAATTGTGCATAAAGACAGGCACGCCCATTTCATTCGCAACTGTGACTCCTGCAATCATCGCATTGGCGTTAATGGGATTGATTGAAATAGCGTCAATATCGCGCTGAACAAGCTGTTCGACAATAGCGACCTGACCTTCTATATCCGTCTCACGTTCGGGGGATTGCGAGATGATATTCCACCGATATTGATTGGCTTGGGCAGTCGCGCCTTCAATCAGCGTTACATGAAAGGGGCTAACAAGGGCTGGGGGGATAACCGCCACAGTATGTTCGACATGCTGGCGATGAGTTCCCCGAAAAATCACGACCACAATGAGGACAATGGCAAGAATAATAATGAGGAGTTTTCTCAGTAAATAGGTGTTTTTAAGTAACATTGGAGGCTACTCTTATAGAGCCAGATGCGATTTAAGTAGGCTGTCGTGATTAATCACCAAATGAGTCACAGCTTCTAGAGCTTCTTTTAAATCATAAAAATATTGGCGACGGCTAATGCTCAATTTGTCGGTAATTTCATCCACTGTCAGGCCCTGAATATAGGTTTGATACAAAATCTGGTAACGGCGCTGGTCACGGGAATGATCTTTTTGGCCCATCGCTTCAACAGCCTGAAGCAAAATCTGTTGTAAGTCTTGACCACGCATTTTATTGGGTAACCCATTGCTTTCCACTGCGTAGGCCCAATTCGCTAGATCGCATTTGCTCAGATAAATCTCATCCCACAAATGCCGCAACGCATCACGAATATGGCGCTGAAACCAACCTGTTTCCAATAGCCAAGCCTCTTGAAGGGCCGGGGTGACAGGTTCGGTTACTTCGGTGAGGAGGCGGGCAGTCATCGGGCTAAACATTTTGGGATACGACCCTTGAAGTTCCAAAACCCCGACTAAGCGATTTGCATGAATAATGGGCACGGCGATAGCTGATTGTAAGCCGATGCGCATAGGTTCGACCAACATATTAGGTTCATGCAGCAAATCATCTACCCAAAGAGGAGTACGTGTATCGCCGACCTGCTTGGCAAGATGGGTCGGTTGATCAATAATTGTGTGCTGATTGCTATCCAGATTTTGCTGAATCAAATCGCCTGTATCCCAGTCGGTCATATAAAGGCGGACATGCTCGCAAGGCATTTGCTGGGTAATCAGTTGTTTCATACGATTGAATACTTGGAATAAATCGGTTTCGCTTTTGATCGGACGCTCGATGCGGGAGGCCGGCAGCAAGTCGCGCAATTTGCGGCGCTCCACATCTAACAGCGCAGCCA
This sequence comes from Chloroflexota bacterium, assembly GCA_016234595.1. Lineage (GTDB taxonomy): Bacteria > Chloroflexota > Anaerolineae > Aggregatilineales > J027 > CFX10. The sequence continues at coordinate 99,215 of JACRBG010000044.1, read as the reverse complement.
CCAAGATAAGACCACCAATAACTGTCGCATTCCACAAAGAGGACACATTCAGCAAGCTAAGGCCGACTTCAACACTTGTTAGCAATAACGCCCCCACAAGTGATCCCCAAATGCTGCCTTTGCCACCCCGCAGCCGTGTCCCCCCAATCACCACTGCGGCGATTGAAGTCAAAGCATAATTTTCACCAATGGTATAAACCCCACTTTCAATGCGCGTCATCAACAAAATTCCAGCAAGACCCGCCATCAAAGCATTCAGTGAATAGACCTGTATTTTGTAGAAATTAACTTGGACGCCTGACATGAGCGCAACGGTTTCATTCCCGCCAATCGCGTAAGCATAACGGCCTAATTTGGTGTTGCGTAAAATATACGCAAAGCTGACAAAAATCCCGATCATGAGAAAGATAGGGGCGGGGCGGGCATCGCTACCAATGTGCCACATCCAAGAAAATTGCCCATGTGGAATTGAGATAGGGGAACCGTTGCTGATGACCAGCGCGAGTCCCTTGATAAAACTCATGGAAGCAAACGTGACAATAAAGGGCGAAAGTTCTTTTTTAGCGATGAGCCAACCGTGAATACTGCCAATAAACGTAGCAGCAACAAGGGCCACGCCGATTGCCAGCAACGGAGGAAAGCTAACTCGCCCTGCCTCCGACATCATTTTAGCGGCTAATATACTGGTCAAAGCTGCAACAGAACCAACCGAGAGATCAATACCCCCAGTAATAATGACGAGCGTTTGGCCTGCCACGATAATGGCAAGTGGGGCAGTCCCTAGCAAAATCAGCAAAATATTGTTGGGGGCCGCAAAGTGTTCTGTCAACAGCGAAAAAAAGATCACCAACGCCAAAAACACCACAAGTAGAGTTTGCTGTCGAAAGAATCGTATGAGTCGAGCCGGTTGAGATAAGTATTCCAATGAGGAGGTTGTCATTGTGTACCTCCATGTAAGGCATAAGCAAGAACGGTGGCTTCATCTGTTTCACTGCATAATAAATTTGCGGCGATATGACCTTTGTGTAATACCACAACACGGTCACACATCTCTAATATTTCATTGATTTCACCGCTGACCATAATAATGCCCATGCCACGTCCGACAAATTGGTTCATCAGCCGATATATTTCGGTTTTGCCGCCAATATCAACCCCTTGAGTCGGCTCGTCGCACAAAAGAATATGGGGATCAGTCGCCAACCATTTAGAAAGAATGACTTTTTGCTGGTTGCCGCTGGAAAGGTGGCGTGTCTCAAAATCGTGGCTGGGGGCTTCAATGCCCAGTTTGCGGATGTAGTAGGCGCTAATGGCGGCTTCTTGTTGATGGTCAATAAACGGCCCAGCGGGGTCTTTTTCAAGACTGGCAAGACTGATGTTTTCACTGATATTCATTTCCAAAACGAGCCCCTGCTGTTGGCGATCTTCGGTCAACAAACCCATGCCATGTTGGATGGCATCCTGCAAAGAATGGATTTGGGTACGCTGGCGGTTGATGTAAAAATCGCCTTCATCCACTGGGTCAAGGCCAAAAATGGCACGGAGAACGGCGGTACGCCCTGAACCAACCAACCCTGTAATCCCCAAAATCTCACCCTCATGTAAAGTCAGGCTAATGTCCTCAAATATCCCATAGCGGGTCAAACCTTGAACGCGCAAAATTTCAGCGCCGAGTCGGGTTTGGCGTGGGGGGAATTTTTCGGATAGCTGTCGTCCTAAAATCAGGGTGGAAATGGTCTCTAGCGAGGTATCGTTAACGTTAAGGGTGGCAACAACCTGTCCATCGCGCAAAATAGTGGCCCGATCACATTGGGCTTTAACTTCATCTAAGCGATGGCTGATAAAAAGAATGGCGACCCCTTGATGTTTGAGGGCTTGGACAGATCGAAAAAAGTTCTCGGTTTCGTGATGGGTTAGACGGGCGGTTGGCTCATCCATAATGAGCAATTGGACATTTTGGTGCAGAGCTTTGGCAAGTTGCACCATTTGTTGCTGGGCAATGGAGAGGCTGCCCACTTTGGCCTTAAATGAAACCTCTAGCCCTACTTTTTCAAGCAAAACACTAGTTTGTTTGTGAACCCGTTTCCAATCAATAAAAGGTAATCGCGATTGTTTTGGCTCGCTTCCCAGAAAAATATTTTCGGCAATACTAAGCTCTGGGAGCAGGTTTAATTCCTGATAAAGCATTCCAACCCCAGCTTTCTGTGCATCATAGGGCGAGTGAAAACTCTGCGCTACCCCATTTAGATGCATTTCCCCTAAACTCGGTGGATATATACCCGCAATAATTTTGGCAAGAGTTGATTTACCCGCTCCGTTTTCGCCCAACAGCGCATGGACTTCGCCCGCCCGTACTTCCATATGTACGTCTTGAAGGGCCAATACACCGGGAAATTGTTTGCTAATTCCGCGCAGGGCAAGAATTACATCCGAACTAGTCAACTCTGCTGCTACCTTTGCCTACTGATATTTTCTTTGGAACCCCCGTCCATCAAAAATGTCCTCATTTTTAAGCTATTGAATGTTTTTGAATGAGAATAACACATCATGGGGGTAAATCATTGTTTTTTGCACTCCTTTTGCACTCACCGCACTGATTTTGCACCCCCTCTGCATGGGTCTTGCACCCCTTGGATACTCGAAACCAGTTACCATGACGGACTGTAATGGAATGGCAAAAAGAGAATTTTTTTAGAGTTCAAATTAGATGCGATTGGTTTTGTTTAGGAGGAAACACCCCATATGAATTTGCCTAATCAGCTTTGTCAAGCTGTTTTTGCCGACATTGAAGGCCCTCTTCATTCATGCGCCTCCTCCCTTAATTTCTTTAAGGAGTAGAGACCATGAGTGAAAATACTGCTGCTTTGCAGATGATCAATATTGAAAAATACTTTGGCCTTGTCCATGCCTTAAGGAATATCAACCTTGAGGTGGGGAGCAATGAGATTATTGGTCTCATTGGCGACAATGGGGCAGGCAAATCCACCCTCGTCAAAATCCTAACAGGCGTTTTTCCGCCAACCCAAGGGGAGTTTTATATTGCCGGACGTAAGGTCAATTATAAGAATTACAGTGTGAAACGTGCCCACGAATATGGCATAGAGACCGTCTATCAAGATAAATCCCTCGGTGAAAAGCAACCCCTTTGGCGCAATTTCTTTATAGGGCGTCAAGTGACCTATCCTCTCGGTTTCATCAATGTAAAAAAAGAAAAGGAAATTGCCCGTGAAATCATGCTGAACACCATCGGTTTTCGGGGTCGGGGCATCACGGTTGATTCCAAAGTGAATAAGCTATCAGGGGGTGAACGCCAAGGGGTTGCAATTGGCCGAGCTATGCACTTTGAAGCCGAACTGATTGTACTAGATGAACCCACTGTCGCTTTGTCATTGAAGGAAGTGCGGAAAGTCCTCAACTTTGTCCACAAGATCAAAGAGGCGGGCAAAGCCTGTGTCTATATCTCCCACGATATGCAAGACGTCTACGAAATTTCAGATCGCTTTGTGATTATGGATCGTGGCGAGATTGTTGCCAGCATTACCAAGCAAGACATCAGCTTGAAGGCATTGGATGAATTTTTACTTGGCTATGCACAGGGTCTCAAAGACAAGGAACACTCATGAAAAAGATACGTTCGTTCTTTAAGTTTTTAGGCAAAATCGAGGCCCTACCCGTCGTCGCGGTGCTGCTGATTATGATTGCTACTTTTATGATAACGGCCCCCGACGTGTTTTTGAAATATCGCATTTATATGTCCATTCTTCAAACCGTAACCCCACCCTTGATTCTCGGGCTTGGGCTGACATTTGTAATTACCGCTGGCGAGATTGACCTTAGCTTTCCGGCCATTGTAGCCCTATCCGGCTTTGTTTTTGCATGGGGCTATCAAAACCTCGATCAAGACCTCGGCAGAGCATGGGCGACATGGGCCAGTTTTGGGTTGGCGCTGGGCGCAGGTGCTTTTGCAGGATTTATCAATGGTGTCCTCATTGCCAAAGTCGGCGTGCCTTCGATTATGGCGACGCTGGCAGCCCAATTCTTTTGGTATGGGGCCACGATTGAAATGGCAGGGGGGCGGACTTGGCGGCTTAAAGGAATTCAAGAAGACCAAGTGTGGGAGGTTTTTGTCCGCCGTATCTATGGGATTATCCCCCAACAAGGTCGTGCCCCCATTGGCGTGCCAACCCAAGCGTTGTGGGCCTTAGGCCTCACCATTTTTCTATGGTTCATTCTCAATCGGCACAAATTCGGCGAGTCCATCATGTTTATTGGTGACAATGCCAATGTGGCACGGGTCATGGGGGTGAACGTGGTTGCTACTAAAATCCGCCTATTCACCATGATGGGCATCATCGCCGCTTTTGCTGGCCTAATTCTTACCCTCCAAGTGGGGGTTTCGTACCCGACGCAGGGTGAAGGTATGTTGCTATTAGTCATGGCGGCTGTATTTATCGGCGGAACCTCCATCGCAGGTGGTTATGGCTCGATTATCGGGACGTTTTTTGGCGCTTTTATCATCATCTCGCTTGAACCCGGGATTGTCGCCACCAAAGTCAGTGGCTATTGGGTTCAACTGATTGAAGGTCTTGTGTTGGGTGCCTCGGTGACGCTCCACGTCATTATCGGTGAGCACAATATTGCGGCTTTTTCTGACCGCATTCGACGCTGGAGTACACCTGTTCGTCTAGTTCAACCGGCATCGGAGAAGGACAGTGTCCATCTTCCATAAGAAAGGAGAAGAACTGGCGCTAATTGAGCTTTACCCCTAACAAAAAACAGACTTTAGGAGGAATCATGAAAAACATTCGTATTGCTTTTGTGCTCTTAATTGTCGCCGTTGTGGCTTTGTCAGCAGGGCACGCGCCAAAAGCACAGGCCCGACAAGACAAACTAGTCGTCTATATGCAAATGGGTGGTACCGAGGGTGATCCTTCGACCTTGGCCCGTACCAATGGGGCACGCGCCGCCGCCGAAGCCTATGGCATTGAATTAGTGGAGCAATATTCAGGTTGGGATCCCCAGGCAATGATTGATCAATTCAATCAAGCAATGGCCGCTGAACCAGATGGCATTGTCATTATGGGCCATCCCGGCGAAGATGCTTTTGCCCCACTGGTGGATGAAGCCGAAAGTCTCGGCATTATCGTGACCAGCGGCAATAACCCCCTCCCCAATATCGAAGCCAAATATCAAGGCAACGGCTTTGGTTATGCAGGGGCTGACCTGTATGAAGGTGGCTATCTAACCGGACAGGCTATGCTTGCAGCAGGGCTTGAGTCGGGCGATGAAGCACTGATTTATGATATTTGGCATCAAGAAGGCCGCAGTGTCAGCAGTCAAGGGATGTATGACGCCCTGACTGAAGCAGGTGTCAATGTCGAGAAGCTAGACGTCACCGACGAAGTGGACAAAGATGTGTCACTAGCTGTCCCAATTTTGACGGCCTATATCGAAGCCCATCCCAATCTGCGGGCGATTGGAACCCAACACGGCAACATCACCGCCAATTTGATGAATGTATTGCAGTCAGAAGGCCTAGCCCCCGGTGACATCATCGTGGGTGGCATTGACCTTTCACCGGCCACGATTGAAGGCGTCCAAGCGGGTTATATCAATGCAAGTTTTGATCAGGTACTTTTCTTGCAGGGCTACTATCCCATTCAGCAAATTTGGCTCACCAAGAATTACAAGATTCCGGGCCTTCACATCAATACAGGTGTTGGAATTGTAACCCCTGAAAACATCGGGGAGATTATTCCACTCATCGAAGAAGGCATCCGCTAAATAACCAACTAGGCTCTTACTTGATTAAGTGAGAGCCTATTCCCTCCCGAATCTACCACTTATCAATCTACTATAAAATGCCGCTTACAGGTATTCCTCAATGGCTAAATTTGTCAGTGAGGCCATATTGATATGGCATTTACGTGCACACCCGACCTTCTTTCAGCAATAACTGACCTTTTAATCGTTTATAGTCTTAAAGTGGTAAAATAGAGGCGCTGGGTTCCAAAGAAAGCTAGGCATCGAAGCCCCCTCAAAGCATGGCTATCTTCGCAGGGCTCATCGCATTTTCCGTTTTTCAATCTAAATAAAGGGAAAGTTATGAATATTGGCACATTACTTCCCAGACATGCCCGCTATCGCCCGAACCACATCGCCGTCATTTTTGAAGATCATCGCTTAACTTATTCAGAATTTAATCGCCGGGTCAATCGCCTTGCCAACGCGCTTTTGGGGCAGGGCATCCAAAAAGGCGACAAAATTGCCACTATCTTGCCGAACTGTCTTGAACTGTTAGATGTGTATTGGGCAGTAGCGAGAATTGGGGCTGTCGTAGTGCCACTGAGTCCTCTTTTGCGGGAGGAAGGGCTAAAAACGCTGCTCAATGACTCCGACACGGTGCTGTTGATTACTAATCGCAGTATGGCCGAAGTGATTGACCATATCCGGCCTGAATTGATGTTTGTGCGGGGCTATTATTTGATTGATATTCCAGACACTCCAAGCTGGCATTATTATCAAGACTTTGTGGCAACCGCGAGTGAGGACGACCCACCCTATATCGAAATCAGTGACCACGACCAATACAACATCATTTATAGTAGTGGGACGACGGGAATGCCCAAAGGGATTATCCACACCCACTACATCCGTTCAATGTATTGCACCTTGTTCGCCTCAGCCTATCGTATCACGCCTGAAAGTGTGATTTTACATTCGGGGTCATTGGTGTTTAATGGCGCATTTTTGACCTTTATGCCTTGGATGTATCTAGGGGCTAAATACGTACTGCTGCCCCAATTCGATGCCGAAGCGGTCATCCAACACATCCAGCGCGAAGGGGTCACGCATATGATGATGGTTCCGTCGCAAATTATCGCCCTACTCAATTCGCCGGATTTTAATGCCCACACTATGCGCTCGGTAGAAATGATTGGTTCAGTGGGTGCGCCTTTTCATCGGCAGCACAAGCATGAACTCAATCGCCGTCTGCCGGGGGTACTTTATGAACTGTATGGTCTAACCGAAGGCTTTGTGACGATTTTAGATAAGCAGGATGTTCCCGCTAAAATGGATTCGGTAGGATCACTCCCAGCCTTTTTTGAAATGAAAATTATGGATGAGGAAGGCCTCGAAACTCCAATTGGGCATGTGGGTGAGATTGTGGGGCGAGGGCCAATTTTGATGCCGGGGTACTATAAACGCCCTGATCTGACCTTTAACGCCATCCGCGATGGTTGGCTCTATACGGGCGATATGGGTTATATGGATGAGGATGGTTTTTTGTATTTGGTGGATCGCAAAAAAGACCTCATTATATCCGGTGGGGTGAATGTTTATCCGCGTGATATTGAAGAAATCATTGTACAGCATCCGATGGTGCGGGAAGCCGCCGTGTTTGGTGTACCCGATGATAGATGGGGTGAGACCCCTCTGGCGGCTGTAATGCTGCGGGAGGGAGCAACCACTACCAGTGAAGAACTGCGGGACTGGATTAATGAACGGGTGGCGGCACGCTATCAAAAAGTAAGCGAAGTGGCAATTGTCGAATTTTTGCCGCGCAGTGTGGCGGGGAAAACATTGAAACGGGTTTTGCGTGACCAGTATGCCCAAAGTGATGTCAAAAAATAATTTATGAGAAGGGCTGAGAAAAACATATGTCTATTCCAACTTTAGTAGGTATCACCGCCAAAACAGTCACCAGCCAGCGCCTGACCACGCGGGTGCTGTTTAGTGGGTCAGATAATGGCACACCTGTATTGTTTGTCCATGGCAATATTTCATCGGCGACATGGTGGGAAGAAACAATGGTGGCATTACCGAAAGGGTATCATGCCATCGCTCCCGATCAACGCGGCTATGGGGAAGCCGATCCCGCCAAGAAAATTGATGCCACACGGGGGTTGGGTGATTTAGCTGATGACCTTGCTGCATTATTGGATACTCTAAATATTCAAAAAGCCCATTTGGTGGGGCATTCGATGGGTGGGTCGGTGGTTTGGCGTTTCATGACGGACTATGCTGACCGCCTATTGAGTGTGACACAGGTTGCACCGGGGTCGCCGTATGGGTTTGGCTGCACCAAAGATATTGCGGGGACGCCGTGTAATGCCGAATTTGCTGGCTCAGGCGCGGGGTTGATTAATCCTGAATTTGCCCGATTGTTAACCGCTGGCGAACGTGGCACAGGCAGCATGTTTGCCCCCCGCAATGCTCTACGCAATCTTGTATTCAAAGCACCTTTCATCCCTGCGCGCGAAGAAGAAATCCTCTCGGCAACACTTTCGACCCATATGGGCCAACAAGATTACCCCGGTGATGCCGTCCCAGCTTCAGCATGGCCGCATCTTGCGCCGGGGGTGTTGGGAGTTAACAATGCCCTGTCGCCCAAATATAACCAAGAGGTTCACAAGCTCTATACCATGCCCCCCAAGCCCAAAGTGCTGTGGATTCGGGGTGCTCAAGATTTGACCGTCTCCGACACCGCAGCCGCAGATGTGGGGCGACTTGGCTCACTTGGATTGATTCCGGGATGGCCGGGAATGGATATATTTCCACCCCAACCGATGTTGGCCCAAACCCGCGATGTCTTGCAAAAATACGCGGCGGCAGGTGGGGCTTACCAAGAAATGGTGATTGGCGATTGCGGCCATACGCCCTATTTGGAAAAACCGACTGAATTTAATACGGCCTTCCATGCCCATATCGGTGATTAATCATCGCTCTCAATTGGGCTGAGACTTTCATCACGGGCTGGGTGGGCAGAGACTGGATTGGTCGAGATTTTCTCCATCTGCACTAATGCGGGCCACGCCGGACGTCCGTCCATCCCATAGGGCATAGGCGCTACCGTACCAATTGCCCAATAATATTCTTCGCTATCGGGTGTCCACGCCACGTTGGGATAATAAATGGTGGTCATCAGTCCCAACCAAGGTCGCCAATTTTCGGCAGCATAGGCATAAGCCCGCCGTAAATAATCGCCTTGCTGCTCTGGCGTGACCCCAAAGTGACTGTAGATAGAGCCTTCACGCTGGTCAACCGTCCAGCCAGTTTCGGTGATGGCGATTTGTTTGTGGGCATCCCCATTCGCAACCATAATCGCCCGCATATCCTCTACATGGCGGAAACGCTGCCATTCATAATAATTTTCAGCGACAGGCACATCCGGCCCAGCTTCAGGGGAAAATTTCCAACCGGGGGCATGAACACCTAACACATCAAAATAGGGACTCGCACCCGCCTCATACATTTTCCACAGATATTCCATATGGGGCATAGCTGTAACATCACGGGTAGCAGTGGGGGAAAGCCCTGCCGAAATGATAATGGCGTCAGGGTCGGCTGCCCGAATGGCCGTCGCACAGGCCGCCAAAAGTTTCACATAACCCTTGGGGCTAGGCACATGGCCTGCCCATTCACGGGTAAGATTGGGTTCATTCCAGACCTGATAGGCCTCAATACGACCCTTGTAGCGCTGGGCCAATGCCCCGCAAAATTCAGCGAAACGGGCCACATCAAAAGGCGGTTCATTATATCCGGCGTTTGACCGCACGGCCCAGTCTGGGGGATGATCAAGTCGGGCGACCACAGAAATGCCTTTCGATTCAATATCGCTCATCATCGCATCAGCCTGCGACCAGACATAACGAGTGGGGTCATCGGCGGGCAAGCGGACAGGCTCAATGTCCGCCCACGCAAAACTTTGTTTGATATGCGAAAACTGCATGATATTGATTTGATCTAGTCCAAACAGCCGATAAGTCTGATCCCACCAAAAAAAGGTGTGGATACCATAGGTCAGCGAGGGGAATGTTTTGGGGTTATTTAAATCCACCGCGTCGGGGGCTAAATCCGTTACTACGGGGTACATTGGCACAGGGTCATTGGGATATTGTTTAGTTGGTGTATAGGGTTTATTAGGCTGGGCCAACTGCCAAACGATTAAAATAATCAGAACGCTTGGCAGCACAACCCATGCCCATTTACTGCGAAGGATTTTCAAAAATTACTCCGTTGCTCTGAGCCGGATATTTACGGCATTAGCGGCACACCGATTTATCGTGATGGCTGGATTGCCCACAGATGGATCGGGTTCAATCACAGCCCGAATAAAAGTCCCAGCAGCATCATATAGGCCTGTTTGCAGATACCACTGGCGCGACAAGTCTAGCGTATCCGGTAGAGTTAGGGATACGGTGTCTTCAATTACATCATCTGTGCGGAAAGCTGGAAAAGGCAAATTGCCACCCGCAGGCATAGAATCGTATTGGGTAAAAATATAACGGGTATCGCCTGCATGGCAAGTTTCGAGCGCCAAATCGGTTAGGTGCAAAAATTGACTCCAATAGCCACTGATAGGGCACAGTGTTTCCCATGCAACCTTGAGATGCACGGTGTCGGCATTTCCATCCCATTCGGGAGGGCTAATCCACAGACGCATACAGGCTCGGTCTTCCCATGGTTCCCGTACCAAAAACGCAGCAGCAGCGGTAGGGGGCGTCCATTTTCCCACTGGGATTTGCGGTGGTGCAGCAAAAGTTGGTGCAATCAGCAACGCCGGGAAACCAATCGTTGCCACAGCCATCCCACCCAATAATGGTATAACGAGCCATTTGGGACGCCACGCCTTTAATCCATAGGCCATCGCACAAGCCAGACTACCCAACAATGGAAACCACAAACGACCCTGACCCGATACGACCCGATGCACATAATTGTACCAACTGACCATGATAATCAGGGCTTGCAACAGCAGTAAACCGATAATCACTAGGTTATCGAGTGTGGGTCGCGCATGGGAAACAGCACGTAGATTTCCCATCAACAGGCCGACGCTTGCGACTCCCATCACAACGAGTGCCCAGCGATAGAAATTCATAGGGGCAAGGATATTAAACCAGCCAAATAGCCCCCAAAACGAATAATAGAGACCACGAAGGTCTGCCCAAATGTCAATCTGGCCCGATCTTCCACCTACCACCGCAATCATCCGGTCAATATTAGTTGCCTCTGCTCCTTCCCTCAGGTTTTGGATGTACCACCAACTGGCGATGAGCATCCAAAAAATCAACCCAAGCAAAGCATAACCCAGCCATTGCTGCCAACACCATTTATCGCGCCAACCAACGTAAAACAAGCCCAGCACAATCACGGGATAAAGTAACATACCGCTGGCTTTAGCGAGACCGTTCATTGCCAACAGCACAGAAAGCAACCACATCCATCGCCAAGTTGCACCACACCGGATAATCCATACGAGTAGTGCCAAAGCCACTGTCGTGAGGGCCGTCACTAAATTATCATTGTTGACCATACCACTCATGTAAATAAATTGGGGGTTAAGCATCACAATCAGAACAGCCAACAGAGCAACTCCCGGCCTAGTAGGGATAACTCCACGCGCTAAAATGTAAATGCCGATCAGCGTCATCCCCCCCCAAACCATACTCAATAGCTGAACGACGCGCACGGCCAATTCGGTCTTGTGCCAGTCGGTGGGAACATAAGCCACAAAATTCTGATTATCAGGGGCATAGGGTTCGCCAATTTGCCCATGCCAATTGCGCCGAAACGCTAATGGGAAATCACTGGTATCTAGTGGGGCGATTAAGGCCGCCGCCATAAAATAGTATAAAGGCGCATGATAGGTCGCTTGTTGCCACGCATCGGATAGCTGGGGTTGTTCACGAGGAGGCCGTTCACCAGTTCGGGCCATATATTCAATGACCGCAAAATGATAATAGGCATCCGGTGCTTCAAATAATGGCGTGTTGAAGCTATAGAGACCAACCAAAAAACCATAAACGATCAATATAAGCGTCAACGCCAAGCGGCTTGAATGCAGCATTAGCAATTGTTTCAAGGTGAACTTAAGCCCTCACGAAGCTCCCTACTCTCGTGTTAAAAATGCAAGTTTAGCCACACCCTATTAGGAAACAAGTTTGGCTACCCTGCGTTTTTTGCACCCCTCACCAACTCTGACCTTGCATAATTTCAGACCAACGGAGTTGAGCATTTCCAAAAAATTGGGATATTGGTGTTTACATGAGGATTTACCCGATTTAGATCAGGGATACCGCTCCGCTAAAAGTCAGGACACCCCCTGCAAAATTGGGCTTTAGCGTATGCGCAATTTGGGTTATGTTAAAATTGTGTAACTCCTAAAAATTGGTAGTTCCACCTGTGAAAAATCGTACTATAATTTGTAATGGTTAATCGTGCTTTACCCATGTAAACCCTTAGCCGACATCGTTCGGCTTTTTAATTGGAGTAATGACTCAATGCTGCAAGTCACAGAAACTGAAACTCTCTCGGAGCCTCCTGAGCCTCCCGATCAACGGGTTAGGCAAACACTTTCTACTCCACTTTCAACATTAGAACCAACACGACACTCACAACTAAAACAAACACCTCGGCCCGCACTATGGGCAGACATCCCAGACGAAAAATGGCTTGACTGGCGCTGGCAATTGGCCCATCGGCTAAATACGCTCGAAGAACTATCCCAGATTATCCACCTGACAGCCGAGGAAATTGAGGGCCTGTCAGCCGAAGATAAATTCAGGGTAGATGTCACGCCCTATTTTGCGAGTTTGATTGACCCCGATGACCCCCATTGCCCCATTCGACGACAGGTCATTCCATTAGGGCGTGAGCTACAAGCCTTTGAAGGCATGATGGAAGACAGCTTGGCCGAAGACAAACATAGTCCTGTGCCGGGTCTGGTCCATCGCTATCCTGATCGGGTGTTGATGCTACTGACGACCCAATGTGCCAGTTATTGCCGTTATTGCACACGCAGTCGCATTGTGGGTGATTCGCATGCCACTTTCAGCAAAACCGACTTCGAGATGCAGTTGGAATATCTACGGAATACACCACAGGTACGCGATGTATTGCTCAGTGGTGGTGACCCGTTGACGCTTGCCCCCAAAACATTGGAACATATTCTGGCAAGCCTGCGTGAAATTGAACATATTGAGATCATCCGCATTGGTACGCGCGTGCCCATTTTCCTGCCAATGCGTGTCACCGAAGAATTTACGGCCATGTTGCACCAGTTCCATCCTTTGTGGATGAACGTACATATCAACCACCCCAAGGAAATTACGCCGGAGCTCAGTCAGGCATTGGCAAAACTGGCGGATGCTGGAATTCCTTTGGGCAATCAAAGCGTACTGCTGGCTGGCATCAACGACAGTGTCAATATCCAGCGTGAATTGGTGCATAAGCTGGTGCGCAATCGTGTCCGCCCCTATTACCTCTATCAATGCGATTTGGTTAAAGGCGCGGGTCACTTCCGCACCACCGTCGCTAAGGGGGTTGAGGTGATTGAAGGGTTGCGCGGCCACACCAGCGGTTATGCCATCCCAACCTATGTAGTAGATGCCCCCGGCGGCGGCGGCAAAATCCCAGTGATGCCCCAATACATGATTAGCCAAGCCCCCGGCAAGGTGGTGCTACGTAACTATGAAGGCTACATTACCACCTATGTCGAACCCGAAGATTACGACCCACATATGATTGACCATTTGGATCGCTTTGCCCCCGAACGTTCTGAACCGGGGCAAGGTGGGGTGAGTGACTTATTGGAAGGCCGTAGCCTTGCTATCAAACCAGAAGGATTTGATACCCTGCATAGTCGCGGTGGGGCACAACATCGCCTCAATAGTGACGAAGCCAAATGGAAACCGTATGGGGTAGGCGAAGAATCACCGCTGCTACATCTGCCAATACCCATCCAACGGGAAGCAAGTAATGGGAATGGGCACAACGGGAATGGGCATAATGGCAACGGGCACAATGGACATAATGGCAATGGACACACTACTGCCCTACTCCATAAGCCGGATAGCCCAAATGGTCATAACGGGAATGGGTCTGGCAACGGACACCACGAATAGCCTCATATGAGGGGTAGAAGTTCTGCCCCTCTTGATTTACCCACATTTTTTGAAACATCTGAGGAACAAACAACAGACCATGCGTATTGCGGTGCTTGCCAATCTCAAGAAAAACGCGCCCAAGTGGGAAGGGATGACACCTGACCAATGGGACGATCTCGATAGCCCCAAAACGATTGATGCTATTATCAAAGCCCTTGAAACAGGGGGTCATCATGCCGAATTTTTTGAGGCCAATATTTTGCCACCCTATAGCCTTGTAGAAAAATTGCAGGCCTATCAACCTGACCTATGTTTCAATATTGCCGAAAGCCACTTTGGAGATGGTCGTGAAGCCCAAATTCCGGCGATTTTGGAAATGCTGCGCTTGCCCTATACAGGGAGCAAAGTTTTGACATTGGCATTGGCCCTTGATAAACCCATGACCAAGCGTGTGCTGCATTATCATGGCCTGCCCACACCGGAATTTCAGGTGCTTGAAAATGCCGACGAACCGATTGATGCCGATTTGCTGAATGGGGACGAACTGGCCTTCCCGCTCTTTGTCAAACCCAGTCGTGAAGGAACCAGCATGGGGGTCAGCCCCGAGAGTATTGTACGGACGGTCGCTGAACTGCGCTCCCAAGTCGCCAAACAACTCATTCGTTATAACCAACCCATCTTGGTCGAACATTATGTGCAGGGGCGTGAGGTCATGGTGGGCATGATTGGCAACCTCAAATCCACTGCCGCCCGCCGTGTCAATGAACGAGTAGTCAGCGACTATGCCCTTGAGGGTCTCGAATTTTTGCCAATCTTGGAGGTGGAATTCTCGGCTTATCATGATGAAGGAGTGGACATCTACACCAACCGTATGAAGGTCGAGTTGGCCGATGACTACCACTATTTTTGCCCTGCGCCACTTGAACCAGCCCAAGAAGAAGAACTGAAAAAGTTGGCGGCGGCGGTGTTTCGTGTAACAGGTTGTCGGGATGTGGCACGAGTGGATTTTCGTCTGGATGCTACGCGCAATCATCAGCCCTATATTTTGGAAGTTAATCCGCTGCCGGGTCTGAATCCGGGCTATAGCGATTTATGCTTGCAAGCCCAAGCCGGGGGTTGGCCCTATGAACGCCTCATTAACACCATTGCCGAACTTGCCGCAGCGCGTCAAAATGTCAAATTGACAGCATCCCACTAACAAACTGCTCGGCCAATATCCCTAACATCTCGACTGCATAGCCGCCTTCTTGTACCAATAAAGTTGGTAGTTGTAGGGCGGTAATTTTTTGGGCAATTTTGAAATAGCTCTCAGCTTTTAACTTAAATGTGCCGAGGGGGTCTTGCTCAAAGGCATCAAAACCGAGTGACACCACAATCGAAGCTGGATTAAAAGCTCGCACCCCTGCCAAAAGTTCATCCATCGCCGCCAAAAACACTATCTCTGTCGCTCCGGCGTGCAGAGGAAAGTTGAGGTTAGTATGGGGAGCCAATGGGCCACCTATTTCTTCGGCATAGCCTGTGAAATAGGGGTATTCACCTTCGGGATGGGCATGGATGGACGTAAATAAAACGTGCGGGTCATTCCAAAAAATTTCTTGGGTGCCATTGCCATGATGATAGTCAATGTCAATGATAGCCACTGTACCCATTTCGCGCAGGCGAGTAGCGGCGATAGCGGCATTATTTAAATAACAATAACCACCCATCAAATCACGGCTGGCATGGTGGCCGGGAGGGCGACATAACGAATAGGCTAGCGGCTGGCCCGCCAAAATCATCCCCGCCCCTTGATGAGCAATTGTGGCAGAATAGAGCGTGGCTTCCCATGTGCCTTTGCCGACAGGGGCATCTTTATCAAAACAATAATAGCCATGCAGCCCCATCAAGCTTTGATGGGAATGATAGATTCGGTCACGCTGTGGGAAAACTGATGGGTAGCGATAAAAATGGGCCGGGTCGGTGTCTTTTAAGGAATAAAAGGTGGATAGGCTCTCCGTTGTCAACGTCGCCAAATCTTGGGAAATAGCTTCCAGATAATCCACCATGCCCGCGTCCAAGGTCTGGTAAATTTCGCTCTTGGGCATGGGCGTTTCAACTAAAACAGGCTGCATTAAACCTGTCCCGAAGAGATGCTCCCGAATGATTTCGGCGCGGCGTGGGATTTCAGGATAATTAAGGATTTTAGCGTGATGTGTTTCAAGAATTGGGGCATGGTGTTGATGGTGATGCGAAAAAAGCAGGGGGACAAGTTTCTTTTCTGCGACCAATGTATTTTTAGTCCATCATCAATATAGATAGCATAAAAAGCCCTGCGCGGCCTTCCTCAGAGGGAGGGCTGGGCAGAGCTTTTGTATTAACCAGCACTGCGCGTTAAGGCATTATTATTGCTGGGGAGGTTGCGGTGTTTTTGAAGACTTGTTGTCTTCATCAGGCCCTTGCAGACCCTTGCGAAATTCACGAATGGCGGAGCCCAGTTCACCACCGAGACGTGAAACACGTCCAGCGCCGAACAAGACAATGACAATGATTAAAACCAGAAACAACTCAGGTGCACCAAGACCAGCCATTAAATAAATCCTTCTCTACCTGTGTGTTTGAAACAACTATGCCAAAGTATACCACATTAGACCAGCAGTGGCGTTGAGAAAATATGTTATAATCGCCTATATCAACTCTTTATTTATTTTTTAGGGAGTATTGTTTTGGAACGGCGTTTTCCCATTGTTGCGGCTGCGGGATTGGCGTTGCTGTTGATTGTGGCACTTATTGGCGTGGTAACGCTGTTCGCCTCGGATGTCATCGGGCGTACCGTGTTAGACCAATTTAAAGTCCAACAATTACAAATTGGCACATCGGTAGCTCAACAAACCGAAGCCTACTTTAATAGCCTCAGTTTCGAAATTATCAGTCTCGCCAGTTCGCCTGAAATTCAAGGCATTGGCGCGAGTCAAACCCCACAGGCTATCGCGGCGATTGAGGCCAATATTGAACGAGCCAATCGCCAAAGCAGCGTACAAAGCGTCACCCGGTTCGATTTTCGGGGTCGTCCGCGTTATGCATGGCCTGCCCAATTCAATGACATCATTGAACAAGGCGAAGAATATCCCTTTACAATTCCGCCTGAATTGATTGAACAAACAACCGAAGGTGGGATAATTGACCTGCCTACCCAAGTTTATCGTGTGACCCGCGCAGGCCAAGCCCGCCCCGATTATTTACTTATTACGCCCGTTGAAGCCCGCACAGGCAATACGGAGTATCTGGTCTATGAGCTTGACCTTGAAGATATTTTTAGTCAGGGTCTTAATCTCAATAGCTTTGTAGATTCCAAATCCGGCCAGTTATGGATTTTGGACAACGATACTACATTGCTCTATCAAGCGCGGGTCGAAGGCGAAACCATTACCGATGTGCGTGATGCCTTCCCATCCTCAACCCTGCAAAGTATCCTAACCACAGGTGAGACTGTTTCCCGCACTTATAAGGCCAGTGATGCCGAACGTATTGCCGCGATTGCTCCCGTTCAGGTGAGTGGTTATTCGTTTATTTTGATGCTGAGTCAGGACACGGCTGAAGCCAGCCATTTGGTGGCAGGTGATATTCAACTGATCTCGGGACTGGCAATTGGCACAAGTCTCTTGATTCTAATACTTGCGATTTTTGGGGTGAGCCGCCTTGTCCGTGAAACCAGCAGTCGCCGCGCCGAAGCCAGTGCCCAACGCACCGCCCGCTCCCTACTAGAAGTATCCCGGGCCCTTAATTCTTCGCTCGATTTACAAACGGTGCTGGATCGGATTTTGTCAGAATTGCAAAAGCTGATTCCTTTCTACAGCGCTTCGATTTTGCTTTTGAATGAGCGGGGCTTGCTAGAAGTCGCCACTCATCGCGGGGATGATGCTGAAGCCCATGCCCAAACCACCTTTCTTGCTACTGAGGCCCGGGCTGCCCGCGAAGTCATTGCGCGAGGCCATCCAGTTATTATTCAAGATACCAATAACGATGAACGCTGGACACCTTTACCCGGCAGTGATATTAAGTCGTGGATGGGCCTGCCATTACGTGTATTTGAGCGTTCGGTGGGTGTTTTGAATGTGAATGCCCAAGACATGAATGCGTTTACCACCCAAGATGTCGAACTCGCCGAAACATTTTCTGACCAAGCGAGTGTTGCGCTTCAAAATGCCCGGTTGCACGATATGGAAGTCAAACGTATCGAGCAGGAATTAGCTGTTGCACGCGGTATCCAAACCAGCTTGCTACCAACCGAACCACCCAAACTGCCCGAACTTGAAATTGCGTTTACCTCCCTCCCGGCCCGCCAAGTCAGCGGGGACTACTTCCAAATCGTGCCGTTGACCGACCGCCAACTTGGGATTTTTATTGGGGATGTCAGCGGTAAGGGTATGCCCGCCGCCTTAATCATGGCCGTTATCACCACGGCTCTCCGTGATGAAATCAATCGGCATCGTTACCCCGGGGAACTTTTAAGTGCCTTGAATGACCGCCTGTTAGACCGCCTGTTGCAAAATCAGATGAACAGCGCTCTGATCGCCGCTGTCTTTGATCCCATTAGTCATGAACTCACCATCGCCAATGCTGGTATGGTACAGCCCTATTTACGGGCGGATGATGGCACATGGGATTTTGTAGACGTAGGGGGGTATCCATTAGGATCAACCCAAGAGGCCCATTACACCACCAAATCACTGCAATTCAACGCGGGTAATGTGATGGTGCTGTTCAGTGATGGTATTGTCGAGGCGATGGATCGGCGGGGTGAGTTTTTCGGTTTTGAACGGCTAGAGCAATTATTGGAAAAAATCGCTCAAACAACTGATGCCGAAAGTATCCTGAAAGAGATTGTGGAAGCGGTTGATAAACACCTTGATGAAGAAGTCGCCCAAGATGACATTACCGTCATGGTGCTACGGGCGCTCCAAGTCGAACAACAACCAACCCCTGTTGGAGTGGAATCACGATTATCCACTCGCGCTGAATCCTCTAATGGAAAAGACTCCCTTGATGAGGATGACCCACATGCACTTATTGCCGAAGATGAACCGGCTAAAATACCCTCTATTTTTCATCATCTTGATCTTTCGACAGGGACGGAGAATTATTCAATGCCGAGGCAAAATGTTGAGTTGTTTTTACCAAGTACCTTGGGGTTTGAAAAGGTGGCCCGCAACGCCGCTGAAGCACTCGCCCGCGAAATGGGTTTCAGCGAAGACCGGATTGATGACCTCAAGACGGCAGTGGCCGAAGCCTGTATGAATGCGATTGAACATGGGAATATGCAAGACCGATCTTCGGCTGTCACGGTGCTTTTAAGTGCAGCCCCCGGACATCTGCAAATTCGTGTTGAAGATCGTGGGCGACAATCCATACCAGACCCACTGCCCGCCCCCGGTACTAGTGCACCGGATCGTGGTTGGGGGTTGTTTTTTATCCAAAGTTTAATGGATGAAGTCGAAATTACCCGGCTGCCCGAAGGCGGTAATCTGGTTAAAATGACCATCTATCTCGGTCAAAATGAAGGGGATATGTCAGAATCCGAGCCAACTTCGGATGCTTCTGAATGGGTTGATGAGGCTGACTAAAGGGGGAATAATAAATCAATGGCTAAAGATGTACAGTTTCGACAAGATGGCAAAATCGGATTTCTGGATTTTCCCCGCGATGTTATTGCACAAACGCGCGAATCGGCCTATGCCGCCTATAACCAACTATCGGTGAGCAAAGTAGACATTGTCGCAATGAACTTTGAGACTAGTGATTACTTGAATAGTGCGGGTATTGGCCTCGTCATCAGCTTGGTGGAAGACGCCAATCGGGCTGGACGACGGGTATTTGCCTATGGGCTATCGTCGCACTACCGCAAATTGTTTAGCATGGTAGGCCTAACCGAACGATTGTCGTTAGTCCCCAACGAACAAGCGATGCGCGACAAACTGAATCCACCACCGCCCCCTGAAGAAGTCAAAAAAGAAGAAAACAAAAGCTAAGGCATAGAGACAAAAAGACGGCTACCGAATCAATCGAGCCGTCTTTTTGTTTTGGGTCTCAAGACCTAACTGGCCGAATCCCCATAATAGTAAATGGTGATGGTTTGGCTATCAACTGCCACCCCAGCCTTATAGATAGTGATGGTATAGCTCAAAGAGATATTTGCACCAATATCCGGGCAAATTCGCCGACTATCTACCCCAATCACCCCTTCGGTGGTTTCTTCATAAGAAGAAGTCAAATAGACCGCATCTACATATTCAACACTCCAATAGATATTGAAGCAGTAAACATAGACATCATTGACCACGGTCGGAAGCTGATAATAATCCGCATAGAAATAATGGATGACTGGCCCCGGTGTCGCCCCCGGTACAGGCGTGTTGGTGGGGCCGCTGGGCCGGGTTGGGCCAGAGGGTCGAGTAACATCTGGGGCATCCACGGTTGGGACTAAACCACAGCCGCCAAATTCCCTCACATCAGCATCCTTGACCCATGCTTGAGCAGCACCAGCAACTACAATCTGCCACCAATTTTCACCCACCGAGTCATTTTTACCGGTGACTGAATAGCGTGTACCAACTTTCATCACTTCAAGGGGGCCACGATTATCACCCGGCCCCACCCGAATAACCACTTCAATTCCACGAATCGCCTCAACTTGGCAGGGTATGGGGTCTTTCGGATCAAAGACAATCACTGGAGTCGCCGTTCCTGTTCCTGTCGGTGATGGATTGCTAGTGGTGGTTGGTGTTGACGTTGGCGAAGCTGTTAGTGATGGGATTGAAGTCGGCGTCGCGGTAACAGTAACGGTGGCTGTTGGCGTTGCACTCATGGTTGGCATCGCGGTGGAAGTCGCCGAGGCCGTCCCTGTGATGGTCGCAGTAGCAGTTGGAGTAACCGTTGCCGTCGCCGTTGGACTAGGCGTTGGGGTAGCTTGCAAGGCGTACAAATACACTGGCCCCGAGGCCACACCCCCGACCTCAACAGTCAATTCGTAAACGACTAATCCCTCGTCATTTGTCGCGCCTGCTTCTTGTTCAACGGGCAACCATTCCCCCTCATAGCGTGCCAAAGCGCCACCCGTCCGCTCGACTTCTGATGGGTCGCCTAAATCTACGGTGGTCAACAATTCCCCATTTGCATCCCGCACATTTAATAGGGCACTCCCCATCAGCGAGGAAGCATGAGCAACAATTTGCACTGGGGCCGACCCAAAAACCACCATTTCATTGTTAAGCGGGCTGTCAATCCAAATGCGCGGCGGATTAATGGCGACAGCCTGTGGTTCTGGATTGTTATTTTCTTCAGGGGTCGGCGTAGTAGTTGCATTTTCATCACATGCAGCCATCAATAACATTAAAATGCTGATGAACAGCAGTCTTTGCCACCAAGTTTGTGTGTTCATTTAATAAATCTTGGGCAAACTAGGGTCAACATCCCGCGCCCAGCGCAAAATGCCACCATCCAAATTGTAGAGGTTTTCTTCGGGCCAGCCCTGCACCGCAAAAAATTCCGCGGCTTGCATACTTCGGCCCCCACTGCGGCATACAAAAATGACTGGTTTATCTTGTGGAATTTCGCCAGCGCGTAAAGGAAGATCAGTCAAAACAATCTGTTTAGCAAACTCCAGATTAGAAATTTCTAGCTCCCAGTCTTGGCGCACATCAATGACAGCAATATCTTCGCCTGCATCCAAGCGGCGTTTGAGTTCAGCGGGTTTCATATTTTGAATCGCCACTATGTTATATCCCTTAGACTCAATAAACAAAAAAAGCGTGTTTCCATAATTATACAGAACTCACGCTTTTTAGGTGTAGAACGAAAATATCAATAGACGGGCAGCGATTGGTCAATCTGTTTGGCCCATGCGTTGATGCCACCCGAGACATTGATGGCATTCGTAAAGCCAGCCTCTTGCAGCCAGCGCACCACATCGCCACTGCGAACCCCTGTGCGGCACAACACCATCAACGTTTCGTTGCGGGGCAGTTCGTCCAGATGGCTCAAGACTTGGCCTTTGGGGATAAAAACTGATCCCTCAATTTTGCTGATGGCCCATTCATGCGGTTCACGCACATCCAGAATCGTTAACTTCTCGCCTTTTTCAACCCGTTCCTTCAGCGCCTTTACGCCGACTACTGGAATCGGTTTGACATCCGTCCCATTGTCAAAGCTGCTGCGATCATGGGCGGGCACACCGCAAAACTGTTCATAATCAATCAGTTCCGTCAGGGTAGGATGTTCGCTGCACACCGGGCAATTTGGATTCTTGCGAATCTTCATTGTATCAAAGGTCATGCCAAGTGCATCATAGAGCAATAGCCGTCCAATCAGTGGCTGTCCAATGCCCAAAATCAGCTTAATGGCTTCGGTAGCTTGCAATGTACCAACTGTACCGGGCAAAATCCCCAAGACACCGCCTTCGGCACAGCTTGGCACGAGGCCGGGAGGTGGGGGTTCGGGGAACAAACACCGATAACATGGCCCTTCCTCATGCCCAAACACCGACACCTGCCCCTCAAAGCGGAAGATGCTGCCATAGACATTCAATTTGCCCAACATCACGCAGGCATCATTAACCAGATAGCGGGTGGGGAAATTATCCGTGCCATCAATCACAATATCGTAATCTTTGATGATGTCAAGCGCGTTTTCACTGGTCAACGGCACATTATATTTGACCAATTTGATAAACGGATTGAGATCAGCCAGTGTTTCTTCAGCCGATTCCAATTTAGAGCGACCGATGTCTTTAGTACCGTGAATGATTTGGCGCTGCAAATTCGTGAAATCCACGACATCGTAATCCACCAAGCCAATGGTACCGATGCCTGCCGCCGCCAGATACATACTTGTGGGGCTGCCGAGCCCACCCGTACCAATCAACAAAATGCTGGCAGCTTTTAGTTTCTTTTGCCCCTCAATCCCCACTTCGGGCATGATGAGGTGGCGGCTGTAGCGCAGCACTTCCTCATGCGAGAGTCTGATTTCCGATGGGGCGATCACTGTTGTAGGTAGAGCCATTGAGAATAATCCCTTGTTATGCAATTGCTTCTTGAATCTGTTTGCGGAGTTTTTCGGCAGAGGCTACACCATAATTAACTGCTTTGGGCTGCCCCTGTGAATCTAGGACAAATGTCGTGGGCAGACTCATCACTCCCCAACGTTCGGCATCGGGTAATTGTTGGTCAGTGTCCACCTGAATAATTTGCACCGCTTCATAACCGGGCAGGCTGCGCAGTCGGGCAAAAGCAGGTTGCTGCTGCGTTTTACAGGCAACACACCCATCCGCCGTGAAATAGAGGATAGCAGGTTGCCCCGGCACAAACGAAGCCAATAGCGGGTCATGATGGGCAAGATGGGCAGCCCGTCGCAGCCCCCACCACTTCCATCCATGATACAGCGCCACGCCCAAAATAATCAGGGTAGTTAATGTGATGAGTCGCTCAAGCATCGCGGTAATCCTCTTAGGCAGGTCGGTTGACGGGTTGGACTTTAAAGCCGGGTATGTTGCGCTTGCCCAGTTGATAGTAGACAAAACACCCCGCACAAAAACCTGCAAATAGATTGAGAGAGGCCAATGCGATGACAACAAAGACAAGACCCCAACCGAGTAGACCTACCCCCGCCAGCAAAGCAATCGTTGCGGCCACCAGAAAACCACCACCCAGACCCTGCGCAAAGAGGTGCGGTTCAGGGTTATCGTCAATGACATCGGGTTTGACCCAGCCACGCGGTTTCAGCACATGCTGATAGAAGCGTTTAAACAGCCCCGCCTGTGGAAAAACTGTACCGATAATCATCACCGCTGCGACAAAAGCCACCAGCACAACCTGCCCTAACAAAAACCCTAACAACAGCAACCCGATGATGAAAGCTTGATTGGTACGTAAGGCGCTGTGGTCAACTTTACGAATCATATCCGCATCTCCCCTTTGAAAAAATATTTCTATCTTCCGCCTGCAATACTTGGGATAATTCGTAACTTATCCCCCGGCTCAACTTCGGTGTCCAAGCCGTTCCGATAGCGCACATCTTCATCGCCAATGAAAATATTGACGAAGTTGCGCAGTTCTTCCCCGTTAAATAAATGAGGGCGCAATTCTGGAAATTGCGTGGTCAAATCGCCTAAAATAGCGCTGACCGTCGCACCTGCCACATTGACTTCCGCATTCCCGCCCGTATAGGCTCGCAGGGGGGTCGGGATTTTGATGGTTGCCATTGAAAAACTTCTCCTCACATAACTGTCTAGCTAAAAGATAGTTGACCTTCAATAAATGCCTCACGGTTGGCGGCGAGTTCCCATATCCGCGATTCAGCCCGTTGGCCGCTCCGCACTGAAACAATCAGATAGGCGAAATAAGGCCATGCGTGGGTGCGGTCAAATTCAGATGGAACGGCTGGATGATCCGGGTGGGAATGGAAATAACCCAAAAGGGACAATCCCCTTGCGTCAGCTTCATCTTCAATTCGCTGAAATTCGCCCACTTCGGCCAGATAGCGATGAAATTGTTCTTCCGAGGCAAACGTGTTCTCGACCAAATGCACTTCGGTGACATGTCGGGTATCACCTACGATGTTGCCAACCAAAAAACCACCACCTTCATTGGGAAAGGTATTTTCCAGATGACGGGCAAGGTGGTCATGTAAGTCTGTTGAAATCACCAACTCCACGTCGGATTTATCCTTCCGTCCAGAATGATTCGCTGAGATATTTATAGGCATTATCAGGAAACACCGTCACAATCACGGCTGATTCACCGCGATCGGCCATTTCTTCAGCAACCTGCAACGCCCCAAGCATCGCTGCCGCCGAGCTAATGCCCACTAGATAACCTTCTTCGCGTGCCAACCGCCGTGCCATTTCATAGGTGGCCTCGGTGCTGATACCCAAATTCGCATCCGCTAGAGTGTCATCATAGATGCCGGGGCGGATGGCGGTAGGGATATGTTTCAACCCTTCCAAGCCATTAAACGGCGAATCGGGCTGAACTGAAATGGCTTGAATTTGAGGGTTGAGCTCTTTTAAGCGACGTACCGTGCCTGTGAATGTACCGGTTGTGCCAAGCCCTGCAAGAAAATGGGTAATCTGCCCATCGGTTTGTTCCCAAATTTCGGGCGCGGTCGTTTGATAATGCGCTTGCCAATTGGCGGGATTGTTATATTGATTGGCATAAAAATAATGGTCGGGTTCAGCAGCGGCTAATTCACGCACCGCTGTAATCGCCCCATCCGAGCCTTCCATTGGATCAGTCAGTACCAAATCCACCCCATAGGCCTGCAAAATTTTCATCCGTTCGGGGCTAACATTGGCTGGGATAAATAACTTGACTCCGTAGCCACGCGATGCCCCAATCATGGCATAAGCAATCCCTGTATTGCCGCTGGTGCTGTCCATAATCGTTTTGCCGGGGGTCAATAAGCCATCTCGTTCGGCGTTGAGGATGATATTGAGTGCCGCCCGATCTTTAACACTGCCCCCCGGATTATGCCATTCGGCTTTGGCAAAAATTTGCACATCTTCAGGCAGATCAGCCGTAATACGCGAAAAACCCAGTAATGGGGTATTTCCAATCAGTGATTCTAATTTTTGTCCGACCTTACGGCCCGATCTTTGTAGCCCGACAGTTGGTGAAGCCAGTGCCATGATGTTCTATATTCCTATGGTTGGGTTACATGAAAAAAACAGAGCCAACTGACAAACAAAAAAGGTAGGCGTCCCACAGCGCGGGCAGCGGTGATACCCGCTACCTCAGGGACGAACCTACCTTTGAAATTGCTTGCCTGCTGGCCCTGTTTATAAGGGTCTCAGTTCAGTATGCGCTCGAAGTTGGCTAACGTCCCCGCTTCTCACACATACAACACATGCAGTTTTGCCGCATCGTGTTCATTCTCCAAAATGATTGATAATTGCTTTGATGGCTAGATGGGGCCATCGGGAAATTTCTTACCGAAGTTTACGCGGCCCCGAAAAAATTGTCAACTATTTGGGCAAATCCGACAGATCGAGACTCCTGCGTCGGCTATTGACAAAATCATATACCAATCGGTATATTAAATCAGATATTGGAGAACGTGAATGGATACTCGACAAAAACTTTTGCAGGTGGCTTTAAATTTGTTTTCAAGATATGGCTACGATGCCGTTGGGGTGCAAACCATTGTAGAAGAGGCAGGCGTTACCAAACCAACTCTGTATCACTATTTTGGCAGTAAGCAGGGCTTGTTTGAGACATTGGTCAAAGAAAAATCGCAAAGCCTTCTTGAAGCCATCCAACTAGCCAGTGCCTATCATGGGGACATCACCAAGAGCATTAAAGACGTGGTGAATGAATATTTTAAATATGCCCAAGCCCAACCCACCTTTTATCGCATGATTCTATCCCTATGGTTTGCGCCTCCCTCAAGTGAATATTCTGGGGTGGTTCAAGAACTGCTACTGGAACAGACTCGGCTTCTGGAGGCGATGTTTGAAGCCGCCGTCCAAAATCATGGCAATATGCGTGGGCGGCATCAACAATATGCTGTCAGCCTCAAGGGGATGATTGATACTTATATCGGTTTATCGTTTCAAGGTCATATCCAACTAAACGATAACGTACTAAATCACAAAATTGTTCATCAATTTATGCACGGCATTTTCTCCTAAAAAATTTCGCTCTTTTATATACCGATCGGTATAATGGAGATTCGATATGATACCCTATTGGCTTTACAATGCAGTCATTTACCATATCTATCCGCTTGGGTTGTGTGATGCTCCACGTCAGAACGATTTTTGCTCACCGCCTGTGCCGCGCCTTGAGTGTCTACATGCTTGGCTTGACCATATCCACTCTTTAAATGCCAACACCCTCTATTTGGGGCCAGTCTTTGAATCAACGGCTCACGGCTATGACACAGCCAATTATTATCAGGTGGATCGGCGGCTAGGAGATAATGCTACTCTAAAACAATTCACAGGTAATCTAAAATCACGGGGAATGCGGCTTATTTTAGACGGGGTGTTTAATCATGTCGGGCGCGACTTTTGGGCCTTCAAGGATGTCCTGCAAAAGCGCCAACAATCCGCCTATCAGGATTGGTTCTACCGTCTCAATTTTGATGGCAACAGCCCCTATAATGATGGCTTCAGCTATGAGGGCTGGGCGGGTCATTATGACTTGGTGAAGCTCAATCTACATCATCCTGCGGTGCGTCAACATTTATTTGACGCCATCACAATGTGGGAACATGAATTCGACATTGATGGGCTCCGGCTTGATGCTGCCGATCATCTCGATCATGATTTTTTGCGTGCTCTTGCCAGCCATTGCCGCCAACTGAAACCCGATTTCTGGTTAATGGGTGAGGTGGTACACGGGGATTACCGCAAATGGGCTAATCCTGAAATGCTGGACGCGACCACCAATTACGAGTGCTACAAAGGGTTGTATTCTAGCCTTGTAGATAAGAACTACTTTGAGATCGCCTATTCTCTCAATCGCCTGTTCGGGTCAGAAGGCCTCTATAAAGACCTGATGCTCTATTCCTTTGCCGATAACCATGATGTCAACCGCGTGGCGTCCAATCTGACCAAAACAAGCCATCTCTACCCGCTCTATATTTTGTTATTTACCATGCCGGGGACTCCCTCGATATATTATGGAAGCGAGTGGGGCATAGAAGGCAGCCGCACCAACAGTGACGACTACCAACTTCGGCCTGCGTTGGATTTGGGGGGTAAAAATAAACCTCACCCCGATCTACTAAAAGCTATTCGGTCATTGGCCCATCTGCGTCGTGAATTACCTGCCTTAGGTTGTGGAACTTATCGGCAGTTACAGGTCAACCATGAGCAATTCGCCTTCATGCGTGAAACCGCCGATCAAAAATTAGTGGTGGCCGTCAACGCATCCGATCATTCGACAACAGTCAAAGTTGCTACCTTAGGCGGCTATTCCCGCTTACGGGATATACTCAATCAAGGGCGTATTACTCCAATTAAGGGTGGGCAAGCCGAAATCTCCCTATATCCCAATTGGGGCAGTATCTATGTGGTGGAATAATATATGGGAGTCAAAAAAAAGAGCTAATAAAGCCAACCAACGCTCCACCCACAATCAACCATGTTGAGTTGACTTTAAAACGAATCAGCAAAACCGCTGCCGCCACTGCTAAAGCCACTGTGACCCAGTCCACGAGAGCTTCACGCCCCAACTCGACAGTGACGGCGGCCATCAAACCAAGGGCCGCTATATTGACCCCATCCAGTAAGGATCCCAACCATTTGGAATTGCGCAGGCGTGGAATAAATGGACTGCTAAGGTAGACCAAGACAAACGAGGGCAGAAAAATTGCGACCGTCGCCAGCACTGCCCCCGGTATACCTGCCACCAAATAGCCAATAAAGGTCGCCGTCGTAAAAACAGGGCCGGGGGTAAACTGCCCAATCGCCACCGCATCCAACAACTGTTCATTGGTCAGCCAGCCCAGCCGCTCCACAAAATCGTTCTGCACAAAGGCCAGCAGCACATACCCGCTACCATACAACGTCCCGCCGATTTTGAGAAAGGTCAAAAACAGCGTCAGTAGCGACACCTCATGCCCATTAGCCGAATAACCCTGCACCCAAAATGGCGCGGGTGGAAAAATAGACAGCAGTTTTATTGCACTGCTTGCAGCCGCCTGACGCAAACGGCTGGCGTTAGCAATCAACATTGCAATCAGGCCACCGCCAAACATCAGCAACAGTTCATTGAAACCTAGCAGATATAACCCAAAAACAGCTAGGCCAATAACCACCAACACGCGATTTTTGATAGCTTTGCGTGATAATCCCCACACGGCCTGCAACACCACTGCGATAATCACTGGCTTGATACCATACAATAACCATGTAGCGGTTGGTGTCGTACCATACTGGTCATATATTATCGCCAATGCGAGGACGATTAACATGGCAGGTAAAATAAAACAGATTCCTGCCACCAATAATCCGCGCCAGCCTGCCCGCAATAGACCAATATGAATTG
Source organism: Chloroflexota bacterium (assembly GCA_016234595.1). Taxonomy (GTDB): domain Bacteria; phylum Chloroflexota; class Anaerolineae; order Aggregatilineales; family J027; genus CFX10. The sequence continues at coordinate 70,300 of JACRBG010000044.1, read as the reverse complement.
CCATCTCGGTTGAATTGGGGCCGGGAATGAGATTGGTCGCGCCCAGTAAATCTAAAAAATGCTCATCAGTAATCCACTTACGCCGATTAACCACCTCATCCCGATACATAGCGATATGCGCGGCGGGACCACCAAAGGCGGTTAGGCCGAGTCGCAAAAACAAACGGGCTAGTTCTCCCAAGTCCCCTTTTTGGGTCTGATTTGGTGCTTGCGTCAATGTAGTGCTCCCTTCTATTTTGCTGCCCGACCTATTGTATCCATATCTTTTGGCAACGCCGACTGGTTGATCTCAACGCTTGGGCAGGCTGACTGGTAAAATAGGCAAAGCACGAGCCTAGTACGGATGAAAAAGATGCGTAAATGGATTTTGGTTTTTACAGCCATTTTTTTGGGATTACTGGCCTTTAATGCCATACCGGAACTGCGCGGGGGTTGGGGCTGGCGTTGGCCCTATCAATCGCCCGAACACTGGACACCCATTGTTATTTTGGCAGGCCTGTTGATTTTTTATGTAACGGGTGTGCTGGCACTACGCTATTGGCAAACCCCAGCATGGGCCACTTTGCTATGGGCGATTATGGGCAGCGTGATTTTGACCGGAGGCGTACTCAATATTCACGACAACCCCGGTTTTTTGCTGTTTACCCGTACCCTATCACCGGTGCAGACTGGAGCGAGTGCGGTAGCAGTGCGTGTGATGGAACGCGAGGGTGTCAATCAGACTTTAGAAGAGTGGCCCGATTTTATGCACGAGGCCAAAACCGACTATATCCATTTTACGACCAGCCCGCCCGGTCAGCCGCTGTTGCATTATTGGACAGCACAGGAATTTGACCAATGGGGTGCGATTTCCGAACCTGTCAGTATGGCGTTACGCCCCTATCAATGCAGTGATCTCGAAATCATGCGCTACAGTCGCGGGGAATTAACCAGCGTCGGTTTGCTGGGGATGCTCATGCCATTATGGGCAGGCTTGGCTGCGATCCCGATTTTTCTGACGGCACGCTTGTTGGTAAATGATATTTCTGCCGCCAGCCGAGTCAGCCAATGGTGGCCTCTAATCCCATCCGTGCTGCTGTTTAGCCCAACATGGAACACTCTTTACCCGTTGTTAGTCATCACCGCTCTATATTTCATGGTACTGACTCTGCAAAAACCCCGCTGGGTCTATAGTTTTACAGCAGGCTTGGTCATGTCAGCGGCGACTATGCTGAATTTATCACTATTGCCCATCTTTGCCATTATCGGCTTATTGACACTCGGTTATTGGGGATTTGTGCAACGAGGCCAACAGAAAAAATCTGGTTGGCGTTGGCCCATCGAAATTGGGTTATGGTTTGGGCTAGGGTTATCAGTTTTATGGGTTCTCTTTTGGGCTTATACGGGCAACTCACCCTTTGAAATTATCAAAATCTCGTTAACCGAACACCGCGACATCGCTAAAAAGAGTTATCTGGCGTGGGTCTTTTTACATCCTTATGATGTATTGATGTTCAGTGGGTGGCCTATCACCGGACTGGCCTTGTGGGGTGGTTGGAGGACTGTGCAAAATCGGCGCAAGCAATCACCTTATACTCTATCGGATTTATTGACCCTTGCGTTTGGCCTGACGTGGCTCATTGTGATTATCAGCGGGTCAGTACAGGGCGAAACCGCCCGGATTATGATTTTCCTGATACCATTTTTGCTATTGATGGCCGCGCCGCTATTTACCAAGTCACGCTTTTGGGACATGCCTCTCTTGATTTGGCAGGCAACGACCGTAGGCATTATGGCAGCAGTCTTGCCCGTTGTGCCCTTGGATTTAAATCCACAGGTGACCGGGCCACGCACCGACCTTGCACTATTGAACGAGTTTGAATTTCACCCATCCGGGGCGGTGTTTACCAGTGAAGCATATCAAGGCGAATTTGAATTAGCCCAATATCGTTTTGTGGCTGACCCGGCGCGACAAGCCATCACCTTTGAATTCGACTGGCGCGGACACCATCGCACCGAACGACCCTATCAATTTGAATTGGTGGCCTATGCCGAAAACGAAATTGATGGGAAAATTCAATCCACACCATTTTATTGGGTTCCACAGAATGGCAACTATCTAACAACCTGTTGGCAAAATGGAGACGAAATCCATGATGTGGTGGTGATATCGCTGCCGCCCGTCTCAATGCCAGTGGTGTGGGAAGTCCATTTACGTGCCATTGATGAACGCACGAGCGACCAATTAAGGGTAGTATCTGCGGATGGCACAAACACTGACTATGCCACCCTTGGCCCGATTCACTACCCGTGATGGCATGACCTATTTTTTCAACAGATGCTTAAGGTCTGCCGCAATCAAATCCTTGAGTTTATAGATTTTGTCGTAGATGACGTATTTCTGACCCCGCACATCAAATGGCAGGTCTTTTTCAGCCTGCGATTTGTGGATAAGCAGCATGGTCGGTGTGCCCACGCCCCACGCATAGCCGACTTCTAAATAAACATTCGGGTTTGTCCCATCCAATAAAGCAATCACCAATTTGGCCGTGCGGATACGCTCTTTGATCTGCTCGACAATATCACCCGTGAAGGTGGCCTCATTCTGGTCGAGGCGCACGCATAAATGGTCACTGTCTTGCACGGCTGGGCGGATAGCAAGATAAAACTGGTCGTCATAGTCATCCGAAAAGGGCATCGCCACAAACACATGGGGCGTGGTGTCGGTGGCTTCGGGGTGTTGAAATTCCGGCGCGAACGATTCTTGCCCCGCCAAAATAGTAGCGATTTCTTGGGTCGTGCGTGTCACCACCTCATCCACTGATGGAGCAGGAAGCAAAAAATCTTGTAAGGCCTCTTGCATTAACTGGACACGATGCTCGTCGCGTTCGACAAATGTGACGCGCTCCAAAACAGGCGGGTACTCCCCTTGTTCATAGGCATCACTGAAACCCAACAGCATGGAACGAAAGGCTTCCCGCTCATCCAAGGCGTGCCCGGTACGAACCCCTTGTAAAGTTGTCGCCACATGTTTGGCCCTGCTGCCCGCGCGGTTAAGCATCCGCAGCATATCGGCAGCAAGTTCACGCACATCAGTATAAGTGGCAACCGAGCGGCGTGTGGGGCCAACAAGCAAAGCCTTTTCAGCAGCAATAGCCTTATGGGTATCTGAATAGAAATACTCATTTTCGCCCAATGAAAAGGAACTCAGGTCGCCGATAAACCCTGCGTTTTGCAAGCGTATACGAACTTGAGCATCCACAGCGTTCAAATTGCGCCAATCTTTCACGATTAGCACATCGGCGGGAAATTCAAGGGCATCGCCTTGATAAATCTCAATACCAAATCCCATCCGCATTGGGCTATCTGACATAAATTATTCCTCTCATCCACCAAAGGGAGCCGTTGCTTCCGGCGCTGTATCGCTTTCCGGTGTCGCAGCTTCTTGGGTTGTGGCTTCCGATGGCTGGGCGGGTTGTTGACCTGTCGTGCCGGGAACAATGCTATAGCCTATTGGTGCAAGGACAGTGAAACTTTCGATAATTTGCTGCCCAATTAAGCGCTGCTCAGTTAAATCTGTCGCAAGGAAATTGGCATCGCGTTCAGGGGTACGCAACTCGGCAAAGTATAAATTACCATCGGTGTCATTCAGTAATGAGGCCGCCGCACTCACCGGATCACCTTCGACCGTGTTATAGGTATAGCTAAACCAATAACCCTGCGCAAAAGTTTGGGTTGTGGGGCGACCTTCAACAATTTGGATGCCGATACGGAAGTTTGAAAGCCATGTTTGGGCGGCTTCCAAAGATTCCAAAGGCTGGCCGGGGATACGCTGAATAGTCACTTCATAGCCTTCGGTCAGGGTCGCACCCGCATAGGTAATGGGTCGGCCTGACGAGCCACCAATTTGTGTCCAAACCTCTTGCAATTTAATCATCATCCGTTGGGATTGGTCAGAAAATTCCTTCCACCCCAGCAGTGGAAAAACGCCTATATTGTGATAGCCCACCATCGTCGGCATGGACAGTTCAAAGAGACGATCTAGCAATACAGGATTATTGTCGGGCACGACAATCCGAACCGTATAGAGCCAATCGTTTTCTAGCCAGCTAATTTGCCGACCAATGTATTTCAACAGTTCATTGCGGTCATCTTCCAACGCAAAATCAATCGTAATCAGGCTATCCGTCACCTGCCGATTGGTATAGCGCCAGCTTTTATACTGACCCCACTCCGTATTGAAATAAACATCCGTTAAAACAGTGTCGCTGATCGCCTGCAAAGAGGGGTAGTTCGTGCCGATTTCGACAAAAGCATGAATAACCGAAAGGCGGCTTGGTGAAATATAGACCGTGCTGGCCCGCCGATAATCGGTGTTATAATCGTCTCGCTCCATATACCAATCATCCCCCGGTTGGAAAAATTGGAATAGGCCCGTACTATTTAAATGTGAGTCAAGGACAGTGATTTGGGGTATCCCTGATTCTAGTGTGGGTGCACGCAGGGAAGTAGGTTCAGGGGTGATGCCAACGTCACTTTGGCTGGTTGGCACAGAGGTACTCGTGGTACCGTTATTGGTGCGTGGCAGCACTGCTTGGATGATAAAAATAAACGTCACTGCCAAGCCGAGTCCAGCCGTAATCATATATTGCGTGCGGACACGGCGTCGTTGTCTCTTGTTTTTCATGGGTCGTTAACCTATTGGCGCTATAATCGTGGTTAAGAACGGTCTCTTATCTTAGTCGTTGCTGACCGTGATTGCAAAGCTATTTTTTAAGAAAATCCTAACGATTTTGCGTTATTCTTGTAACAAGTACCCTAGACTAAAGACAAATCCTCAAGTCATTATCATCTCATATCTAGCTTGTTGGTCTATCAATAACGGAGTCCCATCATGTGGAATGATTTTAAGGATCGGCGCGAAACCGAAGGTCGCATTAAACAAGAAGGCCGCCTTCCCCCCGGTCAATCCCTTACCCTAAAATTTCCAGTGCTGCACTATGGCCCTGTGCCTCACTATCCCAACTTGGATAAATGGATTTTTCGCATTACGGGCCTCGTCGAAGAAGAACGCACATGGAATTGGGTGCAATTTAATCAACTACCCCGCCGCAAAATCACTCTCGATCTGCATTGTGTGACACGCTGGAGCAAATTTGATGTGGAATGGGAAGGCGTGCATCTGCAAGATTTGATTGAGGCCGGTCTGCTGAAAATTAAGCCCGAAGCCAAATACTGCATCCAACATTGCGCTTATAACTATACTACTAACACTAGCTTAGATGCCGTGTTGTCGGAAAATTTCTTGCTCGCCACCCATTATGACGGTCATGCCCTAGAACCCGATCATGGTTATCCGCTGCGTGGGCTAATGGGGGCAATTCCCGGCCAAAAAGCCGACACCGATCGTTATCTATGGAAAGGTGGCAAATGGCTGGAAGGTTTAGAGTTTACGGCTGAAGATCACCCCGGTTTCTGGGAGAACGCTGGTTATAGCAACACGGCCAATGTCTGGCGCGAAGAGCGTTATTGGACAGGTCGCTAAGGTATCAACCGTTATCCCCTTGTCAAATCTACATTGATGAGGGGAGTGGGCTTTAACCCCATGACCCTCGCTACAACTCTCCAACACCAAGCCGCCCATCTCGGTTTCAATCGCATCGGCATCACCCCCGCCACCCCGTCCCCCACTTTAGATGCCTACCTCGCGTGGGTCGAGGCCCAACATTACGGTGAAATGGCTTATCTAGCTCGCCCAGACCGGGTTGCCCGTCGCCAAGATTTATCAGTGATCCTGCCCCAAGCGCGTTCCCTTATTATGGTCGCCTTAGATTATTCGACCCTACAACCTCCTGCCGATTTGCTCAATGATCCAACCCGAGGGCGTATTTCCAATTATGCGTGGGGGGTAGATTATCATGAACTGATGACGCCCCGTTTGGAAGCCTTAGCCAAGTGGCTACGTAACCATCTACCCCCCGATGAAACCATGCAGTGGCGGGTTTATGTAGATACCGGGCCGATTTTGGAACGTAGTCATGCTCAACAAGCCGGGTTAGGGTTTATTGGCAAAAATACGATGTTGATTCATCCAAAGGCTGGTTCGCATTTTTTTCTGGGCGAAATTCTGACCACCTATGCTTTTGACCGTTATGACACCCCCCACCGCGCCACCATGTGTGGCAATTGCACCCGCTGTTTAAATGCCTGCCCCACCCATGCTTTTCCCCAACCCTATGTCTTGGACGCGCGGAAATGTATCAGCTACCTGACCATCGAACTCAAAAACGCTATTCCCATTGACCTTCGTCCTCGCATGGGTAATTGGGTTTATGGCTGTGATATATGCCAACAAGTCTGTCCTTGGAATCGTTTTGCTATCCAAACCCTCGAAACCGATTTTTTCCCCGTCATTGCTGACCAAATCGCCCCATCCTTGTTTGATTTATTAGCCCTCACAGAGGACACCTTTCGTGAGCGATTTGCCCAATCGCCTATTCTGCGGATTGGTCGAGCGCGGTTGGTACGAAATGCCTGTGTTGCCGCTGGTAACTCCGGGCAAGGGGGCTTTTTAGAAATCTTACAGGGCTTGGCAAACCATGATGAATCACCACTGGTGCGCGAACATGCGGCATGGGCAATTCGTCAGCTAACCTCCCAAGATTAAAAAACTTTGAGATTTTTTGCACAGGTTCAAGGTCTGTGTATAATCGTGCATAGTTTCGCATAGATTTGCATAGATTTTTGGTGATTTGTATCACTAGGCCTATTTGCCAAAGTCTATAAAATCGGCGTTCGGCCTTCCACAGGCCAATAATGGTTCTAGCATCGTAGTACATGGTTAACTTTAAGAAAGGTCACAGAATTTCATGCGTAAGATTGTACTCATGATTTTGGTAGCATTGTTGATGGCTGTCCCCTTTGCTGGCACTGTTCGTGCCCAAGACGGCGATCCAGCAGTCGTAGCAGGTGAATATTTGAAGAGTCAACAATTAGAAGATGGCAGTTGGGGTGATGATCTCGATACTACCGCTCTAGCCGTCATAGCCCTATCCGCTTTAGGTGAAGATACTAGCGCGGCTGTTGCATGGATGGAAAGCGATGTCATGAGCCTCAGCTTTCCCGAAGATGCCCCCAGCATTGATACTGCTGCCGTCGTTTTAATCGCGGTGGCCGAAACAGGTGGGGATGTCACAACCTTTGCCAACGGGCAATTGCTGACAGCCTATAGTGAGAGCCTGCAACAATCACGCGGCGAAAATATTACTGAACTCTGCTTTGGGCTGGCGGCTCTGCCCGCATTAGGCCAAGCTTTCCCCCCAACCGCCATTATGGGCTTGGGCATGTTGCAAAACGAAGATGGTGGTTTTGGTACATTCGATATACAACCAATTGATGAAACTCAGGCAACCTTACCTGCCGAAGCAGTCAATGGGTCAACGGTAGAAGATACCGCTGTTTGTGCTCAGGTATTAGCAGCAGCAGGCGAAACGGATACTCTTGCCAAAGCACTTGATTACTTGCGCGCCGCTCAGAATGAAGATGGTGGCTGGAACCTTAGCTTTTTGTTTAGTGAAACATCCGATGCTTTTGCGACAGCTTTGGTCATCCAAGCTCTCTTAGCATCCGGTGAAGACCTTGCCGACTGGGGTAATCCTGAAAATACTCTCTTTAGTTTCATCAATTTTGAAACGGGCGAAGTCATCCTAGCTGACGGGAGTGATGCTAAATCAAACATCCTCTCGACTGCGCTAGTAGTACAGGTGTTCCGTGGTGTGGTGTGGACAAATCTCGGTGCTGGATTGCCTGCGACTGATGGTGGGGATACCAGCGGTGGGGATACAACATCTGATGAAGTTGGCCCTGCCATTGATCCCAATTGGGCAGTGGTTGCGCAAGGCTTTGCAATGACCGAGCTCGATACCGCTGATGATTTCTTGGTGACAGTAGTTGACCCCTTCAATGGTGATGAACTCTATGGGGTGCAAATCATCAATTGGACGGCGGAATATACCTATACCCCTTACCTACTTGAGCAATTTTTGACCGCCGATGTGCTGCTGTGGTTGGGCGATCATGAACCTGATTTCTGGACGAACCTTTCCGACGTTGCCATTAACTTGCTGCCCGCCGATGTGCTGGCCCAGTTGCCCGAAGAGGTACAAGCACGCGCCGGGAAATAATTGACTTTTGATACTCACGTTTGTTGAGTAGGCAGGTGTAAAATCGTAGGGGTGGGCAAAAGCCACCCCTATTTCGCGTATAGGCAAACCCAAGGAATAAGCCATGACAAGCCAATTACAACTTCGCCGCTGGTTGATGATGGTGACAGCTATCGCCCTAGTGGTCCTGACTAGCGCTCCGCACCATTCAAATGCCCAAGATGGCGGCACGACCTTCCCCATTACCATTACAGATGCCACAGGTAACGAAGTTACGATTGACTCGATTGATGCCATTGCATCTGGCAGTGGCGACGTAACCGAAATTATCGCGGCCCTCGGTTTTGAAGACAATTTGGTTGGCATTGATATTAGTTCGACCTATCCAGAGGGCTTGCTCGACCGCATCCCGCAAATTGGCTTTGCTCGGCGGCTGGCAGTTGAACCCATCGCGGCAGTCAATCCATCGGTCTTTTTCTGCACCGAAACATGCAGCCCCGCCAGTGTCTTTGATCAATTACGCGCCCTCAATATTCCAGTGGTCATTATCCCCGATGACTCCGAAAGCGGGATTGAATTACCCCTGAAGAAAATTACGATGGTCGCGGCGGCGCTTGGTGTGCCAGACCAAGGCGAGGCGTTACGCAGCAAAGTGGCTCGCGAAATCGAATGGGCCAAAACTTCGGTTGCCAATATTGAAGAATCCCCCACCATGTTATTTTTGTATGTACGTGGGCGCAATTTACAATTAGTCTCTGGCACAGGCACACCCGCCTACGATTTAATCAACACCGTTGGGGGTATTGATGTAGGGGCCGCAGCGGGTATTGTGGGCTATCAGCCGCTGAGTGCCGAAGTGATGTTAAATGCCTACCCTGAATATATCATCATGTTTCAGGGCAGTGTGGATAGTGCCGGGGGTCTCGACAAAGTCAAAGAGTTACCCGGCGTCGCCGATACACCCGCTGCTCAAAATGGGCATATCTTAGTGTTCGATGACCAATTTATTTTGGGCATGTCCACCCGCACCGGCCAAGCAGCTCTCGCATTAGCCGCTCAAGTGCATCCCAGCATGACGTGGGAACTGAATATCACCTATCCTTATGCTTATACTGATACGACTGGGACGGAAATTTCGGTGGAAGCTGCTACGCCCGTTTTTGCCAGCGACGAAAATTTATTGGCGACTGTGCAAGAACTTGGTTTCCATGCTGAATTACTTGATACACCCGTCGAGGGCAGCTTGATTATCGCCAGCCAGTCGGCGGATTGGGCCAGTTGGCGCGAGGCGGGATATAGCGTGCTGGTCGTCAATGACAATGCCGATATTCCTGAAATCGCTGCGGCGCTTAATGTGCCGGGTCGGGGCGAAGCCTTGCTTGCACGAAAGGCCGCCAATTGATCGGGAAACTTTCCGTTTGGCAGGCCTCGACTCAACGATACAGCCGCCTGCCATCTGTTCGGATTGCGCTCTTGCTGGTGTTGCTGGTGATTTTGATATTCACCAGCCTCAGTGCGGTCAGCACGGGCGCAGTCAATATTAAACGTGATGAGGTCTTTAAAATCTCAGTGGATGCCATCACCGACAAACTGCATATCCGTTATAACAGCGGTCTTGATTATGCAGCACGATGTTTGCCCGGTCAGTCTTGTATCCAGCGCGATGCCGCTTTAATTCGGGAAATCCGTTGGCCGCGTGTGATTATGGCAGGCTTGGTCGGGGCAAGTTTGGCGATTGCAGGTACAGCCCTACAGGGGGCGTTGCGCAATCCACTCGCTGACCCCGGCCTAATCGGGGCTTCCAGTGGGGCAGCCGTCGGGGCGGTGACAGCGATTTTACTGGGAGTCAATCTTGGCGACTTATTGAACTCCGACGCCCCAGCCTTAGCCCGTCTAACGCAGTCTCTCTTTGCTTTTGGCGCAGCCCTCATCACTACTTTTGGAGTGTTCCGTTTGGCCCGCTGGCAAGGACGTACCGACAGCACAGCCCTTTTGCTGATTGGTTTGGCGATTAACACGATGGCAAGCGCCTATATTGGACTCGCCACCTTTATTAGTGACAGCCGCGAAGTCAACGATATTATTTTTTGGAGTTTAGGGAGTTTTGCCGAAATTTTTTGGCGCGATGTCTATGTCGTCCTGCCATTTACGGCGCTTAGTGTGGTGATTTTGCCATTCCTAGCCCGTCAATTAAACCTCATGACCCTAGGCGAATCCGAAGCCCAGCACTTGGGGGTCAACGCCGAACGCTTGCGGCTTATCTGTGTTGGGTTAGCAGCGATGACAGTAGGGGTATCAGTGGCGTTTGCTGGCATGATTGGGTTTGTCGGCTTGGTCGTTCCCCATCTCATTCGCTTTTTTACGGGGCCAGACCATCGTATTGTATTGCCTGCTAGTGTGCTAACGGGGGCCATTTTGATGATTGCAGCAGATTTATGGGCACGCACGGTGGCCGTCCCCACGGAAGTCCCAATCGGGATTGTAACCGCCCTATTTGGTGGGCCAGTCTTTCTATTGTTGATTATCTTGAGTCGGCGGGGTAGAGGGTAATGACCAATCATTTAGACGCCCAGCATCTTCGGTATCAGGTGGGCAAAGCAACCTTGGTGCGGGATATATCGCTGCAAGTGACGGGTGGTGAAATTTTAGCCATTATTGGGCCAAATGGGGCAGGCAAAACGACTCTGTTAAAATTATTGGCGGGCGATCTGCATGCTCAATCAGGTCAGGTCTCGCTCAATAATCAGCCACTGCATCATCACAAACCCCTAGAACTAGCCCGTCAACGTGCTGTGATGCCCCAACAAGCCAGTGTCAGTCTTGATTTCACGACCTACGAGGTCGCTTTGATGGGTCGGCATCCCCATATTCGTGGCTCAGAAACCCGCGAAGACCATCGTATTGTCGAGGAAGCCCTCCATCGCACTGAGACGCTCCACCTGCGGGAACAAATGTATGCGACGCTGTCAGGCGGTGAAAAAGCCCGTGTCACGCTGGCCCGCGTTTTGGCTCAACAGACCCCGATTTTACTGCTGGACGAGCCGACCAGTACTCTCGATTTACGCCATCAACACATGACCATGCAGATTATGCGAGAACGTGCCAAAACAGGCGTGGCGGTCGTCGCAGTGCTGCATGATCTCAATTTGGCCGCGATGTATGCTGACCGCATTGGGATGATTCACAATGGTCAATTGGAGTTTATAGGAACACCCGAAGAGGTATTGACGGCTGACCATATCCACACCGTTTTTGGGCTGGCGGTGGAAGTGCTTGCACACCCCACCCATCATTGCCCCCTCATTGTGCCGCTGGCGACAAATGGACATAGCGCTACATTATCAGAAATTGGCGCATCCGCTGGCAGAATATTGTTGGCTGATCAAAGAGTGACAAGTGCCCCGCATCCGGGATGATGTGTACTTCGGCTTGGGGAATCAGTTGACGTAATTGGTTCACTCGGTCGCTTGGAAGCAACACGTCATTATCACCCGCTAAAATCAGGGTGGGGGCTGAGATATGGCGTAAATAGTCTTCAAGGTTATGGAAGATAAATAAAAAGCGGATGGATTGCTCTAGGACATACACGCGGCTGCGCATGTGGTGATCAATCAGTTCTTCCGAAAGCTGGCTGTGGTCAAAGGGAACTTTCCAAGACTTGAGGATATTTCTCAAAAAAATCCGTTTGACTTCAGTGCCCTTGGGAAAATAATCGGCCAACAAACCTACCCCCGGCAGAGTCAATGGGGCGATATGCAGCACCGCCGACTTTGGCATTTTTACCGCTAACTTCGTATTCCCGAACAAACCTTTTGGCACGGGTGTATCATACAAAATCAGCTTCGAGACATACTCAGGATAGGTCGCGGCCAAGCGAGCTGAGATGATGCCCCCGAGCGAATGCCCGACCAACGTAACGGGTTTAAGGTTGAGGTAATCAATTAAATCCAAGTAGAGTTGAATATGATTGGTTGGATCATAGCCCCACCACGGCTTAGAACTCTCACCATACCCCAGCAGGTCAATCGCTACAATGCGATAATCGGCTTCAAATTCTTCAATCAGGGGTCGCCAAAAATAGGCGCTACTCTCCGCCAAACCATGTAATAGCACTAAGGGGGGGCCATCCCGCCGTCCACATTCCCGATACCCAAGGGTTGCTTTCCCAAATTCAACCTTTTGGACAGGGGGGTCATATTGAAGCATGTGAAAAGCTCCGATAAGCAATGGATCGCTTTTGATGTAACGAGACCACTATACCATAACTTGACAGCGGCTTGGAAGATTTAACAATCGGTGAATGTATTTACTGTATCATCAGAGTTCATTTTTCTACAGAACATACATTCTATTATTGACACTTATATGCGCCGAGTTTGAATTCGTAACTACAGTTACGAATTTATGTGTGGTGATTATATCTAGAAGGGAGGAAATGGCCGTTAGGTCAATGGAAAGTGTGGTAGCGCGATGATACGGGTAGGCAGGGGAATTTGAGATAAGTATTCCCCTGCATGAAGGGTGTTTTTTAGCCCCCCGGTGCGGTCAAGGTAAAGGGCACTGCCGGGGAGATATATTCTTGATCACCATAGATGACCAAACGCAATTGATAGGCCCCCGGCGGCAAGGCTTCGGCCATAAAAGTTTCCAGATAGGACGGCGTGGTATATTGCTCAGAGTGAGTACTCCCCAAGGTTGTCCAATCTGGAAATGGCCCACCAATCACATCCACCTTGTAGTAGACAAAATTGACACCGGGCGGGGTAAAAGCCACTCCATAGATGGGGATATTGCCGCTGAGAACTTCCCCTGTCGCAGGTGAAGTGATATACCCCGTCGCTGTCCATGGGCCACCACCTGACCCCGGAGGAACACCCCCTACCAACGTTTCTGGTATACAGGCATAGGGTGGCAAAATAGGATGTCCGCTGGACGCCGCATAACGTTGGGCCTCGCGCGCTGCTGAAGCATCGGCGGGGGGTATAATAAAGGCCTGCTCAACGGCGTCGGGCACTTGTCCCAAAATCTCAATTGGAACCATGCAATATTTCGGCGCAACAGCCGCATCAGGATGCTGCGAAACTAGGATATTTTGCTGGTCAGGCGTGAGAGGGCGCACCCATACGCGCACAATCCCCGGTTCAATTTCGACCAACTGCGGCCCAAATTCGGATTGAGGAATGGGTGTTGAGACGTTTTGCGGATAGGGTACTAAGCCGCCATTGCCATCGGGCAAATAGGGCGCACCGTCAAGATACCATTCAGTGCGATAGGCGGGGCAATCAAAAGCCGGGTCACGCATTTGACGTACGTCACAAACGCGCTGTTGGGAAACCCCAGCTGGAACGGGCAAGGTACTCGGCGGGAAGGGATAGGCCGCATAAATCCCCAACATGGTATCGTTCCAAATAGGAGCCGCGCCTTGAATGCCCGAAATATTCCGCATCGGACGGCTGTCGCTGTTGCCCGACCAGACCCCCACGACCAAATCATGGGTATAACCCACCGTCCAATTATCTTTATAGTCGTTGGTCGTCCCTGTTTTGACCGAGGTCAACAAGCTCCCTGTATTCAGCGGGCTATTTGAACCAAACGCAGGGCTGCGGGCGTTGTTGTCCGATAGAATATCACTGATGATAAAGGCGATACGTTCATCTAAGACAGGTTGGGGATTTGGCCCATTATGGACACTGTTGGTGGTATCTACACCGGACGGACAGCCATCCTCATATTCGTATAGAATATTGCCCTTTTTATCCAAGACACACCGGATCGAGGTTGGCTTCACATAGTTGCCACCACGCGCAAAGGTCGCATAGCCGTTGGTCAGTTCCATTAGGGTAATATCACCCCCACCAAGCGTCAGCGAAAGGCCATATTGTGAGGCATCTTGGCTTAGGCTTTCGACCCCAAAGCGGCGCAAAAATTGCAGCAGATAATCCACACCAACCTTTTGCAGGGTTTCAACGGCGGGGATGTTATAGGAATTGGCAAGCGTATCGCGGACACGTTGGGGGCCATGAAACCGACCATCATAATTACCGGGCACATAGGCGGCTTGGCCGGGGATGCCAAATTGGACGGGCGTGTCCCATATAATTGTTCCGGCTGTCCAGCCCTGTTCCATGGCAGCAGCATAGGTAAAGGCTTTCATGGTACTCCCCGGTTGGCGCAATGATATTGTCACATTCACACGACCATCAATTGAGTCGTCGTTGTAATCTACGCTGCCGACCATCGCCATAATTTCGCCGGAGGGAGGGTGAATGACCACCACCGCTGAATTGGTTAAATCATGGGCATCCCGCACCTCAGCGACACGGCGGGTGGCAGAATCTTGGGCGATTTGTTGGAACTGTTGATTGAGCGTGGTGTAGACCCGCAGGCCACCATTGTTAATCAGTTCGGGCGAATAGCCGAGATTGGTGAGCAATGTTTCGAGTTCATCTTGGGCATACACCACAAAATGGGGGGCGATGTCTAAAGGAGTATCCGGGCTGGCAAAAATCAGCGTCTGCTGTTTGGCATTATCGGCCTCTTGTTGGGTGATATAGCCCTCTTGCACCATCAAATCGAGCACCAACTGTTGACGGGCCATGACTTTCTGTTGAACAAGCGGATCGGGATTCAGTGGGTCTAATAGGCTAGGGGATTGGGGCAGAGCCGCCAACAAAGCCGCTTCATTCAACTGCAACTCTTTGGCCGACTTGCCAAAATAGACCTGTGAGGCGGCTTCCACCCCATAAGCCAAATTCCCATAATAAATCTGGTTCAGGTAGAGTTCCATAATCTCGTCTTTAGAGAGTTTACGGTTTAACACCACCGCCAGCATAGCCTCATCCATCTTGCGGCTGATGGTCTGTTGTTGACGATATTCGGGGTCAAACACCACATTACGCACCAATTGTTGGCTGATGGTACTAGCACCAGACACGACTTGGCCCTCACGCAGATAATCACGCATGGAGCGCAAAATACTCGGCACATCCACCCCAATGTTGTCGTAAAAGGTATCGTCTTCTACCGAGACCGTAGCCCAAATCATGTAGTCGGGAATTTCATTTAGGTCAACTCGTTTGCGGCGACCCTGACCAAACACCTCATAAATTTCGTTGCCGTCGCGGTCATAGATATAGGTCGTCTCAAAATTACTGGCGTTGGTCGGGTCATCAAGGTTATTGAGTTCGCGCTCAAGATCGCCAATACGATCTTCGACACGGTTGGAATAGGCACTGTAGACGAAAAATAGGCCTATTACGCTGGTGACAGCAAACACTCCCACAATCCCAAAACACCCCAATAGGCAGTTAGGATTTAGGCAGCCCTTACGGCGTTTGCCATTTTGTCTACGCCAGTTGCGGGCAGCCGAAACGCGGGATGGGCGGGGTGGCGGACTGCCCGGATATTGCGGTTGGGGCGTTGTGGGTTGCTGCAAAAACTGCGGTCGGCCCTCCGGCGGAATCTGGGTCGGTATGGAATTGGGATCATGGGGTCGGGTTGGATACCCCGGCAAATTGGGTTCGGTTGGTTCATTGGGCGAACGATTGGTCATGAGGAAACTGCCTTGATAATTTCAATTGAACATAATCTCTATGCTAACTCAATTAGGCGGCTGAGGCTATCTATGGTTCAACTATCGCAGGGGCGAAATTGTGGATTCGTCTGGTAAAAGTGGGCTGGTCGGTGTGACCAACCCACTCGGAAACCCTCTTGAACTAATCAGATGGTCACGGCCCAACCCTTACCCATACCCCAACGGGGGTGACTGGTGGGGTGGCTTTTGGATCAAGTTGCGGTGGAATATAGTAGGGGATGTTCGGATCAACCACCGGATCAACAGGTGGATGAATCGTGAATTGGGTGCTGACAGAGACCCCTGATGCGGGAAGGCGAATAGTCAAACGATAGAGTCCGGGGTACAGTGGCTGGGTGGGACTACCAATCCATAGGTCAGTCACTCGTCCACTGGTCGTATAGACCCATGTTCCAACTAGCTCAATGTTAAAACTTCCACCATCAATTGATTCTAATACGGCGCGAATTTCGGTAGCGGGGGCCACATTGGAAAAGTCAAAGGCCGCATAGACCGCCCCTTGATTGTAGTTAAAATCAGCCACAAGCGGGCCATTGGCTGCTGTGCTGACTCCTAAATTGCCGATGCTAGGGGGCACGGATGGCGAAGCGACGTTAAAACTAGCACTCAAAACGGTACTAGGATAGCCCGTCAATTGAATCCGTACCTGCCATGTCCCCGTGGCAACATTCGTGCTGCCATCAAAGGGGGTATCGGTCAATGTGCCGCTGGTTGTGGCAGTATTCCAAGTCTGGGGGCGGGTAAATTGCGTGACCCCATTCAGAAGCCATTCAACCAGCAATTGAGAGCTATTGGGCACATTGGCATAGTTCCAACGCGCAAACACCTGTTTGGCATTGGCAGGGTAATCTAATTGGGTTGCCCCATTGGCCGTGCCGGAGAAAGTCAAATTGGAAAAGGCTGGGGTGGTCGTGCTGCCTGCGACGGTGAATGTGCCGTTGACTTCGACCCCAGTTTGCCCAACGACCAACAGCCGGACTTGATAGGTTCCGGGGGTCAGGCCAACAACATTATCAAACAGAGACACATCGCGTACCGTGCCACTCGTCCCATATTTGCTAAAATCCCATAATTCAGTGCGGTCAGCCACGGCTACCCCATCACGGGTCCAAATCCGACGTACCTGTGCGGCGTTGGGCATGTTGGCATAGTCCCAAATGGCAAAAACGGCTTTCGTTCCATTGGGAAAATTAGTAGCCGCTGTGCCGTTTCCGCTGGTGGCAAAACGTAAGTTGCTAAAACGTGGCCCCAAATTCGATTCGATCTTAAAGGTACTTTCAATCCGCACTGTCGGAAAATCACGCAGGGAAATCACCACCCGATAATCGCCCGGTTCAAGCCCATACCCTGAATCAAAATTGTAGGTGCGAATATGGCTGAGTGTGCCACTTGTACCCCATTCAGGTTTCCATGCTTCATCCCGACTGATAAACTGTGATCCACCACGATACCATTCGCGCCGCATGATCGCGCCTGTCGGCACATTGGCAAATTGCCAGCGCACGTAGACTTCTTGTGTCCCATAGGGGAAAACAGTCATGGCCGCACCGCTGCTTGTGGTGCTAAAGCTGATATTGCTAAAAGTGGGAGCTGTACCACTGATGGTAAACGTCCCTGAAATTTCCGTACCAAAACTTGGCAGGCGAATGACCACGTAATAGCTGCCCGCCGCCAGTCCAGCCTGTTGATCAAAATACTTAATGTGGGTCAGACGTCCGGTAATGCCCCAATTGCTGCTCCATGCCTCATCGCGGGATGTCACCAAAACGCCATCTCGATACCACTGGCGGCTCATATTGGTTCCAATGGGCACATTGGTATAGTTCCACCGCACATAAATTTCTTTCGTGCCGGGTGGAAAAACGCTCATATTAGCGCCTGCCGCCGTTGTACTAAAGGAGATATTGCTGAAGGCAGGTGGGCCAGAGGGTTGCGGTGTTGGGTTATTGGCGATAACACGCTGGGTGGCGGTTGGGAAAAGGGTTGCCGTTGGTACGCTGGGAACATCACCGTCGCCCTGTGCAACAATCGCTGTCGCAGTCAACTGGACAGGCCCAATCACTGGCCCAGTGGTAGGTACGGTGTTTTGATTATCATCCCGGCTGGACAAATTGCAGGCCAGCATAGGCAAAGCTAAAAAAATGAGCAATAACAAAAATCGTTTGGTCATGTGATGTGCCTCTTTCATCGCAGGCGGGTCATAAACTCATTATCAAACCATCCCCAAGTGGATGCCTGTTTATCCTGTAACGCCTGATTAACCGTTGCCCTACGCCTCCTCTGTTATTCCGCCGTTTGAAACATGAGCCAAACCCATTTATAATCAAACCAAAATGATCGTGGGGGATGTAGGTGAGTCAGGAGACAAATCCGTGCCTCAAGTCCAACAAAGTGTCAAAATTAGTGTCCCAGTTGAAAAAGTTTTCAGTTTTATTGCCGACCAACCTGAACGTATGGTGGAGTGGTGGCCGCCCATCGAATTGCAAGAACGCCTGACACCACCGCCAACTCAAGTGGGTTCCCGCTCCCGCTATCAATATAACATGATTGGTATTAAGGTGCGGGGCGAACATGAGGTTATGCAGTTTGTCTCCAATCAGCGTCTCTATATTAAAACCTTGACTGGCTTAGATAGCGCTTTCGATTTTCAATTTGAAATGGTTGAGTCTAACCAAACTCAATTGACGGTGCGGGTAGAATATATGCTGCCGGGGTCGGTTTTGGGTCGAATTCTTGACAAGACATTGGTCGAACGCGAAAATGTCCAAAATTTGGAGGTCGGCCTCGCTAATCTGAAACGCATTCTTGAACAAGAGTTAGCCATTAGCTAACCGTAGGAGCGCCCCATATGGACTCGAAAGAACGTTATTTACAGCAAGTGAAGTTGGTCGAGAGCTATTTGAAGGCCCTCAACAATTTTAGCCTTGACCAATATGTGCATTTATTTACCCCCGATTGCGTAGTCAATGACCCACATGGCACGGCAGAATATCAAGGTGAGACGGGGTTGCGGAAATTTTTTGCGGGGTTGACCGACACATGGCACTTTTTTGAAATGCGAACCGATAGCGTTTACCCCGGAGGCACTGACCGACTGGCGGTTCGTTGGTCAGTGAGCGGAACGGCCAAAAATTCCAAAACCGCTGAGTTTAGCGGCATTTCTGTTTTTCAATTTGCTGCCGACAAAATTGCCCGGTTGGATGCTTATTGGCATCTTGGCAATATGCTTATGCAAATCCGTGAGTAGTCGAGTTTACCCCTGTGAGTGATCATTCTTCTTCGCCATCGCTGATGATCTTGTTCACAGCGTACTTGCGGGCCAATTTTGAATTGATGCCACATGTATCCGCCATGATTCAACGAATGCGTTCGGCGCTGGTGGCTGAAAATCCACGCCCCATTTTGATTTTGGATTTGGGCGGCGCATGGAATGAGGAGTCGTGGGAATGTCAAGTTACCGAAAATCGCGCCCCTTACCTCGTTCTTGATGCCATGAGTTATGCTGCCGTCAACGCCGATGGTTTGGCGGTAGAGGATATTATGGGGATGCAAGAAACGGTGCAAATGCGCTTGCTTGAAAATACCATGCCCGCCCGCTGGAAATGGCGGGATATGACAGTCTATTTGGGGCCACACGCCGCTGCGCCAGCTGTCACATGGGCGCTGGATGACCCGCCCTTTGACGGGGCAATTGGGGTAACAGAAAATGGCTGTCTTAGGCTCTATCCACAAACGGGGGCACTTGGTTTTGTGGAAGCAGCATGGCCCTCATTGGAGATTATCCAAGCCAAGACCATTCCCCTTAGTTGGGATATTCGCCCTGACCCAAGTATTGTGGCCTGCGTCGAATTTGTACAGCGCGAAGCGAAATCTTATGCCGAGCGTAATTCGCGCTCGCAAAATCAAGAGGAAGCCGACGAATGACCGCAGTTGACCTGCGTGAGATTTGTATTGAACTCGACACGTTTTTTAACATTGAAGCGTTTGTCGAGAAAGATTGGGAGCAATTTTTACCAGAGAGCTATAAAGGCGCTGTCCAGCGGTTCTATCGCCCTACTTTTGCTGAAGGGGTGTGGAATGGCTTGATGCTAGAAAATCCTGAACCTGAAGCCACCATTGACCGAGCCTATCTAACTGTGTTTCCTACACAGGGTATCATTGACAAAATCATTGCCAAAGAGGTCGAGCGGGGCGCTAAAGGATCACTGATTTTTACCCATCACCCCACCGCCTACAGTGAAAAAACCGCCGAATTTACCCCGATCAAGGTTGAGCAGCTAGAAGAATTGAAAGAACACAATATCAGCCTCTATAGCTGCCATGCGCCCTTAGATTGTCACCCTGAAATCAGCACCGCCAATGCCTTTGCCGATGCGCTAGGGTTGGAAGATCAACAGCGGTTTGGTTATTACGTGGCAGGCTACGCGGGGATACATGGCACAGTCAAATCCACCACGTTTCAAGAAATTGCCCAAAAATTAGCGGAGGTGTGTGAACTACCCAGCTTACGTTACGACCAATGCTTAAACAATGGGAGTTCGGTGCATCACATTGCCATCGTCCCCGGTGGTGGCGGTGATCCTCAATTTATTGATGAGGCCCGTCAACTTAGCGTAGATACCTATATTACCGGACATTGGTGGTTGTTTGGCACTAGCGAGTATGCCCGTCGCAACCGCGAGGAATTTCCTAAATATATCGCAGGCTTGGACATCAATTTGCTTGGTGCGACCCATTACAGTACAGAACTCATTGTTATGCGTGACCAGATGGTCGGGTGGTTTAGGGAGCGTAGTATCGAAGCGATTGTCATTCGCCAGCAAGACGCATGGGGCAGCTAAGCACCTATATTCCCCACATTTTTGACCTGTCGGTACTCAAAGGAAAAGCTCATGCAACCGAATTCAAATGAGACGTTATGGTGGCAGCGCGGCGTCATCTATCAAATCTATCCCCGGAGTTTTAAAGACAACAATAATGATGGGATTGGGGATTTGAAAGGGGTAATCACCAAACTGGATTATCTAAGCGAGTTAGGCATTGATACGCTTTGGCTGTCGCCGATTTACCCATCCCCCATGGCGGATTTTGGCTATGATGTCAGTGATTATTGTGATATCAACCCCATGTTTGGCACGCTGGCGGATTTTGACACACTAATAAAAGAAGCCCACCAGCGCGGCCTGTACGTCATTATTGATTTTGTGCCGAATCATAGTTCTGATCAGCACCCTTGGTTTGTTGAGTCACGTTCATCCCGTAATAATCCCAAACGAAATTGGTATTTTTGGGAAGACCCTAAAGAAGATGGTAGCCTACCCAATAACTGGTTGTCCGTTTTTGGCGGGCCGGCTTGGGAATGGGATGAAACCACCCAGCAATACTATCTGCACAGCTTCCTTAAAGAACAACCCGATCTCAATTGGCGGAATCCTGAAGTCAAACAGGCCATGTTTGATGCCATTCAGTTTTGGCTGGAACGGGATGTGGATGGCTTCCGCATTGACGTGGCCCACTACATTATGAAAGACCCCCATTTGAGCGATAACCCACCCAATCTTGAAAAGACCATTGGGTTCAAGCCGATGGGTGAATATGATTCCCAATTACATGTCAACGACATCGGCCATCGGGACATTCATGTCGTCATGCGTGAATTCCGGGCCCTGCTGGATCGCTATAGCACCAGTCGTCCCCGCTTCTCCGTCGGTGAAATCCATATTTTCGACTGGGCAAAGTGGGCGACCTATTACGGCGAAAAACTCGATGAGCTGCATATGCCCTTCAATTTTGGCTTTATTGGAGCAGCTTGGAATCCGCAAGCTTTCCAAAAAGTGATTGAGGGGGTGGAAGGGGCACTGCCACAAGGAGCATGGCCTAATTATGTCCTCGGCAATCACGACGAACACCGCATTGCCAGCCGTATCGGGCCAGAATCGGCTCGGACAGCGATGATGCTGTTGTTAACTTTGCGCGGCACACCCACTATCTATTATGGGGATGAAATTGGGATGCATGACGTGGACATCCCCCCAGAATTGGAACAAGACCCATGGGGTAAAAATGTGCAGGGTATTGGCGTGGGGCGCGACCCCGAACGTACTCCGATGCAATGGGACACAACACCCAATGCAGGGTTTAGTGCGCCGGGGGTTCAAACATGGCTGCCTGTTGCCGATGATTACACTGAAATTAATGTGGCAAGCCAACGGAACGACCCCAATTCTACCCTCACTTTTAGCCGCCGATTATTAGCCCTACGGCGTGCAACACCAGCCCTCCATGCCGGAAAATATTCGACGGTTCAACAGGCCAATGGACAATGCCTTGTTTATCTGCGCGAATATCAAGGTGAGCAGTGGTTGGTGGCCCTCAATTTCTCTAGTGAGGCACAAGATTTACATCTTCCCATCAATCAAGGTGGGCAGATAGTCCTTTCGACTCGTTTAGATCGCGAGGAATCCGTCAACCCAAACTCGCTGCATTTGCGCGGCAATGAGGGCTGTATCATCAAGCTGGCTGACAACTAGCTCACAAGATTGCTTCTATCCTAAAAGACGCCCCGAACTTGGGCGTTTTTGTTTGTTGCTAGGAGTGCTCGATAATTAAAGTTGCGTTGGTGGGGTCATCATTTTTGACTACGATATGGGCACTTACTTGGGGCTGGTATAAACGCATATAAAGTTGTTGGGCTGGAATATAGCGTTTTTGGTAATGTTCTAGCACCGTTGCCTTGTCGCCAAATAAGGCTATATCGCGTTCCAAAGCTCTTGCTAACGCCACCTCAAAAGATACATCCACAAAAATCCTACAATCCCAATAGGCCATTAACTCAGGCCGTTGAAGAAACACACCGTCCAATAACAAAATAGCGTTGTCCGGCGCGACTTCAATGGGCACAGGCACACCCGTATCTGTTTTGAAGTCAAATAGAGCGGTCTGATAATGTAAATCACCATTTTCACTGAGGGGGTCGAGCAATAGTTTTTTCAAAGCGGGGTAATTAAACGAGTCATAAAAATAGCCTGCGGGGGAAAGCGACCCTTGTTGATGGCGCACCTCACGCGGATTATGAAACCCATCAATGGAAGCCCGAATGATGGGATGCCCGGCTTGCTGTAAAAACGTGGCTAATTCATCGGCGAGAGTGGTTTTGCCGGACGCATCAATGCCATCAATCGCAATTTTGACGGGCGGAGGACGTTTTAATTGGATGATATAGTCAGCGATTTGGGCAATTAATTCGGCACGGGGCATGGCAATTTCATCAGTCACAGGCTCGACCTGCCAGGATATCAAGATCAAGACCAAGCAGTTGATTCGACAGCATGACCCGCAGCAAATTTTCATTGGGATAGCTGCCCAGCCAAATCTCATTACGATAATCCCCCCAAACACTGACTTGGCCCAACGGTGTGCCGGTCTGGGTGTCAAAGGCCAGAATATGGCCTGTTTGGTCTGCCAAAACCAGCGTACACGCATTGGCTTCAACTAACCGAGCATGGCTTAAATTTTCCACCCCGACCTCGGTTGTCCAAATAGTTTTGCCTTCAGCTGAAAATGCTGAGAGGGTATTTTTGCCATTCACCCCCCACGTCACCAACAAACCCAAATCGGTGGCAAGCATGGTGCTGTCAGTGCGGTTAATTTCGAGGTTGTCCACTAAGGTCGCGGGGCTACCAGCAGGGCTCATTGTTTGGAGTGTACCCTGATTGCGTAGATAAATAGTCCCATCAGGGGCGGCGGCAAGGTCAGAATTGGGCAAAATGTCAACCCGTTCCATCAATTCACCAGCGGATGAAAACATCAACAATTCATTGCCACTGGTCAACAGTGTATTAAATTGAGGGGAGGCGGCTTGAGTAACAATCCGGTTGATTGCGCTATATTCGGCGATAGGCTGGCGCTGTAAATCATAAACATGCAAAGTGGCGTTAGTATCTACCAGTAAAATCAACTGACCTAGCACCATCGGCCCCTGAGCAATGCCCGCTAATCCGGTTGACCACTCCTCTAAAAAACCACCATATTGATTCCAAATTTGCACGCGCCCATCGGCTGCACCAATGAGGGCGACTTGGCTAGCTCCATCGGCCAAACCTGCAAAACCAACGACCTCAATCGAATCGGCCAAGCGATATTCCCATAACCGACCCGCCTCATTGTTATAGGCCCGATATTGATTGCCATCGACAAATAACAAAATACCATCTTCACGGAAAATGGGGTCAAAATGAGGGCCACTTTCATCCAACAAGGTCGTGTGCCAGCGATGGGCCGGATTTAGCCAACCACGCCAATTTTCAATAAACTGGCGGGGATTCAGCCAGCCACGCAGTCGAGGGTCAACTGTCCAATACCCCGGCCCCGGATAATTGGGCCACATGGTCCGGATTTCAAAATGCAGATGGGGAGCAGGGCGCGGATCACTAATCGCCCCGACAATATCACCCTTGTTGACACACGTCCCCAGAGTTGGAAAGAGATAACCACCACTTTCCTCCATATGCCCATATAATGAGTAAACTGTGCCAGTAGGGAAGCTATGTTCAACGATAACCACCCCACGATCGCGGCCCCAGCCTTCTGGATTGGAGTATGTAACACGCCCCGGCGCAAAAGCCCGCACAGGCAACCCTAGCGATGGCCCTTCGCGTTTGACCCAATCATCCCCGGCATGAAGCTGGCCTTCAAAGCGAGCATTGGGGCGCATAAAAGGGTTAATCAATTGAAATTCGGTGGTATCTACTGGGTAATCAAAGTCGTCGGAGGAATCCACCACACCGCAAGTTTGTTGTTCCACAGAGGCATGAATGGGAGCAGGTGGGGTACTAGCTGAAACAATAACCCCACCATATAAAACAGCGACGCAAGTGACCCAAAGGTTCCAAAAACGTCGCATAGAAGGCTAGTTAGTGTAATCTTGACCGGGAATCCACGACCAATCACTCGGCGGCCAATATTTCATAAGGACTTTGCCGATAATTTGGGAGCGTTTAATCGGCCCAAAGTCGTGACTGTCGCGGCTGTGGTTGCGGTTATCCCCCAAGACAAAATATTCGTCATCGCCCAACACCCATTTGCGGTCTTGGCAAGAATAGGTGCGGCATAATTCCGCGACATAGGGTTCATCAATGGCTACCCCATTGATATAAAGCTGACCGTCTTCCATGGTGACTGTTTCACCCGGCAGGGCCACAATCCGCTTCAGCAAATCAACCGTGTGATCCAAGTCCAAGACCACTACATCGCCGCGTTGGGGATCGCCCAACATATAACTCAGCCGCGAAACAACAATGCGTTCATGGTCATGGAAATTGGGTTCCATGCTGTGGCCTTCCACAATATAACGTGGAATGAACAAGTTGAGACCCGTATAGAGAATAATTACCAGCAGGGCCGTCTGAAAAACCTCACGGAACAATCCACCACCTCTTTTGCGGAGGGAACGAGTTTCGGGTGTATGGGAGTCAGGCAATGGGTTGATTTCTACTTGGGGTTGTTGAGGATCATCTTGGTACGGATACACGCGCTATTCTCCTTCAAAGGTGAGTCTCTATTAACCCACACCGATTTATTATACACCTGCACAGGCCGAGGTTCGCCGAAAAATTTGCAAAAAATGTGTAAAACGTCAGGTTCGGCGTGAAAGAATAAATTAGATAATTTTTGATAAAATTCACCAAATTCAAAAATAGGCCGTGACTTTTGGCAAAAAAAGGTGTTTCATTCTGTAAACATCCTAATGTGACACTTTTCACAGATAGTATCGTAGTTGCCGAGTAGCAAAGGAAAGACCCCCAAATGCAAGAGACGACTGCTAAAAAAACCAAACCCACATGGGTGCGTATTGTTGCAGCCTATCAAAAACCCGCCATCAACACTAGCATAATCCAAATTCTCAACAGCTATGTGCCATTTTGGTTCTTTTTGATTTTGGCCTGTGTTTTGGTTAATGTTTCCCTATTGCTGTCGCTACCTTGTTCATTGCTGGCGGCTGGCTTTATGATGCGTGTCTTTATTATTCAACATGATGCGGGACACGGCTCATTCTTTAAATCTAAAAAATGGAACACGCTTGTCGGTAATCTTTGCAGCATCGTGACCCTAACCCCCTATGACATGTGGCGCACCAACCACGCTATTCACCATGCGCATAATGGTGATCTCAATCATCGCGGCACAGGCGATATTTATACCATGACAGTGAATGAATATCGTGAACTGCCTGCATTGAAGCGCTTTGGGTACAAAATGTATCGTAACCCAGCCTTCTTGTTCATCATTGGCGCACCCATGATGTTCCTTGTGCTGTTCCGTTTCCCCTTTGCCTATAAACATACGCACAATCGTCGCGGAATTATGAGCATTATTCGTACCGATCTACAATTTGCGGCGTTTCTTGTGCTGATGTCGCTCGGCTTTGGGGTGGGTAATTTCCTGTTGGCCTATTTCCCAATGATCTTTTTTGCCTCCAGCGCAGGTGTTTGGATGTTCTATGTTCAACATCAATTTGAAGATGCCTATTGGTCAAAAGACCCGCATTGGACTTATGAAGATGCCGCGCTGAAAGGCAGCACTTATTACAAACTGCCCAAAGTCCTGCAATGGTTCACAGGCAACATTGGCCTGCATCACATTCATCACCTTAGCCCACTCATCCCCAACTACTTGCTGCAAGAATGCCATGACGAGAATCCTGAATTCCAACAAGTGGTGACCCTCACTATTTGGAGCAGTGTCAAACTGGTTGCCAAGAATCTGGCCTTGTGGGACGAGGCGACCGAAAAGATGATGACCTTCCGTGAATTTGAACGCAACGAGCGCTTGGCCCGCCAATTGAATCGGACACAAGCCACCCATGGCTAATCAGATTCGTTGGGGTGTCATTAGCACCGCGAATATTGGCAAAGGGCGTGTCATCCCGGCTATTCAAAAATCATCGAATGGTCGGGTGATGGCGATTGCCAGCCGCCATCTTGAAAAAGCACAGGCCGTTGCGGGAGAACTCAATATCCCCACGGCCTATGGCAGTTATGAAGCCCTCCTCAACGACCCCAATATAGACGCTATTTACAATCCGCTCCCCAACAGCGAACATGCCGAATGGAGTATTCGCTGTGCCGAAGCAGGTAAACCCACGCTGTGCGAAAAACCCTTAGCGCGTAATGCCGCCGAAGCCCAACAGATGGTAGACGCTTTTGCTCAAAAAGGTGTACCTTTCGCCGAAGCCTTTATGTATCGCTTCCACCCACAAACGGATAAAGTGCGGGAACTGTTGGCGGAGGGACGCATTGGGGATGTGCATCTGCTCAACGCTTCCTTTACCTTCAGCCTCAACCGCGAAGACAACATCCGCCTAAACAAAGATTTGGCAGGTGGGGCGTTGATGGATGTGGGGTGCTATTGCGTCAATGTGATACGCCTGCTCACGGGCGAAGAACCAGTTGGCGTACAGGGTTTTGCTAAATTTGGCGAAAAATCCGGAGTAGATGAGTCCCTGATTGGCCTGCTGCAATTTCCATCGGGGGTGTTAGGCCATTTTGATTGTGGATTACGCAGCCACCGCGTCCATATTTACGAAATACGCGGGTCAGCGGGTCGGATTTTGGTTGAGGAAGCCTTCACCATGCGCCCTAGCAACGAATATACCATTAAGCTGTGGCAAGGCGACCAGTATCAGGAAATCAAAAACCCGGCAGTTGATCATCATCAATTGATGGCCGAAGATTTTGCCGATGCCCTGCTCAACAATCGCCCTCCACGTTTCCCCGCCCAAGATGCGGTTGAAAATATGCGCGTCGTTGATCAATTACTTGCCACAGCCCGCCAACGCACCTAGTTATTGATTACGGCTATGGATAGACAGGGTTATATCGGCCCTGTCTATTTTCACATCCCCAAAAACTTGTATAATCAGAGAACATATGTTTGAAATACACAGGGGCTATTTATGGCAAGTCAAAATAATCGCAGTCAATTGGATAACTGGTTTCCACGCGATACAGGTGGCCGACCTGTCATCGCCGATGGCCCCGGTAAGCGACTTGGGGTTGTGGTGGGTGGCTCACTCAGCAAGGGGCTGCAAATCAAACTTGACCGCGAGACCTCGATAGAAGATTTGGCAGTTGGGCGTTATGTGGTGGTGCGTGGCCTGAAAAAACGCTTTTTCTGCATGGTCACCGATATTCAATTGGATGTCACCAACGCTGCAATGATGGCAAACCCACCCGATTTGCAAGACCCCTTTTTGAGCGCGATTTACGCGGGCACAGCGGCATTTGGCACGCTGCACATCGCCCCCATGCTAATGATTGATGAGCTTTCGAGTGAACCCCGCCCCGTCAAAACCATCCCCAGCCATTTTATGCCGGTCGAAATTGCAACGGTCAAAGATGTGAATGATGTGTTTGGGCAAGAGGACGCCACCCATTTTAATGTTGGGGCGCCATTGGAACTCGAAGAAACACAAATTAATCTGGACTTACGCAGACTAGTTGAACGTTCAGTCGGTGTTTTTGGCAAAAGCGGCACGGGTAAAAGTTTCCTCACTCGTATTTTACTGGCAGGCGTCATCCAACGGCGCATGGCGGTCTCACTGATTTTTGACATGCACAACGACTATGGCTGGGAAGTGACGGATGAGCGTGGGCCAAAAGCCAAAGGCCTCAAGCAGCTATTCCCTTCTGAGGTGGCGATTTTGACATTGGATGAGGAATCATCGCGCCGTCGCAAGGCCAAATATGATTACGTGGTGACGCTGGGCTATGACGAGATTGAGCCGCAAGATATTGAGATGCTCAAAGGCACGCTCGATTTATCTGACTCGATGATTGATGCGGCCTATATGCTCCGCAAACGCTTTGGTGAGGAGTGGATTTCGACTTTTTTGCGCCTGAATGCTGATGCGATGGAAGAACTGATGGAGACATCAAGTGTCAGTGGGGCCTCTATTCAGGCATTAGAACGCCGCCTACGCCGCTTTGAACGCTGGGGTTTCCTAAAACCAGATGGGGCCGTGGGAGATAGCGTGGGCAAGATTATCGAATTGATTGAGCAGCGCAAGAGCATTGTGTTGGAATTTGGGCGCTATGGCAACGTCCTTGAAGCCTACATTTTGGTCGCCAATTACCTGACGCGCCGCATCCACCAATATTATGTCGAGCGGATTGAAAAAGCGCTGGGGGATGATTCGATGAAACCCCCACAGTTGCTCATTACGATTGAGGAAGCCCATAAATTCCTCGATCCGATGATTGCCCGCCAGACTATTTTTGGGATTATTTCGCGCGAGATGCGTAAATATAACGTGACCCTGTTGGTGGTTGATCAGCGACCCAGTGGGATTGATGAAGAAGTGATGAGCCAGATTGGGACGCGGGTAACGGCTCTACTTGATAATGAGCGTGATATTGCCGCTGTTTTGACGGGCATCAGTGGCGCATCGGCCTTACGTGAAGTGCTCTCCCGGTTGGATACCAAACAACAGGCCATTTTGTTGGGCCATGCTGTCCCGATGCCTGTGGTGGTCAAAACCCGTCCCTATGACGCCGCTTTCTATGCTTCGATGGGCTATGTAGATGATGAAAATTTGGCGGAAGCGGCCCAACAAGCCCGTAAAAACTTGGGGACGGATGGTGGAGGTAAGCGGAGGTTATAGAATATGGCAGAAGCTACAATTCAACAACTCGCCGAAATTATTGGCGGTTCCCAGCGACTGGTCATCTTAACCGGTGCTGGCATGAGCAAAGAAAGTGGCATTCCGACTTTCCGCGATGCGATTGACGGCTTATGGGCCAAATATGACCCCGCCCAATTGGCAACGCCGCGTGCCTTCCAAGCCAATCCCAAGCTGGTCTGGGATTGGTATCAATATCGGCGTGAGTTGGTAGGGAAATGCGAACCCAACCCCGGCCATTATGCCCTTGCCCAATTAGAAGATTTATTGCCCCAAGTCATCATCGTCACCCAAAATATTGACGGCTTTCATCAGATGGCAGGCAGCACGGATGTGATTTGTTTACACGGCGATATTCGCAAAGACAAGTGTTTCGCCAATTGTCAGGGCAACCCGACCTATGCCGATGTCTCACAGTTGACGTGGGATAAAGAAAGCGGCCCCCCCATCTGCCCGCATTGTGAAACGGCCTATCTGCGACCTGATGTGGTGTGGTTTGAGGAATCACTACCTGTGGATGCTCTCCATCGCGCAGTGGATTTGAGTCAGCAAGCCGATGTGATGTTGGTTATTGGCACAAAAGGCGCGGTCTACCCAGCGGCGCTGTTGCCTCTCTATGCCAAAGAAGCCGGAGCGACAGTTTTGGAGATTAATCCACAGCAAAGCGACATCACCTATTTAGCCAAGCATTGGCTGGCGATGCCCTCTGGTGAAGCCCTTCCTCAAATCATTGATCTGATCCGCAAGGCGAAAACGGCATGAAAAGGATTTTGTTGGCGTTTCTGTTGATGTTATTTATTGGGCAAGTGGCTCCATCTACCACTCACGGCCAAGGGGTAGCTCCGCTGGATGTTTTTTTGGGATATGACCGCGAAGCCCAGTCCGTTACGGTCTATTTTGCCAATTCGGTCACAGGCCTAAGCGCCATCACGACCATAGATAATTTCCCACCCGAACTCAATTTATTGGAAGAATTTACGCTGACGGCCAACGGGGTCATCTATCGTGATCCGGCGGGCATCTTGCCACGATTAATCACCCCTAATGGCAGCATCTTCGACTTGAATTTCATCCCCCAGCGCATTGACCAAACCTTGCTGCGGGTTGAATGGGCCATCTCCCCGAATGGGCGTACCATTGCTTGGGCGGAGATGTATTTTGAAAATGGCTGGCAGGCCTCACTCTATGTCGCGCATTTGGATGGATCAGAATTACGGGTCTTGCCCACCATCCCGCTGACGGATGCCCGTTCCTATTCACGGGTGGCGATGATTGCCGTGTCGAATGATGGCAGTCGTGTGTTTTTTGACTTGGAGCATCCGACTGAACCGCGTCGCCCTGAAGATTTGTTTCTCGATTATCAGTTGGTTGAGGCCTATATTGAGCAACGGCAGAGCTATTTTAACCTCCCCGGTGAACCTAATTGCTTCTGCCCTGCTTCCATCGCTGATGATGGTCGCACATTGATTCGATTGGAACGCACCACCAGTGGGGTCGGTTATGAACTGCGACTGGTTAATCTAGAAAATAATCGTGAGCGCCGCATTGATGCTGCCCCCGATGTCCAATTTACCCAAGCGGGGGACGTACTACTCAGTCCGGGAGGTTCGATGATTTTGTATGCGATGGGTGGAGTACAAGGGGCTGCGCCTGACGACCCACCAACCTTTGCCTTAGTCATGGCGGATTTTGCCACAGGGGAGCAACGTGTTGTAAGTAGTTCATCCGAACAACGCTTATTGCCGATGGCCTTTATAGACCGCAACACAGCGGCAATAGTCGTGGATTTGAGCAGTCAGACCACCTATAAAATGAGCCTTGATACAGGCGAGTTGGAACAGGTGGCTAATCTGATTTGGTTAGGCAGTTTGCAGGGCTAAAATGTAAGACTGGTACGTGTCCGAGTGTCAAAGGTGTACTTGTTGGAGTCTACTTAAGGGAGATATAGAATGCCGAATATTGGTGATATGGCCCCCGATTTTGAACTATTGAATCAAGATGGGGAGCCAACCAAATTATCAGATTTTCGTGGCAAGACCGTAATTTTATTTGCCTATCCTAAAGCCGATACCCCCGGTTGCACCACCCAAGCGTGTGGTTTGCGGGATGCCTTCCCCCGTTTTCAAGATAAAAATGCGACCGTTATTGGCATCAGCCCCGATGAACCCGCCGCGCTAAAAAAATGGATTGCCAAGCAAAATCTGCCCTATACCCTTGTTTCAGACCCCGACCATGCCGTTTTAGAGGCGTGGAATGCTTGGGGCGAAAGAAGCATGTATGGCAAAACCTATATGGGTGTGATTCGCTCCCATTGGGTCATTGGGCCAGATGGCAAACTCGTGGATGTGCAGTTGGGTGTCAAACCAGAAGCAAGCGTCGAATCCGCCATTAAGGTTGTAGTTGGAGAATAAAACACTGTTGGTTTTAGGAAAGGGTGTGGGCAAAAGCCGCCTACACCTTTTTGTTTTCCGGCCTTATAATGTGAAGGGTGGGATGACTTCAATTCTAAGGAGCGATGATGACTGACGACAGCCGACGTACAACCCGCCGTTTGAACCCCCAGCAGCGCCGCCCCACCGGGCATTTGCGACCCGCCACGGGTCATACCAAAGATTTGCCAGCCTTGCCATGGACGGTGCGCTTTGAGATTTTGGGGCAGTCATTGGCGATTCAACTGGCTGTACCGAGCAAGATTGTCATTGGTCGCACCGACCCCGACACCCATACCACCGTTGATCTTGATCTAAGCCCCTTTCGCGGGATTGAAAGTGGGGTATCGCGCCGCCATGCCGAGATTCAAGCGAATGAGCAGCATCTTTTGGTGGTAGATTTGGGCAGCACCAACGGCACTCGCCTAAATGGTCATCGTTTGTTGGCCCATGAACCCTATCGCCTGCGGCACGGTGACACCCTTAGTGTGGGTCTTGCCGAACTCAAAGTTCATTTTACAATGCAGCCTGTTCATGATGGAGTTAAGGTTTCCAAAAGCAGTGTTCCCCCCTTGATAACCCAAGAAGAGGAAGAAACTCAAGAGATTGGCCCGCGCCGCATTTTAGTGGTGGATTCCGATGAGGAGATGGCTGAGGCCCTTCATGGCTTGTTAGATAACCTCGGATACAGCGTCAGCGTTACTGACAGTGCTGGGGATGCCATGCGCAATATCGCCAGCCAATTGCCGCACGCCGTTTTTGTGGATTTAAATATGCCCGATTTTCCCGGAACGGACATTTGCCGCATGATTCGTAGCGACCTTTCGCGGGAGCAGTTGCCTGTTTTTATCCTCTCCACAGTCAGCAAAGAAGAGGATATTAAAGCCGCGATGGAGGCTGGTGCGACTCTGTTTTTAAGCAAACCAGTGGGGATGAATGAACTTGTCGAAGCCCTCAATACGTATGTAGGCCATCCAACCCCACCGAGCACACTGCCAGAATAGCTTAGGCCCCCAACCAAACACAGCCATAGGCAGACAAGCGCACCTGATAGGTCGCACTGCCGAGACTTGGATAGGCTTGGCCCGTCAGCAAATCCACTGGGGTTAATCCAGCATAAGCACTGGTATCTACCAGCACTTCTTGCTCAGAATCCGCCAGATTAGCAATAACCAATACATGTGCCACACCCTGTTCGGGTTTTTCGAGCAGGCGTTCATAAGCAAAGATCGCCTCGTTAGCAGGGTACAACACCCGAAAATCGCCTCGGCCAAAAATGTTGTGTTGTTTCCGCACGGCCATTTGGTGGCGAATCATGTTGAACAGTGACCCAGCGTCTTGCCGTGCTGCTGCCACATTTACCCGTTGATAGCCATACACCTCATCCGAAATGGCGTCCTCGACAATCTTATCGGCGGTCGAAAAACCACCATGTTTGCTGCTATCCCATTGCAAGGGGGTGCGTACACCATTCCGGTCATAGCGCCAAATATCATCCCCCATGCCGATTTCATCACCATAATAAAGAATGGGTGTCCCCGGTAGGCTGAATAAGAGAGCATTCAGCAGATTAATCCGGCGGTGGTCATTATCTAATAGGGGGGCAAGGCGGCGACGGATACCCAAGTTCAATTTCATGCGTGGGTCGGGGGCATATTCTTGCCACATCCATTGACGTTGTTCTTCCGTCACCATTTCCAAGGTCAATTCATCATGATTCCGCAAGAAAATGCACCACTGCAAAGTTTCCGGCAGCATCGGGGTTTCGTTCAAAATGTTGATGAGTTCACGCCGGTTGTGCTGACGAACAGCCATAAATAGGCGTGGCATCAAGGGGAAATGGAACCCCATGTGGAATTCATCGCCCTGCAAATAGGGCATCAAATCTTTAGGCCATTGATTCGCTTCCGCCAACATAATCGTGCCGGGGAATTCGGTATCCATCATAGCCCGCATTTGTTTAATGTAGACGTGGGTTTCAGGCAGGTTTTCGCCGTTCTGCCCTTCGCGCTCAAACAAATAGGGCACAGCATCTACGCGGAAGCCATCAATACCCAGCTTAAGCCAGAAGCGCATGATATTCAGCATCTCAGCCTGAACTTCGGGATTATCGTAGTTCAAATCAGGTTGCTCTTTGTAGAAACGATGCCAAAAATACTCGCCAGTCAGCGGGTCAAGCGTCCAGTTAGAGGGTTCGGTATCTATGAAAATGATACGTGTGCCTTGATATTTTTGATCCGTATCGCTCCACACATACCAATCGCGTTTGGGGTTGTCTTTGGACGAACGCGATTCGATAAACCAAGGATGCTGGTCGGAGGTATGATTGACCACCAAATCCACCGTGACGCGAATCCCGCGTTTATGAAATTCGGCTAGCGCCTGCTTAAAATCGTCCAATGTGCCATAGGCCGGGTCAATATTATAAAAATCGCTAATGTCGTAGCCGTTATCTTTGAGCGGAGAAGGGTAGAAGGGCATCAACCAAACAGCATTGATACCCAGTTCCACTAAATAGTCCATACGTTGAATTAGGCCAATAAAATCGCCATGTCCGTCGCCATTGCCATCGGCAAAGGCCCGTAAATTGAGTTCATAAAATACTGCGTCTTTGTACCAGAGGGGATTGCTTGAAGCCATGTTTTTTATACCAACTTTGGTAAAATTTCCGCCGCACCGTCGCGGATGTGAATTTGTTCAATCGGTGTGATATGGCCCGTTCTTTCAGATCGGATATACAATTCGAGCGCTTCAATTTGCTGCTCGATGGTATCTAGTTCTGATTCGAGCGAGTCAATAATATCTTCCAATTCTACCAAATCAGGGTCTTCATCCAACTGGTCTTCAAATCCCTGTAGTTCGTCCCACAGACGGTTTTGTTCATCAAATGAATGTCGGATGCTGTCAAATTGGGATGATGGGCGAAAGGCATAAATCAACCACGGGAACTCGTGGCGTTTGCCGCCAAGCCCCCCTAATACATGATTGCCATGCATCAAGACTTCTTCATATGAGTCTAAAAACTGTTCGCCCATCGGCATCCCATCCTTAATTATTGCAAACGCAAGGGTATTGGCAGCGGAGTCTCGCCTGTCACAATTGGTAGGCTGGTGCGGCAAGCATCTTCAATACGCGCATTTTGACTGGGAACCCAGCCAATCGCACCATTCCACGCAATTTCAGCCCAACTGCCATCACCTAACTGGGCCAGAACTTCAATGGCTTGGTCAATAGCCGCCGTACCAATTAATTCCGCTGAATCTGCCGGGAAATTATAAATCCGAATCGGGCTAGAGCTAGGGCTGTCTATCGTACCTGCACAAGTCGGGGTAACTCCGGCGATCAATTCATTCAAAATCGCGTCATCGCCAGCTTCGCTAAACGGCACAGGGTCAGAAAGTTCAACTACCACCAACTGTTCGACTTGACCATCCCCACCCGTTCCGTTGTCGGTACTTTCGGAACCGGGAGCCGGGGCAACCGGGGCAACAGCCGAGGATTCAGGCTGCTCTGGAACAGAGGCCCGCAGCCAAAAACCTGCCTCAACTTGTTGTTCATTTTCCCCCTGTGACACAGCTACGATTCCTTTACCAACTGCAATGGTGGATTGGGCATCTTCTTGAACATCAATGCCGAAGGTCGTGCCGCGTACCGCCGCTTGCATAGTGGGTGTCACAACGGTATAGCGCGAATCTTGATTAATCAGGTGGGCGACATTATTAAAGACCTGCCCTAATAAAACTTGAGTTTCAATCACAAATTGATCGCTTTCGGGATCGCCATTAAAAGCATTAATGACTATCTCAGTGCTGGGGCGTAGCTCAACCAATGTGCCATCGTCAAACCAGATAATCATGGCTTCACCTGTTTCATTGGTGCGGACGCTATCTCCAGCGGCAACCACCGCTCGACCCGTCACCGCAATCCATTGCTCGGTTTCAGCGCGTTTGACCTCAACCCCTTCGGTATACACTTCCAAAGTAGCGGCAAATTCAGTGGATTGTGGATGTGGGGCGGCCATGACCAACGATGGGGCAAGAGTCATCATCAAGATGACCAAAAGAGTGCTATTAAAAATTTTTCGGGACATTAATCGGGACATAAAAAGCCTCCTCGATTTTCGCCTATCCGTTCGATGAAAATTCTAGCATAAGACGCAGGTAGACAGAGGTGAGTTCCGCCTTATGTACTAACATAGGCTGAAAGGTGGCAAGTAGTTCACTTGGCGTTGGCTAACAAAAAACTTGACAGTCGGACATGATAAGGTTAGTCTATGAAGCACATACACCAACACAGGCGTTGAACCGGATAAGTAATTGGTATGGGTCTGCCCCAGAGAGCCGCCCTAAGCTGAGAAGGCGGTGCAGCACATCACAATGAATGGGCCGAGGAGCCGCGACGGTGAATTGCAGTAGCCGCCGCCGGAGACACCACCGTTATCAGGGTGATAGGTCAGGCCAATGATTATGTTTTGGACCTGCCTGCCAAAGTGAGGTCGCCAGCTTTCGACGCGACCTAAACCGGGTGGCACCACGGGAGACGCTTCTCGTCCTGGAACAGGAGCGTCTCTTTTTGTTTCCCGGTAAAGTTGTGAAAGGAACGGGTGAATGGGCATACAAAAGGCAATTCGCAAAGTCTCCCAACATGAGCATCTGACCCAAGAAGAGGCCCATGCTGCAATGGGAGAAATCATGAATGGGGCAGCCACACCTGCCCAAATCGGTGGATATCTGATGGCCCTCCGCATGAAGGGCGAAACGGTTGAAGAAATTACAGGCAGCGCCCGTGCCATGCGGGAAGCAGCCAATCACGCTCCCGTACAAACACCGAATGTAATTGACACCTGTGGGACGGGCGGGGATGCCAGCAATACCTTTAATATCTCGACCACTGTCGCATTTGTTGCGGCTGGGGGTGGGATTCCAGTGGCGAAACATGGGAATCGTGCCGCCAGCAGCAAAAGCGGTTCAGCCGATGTCTTGGCCGCGTTAGGCGTCAATATCGGTGTCACCCCCGAACAAGCCGCTCAATGTGTGGACGCTGTCGG
Source organism: Chloroflexota bacterium (assembly GCA_016234595.1). Taxonomy (GTDB): domain Bacteria; phylum Chloroflexota; class Anaerolineae; order Aggregatilineales; family J027; genus CFX10. Next base: position 33,411 of record JACRBG010000044.1, on the reverse strand, counting down.
CATCGGGTTTTTATTTGCGGCCACCTTCCACCCCGCCATGCGTCACGCCATTGGCCCACGCCGTGAATTAGGTATCCGTACCATTTTTAACATTCTCGGCCCGTTGACTAATCCTGCTGGGGCACGTCGTCAAGTGATGGGGGTCTTCAGCGAAAGCTTGACCCAAACATTGGCAGAGGTGCTCAAAGAATTGGGTTCCGAATCTGTGTTTGTCGTGCATGGTGCTGGTGGCTTGGACGAAATGAGCACCCTCGGTGCCACGCATGTTAGCCAACTTCAGGCAGGGCAGGTTGAGACCTATGAAATTGAGCCATCCAAGTTAGGTCTAAAGCAAGCCGCCATTGAAGATATTCTGGGTGGCACACCCGAAGAAAACGCCTATGTGACCCGTGAACTTCTATCGGGGCGTGGCACAACAGCCCAACGTGAAATCGTCATGTTGAATGCTGCTGCCGCTTTTGTTGTGGCAGGTATCACCTCAACGCTTGAGGATGGGTTGCAAAAATCCGCGCAAGTGATGGATAGTGGCAAAGGCTTGGAGAAATTAGAGGCCCTTGTCCACTATTCCCAGCAGTTTGCCCCGGAGGCCAAAGCATGAGTGCCTTCACCGCTACTGGCACAATTTTAGATAAGATTATGGCCCACAAAGCTGAAGAAATCGCCGCGGCCAAATCGCGCCGCCCAGTGCGTGAATTGCAAGCCCAATTAGTGGACGTGGCACATCCACGCGATTTTATTGGAGCGTTACGTCGTGACACAGTTGCTTTGATTGCCGAGGTCAAAAAGGCCTCACCCTCCAAAGGCGTTTTTGTTGAAAACTTCGATCCAGTAGATATCGCCACTACCTATTTTCAAAATGGCGCTGCGGCGATTAGTGTCCTGACCGATGAGCAGTTTTTTCAAGGCCACCTTGATTATCTGACACAGGTGAAACAGGTGGTGGGCTTGCCTGTTTTACGCAAAGAATTTGTGATTGACGCCTATCAAGTCACCGAAGCACGTGTAGCCGGGGCCGACGCAGTGCTGCTGATTGTGGCCTGTTTATCCGATGCCCAATTAGCTGATCTACAGGCGCAAATTGTTGCGTTGGGGATGGCGGCTTTAATTGAAGTCCATGATGAAGCGGAAATGGAACGCGCCCTTGCCCTTCAATCACGTTTAATTGGCGTCAATAATCGCAATCTGCACAATTTCCATGTTGATCTACAGACGACCATCCGCCTTGCAGCCTTGTGCCCGCCTGAAATCACACTGGTGGGGGAAAGTGGCATCCATCAGATCGCCGATATAGAAACCCTCGCCCATGCAGGTGTCCACGCGATTTTAGTGGGTGAGTCGCTGATTTTAGCCGATGACCGCGCCGCCAAAGTGCGCGAACTAAGTGGGGTAGTGCGATGACCAAAGTTAAAATTTGCGGGCTGACCAATTTTGAAGATGCCCAATATGCCGCCGAGCAAGGCGCGGATATGCTGGGATTCATCTTCGCCCCGGTCAGCAAACGTTATATTGAGCCAACCCAAGCTGCCAAAATAATTCAGCAACTACAACAGGCCATGCCGAATCGTGCGCCATTATGTATTGGTGTATTCGTCGTGGAGCAAATGACAGCATCCGAGATTTTGCAGCAATGCCAAATCAGTGGGGTGGATGCGGCCCAGCTAACCAGTTTGGAACGGGCAGGGCTGGTCAAAGAATTGGATTTTCCAGCTTATGTGGGGGTGCGACCCGAAACCCCATCGCAGGCCATCGCGGATGTGGCTCAGTTTGACCGCCCTGAGCTGATTGAGCCACTACCGTCATTGCAACTGGATACGTTTGTACCGGGGCAGCATGGCGGCACAGGCGAAACCGCTCCACCAGATGTCATTCGCACCGTCGCAGCCCATACCCAACGGCTGATGCTGTCGGGCGGGTTGACCCCCGATAATGTGGCGGAATTCATCGCCCTTGCCAAACCCTATGCAGTAGACGTTTCTAGTGGCACCGAAGCCAGCCCCGGCAAAAAAGACCCCGACAAGGTTCGCGCCTTCATTCAAGCGGCCAAAAAGGAAAAAACATCATGACAATGCCAACCGTACCTGATGCTCGCGGTTATTTTGGGCCATTTGGCGGGCGATTTGTACCGGAAACGGTCATTCCCGCCCTAGAAGAACTGACCGCTAAATATTTGGAACTCAAAGACGACCCCGATTTTCAAAATGAGCTTTACAACCTTCAGCGCACCTATATTGGACGGCCAACTCCCGTCACTTTTGCGGCCCGTCTGAGTGAATATTTGGGTGGGGCGAAAATCTATCTCAAGCGCGAAGATTTGGCCCACAGCGGCGCGCATAAAATCAACAACGCCCTCGGCCAAGCTCTGTTGACTAAACGCATGGGCAAAAAACGCATCATCGCCGAAACAGGTGCAGGTCAACATGGTGTTGCTTCAGCCACCGCCGCTGCCCTGCTTGGCCTTGAGTGTGTGGTGTATATGGGCAGTGTGGACATGGAACGCCAAAAACCCAACGTGTTTCGTATGAAATTGTTGGGGGCACAGGTCTGCCCAGTTGAATCTGGCAGCAAAACCCTCAAAGATGCCATTAACGAAGCCATCCGCGATTGGGTCACTAATGTACGGGGTAGCCATTATCTGTTGGGGTCGGCGCTTGGCCCACACCCCTATCCTATGATGGTACGCGATTTTCAATCCGTGATTGGTATCGAAGCTCGCGAACAAATTCAGCAAATGGCAGGCACACTGCCTGATTTCATCGTAGCTTGTGTGGGTGGGGGCAGCAATAGCATCGGCATTTTTTACCCCTTCCGCGATGATGCCAATGTCGAACTGATTGGCGTTGAGGCGGGGGGACGCGGGATCGAATCTGGTGAACATGCCGCCCGTTTTGCCGACGAAAAAATCTCGCGTTTGGGGATGCTGCACGGCACGAAATCGTATGTCATGCAGACCGAAGACGGGCAGATTATGGAAACCCACAGTATTTCGGCTGGCCTAGACTATCCGTCCATTGGGCCAGAACATGCCTTTTTGCGTCACCAAGAACGTGCCGAATATACCTATGCCACTGATGAGGAGGCATTGGAAGCGTTCCAGTTGCTCTGCAAGTTAGAGGGCATCATTCCCGCACTGGAGTCCTCGCATGCCGTTGCTGAGGTCATCAAGTTAGCACCTAAACTATCTAAAGACGCCGTTGTGTTGGTCAATTTGTCGGGTCGGGGTGACAAAGACCTTGATACCGTGATTAATGCCTTGAGTGAGCGAGGGAAATAAGCATGGCAACCACAATTCAAACACACGGATTAGCCGCAATCGAAAAAGCCTTTGCTCAAGCCAAAGCCGAAAAACGGGCCACTTTTATCCCCTATTTCCCAATTGGTTATCCCGACTACGCCACTTCATTGGATGTGATTACGGCCTTTGCAGAAGTCGGCGCGGATATAATCGAAGTTGGGGTGCCGTTTTCTGATCCGCTGGCAGATGGCCCAGCCATCCAAGCCGCTACTCAAATCGCCCTAAAAAATGGCACAACTCCGCAGCACTGTGTCAAAGCGATTGGGGAATTGCGCCAGCGTGGAATTCACACTCCAATGGTGTTGATGGGTTATGTGAATCCGTTTATGGCCTATGGTTATGAAAAATTGACTGCCGACGCCAAAAAATACGGCATTGATGGCTTTATCGTTCCCGATTTGCCCGCTGATGAAGCCGACGATTTACAGAAATTGGTAGATGCTCATAAGCTTGGCCTAGTCTATTTTGTCGCCCCAACCAGCAGCCCAAGCCGGATTCGTTTGGCGGCGCAAAAATCGCGCGGCTATATCTATCTGGTATCCATTACGGGCACGACAGGGGCAAAAGAAGCTCTACCCGAAGAACTAACACAAAATGTGGCGGCAATTCGCACCGTTACCCAACACCCCATTGCTGTTGGGTTTGGGGTTAATACACCCGATCAAGCCAAACAACTCGGTCAATTGGTGGATGGGGTGATTGTGGGAACTGCCTTAGTCAAAGCGGCTGGTAAAAGCGTAGATGAGGCCCGAAATCTCGCAGCAGCACTGCGGAACGCGCTTTAAGTTTTAGCGATTTTGAGGCCACCATCGGCTATTACCCCAAACAACTTTACCATCTACGATTTTTCGCCCGTAGGGTAGCGGGTAGCCCGGTGGTGGCAGCAAAATATTCATATAGAAAAAATCTTTGACATGTTGCCGAATATCGGGGTAGTTCGTTTCAATAGTGGGGGCTAACTCCGGCATGGCATAAAACACAAATTCCCCCACACTCGCAATTAGCCAGTTTTCTAAGGCGCGATCTTGTTCGGGCAAAAACGGGCGATGAAATGCTCGAGAGGTGCATATTTCGTAAAAACGGTGAGAAGTCTCGATACTCCAACCTGCGTAATGGAGGATGGATTTGGGAAGACGCAAGTTTTTGTGAAGATGCTTCTCCCATCGCTCTAACAGGTCTTTAGAAATCCCCTCCGGGAATTTTGAATCCTCTTTGATGTAATCAATCCATTCTGAAATGAACCATTCAACAGCGGCATCAGGTTTTGGAATAACCAATCCCAGATGCTCACCACTCCCACCGCCGATGACCAATTGTGTTGGGGTACAGGAAAATTCACCGTCGCCTGCTCCCTCATGCTCCACCAATGGATGATAAACGGGTATTCGCCCAAAGAAGCCAACCAGTTCATGGTCAAAAGTATCGATATAACTCATTTCCTGCTCCAAATAAAAAAGGGGGATAACAATCCCCCAAATTCCCCTACCAAGCATAGGCTTCCGGTGCAGCGCCACCCGGCCCCGGCCAAATTTCATCAAGGGCAGCCATCTGCTCATCGGTCAGTTTAATTTCCAACGCCCGCAGACTACCATCCAACTGCTCCATCGTGCGGGGGCCAATGATGGGGGCGGTCACAACTGGGTTTTTCAGCATCCATGCCAACGCGACATCAGCGGGTTTTTCGCCCATGTCCTTGCAAAATTGCTCATATTTTTCCAGTTGAGGACGGTGCTTCTCGATACTCTTTTGAATATTCTCCGAAGCGCGGCGACCTTGTTGTTCTTTTTCCAAGACACCACCCAATAAACCACCCGCTAATGGACTCCAAGGAATCAGGCCTAAGCCATAATGCTGACAAGCAGGAATGACTTCGAGTTCAATCATGCGGTCTTTGAGGTTATACAAGCTCTGTTCAGAGACTAAGCCCATAAAATGACGCGCTCTGGCGGCTTCATTGGCTTGCGCGATATGCCATCCAGCAAAATTGCTGCTGCCGACATACAAAATCTTGCCTTGCTGCACCAACACGTCCATCGCCTGCCAAATTTCTTCCCACGGGGTGTCGCGGTCAACGTGGTGCATCTGATACATATCAATGTAATCGGTCTGCATCCGCATTAGACTTTCATCCACTGCCCGCCGGATGTGTAGTGCCGAGAGTTTATTCTCATTGGGCCAGTCGCCCATCGCGCCAAAAACTTTGGTGGCGATTACCACTTTTTCACGCCGTTTGCCACCCTGTGCAAACCAACGCCCCACAATTTGTTCGGTGATACCCTCGCCACGTTTCCAGCCATAGACATTCGCAGTATCAAAAAAATTGATGCCAAGTTCGAGCGCTTTATCCATGATCGCAAAGCTATCAGCTTCGGTGGTCAGTGGGCCAAAATTCATCGTGCCAAGACATAGACGGCTGACTTTCAGCCCGGTTCGGCCAAGACGTGTATACTCCATCTTCAACACCTTTCAATAGGATTTATCCGGTACACCTTTGGGTAAAGAGTATGACGCAAGATGCAGCATTTGTCGCGTGGGTTGGATTAAGTTTAGTCCCTCGAATCGGGGGCAAATTGATGACCCGACTACTCGATCACTTCAATACACCTGTAAATGTTCTTGCCGCCACCTCTGAAAACTTACGCGCCGTGCCGGGAATTGGTTTGCGCACTATTGAATCCATTCAAAATGTTAATCTTGACGAGGTTGCCACCAAAATCGAGACGTGGCAAAAGACAGGCATTGAAATTTTGCCTTGCTACCTGCCCGAATATCCCGTGATGTTAAAGGCTGTCCATGATGCCCCCCCTTTATTATTTAAGCGCGGCAGTTGGTCAAACACCACGACTCAAACGGTTGGAATAGTAGGAACCCGTGAACCTACCCCGGCTGCCAGTGAATTTGCTCAACTGCTTGGTGAGAGACTAAGTGAAGCAGGTTGGGCGGTAATCAGCGGGATGGCGCTCGGAGTGGATACACAAGCCCATCGTGGAGCGTTGAAAAAAGGTAACACGGTCGGGGTGTTGGGCTGCGGCCTCAATAATCTCTACCCACCCGAAAACAAAACACTTGCCACGCAAATTCTCGAAAATGGAGCACTATTCTCGGAGGTCGCCCCCGAAGTGAACCCTAGCAGCAGTCAATTGGTAGCCCGCAACCGGATTATTTCGGGGTTAAGCCAAGTTGTCATTTTGGTTGAATCAGACGTGGATGGGGGCGCGATGCACACCATCCGTTTTGCACGCGAGCAGAATCGGCCTGTGTTTGTGGTAGATTTTGAGGCGAGTGGCAATCAGCAACTCAAAAATGAGGGGGCAGGCCTGATTGAACCCACCCCAACAGGTATCGAAACTTTCCTCGCCCTATTCTGATTGCGGCGGGATCAGGAAGGTTAGTTCCATGTTGACCCCACTGAAGGCAATTCGCACCAACACAAATTCACCGGGGGGTACACTATTGAGCAATAGGCCTTCGCGCAGGCGGAACAGTAAATCTTGGATTTCTTCAAGGTCGCCCTCGGCACTGCCAATGGTATAAGAAACGGGCGTCAATTTTAAATCACCTCCCACCGTCTCGATACGGGTCAGCAACACCACACTTTCCCCGCGTTCAACCCAGCTATAACGTAACTGCCCCTCCACAAAATCCACCCCAATCGGCAAATCCGGCTCAGAGGCTAAGAGAGAGAGTTCTTCAGGTGTCCAACGCTCCACCGAAATTAACCAGCCATCAGGAGGGGTGACTGGCCCAACCGTATATTGGCCGGGGGGCGATCCCGCTAGCTGGGCTGGAACCCGATAGGTAAAGGTGATATTGACATCAGTAATTGCTAATTCCGCTAAATAATAGGGGCCGGGGCGAATGCTGTTACGTAAAATCCGGTCACGCACGACGGTGTCGAACCCCTCGACTGATTCGGCTGGTCCGGGGAAATCGTTGATGGTATAGCCAACAATGGTGGCCTCAAGTGCCCCGCGTATAGCTTCTAGGGCAATTGTCAACACATGGGCCCCTTCATCATCGTCCCATGTCAAATTCAGCAAATTATCGGTTAGGAACCCTGAAATTGGCTCGGTTGTCAGAGTGCTGGGTACAACAAAGGCTAATTCATCGGCAATCCATGTCTCACTTGAGATAATCCATGCGTCATCAGGCTGTTCAACAGAAGTATAGGCCGAATCACCACCTCCGGAGTTTCCCAGCGCAGGCGTAGTCGGGGCGGGGGTGAAAGTTGGCAGCGGTGGGGGAGCCGCCAAACCATTAAATACAGCGGTTGGGATATAGCAATAGCGCGGCCAACGATTTTCTGAATAGGCCGTCAGAACAGTGGGTTGAACGGATGCCAAATCCACCCGCAATATCGCAATTTGTTCCTTTAAATCCGCCGAGACCAGCAATTCACTGGCACTAACCCAAAAGGGCATCTCGACCCGACCTGCTGCCGTCACCACTGGCCGAGTTTCACGAGTGGTCATGTTTAACAGATAAACCGCGCCTGTTTCGGGACTCCCCGGTAAAGTCTCGGCGACATAAGCCAGTGTCACAAAATCGGGGGATGGGGCGGGGTAGAGTTCATCCACATCGGGCGTATCGGTAATACGGGTTTCGGTCGTGGTGATTAGATCATAGGCGAAAATATCAAAGTTGCCGTCGCGGTTGGAACTGTAATAGAGGGTTGTTCCCAAGACATCCCAACTGGGGAAGATTTCATCGCTGCCTGCAATCGTGACACGTTCGACATTACCCCCGCCAGAATCCATCACCAAAATATCGGCATCGCCATTACGGGTCGAAACAAACGCGATTCGATCCCCCAGTGGTGACCAGACAGGATTGTAATTTTCACCCTCGGTGTCGGTCAGAGTACGAATTTGACCTGTGGCATACTCGCCTAAATAAAGCTCGCGATCCCCGCCTTGATCGGAATCAAAAATATAGCGTTGGCCTTGTGGGTCACAGGCCAGTACAAATTCATTACTGGTAGTCGCCAGCACGATTGGTTTGGCGTCTTTATCAAATTCCGGCATCGCCCAAATATCATCGGTTCCGGCTCGGCTTGAACTAAATACAGTGAAATTCGGCTTGGGATTGGAGGGTAACTCAGGTGTCGGCGTGTTTGTATGGGTTGGGGTCGGCGTAATGGTCGAAGTGGGTGGGGCGCTGGCCGTCATCCCAATTTCGGTCTGATGCGCATAAACCGCTGTCGTGGTCAATTCGATGGAGTTGGGAGTAATGGTCGGTGTAATGGTCGAGGTCGAGGTATTGGTTGGCGTATTGGTAACAATCGTTGGCGGCGTTGGGGTTGAAGTCGCAGTGGGGGCGCGGGCAGTCAAGGTGGCATCAATGACTTGCTGGGGGGGAATCCCTAACGTGGCGGCCACCACATTCGGGTTTGCCAAAGTAGGCAGCACCTCAACATCGTTTTCCTTTTTACAAGCAACCAAGATTAGACTCATTAGCAATAGAGCCATCAGCCCAATTCCCCAATTTCGTTTTGACGCCATGCCGTCGCATATCCTCTCGATAGTACCCTGACCAACATCATGCTAGTCACCTGCAATTGTAAAAGCGGTAGATGCGAGGTGCAAATTGGTGTACACTATTTTTCGCGTTTTTCATCCAAAATAGGTACTGACGCCATGAATTTCAATGCCGATGACCTGCTGCCACAACCCATTCCTGAACTGCCGCCTCATATGGTGGTCAAAATTCAGCTAGAGGCTTTACAAAATAATGATGAGCCCGTGCCAGATTATGGTATTCGTGTGGCTTTTCAGTTTGCCTCGCCCGCCAATCGCACCATCACTGGCCCGGTCAGCCGCTTTATCCAATTGGTCAAAAACCCACTCTATGCCCCCATTCTCAACTGGGTAGGGGTTGAATATGGCCCCATTAACATTGTGGACGCCGAGGCCCAACAACTTGTGACCATCCTAAGTGCCGATGGCGAGTCTATTAACTATGTTTTTACCCTTTCCCGTCAAAAACTGCCGCCTTATATGGGGTGTTGGATGACGGATGGCGTTGTGAGGATTGATGTTGATGAAGATGTTTTTTAGATGGCCGATCCTAGTTTTGGCGATGCTTATGCTAGGCTTAGTCGCCTGTCAAGATGATAGCAAGGAAGCGGCTTTTAGCGTGGCTGATTTGCCAACCGAACGCGATGTCGAGGTGGGCAAAGGACTTTTTGAGCGGGGCGATGGTGATGCCCCTGCCTGCAAAACTTGTCATACAACGGATGGAGAAGATGGCCCCTCAGCACCAAGTTTAAAGAGTATCGCCAACGACGCTGGTGATCGGGTAGACGGGGAAACAGCCGAGGCCTATTTATTAAACAGCATCATTGCGCCCGGCCAGCATGTGGTTGAGGGCTATCGCAACACCATGTTTTCAAAATATGATGATAAACTCTCGAAACAACAAATCGCGGATTTAATCGCCTATCTGCTGACGTTGAACTGACCAAACCTAGACAAGCCAAATAGCTATTGCTACAACTGCGCGGGCCACAGTAGAGGATTTTGTAAGAACACATCTTTTTTTCAGCCTCTACATAGAGAAAAAGTCATCGCGGAGCGATTATGTGGCAAGATTATTTGCTCGATCAAGACCCGGCCCAGCATAGTGTTACGGGCAACCTCAAAGTCCAAAAAAACTTTCTAAGCCCGCAGCTACACAATACACGGGATGTATTGGTTTATCTGCCGCCATCCTATGATTGGCCGGAAATGAGCCAGCGCCGCTACCCTGTCCTCTATATGCAAGATGGGCAAAACCTCTTTGATGCCGCCACCAGCTATGCGGGCGAATGGCAGGTAGATGAATCCATTGAAATGCTGACCGCTGAATTTGGGGCACGTGCGGAGATCATTGTGGTTGGTATTCCCAACAATGAACAGCGCCAGCAGGAATACAACCCCTTTGACCATCCTCGTTTTGGTAAGGGGCGGGGAAATGACTATCTACGTTTTATGGTGGAGACCATCAAGCCGGAGGTGGATCGGCATTTCCGTACCTTGCCCGACCGCGACAACACAGCCATTGCAGGGTCATCAATGGGCGGGCTTATCAGTCTCTACGGATTTTTCCATCACCCCGAAATTTTTGGGGCTGTCGCCGCATTCAGCCCCGCTTTGTGGGTTGGAATGCCACGTATCCAAGAATTCCTCAATCATGCCCCCTATCTCCCCGGCAAAGTTTATCTGGATGTGGGCACGAATGAGAGCAATCGCCGCAAAACGAACACGGGCATTAGTTATTTGATGTTTCATTCGCGTCAAGCCATTGAATCGTTAGAGAAAAAAGGCTATTCATTAGGCCATGACCTGCTCTATTTTGAGGAAGAGGGTGGGACACATAGCGAGAGTGACTGGGCACGCCGTTTCCCCGATGCCCTAAAATTTCTAATGGGGCTAAGTTAAGCCATTTTCGGCCAAATGATAATGTTCATTTTTCGGTGGAAGTAACAGTGGGCTAATCGTACAATTCAAGCCATGCAAACCAGTGTGGTGTGTGGAGAAAGTTCCAATGATTAGCCTGCTACCCCCGGTTGAAGAAATGATACGGGCCTATCAAAACGGCGATGAGTCCTATGATGGCATCTTTTTTGTCGCGGTACGCACCACCGGAATTGTTTGTCGGCCTTCATGCCCTGCCCGCAAACCCTACCCTAGAAACGTCGAATTCTATGCCACTGTCCGCGAGGCCCTTTTTGCAGGATATCGTCCATGCAAACGCTGCCATCCGTTAGAAATCAAAGGTGAGTTACCCGACTGGGTCGCGCCACTGGTCAACGAAATTGAAAGCGATCCCTCAGTTCGGCTGCAAGATGGCGATTTGCGAACACGCGGGGTTGATCCAGCACGGGTACGGCGATTTTTTATCAAGCGCTATGGCATGACCTTTCAAGCATATTGTCGGGCGCGGCGATTAGGGGTAGCATTTGAAGCTATCCGTGAGGGTGCGGAGATAGATAATGTCGTCTTTGAGCATGGCTATCAATCACATAGTGGATTTCGGGAGGCGTTTAAGCGTATGTTTGGACAACCACCGGGGCAAAGTCGCGAGGGTCAGTGCATTTTTACAACATGGATAGAAAGCCCCGTCGGGCCGCTTATCGCAGGGGCCTCGGATGAAGGTATCTGCCTTTTAGAGTTTACGGATCGCCGGATGCTGGAAACCCAGCTTTTAACTCTTCAGCGTCTATTTAAGCAAAGTGTCGTACCGGGTTCGAATGAGCATTTGGTCAAGCTCCAAGCAGAACTTGGTAGCTATTTTGAGGGCAACGGGCAGCAATTCACTGTGCCGCTGGTTTATCCCGGAACACCCTTCCAACAAAAGGTCTGGTCAGCGCTGCTCGAGATCCCTTATGGCAAGACTTTGTCGTATGAAGCATTGGCCGAGCATATTGGTGCACCCAAAGGGCAACGGGCGGTTGGTCATGCCAATGGCCTAAACCGCATTGCGATTGTCATTCCCTGCCACCGTGTCGTCAACAAAGACGGCAAGCTCGGCGGCTATGGCGGTGGTCTGTGGCGCAAACAATGGCTTCTGGCCCTAGAAAACGGTCAGCGCCCTACCGCTATAGATGATCCCAATCGGCAAGGTCAACTTCCCCTGTTTTAATGAGGTATTTGTGAGAAATTGCACAGGTGGGTTGACCCATTAACAATGCACCCAGTACAATCACGCTTATACCTCATAGCAAAAATCACTACAGGGTTCGCCGTGCCAAAACCGATAGTCCAACTGGTCAGCCTCTCCAAAAGTTACACCGAAACCGATAATAAACGAGTCATTCTGGATGAAGTCACCATCCAGTTTTATGAAGGTGAATTTGCCGTTTTGTTAGGGCCATCAGGCAGCGGCAAAAGCACCATGCTCAATTTGATGAGTGGCATTGATGCTCCCGATGATGGCGGGGTAATTGTCAATGGCACTGACATCACGACCCTCAGTGAACATACCCGTACCATTTTTCGCCGCAACCATATCGGCATTATTTTCCAGTCTTTTAACCTCATCCCCACGCTGACTGTGATGGAAAATGTAACCCTGCCTTATGAGTTACAGGGTAATTCACGCAAACAAGCCGAGATTAAAGCCACTGATGTACTTGCCAAAGTGGGCTTGGCGGGGCGTGAAAAAAGTTACCCGGATCGGCTTTCAGGTGGGCAGCAGCAGCGCGTTGCCATTGCACGGGCTATCGTCCATCAACCCGATTTGATTGTGGCCGATGAGCCAACGGGCAATCTTGACCACCACACAGGCGAAACCATCCTTAAATTGCTGCTGAACATGACCCGTGACGCTGGCAAAACACTGATTATGGCAACCCACAGCATGGACATCATTCCCTACGCTGACAGGGTATTTCGCATTGAAGACGGTAAATTGATAGAAGACACCGAACGATTGCGGATTGGGGCTGAAATTAAGGCCGAACTCGAAGCGAAAATGCACGCCGAATTAGCCCATTCAATGGCTCAATTGGAAGCGGTTAGAGGTGGTCTCTAAAAAATGTCGCCCACCCTATTTCGCATTATGCTGCAATACATCCGGCGGCGTTCGATTCAAAGCGTGCTGCTGATTATTGGGGTGATGATTGGTGTCGCCATGATGGTCGCCATTGACATCGCCAACAACAGTGCCAGCAAAGCCTTTGAACTCAGCACCGAATCCATCACGGGCAAAGCCACCCACGAAATTACGGGCGGCCCGAATGGACTCGACCAGACGCTATACACCCAAATTCGTACCCAAATCGGCTGGCGGGCTTCGGCTCCGGTAGTGACGGATTATGTCGTCGCACTGGAATTAGATAAACAGCCCCTGCGTCTGTTTGGGGTTGATCCCTTTGCTGAACCACCCTTTCGGAATTACATCAACACCAAAAACGCGATTGACACGGGGACGGACGAGCCAGATATGCTGGCATTGGGGCGATTTTTTATTCAGCCCAATACGATTTTGATGGGCGAGGACTTAGCCAAGCAATATAACATCCGCCCCAATGACACCCTGACCCTGCAATACGGCGATAAAACATACATCGTGACCGTCATAGGCCTGCTACAAACCTCGGATTCACTGGCTCGCCAAGCCTTGCAAGGGATGCTCATCGCTGACATTAGCACTGCCCAAGAATTGTTAGGGATGCAGGGCAAATTGAGCCGGATTGACCTGATTATTGACCCTGACACCCCCGAAGGTCAAACCGCGCTGGTGGATATCAAAGCTATTTTGCCGCCGGGGGCCGCATTGACCACCGCCCGTGCCCGCAGTGATGCGGTAGGACAATTGACCGATGCCTTTAAATTGAATCTGACCGCCCTGAGTTTATTGGCGCTGATTGTGGGCATGTTTTTGGTCTACAACACCGTCATGTTCAGTGTGGTGCAGCGTCGCCCTGTCATCGGCATTTTACGCAGTATCGGGGTGACGCGCCGCCAAATTTTTGCACTGGTGATTACCGAAGCCCTGTTGTTAAGCAGCATTGGGGCGTTGTTTGGGTTGGGGTTGGGCATTATTTTGGGGCGGGCGACTGTCGAAGTCGTCACCCAGAGCATCAACGACGTGTTTTTCACCGTGACAGTGCAGACGATCCATATCTCGGCTTTTACACTCATTAAGGGGTTTGTGGTGGGGGTGGGGGCGGCTCTGTTTGCAGCGTTTCTGCCTGCCTATGAAGCGACCAATACGCCACCCATTAGCGCGAGTCGGCGCAGCGATCTTGAACAGCGCACCCTCAAAATCATCCCATATATTACGGTTGCAGGTATCCTCATGGCGATTATGGGGGTGGGCCTGCTACGATTTCAAGCCTTGATGATCAACTTTACCGGAATATTTTCTATCATCATCGGTTTGGCGCTGCTGACTGCAATTGTCGTCCTATTGATTATGCCATTGCTGCCGCCCTTCACCGGAAAATTAGGCGGATTGGTTGGGCGGATGGCTCCGCGCAGTATTTTACGCAACCTCAGCCGCACCAGTGTCGCTATTGCAGCCTTGATGCTGGCGGTCAGTGTCATTGTCGGTGTGACGATTATGGTCGGATCGTTCCGCATCACCGTTGAAGATTGGCTGAATCAAACCCTACGGGCCGACATTTTTATCAGCCCTCCCAATGGCACAGCCAGTCAAACGGCCACTCCTATCAGCCGCGATTTGATTGAACGGGTCAGGAGTATCGAGGGGGTTAGCCGCGTGGTCTATACCCGCACAGCGGTTGTGGCGGAAGTAGGCGACGATCGGCCTGTGCCACTGAGCGCGATTATGAGCGATATTTCTGAGGGCCACCGCCATTTTGTCCATCAAGTGGATTTAAGCCAAACCGAAATTTATGACCGCGTGGTGAATGGTGATGCCGTTCTACTGACCGAACCATTTGCCAACAGTCGAGGCATTCAATGGCGTGACGATTTGACCATTACCCTGCTGACCGAACAAGGGCCTTATGAATTTCCAGTATTGGGGATTTATCAGGATTACACTACCAGTCAGGGCCATGTGACGATTGGCCTCGATGCCTATAGCCGCCTATGGAATGACGATAATATCACCGCGATGGGGGCGTATGTTGAACCCGGCGCGGATATTGATGAGGTGGTGGCCCGGGTGCAAGATGAATTGTCGGGATCACAATTGCTCATTCAATCCAACCGTGAGCTACGCCAGAGCGCGATCGAGGTGTTTGACCGGACATTTGCCATTACCGGGGCGCTGAATTTGCTGGCGACAGTGGTGGCGTTTATCGGCATTTTGAGCGCGTTAATGGCATTGCAATTGGAACGGCGACGTGAGATTGGGATTATGCGTTCCAACGGGTTGACGCAAAAACAAATGCTGCGGCTGACGCTTTGGGAAACAGGGATTATGGGGACAGTGGCCGGGATTATGGCGATGCCAGTGGGGTTGGCGCTGGCAATGGCGCTGATTAAGGTCATCAACCTGCGGAGTTTTGGCTGGTCTATGGAGATTTTTATCCGATGGCAGTTTTTTGCACAGGCCTTTGCTGTAGCTATTTTAGCGGCATTGCTGGCGGGGTTATATCCGGCGTGGCGCATCGGGCGGATTCAACCGGTGGAGGCGATACGGTCAGAATGAAAGGCCATTCAGATTTGTGTGGCATAAGGGAAAAAAGCGATTAGGCTGGATGGTGAAACGGTAGGGGTTTGTCAAGTGGTGTCATTGGTTATGGAGGAGGGGCGTATTTGACCATTAGAATGGGGAATTTGTGATAGAAGCGACTTTATCACAAACAATTATTGCTCTATTCATAGACTAATTCAGGATATTGATTGCGAAAAATAAGCCAGTAAAGACGCACAATAATATCATCAACCCGATTCAAACTCAAGCCATTCTCGTCAACTAATTGCACATAATAAGCTGATTCCAAATTTAATATAAAGTCAGGTATAGAGGCGTCCTCCATACCAGCAACCACCACGCGATTTTGTTGTAGACCTGAGAGAGTTTCCTTCATTATCCATTCATTTTGAGACGAGACGCCGCTCCAAAAGACTACGACATATCCTCCCCGCTTGATAAAGTCTGAAATACCTTCTTCAAGTTTATCTGCCCACATGTCTCCAATTTTTAATCGTTCCCTATCTATCCATAAATCGAAATAGCGGTTTTTTCTCATAAATTCGAGGACTGTTTGTACTTGCGATTCTTCATGGTGTTTGTAGCTAGGAAAAACTGCTAAATCTAGGGGAGGTGCTTCGTGGGATTCAATTATGCAGGCCGAGGGGGTATAAGCAAAGACGGGTTTGTTAGCACGTAGGGCATAATCGCGTTCGAATGCTACCCAAAATGATTTGGCTGACTGACCTTCATTTAGGTAAATCATCCCATTGCATTTTAAAATAGCATCTATCAAATGATTACTTACAAACTCCGCTGGTGTGGCCTTAATGGGCGGGAAAATGAAAGGTTCAACGTCAACTGGAAGTAGGTTAATCATCTCATCTCTGATTACCGAATCTTTATAAGAGTGAGAAATAAAATATCTTCCAGAGGGAATTTCAATCATCGTATAGCTCTGCTTAGAATTCCTTAATGTAGTTGCAGCGAAAACTAAAACCACGCATCATCGCCATAGATTGAGCGATATTTGCTTTCCCAATCATCTTGTTTTTCGCGGAAGTGCTTTTCTTTTTCTTCATCCGACCATGTGGCATAGGTTTCAATGGGGGCAAGGGAATATTTTTGATGCGTATAGACTCCAGCCCATGTGTACATCATGTCAGTCGGAATTTCATATCTCGCAATAAAGCTGGCTAATCTGGGATAGGTGGGATGGGATAAATCGCCGCAAAACATGGCAAAATCAAACGTGACTTTGATATTGTGTTTTTGACAGTCAATGGTGCGCGCTTCGGATGATTTTTTGGCATATTGGCAGACCCCACAGCAAGGCATTTCTCCACCGTTTGGCATGAGTTCTCTCCTCAATGATTTCTTTCCATTGTCGCCGAGGATGAAGGATTCGGCAAAACGGAGAATAGATAGGGTAAAGATAAAAGAGGGCGAGTCTGAGATTCGCCCTTATGAGGATAGGGGGTATTTGGGAGCAGGGACGATGGCTCTACGATTTCGCCTCGGATGAGGATTTTTGCAGTTTGACCCTTAAATCCGCCACTTCTTCCAGCAGTTTACGCTCGCGTTTTTGGGTACGCAGCAGGGTCATGAGGATAATAAAAAACATCACCCCTAGCACAATCACACCGACGGCCTCACGCACATTGACATCCACATCCACGTCGTTATCAATCGGCGGATTAATAGGGCGCTGATTGGTGTTTTCGGTTTGGGCATCTTCTTTCAGAATCGGGCTGGTCATACTTTCGCCTCCTTTACAGTGGCTTTCTGTAGTTCCTTGATTTGCTGTTCCAATAATTGGCGGGTGCGTTTTTGAGAACGCAGGAGCGCGAACAGCAACACGATGCAAACCATCCCCAGCACAATGACCCCAACAGTGTCGGCAACTTTGACACTATTTTCGTTGCTAACCGTTGCTGGTTTCTCGCTCATATTATAGGGTTGCTCCACTATCTCGTTCGTCGTGTAAGCCATTCTATCGACCTCCTATTGACTTCCTATTGGCTAATCGGGGTCAGTGGAATCGTCGTTGAACGGTGGGACTGCTGCGCCAGTGTATCGAGTTTGCGGCGGGCGGCTCCCAATGTGACTGTATGATACCCCATTGCACCGATTCGGCGCAGGTTTTTTGGCTTAATTGGGTTCATTTTACCCGATTTTAGGGCACGCCACGTCTTGCGGGCACGATATTCCTTATGCACGACGGTGTGCAGTTGGCGATAGAACTCGGTTGGAAATGGCCCTTGATAGAGCATGGCAAGGTCTTGGGAATCTGTCCAATTCGTTTTCTCATCGAGTTCCTGACGGACACGTTCATAAAATTTAGTGCCGGGGAGGGGATAGCTGACCGAAATCCCAATATCATCTGGCATCAGTTCGCGCACCATTTTGAGGGTCAGTTCAATATCGGCGCGGGTTTCGCCGGGGTAACCAAATTGCAGGAAGAAACCGACCTCGATACCTTCATGGGCCAATTTGCGGCGGCTCTCATATATTTGCTCGACGGCAGTCCCCTTGTCCATTGCATCGAGGATTTTTTGTGAACCGCTTTCGGCTCCCATCCAAATCGTTTTGCAGCCAGCGCGGTGCATGGCTTGAATGGTATCCTCAACCAAGAGCAAGTCGGCACGGGAAAGGCATTTAAAGGGCGTGCGAATGTTGAGGCGTTCAATTTCGTCGGCAAATTCTTGAATCCAGCGCGGTTTGAGACCCATGATGTCATCAGCAAACCAGATGTGGTCGGGGTGAAAATGCTCTTTTAACCATTGCAATTCTTGGGCAACATTTTGGGCGGAACGGACATTATAGCGTTGGCCCCAAATCGGCTTGGCGCACCAATTGCAGTGATAGGGACACCCGCGGGTGGTGACCATGTTGACACTGTAATAACCATGGCGTTCAACCCAGATGTGGCGATATTTTTCGACATCCACCAATTCCCACGCGGGCATAGGCAGTTCGTCGAGATTTTTGATGACGGCACGGGGCAAGTTGGTTACGGCCTTACCCTCGGCATCCAAATAGGCCAAGCCCTGAATATCGGCGGGAGTCAGGGGGGTGGGTTTTTTACCCGTCAGCATGTCGAGCAATTCATGGAGGGTGAGTTCACCTTCGCCACGAATGACGTAATCGGCCCCATGCTGCAAATAATTTTCATAGTGGTCAGTGGCATCCGCACCGCAGATAATCACTGGAATACCACGTTCTTTTGCCATGCGGGTCATATTAAAAGCGGCTTCGCGCATATTCAGCAAGCACATTTTGCTGAGATAGTTAAAATTGTCCTCGAACAAGATGGCAAAACGCGGGTGATAGCGATCTAACGCGGTGGCCCATTCATTTTCCGATTCGGCTAGCATCGCATCAAACAAGGCGACTTGATAGCCCGCCTCGTGCATGTAGCTGGCAGCAAATAATGTTCCCAGTGGGGGGTAGGGCTGCATCGCCGCGTACAATTTGGGGTCGAAGCGGAGATAGTAACTTTGTCCAAAAAGAAGATCGGTCATGCAAAATACCCTTTCAAACACGGGGTTGAAACCACCGTGCTGAATCTAGACTAAAAACAGGTCAATCTGACCCACTTATACTCTTTTCATCATATCAAAAATTGGCTAAGCCTGCGCTGTCATGTTATCAGAACGTCGTCTTTCACATAATACCCTCATTTTGTTTGCCAACAATGGCTTCACCGCGTTTTTGGCATTTGGCCTGACGGTCATCATCGCGCGGGGCTTGGGGGATGCCGCGTTGGGGCGCTATGCCGCGATTATGGCATGGGTGCTACCCCTCTCCTTATTGACCGAATTTGGCATTGGCACATTGATTACGCGGAATGTGGCTCGGCAGCGGGACGACGCCTCTCATTATCTGAAAATGACGTATCCGGTGCGCTGGCTGATGGGTGGGGGCATTATTGCGGTGGTATGGATGGTAGCACCGCTATTGGGCCATGACTCGCAGATTATCGCAGGGTTACGCATCGGTATTTTTTTGGCGCTGATTGATGCCCTGTTTGCCAGTTACACCGCCGTGCTCCGGGCATGGGAAATGATGTGGCCGATTTTGATTTTGAATACAGGCTATCTGACGTTGCAAGTCGTTGGGGCAGTTGTTGTCGTGGTGATGCATGGGTCGGTAGCGGGGTTGCTGGCGGTGATTGTTGTGGCGGATGCGATTCAATTGGTAGCAACATGGGGGGTATGGCAGAAGGTTAAGGCCAGCCGAATAAATTCCAACCTCACCCACCGACCCCCTCTCCAACGTGGCGAGGGGGAGCAAAAAATATTTAGGGCAGGGAGTTTACTCAAACAGGCCTGGCCGTTTATGGTGGCGGGGGTGCTGGCGACATTGCAACTGCGTATGGTGATTTTGATTTTACAGACCCATGTTGGCAACGAGGCGATGGGGTGGTATGCGGCAGCGAATCGAGTGGTCGAGGCGACCCGGATGCTACCGAATGCGGCCTTTGGGGCACTGTTCCCGATGTTGGCTGCGTTAGTAGATAATCCGCCGCGAATGCGCCATATTTTTCGCCAAGCCGCCTTATTACTGGTGATTTATGGAGTGGGGATAGGTGGAATGGCGTTCTTGGGAGCCAAGCCGTTTATCAACCTGATATTCGGGCCGGATTTTAAAGCAGCGGGGGCCACACTCATCATCTTGGTATGGGCGATTTTGCCGGGAGGCCTGCGGGGACTCATCACCTTACGTTTATATGCCTATCACCGCGAATGGTGGGTTAATTTGGCAACAGCCTGTGCTTTGATTATTCAGGTGGGACTGGGGTGGTGGCTGATTGGTGAACGGGGTTTGACCGGAGCCGCATGGACGATTGTTTTGGCTGAAATTTTGTTGGCCGGGTTGCTATTTGGCATGGCAGGGCGTAGTGGTGATACAATGTCTAGCTGATGCGGGGGCATTGAATACATGTTTAGAAAATTTTGTGTCGGAGGTTTTGGAATGCTGGTGAAGCAACTCCGTTGGGTGTTGGCATCGGGATTGATTGTGGTCATCGCGCTGGCTTTGGCGTCCTGTGACCCCGAACCGAAAGAACAACCACCCACCATTCCGGATGTGACTGAAAATACCTTGCAACCGCCATTTATCACCCAGACGCCTCAATACACGGCAACTTTGACGCCGAGTATGACGTTTACGCCAAGTACCACGCCCACCGCGAGTGATACACCAACCCCTGTTACCCCATCACCAACCGTCACTAGTACACCCACACCACCCGCAGTTGGGGTCGTGGATTCTTCGGATAATGTGCGGCTGCGCGAAGGGCCGGGGCAGGGTTTTCCTGAAATCGCCAGCTTTAAACCGGGTACACAAGTCCAAATTCTCTATTCCGACCAAAGCGCCATTAATGAAATGTGGTATCGGGTGCGGGTGGTAGATGATGAAGGCACCATTCAAGAAGGCTGGATGTTGGGGCGGCTGGTGGATACACAAGAAATTATCCCGACGGCTGGCCCAACCCCAACACCCACCGTTGGCGTTACCATCGGTAGCCCTGCGCCATTTGCGACGGCTGAAGTTTCGGGGACACCCATCCAATTTAACACGGGGACGCCGCCAGCCGATTTGAGCGAGGTCAACATTTGGGCCTATTGCGACGAATATAACGGCAAGGCCATGAGCCTGTTCCCACGCAGCGCCACCAGCGACCAAACCGTCAGCATTTATTGGAGTTGGTACGTGACCCGACCCGAATTAATGGCAGACCACATCGCAGCGGTGGATTATAATGTGACGGTCAATGGCTCACGCTTGGAAAATTGGCAGCAATACGCCGCCCCAATGCGCCGTGACCCACGCAATAACAATAATTGGACGGTCTATTGGTACATACCGTTGGGTAAATTGACCCCCGGCGAATATACGGTCAACTATCGGGCCACATGGTCAAAGGTCGTCAATGATGGCCTCCAAGATTATGGCCCCGACACGACCAATACGGAAGATGTCGGAACCTGTAAGTTCACGATTACAGAATAAATTGAAGGGGTGGTTGAAAAAACCGCCCTTTGTTGCATTTCCTGTCCACTCTATTAAATTTGGTTTTTCGCGCACAGGATAAGGGGCGATGGCAAATCTGCAAGACCTGCTCAATCAACTAAAAGATGAAAAGCCCAAAAAACGCCAACAGGCCGTTCAAGGATTGGCAAAATTAGGCGACCCCGCGGCTATTCCCACGCTTGCTAAAGTCTACGAAATTGACAAAGACAAACGGGTGCAGGCCGAGGCGCAAAAAGCCCTGACTCAATTTAGGGCCTATGAAATGACGGCCAAAGCTACGTCAGCGAGCGGAAGCAGTCCTTTAAAAACCGTTCGGCTTATTTTGGTGGTCTCGCTGATGGCACTGATTGCCGCTAATATCGCCTTGCAAGCTGGCGTGGTGGGCCAAGAAGATGAAAAAACGGTCTATACACCTTCCAATCGCCAAGCTCTGATTCAGCAAGTGACGGCGAGTATTTTCGAAATTCGCCAAGATACCGAGGCCCTCAAAGAAGAGTGGGGCAAGATTGGCACAGAGGGTGGCAAGCTAGACTGCAATCGCACTTTTAATCGCCCCCGCCCAATGGTCTTGGGTACGGTTGATCGCTATACCTATCCTGATATTGTGACGGTTTTAAGTGACCGCTATCAATTTTCTTTGGATATTCTCGATCTTAGCTTTAACACGTGGGATGAATTTTGCCGACCCAACAATCCGCTACCCCCCGGTATCAGTGATTCGATTGACAACTCTAGCCGTCTCAATACCATTCTCGCCAATCTTGACACGATAGAAGCGGCGTTGAATACGGTAACAAACAATCCTGTCCCCACCCGTGATCCAAAAAATTGCTGTACCATTCCATCCGGGGAACAAACCGGGTCGTCGAGCGGAAACAATCCTATCCCGGCGACGGCTGTGCCCGACATCAATTCTACGCCGCTTCCGAATGTAGACTATGCCACCCATTTAGCAGCCCTTGAAGCATTGGTGACCAATGCCGAATTTGGCCTCAATGATTTGCTGGCACGCTATACCACCATTCAATCCGGGGCATTTCCTGATTGCAACAATCCGCCAGTGGTTGAAGCCCCATATGCCTTGCCGCCTGAGCAAAGTGGCGACGCCCTTTTGAATCAGGCCGTGTTGTCGGTGAACAGTGGCCTAAGCTCCCTAAAACAGTCAGTGGATATATTCACCAACAATTGCACCCGTAATCCACAAACGGCATTACAACAAGGCGTGCCACCTGCGAATACGGCAAAAGATCAGTTTACTCAAGCTCGTCAGCAGATTAGCGATTTGAAGGCTCGGTCAGGGCTTCCATGAGATAGATAACCCTTAACCCGTCGGCAAATTCTCTTTTAAGGGAAAAGCAGACCGAGGAAATTTTGGATTTGGAAATTAGGAATTAGGGAGTTTTAGAGGCAGCACTATTCTAAAAACGCTCCCCGTGCCGACGGTGCTTTCGACCTCAATAAAACCTCTATGAGCTTGGACTATCTTCTGAGCAATGGATAAACCCAGACCGATGCCGCCCCGATCAGTGGGACGCTCTTTATCTACCCGATAGAAGCGTTCAAAAATTAGTGGGATTTCATCAGCGGGGATGCCTACCCCAGTATCCTGCACTTCCAAGACGATTGATTGTTCGCGCTCAAAGGTGCGAATGACAATAGTGCCTTCAGGTGAAGTGTATTGGATGGCATTTTCAAGCACTTCAACGAGGGCATTGTTTAATTCCACTTTGTCAGCCCAAATGACGGGCAGGATTGGCTGCAAAGCCACTTTGAGTTTGTGCTGGCGGCTATTAATTTGCGCCTCAACCCGTTCAATCGCTTCTTGGACAATTTGATTGAGGCTGACTGATTGAAAGGTAAAGGCCACTTCCGTATCGAGGCGGGTCATCTTTAACAAACCTTCGATGAGGCGCCCCAAACGTGCGACTTGCCTTTCAACCATATCAAGGCGACTCAAGCGTTTATCGGGCAGGTCGTTATGCCGCAATAAATAGAGATGGGTGTTGATGACCGATAGGGGTGTTCTGAAGTCGTGGGAGACGTTGCGGATAAATTCGGCTAATAATTGAACTCGCAATTTTTCGACGGCGATTTCGAATGACAGATTTTCAGCTTGTTTGCGTTCGGTAATGTCCACAATTTGGCTGATAAAATGTTGAGGCTGGCTTTGGGCATCCCGAATCAGGGCTACATCCAACAATACATAGATAATTCGCCCTAATTTGTGGATATACCGTTTTTCCATTTGGAAGTGAGGGATTTCACCACGTAGCAGCCGTTGATCTAGTTCCAAATTGGGGCCTACGTCGTCGGGATGGGTGATTTCTTGAAAGGTCATCTTCAACATTTCGTCGTGGGTATAACCCACCGCATGGCAAAATGATTGATTCACTCGTACAAAACGCCCATCTGGTGCAACGAGCGAAAGACCAATGGGGGCATATTCAAACAAAAGCCGAAATTGCTCCTCACTTTGGCGTAACACCTCTTCATTGTGTTTACGCTCCGTGATGTCGCGGTAGTTGGCTACAATCGCATTGACCCCGGGTACATGCAGGGCATTACTACCCGTTGCCTCTACCCAGAGATAGCTCCCATCTTTATGACGAAAACGTAATTCAGCCCGCACAATGAGTTCGGTGGATTCTAATAGGCTTTGGAAGAGTTGGCGTGAAGCCTCGATGTCGTCTGGGTGAATATAATCAAAGGGGCTTGTCCCAAGCATATCCGCTGGTTGATAGCCTAAAATACGTATGGCGGCGGGGTTTTGATAGGTTATTTTTCCATGAATATCTATCAACGCAATCAAATCTATATTGTTATCGAGCAAGGTACTGAGGCGTTTTTCATTTTCATTGACGTTGTTATAAAGCTGGGCGCGATAAATCGCCATGCTGACATGGTCACTCAACGCCATCATGATTTTTAAATCGGCTTCCGACAAATGGGTTTCGCGGCTTTCAATACAAAGTGTGCCGACGACTTGACCTTGATTAAATAGAGGGACAATGATATTTGAGACAAGCCCTTCAATCGCGGCCAGAAATTCGGGGTCGGTTGAGACATCTTCTAACAAAACGGGTTTGGCGGTCCGGACAACTCGCCCTGAAATGCCCACTGAAATGGGGATACGGGCGATGACTTGGTCATACCCCACTTGATGTTGCAACACCAATTCATCGTCATCAAGGAGGTAGATGCTCACATAGTTGTAACCAAAAGTGTCCGCAATCGCCTCAACCACTTTGCGAAAAATTTGGGACAGGTCAAGTTCAAGCGCGAGGGCAGTCCTAACCCGATCTAATAACAATAATTCCAATACCTGACGTTCGGATGTTTGGACTAATGTTTTATAGCGAGTTTCAACCGCCTCTAGTTTGGCCTCAAGCTGCTGTCGCAACTGGCGTTCGTGTTCTAAATCGGCTGATAAGGACAAACGAGATAAACCTTTAGGTACAGAACACATGTAATACTTCTTAGAGCATACACTATTTTGTTTTCGCCTATGCAGAATTTTTGTTTCGAATGGGATTGAATCTTTATAGAGGATGGTTAGGACAGGCCGAGTGATTGACCCGACCTAACCCTAACGCATTTAAGTCATTTTAGAGAGTATCGCCTTCGATGACGGCATCGAACAAAACGCCTTGGTCGTCGGCATCTACCATGACATGCTCCCCATCGCGTACCCGCCCTTCCAAAATAGCACGGGCCAAGGGGTCTTGGATTTCGCGCTGAATGACTCGCTTGAGAGGGCGTGCCCCAAACACCGGGTCATAGCCGATTTCAGCCAGATACTCTTTGGCGTTTTCACTTAGGGCGATGGTGATACGGCGTTCGGCTAGTAGTTTTTGCAGGCGGCGGAGTTGAATATCCACAATCTGCTTGATGTGTTCGCGCTCTAGGTTATGGAACAAAATCACTTCATCAATGCGGTTTAAAAATTCAGGCCGCAGGGTGCGATCCAGTTCACTCATAACCGCGTGGCGAATTTCTTCCTCATCCCGACCCGCCATTTGTTTGATGATTGGGCTGCCGACATTGCTGGTCATGATGATCACGGTATTTTTGAAATTGACCGTGCGGCCTTGACCATCGGTGAGGCGACCATCGTCCAACACTTGCAATAGAATGTCGAACACTTCCGTATGGGCTTTTTCGATCTCATCGAACAGGACGACGGCATAGGGGCGACGACGCACTGCCTCGGTCAGTTGACCACCCTCATCGTAACCAATATAACCGGGAGGGGCGCCAATTAGACGGGCGACACTGTGTTTTTCTTGATACTCACTCATGTCAATGCGAACAACGGCTTCTTCGGTATCGAACAAAAATTCAGCCAGCGCACGGCCCAATTCGGTTTTACCCACGCCAGTTGGCCCCAAAAATAAAAACGTCCCGATGGGGCGGTTGGGGTCTTGTAAACCCGCACGGCTGCGGCGCACCGCATTGCTGACACTGCGAATGGCTTCCTCTTGCCCAATAACCCGCTCGTGCAGGCGGTCTTCCATGCGCAGGAGCTTTTCGACTTCGCCTTCGAGTAATTTGCTAACGGGAATACCCGTCCATTGTCCGACCACCGCCGCAATTTCATCGGCATCCACTTCTTCCTTGAGCATGGCACCGCCTTCATGCTGCAATTGTTGAAGGTCGGCCTCAGCATCGAGCAATTGCTGTTCGAAGCGGGGAACATCGCCATAACGTAAGCGAGCTGCGGCCTCTAATTCACCCCGTCGTTCCGCTTTTTCGAGAGCTACCCGTGTTTCATCCAACTGGCTTTTGGCCTCCCGGATGGCGGCAATAGCATCTTTTTCACGCTGCCAGCGGGCTTGGAGAGCACGGGCTTCTTCTTTGGCGTTAGCAAGCTCGGCCTCCAATTTGGACAAACGTTCCTTGCTGGCCTTATCGCGTTCCTTTTTGAGGGCCTCCCGCTCAATTTCTAACTGCATGACAGCCCGTTCAATCGCGTCGAGGGGGGCGGGGCGGGAATCAATTTCCATGCGTAAACGCGAGGCTGCTTCATCAATCAAGTCAATGGCCTTGTCAGGAAGTTGGCGGTCAGGAATATAGCGATTGCTTAACATGGCGGCTGCGATCACGGCGTTATCTTGAATGCGCACCCCATGATGGACTTCATAACGTTCTTTCAGGCCACGCAAAATGCTAATCGTGTCTTCGACGGTGGGTTGATCCACAAAAACGGGTTGGAAACGACGTTCGAGGGCCGAATCTTTTTCGATATATTTGCGGTATTCATCGAGGGTAGTCGCGCCAATGGTGTGCAGTTCGCCGCGTGCCAACATCGGCTTGAGGATATTGCCCGCATCCATAGCCCCTTCGGCGGCACCTGCCCCGACAATGGTATGCAGTTCGTCCAAAAACAGGATAATCTCACCGTCGGAATCACTGACTTCTTTAAGCACGGCTTTGAGGCGCTCCTCAAATTCGCCCCGATATTTGGCCCCGGCCACGAGCGAGGCCATATCGAGTTGGATGACCCGTTTATTTTTCAGGCCTTCGGGCACATCCCCTTTGATGATGCGTTGGGCAAGGCCTTCGACAATGGCGGTTTTACCAACTCCAGCCTCACCAATCAGCACTGGATTATTTTTGGTACGGCGGGAAAGAACATGCACCACCCGGCGAATTTCATCATCACGACCAATGACGGGGTCAAGTCGGCCTTGGGCGGCGTCTTTGGTTAGATCACGCCCATATTTTTCCAGACTAGCAAAGGTGCTTTCAGGGTCTTGTGACGTGATACGCTGACCGCCGCGAATTTCACTAAGGGCCTTAAGGGTGGCCTTGTCGTCAATGCCATGTCGGGATAACAAATCGCCGATGACTTTGTTGGTCATTAAGGCCAGCAGGAGATGTTCGGTGCTGACATAATCATCACGCAACTTGCCCGCTTGTTTTTCGGCTTCACGCAGGCTATCAACAGCGGCTTTGCTCATGTGGACTTCAGCAGCGCCATAGACTTTGGGTTTGCTGGCTAGAAGGTTCTTGACATCATTTAAAACGACGGTTGGTCGCGCGCCAATTTTGCTGATTAGCTGTGGCACGACCCCATCGGATTGTTGTAGAAGCGCCGCCAGCAGATGGGGCACGTCCAATTCGGCATGATTTTCTTGTTCGGCAAGGTGTTGGGCCGCGACAACGGCTTCTTGCGCTTTGGTGGTAAATCGGCTTAGATTCATATTTTGAAAACTCCCAGACTCAAAATTTTGTCGGTTGACCCGACCATCATTAGTTTACTTTGAATACATCTGAAAAACGTATGAGTGACATTAGCAACCTCTTGGATAACATCATAAAATGCTAGAGGGAGATTATTTCCGAGGGGAATAGAGATGGCACAACTGACTGAAAACTATCGAATCCTTTTTAAGACAATCGGTGAGATTGCCGAAACATATCACCGTCAAGGCGACCTAGATGCAGCCAAGAAAATCTTGCAATTAGGGAAAGATTTCTCAGATAGCTCGGATTTAGCTTTAAGCGATAAAACCGAGTTTCTACTGCTATATGCCAAAATCCGGCTTAATACTACGGGTTCGGTGCGTAATCTTTGGAAGCAGAGCGATGTCCTTATGGGTATCTTAAATCAAGTTCGCCAATATGCAGAAACAGCCCCTAATGAAGGATTATTGGCGGATGCACTTCAATTAATTGGGGAATTGCGTTATTGGAATATTCTCAGAGAACATGATTTTACTGAAGAAACTGATGAAAAACAGGCGACTCAATCTTTTTTCCAGCAAGCCTATGAGATTCGCCTAAAAATTGAAGATAAACGGGGATTGGCTCAATCATTATATTATTTAGGTGTAATGTATGGATTTAGGGGGTATGAAGAACAAGCGGAAAAATGTTATAGAGAAGGCATCAAGATTGCTGAAAATGAGAACTTCAAACTGGAGTTATCTAATATAATAGATCGTTTAGGGTTTATATATTTTGAAAAGAACTCTTTAGACGAAGCAAGGCATTTTTTTGAACATTCGCTGGCGTTACGTCAAGAAATTGACTTCAAGATCTACATTCCGGGTTCCCTCTCAAATATTGCCCGTGTCGCCGAACAACAGGGAGACTTAGTTACAGCAGAGGCTCACCTACAAAAGGCCATAGAATTATCAAATGCGATGAACTTACTTGAAAGGGTGATCTTTGAAAGTTTGGATTTAGGGAAACTGTATCAGAAACAAGGCAAAAATGTGGAGGCTAAGGCTTGTTTTGAGAGGGTTAAAGTAATTTCTTCTCAAATAGATTATGAATACGGCATAACTGAGGCAACCAAACGACTTGAGCAACTCCGATGAGTCGCAAATGGCCTTCTTTTTTAACCCTTTTTCTTTTTCTAACGGGTACCTTTGCCTGTAGTTTTTTTAATTCCGACCCCAAACCCACACTGCGTGATCGGTTGGGGGGGCAAATTAATCAGGCCCAGCAAGTTGAACAACAAGCCGCAGATTTGTGGGACAGGGTGTTGTTTGGGGAAACGGTCAATTGTGGGGAAAGCATCACTGTGCCAGAGCCGTTTTTCTTGACCGTCAAAGAAGCGGAAGAAAATCCACCAAGTGTTGCCATTCGGGATTCACTGAATAACGCGTTAGGCGAACTTACTCACGCCGCTGATTTGTGGGAACAAGAATGTCAACTTGATCGGGCGGTCGTGCCGCTGGAGGTGGTACGTGAAGCAGAAGACGCTTTACAAAGTGCGCGTGACCTGCTAAACCAGTCAGTATCCGCGTGGACTGTGTGGCAAGCGTAGGTTAGACGCCGCTGGAAACTGACCCGGCCTCGCGCTAGACTTCGCCCGACTCGAAACAGGTAAGGAATTTTTACTGTTATGCCAGATCAAAACCGTCTCCCTGAAGATCATTTAGACGACTCACAACGTCTGTTTCAACAACTCGCGGCTGAAGAACCGCCCATTAACCAAAGTGATACATCCCCTTCAGCTACCGCCCCCCATCCAGCCAATTATGTTCCACAAACAGGTTGGCAACGCTATTTGGGCGGGTCTATTTTGCTGGCGGCTCTGTTGCTGACGATGGCCGCTGGATTAATTATTTTCCTCGGCAATCAAGACGACAATAAAACAGACCAGACTAATCAGGATTCAACTAAAGATGCACCGCTGGTGATGATTCGGCCCTCGCTGACACCGGATGTCGAAAATCCACCCGTGCAAAACAATCCCGTAGGGGAGATTCGTGCCACGGCTGCTCCAGATGAACAGGCCGTCGCATTGCTGACCCCCGTCCCTAGTTCGATTGATGTGGGGGTATCCATTGGGCGTGACAACCAACCCTTTACCTTCCAAGTGGGGTCAGGGGAACGGGGCTTCAGCAGCTATGTCATCCAATCAGGTGACACGTTGGGGGGGATTGCCAAGAAATTTGACCTTGAAGATATATGCACGATTGTTTGGTCAAATGACCGTAGCAAGGTTAACCCACCCCGCGTCAATGCTGAAATCCTCATCCCGCCCACCGATGGCGTTTTTGCCAAAGTGCGCGAACCCATCACGATTAAACAACTGGCCGAAGCCACCCAAGTAGACCCATCCGTCATCATTGATTCAGCTTATAACACCCAATTGCTAGGCTCGACGGCAGATAGTATGTTGGTCGAAGGCGTCAGCGTGCTTGTGCCCGGTGGCAATGGCGGCGATTGCAATGTTTGGGAACCTGCCCCCGTCACCGCAGGCGATGGCACGGGTGGTGCATCCTCAGGTGGGGTGGCAAATAGCGGCCTGTGGGGCTGCAATGCCCAAATCACAACAACCGGCTTCCCCGTGCAAAAACCAGTGGCAAGCTATGAGTTTTGGCAGGGTTTTTCGGCTGCCCATACTGGGGTTGATCTCGCCGCGCCAGTCGGAACACCAATTATGGCAGCAGGAGCAGGGACAGTCATCTTTGCCGGATGGAATAAATATGGCTATGGCAACGTGGTGGTAATTGCACACGGCAGCAGCTACAGCCTGTATGCCCACATGGATCATGTTGATGTACGCTGTGGACAATCGGTTTCGCAAGGGCAGACTATCGGAGCAATCGGCTTGAGCGGACGCACGACAGGCCCACATTTACATTTTGAAATTCGCGATAGCAATTTCCAAGCAATGGACCCAGTATATACGATTAGTTTATAAGCAATGAACAACACCAACACCTCGAAAAACAAACTAGGTGGGGGCATTTTGTTGATGGCAATGGCGGTGATGGTGATCGCCGCCTTTTTGGTCATCACCCAAATGGGCAAAGAAGACCCCCAACGTATCGGCCAACAACCCACCAGTACGGCCACCCCGACGGCAACCCTTGAATTGCCAACGGTGACACCTTCCCCAACCCCCTCGATTACCCCCTCGCCGACGCTGACGCAGGTTCCGACAGCAGATTCGGAAGTAGTAGCAACCTCGGTGGCACAGGGCGTGGATGTCTCGGTGAATGCAAACGCTGGGGATGGGGGTATCGGCCTTGAACCCGAAGCCTATACGATCAACCGTGACCTTGAACGGGCGGGTATTATCCAATACGTGGTGCAATATGGCGACAATTTGCAGGCCATCGCGGATAAATATGGTGTCAGTATCGAAACCATCATCTGGTCAAACGATCGTTTTTATGTCAATGCTATGCGTCCCGGCTTGGTGCTCAATATTCTGCCAGTCGAAGGGGCCATTGAACGGATTCTAGAACCCATTAGCATCCAAGACCTCGCCGACAAATATCAAGTTGACCCATATGCCATCATTGATTCCGACTATAACCAATTGCGCGGTTCAACACCTGAAAATGTGCTGCCCGTTGGCCTTGAAGTCGCTATTCCGGGGGGCATCGGCTCCAAAGAACCGATTTATTGGTCGCCAGCAGGTGGGGCTTCGACGAGTGGGGAATTGACGGCAGGCGGGGTGTATATGGGCACGGCCAAATTTGGCGTGGGTCAACCGGGGTCATGCGGGGTGCAAGAGGTTTATAATGGGACATTGCCCGTCTTTAAACCAGTCTCCGGTTATGTGCTGACGACGGATTTCTCATGGAGTCATCGCGGGCTTGACCTGTCTGCGCCGATTGGTACACCTGTCAAAGCGGTCGGGGGTGGTGTGGTCATTTTTGCAGGCTGGAGCGATTGGGGCTATGGCTGGAGTATCGTGGTTTCACACGGGGCTTTGATGAGCCTGTATGCCCATCTGACCGCTGATTTTGTCTATTGCGGGGAAGTGGTTGAGGCAGGTCAACAGATTGGCACGGTGGGGAGCAGTGGTAATTCAACCGGCCCGCATCTCCATTTTGAGATTCGAGATGCCGCAGGTGTGCCGCAAAATCCGCGCGATTGGCTGCCGTTTTGAGGGAGTCGTAGATGAGGGGCGATTGTTAGACATCGCCCCTCTGTTTTTTATTTTTACGGCGCAAGGGGCCCATCGAAACTACCGCCATTAGCATCCACTGGCACAAAGGCATAGACCTGACCATCACCCCCGACAATCATGAAACCGCGTTCAAAATCTTGCCAATAACTGGAATAGGGTACTTCCCCCTGCGAGGCCCAGCCAATGGAATTCCGTAGGGACTCATTGGAGCGCCATGCCAGCCCAAAGCCACGAATAGGCTGACGCAGATTTTCGGCGGGGGGGGCAAAGGCGGGATCGCTTTCAGGTTGCCCATCGGCCCAAGTATCCACCACATGGAAATAGCGGTGGTCGGTGGATTGGAGCGCATAAATCTCTTTGGATTCGCGCCAAAACATGATGCCACGTTCAAACTGCTCATAGACCAGCGTCAATTGATAACCACCGTCACGGGGACAGCCCAATTTCTGCTGTAAATTGGGGTCACGACCATAGGCATTATAAAATGAAGCGGCGGGCTGAACAGAGCAATTCACCGGGCCAGCGACAGCCAGCGTGGGTGTGACCAAAACTGGCCCAATCGGGATGGTTTGGGCGGTTGGTGCGCCAAGAAAAACTGGAACCGTCGCCCCCGGCAAATTCCCCGGCAAGATGGGGTTAACATTGCCCGCCAAGGGTGTACCGCTGGATTGTGGGCCAACGTACACCCCCACATATGGGGTCGGGGTCGAGGTTGGTTCGGGCGGTTCAGGGGTATCGGTTGGGTACGATAGGTCAATCGTCGCGGTGGGCAATTGGTCGGCGACAGGCGAGGTGGCCGTAAATTGCACCGTTACCAAAACTTTGGGCATATCATTGGCGCTTACCAAAATCGGCCCATCCGCATCGGGGGTCGGGTTATTGTTGTTGTTACAGGCGGCTAACATCCCTGCCGCCATCAGCATCCAAAACCAAAAGGCCAGCTTTTTCATCGAACAAACCTATTTTCAGGATTTACCATCGAAAAGAGTGACTGCACGGCTTCTTCTAGATTCGGCAGGCCAAGCAATCCCTCACCCACCACCACGCCATCAATACCCGAATCGGCCACGTGTGCCATATCTTCAGAGGTACGAATCCCCCCCACACTGACAACCACAATATGGCCGGGAATTTGGGGGCAAAGGTGGGTGGTACGATCCAAATCAACCTCAAGAGTGCGCCAATCCACATTACTAATCGCAATCACTAGAGGGTCGGCTTTAAGGGCACGGGCCAATTCTTGCTCATTTTGGACCTGTACAACCGCCGTCATGCGCAGGCGCTGGGTAATCGAAACCAAATCCCACAAGCGATACTCGCCTAACAAGGCCGCGATTAAAATAACCGCATCCGCCCCAGCCGCGCGGGCCTCATAAACTTGATAGCGGTCAAATACAAAGTCGTTACGAATGACGGGGATACGCACTTCTTGGGAGACCAGCGTCAGGTGATGAACTTCGCCTTGATAGTACATCGGGTCGGTGGCGACGGAGAGGGCCTGTACCCCGAGGCTTTCAAAGAGGCGGGCTTGCTCGACCGGATCGTAGCGATCAATCAAAATTTTGCCACGATGTGATTGGCGTTTTAGCTCCACAGTTAGGGAAAG
>JACRBG010000043.1 GCA_016234595.1 Chloroflexota bacterium | reverse complement strand
AGCCTCAACTAAACGCCTCTGTTTCCTCCTGATTTGTTATTCGTTAGCATAGCCATTGCTATCCCCAACGTCTCGTCTTGCCTTATCTCGCGGTACTCCCCTAATTTACCACTCTAAAATTTCCCGCGCAAGGGTCTCTTTAGAGAAATTTTAAAATTGCCTAACCTTTCATTCAAAAGCCTCTATTTAAGCCAAAAAATTCGTTTGTCGAAAATTTGTTTGACAAACGCGGCCCCCTATGTTAATTTCGTTTAACTACAACTGATCGCTACAGGGGAGCTTGAGTTAGTCAGGCTGAGAGGGCATTTCAAGACAATGCCGACCCTTGAACCTGAACCGGGTAATTCCGGCGGAGGGAGTTCGCAAGAATATGCACATTCAGCCACTCCCTGAAAGGAGTGGTTTTTTGTTTATGTCTAATTTCCCAAAAGCCATTGTGGTTGCGAACGGCACCATTCAACTCGGTCAAGCAGTGCAAGCGGTCATAGAGAACGTTGCTGAGGCACTGGTGATTTGTGCTGATGGCGGCGCGGATGTCGCCCTTAAAATGGGCCTCCACCCCCAAGTTGTTGTCGGGGATATGGATTCTATCCACCCAGATACCCTAAGCTCTCTCCAATCCGCTGGGGTAGAAATTCTGCGTTTTTCACCACACAAAGACGAAACCGATTTGGAATTGACCTTGCTGGAAGCGGTGGCACGTGGCGCCAATACTATTTTTATATTGGCGGCCTTAGGCGCACGGATTGACCACACCCTCAGCAATATCTATTTATTGACTTTGCCAGCTTTGCAAAACTGTGTAGTACATCTGGTGGATGATAGACAATCCATATGGATTGCTCATCCGGGAACCCATCCTCTCGCTGGGGTAAATGGCGATACGGTGTCCTTAATTCCCTTTCAAGGCGATGTTCAAGGGATTACAACACATGGTTTGGAATACCCCCTCCGTAATGAAACGCTTTATGTAGGCCCAGCGCGAGGGGTCAGTAATGTCATCAATTCCCCAGAAGCAAGCGTTACCTTCCAAAGTGGCACGCTTCTGATAGTTCATACTATTGGTCACGCATAAAGGAAAAACACATGCCTAATCCTCGAACAGTTGTGGTTGGTGTTCAGGTGTTGCCATTTACGGATGACCCCTATCCAGTTGTGGATAAGGCGATTGCCGCAATTAAAGCGTCGGGTATTTATCATATGGTCACACCGATGGAGACTGTGATGGAAGGCTCATTGGAAGCCTGCCTAAAAGCTGCTCAAGCTGCTCATGAGGCTTGTTTTGAGGCCGGGGTACAAAAGGCCGTGACGATTATCAAGATTTCAGATGCCATCAATGGCTCGACGATTGACGACAAACTCGCCAAATATCGTTAGAAGTGGATAACTGTTTATGAGTTCGTCTACACCCCTTGCCAAAAAAACAAATCGGTGGCAAGACCTGCTGAGGATGCCTTTAGAAGTCGGGCGGATTTTGATTTTGGTCGCCATGCTGCTGCTTTTATTATTGTTTTTGCTGGGGGGAACAACCCAATTGTATGTGGACTCTAATTCTGTTGGCCGCGACGAACTCAGCCGATTGATTCCAACACCACATGAAGTATGGCAGGCATGGCAAACCTATCAGGATGATTTGATTGAGACGCAAATCCCAAATACGTTGTGGGCCACTTTGACCGGATTAGCCCTCGCCACTGTGATTGGGTTAGGATTGGCCTCGATTATGGATATGTTTCCACCATTGCGCTGGATTCTTTATCCACTGTTGGTGCTTACCCAAACCATTCCAACCTTTGCGATCGCAGTCATTCTAATTTTGCTGTTCGGCTTTGGTTATGGCCCCAAAATCATCGTGGTCGTTCTTTTTTGTTTTTTCCCGATTATGGTCAGCACATTGGATGGCCTGCGCAGCACCAATCCGTTGCACATGCGCCTCTTACGGGCGATGGGGGCCAATAAATTACAGACGTGGTGGAAAGTCCGTTTGCCTACAGCCATGCCTTCGTTTTTTAGCGGACTACGTCTGGCCGCAACCTATAGTGTGGTGGGGGCGGTCATTGGGGAATATGTTGGTTCGGGCGCGGGACTTGGTAAATTTTTGCAACGCTCCTATCGCTCATTCAATACCGATCAGGTTTTTTTAGTTGTAATTGTCATTGCTGCCTTGACGGTGCTACTGGTATTGCTAGTGACCTTGCTGGAAATGCTGGCATTACGCTGGCTGCTGGTAGGTCGCCAATCCAGTAATACGATCTGGCAGAAAATAGGCGGCGTATGGCTTGTCGAAAGTTTAAACAAAAGGGTGGAAGCCAAATGAAAACGAAACTGACGCTAAAAATGATGCTGGTTTTGATGATTCTTTCATTGCTACCAGCGATGGTCATGGCTCAAGATGGTGGCACAGCTACGCCTGACCCATTGGGTGGAGCGACTGAATTTGCGAAGGCGGATGAACGCACCTCAGTCAAATTGATGCTGGATTGGACGCCCAACACCAATCACACTGGGTTCTATGTGGCACAAGCATTGGGATATTACGATGAAGCCAATTTAGATGTGGAAATCATTGAACCCGTTGATACATTGGTCGAGGCGGCCTTGGATGCAGGGATTGTCGAATTTGGGGTTGGCTTCCAAGATTTCACCACCTATGCTTTAGTGGATGGGTCGGAGGTGATTTCGGTGGCGGCGATTATTCAACATAATACGTCGGCTTTTGCAACGATTGCAGCGAATCACCCCGTTGACGGCCCCGCCGATTTGGCCGCACTGACCTATGGCGGATTCAGCCAGCCCGATCTGGAAAATGCCATACTTGCACGTCTACTGGAATGCAATGGGGCAACATGGGATGACAGCCATTACGTGGATATTGGGTATTCTGACCCCATTGAACTTATGAATGCTGAGCGGGTTGATTTTTCATGGATTTTCTATGGCTGGCAAGGTATTCAGGCGCAGGTTGATGGGACAGAGCTAGATGCGGTCATGTTCCAAGACTATTTGGATTGTGTACCGGATTATTACACACCCATTTTGCTGACAACCCAAACCATGATTGATGAACAACCCGATGTGGTGGCTGCGTTTGTGCAGGCAACAGCCCGTGGTTATGCCTATGCGATTGAAAATCCTGATGCGGCAGCTCAAATTTTGCTTGATGCTGTACCTGAACTGGATGCTGATCTGGTCACTCAAAGTGCTGAGTGGCTGGCTAATCAGTATATGGCGGATGCGCCGCGTTGGGGCCAACAAAATGCTGAGGTATGGCAAGGCTTCACCGATTTCCTAATTGAAAATGGCATCATTGAAGGGCCGTTTGACACATCGAGTGTTTTCACCAATGACTTTTTGCCGGGGACTGTTGCAGAATAGTCTGTTCCTGCCTCTCTCTTTGACCTGCTCGGGTAAGAGGTGGGGGAGCAGGCCAAGGAGAGAGGTATCATGCCCAAACTTGAAATTGAACGTATCACTTATACCTATCGAGAAGCCGGGAAACCTGTTCTAGCCCTACAAGATGTCAGTTTGGCCTTAGCCGATGGTGAATTTGTGACTCTGATTGGCCCCAGTGGTTCGGGTAAAAGCACGCTTTTGGAAATGATTGTGGGCTTGCTCCAACCTGATAGTGGGCTAATCCGTATCAATAATGAACCTACTACTAAGCGGTTGGGGCGTGTGGCCTATATGCCCCAACAAGATGCGCTGTTGCCATGGCGGACGATTTTAGAAAATGTTGTGCTGGCGCCAGAAGTGCAGCGCAAAAATCGCCGTCAGGCCAAAGCCCATGCCCGTGAATTGATGCCGTTGTTTGGCTTAAACGGATTTGAAAATGCGTTTCCGGCCCAACTTTCGGGGGGGATGCGCCAACGGGCCGCATTTTTACGCACGTTCTTGGCAGGACAAGATATTTTGCTTTTGGATGAGCCGTTTGGGGCGTTGGATGCACTCACTCGCCGCGAATTACAAGATTGGCTGCTTGGTATTTGGCAGCATTTCCAATATACCATCCTATTTGTGACCCACGATGTTGAAGAATCCATTTATCTGGCTGACCGCGTATTGGTGTTGAGCCAACGTCCGGGGCGCATTGTCCAAGAACTTACTGTTCCACTGCCTCGGCCACGCCAAGAATGGATTGCCAATCACCCAACTGATATGATTGCATTGGAAACGCAATTATTGGCAGCTTTAAGGGGGTAACACATGGGTCAGAATATCACCGTCTACAAATTGAATCATCAAGGTCAACAAATCCTGCAATATAGCGGAGTTGAATTGGAACGCACCCCGACCAGCGTTTTATTGGAGGCCTATTTTGCCCGCAATGATTACCCAACGCCCTATCACACCTTTAAGAAGGGTGATCGGATGTTGGAGTGGTTTTTTTCTGACCGTTGGTACAATATTTTCGCCTTACATCATCGAGATAGTAATTCGCTTGAAGGCTGGTATTGCAATATTACCCGTCCGGCTCGTTTAGAAACCGACGCGATCTACGCGGAAGACCTTGCCTTGGATGTCATGATCTATCCTGACGGGCGCGTATTGGTGTTGGACGAGGATGAATTTGCGATTCTCGACCTTGATGATTTGACTCGCCAACAGGCTCAGGCAGCATTGGCTGAGTTATTACATCTGGTTGAGACACGATGGGGGCCTTTCACAGCGATCCAACCTTAGTGATTCCATGATGATTTTGGGGAGAAAATGCTCTTGTTACTCGATTTTACACGACTAAACAATAAAGAAGTCACCATCTACGAATTTTCCAAACACTTAACACTTGAAAACTTGCGACAAGCGACGAATGCCTCCATTGATCGGATGGTGGACTTGCTGCAAGACACCACCGACCAAGCTATGACGTTCATCCCGCATGATCCCGATGCCGATGATCCCTATGCCCCGGCTGAAGAACGCTATCAGGGGTGGAGCTTGGCCCATTTGGTGCTGCATGTCACTGCCACCGCTGAAGAAGGGACAGCCTTTGGATCATTGTTGGCGCGGGGGGTGGTGCTTCCACAAGGGGTACGGGTGCGCTATGAACCTGATTGGCATGTGGTGAAAACCAAAGCGGAAGTTATGCACCGTCTGGAAGAAAGCCGTCGCATTCGGCTGAGTTATCTCAACACATGGCCCGATAACCCTCATCTGGACACCTTCCGTGAATTTGCCCCTGAATCCTCATACTACCGTCAATTAAATGCAGTGGCTGCGGTGGTCAGTGGCCTGCGTCATGAAAACAATCACTTTGACCAGATGCGCCGGGCTCGTGAACAAGCCTTGAATGTAGCCTATACAGGCGACTAAAACCCCCTATTGTCCCAATTTTCACCCTATCAAAAAGGAGTGATCTACCCACTTCTCAAATGGAGCAAGAGCGACTAGTTAAATCAGTCTATATGGTTGTGGCGGATATGATGAAATGAGAGATGTCCAGCTATGATATTGAGCAGAATCTTGTCAAGAAAGGACTTAACAAACGAACCGCCTAAATTATTGTATCCAACCTACCTAATGCCTTACGGGATGCGGCGATGAAAAACATGGGTCTTGGCGGTGCGATTTGCCTCGTAGGCCTCATTATAACAATTGGCACATACCAAGCCGCTCAAAGTGGGGTCACCTCTGTAGTTGCTTGGGGGAGCAATCATTTTTGGTGGCCTCTGGTTCTTTCGCGGCTTGAGTCAATATTTGCAATAAACTAAGCTATATCTTCCCCTGTTCCCAAATCGCTGGTATCTTCCGCAATTTCATCGGGTTTATCAGGATGAACGAGCAATACTGGGACATCTAGGCCCTGCATGACCTTGCTGGCAACACTACCAAAGAAAAATTTGGCTAGACCGGTACGTCCGTGCGAGGACATCACCACCAAATCTGCACCTTCACCCCGCACATAATTGATGATGTTATAGGCGGGGTCACGCCCATTGATGATATGCCCGCGTACTTTGACCCCTTGACTGCGGAGGTCGTTACGTATTGCAATCAGGTAACGCTTGATTTCATCGCGCTCGTTGTTGACCATTTCCCCTTGATTCGAAAGGGCTAACGTGTCGGCATATTCAGCCAGTGGTGAATGATAGACGTGCAGCAAAATCAATTCAGCATCATTTTCAAGCGCGATTTTAGTCGCGTAGCTCACAGCCCGTTCTGACCAACCAGAGCCATCTAATGGAACCACGATTTTCTGATAGGTAGCCACGTTTTTCTTCCCCTCGATGTGTTTAGGCTAATCCTCGCTGACGCAGCATATCTTTCCGCTGACGCTCCCAAATCCACCACAGCATGAGCGCCACAAAACTTGCCATGAAAAATAGGACAAAGAACGGCGCCAGCAAAGCGACCAATGAGATAAAGATAGCCGCTATATCCTCAAGCACGCTGACCACCATATTGCCCGTACCCGCCGTCGAAACTGTGACTACCGGGCGGGCTGTTGCTTTAACCGCATGAACTGACCCCGCTGAGGCCCCACCTGCTAGTAAACTGAAGATGGTTAAAACTTCGGGATCAACTTTACCAGTCATACCACTGGTGCTCACAACCATCATCAGCGCACCAGCCGTCGGACGAATGGCGGTGTTGATAATATCATTGACGCTATCTACTGCTGGGATTTTGTCAGCGACAGTTTCTATGGCTAACAAAATCAAAAAGACCACAAGGGCTGGTTTGGATGTCAGGACTTCGGCAGGCACGCCTTTAGTATCTATAATACCCGCCTGTGCTGCGAGATTCATTAGAATCAGTGGTAGATAGGCATTTAGCCCTGCACTGGTGGATAATCCCAACCCAGAAAGTATTGCTTGCATGGGTTTACACTCTCCAGACTAAAATGGCCGATACATCCATGTTGAAACCCTCCCATGTCCCCGTAAAGGCATAACGCAGAAAATCAATGCCCCCAATCAGTGTAATGGCAATGGTGAGGCCAATCAAAAAGGGTAGCCATAACTCACGCCATTGTACATAGCTTTGGTCGCGCTGCATCAAGGCAATCGCCATAACACTGCATATCATGGTTAAAGCTATCAATACTCCCAGTGCGCTTAACACCCCAAAAATCAGGAGAATCCCCGAACGATGGGTTAGAGCGGCGGCAATCACCAGACATGCGACTAAACACATTCCCGCCAACTCTTTGAAATTTTCGATGGGGGCACGGCGATCCGCTTTGGCCCAGACGGCACTGTTAAAAATGGGCAGCAGTAAATTGATAAAGGTCAAACCACAGAACACCCCAGTAATCAGACGTAGGGTGTTGTTGGGGGTGTAGATGCCTTTGAAACCGGGGAACAAATGGAAATAACTATTTAGGCCGTCAATGCCTAATGCCACGACGAATGCGCCCAAAACAATCATAATGCGCCAATTGGGTAAGCGGGTTACTTTGGAGCGTCCTCCCGCGACTAACAGCATTAAGCCAGAAACCACCCCTAAATAAATGCCCGTGCAGCGGGCACATAGGGGGAGTTGACGATCAAATGCTTCAAATGAACGAACGGTGATACGATGACAAATGGCATAACCCACTGCATCGGCTTTACCTAAAATTCCGGCTGGTGTAGCAATTAACCATAAACCGATAATAGCGATGGCAAGAGTAGCTGCCACCCAGATACTGGCTTTGGAATAAGTATTGGGGTGGATTATCACCTCGGCTGATGGCGTTTCTGTAGAGCTAATACTCATTAACCGTCCCTAAGAAATAATCGAATATCATGTGTAAAGGCTTATAATAGGCAGAGATGCCTATCATCTGACCCTTGTTCATTTTATTATAACACGAGGGCCTCCTTAAAATGCGGGTATGCTCACGAGGATATGAATGGGAAACCAAAATCTGAATAACCTCACCTTTGAAGAAGCCTATGCTCAACTAGAAACGATTGTGGCACGGCTGGAAGGCAGCAATTTGGCTCTTGATGAATCATTGTCTTTATTTGAACAGGGCCAAGCGCTAGCTGCTTACTGCCAGAAATTATTAGAAAGCGCTGAACTACGGGTCACCCAATTAGCCGCCGATGGCAGTACGTTTCAGGCCCTTGACGAATGATCGCTTCCGCCAATTCTAATCAATCAACCCTCGCAGTCCACGCAGTTGAAGTTCATAAAATAGTTCGGGTAGGCGAGACTTCCTTGTCTATCATCAATGGTATTGATTTGGATGTGCCACGTGGTCAAATGTTAGCCATTGTCGGGCCATCGGGCAGTGGCAAAAGTACCTTGATGGGTTTGCTGGGTGGTTTGGATACCCCTTCCAAAGGCCGCATCTATTTGGATGGCATTGACATCTCGGATATGAATGAATTTCACTTGACCCGCGTGCGTAATGAGAAAATCGGCTTTGTCTTCCAATTTTTTCATCTAATCCCCACCCTGACGGCCCTCAAAAATGTAGCTCTGCCGGTACGATTTGCCGTCAATCCCAAATATGATCCCAATGACCGTGCCCATGAAGTGCTGACTATGTTAGGTTTGGCCGACCGTACCCATCATTTACCCCGTCAACTTTCGGGTGGGCAGCAGCAACGAGTAGCTATTGCACGGGCGCTTGCCAACGACCCGCCCATTTTACTGTGTGACGAACCGACTGGTAATTTAGATACTAAATCAGGCCAGCAGGTCATCAATGCCCTCAAGGAAATCCGCCACAATTTGAATACCACAGTAATTGTGGTCACCCATGATGTCAGCATTGCTGAACAAATGGATCGAGTGGTGATTTTGGAGGATGGTCGGCTGACCGAAGACCGCCTAATGAATCAGGTGCTGGAAAGGTAATTGGAATGCAGCGGTTGCTGTTTTATACGGAACATTCAATAAATGACTTGCGGATAGGCCGATTACGTACCTTATTTGCGGTTTTGTGTATCGCGGCAGGTGTGGCGGCAGTGGTTAGCCTGCAAACCCTCGGCGATATGATGCTTGAAAAATTGACTACCAATCTCCAAGAACTCAATCGCGGTGACATCAACCTTATCCCACCTATTCCGGGGATTGAGCGTCAAGGCGACGCTGAACCCGCCAAAGTAGCTGGTTTGATTGAGCCAGCCGGTGGAGGGGCCTTTGTTTTTACCGATTTAGGCATCCGTGAGCTTGAACGTTGGATTAAAGACCGTGACCCCCAAGCTGTTGTCAGTTATCGTCATCAATTCGCCCGTAGCCCACTGGCAAATGCCGGTCTTTCTAAAGCGGGTCAAGATGAAACGGAACCCGTGATTGCACTGGTTATTCAAGTCAAAGACGCTGATGGCAATCCGGTCTATCCTATTTACGGCGAAATCCGCACCCTAGATGGCAAATTGTTAAGCGAGGTCATGCGTGAACCCACCGATATTGTGGTCAGTGACAATGCCGCCTCCGAGCATGATCTAAAAATCGGCGACCAAGTCAATTTGGGCGGGGCGGGTGATACTTTATTCACTATTCGAGGTATTGTACCCATCGAAGCCGAGGCCCTGACCGATAATTTTGTGACGACGATTTTTGGCTTTTATTACGTAGATTTAAGTGCTGTCCCGCTGTATACCGATTACGACCCTAGTTTGGTGACGACCGACGCGGATGGCAATCGTTATGCGGGCCAAATATATGTACGCTTGTCCGATACAGACCCCGACCATGTGCGCCAATTGGCCCAACAACTGCAAGACCGCTATCCATTTGTCAATGCACGCACTACTGCCGACTTACGTGATCGCAATTCGCAAATCGCCACTGCCCTCAACAATCTGATGCTGATTATGGGCCTCATGTCTCTCTTGATTGGTGGGGTTGGCATTATCAACACCATGTTGGTGGTTGTGGCACGTCGAACTGTCGAAATCGCTGTGCTGAAAACAATTGGGTTACAAGGTCGCCAAGTCACGCTCTTGTTTTTAATTGAATCGGTCTTGATGGGAATGTTGGGTGGCCTAGTTGGCGTGCCGTTCGGCCTATTTGCGGCGTGGGCCTTGCGCGGTTTTGCTGGACAAATCTGGGGTATTGATCTCGATTGGGTATTCTCCACGGGCGCAGTGATACGTGGCTTTGCGCTTGGTATTATCATCACCACCATCTTTGGATTTTTGCCCACTTTAATTGCTGGGCAGGTTCGCCCCGGCAACGTTCTGCGACCCAACGATACTCAACTACCAAGCACTGGAATTTGGCAGTCCCTATTGGTCATGACCGTGATTTTTGTCACGCTCGGCCTAATTGCATGGACGATTTTGGGTAATGGCATCAGTCCCGACCCAACCAGTCGCTGGAGTATTGTGAGTGTGGGGGCCGTATTGGCCCTCTCTTTGGGAATGGGTGGTGCAGCCGTCGCAGCAGGTCGGCCCTTTTTGAAACGTCGCCCTCAAGAATTGGGCACACGTGGTCGGGTTGGGCGTTTTCTGTTATTAACCGTTGGTGCGTTGTTTCAGACCGGATTACAAGGTGTTTTGTTTTTTGCCATTGGCATCATTGTAGTAGCTATCGTGGTCACTCATCTGACGGTTGCAACCGCGCTAGGTGCTTTGATTATTGGGGTTGTAGCGGGGTTGATTTTAAGCCTACATGGGTTACGTACTCA
The DNA here is from genome assembly GCA_016234595.1 of Chloroflexota bacterium. Classification (GTDB taxonomy): domain Bacteria; phylum Chloroflexota; class Anaerolineae; order Aggregatilineales; family J027; genus CFX10. The sequence goes on along the minus strand of JACRBG010000043.1, from coordinate 196,958 downwards.
ACCCACCCTCGCCATGACAATGGGCGGAGGTCTGGTGGGTTTTGTATTCATGGTCGGGTTGGGCGGGGCTATTGGAATGGTAATTGGCTGGCCTGCCTATGCCTTGTTGCACCAATCGCACCTTGATGTATGGCAAACGATTGTGGACATCGCCATGAATATCGCCCTTGTGGAAGCGGCTTTAATTTTGGTGGCTCTGTTGTTTGCCGTCTTATGGTTATTGGTCGAATTAACTTCGCGCTTCCCCAGCATGGGCCTACCCGATGTCAAAGTCTCACTGCGGGCTTTGTCGTCAAATCGCTGGCGAGTCTCTTCAACCCTGCTGGGTTTTATCATTGGGGTGTTGGCGCTCAGTCTAGTAACGATGCTGGCAATCGCGGTCAAGCGCCTCTTTGAAATCTCATTGGAAGATACCCTTGGTGGCAATGTATTTGTGGCGACAGGTTTCACGTCGGAAGAAACCCAAAATAAATTGGTGAATGTACTTGACACTACCGAGGGCATCCACAGCTATACACTCGTCACCAATTACATTACCGATTTTGTAGAACTCCGCAAAGCCGATGGGCGTGTGCTTAAACGCCAAGATTTAATTGCAGTGATGGGGCGGAATGTGGGTGGTGGTTTAGAAGAAACCAACCGCATGACCAACTTTTTTGATTTAACCGTCGGGCAAATAGATGGCCGTTCAGTCACTAGTACCTTGCCGGACAAGAATTTTAATGAAGGCAATCGCCAACTCAATGCCAATGACGCGGGTCAGCGAGTGGTCGTGGTGACAGGCAACGAAGCAATGTTGGCAGCGGGTATTGAATCGGGTGATATTTTGGTATTGGAATTCCCCTCGTCTGGTGAAATCCTCAAATTCCGGGTGGTCGGGGTTTCAGATGAGCGCTTAGGTGATATTCAATCAGCGGCGGGCAGTCCAATTTATGCCCCCATTGATGCCTTCAGCCTAACCCGCCCCAATGCGATTGGCGCAGTGGTAGATATTGATGAAAGCCAAATTGGTCATCTACGCCGCCGTCTTTCGACTGAAGTGGGCTATACCTTTGTGATTGAAGCCAAGCGGCTCAGTGAATTGGCCCAACGCCTGATTGACCAATTCACCCTGTTGCCTTTCTTAGTCTCGATTTTGACATTGATTACCGGTGGGGTTGTCATCGCCAATTCAGTGGCGCTTAGCACGATGGAACGACGGCGCGAAATTGGCATCATGAAATCATTGGGGGTGCAGCGCGAACGAGTCTTAACGATGCTCTTGATTGAAAATGGGCTAATGGGTTTACTGGGTGGCTTAATTGGGGTTGGCGCTTCGGTGCTGCTGCTCATTCAAATTTGGGCGTGGATTTTCGAGGGGGATTTAACCGACGCTATTCCTATTAGCACTGCATTGGGGTTAATGGCCCTTTGTGTTGGCATTTCAGTGGTCGCTGCGATGTTAACGGCATGGGGTGCGAGTGGCGAAAAACCACTCAATGTCTTGCGTTACGAATAAATAAAAAGGGCAGGTTTTTGACGCCTGCCCCCTATATCCCATTATTCTTCGGGTTGAAGCCGTCGGATGGGAGGATTATTGCTACCGATACCGCTACTCTGAACAAAGTAAGCTTTGCACGCATCATCAATCATTTGCGGGGTCATACGCGGCTGAATGCCTTCATATTCCGCCATAGCGACGATGATTTTTAGAATATCACGTGGATGAACAGCCTGCAATTCACGCCCCGTTTCACGATACCAGTGTTGAATGAGGTGCAAAAAGCCCTCTTTTTCCATCGGCACATTCATCACCTGCGACATCCGAGCAAAAATCTGGAAGAACATCCGCTCATCAGGGCTTTCGACCTCAACCTTCATTTGGATGCGGCGTAGGAAAGCACCGTCGACAAGCTGATTGGGGTCAAGGTTTGTACTAAACACAATCAATTGCCGAAAGGGTACTTGAAGAGTTTGCCCGGTGCGTAGTCGCAAAAAGTCATAACCCGATTCCAATGGCACAATCCAGCGATTGAGCAGCTCTTGGGGGCTCATCATTTGGCGTCCGAAGTCGTCAATGAGGAACATGCCACCATTAGCTTTAAATTGCAGAGGGGCCTCGTAAAATTTGGCAACCGTGTCAAAGCGCAAGTCTAGCGCTTCCATGTTTAACTCACCGCCGACCATCACCGCAGGCCGATCCCACAGCCCCCACCGACGGTCAACATTGCGGACTTCATCCAAGACAGGATGACCCTCTTGGGCGGGGATAAATAAGAGCGGGTCGTTAAGATTGACGATAAACCCAGCGATAGTGACCGCATAAGGAACCCAAATGGGGTCAGCCCCACTGATTAGCTTGGCAATGGCTTGGGCCACCGTTGTTTTACCGTTACCGGGAGGGCCATATAAGAACAACGAAGTTCCAGAGTTCACTGCTGGGCCAATACGCCGATGAAAGGTCTCGGGCAAAATAAGATGACCTAGTGCATTCTTGACTTGATCCACTGACATACGGAACTTACGATTGGTTTGTAACAGAAGCGCTTGGGTATACTTCTCAATCGGCACAGGCGCCGGGCCGATATATTGGCTACGCTCCATCGCCTCGCGGGCGCGTTTGGTTCCTTCATCACTTAAAGCGTAAACATAGCTAAACCGACCCATTTTGCCTGCACTGGCAACCTCGACCAATTTGTCATATTGGAGTTTTTCCAAAATATTGTCGAGGGTTTGCGGTTCCAGTTTAATGATGTCAGCAAAACGTTTGACACTCACTTGGCCTTCGTTAAACAGGACACGTACAATAATGTCAACAATAATGGAACTCGGAATGTCCAGATCACTCGCAGATTCAGGTGCTTCCAAAAGTGGGCTGAGTGGGTGAGCATATTGATGATTCTGCAAACGACCGGTGGTCAACTCTGCATCCATAGAAAAAAACAATCCTCCCTGACTTAGATACTCAAGAAATTAGGCACCATCACGCTTGAAGATGCCCGACAAAATGATGATCCCTGCTGTGATGATACATGTACCTAGATAATAGGCCACAATGGTCAAAAAGCCGTTGTCTTCGTTGGTTCCTGCAATGAACTGGGTGATACTGTAGGAAATCAGTAACGTTGCCAGCAATTGGGTAAGTGGGCTGACCCGCCAATTCATGATCGCTTTTTGGAAAATGATTGAGCCGACCAACAAAATGCCACTGAACAACGGCCAATAGGAAGTCAGCCAATCTGGGTTGGATGTGAGGGCTAAGATCACCGAGAAACCCAGCATGATGACAACTATACCCCAAATCAGGGCTTCAAATTGGCCTTCGCTGAATATTCCCCCACTGTTACGGCGACGGGGTGGCTGACCCGGCGCATCATAATTATCGTAGTTTCGACCTCCCCGCCGCAAATCTGGCGCATTCACATCTTCTAGGCCAGTGGAACGCGGGGTACTTGGGGCTGATGAACCGCGCGAACTTCCCCGCCGTGCTGGAGGGATTGGATCGTCCCATCCGGGGTCGGCTGGCGGTGGTTGTTGACCCGGCGGAGGATAACTTGGTTGTTGCGGTTGACGTGGTTGCGGCCTCGGTTGCTGGGGTTGCTGAGGTTGTTGCGGTGGCGGATTATAGCCGGGGGGCGGGTAATTGCCCTGATTGGGTGGCGGATAGGCCGGCTGTTGGGGTTGTTGTTGCGGTTGGCGCGGTTGCGGCCTTGGTTGACCCGGTGGTGGATAGTTATTCGAATTCTGGGGAGGATAATTTTGGCTACTTTGATAGTTGCCCTGATTTTGCTGACGGCGATTGCGTAAATCCGGTGGTTCTACCGGAGGTAGATTCGACATAAGGTTTGCCTCCAAATAGTGAACGGGCAAAAGGTGCGGCGAATACAAAGATTTTTACATTATACGCCAGTTTATTTCTCACGCATTGTAGCATGATGTGAGTATGTCGTGAAACTCCGGCTTGACACTTTTTATGCATCGCCGATAAGTCAAAGGTTTTAGTTGCAGACCTTGGGTTGACGTTCTACAATCATATGGGTTCATTTCCCACAATTTGGAATGGCATCAACGACCATCTTCACCGGAGTTTAATTATGGGGCATCGCAAGCAGGCAATTAGGTCAATTCTGCTGATAGTAATGACTTTAACTCTGGCAACGCTTGCCTGCAATTTGTCTCGTAGCGACAAAGATAAGTCGAACAATGGGCAAGCCGGTTCAGGCAATCCCACTGTAACCATTCTGTCGCCTGCCCCCAATACGAGTGTTTCGCGCACCACCGCTGTTACTTTGCAAGTCAAGGCCAGCGACCCCGGTGGCTCTGGCATTACCCGCATCGAATTATTGGTGAACAACATTATTGTTGACCAAAAACCGTCGGCTTCACCTGCTGGCGATAAAGAATTGACCGTAAATCTGACATGGACAGCCTCATCGGTTCCCGGTACTTATACTTTGATGGTTCGTCCCTATCGTGGGTTTACCCAAGGGTTAGCGGCCACCCTCCAATTAAATGTGACGGATTCGGCGGTGGCCCCGACAGTTGCCACTAGCGCAACCACTGGAACAGGTAGTCTCCCCACCAGTATCCCCACAACTGACCCAACCTGTCGGGCACGGGTAGACATCAACGGCTTGCGGATGCGCTCTCAACCCGATAGCACCCGTGACAATATCATCACTGAATTTGTGGTTAATGAAACCCCCGTTGTGTTGGCCCGTCTTGCCGACAATAGTTGGTATCAGGTCCAAGATACGACTAGCCCCCAAATTGGGTGGGTAGCCTCAGCCTATGTTACTTTGACGGGTTTTTGTAATAATATCACTGTGCTGGCTGCCCCCTCAACACCAACGCCTACCCCCACCACATCTAGCCAACCTCAAACCCAGCCCACCGATTTAGTGGCGCTTAGCCCCAGTGGTCTTTTGCAAGTCCAACTTGGCTCCAACGGCACAGCGACTGCTGTTTATACTCTGCTTATTAGAAACGACGGTGGACGAGATAGCGGCTCATTTGATGTCTTGATTGTGTTACCGGGCGGCGAACAACTCAACGTGCCTGTCACGAATATAGCCCCCGGTGCGGCGGTGACTGTCCCCTCCAATGGATTAAACATCACATTTAATTCACCCGGAACTCAACGGATTCTGTATCAGGTGGACTTTGATAATAGGGTGACTGAAACAAATGAAGCCAATAATTTAGCCTTTTTGGATGTCACGGTCACTTCTCCCTGACGATTTTGCGGGAAAGGGCTGTTTTTGTTGCAAAGAACGGCAGTTGCACTTATTATTGTATTAAGTAGATGGTGATATTTCAGAAAGTCTGTTGGTGACTTGCCTAAACGCTCAACCCTCATTGCAATGGCAGTCCTTGATCACAAAAAAATCTTTTTGATTTATTGCAGGATTTCTTTAAAACAACTTTGTAGATGATCAAGGAAATTTCCAGTAATAACAATTGAGCAAAAACTGGGCAACTTCTTGTGGCAGTGGCAATAAGGCAAGGCTAACACGACACATATGCAAACAAAGACCTCTTCCCTTCATTGGCGATCTGTAACCGATACTCTGCTGCAACCACTGTTTAAAGCCAAACGGCTTGGCTTTATTACAGACATGGATGGTACTATCAGTCATATTGCTGAAACTCCTGAAGCAGCAGTGGTGACTCCGCGTAATCGAGAGCTATTGGGCACATTTGTTTTGATGCTGCCCATGGTAGCGGTGGTTTCTGGTCGGGCGGTGCGTGATTTACAAGCGCGTGTTGCCGTGCCGGGGGTTGTCTATATTGGCAACAACGGTTTGGAGCGTTGGGTCGGCGGTGGTCGGGTCTTAAATGAAAGTGTTCGGCAACATCGCAAGGCGCTTGCTGCTGCCCTTGATGAGCTGCGTCCACATATGACCGTTGGCATGTGGATTGAAGATAAGTATGCGACGGCCTCGATTAATTATCGTTTTACACCCCAACCCGAAACTGCTGCCGAAGGGTTGGAGCCAATTGTACGTGAGGTAGCCGAACGACATGGGCTGATTGTAAAAGCAGGCAAGCGCCTTTTTGAAATTCGCCCTCCCCTTGAAATCAATAAAGCCACTGTTATTGCCCAGATTGTTGAAGAAGCCCAACTGGATGCGCTCCTCTATATCGGGGATGACCAAAGCGACCTTGATCCCCTACGTATGACCCAGAAGTTACGTTTGGCTGAAAGCTGTTATGCCTTAGGCTGCGGCGTGTTGCACTCCGAACCAGAAGTTGCGGGCGCGATTGAGGCCTCTGCCGATGTATTAATCAATGATGTCAGTGATGTTGAAGCCTTTTTGGGGTGGCTGTCCGAAAACTTATCACTCAGCCGTGAACGGAGTTGATTTAAGCGTAAAGCGCCATCAATCCCACTATGAAAATACTAATGCCAGCGCGAACGCCATGATGTGTCCAATTGGGGCCATTTTCATTGAGCCAGTATCCATTCAAAATAGCAGCGATGTCAATGGAAAGTACCCCTATTCCGGCTGCTAATGTGCCGAGTGTGGCATCTTGTGTCGCCAAAAAAATCCCCACCGAGACATTCATTGCGCCCAACATACATAGACCAAAATTGAGCAGTGGAATTTTGCGTTCTTTAAATGCCAAACCCATTGGAACAGCATGAAACAGTGCGAATAGGGCTAATAATATATCGGCGAGAATGTTCATTTTTCATCATCCCTCGGTTCATCAATGGCACTTGATGATTCATCATCTTCCTCACCACGTAGTTCAGTCAGGAATTCACTAACCCGTCCCGCGATATAACTGACAGTCGAAATAGCATTGCCATAATGCAGGCGGGTAGGGCCAATCACGCCAATGGCTCCCATAACACGGCTTGTGCCATAGCGCCCCAAAACCAAACTCAGATTGCTAAATTGTTCCCAGCGTCCCTCGCCAGCTACAATCACCTGCACCCCGCCGACCTGTTTATCAACCATCTCATTCAAAATCTCATCCAGCCCAATCTGGCCTTCTAAAACTTGTAGGGCTTGTCGAACACCCTCTTCTTCTTGAAACTCTGGCAAGACGTTACTTAAACCGGCCCGATAGAGAATTTTGCTGCCAATTTCACTCACTTGTTGCAGGGCGTCCGCCGCCAGTTCGCCAATTTCTTGCGCTAAGATGCTTGATAAACCTCGGCTGCGATCTCGGACGCCTTGGGCGGTTTGGTCGAGACACACCCGATTTAACAAGTCAGAGGCTTGGGTAAGCATAGGTTGGGGGATGGCCTCTGACATGACCAACATTTGCTGATGTACATTGCCAGTCGAAAGTACCAGAACCATCAAAATCAATCTGCCATGTGTACTGATGAGTTCAATGTGTTTGAAACGTTGTTCTGTCCAAACACGTGGTTCTGTGACCAAGGCCGCACTGCGTGTATGTTTCGCCAGAATAAGAGTTGCGGTCTGCAACCATGATTCCATTTCAAGGGGACGATCCCGCAATTGCGATTGGATGGATTCCATCTCCGGCACGGGTAAATTGGGATTGTTCAGCAGATATTGCACAAAATAGCGATACCCATCCTCAGTAGGAACCCGTCCCGCTGAGGTATGGGGGGAACGGATATAGCCTTTTTCTTCCAATACCACCATTTCGTTCCGAATCGTGGCGCTACTAAGGTTACGTTCGGTGGTTTGCGTCAGTGTTTTGGAGCTAACCGGCTCTGGGCGGGCAATATATTCACGTATAAGCGACGCCAATAGTTGTTCTTGTCGTTCGGTAAGGTTTTTGTGGAGCGAGGCGTCTGTCATAATGTGACTCAAAATGTTGTAGAATACGGTTGGTAAAAATTTAACAAAAATACTGTTGACAGTCCAATTTTCGGACCTTACCATCAATAAATCAACCAAGTGCTAGGAGAAGTTGCAATGGGTCAGAAGACCTTTGAAGTAAATGGTGACAATTTTCAGACCGAAGTCCTAAATTCCGAGACTCCGGTTTTGGTCGATTTTTGGGCGGATTGGTGTGGCCCTTGTAAGATGATTGCCCCTATCGTAGACGAAATTTCGCATGAACTACAGGGCAAGTTGCGCGTGGGTAAGATGGACGCCGATCTCAACCAAGACGTGTTGCAACAATATGGCATCATGGGCATTCCTACCCTCATTTTGTTCAAGGGCGGTCAACCCGTCGAGCGTGTGGTTGGCTTCCAAAACAAAGACCGTATTCTGAGCAAGATTGAGCGCCACCTGAGCTAAACCCCACCGTTCCACTCTGCGAATTTACCAATGCCGTTTCCCTCCTTGGAGGCGGCATTTTTATTTAGACCCACCAATTTCTAACAGATTTCCATTTATTGTTCTAGCATTGCTCTAACACTCCTATGTTAATCTCTAGGCTAGCACTTATTCTGAAGCAACAAGGAAGTTTGTAGTAGAAGCAGGGGACAGACGGTGGATTACAAAGATTATTATCAGATTTTGGGGGTGTCGCGCACCGCCGACGAAAAAGAAATTAAAAAAGCCTATCGCCGTTTGGCACGCCAGTATCACCCAGATGCTAACCCCAACAACAAAGATGCCGACGAGAAAATCAAAGAGATCAACGAGGCCTATCAGGTTTTGGGGGATGCCGAAAAACGCGCCAAGTATGATCGCTTTGGGCGGGAATGGGAGCGTCACCAACAGGCAGGTGGCGGCGCGGGCGGCTTCGATTGGAACGCATGGTCACGGGGTGGCGGTGGTGCCCCCGGTGGCTATACCACCTATACCAATGTGGATGACCTAGAAGGCATCTTTGGCGGATTTGGTGGCAATGGTGGCTTCTCTGACTTTTTTGAAACCCTGTTTGGCGGTAGCACAGCGAATACGGGTCAACGTAGCCGTCAACCACGGCGTGGGCAAGATGTTCAACAGCCGCTTCAAATTGGTTTGAGTGAGGCCTATCACGGCACGACCCGCCAGATTTCTAAAGATGGTCAAACCCAACAGGTCAAAATTCCAGCCGGGGTCAAAACAGGCTCAAAAATCCGTCTGGCTGGCATGGGTCAGCCGGGATGGAATGGCGCAGATAAGGGCGACCTCTATCTTGTGGTGGAGATTTTACCCGATGAGCGTTTTGAACAGCGAGGGGATGATTTATATACCGAATTTGAGCTCCCTCTCTATACAGCCATTTTAGGTGGAGTCACCAGCGTGCCAACCCTAGATGGCCCGGTGAATTTGAATATCCCGGCTGAAACGCAAAATGGCCGACGTTTCCGGTTGCGTGGCAAAGGAATGCCCAAATTGAAAAACCCTTCTGAATCGGGCGATTTATATGCTACGGCGAATGTCCGTTTGCCTGAGCGGTTGTCGGACGAAGAACGCCATCAATTTGAGGTGCTCCGACAAATGCGTCCCTAAAGTAAATCATTGGTTAACACATAGATTAAAGGATATACCCCGTTAACAAGGGCATATCCTTTTTTGTTTATGGCTTGGATATGGGCTTGCTATAACAAGCAAGTCGAATCTCACCAATTTGAAGTAAAAAAGTTTGGGCATATTAGCGTAAAGGTGGTACACTCATCTGCACAGTCATTTTTATCGGTAGAGCAAAGTGGACTGTTGCACATTATGAATATGTCTCAGGGGGCATGGTATGTCTGAAGCATTTAGCAATCTGCTGACCCCCGAATCCTCCGAGTCTAGTGAGGACATTTCACTGCATCGTGAAAAGACACAGCAGTTTGGGGATGTTGTTGTACCGGACCGGGAAATCGGGCAACTATCAAAAGGTTATTCATTAGTGAATTTAGTTGAGGCAGAAATCCTCGATCCTGCCAAGAAAAAAGAATCACAGGATCGTCCCAAACGTGCAACTGGGATGCATCCAACAATTCGTACTACCAGCACAGATGGCAATATTGTAACCCCACCTGTGCCATTGCAAGATGATTCCGGTGAGGATATTCCGGGTGAAGGGGATAATCCCTATCACGAAATTAGTGACGATGATTATGATATTTCAGAAGATGTTTAATTAGAACCAATCAAAAAGGGACATCCTAATACGATGCCCCTCCTCTAAACTACTCACTCTGATTGGCAACCCAACGGTCAAATTGGAATGGGCCATAACTAGCGACCCCACTGAGCCATTTTTGTTGGATACGACTTTGACTAGTCATGATAATGGGAATGACCGGGAAACTTCCGCTTGGCCCAAAAAGATCGGTTTCGGCGCGGGTATAAGCATCCAACCGGGCACGAATGTCGCTGTTCAGACCCGCTTGGTCAAAGAGTGTATCGGTGTTATCGCAGGCCCGTCCAACACGCAAGTAACCAAATTGACAATGTAACGCATCGGCTGTCCACGCATTGGCGTCGGGGTAATCAGCGCTCCATGTAATCAGCCAAATCGGATGGCGGGTTTGTTCGTCGCTAAAATCAATATTAGCATGGGCATCATTGACGACTTCTTGGCGGGTCAGTACCACCAATTCAAAGGTTCCGTCGGGGCAACCGAGATTAATTTGCCATTGTTGAATGGTTAATTGAGCAATCAAGGTTGCAATCGCATCATTTTCGACGGCGACACTGAGGCGCTGCGAAAAAGCACAGCCAGCATGACCAGAATCGGCCAAAAGTTGTTGGGCCGCAACGGGGTCAAAACCTGCACCGGGCGCACTGGGGGCAGCAATAACATTGCGCGGGGTAAAACGGGTTGCGGCTAGAAATTTTGCATCCCCGACTACCACATTCTGCGCGATATAGTCATGGTCAATGGCAAGAGCTAGGGCACGCCGCAGCAGAGGATTGTTTAGGTCGGGATACTCCAAACTAAACCCCAATAGGGTCAGCGTTTCGCCTTCAGTGGTTTTGACCAATGATGCATCGGTAGCCCCAATCGAAGCTGTGGTAAGTGCATCGGCCCGCGCAATCGCCACATCTCCATTGGAAAATTGGCTTGCCAATACATCCGGTCCCACATCAAACCGAACTGTCACGCTGTCCAGATTACCTGTGCGTTCCAAAGGCCAAAACGGATTCGCTTCAAGACTCATTTGTGAGGCGTCCCACGCTTTGACCACCCATGCCCCACTGGTTAGGATGTCTGTCCCTAAGGGCCAAGGGGTGTTGCCAATGGCTCGTTCGGCTGGCAAGGGGCGAAATTCGGGCAGGGCCGTCAGAGTCAAGAAATAGGCCGCAGGGAATAGCAACTTAAACTCAACTGTCTGGTCATCTAGAGCCTTAACCCCGATGCGTTGGTCAAGCACGTCTTGGGTAATTTCCCAGCTATTGAGTGCCGTCGCCACTTCACGACAACCCACGATAATTGCCATATTACTGGTCACGGGTGAAGGGCGATTGGGGTCACAGGCCCGTTGAATTGCAAAAACGACATCCCCTGCCACCACTGGACGTACCACACTTGATTCACCGCCGCGTACTTCGACCCATTGAATGTCGTCGCGCAAATTGAATGTCCATGTCAGGCCATCGGCGCTCACCGCCCACGCTTTTGCCAAATAGGGTTCAATTTGACCGCTGCTAGCATTAAAACGAGTGAGGCCGACGAATAAATTTTCCAGCAAATCGCGCTTATTTTCGTCAAACCGAGAAATCGTTGCTGCTTCCAAATCTACTGGTGGCTGCATCGCAACGACCACAGAATTGTTGCTTTCTTGGGCGCGGGCAGGCCATAAAGATGCCCCGGCGACCATACACATTAGGATAATAAAAATACCACGCTTAATCACCATCTACCTCTTATCAATAGGGTTATACGCCACGAGTCGGCTATTATAATCGCCACTTTTTGTTAAAAGCTATGTGTTTAACCTACGCAAATCGGTCTTAGGGATGGATTTCCTGAATTAACTGCCCGTCGGAATTAATGCGCACCCATGCGACTACCTGTTGCCCGTTCGTAATCATGATGCGGGGTTGGCTGGCGTTGGCAGGAACATCAGACAGATTTTCATATCCGGTATACGCACCATTGGCAAAATTAACCAACACGGCTGTCCATTGGTTATCAAAATAGGCTGTCAATGCAAACTGGGCACCCGCCACGTCCCAATTTTGAACTCGGCCAGCCCAACGTAATGGCACTGGTATGCCACTCGTGGATAACACAAGTGGCGCTTGGACTGAATTAGGCAGGAACTCATGGGGGCGAATATCTGCTTTCAGAAGCGGCCTGAACTCAAATGTCGTGACCTCTGGACTTGTGGCCGTGTTAATTCCCCAAATCAGATAGACCCATTCATCATCCACCAAAATTCGCACCGTATCAAGCCAGTCGCTAGCTGGAATCGGCAAATCAAAATAGCTGGCTTGGTCTACATCAATTGTGCCAATTGTGTCGGTGGTGAATGGCAAAGCTGATACCCTGCGTTGCCCAGCTTGGGGTGTCGTAGCCCACACAAGGTAAAGCCCACCTGCCGGATCGCCCGTCAAATCAAAATGGGTGGCGTTGGGTACAAGGGTTTGTTCAGCAAGTTTTCGCCCTAATGCATCAATCAAAATGACCCCTAATGTGTTGTTTGTCTTTTGCCACGCAATGACCAAACTTCCATTGGGAGACCGTGTAGCGACCATTGCCTGTACCTCATTGGGGGCAAGGTTGAGGGCTAATAGCTTTCGGCTACCATCGGGGTTGATTTGACTATACCAGAGCTTGCCATCCGTATTCAGCCAAACGAGATGGGCACTGTCGTCACGGCTGCTGATTGGAAAAGCATCCCATTGGCGCGGCACACCCTCCATCCAAAAATAGCGGATGGCCTCGGTTCCCGTGTCATAGGGTTGATAGATCAAGGCATTGTCATTGGCAGGATGCCAGATAGCCGCCTGTGATAACAAAGCGGCTGGCTCAAAGGCATGGCTCAACAGAGTGGGGGTAGTTTGGCGCTCCTCTTTTACTTGTTGGTTATGATCTCGGTTAAGGGCAAAAAAGACGCCACCCAGCACAAGGACAAGGCCTACGAGCCCCCACCTATATTTTTTAAGAAGTTGTTTTAATGTTTGCATAAAGTTTAGAAACAGTTAGAATCATGTTCGTTGAAATGGTTGTTATCCAAAATTTACCACTTGTGACTGCACCTATTATCATCAGGCATGGTTTGTAGGCTTAGGGAGAGAATGCCGTGACTTCTGAACCCCGTCAACGCCAAACATCGCTACTCGGCAAATCCGACAAGTCCGCAGTTGAGATTCCTGAACCCGGCTTGCATCCTAGTTTAACCAATCCCCAACTCGACCCCGCACCACACTATCTATTGCTTCAATTTGGTGGGCCGGGTAAGACGGTCACAACCCTAAGTTTTGAAGTCAAAGACACCACACTGGTGGGGCGTTCGGATGTTATCGCCAATTTTATGCCAGATTTGGATTTAACACCGTTTGGTGGGCAAATTGCTGGCGTTTCCAGAAAACATGCCACCATTATAAAGCGCGAAGGGGCACTGTATATAGAGGATTTAGGCAGCACCAATGGGTCGTCGTTGAACCAAATCCCGATAGAACCCGACCGACTTTACCCCCTACGAGATGGGGATGAAATCGAATTAGGCCGCCTAAAAATCATTATGCGCTTTGTCAATGAGCCAACACCCTAAAATTTTAGCCGCATTTCATATTGAGCCATAGCTTCGGTATAACCTAAAGCCTCAAAAGAGGTAACGGCGACATCATGTTCACCTAAATTGACAATGCCCCCTGTCGCAGTGGGCAATTCATGGTGCAGCGACGCTAACAGGGCTATGCCAATTTCTGACCGCTGATTGGCTTGGGGATCAATGGCAATATCCATCCACTGGATATGGTTTTCATTGGGCCAACCCACAGCATAACCTACGACGTGGGCTGGGGTTTCTCTCCGTGCAATTGCCCACCCCTCCAAATTATTGATGGCAAACGATTGTAGGGCCGGGAGACTCCGCTGCCATGCGTTAGGGGTGTCATGGAACTTGTCAAAATATGCTAAGGCTTCTAACGGGCTACACTCCCGAACAAGATAACCTTCTGGGATGGTAGCATCTCCGGCAGGTCGTTCCATGATCAGCAAGCGCCGCTGTATCTCGAAGCCTAAATCACAATAAAGGTTATAGGCTTTGGTGTTTTGGGTAATCACTTCCAATTCAACACCAGCCAGTCCTTTTTGGCGGGCATTCTCGATGAGAGTTACCATCATTTTCCGTGCCAGACCCCGCTGGCGATGATCTTCCACTACCCCCACCCCACCCACCCAACTGCGTGGTGGCCGAATCGCCAACATCGCCATCCCGACGACTCGCCCTGTTTCATCAAGCGTGGCAACACTAGAGGTTAAATCAATCGCATCCCGTTTAATCAGCGACATTAAATTGGCGGGAGTCAATTGGATATGCACAAAATAATGCGCATAGGCTTCATTAAAAGCCTGTACGTAGGCATCAAAATTCACGTCTGATGCAGCGACAATTTGATACGGCATAGTTAGTGTCTTTCATCAAATGGTGGAGGTTATGCTTTATTAGAATTATACTCTGAGCAAAATCAGTGGGTTGTCAGTTGCCCGATTTTCTGAATTTGAGTAGATTTATGCGATGGGGGACAGGGTTTTCTGAAACACACGTCAATAAGTGAAGTTACTGGAAAAAGTCATGGCTAATCAGACACCATCCATCGAAGATCGTCAAACCAGAGCGACACGCAGCCTTAACCGCTTGGTTGAGGTCAGCCTTATCTTAAATTCGAGCCTTTCTACCGAGGAAATCTTAACACAATTGATGGATGCCACCGCTGAAATCCTCAATGCCGAATCCGCATCGGTCATCTTGATGAATCGTAATACCAATGAGCTTCATTTTGTGGCGATGCCAACCGGGGCAGCCCAAGCCGATGCGTTGGTGCGAATTCCAGTTCCACTAGAAGGCAGCATCGCGGGCAATATCATTAAAGAAAATCAGGCTATCCTGCTCAATGATGTCAGCCAAGACCCCCGCCACTATCGTAACACGGACGACGAAAGCGGCTTCAAAACCCGGTCACTCCTCGGTGTGCCCATGCGGATTAAAGACCGTGTGATTGGGGCATTGGAGGCGGTCAATAAAATTGGCGACCATTGGGAACCTGATGATCAGAATTATTTAGAGATTTTGGCAGCACAGGCGGCTATCGCTCTCGAAAAAGCAGAATTGGTCGATCAGCTACAAAAAGCCAACGCCGAATTGAGCCAATTGGATAAACTGAAGAACGACTTTATCGCAATTGCCTCACATGAACTCCGCACCCCCTTAGGGGTCATTCTGGGCTATGCTAGTTTTCTTAAAGAAGAAGCGCAGGGTGAATTAGGCGACCATGCCGATGCGGTCTTAAACAGCGCCCTTAAGATGCGAAACCTGATTGAAGACATGACCAATCTGCGCTTCCTAAAAATTGGCGATTCCGAGTTGCAGCGCGATGAGGTGTCGTTGGGAAGCCTGCTGCAGTTGGTACGGGGCGATGTTTTGGCAATGGCCTCGGCCAATGACCAAACGCTGATCCTTCAGCCGCCTGATCCCGATGTAGTGGTTTACGCAGATCGGGCGTTGGTGCTGATGGCTTTGACCAACATTGTGAATAATGCCGTCAAGTTCACGCCGCAAGATGGGCATATTCAAATCAAGGTGATTGACCGCCCGCAAGAAGTATGGGTTTGTGTCATGGATGACGGAGTGGGTATTCCAGAACGGGATTTAGAGAATATCTTTAAGCCATTTTATCAAGTCGAAGATCATATGACCCGCCGTCATGGTGGGATGGGGCTTGGCCTTTCAATTGCAAGGGCCGTCCTCGAAGCTCACCGTGGTCGTGTATGGGCCGAAAGCGCCGGACAAAATCAAGGCGCGACTTTAACCATTAGCTTGCCAAAAGGATGGGTGTAAGGTTGGAAAAAGTGCAGTATGCAGGTTGGCCGAATTGCTATCGGCTGGCGAACCGCGACATTGAGCTGATTGTCACGGGGGATGTTGGGCCGCGTATTATTCGCTTTGGGTTCATCGGTCAGGAAAATTTACTGAAAGAATATGCCCAATTTGCTGGTAAAACAGGGGGTAACGAGTGGCGTATTTATGGGGGGCATCGGTTGTGGCACGCGCCAGAAGAAAGGCCCCGTACCTATGCCCCAGATAACAGCCCTATCCAGATTGAAGACCACACCAGCTTTGTCCGTATTATTCAGCCTGTTGAAACCTCGACAGGCATTCAAAAAGAATTAGATATAACGCTGTCGCCAGATCAACCGCATGTCCAAGTGACGCATCGTCTGCGTAATACCAATCTGTGGTCTGTCAATTTGGCGGTTTGGGCTCTAAGCGTGACGGCCCCCGGTGGAAAAATCATTATCCCGTTGCCACCCTCTGGCTCACATGCCGACAACTTGTTGCCAACCCGTCACTTGACTCTGTGGGCCTATACGGATATGGCTGACCCGCGTTGGACGTGGGGGTCGGAATATATTATGTTGCGGCACGATTCCAATAATCCCCATTCGCAAAAAGTTGGCACCTATGTGCCACAGGGTTGGCTGGCCTATGTCCGCAATAATACCCTCTTGGTCAAACGTTTTGATGTAGTGGCAGGGGCGGAATATCCCGATTTAGGCAGTAACGTTGAAACTTATACCGATGTGGATATGCTCGAAGTTGAAACACTTGGCCCATTGGTCAATTTAGCGCCCGCCGCAACGGTTGAACACACTGAACATTGGCATCTTTTCCATGATGTGCCTACTCCAATGAATGATGCTGATGTCATCGCGCACATTTTGCCAAAAGTAGATCAAACCAAGTAGGGCTTAAATAGGTAGGGCAGGTGATAAATCTGCCCTTTTTATTTATTTGCCGATAGTGACGTGATAGCCTTTTTCTACAAGCTGTTGGGCAATGGCTCGCAACGCTTCAGGTTTAGCTTTTTTGCGTAATCCCAGCGCAATAGCTTGTTCCAACATTTTTTGGGTACGGTCAATCTCCGGATTGGTTACTTTTTCGCTCCACGCCCCCACATATTGGTCTTTAGCGTCAAAATAGCCCCAGACCGTGAACGGTAAATCGTAGTCATCCTCTTCGGAAGCGCGATAAAACCCAGATGCTTCGCCAACCGCAAATTCCAAAAAGCCAGCCCGATTCATTTCAATCGGGAGTTCAGCGGCTTTGATAATTGGAGTGGCATCAATTTTGCTGCGGGTTAAATAGGCACTAAACGCATCGGCCTCTTCGATTGTAAAGAGTTCCTTGACCGCGTTTTGAGGATGGATGACATGACCCGCCTGCGGATCATAATGGTTGATTAAAATCTCATACGGGGCGGGGGGTTCAACCCGATCTTTGACAAACCAACTGATATGAATATCATGGCATTGGATGCCTTTAATCTCATACACGGGTAATTTCGAATAGACATGATACAACTTAATCGTGTCGGTCATGTGTTTTAGCTCCCATTCCAATGTTACGTCGTTGTTTCAGTTCAAACCCATTATAATTCTCACATAAGATCGCCACTTTGAAAATACGAGGTGAACGTTGTCGTTTCCAGCCTATTATCATCCTGAAAATGTGGGCCGTTTGATGCCACCCAATACACTGCAAGCGGTTTTAGAGGGGCAGGTCGCAGGTTTTACACCCGCCAAGCATGACGAATTTAGAATCTTGTTGTTATTGGTTGACCCACAGGTGGATTTTATTCATTCCGATGGCAGTTTAAGTGTCCCCGGTGCGGTCGAAGATACGCAACGAACGGTGGAATGGCTCTATCGTCATACTGGACAAGTCACTACGATTGCCGCTTCATTAGATAGCCATGTGCCCGTCCAAATCTTCTACCCGACATGGTGGATGGATCGTGGGGGCGGTCATCCTGAACCCTTTACGGTGATTACCAGCGCCGAAGCCAAAGCCGGACATTGGACACCCCTTTATGAAGAAGAGTGGTCAATGGACTATTTGGAACAATTGGAAGAACATGCTAAAAAGCAATTGATGATTTGGCCGTATCATACCATGATTGGCACACCCGGTCATGCCATTACCCCAACGCTGTATGAGGCGATTGCCTATCACGCGGCGGCCCGTCAAAGTGCCCCTATTTTCCTTTCCAAAGGCTCGATTCCTAAAACAGAACACTATTCTATCCTAGAGCCAGAGGTCAAAGTCTCGGAAACCCCAATGGGTAATCTCAATATTCCATTTTTGGAGATGGTGGCTTCACATGATTTGGTCTACATTGCGGGCCAAGCCAAAAGTCATTGTGTTTTAGAGACCGTTAGTTCGATGATGCGGTTTTATGCAGGTAGCCCCGAAATTGTTGCTAAATTGCGGATTATGATGGACTGCACTTCCTCGGTGGCTCATCCCGAAATTGATTTTGATGCGATGGCAAATGAGGTTTTTGCCCGTTTTGCCGATAACGGTCTTCGTCCGGTGCTATCCTCTGATCCTATTGGGTAGGTTTTGAGAAGGGGCAGGTGAGAAATCTGCCCCCGTTCGGCCTAGCCTGTGATATTCAGGCGTTGAGACACATCTTCATAATGGGCATCGGACGCAAATATCGCCTCGAAATCCTTGCGGGCATCAGCAGTTTGACCTATGGCCTCTAGCAGTAAAGCCCGTTCATAACGCAGCGCATTCAAAATGGCGACATCACGATCTTTTTTGCGCCGTAGTGCATTGGTCAGCGTTTGTTTGGCGATGTCATTGAGGCCCAATTGGCGCAGTGCCCGGGCTTTGTATAACAAGAGCATGGTGTGGAAGGGGCTATCATTCGACAACTCGCCCACTAACCCAACAATCTCTTTACAGGTCTCAACTTCAGTACCACTCTTGTCCGTCAGCATTTCGACCAGCGATAACCGCGCTACCACATCATCTGGCACAAGATGGCATAAGTCTTGCATGGCGGCAATGGCTTTTTCCAAATCGCCCGTTTGCTGATAGGCTTCGGCTAAGAGCAAGGCCAAACCCCGCTCATCGGCTTCTTGTAGAACCGAGATTTCTTCGGTAATGGGCACTTCGACCTCAGACGAAACTCCGTATTTTTTGAAGTGCTCACCAAGCTCATTCTTATGGGCAGCTGCTTGTTGAAGATATTGCAGGCTTTCGGCATTTTTACCCAGACTGAGGGCTAATGCTCCAGCTAAAAAGGCAGCATCGGCTATTTCCGTCGCTTTACTCAAATGGGCGAGGGCTTCTTCAGAATGGCCTGTGGTAAAGGCTTTAAGGCCGTTGACCAAATCCTCCTCTGCGCCTGTCATCGTCAGCCGTGACAGAAAATCCACATCTAGTTTTTGTTGTGCGGATTCCGCATCCGCATTGGATTTACCACCCGCAGATGATTTTTGGTCATCCCCATAGAGTTTGGTATAGGACAAACCGCCGGGTAAATCTGCCGAGGTACGCACCCCGCGTTTACTATAATTCAGCGTTACCCCGCCTCCGCCAAGACTGAGCGATGGCCCGGATTTGCTGAGATTGACCCGTACCCCGGGGAAAATTTTGATGCTTTTACGAAATCGTAGACCCAAGTCTAAAGCTCCTTATTTACATGCCAGATATGACGGTGAATTGGAAAATCAGCCACTTCAATGCGCCATGGGGTTAACTTTAATACCCCAAGGTTTTCATTTTCGACACTCCCAAAAATAGGGGTAGGATCGTAGCCCACTGGCTCTGGGGTGTCCTTGATGAAATTCCAAATGCGGGTTTTTTCGGCAAGGTCGTCAATCCATGTCACCTCACAATCGGCATAAACGGGTTTGGCGACATCTGTGATATAGGCGAGTGACACATAATGGGTGTGGTCGAGATGCTTACTTTTGAGGGTGTTGCGGCGCGTTGCAACCCAGCCAATGTGGCCTTCCCAAACCGGGTGCAGAATGCGCGAACGGGGTCGCCCTTGCGTGTCTATGGTAGCAACGTTACACCAGATAACTTGCGTTACCCTTTGTAAAAATTCTTCGCGGATTTCTTCAAAAGAAGCAATCTCGAAATTTTCCATCACTTGCCTCCTTGCGATGTTAGACGTCCATGTAATTAAAATGGATGGGTTCAAGATTGGGATTATCGCAGGGTCGGCGACCTATTTTTGCCATATCGAGCCACTCGCCATGAATTTTGACACGCACCACATCGGCGGTGAAGTCGGTATTGGAGGTGCTTTCATTGAGCATTAGGCTGGAACCAACTCCATAAATATCAGCAGGCACACCTAAAGCCTCAAAACTAGCAATTTTCTCAGGGGTGAAACCGCCCCCTACGACGATGTTGACATTTTGGCAATATTGTTGGGCTTCCATTTCCCATTCTGGCGTTACTCCCCATTGTTGCCACGCACTATTGAGGGTCTTGCGCACCATGACCACCAGACGCGGATTCACGCCAAAGTCGAGCTTGGGGTCGCCAATGGGATCAAGGGCAATATCCCGCATATTACCACTGGTATCAAGCCGGACACCAAATAGGCGGAATTTGTTGGCCTCATGGTCATTACCCGCTATTTTGAAAGATTGATAGCGCTCAAACATGGCTTTGGCGACAGCTAATGATGTGCCAATCGAGTCGTTGTTAAAATCTACCAACGCGATACGGGGGACATGGGGAGGTTGGGTGGCGGAAAATTGCAGCATAGCCTCGGTGGTGTTGCCCAAGAAACAGGCAATCACGGCATGGGGAACAGTGCCGCCGCCATCACCCCCCCACCAATCGCCTTGGGCGTCGGTGCTGACAAGGCTGCGTACCTTAGCTCCATAATCCATGTTATAACGCTGAACGGCCAGATCATAGGCATAACCGTCGGCGGCTTGGACTTCGTGGACATCAAAGCGGGCCGGGAAAAAAAGCACCTGTTTGCCACGAGCCGCGACGAGGGTGTTATAGACATTGGTGGCAATGCGGCTGACCCGCGACAAAATGCCGAGAGTGGGGGTTTCGAGCATAGCAAAATAGCGATAAGGGCCACGTACCTTTAAAACAGGCTCGACTTTGGTCGAATCGCCATTATAGTGGGTAAACACACCGTCTTGGATGGCTTCCACTTCCAATTCTTGCCATGTACGGGTGAATGAACCATCCTCATTTGGATAACCCGCACAATGATAGAGCATCGCCAAGGCCTTATCCACGCCGCCAATCAACGTGGCGGGTTTGCGGCGGTTGAACCACTGCATCTCGACCTCGATGTCACCCATTGGGAAACCACTATATTGCCGATTTTGCTCGGAAGTGAAGCGGGGGCTATCGGCTTGGAAGGTGTAGCCTTGGGCATGGAGCGCATTCAACATACTGCTGATATTTTCGAAATATTTATCGGAATACCAGCCACGTTGCATTCGTTCGATGTCAAGTTTAAAGGTTTGATTGGTGAGGCGTTTGTTGTTGAAGATGCTCATGGATTCCCACTGTGATTGGATGGATGTTACCCCATGATTATATCCACGCTGGTTTGTTTCAAAAATGATGACAAGAGGGTAAAGTTTTTAGAACATGCGGTCTATAATTGTAGATTATATGCGCCGAAGTTGAATTCGTAACGACAGTTACGAATTTATGGATGGTAATTATATAGAAAGGGCAAGAGGTGGCCGCTAGAGGAAGCCAAAGTATGGTAGGCAGGTGATTGTTTAGAACCCGTGTTCGGCTTATAATGACAATGCCTTCTAATCAGAAAATTTGAGGATACATGGCAAAGAAAAAATCCCAAACCTACTATGAATGCTCGGATTGTGGTTGGCGATCACTCCGCTATATGGGTAAGTGCAGCCAATGCGGCAATTTCAATACAATGGTCGAGGTGGTGGAAGAGCCGGAACCAGTCGCATCGGCTCGTCAATCGCTTGGCGGCCCAAATCGTTCTAAGGCGAAACGCTTCCATGAAATTGAGGAAGCCAGCACCAAACGATGGCCGGTGCGTAATCAAGAATTTTCACGGGTGTTGGGTGGTGGATTAGTGCCGGGGAGCGTGGTTTTGGTGGGGGGTGATCCCGGCATTGGCAAAAGTACCCTGTTACTCCAAATTGCAGCGGAACTTGCCAACGATTTAGGCCGTGTGTTGTATGTTTCGGGCGAAGAGAGCGAACAACAAATCAAGATGCGTGGGGAGCGACTCGGTATCCAAGCAAATGATTTATTTCTTGTGACCGAAACTTCGCTTGAGACGATTGTAGAGCATATCCAAGAGATTAAGCCGTTGATGGTCATCGTGGACTCTATTCAGACCACTTATACCGAAGATAAGGCCTATTCAGCGGGGAGTGTCAGTCAGGTACGCGAATGTGCGGCACGCTTGCAAATGCTGGCGAAGTCGAGTGGCATTGCTATCATGCTGGTTGGGCATGTCACCAAAGAGGGTACAATCGCTGGCCCGCGTGTTTTGGAGCATATTGTTGATGTGGTGCTGTATCTTGAAGGGGATACCTTTCAGGTTTATCGGTTGCTGCGGAGTGTTAAAAATCGTTTTGGCGCGACCAATGAAACAGGTGTATTTGAGATGCAGGGTAGTGGCATGGTTGAGGTGAGCAACCCGTCGGAAGTGTTTTTGGCTGAACGGGTGGTCAATGCACCGGGGAGTGGCATCGCGGTGACCATGGAAGGGACACGTCCGCTATTGGTTGAAGTGCAGGCCCTGACCAGCCAAACCGCCTATCCTAATCCACGTCGCACGGCCAATGGGGTGGATTTTAACCGCCTGCAACTGTTGATTGCGGTGCTGACCCAGCGGGTGGGGTTCAAACTTTATGAACAGGATGTTTTTGTCAACGTGGTAGCGGGCCTGACGATTGATGAGCCGGCTGCTGATTTGGCGGTGGCAATTGCAATTGCTTCAAGCGCCCGTAATATTGCTGTGCCAGCCGATTTAGCGATTGTGGGTGAGGTGGGGTTAAGTGGTGAACTGCGGGCAGTTAGCCAATTATCCACCCGTTTGAATGAAGCGGCTAAATTGGGTTTTCGGCGAGTGATTGTACCTCGTTCACGACGGGGGGATGAAAAACCAGCGGGGAAAATTGAGGTCATACCCGTCCGTTCGCTGTATGAGGCGCTACGCATTGCCCTACCTGATGATAATCGTCGCTAAATTGACCCTATATGAAAAATAGGGTAAAATTTATTTAACCAAGTTTGGGATGAAGCACCCAGAAAGGGCTTACACCACTTATGTCATTTCCCGCTGCACGCTTGACCGATATGTCCGCCACCGGTGATATGATTACGGGGCCGGGGGTTTCCAATGTTTTGATTGGGGGAATGCCCGCCGCAGTCGTTGGCGATTTAGTTGTGGGTACGGTTATCTCAGGTGCCATTACAATGGGATCATTCACCGTCATGATAGGTGGACGACCTGCGGCGCGTTCAACTTCGATGGTCATGGGGACAAATAACCAGTCCGGTGCTCCCGTTAGTACCACTATAGTTTCTGGAGCAATGAACGTACTGATAGGTGGTTAGACCCCAATGGAACATAGTGCCGAGCAACTGAATGCTCTATTGGTGGTTGCGATTGCGGGCGTATTGGCAATTATCCCCGGCCTTGACCGCGAACGACGACAACAGCCTGCCGGATTGAGGACGCATATGCTGGTCTGTATGAGTTGCGCCCTCATTACCATTACTTCCCGCATTATTTATGGAGCCGACAGTGAAGCCCGTTTGACGGCCAATATCCTCACTGGAATTGGTTTTTTAGGAGCAGGGGTGGTTTTACAACGTAAGACCACGATTCATGGCCTCACCACAGCCGCTAGTGTTTGGATGGTGGCGATTGTAGGTATCGTCGTTGGGTATGAATTGTATATCTTGGCGGCTGGATCAACCATATTGTTTGGGTTTGTCCTCACTATTGTGCGCCGTTTCGAACCGAAAGAACGCTTAGAAGCCAAGAAAAATGGTCATGCCAAAAATGGCACCAGTGTTTCGACCTCTACCCCTAAAGGATTTTTTTAGTCAGCCTTGCCTGCGACCACAATCATCCGAGGGCTGCCATCGGCATAGGGGCTGCCATCATAATCCCCATGTACCTCAAATAATTCTAGGCCACTGGCGGCCAATAGTAGCTTGAGTTCGCTGAGGAAGACATAGCGCAGCACTAAGGGCGCGACGGTTCGTTTGACCGTGCCATCGGATGTAACCTCATCATAAATCCATGTGATATAGAGCAATTGCTCGGCACGGTCAAGTTGGCTTACCGATTGCTGCATAACCAGATGGCCTGTTTCGGGTTCGATGAAGGTACGCTCGAGCGAAATGGTATGGTCATCTTGCGTGCTAAAGGCTTCACCCGCATTAGGCAAATCAAAAATGATGATGCCGTCCTTAGCTAAATTCGCTTTTAATTGACGCAGAATGGCTAACTGTTGATCTTGTTCTTGAAAGTGCATAAAGGCATGATAGGGCAGCAAGATCATGTTATGAGTTTGGGGGGCGCTATAGGTGGCAATATCCCCTTCGACAAATGTGGTTCGTTCAGCAATATCCGCCCCTAATGCTTCGACTTTGCGCTGGCCCCGTGCCAGCATTTGGGGGGAGGTGTCTACGCCAACGCAGCGATAGCCCTCTTGGGCTAAGTGCAGCATAACCCGCCCCGTACCGCAACCGACATCCAAAATCGGGTCACCATATTCGGACGCTAATTCGCTATAAAAAGCCAAATCATCGGTCATATCCAGATTTTCGGCGTCATAGAAGCGTGCAATCGTGTCGTAGAACTGGGTCATGCCAGAAATTTCCTTCCAGATGGGTTTCAATCAATTAGATGTGGAGTATTGTAATGAATGCGGAGCAGAAATTGAACGCTATTTTGTGGGGGTGCGGGTGGCGCGCTCTGGCAAAAAGGGCGAAGGCGTCATGGTGATATTGGGCGTGGACGAAGGGGGAAGAGTGTTAGTTGGTGTACGAGATGGGGTATAGGTGGGTGAATTAAACACTAAGGGTGTAGGCGAAAGAATGGCCGTTGGTGCTGGGAGGGTCGTCGCTAGACTTTGAGTAGTGGGGGTTGATGAGTCCCCACCAACGGGTGGCAGGGGTGTTGGGGAAACGACCCCCGGACTTGCCAATAGGGCGGTGGTGTTGCTTGGAGAAACAGGTGCGCTGATGTTGCCTTCTAGGGTGGGTGTTTCGGTCAGGGTAGGCGTAATAGACGCTCCCAGCGTATAGGTCGCCGAAGGGGTATAAGTAATGGTAGGGGTGGAGGTTGGTGCAAAGGTTGGTGTGATTAAACCTTCTAAGGTAAAGGTCTGTTCAAAGGCTTGACGCGGCTCACCCAATCGAAAAACTTGCTTATTAATCTTGACTTCCAGCCCGCCCGCATTGGTGGTTTTTAAAGTTAGGCTATCATTTGCACTATAGGTTAGAAAATCACCAGTCGAAGTGCTGCTGCGGGGAGTAATAATGCCTTCAAAAACGGTTGTGCCATCGGTGACGATACGAACCCATGCGCGTTGGAGTGGCGTAATCTCAATCGTGAGATTGCCAGCCTGACTAAGATCCAGTGTTTCATTTGGTGGAGGAATAAAAACGCTCAAGGTCGGTGTGCCGGTGGCAATCGCTACTGTTGGATTATTGGGGTTCAGTTCTAAAAGCGGCGATGGTTGAGTAGCTTCGGTGCTTTTTTCCGCAAGGTCATTCATGGCGACCAATAGACCACCAATAATTACCCCAGTCAATACGGTGGCTACGACCACTGCAAAAACTGTCCGCATCGGGCCGCGTTTGTGAGGAGCGCTATAGGTAGGGGCGGCGGCCACTTCCATGCTTGAATGGGATGCGCGTGGGACAATTACTGGGGCACGATATTTTTCGAGCGTATCCGTAGGGGTAGCCGAGGCATTCTCGATAGGAGTGGTTGTTGTGGTGGTTTTGGGTGTTTTTCTGGGTTTACGCCCCGCCGGATTTGCCAGCGCTTCTTCAACCTGTGCCAGCATTAAATCTGGGTCGAGGCCGACTGCACGAGCATAATTACGCACGAAACCACGTAGTTGAACTGGTGAGGGGATAACCCCAAAATTGCCAAGTTCAATGGCTTCGAGGTAATGGGCGCGGATACGTGTTTGACGCTCGATTTGGTCAAAGGTCAGACGACGATCTTCCCGCGCCCGCCGGAATTGCGCCCCCAGAATTTCCAGATCACTCACTGAGTTTGTACCTATTCCGAGGTCGGATGCGCGTAAGTCAAATCAAAATGACGAATTATTGAGCTGCTTCTTCGGCAACTTCTTCTTCAACAGTTTCTTCAACTTCGATATATTCTTCAGGCGCGTGGACGGGTACATCAACTTCTTGTCCAGCTAGATATTTGGCGACATCTTCTTCGCGCAGAATAACAATCTGGACGGCTGGCGATAGTTCAGCACCCATGCGAATTGGCACTTCAAATCGGCCGATTTCACGCAGGGGGCGGTCGCTGACGCGGCGACGGTCAATATCAATACCCGTCTTATCCAGTAGCGCTTTGGCAATATCAACGGTTGTTACTGAACCGTAGAGTTTGTTGTTGCGCCCTGCCTTGCGTCCAAAAACCAGTTCAACGCCTTCAATCTTTTGGGCAACTTCGACCAACCGCTGATTGAGTTCTTTGCGACGTTGGACAGAGAGATCCATCAATTGTTGGTGTTTTTTAATCGAGGCGGGGGTGGCCTTCACAGCTTTGCCACGCGGAATCAGGAAATTACGGGCAAAACCATCCGCTACTTCAACCACGTCGCCCGCGACGCCGTGCATATAGACATATTCAGTGAGGATAACTTTCATTGTTACAGACCCTTGTCAAGCCATTTCTGAAATTGGTGGGCGTTATCTTACCAGAAAGGCAAAGTGAATACCAGACCGCAACCCGACAGTTTTCTAACGCAATTATTGAGATAGACTTACAGAGATGGTCAGGTACGAATTCTAAGGGAAATTTTTATGAATGAAGGCATTGTCGTGAATCAAACACCTGCGCCGAATACCTGTGCCACTTTGCGCCGCGATTTTGAGCAACTAGGCGTTAAACCCGGTGCGGTGATTATTATGCATTCGGCTATGAGCAAACTGGGCTGGACGGTAGGCGGGCCGATTCCGGTGATTCAGGCCATGATGGAGGTCTTGACACCAGCCGGGACATTGGTTATGCCCAGTCATTCTGGCGATTACAGTGATCCAGCCTATTGGCAAAATCCACCGATTCCCCAAACATGGTGGCAGACGGTTTATGATGAATGGCCTGCTTTTGATCCAGCGGTCACGCCGACCCGTCAAATGGGGATTATCGCGGAAACTTTTCGGCATTGGCCGGGGGTAGTGCGGAGCTATCATCCGACGGGGTCGTTTGCGGCGTGGGGTCAACATGCCGACTGGATTACGGCTCAGCATCAATTGGATGCTCAATTTGGGGAGCAGTCGCCCATCGCCCGGATTTATGAATTGGATGGACAGGTCTTATTATTGGGGGTTGTCCATGCCAACAATACCTCGCTGCATCTGGCGGAACACCGCAGTAATTATGCTGGTAAGACGATGGAAAGGCAGGGTAGCGCCATCTTGGTGAATGGCAAACGCGAATGGGTGGCCTATGACATGCTGGCCTATGATTCCGAGGATTTTGAGCAGTGTGGAGCAGATTATGAGGCCAGTCTCGGCTACCCCCCCGGCAAGGTGGGACAAGCTGAGGCCCATCTTGTTTCACAACGGGGGGTAGTGGATTTTGGGGTTAAGTGGCTAGAACAAAATCGGCTTCCAAAAGAGTCGGTTTAATCCTCTATATTTTCGCGGGGCATGGGTCGGTCGTTGATATCCTCTAATAGGCCACCATGTCCCATATCAATCAAATCGGCATGAGTGAGGCGTTCCCCTGCTAATAAACGCGGCAAAATCCAATCAATAATATTGGTTTTGGTGGATTTGATGCAGCCCGGAGCGCCAATTACCGGAATATTCCCTAGATAACCCAACATTAATAAACTGCCGGGGTCAACGGGAGCGCCAAAATGACTGACACTACCGCCTGCCTGCCGCAGCGCCGTTGGCACAACATCATCCCGGTCAATGATAGCGGAAATGCCCGCGAGGATGATTAAGCCAGCTTCGGCGGCTTGTTGTTCGCACAGAGCCTGCACAATCGCCTCGGCAGTGTGGGGCACAAAGGTAACAGGTTTTAGGGCGCTACCTAAGGCCTGAATACGCTGTTCAACGGGCGACGTAAAATCGCCTAAGAGCCGTTCACGGGCACGCTCCGGGCCAGAAATGATGAGAGATACGGATGTCGGTTTGAGCGGACGCACCGACACAATAGGGCCAAATTCACGGGCGATGGCTTCTACATCTTCGACACGGGCGGCAGGGATGCCAAAGGGGATAATTTTGACAAGGGTAATCAACATACGGGTTTTGACGGGGGTATGTTCGCGCAGGGTGGCGATGGTAATGCCCTCATCAATACTGTTGAGACGGCGCAATAGGGGGACGTTGATATATAAAGGGCCGTCTACCTCGGCGGAGAGATTGGCGCGACCCACGCCGGGAGCGACCACTCGCACATTTGGCCCTGCAATTGCCATGCCAACGCGACGGGCGGCTTCATTTTCACCTAAATCGGTGGAGTCGAGGGCTGCTACGACCACACTTGAATAGCCATTAGCAAGTAAAATTTCACGATCACCACTTGACAAACGGTGACCTTTGCCGAGTAATTTTTTACCGTCTGGCCCAACCAAGTTATGCGCCAGAATTTTGCCCACCGCCTCCTCAACCGACACGGGGCCAAATTTCATTGGGCCACCCCATTCTTGACCGCGATAATTTCTGCCATGATGGACAGAGCGATTTCTTCGGGTGTCTTGGCCCCAATATTAAGGCCAATGGGTGTGTGGATTCGCTCAAAGAGGCTGGTATCCACCCCTTGCGCGGTTAGACGCTCGATGCGTTTTTCGTGGGTGCGACGACTGCTGAGAACCCCGATATAACGCACAGCGGCAGGGAGGGCTGTTCTGAGGGCGGGGTCATCAATTTTGGGGTCGTGGGTCAGGACGGCTAGATAGGTTTGGTTGGTCAAGCCAATCTGAGGCAAGGCCTTGTCGGGATAGGTGTGCAAAATTTGGGCGACATCGGGAAACCGTTCAGCGGTGGCAAAGGTTTTGCGTGGGTCAACGAGCATAACTTCAAACCCCAACTGGCGGGCGAATTGTTGCAGCGCCATTGCCACATGTGCCCCTCCAACAATAATCAAACGAGGGCGCGGGACATGCACTTCAATAAAGACGTTTAATTCAGCAACGGTGCATGGTTTGGTTTGACCTGCCTGTAGACTTTGATAGGCGGCATCGGCGAGGATGGCTGTTTGATTGGAGGTGAGGCCAGCACTGGCATATAAGGTTGCCCCATCTGAACCGACCAGCACCTTTTTACCAACTAAATCGCCTTCGAGGATGGTGGCAGCGGCGTGGGCATTATCTTGCTGTACAAGGTCGGCGGTTAGATGCCAAAGTTGAAGGTCAAGGGGTTCAACATAAATCGAAATTTTGCCACCACAGGTTAAGCCGACATCCCACGCCGTATCATCGCTGACCCCATAGTGGAGCAGACGGGGTTTGCCATCTTGTAGACTGCCCACTGCCTCTTGGATAACGGCGTTTTCGACACACCCGGCGCTGACGGAGCCAATGATTGCCATATCAGCCGTGACGGCCATTTTCGAGCCGGGGGCCCGCGGCGACGATCCCCATGTGTTGACGACAGTGGCAAGGGCGATGGGGTGTTGTTCATCTAACCAGTTTTGTACAGCGTCTAAAATATCTAGCATCTTGTTTCTACCACCTTAAACCAACCATCCAATAAAACTAAATTTGTTATTTTGAATTGATGAGATG
This sequence comes from Chloroflexota bacterium, assembly GCA_016234595.1. Lineage (GTDB taxonomy): Bacteria > Chloroflexota > Anaerolineae > Aggregatilineales > J027 > CFX10. The sequence goes on along the minus strand of JACRBG010000043.1, from coordinate 167,165 downwards.
GGCATGTCTTACACGGGTTGGACGATGCCAATTCACTTGCCAGAGTTCTTTGGCTAGATTTTCGAGACTGGCGAGATTATGCACGGGCAAAAAATCATCCACGTTCGGCAGCATGGCCTGAGCGCCGCGTGTCAGGGGTTCATAATCGGGCGAACCGAGCAGCGGATTGAGCCAAATCAGGCGGTGGCAGTTGCGCTGGAGGCGTTCAATTTCGGCACTTAATACCTCCGGGTCGCCGCGATCCCACCCATCGGTAATGAGCAGCACGACCGCACCACGCCCCAAGACACGCCGTGCCCATTGGTAATTGAAGTTGTGTAGGGCATCACCGATTTTGGTGCCACCGCCCCAATCTTTCACGGTAAGCCCGACTTCGGCAAGCGCACGATCCACCGCCTTGCGTCGAATAATGCGCGTAATGCGGCTGAGGCGGGTACTAAAAACAAAGGATTCGACCTGATAGATACTCTGCGACAGAGTATGGACAAAGTGCAGAAGCAAGCGCGTATAACGTTCCATACTGCCGCTGATGTCACAGATCATAACCAGCGGGCGGGGTTTAAAGGTCGGCACGCGGGTGGGCAGGTCAATCAATTCACCCGCATAACGCATGTTGGCGCGGAATAGGTGGCGCAAATCAAGCTGGTCGCCATTGCCGGGGTGGAAACGACGGGTTTGACGCATTCCTAATGACCATGCCAACCGCTCCATGATGCGCTTGGCCGCTAGAATTTCTTCGCCCGTCATCTCGGCAAAATTTTTGGTGCGGAGGGTTTCATAATCACTATAGGTGGGGACAAAGGTAATCGTCTCGGTTGCACTGTTGGGTTGCCCATTTTTGTTGGTGGAAGGAGCACTGCCAAAGGTCGGGTTCGGTGGTTGACGCTGAACACGCCTGCCGGGGGATTTCAATTCCATCGTGGCCCAGTCCTCAACGGGGGTTTGCCAGAAAATACGAAAGGCTTGGTCGAATAGGTCTAAATCACGCTGGCGAGTCACCATGAGGGCGCGGAAGGTGTGATAGACATCTTCCTGCTTGGTTAAATCCACAAATTCCAGTGCATGGGCGACATCCATCATACAGTTGGGGGTAACATCCATGCCCAATGCTTTGCACAAACGCCCAAACAACAGCAAATTTTGCAGGAATTTGCCACCGTGATAGGGTGTGTCGGCTGGCCCCAGATAGTTGCCCCACCTCGCACTATTATTCATGATTGCCTCATTCACATTTGGGCTGTCATTTGCATACGGGCACGATCAAGGGCGGCTTGAAGGCTCTCACCCGTTAACATTTGCACATCTTCCTGATATTTCAAAATAACCCCCGCTGTTTGTTCAATAATTTCGGGCGAGAGGGTGTGTTGGTCGAGGGCGATGAGGGCCATTGTCCAATCTAACGTCTCAGCCACGCCCGGTGCTTTGAACAATTCCATGCGGCGCAGTTCTTGAACAAAGGCGGTCACTTGCTTGGCGAGATTGACTTCCGCTTCGGGGGCTTTGGCCCGGACGATGGCGAGCTCTTTTTGGAAGTTGGGGTAATCAATCCAATAGTATAAACAGCGCCGTTTAAGGGCGTCGTGGATTTCGCGGGTTCGGTTGGAGGTGACGACGACGATAGGGGGCACTTTGGCTTGAATAGTACCGAGTTCGGGGATAGTGACTTGAAAATCAGAGAGTAGCTCCAGCAAAAAGGCTTCAAATTCCTCATCGGCGCGATCAATCTCATCAATTAGCAAGACTGGTGGATGACCATTGGCGCTCATTTCGAGGGCCTGCAACAAGGGGCGGGCCTGCAAAAATTCAGGTGTGAATAAGCCGGATTGCATTTCCTCACGGGTTGCGCCGCTGGCTTCTAACAAACGCAGATAGAGCAGTTGATGGGCATAGTTCCACTCATAGAGGGCGGTGTTGACATTGAGGCCTTCGTAACATTGTAGGCGAATGAGATCGGTTTCTAAGATTTTGGAGAGGACTTTGGCGATTTCGGTCTTGCCGACGCCTGCCTCACCCTCTAAAAAAAGCGGCTTATTCAAACGCATAGCTAAATAAATGGCCGTGACCAAACCTCGCTCGGCAATATAATTTTGAGATTCGAGGGCGGATTGGACGGCTTCGATATTTTGAAACATACCAGTACCTTTTTGGAAAAAAGACCCTCCCCCTTGCCCAATACTTGGAGCTGAGGGGGCATGGATCAGGAAATTGGCATTTGTTTGAGTCGTTTAATTTTACCCCATCGCGGCACGGACAGCCCGTTTGAGGTAAACACCAGCCATAGCACGACGGTAATCTTCGGGGGCGTAGACATCGCCCATAACGTCGCTTAAATCGCCTATTAGGGCATTGGCAGCAGCATTTAGGGCAGCATCGTCTAGCGATGAACCAACCAGCGCCTTGGCGGCAGCAGCAGAGAGGGTTGCTTTGGGGGTTGCCCCACCGACAGCGACACGGGCTTGGCTACATTTGCCACCACTGACTTCAAGCACAACACATACGCCAACCACCGCATAACGTGAGGCGGGATGGGCCATTTTGACATAGGCACTTTTGGCCTGACCGATGCTGGGGATTTCGACCGCTGTGATGAGTTCACCGGGGTGCAGGTCGGTGGTGAACAGGTCTAGGAAAAAATCTTCTGCTGCGACGACACGATTGCCACCTGACCCCTGTAGATGGAGCTTGCCACCAAGGGCCAATACGACGGTTGGCGGGTCAGAAGCGGGGTCGGCATGGGCTAGATTGCCGCCGAGCGTGCCACGATTACGGACGGCGGGGTCGCCCACCTGACCACAGGCACTGGCTAGGGCGGGGGCATGTTTTTTGACATCGGCGGAACTGGCGATTTGGGCATGGGTCGAAAGCGCCCCGATTTTAAGACTGCTTCCGCTGATGCTAATCCCTCTGAGGGCATCCAAACGACCAATGTCCACCAGAGATTCCGGCTCATTTAGACGCAGTTTGAGAGCAGGCAAAAGGCTGTGACCGCCAGCCAAAAATTTTGCTCCGTCACTTGCCCCTTTTTGGATAGCCTCAGCGACGGAAGCGGCTCGTTGATAGTCAAAGTTACTTGGGTACATGATTTTAACCTCCGTGCCCTTGCAGAATGCGCCAAATCTTGGGCGGTGTGACGGGCATATCAATGTGTTTGACGCCAAAGGGCGATAGGGCATCCACAATCGCGTTGACGACAGCCGGGGTCGAAGCGATGGTGCCTGTTTCACCCGCGCCTTTGACTCCCAAAGGATTGACGGGGGTTGGCGTTTCGGTGCGGTCGGTTTCAAAGGTTGGGAAGAAATCAGCTTTGGGAATGGCATAGTCCATCAATGAACCAGTTAGCAATTGGCCGTTGTCATCATAGACTGCGCCTTCCCAAAGGGCTTGGGCCACGCCTTGGACAATGCCCCCGTGTACTTGCCCTTCGACAATCATGGGGTTAATGACCTTGCCCACGTCGTCAATGGCAATATACCGTTTGATTTTGACCTCACCAGATTCTTTATCTACTTCGACCACGCAGATGTGCGTACCAAAGGGGAAAGTACAGTTGGGTGGGTCGTAGTAGGAGGTGTTGTCGAGGAAGGGTTCCATGCCGGGGGGTAAGCTGTAGGCGAGTGCGGCTGCTCCGGCGATTTCTTGAATGGTCTTGGATTGGTCGGGGGAGCCTTTGACAAAGACTTTGCCATCTTCAAAGACCACATCTTCCGGCGCGGCTTCGAGCATATGGGCCCCTAGCAATTTGGCTTTTTCCTTGATCTTTTGGAGGGAGTTATAGACAGCGACCGTGCCAACAGCGGTACTGCGGCTACCATAGGTTCCATAACCAAAGGGTGTGCCAAGGGTATCACTGTGCTGGACGATGACATCATCCACCGCAATACCTAATTCGCCTGCGACAACCTGTGCGACACTAGTTTCATGACCCTGCCCGTGTGATTGGGAACCCGTGGTGACGACGACTTTGCCAGTTAGGTGGACGCGGACATTGGCACTTTCCCATAGACCCGCGCCCCAGCCTTCACCGGGGAGGCCAATCCATGCCGAGGGGGCGACCCCACAGATTTCGACATAGCTGGAAAAGCCGACGCCGAGATAACGCCCCTGTTTACGTGCTTCAGCCTGTTCTTTGCGGAAACTCTCATAACCGAGCATCTTGAGGGCCAAATCCAGCGCCTTAGCATATTCCCCGCTGTCATATTTCAGTCCGTTCAAAATCACTGGGTCGTAGGGGAAGGCATCGGGCGGAATAAAATTCTTGCGGCGAATGGCAACGGGATCGAGGCCAAGTTCATGCGCCACCAAATCCACAGCCCGCTCGATAACATAGGTCGCTTCAGGGCGGCCTGCGCCACGATAGGCATCAACCATACCTGTGTTGGTATAGACCCCATAGACATGACAGAAAATGTTCGGGATGCGGTAGGTGCCCGACAGCATACGCCCATAGAGGGTGGTCGGGATGCCGGGGGCGATGGTCGAAAGCACACCGCCGAGATTGGCATAGGTGTTGACCTTGAGCGCTGTGATCGTGCCGTCTTTTTTCGCACCGACTTCAATTTCGGTGATGTGGTCACGGCCATGCGTGGTGGCGATATAATTTTCGCTGCGGGTTTCCATCCATTTAACCGGACGGCCAATTTTGCGGGATAGGGCCACCATAAGGCAATATTCGGGATAGAGGAAAATCTTGGCCCCGAAGCCGCCACCGACCTGTGGCGAAATCACACGCATTTTGGTTTCGGGCACGCCGAAGACAAAGGCCGTCATCAGCAAACGCATGACATGCGGGGCTTGGGAGGTCATCCAAACCGTCCACTCCTCGGTTGCCGCTTGATATTGGGCGATGCAGCCGCGTGTTTCCATTGGCGTGGGGATGAGGCGTTGATTAAGCATGCGCTGCTTGACCACGACATCGGCTTCTTTGAGGGCGCGGTCCGTGGATTCTTGAGTGCCGCATGTCCATTCAAGGGCAATGTTGCTGGGGGCGTTTTCGTGCAGTTGAGGCGCACCCGCCTTGGTCGCTTTTTCGGCGTCCACCACTGCTGGTAGTACCTCATAGTCAACATGAATGAGTTCGAGGGCGTCTTGGGCGGTGTAGCGATCTTCAGCAATGACCACCGCGACACCCGCACCTGTGAAGGTCACCCGATCAATTTCCAACACACGCGGGGTATTGACATTATTTTTGACCTTGCCTGCTTGCCATGCACAGGGCATCGGGTTGACATCAGCAAAATCTTTGCCGGTATAGACCGCGATAACACCGGGGTGCTTGGCGGCTTTGGAAATATCAATCTTCTTAATCTTGGCGTGAGCATGGGGACTCCGCAAAATGGCGGCATGCAACAGGCCCGGTAATTGAATATCCTCTAAATATTTGGCCTCACCTGTGATAAGACGGGGGTCTTCACGACGTTTTATTCTTGAACCAATAATTTCTTCGGCAGCAACCATGTTTCTACCCTCTTATTTTATTTCCGCAGCCGCTTTGACTGCCGCTACGATGTTTTGGTATCCGGTGCAGCGACACAGATTGCCTTCTAGACCATGCCGGATTTCTGCGTCGGTGGGATGGGGGTTGCTTTGAAGCAGCGCGACGGAAGTCATAATCATGCCGGGGGTGCAAAAGCCACATTGGAGGCCGTGTTTTTCCCAAAAGGCTTCTTGCATGGGGTGGAGATGGCCGTTGGTTTTTAACCCCTCGATGGTAGTTACTTCGCTACCATCGGCTTGGACGGCCAAGCAAGTACATGATTTCACCACTTGCCCATTTAGGTGGACATTGCAGGCCCCACATTGGCTGGTGTCACAGCCGACGTTTGTGCCCGTTAGCCCAAGTTCCTCACGTAAGAAATGGACAAGCAACATTCTTGGTTCAACCTCACGCTCATACAGCGTGCCGTTGACTTTAATTGAGACTTTCATAAATAAATTTTCCTCCTAAAACTTCAAACTCTATCGCGTTGAGATACGTCAAGTGGTCGAAGTTTGCAAACGCCTCCTTTCAATCTAGCTCCCTCAAATTGGCAATAAATTAGGAATAGTTATTGTGTAGGAAGTTGCTTGGCAAGCTCATGGAAAAATTGCTTGCTCATGACGTTGGCCCCCGCACCGATGAGGCGCTGTCCAAGGCTGGCAAGCTTGCCAGAAATGTTGGCTTCAGCGTCCCAACTTACAAGGGTTTCATTTTTTTCGGGGTGATAGGTTAGTTTTATGAGGGCTGTGCCACTGATGACACTTTGTTGGCCCTCGCCATTGACGGTTAGGCGATACTGATTGGGGGCTTCGACTTCACTCATTTTGATAATGCCTGCATAGTGACCGCTGAGGGCGGCAAAACCTACTTTGGCCGCAGCACGCCACGTCATTTCTTCACCTTCGATGGGGATAAGTTCTTTGACACCGGGGATGGCTTTAGCGATGGCCTCTGGATCCATAAGGAGTGTCCAGACGGTTTGTTGATCTGCCTCAAAAGTATGTGAGCCAGTAAGTTCCATATAAATATCCCCCAAACAAAGTCTAAACTCTATTTAAACGATTATTATATGCCGATTCAAAATTAGTACAAAACGAGACATGACCGGAGTCCGTTTATTGCTATAAATCGTGTCTAGTATCCCAATCGGGTATGCCGTACCACAAATCTTGATCTTGCTTATACTTCTCACGATGAATAATTGCTTCTACCTCAAGATCGTGTGAGGCATACAAAATGACTCGTAGGCCGGGGTGTAATATACCCAAAAGGTGTTTATTAGTGTGGGTGTTGATGCGTACCATTTCGCCATCCATTGAGAGTGAGTTGAAGTCCACATGAACTCTAATAAGAAATGGTAGATCAATCCACACATCATCCCGACGAGCGATACCACTCATGGGCAATTTCTCGGCAATGCTGGTGAGGGTATCGGTTGCACCGGGGTATACATAATCAGGCTCAAGGTCAGCGAGGGGTTGGGCCAGATGGATAAAACGCAAAATGTCGGGGTCGGGTATCCGCCAATTCTTCTCACCATAGGTGAATATCGCGTCGTCCCACAGGGCAATATCAAGGTCAATGGTACGAGGGGCATTTTTATTATTCGGGTCACGCACACGGCCTAATTCATTTTCGATACTCTGCAAAATGGCTTTGACGCTGACAGGGTCGAGTTCGGTGTGAATGCAGACGGCGGCATTCAAAAAGGCGGCCTGTTCAGTATACCCGACAGGCGGCGTTTCATAGGTGGGTGAGAACTCCCATATATCGAATTTTTCTTGCAACAATTTTAGACAGGCGCGGAAATTCTCGACAGGGTTGATGTTCGAGCCGAGCGCTAAAAACACCTTATGATTCATTGGGAGAGACATCCTGAAAATCCTCAGCAGTGCGCTCAATCACAATGGCGACAGTATCGGCAAAACGGAGGGCCCCCGGCTTTTCTACTTTGACACGGATACGAGGTACACCACACTCCACAACAGCGACACGGGCAATCGCGGTGGTCAGGGCCTCAAGGGTTTTATAATGCGAGGCCTCGACCATTTGAATGACGGCCTTGTTGACTGTTTTGTAGTTTAGAATATCATTCGGGTTATCGGTTTGGCCGCCCTTACGAATATCGGTAAAAAGCGTCATGTGGATGATGACATCTTGTTTTTTATCGAGTTCCCATTCGCTAAACCCAATGAGGCAGCGCAGACGCAGGCGTTCTATTTCAATCATGTCGCTGGGCACGATTACGGCTCCTTGACGGTTATACAATGCCGGACTATTTTACCTGATTTAAAGGGCCTTAATTTAACGATAATCTAAGACTCATTATGCTATCATATGTTCTGATTATCTTGGATAATAAGTAATAAATGGGCGGTTGAAATCGTCTATTTTGATACGTGTACCCTTTCCTCACAAACATTCAACAGTAGCCTGCGATAGCGTAACGATTTGATTTAACCAGAGACAAATCTTTTTAACTTCGCAACATGGGAGAGATAATCATGACAGCTAATCATAAGAATAATGGACACAATGGCTCTCATGGGCAAAATGGTCACCTAGGGAATGGCTATCGCAATCTACTTTCGGAGCATTTGCTCGAGAGTTTTGAGATTGATTTAGAGTATGAACAGGACGACCAAGCTATCGAAACGGCTGTGCGTTCCATTCTTGAGAGCGTAGGAGAAGACCCCGAACGCGAAGGGTTATTGCGTACTCCTAATCGGGTAGCGCGTATGTACAAAGAACTCCTCGAGGGTTATCATATCAATCCAGAGAAACTGGTCAACGATGCCTTGTTTGATGTCGAATACCAAGAAATGATTGTGGTGCGCGACATCGAATATTACAGTCTATGTGAACACCATATGCTGCCATTTATTGGTAAAGCGCATGTGGCCTATGTACCCAATGATAAGGTCATTGGTTTGTCCAAAATTCCACGTATTGTGGATATGTTTGCGCGACGGTTGCAGGTGCAAGAACGTATGACACAACAGATTGCCGACTTTTTGATGCAGGTGCTGCATCCACAAGGGGTGGCTGTTGTCTGTGAAGGTGTGCATATGTGTTCAATGATGCGCGGCGTCAAAAAGGCCCATTCGAGCATGACCACCAGCGCCATGATGGGGATTTTCCGCGAAAACGAAAAGACCCGGGCTGAATTTTTGGGCCATATCGGGCGGCGGTCTGACCCCATTTTCTAGGATTTATAGATTGAACAAAGGGTTCGAGGGGGAACCTTGCCGAAGTACTCATCAAGTCAATATGATCGGGCAGAGAGTCAGCCAACCGCTAGTATCACCATACGAGAGGTTGGTTACGACCCACTTGAAGTCATAGTTTTGCCAAGTCCTCGCTCTGGGAATCCAGTTCTCAGGGCGAGTTGCGTTACTTTTCTGGTGTTTTGCCTATGTGGTTTCGCTGGATTTTTGGGAGTATTTATTGGGCGCTCATTGTATATGTCCCTGCCTCCCAAAGTCACGTATGTGGTAGTGGATCGGCGTGACCCATCGCACATTGCGACCACCATTTCCCCTGTGTTTACGCCCGAAGTGCAATACTGGGCGCCGCAAATTGCGAAGTGGGCACAGCAATATAATCTTGACCCTAACCTGATTGCGACGGTCATCCAGATTGAAAGCTGTGGTGACCCAACAGTTGGTTCCGAGGCTGGCGCACAGGGTTTGTTCCAAGTGATGCCGTTCCATTTTGCGGTTGGTGAGAACATGACGGATGTACAAACCAACGCCATGCGCGGGTTGACCTATTTGGCCGATGGGCTGCAAAAAGCCGATGGCAACGCAGGTTTGGCACTGGCGGGCTATAATGGTGGGCATGGGGTCATTGATTGGGGCTGGGCACGCTGGCCTGACCAAACCCGCCGCTATTTTTATTGGGGGTCGGGGATTTATGACGATGCCAGCAACGGCAGTCTTAGTAGCCCACGTCTCCAAGAATGGTTGCAGGCGGGGGGAAGTTCATTGTGTCAACGGGCAGCGGCTACTCAACAGACTCTCCACGCTAGCTAAATGAGCGGAATAGGAAACAAAACATGGTGGAACGATTATCCGAAGCGGACATCAATGCCCATCTCGCTAAAATGCATGATTGGGCACGGCAAGGCGATGAAATCTTCAAAACCTATACCCTGACTTCATTCCCGGCGGCATTGGCTTTTGTTGGTGCAGTAGGGCATCTCGCCGAGGCTGCCGATCATCACCCTGATATTTTGGTGAAATACAAAAAGGTGATTCTGACCCTCTCGACGCATTCAGCGGGTGGGTTGACCGAAAAAGATTTCGCGCTGGCCTCCCAAATTGATGCGCTGCCGATGAAACAGCCGAAAACATAGCCCCTTTTCAAGGCCCTACTAATTCAACAATGGGGCTTTTTATTGCAAATCCTCAATTTGAGGAAGCGTATTGCAATCTCCTGTTGCTTCAACCACATCAGCACGTACCCACTCACCTATATCAAGTTTCCACCAGAGAAAACCTTCAGTGTCAGTATTTTGGCCTATGGCATAAACCACTGACCGTAAGGGCAATAGGCCAGTTAATTCAAAGTTTATTCCCGGACCATTTCTCAGATTAACATCTTTTTGGGTACTGATTAAACATACATTTTCTTGAGGAATAATCCATACTTGGAGTATGTTGCCCATGTTTAAAAGCAAACGATTTCCATCTTTGCTCCAAAGAGCATAATTGAAATCAAAAAACTCAGAGGTTAGGATTGAATTTTCAGTCCAAGTTTCGACGTTCCAAATAGATAATTCAGTTATTCCTTCATGTCGCCATGATGACAGAATACGATCACCATTTGTGTCCCAAATAGCCCGATTAAGGTATCTTTCGTTGTTATCTGCATGGAATACTTCGGCACCTGTTAGAAAATTCCAGACCCGAAAAGTATTGCTGCGAATATCCGTACCCAAAATATAGCGATTATTTGGACTTAGTTGTACGGGGTAAAAGAAATAATTATCATCACTAATTGTATATATATTCTCCCCTGTTTGAGCATCCCATACTTTTATCGAGTTCCCCGACCAACTCAGAATTCTTTTTTCGTCAGAACTCCATTCGGCGGCATCTAGGTAATCATTCCCATTAGACGTATCCACATGTGGAAGTTCTAGAGTAATTTCAGCAGTAAAACTCCCGTTCTCTTCTAGGTGCAATTCCCAAATTCTTACGTTCTTGAAATCACCCCAAGAAAGAAAGCGATCCTGATTGCCCGTCCAACCTAAGTCCGAAGGAAGTCGATTGAAGATTTCTCCCTCTAATGCCAATGTTGAAAGCAGTTGACCGTTTTGAGCGTTCCAGATTGTAAGATTAGATGGTTCAGCTCTTGTTAAGTCAGCAACACTATGCAAAACCAAGAGGCGTGTCTCGTCAAAACCCCATTGCGCCCGTATAACCACCTCTTTTTGAGGTAGTGATAGGATTTCTTCCCAAGTCACGGTATCCCAAACTTTTACTTCCTCACTTGACCACGATAAAAGTTCTGTCTCATCGTGGTTCCACAACAGACCGAAGGCGCGATGTGGTAAACGGTGAAGAATTTCCAGTGTATGAGTATCATAAACAAGGATAAATCGGCTCGAAGGAATTAAGATAATGCTACCATCTTCATTCCACAAAGCGTTAAATCCGCCGACATCGCGCAGATAAAATAGCAGCTTTGCTGTAGCTTGCTTGTCTTCCTGATAAGGGCTTAAAAAATTGTCGAGATGCTCGGATGCTCTACTCGTTGGGAGATAGGCAAAAAACAGAGCAGCAAGCATAAAAGCCGCTGCCCTATATCCAATTCTAAGAGTAGAATTTCGCGCCATTTCTATGACCTACATTGCGCCAAACACGACACTCGCATTTTGACCACCGAGGCCAAGATTGTTCGACATGGCGTAGCGAATCTTGGCGTCACGGGCTTCGTTGGGCACGTAATCAAGATCGCAATTCGGGTCGGGCGTGGTGTAATTGATGGTCGGGTGGATGATCTGGTTCACGATCATCAGAATAGTAGCAACCGCTTCAACTGCCCCCGCGCCGCCAAAGGCATGACCAATCATACTCTTGGTGGAACTGACCGCGATTTCATAGGCCCTTTCACCCAGCAGTTTCTTCATGGCAAGGGTTTCAATTGCGTCATTGGGTTGGGTGGATGTGCCGTGTGCGTTGATATAGTCAATGTCATCGGGATTGAGACCTGCATCTTCCATGGCCCAACGCATCGAACGCAGTGCCCCCGCGCCATCGGGATCAATGGCCGCAACATGGAAGGCGTCGGAAGATGACCCGTGCCCCAAAATTTCGGCATAGATGCGAGCACTCCGTTTGACGGCGTGTTCCAATGATTCCAAGACCAAAATACCACAGCCTTCGGCATAGACAAACCCGTTGCGGTTTTTGTCGAAGGGGCGGCTGGCGGCGGTGGGGTTATCGTTATAGTCCCGAGTTAAGACAGTCATCGAGTCGAATGCGGCCAGACAATAGTCCTGCATAATGGATTCGACACCCCCCCCAAAGGCGACCTCGGAGCGACCACGACGGATCAGTTCAAAAGCCTCGCCAATGGCTTGGGTTCCCGCCGCGCAAGCCGTTGTGACTGCGCTCAGGGGGCCTTTGGCACGGGCAGTTATGCTGACATAATGGGCTGGCATATTCGGTAGGGTCGCCGTTAGGGCCATAGGGCTGGGGCGAGAACCTTTTTGACGGAAAGTTGAGAACGAAGAAAAAGCCGAATCAAAGCCCGCTAGACCGGTCGCCATAACGACGCCTGTGCGTTCGCTATCACGCTCTAAATCTTCATCGGTCAATCCAGCATCTGCGATTGCCATTTTGGTAGCGGCGACGGAGTATTGCGAGGAGGGTTCAAGCCGACGGGCTTCTTTCGCGTCGAGATAATCGGTCGCGATAAAGTCGGTGACTTCCCCCGCAATTTGAACATTGAGATGGCTGGGGTCGAATTTTGAAATGCGCTTGATGCCAGAGACGCCATTTTTTAGGCCATGCCAATATTTTTCTAGCGTCGAGCCAAGCGGCGAAATGATCCCCATCCCCGTGACTACAACACGAGGCCTTCCATTGCGCGTATAGTCCATAAAGGCATGTCTCCCTACAGAACTAATGGATAAGATAAACGGGTTTGTTTATTGGTCGGGCGTTGGTGTTGGGCGATTTAAGCCTTGCCGGATGGTATTCACAATATCCCCCGATACTGCTAATCGCGCCTGTCTTATCGCATTTTTCACTGCGTAGGCATTACTTCGGCCATGACCAATTATTACAACACCATTTACACCTAAAAGAGGCGCACCGCCGATTTCAAATGGGTCAAACTTTTTGCGGATGCCACCTATAAGGGGTTTAAGCAGTGCACCACCGAGTTTACCGCGTATGCTTTGCATCGCAACATTTTTGATTTGGGCAAAAGCCATGCTGCTGGTAGATTCCAATGTCTTAACCACCATGTTGCCAACAAACCCGTCTGACACTATCACATCGGCGTGGCCTTCCAGCATTTCTTTGGGTTCAATATTGCCGATGAAATTCAGGCCAGAATTGATCAGCAGAGGTAAGGTGCTTTTGATCAATTCGTTGCCCTTGCCTTCTTCTTCGCCGTTGGAAAGCAGGCCGATCTTCGGATTTTGTCGACCAAGCGCTTTTTCGACATAGACACTGCCCATCAAGGCAAATTGGATGAGCCATTCGGGTTTACAATCGGCATTGGCCCCAATATCAATCAAAACGACATGCCGTTCGCCAAAGGGGACAATTGAACTCAGCGCGGGACGATGGATACCTTGAATACGGCGGATTTTGACGGTTGTCGCCACGGCCAAAACTGCCCCAGTGTTACCACAACTCACAAAAGCATCAGCCTTGCCGTCTTCGACGAGTTGTAGGCCGACATGGATGGACGAGTCGGGTTTACCTTTCACGATTTTGGAAGGGGTATCTTCCATAGTGATGGTTTGGCTGGCATGAACTACTTCGATTGGGAGACCGGCTGTGGGGTATTTGGCGAGTTCGGCTTTGATGCGGGTTTCATCCCCAACCAAAATCACCGTGTCACCAAATTCACGGGCGGCTTGGACAGCACCTTCTACATCGGGTACGGGGCAATTGTCGCTGCCCATTGCGTCGAGGACAATACGCATTGGTTTTTTACTCCATAAATCTAACAATAAGTAAGGACGCCTATCTGTCCTATGACAATCAAAAGCGTCCCTACAAAGATAACGTATCCGGTGAAACAGGGATAGTTTTAATTCAGGGAGAAAGATGAGGTGGGGTGCGTTGGTGCTTGGGGTTCATCGGCCAAAATACGTGTCATATGGGTTTCATAACGCATCAAGCGGAACTCTTCGCGCAGCAACTCTGGAATATCCACCACGCTCAACAAAGACTGTTTATCGTCGTTGGAAACAGGCAGCATAATCGCGGTCAAGAAAGCCAGCGTGATCGGGTCTTTGGGCACTTGATCAATGCGAAAGGGCAGTTTGCCGATTTTGCGGAAGGCTTCCAGATATCTCTCAATGAGATGCAACAATCGCAATGAACCAGAGACTGCTTCGGGAGCCGTCCCATTGGTGAGAGGATAATCTTCCACAATGGCGCTGAGATAGGGGTGAGTTTGGTAGGTCTCAATGAGGCGGAAGCGCTTGACCCCCAAGGTCAAAATATTGTAGGTGTCATCCGCCAGCGTATTGACCTGTGTAATCTGAGCGGTTGTGCCAATGCTATAGATTTCGCCGCTAAAAGCACCTTCGGCCTGACCCGTTTTCAAGAGTACCACACCGAAGGGCTTAGAATCGGCAATACATTGCTTCAGCATGAGTTTATAACGCTCCTCAAAAATGCGGAGGGGCAGAATCATGCCGGGGAAAAGCACCGTATTTAATGGAAATAGTGGAATCTCGTATTGTTCAGCCACAAACCACCTCGCTGATTTTCCCCCTCAACTTGAATTGACTTACAAAGCACGATTCTAACGCAATACACCCACAAATGGGCCGTCACCTGAATCTTCGATCAACTGCGTAAGACTACCACCCACTTGCCAAACACCAATGACTGAGCCATAGGCGCCGACTTTCATTATTACGCTACTAGCATCGAGCCAAGCCCCGTCCACAAAGTAGAGGGAGTAGATTTCCGTTTCGGCCTCGGTTGCCAGTTCGCGCAAAAAGGTTTTGGATTCTTTTTCCCCAACAGCCTGTGTCCCATCAGGTGAAAAAATCGCTCGGCGCAGCAGGTTCATATTGAGTTGGGTGTTGTTGCTGAGGCGGATAATGACATCATCCCCAACTTCCAACAAATCTGATTGGATGAAATTGACTCCGTAGAGGTTATCGGCGGTAAAGACCTTTTGGGGTTGATCGTCGGCCCCAAGGACGTATGCTCCCGGTGCAAGGCCAGCTTGGGTGGTGCTGCCATCAGTGCTTAGATTGGGTACTGCAAACGCGACGGTTTGGGTGGTGGCGTCAATCGCGGCACGTGACATCGGTTGACTGGTCGGGATAATGGCGGTGTCAGTTCCAGCGGCAAGGTCATAGCGATACAGTCCCGTCGCCCCGGCATCAATTCCAAAAGGCGACCACAACAAACTATTGTCCGTATCCCAGCCCAAAAACCAATAGGCAGCGCCGCTATTATCAACCGTGAGTGATTCGCCGCTGTTATCGGTGAGAGAATAGGTATACACCCCATTGGTTTGGGGGCTACCATCCTCACTTTTGAAGCTGGTCACACTGGTGTAGGCCAATTGAGTACCGTCGGGTGACCAACGCAGGGTGCTGAGTTGACCGACGCTGGCCTCGTTTGGAATCAGGTCTTGGACGGGTTGGGAGTTTAGACTGCTGGGGTACACATGAACTGTATTCCAGCCGGGATTATTGGTAATCCATGCAATACGACTGCCGTCTGGCGACCATGCCACAAAATCGCTGATGCTCATGGGTGGGAATTCATCTTCATTGGAGCCGACCCCTAAGATATTAGGCAGCATCAACGTCTCACTCATCAGGTTTTCACCTTCGGGTAGGGTGAAAATGGCGAGGGTATCTTGTACGCTGGTGGTATCACCAGCACGGGCGGCGGCTAGATCAAAACTATAGGAATAGATCGCCACTTTGGAATTATCGGGCGAAAGCAATATCCGATACTCGATCCGGCGACCTGCTTCGGCGGCGATTAGGGTCTGGGTTGCACCAGTAGACGAATCAAACAATAAGATATTGTCGTTTAGATCGGTATAGACCACGACGACGGCTGGATTTTGGGCATGAGCAACCGACGCTAGGAAAGTGGACGGGAAAAAAGCGCCGACCAGCAAGGCCAGCGCCATGATGACTATTAAAGAAGATTGTCGCTTCATTCTGTCCTTTACCATGTGGGTTCTACGGGTACATCGGGACTTTCATAGACCAACACCCAAGGGGCTTTTTCGGGATGGTCTACAAAGAAAGTATCGGTACCACTCGGATGCCATTGGTCAGCGGTTTGGTCAAAGAAATTCCAAACCCATTCGGCATCACCGGGGGCTAAATTGACACAGCCGTGACTGCGCTTCATACCAAAATAATTGTGATAGTAAGCTCCGTGCAGCGCTTCATCGTGGTTAAAAAACTGGACCCAAGGCGTTGCAGGGAGGATGTATTCAGGTGGATTTGCACCGGGTGGGCCAGACATCGTGGTGGATAGCGTGCGGGCATAGACTTGGAAAAGCCCAGTATCGGTCAAGATCCAATAGCCAGTCGAAACAAGGGTGGCATACACTGGAGTATCATCTATAAAGGCAACTAACGTTTGTTGGGTGACATCAATAGCAACCCATGGGCCAGAAACTTGTTCAGGGCGTTCGGGAATTTGCAGCACCGACACAAATTCATCTTTCATCCACTCACCGGGGCCAATCAGATACCATAGGGCATGGTCGGCTTCAACCACGGCATAGGCATAATACATGGCATAATGTCCAATTAGGCGGGCGTTGGTCCAATCATCCGCAGCAGGCAACACACCGGGGGCATCACTAAAATACCAAGGGCGCTTTTGCCATGCGATAGGGAAAGGTAGGCCAGCTTCGGGCAACATAACACTGCGGGGATGACCTTTACCATCACGGGTTTCATCATAATCAACAGGGTGGACCAATTCCGGTAGTGGATTGGCCGCGATTTCGGCATCACATTCATCGGAGCGCGGTGTTTCTTGGGTTAATTTTGAACACTCGCCCACACCGAATAGGGCTCCCCCGTCAGCATGGGCTGGCGCGGCATGGGGAACGACCGAGGAAACGATAGGGGAAACTACACGGGTGTTGGCAAAACTTAGACAGATTAGGGCAAAGACCATTGCTGCGAAGATTATTCTTCTCATCGCCCACACTACTCCACAAAATAATAAACTTCCGTTAAAAAGATGCCTATGAATCGTAAACACCTTGCCGTGTAATGTCAACCTCTGGCAAGCTGCTAAAATCACAACGATAATTTGACAGATATTAGTTTGCAGGCAGGTTACGGATGGCTTCTAGCCACTCATGGATATGTGTGACCATAAATGACCAACGTGGTGCGGTACTGTTAAGCGGGCTGAGTTTGCCCATCATCATTTGTCCGAAGGTATCAGCAAAATCTTCATTGGGGCCACCCACGGCACGCGGAAACATATGCTCATTGCCGATATAGCCTTTGCCGGGAATCCACGCGGTTGCGGCCCATTCCCCACCCAAAAATTCGACGTGCTGAGTATGGGGTAGGTCGGTTAACAAACTATCCACCACATGGCCGAGTTCATGGGCTAGGGTAAAGGGCTGGCGCATTCCTTCACCGGTTAATTGGATGGAATAACCCACAATAGCCCCATTGCCATAAATGGGATTGGTTTTACCCGCAAAATTGCTGCCAAGTTGGGTGGTGCGGTCAATGACGATATGGGCGTTGTCAAAATGCAGTCGAAAATAGTCGGCGGGGGTCATGCGGGTGGGGTCATTGGGGTCAGCGCCAAGTGCGTACAGGGTTTCTGAGATTCGCGCTAATGATTCTAAGATGACTGTCAGGTAGTCGTTAAATTGAATTACTTCATTAGCGCTGGCGGCTTGCCATTCCACTGGATAGGCAAACCCAACCCCATAAGTGTTCTCAATTTCGTCCATTAATTCAAAAACACGGTCTTGGGTTGGGTTATCTTGGGCGGTTGCTGAGGGAGCGAGTGGTAAAAAACAGCATCCCACCAGCAGGGCCAACCAAAAACGCAAATTAGCCTTCACGTAGGTTATCAAGCGCCGCACTCACGGATTGAATAAGCTGTGAGGGTGTCACAGGCTTGGTTAAAGTTTCTACCACTGGATTTCGTTCGCCTTGTTTAAGGTAGCGTACAAAACCGGTTGTAATGATCACGGGAATGGCTTGCTGTAAATTGGGATGGGCTTCTAAAAAATCTAATAATTGCGTTCCCGGCCCATCGGGTAAGGTCATGTCCAAAATAATCAAATCAATATGGCTACTTTGTAAAATCTCGATCGCTTTTTGGTTGCCTGTCGCAATCATAACATGATGCCCTTGACCTGCCAATGCACGTCCATATAACCCAGCCATCGGGGCATCATCTTCAACCATCAAAATCGCTGTCATTATTTGCTCCTCACCCTATCAATGTAATTTAAAAAAAGTTTCGCTCCAAGTGTAACATCGGAATGAAATCATAACCGCTAAAAAGTGGGTGGTTGGCAAAATTGCTCAATCAAAAACCCCTCATTAGCGGTTGCCAATGAGGGGCGTGGGTTCAGTTGGATGGACTTTGAAAGACTAGCGATCTTTGTTCCGGCGCAGGAAGGCGGGAATATCCAAGTCTTCGGATGATTCATACCCGCGCACAGGCAGTTCTTCTTTACGTGGTGGTTGCTGCGCTGGGGATTGGGGCTGCTGCTGCACGGGTGGTTGATATTGCGGTGGCGGTGGTGTGGCAGGTGGCTCAACAGCGGGTGGCGGTTGTTGGGGTTGATATTGAGGAGGTGGCGGCGGGGCCTGATGCTGTTGAGCAGGCGGTTGTTGATAATAGGTTGGTTGTGGCTGATATTGCGGCTGTTGGGGAGCCTGATATTGCTGGCGAGGCTGCGACCATTCATTGCTGGCTGGTTGGTTTGGGCGACGTACTCCAACGCGGGTGCCCTGCTCAAACCCAGTAGCAATAACCGTAATACGGATTTCGTCGGCCATATTGTCATCAATGACCGCACCGAAGATGAGGTTGACATCGGGATGGGCGGTTTCTTTGATAATCGCAGCAGCTTCGTTGACTTCAAACAGACTCATGTTCGGGCCGCCGGTCACATTAAACAGAATACCGCGCGCGCCATCAATGGTGACATCGAGCAGGCTACTGGAAATAGCGGCTTCGGCAGCTTGACGGGCACGATCTTCGCCTTTGGCACGACCAACCGCCATCAAGGCAGCGCCACCTTCACTCATAATGGCTCGCACGTCATTGAAGTCGAGATTGATGAGACCGGGCACGGTAATTAATTCGGAAATACCCTGAATACCCTGTCGTAGCACGTCATCGGCCATCGCAAAGGCTTGTTGTAGGCTGGCTTTCTTATCCACAATTTGGAGCAGACGGTCATTGGGGATAACAATGAGAGTATCCACCTGACCTTTAACGGCTTCAATGCCTGATTCAGAAGATTGTTGGCGACGCGCACCCTCAAAGGTAAAGGGGCGGGTTACGACACCAATGGTCAATGCGCCTAATTCGCGGGCGGCTTGGGCAACAATTGGGGCTGCCCCTGTTCCGGTGCCACCCCCCATGCCACAGGTGATAAACACCATGTCGGCTCCGCGCAGGACTTCATAAATTTCATCAACGCTTTCTTCAGCGGCCTTGCGCCCAATTTCTGGGTTGCCGCCTGCACCTAGCCCACGCGTGAGCTTGTCTCCAATACGAACACGAGTTTTGGCTTTGCTGAGGATAAGAGCCTGTGAATCGGTGTTGATCGCAATAAATTCAACTCCGCCCATGCCTTCATCAATCATGCGGTTAACGGCATTACCACCACCGCCACCCACACCAACAACTTTAATGTGTGCAAAATTATCTTCGGCGGCTGAGTGTAAAAAGTCTGTTGACATAAAATTCTCTACTTCCCCCACAGGCAAATAACTGCCTTTATAGGATCAAGGGTGATACCATTACCAGTTTATGAAATTTGTGAAGAACACGCAAACCGTCTTCATAACTACCCAAGGTTAAGACTTGGTTTGTTTTTTCTGTTGTTTCTTCATGAATAACAGATTAAACCAGAATTCGTTTCAAGGCAAATTTTCATCTTCCGGCAAGAATCTCTTAACGATTTTTCCAAAAATTTTGCCTATCCCGGCACTATTATCGGTTGCTTGGCGTGTTCGGCCATTTTTCCGTAAATTAGCGCGACGGGTATCTTCAATATCCATGATAAGGCCCAGTCTCAGCAATCCTACGGATGTACTATAGGCGGGACTCCGCAGCATATCTGACATGCCCGTCACATTATCAGGTTGGGCCAGCCGGGCCGGAACCTTCAAAATTCGGTTGGCGACGGTTTTCATACCGGGAAGCAAACTGGCCCCACCTGTTAGGACAACCCCAGCGGGGAGCATCCCTTCAAAACCGCTTTTTTGAACCTCTTGTTCAATCAGTTCAAATAACTCGGTGATACGAGCATTGACGATCATGACTAAATCGCTGCGTTTAACCTTGCTGAGATGTTCTTCGCCAAAGGGTTGGACGGGGAAAGTCTCAAGGGGATTGATTTCACGCGGGTCGGCGTGACCATATTCTAATTTAACGGCCTCGGCTAATTCGAAGGGTAGATTGAGGCCGTGCGCAATGTCGTTAGTGACGTGCTGTCCACCGACTGAAATCGCGGCGGTGTGCCAGATGGTGCCTTCATTAAAAATGGCGATGTCGGTGGTGCCACCCCCAATATCCAAGACCATCACACCAGACTCACGTTCGGTCGGGGTGACGGTGACATCGCCCGAAGCCAGTGGATTCAAAATAAAACGATCCACGTAGACCCCGGCATTTTCGACACATTTTTCCAGATTACGCAGACTGGAACTGGAGGCCATGATAATGTGTGATTCGACCTCGAGGCGGAATCCATGCATTCCAAGTGGGCTGCGGATACCTTGATGTTCATCCAAATTGTAGCGGCGGGGGATGACATGCAAAATCTCACGGCCATGGGGGATGGGAAAAGCACGCGCGGCATCCATCGCCCGTTCCACATCGCCTAATTCAACTTCGCGTGTCCCAGAGATGCCCGTCACACCCATATTGTTGGTGCTTTGGATGTGGTTAGCGGACAGCGAGACAAACGCCCGCCCAATTTCATAACCACTGGCACGTTCGGCTTTATGCACTGAAGATGAAATGCTGGCGCTAAGTTGGTCAACATCTGTGACCATGCCTTTGCGCATCCCCCGTGCGGGTTCGACCCCCACCCCTAAAATAAAGGTGTCGTTGGTGCGAACTTCACCGACGATGGTGCAAATTTTGGTAGTCCCTATATCAATACCGACAACTAGCTCACCCATTCAAACTCAACCTGTGGTGGGTTTTATTGATCTGTTGGAAAACGTTCTGTAAAACTGGGATGGTCTGGGTCGGACACGTCAACTTCAAGGAATTGGATGGCATAGGCTGCTACAATCGCATCATAGACACGTACTTTCATTTCCATGTTTGTGCCAATCCCAAACCAGACAATCCAATTACGACCATCCTGATAACCCAGCCCTTTGACTGGGTCGTATAAAAGCTCTTCTATAGTAGGGAATTTGGCTTTCAATTGCAACGCTCCGGCGATGACTTCGCGGTCAATGGTGGAGCCAACCCCTAATGGTTCAGCATCTTGCTGGTGGCTAACAATCCGTAATAATTCGGGTCGTTCTTCGCGCTGGAACATCACGATGCCATTGACATCTACCCAGACGCGGAAATTACCTTGCTCCCACACCAACGCTGGCTCACGTTCGCTAATCAGAATGGAGACCATGTTGGGGGGCCAGCCGACATAGACTTGGGCATCGGCAATACTGGGATTGGATTCAAGCCGCTGTTCGACTTCTAAGGGATTCACCCAGAATAGGTGTCGGTTGGCGACGCCTGATGCCTCAAAAATTTGCTCGGCGGTGAGATATTTTTCGCCACCCACTGCAACGGAATTGACCACAAACACGTCAGTGCCGACCATGGCATATAACACAAAAATCAATACCAGAGTCAGTGCCCCAGAAAACCAACGCCATGAAACCCATACCACGCCCTGTGGTCGCACCCGTGCTTCAGGTCGAGCGGGGTCGAGGCCTTGACGACGCAGATGCTCACGCTGGCGGGCGCTACGCCGTTTGCTCAGGGAGGCGGGTTTACTGGCAGCTTTTGCCCCTACACTAAAAAACATACGTGAAGGCTGGGGCGGTTTGGCTTCGTTAATAGCGCGGACTTCTTGGCCTTGAGTACGTGCTTCGCGGCGAACCTCTAAGCGACGGCGACGGGCATTACGACCCGGTGCTTTCAAAACATGCCCATCGGGTGGAGCCGTTGTGGTGCGGGAACGCGAAATTGCCTCGCTCTCGAAATCGCCCACTTCATCTAATGGCGACTGTGAGTTGGCAACATAACGGGCTGCCTGTTTAGCTCGAATGCGTTCGCGCCGACGTTTATCTACCGAGGTCACGGCCTTACCGTTCCAAACTTCACAAATTTATCAACTGCATTGTATCACAGGGTAGGCACTTGGTCTATTCGGCGAAACCTTCACCAATGCGTTCAATTTCCAATTCCAGCAGCACGCCAGTTTTTTCATAAACGCTTTGCCGGACATACTGAATCAAGCCGTAATAATCGCTGGCCGTGCCGTTGCCAAGATTGACAATAAAATTAGCATGGATAGGGGAAACTTGGACGCCACCAACTTGATAACCCTTGAGCCCTGAAGCCTCGATTAATCGCCCTGCATAATCGCCGGGGGGGTTCTTAAAAATGCTGCCCAAACTTGCCCCCGGTGGTTGAGTCTTTTTGCGATGAGCCACAAAACCATCGGCGATACTGGCGAGTTCAACAGGGTCGTGGTGAGGTTTAAGTTGCAACACGCCCTGTAAGACCAAATAACGCTGGCGCTGGCCTTTTAGGGCACTGTAGCGGTAGCCATAGGTCATTTTGTCGATGGGCCAAATTTGGGTGGTCAAGTCATTTAGATCTAGCAGGGTGGCTTGTACCAGATTATGGGCCATATCGCCGCCATGGGCCCCCGCGTTGTTTACAATCGCCCCGCCGAGTGTGCCCGGTACACTTACGGCCCATTCGAGCCCCTTGAGACCTTGGGCCATGCAGCGACGAGCAAGGGGTGTCAGCGTTACGCCACTGTCGGCCTCGACCCGTCCAGTTTCGGAATCAAGATGGAAGTTTTTGCTGTGGTTGATAATGACCAACCCACGAAAACCCGCATCCGATACGAGGACATTGGCCCCACCCCCTAACACTACCCATGCAATTTGGGCTTGCTGGGCCCATTGGGCGGCTTGAATAAGAGCCTCGGTGTTGTGGGCGATAGCGAGGGCATCGGCTGGCCCACCCAACCGCGCGGCGGTGTAGCGGGCAATGGGTTCATTTTCGGCTAGGGTGAGATCAGGGATGGTTTTTAGGGCAGCAAACATCATTTTTTTGCCCCCAGTGCATTCAGCAGCATGGTACCAATCTTAGGGGCGTCCCCCGCGCTAAAGATGATGACACAATCGCCGCGCTGAACTTCCTCACTCAACAGCTCGGCGGTTTGTTCAAGGCTGCCAGCATAACGCGCATGGGGCTGACCCGCCGCCTGAATCATTTGGACGAGGTCGGGTGGAGCTAGGCCGGGGGTGACCGTTTCACGCACGGAGTAAACATCCGTGACCAACACTTGATGGGCTTGTTGGAATGAAGCGGCAAATTCCGGCGCGAGGGCACGCAGGCGATTATAGGTGTGGGGTTGCCAGACAGCCCATAACCGATTAAGACCGGGGCGATTGGCCCATGCTTCCAAATTCACCTGAATCGCTGTGGGGTGATGGGCATAATCGCTGATGACGGTGACACCTGCTGCTTGGCCCATAATTTCGGAACGGCGACCTGTTCCAGCAAAGTTCCGCAGCGCTTTGGTTATGGTGGCAAAGGGGATTTTGAGATGACGGGCTGTGGCGATGACCGCCAGCGCATTTTGCACATTATGTTTGCCAGCCAATGGCACGGTGACTTCGCCTAATCGCCCACCTGCCTGCTTAACGACAAAAGTGGTGCTGCCATCCAGATTGGCCGTGATATGGGTGGCTGTCCAATCGGCGATGGAAGTTTGCACTCCATAGGTCACAACAGGGAGCATATTGGCTTGGCGTTCTTGGGCCATCACAAAAGCGGCAGCATTGTCGGCACATGCGACTAATAAACCATCTTCAGGCAGGCGGGCCACAAATTGACGGAAGATATCCACAACGTCATCGAATGTGGGGAAAATATCAGGGTGGTCAAATTCAATATTGGTGACGATTGCTACGGCTGGATTGAGACCCAAGAACATGCCCTGATACTCATCGGCCTCAATGACAAAATAATCACCGTTACCCGCGCCCGCATTTGTACCTGTATTTTTTAGGTTCCCGCCGATGATATAGGAGGGTTCGAGGCCTGCCTCCATTAGAACGTGCGTCATTAAAGCGGTGGTCGTGGTTTTGCCATGCGTACCGGAAATGGCTATGGTACGGAGATTATTGGTAATGAGACTAATGGCATCGCGGCGACGCAATACTGGAATTTTGAAAGCGCGGGCTGCTTCAATTTCAACGTTGCTATCGGGGATGGCACTACTGGCAATGACAATTTCAGCGCCCATCACATTGGGGCCGTCGTGACCGACAAAAATAGTGGCACCATCGGCTTGGAGCGATTCAGTAAAAGCATTGCTATGTTCGTCCGAGCCACTGATGACATAGCCTGTCTCCAAAAGAACGCGGGCTATTGCAGACATGCCAGAACCGCCGATTCCAATGATGTGAATCCGCTGACCGGGGATTAGTAGAAAGTCCAAAACAATGCTCCCTGCTTGAGGTAGAGTATTTTTAGATAATTCTAAAAAACGACCCTGCTGGTCTTTGTAGCGCATCGAGGCAAAATAGATACGATACGCATCAATATTCAACTAGTTTTCAACCGCATAGGTCAAAACAAATCGGGCAATCTTGTAGCGTTCTCTGTATTCTGCCAGAAAAATAACCGCAGCGAATAGTATTCGTTTCTTATTTTGTTTTAATGTCTAACCTTGGGCCAAAAATAAAAAGGCCGTCATAGTCAACTTGATGACGACCTTTAATTATCGAGATTAGGCAAGAACAAGTTTAGATAATGGCAATCAGGATAAACAAGAACATCACAATGACCACGATGGTCAATAGATTACCTTCTTGCATCCAGACTAAGGGCAAACTGGACACCATATTGGCGCTGGAAGAATTGGGGATGGGAGTGGAAACCGATGGCGACAGGGGATAGGCCAGTTGATCCATAAAATACCACAGCGACCCCAAGACTAAATAGGCATTGATGCCACCGCAGATAGCCCCCAAGATTTTATTTTGCCACGCATCTCGCCCTGATGATTTTTTGGTCACACTGAAGCGGTCAGGGGGTGTTTGATAGGAAAAGAAAGCGACCGCCAACAAGAAAGCGGCTTTGATATAAAAAATTTGATCGAGACTTGTTCCCTGCCCAAGACTGTTGAAAAAAGTCTCAAATTGGACAAGGGTAAATAAGGCGAGAATGATGCCAGCAAGGGCGATAAATTCTTTGGTGAAGCCGCGCAGATAGCCAATAATGGCGAACATCGCAATCGTAGACCAAAGCGTTGTGCTTAATTGAACCATTGTATGCTTGCCTTAACTTAAGATGCTGCTAGATTAAGAATTTCTTTTGCAATATTGGCCGCGCCATCGGTATAGGCCAATTTGCGTGCGGCCTCTTTCATCGCATTTAGGCGGGCTGGGTCGTTTAAAAGCTCCTTGACCAGCGGGATTAATTCCGCCGTCATGCGTTCTTCCTCTAAATGAATGGCGGCTCCGCGTTGGGTCAACCAGTCGGCATTGACCTTTTGATAGCGCCACGTATTAGCAAGTGGCACCAAAATGGCGGGCAGACCAAAAAAGGTATCCTCACCTAGTGTGCTGGCCCCGGCACGACTAATGGCTAGATCGGCGGCGGCCAGTGCATAACCAAATTCATGCACATAATCACGCACATGATACCGTGATTGCAGGTCGGCTGGCAATTGATCATGCGCGGATTGCACTTCTACTGCATCCAATTTGCCCGAAACATGAAAAATCTGCAACTCGGCAATTTGTAGTAGATCAGACAGTCCACTCATCACAGCTCGATTGATGGCTCGTGAGCCTTGACTGCCTCCGAAAACCAACAAAGTTTTCTTATGGGGGTCGAGTCCCAACTCTTTGATGCTTTGTTCACGGGTGACGGTCAGCAAAGATGAGCGCAGTGGATAACCTGTTTCGACGACATGCTTGCCCTTGCCATAATAGTGGGCGGTGTCGCGGCTGGTGGCAGTGATGACTTTGGCAAAGCGGCCTAATAATTTTAAAGTGCGCCCCGGTTCAATATCGGGGACAAAAATAACCATTGGGATACGATAGAGCCATGCCGCCAGTGCGACGGGGATACCCACCCAACCCCCGGTTAAAAAAACGACGGCGGGTTTTTTGCGGCGCAGCAGGGCCAACGATTGACCAATACCAATAAATAGCCGAAAAACGCTGCGGATTAGTTTAATCGGATTGACGCGATGCAGGGGGCCAGCTTGCACCTTATCCCATTCATCTAGCTGGATACCTGCTTTGGTCAATAAGTCATTTTCAAGTCCGGTGGCGCTGCTGACAAAATGGAGCACCACATTGGGTTGGTGGCGGAGTATCTCAGCGACAGCTAATGCGGGATACACGCCCCCGCCGGTTCCCCCCGCCGAGATTAGAATTCGGGTCACTTTCAGTTCCTTCTACAGGTGTTGAGGGTTGGTCAGGCGACTCCACAGGAGCAGATTGCGCCGGAACCACCAAATCTTTAACAGAAATATTATCTAAGGGATTGGTTGGTGACGTTGTGGTTTCGGGGCCAGTTTGTTTGCGGTGTTCAAGACGCTCACGCACTTTATCAATTTCATCTTGACGCATCTTCTGACGAGCTTTGCGGGCATTTTGTACTAATTTTTCTTCGGCTTTTTGCTGTTTTAGTTCGCGCTTGATTTCAGCTTTTTTCACCGGTGTGACTTCTTCGGGAGCGCCTTTTTCCAAAACTTCGCGCACTTGGCGACGTTCAGGCGCTTGGGGCTGGGCCGACACCCGCGAAACGGACAGCATCAATCCGACACTTGCCATTGCGGCGACCAAACTTGATCCACCGAAGCTGATAAAGGGTAGCGGCACACCGGTTGGCGGAGCTAATGCCGTCATAACAGAGATATTCAGTAGGGCGTCGTATACCAACCAGCAGGTGATGCCTGCGGCCAAAAGTGCCCCAAAACTATCGCGGGCATTTTTAGCAACGTTAAAACCACGATAGACCAGAATAACATATAACACGATCACCACGGCGCAACCGACCAAGCCTAATTCTTCACCAATGACGGCGAATACACTATCGGTGTGTGGGAAAGGGAGGGCTCCAAATTTTTGACGGCCTTGCCCTAGACCCACGCCAAATAACCCGCCGTTCAAAAATGCGGCGATAGCGGCTTGCACATGGTCATTGGCTTGGGTTAGGTCGTTGATCGCATGTAGATGGGCTTCAATACGTTGATTGGCATAGGGGAGCTTGAGGGCAATCGTAATTCCTAGGGCGGTGGCACTGCCCATCACAATAATAATCTGTGACCAACTTGCCCCGGCAAGGAAAAACATGGTCACGGCAGTGGCAAGAATACTGGCAGCGGTTGAGAGATCGGGTTGCAAAACGACCAAAAATGCGACCACACCAATCATAATACTGAAAGGGATAATGCCATAGGTAACTTGGCGAATTTTATGGCGTTTGGAGGCCAGCCACGCCGCCATATAAATCACCACAATCAGCTTGGCGGCTTCACCGGGTTGGAATGACCCTTGAAACAGCGCACGTTGGGCCTCGAGACGCCGATCCCCATATTGCAGCACAAACACCAGCATCATAATTGTGCCCAGCATCAACCAGATGCTTAAACGCCGCCAGATACGATAATCTAACCGCATCAGCACATACATAATGACTAGGCCGATGAAAAAATTACGCAGTTGGCGCTGGAAAAAATAGGTGGTGCTGGCGTCTTTGGTCGCCAAAAATGAGGCATCAATACTGGCAGAATAGACCATTAGTAAGCCAATGGCGCATAACACCCCAACCACCGATAACAAATAGAGGTCAAAATTAGGGGCAAATAAACGCCGCCGATGTTCGGCTCGCTCTTTATCAAGTTTGGGGAGAGGGGGCGCGGCGGGGGCCATCACCCCGTAAGCCTCTTCATCCACAAATGTTGGAACTGCCTGTTCTGCCATGCACCCAAATCCTTACCATCTACGATTCCATTAATTATGCTGAATTTATAGCTGATATGCCAACCCACATTATAGCAAATAAAAAGTGGTAGGAAGTTTATCCTACCACTCATTTAGGGCCATCTATTGAAATTTAGGCGCGCAGTTTGGCTCCGGCTTTTTCAAGGGCACGGATAATCTGCTGTTGGATGCCGTTGATGGCTTTATCGGTCAAAGTCTGCGAATCGGTTTGGAAAGTTAGCGCATAGGCCAATGACTTTTGACCATCCGGGATGGGTTGACCGCGATAGACATCAAACAACTTAACCTCTTTTAGCACCTTGCCGCCTGACTGCCAGATGATGTTTTCCAAATCCGCTGCTTGGGCGCTTTCGGCCACGACCACCGCAATATCCCGATAGGCTGGGGGCAATTGGGGGAGTGATTGAACGGTGTGATCTTCGGGGACGAAGGACAACAGCATATCAAGGTCAAGTTCAGCCGCCAAAACGGGTTTCTTCAAGTCCATGCCCAAGCCAAACGCCTCACGTACCAGTGGGTGGACTTCGCCAAATATCCCCACTTCCTTGCCATTGACCTTGAGCAAAGCGGTGCGTCCGGGGTGGAAACTGGCATGTTCGGTCGCCACATAGGAAATTGACCGTGTCGGGATTTTTAGATTGGTTAATAAGGATTCGAGGACACCTTTCAAATCATAAAAATCGACATTGTCGGTTGAAGCGCCACCCATCCAACCAGCGACATCACGCGGGCCAGCCAACAATAGACCTAGATGCCGAAATTCATCGGGTAGGCCGGTGGATTTGGCGTAGAAAACTGGGCCAATCTCGAATAATTGCTGGCGCGGGTGATGGTGAATGTTGGTGATGGCGTTATCCAGCAAGGCTGTTAGCAAGGTTTGGCGCAAGGCGGTACGTTCCATGCTAATCGGGTTGGCGATTTCTACATAGTCCCGCTTAGGCCATGATTGAGTTGCCCCGACGGGGGTCAGGAGTGATTCATGTTCGGGGGTCGTGAAGCGATAATTAATCACCTCACGCAGGCCCGCTTGGGCCAACAAATCGCGTACCCGGTCTTCCAAATCTAGGGCGGGATTGCCGCGTTGGGGAGGTAGCTCATCAAACATAATCGTATTGGGGATGCGATCATAGCCGAAAATGCGGGCAATTTCTTCCGTCAAATCAGAGCGACCGATCACCCCGGAAGCAATATCCATACGGTGGTCAGGTACAGTGACGATTAAGGTGTCGCCCTTTTCTTGCACGGTAAATTGAAGGCGGCGTAGTAGGGAAGCCGCTTCAGCTATTGGGACGGGGAAGCCCAAAAGACGTTCTACATCGGGCATGGGTAATTCGACCGTGACGGTTTCGGGTGGCGCAGGATAATTGTCCACAATGCCGGGGGCAAGTTCGGCACCCGCGACCTCGACCATCAATTGAATGCCGCGAATCAGGCCTCGCATCGCCATCGCCGGGTGAACCCCGCGTGAGAAACGTGCCCCAGCCTCACTATAAACTTTCAAGTTGCTTTGGGTCTTGCGGATATTGATAAAATTCCAAGCCGCTGCTTCGAATAAGATATTTTGTGAGCCGGGGAAGCCTTTTTCCTCATCCACGCCTTGCACTTCGGATTCGAGACCACCCATCACACCTGCCAAACTCAATGACCCGGCTGTATCCGCCACCAACAAATTGTGCGGGGCGAGTTTGTGATGTTTGTCATCGAGCGTGGTTAGTTCTTCACCTTCATGGGGCAGGCGCGTAATGATGGTTGGGCGTTGACCCTTGGCCCGTCGCGCCAAAATATCATAGTCGAAGGCGTGGGTTGGTTGCCCAATTTCAAACATGACATAATTGCTGACATCCACCACGTTATTGATGGGGCGTTGACCCACCAATTTGAGGCGGTGCTGCATCCATGCCGGGGAAGGCTTGATCGTGATATTACGCAGCAAGGCGGCTGTAAAGCGTGGATTTAATTCGGGATTGGTAATTTCAATCGCAATCGCTTTTTCGACGGGTTCCCCTTTAACAGAGGGTAGGGTGTAATCAGGCTCGTGGAACGGCACATCCAATAGAGCGGCGACTTCCCGCGCTACACCTAACATGCTCATGGTGCGGGCAATATTGGGCAGAATATCAATTTCTAGGATGGCATCACCCATCACATCCACAAAGGGTGTACCGGGAGCAAAACGGCTGTAGGTTGCATATTCCAGCAGCATGATGCCATCATGTTCGCCAGAAATACCTAGTTCCATTTCGGAACAGACCATGCAGCGATTGGGAATGCCCCGCAAGGATTTTTCTTTAAGAATCATGCGCTGCACGCCGTCGCCGTGCCCATCAATGACTTCAGCACCTTCAAGGGCAAAGGGAGTTAGCAAGGGTGGGTTTAGTTGACCTTGATCTTTGTAAGGAAACAAATTGGGCGCGCCCGTCACCACGACTTCACGTTGAGCGCCACCATAATCCACTTGGGCCAACACTAATTTATCGGCATTGGGGTGGGCGGTTACTTCATAAATGTAACCCAATAGGATTTTTTCCCGATTCCATGCCAAATGGTCACTTGGAGGCACGCCATAGCGCTCGGCACTTTGGGGAATGCCCTGATATTCAATGCCTTTTACTTCCAAGCCCGCTAAAGTCAAACGCTCGGCCAGATATTCCACTGACACGTCGGATGGGATGTCTACAAAATCACGCAGCCATGAGACAGGTACACGCATCGCCGTTCCAAACTCCTGCTAATTCGATTAACACGGCACAAAGATGTTTAATAGTAAATCCAAGCGGTCATTTCGACAATGTAGAGCTTGAACGAACTTCGATGATTTGTTAGCAGATTGTAAGGCTATCGTCAGAAACCTAGCGTATAATCAGAGTTAAAGGAATTTAGCATTGGTCAACATCATGAGGCCGAGGAGACAGCCCCAAAATCAGATTGCTTGTGGTGTAGTGGTGGTAATAGTGGGGATTCTATTTGGGGGCATTTTTACACTATGGCGGTTTACATTGTCCGCACCCCAACCAAGCAACCCAACCAATACCCCGTTACGTATAGATTTACAGACACCCACTCATTCTGAATTCCCTATTTTGCTGATCCCAGCGGCGCAAGTTTATGCAGACATTACCGAAGTTTATCTATCTGATGAGATGGGCTGGGATGTGTCAAATTTGGGCCAAAAGGTAGGCTATTTGCAAGGAACAGCCAGACCGGGCAGTGAGCACCATGTTGTATTGGTCGGGCATGTGGAATTACGTGATGGCGCTCCGGGGGTGTTTAAAAAATTGGATAAACTGACATCGGGTGATATAGTAATTTTGTATGTTGGAGCGCGCGAGATTAGGTATACTGTGACCGAAGTTTTTGAAACAGATACCTATAATTTGAGTGTTATTGCAGACTCGACTGATAAACTACTAACTATGATTACTTGCGCTGGTTATGATTTTATATCGAACACTTACCAAAAAAGATTAGTCGTCCAAGCCAAAAAAATCTAGAATTTTCTAATGATTTCTATGGTGAATCCTTATCTGGTGCAGTGAAAATTGAATTTCTAGTTAATAGTTGTTGACCGATTTTTTATCTCTTTTTTAGACTCGTGCGTACTGCGAATGGAAGGGGCAGTGCGCCTAGTGGATGGAAATTTAACTTATGCAAAAAGATGTGATTGTGTGTCCTAGTTGCGGATATGAAAATTCGACTGAGGAAACGCAGTGTATTCAATGTAAACGCCCATTGCCGACAGGCGCACCGCGTGGAGTGACCAAAAGCCTTAAGGGTGATGAAGTTACAACTGTACCCGTTCCTGACCAACCGGCACGCTTGGCCCGGATTGAACATGCAGCCCAACTGACACGAACGCACCGTGATGCGATAGCCTTGTTTGTGATGGGTGAAAGTGAGCCATTATTGGTGAAGGGTCGGGGCAAAACTATTTTGGGCCGACATATCCCCGGTGAGCGTCCCCCGACCGTAGACCTCAACAATTATGGTGCTCATTTACTAGGGGTTTCTCGTCAACACGCCCTTATCAGTTTTATCAATAAACGCTATACCATTGAAGACCTCGCCAGTACCAACGGTACTTGGTTGAATGAAAATAAACTGACCCCCTTTAAGGCCTATGTGCTACGGAATGGTGATCAAATTCGTTTAGGCCAATTGACGGTTTATGCCTATTTCAATTCGGCGGTCTATAACGAGCAAACCATTTTCCTAATTGAGACGGAAGATGGAGAGGAGACCACCAGTAAATTAACCCCCGATTACTTGGTTTCGACGATAGGGCCTTATCTGAACGCGATTTCCCAACTGCAATTTGTGGTGGATGAGGCGTCGGAGCGCTCCCATTCCGAAATTCATATCAATACCATCAGTGCCAGTGTGCAACATTCCCATATTCGGGTGGCTATTGATGGCGTCCCCGATGCAATTAACCTTGTGAAAGCGGTTATATTGCCATGGCGCAAACAACAAGCTAAATCGCTGAGTGTTTTTCGCAAGGTTGAGAAACTAAGCGAATCTGAAATGGAGGCGCCGGGGGGCGAATCGGAAGCCAAACGTCAACGTCAAGAACTGGCCCGTACTTTGCTCCAATTGGCAAATGATATGTTGGCGCAATCCGCACCAGCCTTATCTGCCGATGACAAGAAAGCCGTAATTAAGAAGATGTTTCCAGCTTTGCAAGTGATTAGTCTCAGCACCATTGAACTTGCCAGTGAGGAATCAACCCCGGCCACTACTTCATAAAAATCAAAATATAGGATGGATAAAAGGGCAGACTATCACCATCTGCCCTTTTAAATTACCCTATTGGGCCGGACGGGTGCGATAGGTTGCGTAACCCCACCCTACAAACGGTTGTTCACCAGAAGATTCCGCCCCTGTAGGCGGAACAATCATGGCCGCGCCGTTGTGCCACACAATGACCTTGCCATAGCGGCTATAGGCAAATGAATGACCATCGGGTGCAATTGAAATCATGTTAAGGGATGAGGATTGAGCGAAGCCTAGTTCGTCAATTTGCTGGCCGTCTGCATTAGCGACTTGCCAATTGCCCCGGTCATCGTTAAAGGCGGTAAAAGCGGCTTCGGTAGCGACAGGGCTCATCATTTCTACAGTGGTGGCTGAGGATGTTTCACCAGTTTTGGGATCAATCAACAGCAGCCCCTCGGTATCCACACCACTACTAAAGAGCGCAACTTTATCCTGCCCTGCATCATTCACCCAAATGACATTATAGGGTGTGCCAATGTCGCCTAAATTGGTGTTGAGAATTAAGCTGCCATCGGGAGCATACACCCGCGCCTCAACCTCATAATTGAGGATGGTATAGACAACTGCAATGCCAGAATTACCCCAGACGGCCCACGCCGAGAAGACATCATTGGGATAGGACAAATCCGAGGGGACAACGGTAAATGTGCCGTCATTCAGATTATAGATGACCAAGTGGTGCTCAAAACCGGGGTCGGTCATTTCCAACCACGCTACTTGGGTGCCATCGGGTGACCATGTGGGTGAAAGGCGCACAATATCGTTGCCGGGGGATGTAACATCACCTTCGATTAAAGGGCGAATTTCATTGTTGGTCAGGTCGAGCAGCCAAATATCACGATAGGTGGAAAAACCACCCGCAAATTGACCGGTAGTGGTACGGAAAATAGCTTTAGTGCCATCGGGCGAAATGACAGCGGGACTGTTATCGCCACTGGTTGTGATTCGGGTTGGGGCAGTGTCCCCATTGTGCCAAACCCACACATCCCGTCCAATTGTCATGACAAGGGGCGCATGGGTCATGTCGGCTTGGGTTGCGGGTGACATCGTGGCAAAGCCATTGTTGGCCCCTTCACGTAGGCGCCATGCTTGCGGCCCCCAAATCAATTGGCCGGAGGCTAGGGCGGGATCGTCAACTTCGGTAATAGAATCGGCAGTTTGAATGACTACTTTGCCATTTAAACGATAGGCAATACTTGCACCATTGGGCGAAATAGTCGGCAGATCAACTGTGTTTATTGGCGCACTGCTGCCATCGGGATAGCCAACATAAGTTTGAGCGATATTATCCACGCGAATTTGCTGGAAAACACTCATGGTTTGGAAATCTGACGAGGGGCTAAATAATTCCGGTACGCCGTTTGCCTCAGAAATGTCACCTGTTTGGAAATCGGCCAACAGCCACACTTGATCGAAGGTTTTCATGGCAATTTGGGGGCCATTGCCCACGATGACGGGCAAAAATTGCTGCATCGGCTCAGGCAAATCAACGGTTGAAATGATTTGACCATCGGGCTGGTAGGTGACAATTTGATATTGGATGTCGTTGTTATAGAGAACGGATAGGCCTGCCGCTGTCCATATGAGATCAGGACCAACCACTTCGATCATCCCGTTTTGGGCTAGACCACTTGCGACAATTGTTTCCGTAGCAGAGGCAAGGTCATAAATAACCAATTGGAACGAGCCACTATAGACAGAAGCATTTTCGTTGACCGTCCATGCAAGCTGCGTACCATCGGGTGACCATGTAGGGTTGGAGCGTACAAAATAACGATCCTCTTGGCCTTTTACAAAATAGGAGGCGTCAACAGGTTGGCCTGCAATGGTGGTACTTTCGCCTGTGGCAATATCATAGACGCTGATATTGTAGGCATAGGTCACCCCACTAACCCCACCTTCGCGTTCCATAAGAGCATTATAGCCATCAAGAAATTCTGAAGGGACGAACCGCCCAGCGATTTTGCTGGCGTCAGGTGAGACAATACCCCCGGGAGCGTAGACGGCAACGAGGTCATGAAAATCGGTTTGGCGAAGGGGGTTAGCATGTGCAGAAGAAATTGGCACGAGGGCTGCCAACGCCAGAATAAACATCAAGGTCATAGACATGACCCGATTGGAAAATTTCATAAAATGTTGCCTCCTGTGAAGCATATAACCATCCGATTTATCTATTGGACGGTAGCCTTGCAGGATATGTTCCCTCATTTCCCCTGTTTCATGTTCATCCCATCGGAGGGTTTTTGCTCCGTCTTAGGGTGGAGTGTGTTGGGGCTACTGAAAAAAAGACCCCCAACTTGAATCGAGTTGGGGGCTAAAGCTAGGAGATTAGGAGATATTTGGGAGGTCTTACGCGCCGACGGTCACCTTGACATGTACCTCGGTACGTTCTGAATTGAAGGGGACAACTGTTCCCTCAAACGGTTGGCCTTCAACGGAAAGCTGCAATTGATTACCCGGCCCGACGCGCTCGACCACAATATGGTGAGCTACACCGCGATAATGCCGGGTGGCTTCAAAGCCCTGCCAGTCATCCGGGATGACGGGGGCAACTTGGAGTCCTTCATAAGTGGGCCGGATGCCCAAAATCCATTGGGAGATAGCGACATAATTCCACGCTGCTGTCCCGCTCAGCCATGAATTCTTGGCTTCACCGTGCGTAGGGGCATCTTTACCCGCAATCATTTGGGCATAGACATAGGGTTCACAGCGGTGAACATCGCTAATTTCTTCACGCGCGGCTGGATTGATGCGGCTGTAATAGCCAAAGGCACGGTTGCCATCGCCTGCCATCGCCTCGGCAATCATGATCCAAGGGTTGGTGTGGCAGAAAATCCCCGCATTTTCTTTGTAACCGGGGGGATAGGATGAAATCTCCCCCAATTGGACATAGTAGCGCGAGTATGGTGGTTGTTGTAAAACAATTCCGTGTGGGGTTGCTAAATGGGTTTCGACGGCATCAAGGGCTTGGCGGGCTAAGCCATTTTGCAGCCCCACCCCAGCCATGATACACATCCCTTGCGGCTCAATGAAGATTTGCCCTTCGGCACATTCGGTCGAGCCAATTTTGTCCCCAAAATGGTCATAGGCACGCAAGAACCAGTTACCATCCCAGCCATGCTCATAAATGGTGGTTTCCATTTTGGCAGCGGCTTCGGCATAGCACTTCACATCCGATTCCATCCCACGCCGTTGAGCAATTTCGATCATTTCTTGGGCGGCAAGGATGAACAACCCGGCTATAAAGACTGATTCAGCTACCTTGCCATCTTTATTGGTGGTGGTTTGGAATGATTCACCGGGTTCTTCGGAGAAGGTATTGAGATTCAGGCAGTCGTTCCAGTCAGCCCGTCCAATCAGTGGTAGTTCATGTGGGCCAAGACGATCTAGCGTATATTGGATACTGCGCTGCAAGTGTTCAAGCAGAGGTGTTTCGCTACCGGGGTGATTATCATAGGGCACAAGTTGGTCTAAGATGTCCCAATCGCCTGTTTCTTTGATATATGCCGTGACACCTAAAATCAGCCACAGTGGGTCATCATTGAAATTACCCCCCACCGCGTCGTTGCCCCGTTTGGTTAGAGGTTGATATTGGTGATAGGCTCCGCCATTATCAAGCTGGGTCGAGGCGATATCAATGATGCGTTCACGAGCGCGGGCTGGAACCATATGTACAAAGCCGAGCAGGTCTTGGTTGGAATCGCGGAAACCCATGCCTCGCCCAATGCCCGATTCATAGAAGGAGGCTGAGCGGGACATATTAAATGTCACCATGCACTGATAGGCATTCCAAACGTTCACCATGCGGTTGGTGTGGATATCGGGTGTGTTGACTTGGAAAACACCCGCCGTCTTTTCCCAATAGAGTTGCAAATCGGTAAAGGCTCGTTCGACTTGCACCGGATTGAGATAATTTTGAATGATGGGGCGGACAGTCGTTTTGTTGATCAACCCCTGCTCATCAAATTTTTGGTCTTTGGGGTTTTCTTGATAGCCCAAGACAAAAATAATTTGATGGGTTTCATACGGGGCAAGTGTCACTTTAACATGATGTGACCCTAGGGGCGCCCAACCATGCGCAATCGAGTTAAACGACTCACCACGTTCAACTGCCAGTGGGGTATCCCAATTACGATAGGCCCCTAGGAAGGTGTCACGCCATGTGTCGAAACCCGCTAAATCTTCGGAACAGGCAAAATAGGCAAAGTGGTTACGCCGTTCGCGATATTCCGTCTTGTGGTAGATCGTGCTGCCCTCGACCTCAACCTCGCCAATATTGAAATTGCGCTGGAAGTTGGTCATATCGTCGTTGGCGTCCCACAGACAGAACTCGACCGACGAAAACACCGAAAGGTCAGCCGGGGTGGTGCGATGATTGGTCAGCGTTAATTGCCAGACTTCAAGGTTCGCGCCCAATGGCACAAAATAGCGCGTCGAAGCCTCAATCCCCTGATTAGTTGAAACAATCCGGGTATAACCTAGACCATGATGACAGGCATATTCATCGAGAGGTGTGCGAGTGGGTTGCCATGAGGGTGACCAGTAATCGCCAGAGGCATTGTCACGCAAATAGAGATAGCGTCCACCGGTATCAAATGGCACATTGTTATAACGATAGCGGGTTAAACGACGCAGACGGGCATCCCGATAAAACGAATAGCCGCCTGCCGTATTGGAGATAATTCCAAAATAGGCCTCATTGCCCAGATAATTAATCCAAGGCAAAGGGGTATCGGGTCGAGTTATGACATATTCACGAGCTTGATCATCAAAATAGCCGTAGCGCATCCGGTTCCCTCATTTCCCCGTGCTTTTCGCAATGAAATCTCGATACCACAGGGCACTTTGTTTCATGGTGCGTGTCAGGGTCTTAAAATCAACGTGAATAATTCCGAAGCGACGATCATAACCATAGGCCCATTCAAAGTTATCGAGCAGACTCCACACAAAATAGGCTGTGACAGGCGACCCTTGCTGAATCGCAGTTTCAACAGCGGCAATATGACTTTGTAGATAGGCGGTTCGTTCCGGGTCGGCTACTACGCCGTTTTCAGGTGATGGATCAACATAGGCCGCGCCGTTTTCAGTAATCCAAAGGGCTTTAGGTGCATAATCCTGATGTAGCCTGACCAAGATTTGGGTCAGACTCTCTGGGCAAAGCTCCCACCCCATTTGGGTATAACTAGAATGAGGTGGTTTAACCTCATGGGTTTGGAGATATGGCCCATTAGCATCATTCTCAATCACATTGCGGGTGTAATAATTGATGCCGAGGAAATCTTGTGGCACAGCGGCTTGCTTAACTTCGGTTACATCAATGTCGTCCAGCATGCTGCCATAAAGTTGAAGCATATCGCTGGGATACTCGCCCTTAAACACGGGATCGAGGAACCACCGATTGACAAACCCATCATGCCGACGGGCGGCTTGAATATCAGCCTCACTCGGCGTTGCTGGGTCAACCCAACTGAGGTTGAGTGTAATACCCGCAACTGCATTGGGAACGTTTTGGCGAATCAGCCCCATGGAGGCCGCATGTGCTAAAAACATATGATGCGAAGCGAGTAACCCACCCCGTGGATCAGAATAGCCGGGGGCATGAGCACCAAAGGCATATCCGACAAACGCGGCCACAAATGGTTCGTTGATGGTGATCCAGTTTTTGACTCGATCCCCTAAACGACGGGTCATCAGATCAGTATAATCGGCAAACCAGCCTACAATTTCTCGGTTCAACCAACCGCCCCGGTTCTGCAAGGCTTGGGGTAAATCCCAGTGATATAGAGTGGCCGTTGGTACAATCCCCGCTTTGAGCAGCTCATCTACCAGCCGATCATAAAAATCGAGTCCGGCAGGGTTGCTTGCCCCGGTGCAATGTGGAATGACACGCGGCCACGAGATTGAGAACCGATAGGCTTGTAAACCGAGCGTTTTCATCAGCGCCACATCCTCGACATAGCGATGATAATGGTCAGTGGCGACGTCACCTGTGTCCGCGTTTAAAACTTTACCGGGAGTGTGCGAAAAACGAGTCCAGATACACTCGCCACGACCATCTTGGCGACTGGCTCCTTCAATTTGATAACTCGCTGTTGCAGCACCCCACAGGAAATTTTTTGGAAATGCCATAATGGCTCCTGTAGGTATAAAAGTCTAAAAATCAGGGTGCAGCGTATAGATTACGGAAATCGTTTGAAACAACCGCTGCCCCAAACCATGCCAAACTTTGGCCGAAATAATATTGAGATGTACCGCTCCAATGGCCGGAATCGAGCACGTTGCCTGCAAAGCCGTATAACAACTCACCCAAGCGATTTTCGAGGGCGGTATCTTGGGCCGCATGGGCAGCCACCAACCACATCGCAACCATCAATTCGTTTTGATAATCAACGACACTGGCCCCGCTCATGTCATACATTCTGGCAAATTGTTCGGGTGGTAGTGCATTCAAGAAACGAGCACTCCGTTCTGACCAATCGCAAGCCCGGGAGTCGCCAAACCATAGGCAATCTAGCCCGATGCGCCATGGCACGCGGATGGCATCGTAAGTCATTTCATATTTGCAGCCCTCACGGTCACGGCCTGTGGCGTCGCAATATTCATAGGCTGGGGCACCATCGGAGGTTGACCAGTCGGGAGCAAGGCCCAATTTTGCACCATCTGTGACGTAGAGGGAACGATAGCCGTAGGTGATGACGGGTTCCCAGCGGGTTGTCCCCTGAAAATCGTCAAAAATGCGATACCATGCCGGCGAGAAATAGGACAGGTTTAGGATTTCTTGCCCTTGACCATCCCAATCGTCGCCTGGGGTCAGATAACGCCCATCTGCGACTTCATATTGATAAATAGCATCAACCCATTGATTGGCGTAGTCGCCATAGGCTCGTTCAGGGTGCTGCGTCCATTCGCCCCGCTCAACACGCTTTTGGGCAAAAATCAACGCAAGTGCGATGTCTTCTTCGGCGTCGGTGGCGGAGGTAAAGCCGGTGATTGCGCCTGTGTTATCCACACGCCAATTCAAGAGGCCGGTTGTAGGATCAAGCATAATTTGATAGGCGGCATCATAGATGGTATCGAAAGTCAGCGGGTCGTTCATCAACACCGCCATCAACATGCCATAACCGATACCCTCACTCACGGATTGATAGCCGATATTGGGATCGAAGACCAATCCAATATTACTGCCGCAGTTTTCACCACAGAAGATGTAATTTTGCTTGTAGCCTTCCCAACTGGCACGTACCAGCGATGACCAATCTACATCATCCATTTGGAAGCTGGCCGATTCTTCTGGGATGGAGGGCAGGGGAATATCGGTACTGCCAACCTCAAAAAAGATACCGCGCCCAAATACACTGGGATTTTGATATGATGAGTCGCCTTTATCGGCATTTGACCAAATCAATTTCACGTCACGGTCAGCCGAGCTTGCGCCGTTGGCATGGGCCTGAAAACCGATTTCTAGGCCATGTGCCGGGGTAATAAGACCAGTCAATGGCACTTGGGTTTCAAAACCCCAGCCATCGTCGGTCTTAAAAACGAAGGCTTGGACGGGTAGCTTGGAACCATTGACCCCGGTCACAGTAATCGCAGTGGGATCGGTGTTGCCAATGTCCCCCGCGTTGATGTTGACTTGGTAGATGGTGTCGCTGTAGCTGTGAGTGTTTAGCTCGCCCGAGAGATTCAGATAAAATTCGAGCGAATCCTCATTCCAAAAATCAGTGCCATGTTGACCGGTGATGATATTTTGGTCGGGCATGGTCATCGCGATATACAGATTTTCAGTATCTGCTGCCGCTGCTACGGTGAATGACCCGTTTTCGGCAGGATTAGTTGAGGGGCTGGGGCCACGATCTACCACTGACACGGGCACACCCGCCCAATCCGCTAGGTCACCATCGAGCGTGATGGCAACCGGGAAGGGAATGTAAATCGCCTCACCGGGAATCTCAGCAGGCGCGAGGGGAGTACCCCCCCCATCTTGCGCCCAACTGACACTCCCAGTGACTAAACAAATGAATAGAAAGATCGCTATGAAACGTTTCATTATTTCTCGACCCCTGTAATCACCACACCTTGCATGAAGATACGTTGGGCGAAGAAGAACACGGCTAATGGAACCAGCATGGTCAATATACCAGCCGCCATCATGAGGTTTTGCTGGGATGAGTAGATGCGGGTGAAGTTTGCCAAGCCGACAGCCAATACGGTGTTCCCTGAGCCACCCCCCAAATAGATCAAGGGTTGTTGGAAGTCATTCCACGAGAACAAGAAGTGGAACAAGTAGACGGCCACAAGAGCCGGACGCGCCGCAGGAATAATCACATACCACAGAATCTGGAAAGGATTAGCACCATCCACACGAGCTGCCTCATCCATATCCAACGGGATACCCATCATATATTGCCGTAGCAAAAAGACGTTGTAGGCGTTGGAGAAGAAATGGGGCACGATGAGTGGGAAGAATGTCCCAATCCAGCCAATTTTGTTGTACACAATATAGGTTGGGATTTGGGTAACCTGTGGTGGCAAGACAATGGTCGACAGCAAAATGAGAAACAGGATGTTGGCGTAGGGAATGTTGAAACGGGTAAACCCATAGGCTACCAACGTTGCTGACACCATTGCGCCCAAGCCGCTGACTGCTGCGATAAACAGGGTATTGCCGAACAGCTTGACATAGTCAATGGCATCCATTGCATCGGTGAAGTTTTCCGGGTGTGGATCCAATTTCCACACTTTTTCTAACCCGCGTACCCGTACGTCCAATTCCAAAGGCTCGGCATCCGGGTTTTTGGGATCAAGGAACTTAGCACCGCGTCGGCCAGTTTCCAGCAAAGCCAATTCACGGGTCTCACCATCAATTGGCACTTTATACATGATTAGGTCTTGGGTGTTACGGGCAATGTCGGCATCCGAAGCGGCAATCGGCAGTTCAAAAGGTGGATCATTGACTGCTTCAGGATTCATCCACAAGGTTCGGTTGCCCTCTAATTCCTCGACTAACCCAAATTTACCTTTTACATCTTCATAGGACACGTTATATAAGTTGACTTCAAGCCGTTCATTGACAAGGGAAGGCTTAAGGTCTTCGGTGGCGATTTCCAGTTCAATTGGGGCCGCATCAGGGTTTTCGCTGTCAATAAATACGCTCACGTTATCGCGTGTTTCCAATAGGGCATATTTTAAAATCTTGCCTTGTTGAATGACATCATAGACGGGCAGTTGCTGACCCTGATAATCGAGCATCTGCGAATGGCGATAGGTATAGCGGAAAGTTTCAACGTCGGGACTTACATAGTGATAGGTTTCGGGTGACATCGGAACAATTGGATCGTCAGGATCAGACAATTGCCCCTCGGTTTTAAGGGCTGTGCTGCCCATATAAACAAGTGGACTGAGATAGACAATTGCTACCCCAACCATAATCATCAGCAGCGTACCTGCGCCAAGCACTTGATAAACTTCGCGTTTAAGGTAGCCGCGTTGGTTTACGTTATCGTTACTTAAAAACCCGCGTAGACGTTCCATCGCTATTTACCTCCCGCGTAAAAGACCCAGCGACTTGAGCTGCGGAAAACCAAGATCGTGACAATCAAGACCACGATGAACAAAATCCAAGCCAATGCGGAGGCATAACCCATTTCAAAAAACACATAGGCTTCACGATAGAGATGGAGATTATAGAAATACATGGAAAGGCCGTTACCACCTGCGCCACGTGGGGTCAAGATATAGGCCACCACGAAATATTGGAATGTTCCAATCAAGCCAATCACAAGATTATAAAGAATGACTGGTGAGATCATGGGCAAGGTGACATTACGGAAACGTGACCAGTAGTTGGCCCCGTCTACTTCGGCGGCTTCATATAGCTCAGTAGGGACGTTTTGTAAACCTGCAAGGAACATCAGCATAGTTGTCCCAACCCCCCACGTCCCAATAATCGCTAGAGCTGGAATGGCAAGATTTGTTTGCTGCAACCACTCTGGATTACCCAGTCCTAACGGGTGTAAGAGGTAAACATTCAACCAGCCATCTTGCCCACGTAAAAATTGTTGAAATACAGTGGCAGCAACGACGGCGGGGATAACGCTAGGGAGATAGTAAATGGTGCGGAATAGCCTAACCCCCGGCACTTTAGTGTTAGTGAGTAAGGCAAAAAACAATGCTAGTGAGAGATTGATAGGCAGTGAGACCACTGCGAAAGTTAAGGTGACTTGGATGGCTTTCCAAACTTGATAGTCACGTGAGCCGAAGTGCAATGGGCCAATCCGAAAGGCTTCACTA
Source organism: Chloroflexota bacterium (assembly GCA_016234595.1). Taxonomy (GTDB): domain Bacteria; phylum Chloroflexota; class Anaerolineae; order Aggregatilineales; family J027; genus CFX10. The sequence goes on along the minus strand of JACRBG010000043.1, from coordinate 123,987 downwards.
TAACCTTGTTTGAAGGTCACGTCGGTACTTTCAGACCGAATGACCTGCAATGAGAAAATCTTCTCATAGTTATCCGTGCCAATAAATTTAGTCTCACCGGGCCGCTGGATATTGTAATCGGTCATCGAGAGATACAGTGATGCAACCATTGGCCCTAGTAAAAACAGTAGAAAGCCAATAATCCAAGGAATTAAGAAAAAATATCCCCAAAGAATTTGAGCACGACGAGGCGAAATTTGGAATCTTTTTTCTACGGTAGTGGACTGTAGTTGCGTGGTAGGGGCAGATTGAACAGTTGCCATTGGAAAATCCTTTTTTCCTCCTAAACAGTGTTTGAGTTGACTCCTCCTCCAGTATAAACCGGAGAAGGAGTCAGAGTGAGAGGAGGTAATAAACTTATTGAGCAGCCGCTTCGTCGAAGAGGGCTTGTACTTGGGCGTTCAACTCATCCAAACCAGCGTCTACGTCGAGATCGGGGTTGGAGCGAACTTCCTGCCAGAAGGCTTCCAGAGCGTCCCAAGACTTGGCGTAATTGGGCATGAACCCTTCGTGATTGGGGGCGTCAAGATATTCCAACGCACCGTAGACCACGTCGAGGTTCAGGAAGGGGAAGGCTTCTAGCCAGTAGGATTCCCAGTCGCTGCGGACAGACAAACGAGCGGGCATACAACCGTAAACTTGGCACAGAGCAAGGGCCTGTTCAGGAGCGGTTAGCCACTTCAGAACTTCCCAAGCAGCGTCTTTGTTTTCAAAGCTGTCCATAATGGCGAAGGTGTCGGCGTGAACGGCAGCCGTAATCTTGCCATTGGGGGCGGTTGGAACAGGATAGACGTTCCAATCAGAGGTGAAATTGCCATCGTCCATAGCGGACTTGATGCCACCGAACAGCCATGTGTGGCTGCGGCCCATCGCAATACGGTTGGAGGTGAAGGGGTTGGTCACACCTTCGCCAATCGCGCCTTCAACGTCAGCGCTGGGGATGAAATGATCAACAAAGATACCATCATGGAAGAACTTGACGGCTTCACGGAAAGCGTCCTGATTGAAGGATGCGGTCACGGTGCCATCATCACCAACGAGCACACCCGCGCTGTCTGGGCTAAAGCCGATGGTGCTGGCGCGGAAGTTCGTCCAGAAGGGGAAGTAACCATAAACTTCGATATTGGCTGGATCAAAGCCGTCTTCACCGTTATAGACACCATTGGCGTCCTGAGTCACGGCAATTGCGGCGGCTTTCAGGTCTTCATAGGTCCACGCACCATATTCGGTGGAGGGCAGTTCAACTTCGGCGTCAGCGAACAGGGATTCGTTGACATAAATGAAGGAGGGATACACACCCAAGGGGATAGCCACTTGGCGTTCGCCCAGTTGATACAGACCAAAGCTGCTGGCGTCAAAGTCGTCCAGATTCAGTTCGTCGGCATCGCGCTCAATGTAGGAGGAAATGTCGGCCCACAGGTCGCTGACTTCAAACACGGTACGGACACCGGCTGGCCCAACGATAGCGGGAGCATCACCACCGGAGACCTGCGTGAGCAGTTCGTCACGGGCGGTTTCGTTGTCATGGAATTCAAATTCGATCTTGATATCTTCGTGGGCAGCATTCCATGCATCAGCCAAGGCAACCTGCGCGGCCTGTTGTTCTGGCAGATAGCCAGTCCCAACGCCGACGAAAATGCGAATGGTCACTGGGTCTTGGGCTTTAGCAGGCTTGGCGTTCTGGCTGGGCAGTAAAGCAACAACCAATAGCGCAACAATTACTAATACGGGGAGTCCCCTCTTCAAAAACTTGGACATGACTGTTAGCTCCTTATAGGCTCTAGCGATATTTTTACGAACAAAACGAACTGGTTGGGTTTCATCTTTTAACTTGCGATTTTTCCTCCTTTGGACTTTCTTAATCTCAAGTTGGGAGCGCTCCCAACATCGCCTAAAAATGTTAGGTCGATTGACGAACGATTAATTTCACCGGGAGCATCTGTTGGAAAGGTGGTTCTACCTTGCCCTCTAAGAGGTCAATGAGCCCACGTACCGCCGAGTCTCCGAGGTGGGAAATTGGCTGGTGAATAGTGGTCAAAGGGGGTTCACTGCTATGAGCAAGGCCCATATCGTCAAACCCACCGATTGCAATATCCTCTGGAATGCGCAGGCCTGCTTCTTTGATGGCCCGCATGGCACTTACCGCCATTACATCATTAGCAGCAAAAACGGCATCCACTCGATGTTGCAATAACAGTTTCATCCCGGAATAGCCACTGGCATCAGTATAGTCGCTAGCGGGTGTGATAAGGCGCATGTCTATGGGGATGTCGGCATGTTGCAAGGCGCTGATGTACCCCTGCAAGCGGTCATGACTAGAGGTGAGACCAGATCGTCCTGTAATCATACCAATGCGGCGGCGTCCGCTGAGGATGAGGTGTTCCACCAGCATACGAGCGCCTTGCTCATTTTCCGAGTCCACATAACTGGTTTTTTCATGGGCAGTGAACGGGCGACCAATGATGATGTAAGGTTTGCTTCTTTGGTCAAGCCGTTCAAGAAATGTTGCATTGACAGTTGCGGATGCCACAATCATGCCATCGGCAAGGCGATCATTGAACACCTGATCATAGAAGGCGCTTTCATCCACATTGGCGCTGGTCAGCCACAAAATTGGACTGTAATTGAGCGAATTGGCCGCCGTGGTGATGCCTTGCAACAAGATGGAAAAGAAGGGGTCAGTAAACAAATCACTGACGATATGTGGGATCAAAATACCAATGATCTTGGATCGTTGGGAGGCTAGGGCGCGGGCCGCAGGATGGGGTTTGAAATTATAGCGTGTGATAATTTCCATCACTTTGCGACGAGTGGTATCACTGACGTTGGGATGTTGATTCACAACCCTTGAAACGGTTGAACGGGAAACACCACTGAGGCGTGCTATGTCCTCTAGGCTTAAATCGTTGAATCCGTTGTCAAAATCAGTGGTCATAATAAAATGCGCCAAGAAAAATTAGTTAAATGCGACTCCCTAACTGAGTAAAAATTGTGGGAGCGCTCCCAAACTTATATATATAATAGGCACGATTTTTTAACTTGTCAAATATGTGAATTTTAGAACGAGAGGATGGTGACAACTAGCATAAAAAACAGAGTAGAATGTCATAATCCTACTCTGTTCGTGGTTTCTAGCAAAATGCCCCGATTAGCGGTTGGCGAAGCGATAACCTACCCCACGCGACGTGAGAATATAAATAGGATTCATCGCATCAGGCTCAATTTTTTGGCGCAGATAATGGATATACAATTTCAGGCTGTCGGTGGCATCGGCATACTCTGGCCCCCATGCCTCCTTGACCAAATCTGTGCGCGAAATGACACGGCCTGCGTTGCGTACCAAAACGCCCAAGAGTTTGAATTCTTTGGGAGTTAGGTGAACTAATTTTTCGTTGACTTTGACCTCGCGGTTCAGGAAATTGATACGGAAATTGCCGCCATCAAAGACGAGTTCTTCTGAAACAGTTGGGGTTGGGGTGCGACGTAGGTGGGCTTTGACACGGGCGACCAATTCATCGTTATCATAGGGTTTCACGATGTAATCATCGGCACCCATTTCCAAACCTTTGACCACATCTTTGATCTCGCTGCGGGCGGTTAGAAAGATAATCGGCACGTCCGAAAGCTCACGCAAACGCCGACAAACTTCCCACCCATCCATATTCGGCATCATAATATCCAACAAGACCAAATCGGGGTGGTTACGATAGGCTTTGCGCAAGCCATCTTCTGCCCGATAAGCCTTGATTACTTCATACCCCCGACGCTCCAACAAAATACTAATTAGTTGGACGGTGGTTTCTTCGTCGTCTATCACCAGAATTTTTTCCGACATTCCATAACCCCTTATAGGCAGGCGATGATTGGGTCACTAGAAAGTACATACAAACTTTTTTCTCACTCTACCATAATATTAACAATCAACGCAAGTACGACTCACAAGTTAGAAAAAGGTTAGGCGTCGGCGGGAATGAGGGTGGAATCGTTAGAATCGGCTTGATGACGGCCTTGTGTTGTTTCCAGAAGCTGTTGCTCGGTTTCGGCGATGATACGGGCAACTTCTTCAATAGCGACACGCTGCTTACGATAAAAATCAGCATTGCTCATGGCGAGGCGCAGAGCCACATCTCGCACGCGCCGCCCCTGAATGAAACGCATTTCGAGGATATTGTATAAAATCCATTCGGCTTTGGTTAAGTTCTGCTGGCCTTCGGGGCGTAATCGTTCAATTGCATCTACCAACACCCGCCGCAGAGCATGGACACGGTTGCCATCGGTTTTGGCCGCATGATCCACAATGCCAAGTTCTAATAATTTGCTTTCGGCTAATTTTGGTCCACCCCAATAGTCACGCAGGGCGTCGCGCACTAAGTCGGTAAACTCTGGGCTATCAACAACCGTGAGGCTGTTTTTCTGGGTCTCGTTCTTTTCAGGGTTGATGGACACCTGACCAAAGGTGTTGACCCCTGTTATCTGACGGGGCGCGCTGCTGGTTGGGATAAGTTCGCCAAGCGTTGAAAAAACACGCCCTTGCAACCGCTCATCCATCAACACTTGGATTGACCGCTGCACCAATGAGTTTAGGGTGTCTTCTTCCTCAGCGTTCAAATTGGGTTCAGCCGCCCGCCCCCAAATACCCATAATACCGATAAGCCCACTTGCTTCACTTTTGTCGCTATGCAGCGGGATAAGCCAAAACGAACGCCAGCTAAAATATTTACCAGAACGTTTGAGTCCATCGGGCAATATACTATGACCATTGCCGTTGGAAAAACCATTGGTCAGAACTTCTTCCGTTGCAACGCGATCTTCTTCGGGAATGCGCCCCACTATCTGTTCAAGACGCGCCCCCCAATCGTTAATGGAAGCGATGAAGGCCGTTGGAACACGTAGCTGGTCGCAGACAGCCGCAAGGATGGCTTCTTGTAGTTGGGCGGCATCAGCGCGGGTCAACAATCGTTCGCTGATGGTTCGCAATCGGCGGGCTTGCTCTTGGTCATTGGTGTAGACCAACCAGCCTTCCAAGCGTGGCATGACCAAAGTGAACATCCACTGCATACACAGCACCACTGTGACAGCGGCAAACGAAATGAATTGCTGCCCCTGTATACCCAACACATTGCTGGCCTCAGCAAAGGTCTGAATAGCCGCCAATACGACCGTTCCAGTCACCGGCCCACGCAGCATAAATTGAAGCAATTCGGCTTTGACCACCCGGTCAGGTTGCTGGGCCCCAAAAAACGATAGCGGATAGGCCATAAAGGCCAGCATCGCTAAGACCGCCACATTCGCAATATTAAAAACCACCCATATCCAGACATTTGAGAGCGTTCCCACGTCATCCAGAAACAGCGATAGCACTAGCGAATAGGGGAATAACCCCCACGCGGGTGTGGTAAAAACAGCCAAGAGATAGGTCATGCGACGGCGCGTATGGGTGGTGAGGCAACGGCGGCGGGCACGAACGACATTAAATAAGGCAAAACCAACTGCGACCAAAAAATAGGCCACATAAATCGGGAAAAAACTCCCCGGTTTCATATGCCATGCGGGTCTCTTGACTAATTCCTTGACGATGCCATCGGTAAAAAGCGAGGCCAAGACAAAAACAGCCCCCACCATATAGAGCAATCGGGCAGCTCGGCGGCGGCGACCGCGTGAAACCAATCCGGTCGTAGCAAGCAACGCATCGGAAAGATGGAACATGGCGGCAGGAATCATTGCCAGCCCAATCCATTGGAAACGGAACCAATTTTCGAGAGCTTGCGGCCTTGTGGGTTCTAGCGCGATGAACACGTCCCCGATATACGAAATCGTGACACACCCAAGCAAAATACTCGAGGCACGGGTAACGCGATCTCCCACATTGCGCGTGATGTTATATAACAACATTGAAGCCGTAATAATCACAATGGCGGTGGAGAGAATTTCATTTGTAAATTGGAAGAAAGTAACGCCGTCTAGCCTATCCATAATCCTCAACTGAAAATTGGTTAATCAAGTTAGTGTCTGCCTATTGTACCCCTTGAGCAGCGAGATGCCTGACCGCTTGGCGACAGAAACCAAACGGACTGCCATTGCTGACAGTCCGGGATTTTGCAAATTGCATGGGGCCGCGAGAACAGGTTGCTTGCGACGAATTTATTCTTCGTCGAAATCTTCCTTCTTGCGGGTAATGCGTTCTGGTTCGGCTGGGCCAGCGTCGGTCGTAACCGTTTCTTCAGCTCCAGTATCGCCCGTCTCATAGACCGAGCGGACAATGACCATGTGGGGGTCGCTCACATAGGTGGCTTTTTCGAGGGCTGGCAAATCCGAAACGTGGATCATTGCGCCAACGGCCTTAAGCACCGACACGTCCACCACCACTTTATTAGGAATATCACCGGGGAGAGATTCGACTTCGATGGTGGGGGCTTCTTGAACCACTTGCCCGCGCAGGCGTATTTGGGTGGTTTCAACATTAATCAATTCAATCGCAATGTTGCTGATGATGGTCTCGTTCAGATTCACTGCATAAAAATCAACATGCAGCACGTCACGGCGGACGGGATGGCGATCAACCACACGAATAAGGGTGGTATAGGTTTGGTCTTGAACCTTGACGTTAACCAAATTAGTCCCGCCTGCTTGAATGAGGACGGCCCGCAGTTGGGGCCAATCCATCTCAATATGGACAGGATTTTGACCGGGGCCATAGATGACACCGGGAATTTGACCGACGGCACGCAGTTGTTTAACCTGTTTGCCAATGACTTCACGGGGATTTGCTTGTAGGACGACTGCTTCACTCATGTTCGTTGAACTCCTCAACCAAAAGCTCTTATCACTGATATTCCTCTTTTGGTGAGGTAGGTGGATCAGCTTAGAGCCGTACTGTTGTATCCAATTAAGATGCTTCTTTTGACAGGCATAATGATTTTGAAATGGTTTGCCTGACTGCTTTTGTGGCGTGGCGATTGTAGCGGAGGGGGGATAGCAAGTCAATATGTAGTCACTATGGAGTCGTAGGGTCAAAGCAGGGGTCAGGCGTATTCAAGCGTTCAAAAAATGCTATAATGCGGGGCGCTGTAAAGGAGAAATTTAGCCAATGTCCGTTCCCTATTGCCATGTGTGCCAGTCACGCCCGGAAGAGCAGCGGGCTTTTACTGATTCTGGTTTTGAAAAAGGTGACTATTGCCCGGTGTGTTATCGCCCAACCTGCTCCCATCATCTTGCCACGGTTCGCTTCCGTTGGAAGACTGATCGGCGGCTGGACAGTGCCTTTGTTTGTATTGAATGTAAACGTGCCTATCGCCATCGTAATTGGGATGTCGCCAACCGCGATTGGATTAGCTGAGGAGCCAAAATCTCATGCCACAACGTTCTCATTTGGTCTTTGAACCTGATATCCAAGACGCCCTGTCACAATATATTGTTGATTTGTACGTTGATGAAACCGATGCCCAGCGCCAAATTAGTGAAAAAACGGCGGCTCAGGGCCTCCCTCAAATTGATTTGCGAGCCGAAGAAGGCTGGATGTTGATGTTTTTGACCCGGTTGGTACAAGCCAAGCACGTGGTTGAAATTGGAACACTCGCAGGTTATAGCGCGACATGGATTGCACGGGGCCTCCCCGATGATGGCAAGCTCATTACATTGGAATTGGAACAAAAACATGCTGACATCGCCCGGGCCAATTTTAAAGCCACCGGTGTCAGTGATAAGATTGACATTTTGGTGGGCGAAGCTGGCAAAACACTGGCTTCTCTTAAAGGCTCATTTGACTTGGTTTTTATTGACGCCGACAAAGAGGGTTATGAAGATTACTTGACGTGGGCGATAGAGAATGTGCGATCAGGTGGCCTCATTACGGCTCATAATGCCTTTCAACATGGTAGTCTTGTTGCCAAAGTGCCAGACCCTGCCCGCACCAACGGGGTGAAACATATGGATGCATTTAATCGTCGCGTCGCGTCGGATAAGCGGTTGCTTTCAACCATTATCCCGGTCGGGGACGGCTTTGTTGCGGCGATTGTGTTATAGGTGAGGGGAAACTAGATGGAGCAAACACATCGTTATCCCAAACGGATACGATTTTGGAGTATAGCCTTGGTTGTATGTCTCATCGGTTTGATGATTGGGGCGTGCAATACTGTTGATAAATTGACGGGCAAGGAAGATGTGGTCGTTCCCACGCTTGCCACTCTTACTGATTTACAGACGGCTCAATATTTAACTCAGGTCGCCCCGCCAGAGGGTTTTGCAACTGTAGCCTTCCCCGGCATAGATGATAATTTGCGCACTACCGTCTATTCGCATGTTGTAATTTCGGTCATGTTTGACGGGGCCTACAGCGAACCCACTGCGGATGATCCCGCCAATATCCAAAGCACCATGCGGGTTGAAATCTGGAATGACGATTTTAATGTAGCGCGGCAGGTGCGGATCGAATTTTTGGGGAATGTATTTTCGGGCGATGCCAGTAATTTGGATGTGGTGCGCCTGAGCAACAATTTCTATATGCTCAATCCCAATGGGGTGTGCATCACCGACCCTGCCAAAATCCGCGACATTGCGACGTTGCAGGCGGCTCAATTGCTCGGCGGGGTCAACTTGGCCCAACCAACAGGTCGGCCAAATGAACTGGTGAACGGCTACAAGTCATGGCAATATGGGTTTACGCCGTCGCAAATGAACTATCCCTCCATTCAGACGACCAATGCGATTGATATTTTGACGGGCGAATTGTGGGTGGCCCCTGAATACAATGTCGTGGTGAGTTATAAGGTTGAGATGAATGTCTATCAGGCCACTTTATTGTTTGGCAACCGCCCGGTGACAGGCCGCATTGTCTTTCAATATGATGTGGATGATATTGGCATCCCACCCAGTATTTCTGTTCCAAATGGGTGCTAGAACAAAAGTGCGGAAACCCTTGCGTTTACGGGGTTTATGGATATAATTTTTGGGTTACATGATTTACCAAAAATTGGAAAAATAACGGCGCGAAGCCCTGCGGAGAACTTTCACATGCGTGTTTCTGTTCTACAAGAAAATCTGCAAAAAGGTCTGAGTATTGTGAATCGGGCGATTAGTTCGCGCCCAACCCTGCCCATTCTTGCTAATGTACTGCTTTCTACCGAAGATTCTCGCCTAAAACTTTCTGCGACCAATTTGGAATTAGGTATTTCTGTTTGGATTGGGGCTAAAGTTGAACAGGACGGCGCTGTGACAGTGCCAGCCCGTACCCTTTATGAATTAGTGAGCAATCTGTCACCGGAACGGGTGGATATGGAATTAGATGTCCGCACTCAGACTATCAATTTGCGCTGTGGGGGCACAACGACCAACATCAAAGGTATTGACGCCTCGGAATTTCCATTGATTCCCGAAGCCAGTGCCGATGGGGTCGCGGTTCCGGCCCATGAATTCCGCGAGATGATTGAACAGGTTGCCTTCGCCGCCGCCAAAGATGACAATCGCCCCGTACTGACGGGTATCCTAGCCCGTTTTGAAAACAATGTCGTGACGTTGGCCTCAGCCGATGGCTATCGCCTGTCGGTACGCAAAGCCTATATTGAAAATCCGGTCAAACAAGTGGTTAGCATTATTATTCCGGCGCGGGCTTTGCAAGAAGTGGCCCGAATCATCTCTGACGAAGATGAACTGATTTATATCTCGATGCCCGAAGGCCGCAGTCAGGTCATGTTCCATCTCGCCGAGGTGGATGTGGTTTCTAGCCTCATTGAGGGCAAGTTTCCCGATTATGAGGGGATTATCCCACGCAAAAAGAGCACCCTGACCACCGTCTATCGGGATGAATTGCTACTGGCGTGCAAACGCTCTGAAGTCTTTGCCCGTGACAATGCTTTCACCACCAAAATCTCGATTGTTCCGTCCGATGATGGTGTCGGGCCGGGTGAAGTACGGGTGCGGGGTCAATCCAATGAAAAAGGCGACAACGAAAGTTTGGTGACGGCCTCAGTGGACGGCACAAGCGTCGAAATTTCGTTCAACATCCGCTATCTGATTGATGTCTTGAATGTGATTAAAGAAGATCAGGTCGTCATCGAAACCAACACTTCAACCGACCCCGGTGTGGTGCGCCCGATGCGAACGGATGAAGATGGCCTTGACCATTTTGTGCATGTGATTATGCCCATGCGCGGTGGCTGAAACGCCTAAAAAGATAAATTTAAACCCCTCAATTGCGGTATTTGTAGCGATGGAGGGGTTTTTTGTTAACCGACTTTTTACCTTGACTATCGGGCGTTCCTCCCTTAAAATCGGCCTGTTTCCAACAGCATGGCAAACTAAACGAGCAGGTAAATAATTCCCTATGCCGATGTTTGAAAACCTGAGTGATCGTCTTCAAGATGTCTTCGGACAGCTTGGACGTAAAGGCACACTAACGGAAGCCGATGTAGATACGGCGCTTCGTGAAGTGCGTATCGCCTTGCTTGAAGCGGATGTCAACCTCAAGGTGACAAAAGAATTCATCAAGCGCGTGCGGGAACGATCCATTGGGGCAGAAGTGGCAAAAAGCCTTCGACCAGCCCAACAGGTGATTAAAATTGTCAATGAGGAATTGGTTGCTACGCTTGGCGAAGCAGGCAAGCTTAATCTCAGCGGCCCCTCTCCGCGCGTGATTATGCTAGTAGGCTTGCAGGGGGCTGGTAAAACGACCACTGCGGCCAAACTGGCCTTGCATTTGCGCCGCGACAATCGTAAACCTTGGCTGGTCGCCGCTGACACCTACCGTCCAGCAGCGATTGACCAGTTGGTAACGCTTGCCAAGCAAATTGACATTCCCTACTATGCGGAAACCATCAAATCCTCCCCCCCCGACATCTGCGTGCACGGGGTAGAAGCTGCCAAGAACGCCGGCGCGACCGTTGTGATTTTAGACACGGCGGGTCGTTTGCAGATTGATGACAATATGATGGCTGAGTTGGAAGCCATTAAAGCGCGTACCAATCCAGCCGAAATCTTGCTGGTGGCAGATGCGATGACGGGGCAGGAAGCAGTGCGAATTGCCGAAGGCTTTAATGCGCGGGTCGGCCTAACCGGGTTGATCCTGACTAAAGTTGACGGTGATGCGCGGGGCGGCGCAGCCATTTCCATGCGTGAAGTCACCGGGGTTCCCATTAAATTTATGGCGACAGGTGAAAAACTAGATGGGTTTGAGGTGTTTTACCCCGACCGTCTGGCTTCGCGTATTCTGGGGATGGGCGATATGCTCTCCCTCATCGAACAAGCTGAAGAGCTTTACGATGAAGAAGAAGCCCTGCGTTTGCAAAAGAAGATGATGAAAAACGAGTTCAACCTCGAAGATTTCTTGGGGCAACTCCAAAAAATCCGCCGCATGGGGTCGTTCTCCAAGATTTTGGATATGGTGCCGGGGATGGGGGGCTTGCGTAAGCAGCTCAACATCAACGACCAAGACGCTCAACAACGTATGAAACGGGTCGAGGCGATTATCTACTCCATGACCCCGCAAGAGCGTCGTAATCCAAAATTGTTGAATGCTAGCCGCAAAAAGCGAATTGCCGCAGGCAGCGGATCAACGGTGCAGGACATCAATCAACTCCTAAGCCAGTTCCGCGATATGCAAAAAATGATGAAGGAGCTTGGTGGCGGTGGGGGAAGACCTCCACGAATGCCGGGTCTCCGCTAAATACTGAAATCAATAAGGAGCAATGAAACAATCATGGTACGCATTCGTTTGCGTCGTGTAGGCCAAAAAGGTCAACCTATTTATCGTATTGTCGCCGCCGATCAACGCACCAAGCGTGATGGCCGCTATATTGAAATTCTCGGCCACTACAATCCACGCACCGATCCAGAAACCATTGAGTTTCAAGAAGACCGGATGCTGCACTGGCTAAATGTGGGCGCCCAACCTTCAGAATCGGTCGCCATTCTGCTGCGTAAGGCGGGCACACTGGAACGTTTTGAGCGTCTGCGTAAGGGCGAAAGCATCGAAGCACTGGCCGCTGAAGCTGTTGCCAAGAAAGAAGCCGCTGGCCCCATCAACGCCAAGACACGCTTCATGGCCCCCATCAAGAAAGAAGCCTAAGGGTTCAAAATTTCTATCCGCTGTCGTCCTAATCATGGAGGGCCGAGATGAAAGAACTTGTGGAATATGTAGCGAAATCACTGGTGGATGACCCCTCGCAAGTCGAGGTCGGAATCGAGCCAGATGGTAATTTCGTGGTACTCAAGCTGCATGTTGCCCCGGAGGATGCAGGCCGGGTGATTGGTAAAGATGGTCGTGTTGCCAGTGCTTTGCGCGTTTTGTTGCGGGCAATGGCAGCACGCGAAGGCAAACGGGTGACGTTAAAGATTGACTAACCAATCCAACAATCCGCGTGAACCCTATTTCCTTGTTTTGGGCAAAGTTGTACGTCCACATGGAATTCGGGGTGAACTTCGGATGCAAATCATTACCCGTTTGCCGGAACTTTTTGAAGACCTCGACGTGGTTTACCTCGGCTCGGATAAATTTGACCGTCGCAGTGCCACCCGCTATAAAGTCACCCGCCTTCGCCAAGAGCGCGATGTCCTTTTATTAGCGGTGGATGGAATGACTGACCGTAACATGGCGGAATCCCTGCGTGGCAAATTTGTCATGATCCCGCTGCGGGACGCCCTGCCACTTGAAGAGGATGAAATTTATTTATTCGAAATCGTGGGCATGTCTGTCTATACCGACACCGATGAGTATTTAGGTGATGTGGCCGAAATTATGGAAACAGGCGCCAACGATGTCTATCTGCTGCGTGGTGGCAACCGCGGCGATGTTTTGATTCCTGATACGGATGAAGTTATTCAATCCATTGATCGGGCCAACCGCAAAATCATTATTACCCCATTGATTGGCTTGCTCCCCGGTGAAGTGATTGATGACGATTTAGAAGATGAGCCGGATGTAGACGGCGACGAAGCATAGACCGGCTCACCGGATTTGCACTTATGCACCGGGAACATTATTGGGTTGGATTTAGTCTGGTCAAAGGCATTGGGCCAAGCCGATTACGGGCGCTGTGGGTCTATTTTGACCGTGATATGGAAGCGGCTTGGAATGCTGACCCTCAAGACCTCCTAAATGCTGGGCTAGGCGAGCAAGCCCTTGCAACCTTCCTGAAATTTCGCAAAGACCCCAAACTTGACCCCATTTTTGATAAAATTCACCGTACCCACGCTCATATTTGCACTCTAGATGATGATGAATACCCAACACTGCTGCGTGAAGTGCCCGATGGCCCGCCGCTACTCTATGTGCGAGGTCGGCTTTTCCCTGAAGATGATTTAGCTCTCGCGATGGTGGGTACCCGCAAAGCCACGACTTATGGTTTAGAGGTGGCCCGCCGCATGGCAACCGCGATGGCTCATGCTGGGGTGACGGTCGTTAGCGGTCTTGCGCGGGGCCTTGATACTGTTTCCCATGAAGCAGCCCTCGCGGCTGGTGGTCGAACTGTTGCGGTGATGGGGAATGGCATTGACCAACTCTATCCTTCGGAAAATCGTGCTCTTGCGACCAAAATTGTAGATGAAGGGCTAGGCGCGATTATCACCGAATATTCCCCTGGTACACCCCCCTTAGCCGAGAATTTTCCGGCGCGTAATCGCATCATTAGCGGCCTTGCCCTAGGGGTTTTGATTGTCGAGGCGCCGAGCGGTAGTGGTGCATTATTGACTGCTCAATTTGCATCGGAGCAGGGGCGCGAGGTTTTTGCCATCCCCGGCAACATCACGTCTCCTAACAGTGAAGGCACCAATAGTCTGATTCAAGACGGGGCAAAGTTGGTCATGCGCCCGGAAGACATCTTAGAAGAACTCAATATCAGCCGTTACACTCTTCAAACCAAGCGGGCTGTAAAATCCATAGTGCCAGATTCACCAGAAGAGGTACGGTTGTTAGAAATCATTGCGCTTGAAGCTGTCCATCTTGACGACATAAGTATTCAAAGTGGGCTTCCCATTTACCAAGTGGCTTCAATGATGACGGTGATGGAGCTAAAAGGGCTGGTACAAAGTGTTGGCGCGATGATGTTTCAGATTGCCCCTAATGTAGACCTCGATTCATTCAACGGCGGGTGATGTTTTCACCACTATCAGATGGAGAATTTAGTATGACCGAGCATTTTTATGCAATTATCATGGCGGGTGGCGGCGGCACCCGTCTTTGGCCGCTCAGCCGTCAAGATCGCCCCAAACAATCACTTGCCCTAGTCGGTGAAGATTCAATGTTCCGGGTTTCAGTCGAACGGCTTTTTCCGTTATTTCCGCCTGAACGGATTTTTGTGGTAACGGGCCAAAATCATGCTGATGATTTGCGCCGCGATACCCCCGAACTGCCTCCGCAAAATTTCTTGATGGAACCATTTGGACGGGAGAGTGGCCCAGCGGCTGGTCTAGGGACAATTCATATTGCGACCCAAGACCCTGACGCTGTGATTGCCGTTTTGACCGCTGACCACCACATCACGGACATCGAAGCATTTTTGAATGTTCTCAGATCGGCTTATGAGGTGGCGCAAAAAGGCAAAATTGTGACTCTCGGCATTTCCCCAAGCTACCCCTCGACCGGTTTTGGTTATATCAAACGGGGCGAACTAATCGAAACCGTTGGCGGCTACAAAGTCTATCAGGCTGAAGGATTCCGCGAAAAACCCGATCACACTACGGCTATCGAATTTTTGACCAGTGGGCAATATAGCTGGAACGCGGGCATGTTCATTTGGAAGGCTTCGCAAGCCCTTGCCGAATTTGAAAAACAAAAACCGGGTATCTATCAAAATTTACAGACCATTCGTCAGGCCTATGGTACGCCCGAATATACGGCAGTCATCGAGAAAGTGTGGCCGGACATGGAAAAAATCTCGCTCGACTATGCCATTATGGAAAAAGCCGCCAATGTTGCGGTCATTCCAGCCGATATTGGGTGGAGTGATATTGGTAGCTGGTCAGCTTTGTACGAAGTGCTGCATATTGAACGCGGCGATGATCAACAAAATGTGTTGCATAGCAAAGATACCAACGCCATCATGCTAGATACGACCGGCACACTCATTTTGAGTAATCGCCTTGTAGTGACGATTGGGGTAGAGAATTTGGTTATTGTGGATACCGAAGATGCCTTGCTGATTTGTCACCGTGATAAAGCCCAAGATATACGGGCTGTTGTGAAACAACTTCAGGAAACGGGGAAGAAAAACCTACTCTAAACTGTCTTAACGGATACTCGACACAAATTTGTACACTTGCGAGGCTTAATGTACAATGGCGCTACATTAAATAATTGAGATTTGCTTGCTCATAAGGACGCGCCTGCACGGGCCGCCTGTCGGACGGAATAGAGGCTACGCTTATGCAAAGAATCGTTCATGTTGTTAAACAATACGATGTCATTCTGACCGCCTTTAAACCCGCATTGCGGCGCTTTTTTTGGATTCTCTTTGGCGTCGTATTGGGGATGCTGTTGGTTTATGTGATTGTGCCGGTTAAGTTTGAAAATAATGCTGAACCAGTGCAATTAGGCGATACCTATCGTGACCAATGGCTCAAAGGGCTGGCGGCTGAATATGAGTCTTGGAATACTGTAATTGCGACACAAGGCGCCAGTGATTTTAACCCGGTCGAAGAGGCCCAAGCCAAATTAGTTGACGCGGGCATTAGCACCGCTGACATCACCCGTCTGCAAAATGAAAATGCGAATAATACGGTGTTGGTTGGTCAACTAGAGGCCCTCAAACCCATTGCCGATAGTGTCAAGGGCGACTCCCAAACCAAACTTGACCAGTATCCTGACCCCGGCTTTTGGAATAATGTCATGGTGCCACTCCTTTCCTTTTTAGGGATGGTTTTGGTACTGCTGCTGCCGACCTTGCTTTTTGCGATTTACGGCATTTACGAACTGCCCATTATTGGCCCGATTATCAAGCGATTGACCAAAGGTGCGCCGTCTGAGACTGACATCAAGCTACGGGCTGAACGTGAAGCGCGTGCCGTTGCCAAAGAAATGGCCGCGACGCAAAAGTCTATTTTTGATAGCCCACCCGTCACTCAATTCATGTCGACCTATTTGGCGGGTGATAACTATTACGACGATTCTTTCGCTATCGAGCTTGCTGACGCCAATAACACCTTTTTAGGTGAATGCGGATCGGGCATTGCCGACACGATTGGTGTGGGTGATCCCAAGAAAGTCAGCGCGACCGAAGTCTGGATTTTTGATAAAAACGACATCAGTACCGTGACACATGTTTTGATGTCCGAACACGCCTACAATGACGATGCCATCCGCGCCAAGTTGGCCGCACGTGGTGAACCCGTTTTGGCAACCCCCGGTGGTACAACCGTTTTGGAAACCCAAACGTTGCGGGCACAAATTCGCATTGTTGACATGCAATATGGCGATGGGGCACTACCGCCTCACAGTTTCTTTGACCGTATGACGGTTGAGATTGCGGTTTGGCAAAAAGAAGGCGAAGAAGTGATGATTGAGCCACCGGTGCGTGCCACGATGAGTTCCGGCACTCAACCCATTGCTCCTATGCCCCAAACACCACCACCGCAATACGCGCCGCCGCCACAATATGCGCCACCTCAACAACCTGCGCCGCAATTTGCACCGCCGCCACCCGCACCCATGCAGCAACCACCCCAGCAGCCGCGACCCCAACAACCGCCGCCACAGGGGATGCCACCTCAAATGCCACCGCAGCAGCGCCCGCCACAGGGGATGCCTCCCCAAGGAGCGCCGCAGCAGCCTATGCAACCGCGTGCGCCTCAGCCACCTCCGCAGCAGCCCTTCCAAGGCCCGCCACCCGGAGCGCCGCCACAGGGTGGTGGATATACCCCGCCACCGCGTGCGCCCATGCCTCCGCAGCAGCCACAACAGCCTCCGCCGTCTCCATTTGGTGATACGGGCGAGGTCAATTACTAACCTGAGAATTTTTGTAGGGGCGGGCTAAAATCCGCCTCTACTGCTGTATAGGATAAGAAAGATGATTAATTGGCAAACAACCGCTCTTGTATTTCCGGGCCAGGGTTCACAGGCCGTTGGCATGGGGGCCGAAATCGCCGCCCAATATCCCGTTGCCCGTGAGGTTTTCGCCCAAGCTGATGCGCTCTTAGGCCTGCCTTTCAGTAAACTTTGCTTTGAAGGCCCCGCTGAACAGCTCGATGAAACTTACAATACCCAGCCCGCCCTATTTATAACAGGTATCGCTATTCTCGCGGCCCTAAATGCCGAACTTGCAGCGCGTGGTCAGTCTCCGGCAACGCCTGCCAATGTCGCGGGGCACAGCCTTGGGGAATTGACGGCGCTGGTCGCTGCTGGTGCAATGGAATTTGGGCCGGGACTAAAATTGGTGCGTGAGCGTGGACGCCTGATGCGCGAAGCTGGTGAAAAATCACCGGGGGCGATGGCCGCAATCTTAGGCCTCGACATTGATGCCCTGCGTCAACTTTGTGCTGAAGCCTGTACAGCGACCGGGGGTGTACTGGTCGTCGCGAACGATAACTGCCCCGGTCAAACTGTGATTTCGGGGGATGATCAGACCCTAGAATATGCTCTACCCCTTGCTAAAGAGCGCGGTGCTAAACGGGCTTTGAAATTAGCGGTTAGTATCGCAGCCCATTCACCTTTGATGGCGGTCTCGCAGGAAGAATTTCGCACTGCTGTCAAAAATACGTCTATCACCGTGCCTAAAACCCCGGTCATAGGTAATGTTTCCGCTGCCCCACTTACCACTGCCGCTATGATCCAAGACGAACTTAGCGCCCAATTAACCTCACCGGTACGCTGGACAGAAAGTGTCCAAGCCATGACACGGGCAGGCATTACTCATTTTATTGAACTTGGCCCAAAGGCCGTCTTAGCAGGGTTGGTCAAACGCATTAACAAAGAAGCGAGCGCTGCTTGTGTCGAAAATCCAGCCCAATTGGCCGCTTTATTAGACAGCTAAACGGTTTTAGACAGGTGGCATTTGCAGCAAAATCTTATGTCAGTCATCATTTGACTTTAATATCAAATCTCCCTATACTTTAAACAACTTTAAAATGTTGTTTGAAGGATCGTGGGGTATGCTGAAACTGCCCTATAAAATGTGTATCAAACATCGTCCTATTGGATGAAAAAGACACGCCTGCGTAAAGCGTGTCTTTTTATTTCAGCTAGTTTTTTCACCTTAAATCAACTTATAGGAGGCTCACCAATGGACAACGCAATGATCGGCAAAATTGAAAAAGCGAAGCGCTATGCAGAACAACCGGATCGGGTTGAGTTCACACAGTTCCAAGTTATTTTTCATGGCGAAAATGATGAACACCACATTAGCTATGATAATGGACAGTGGACATGCTCGTGCAGCTTTTTCCATACCCGCGGGGTGTGCAGCCACACCATGGCGCTTGAAAAATTGATTGGTCACAAAATGGGTTCACGCCTAGCTGGTAATCCGACTCCCATTGAGTCGGGGGACTAATTCCCGACGGCATCATTTTTTACACAATATCATATAAAAGAATAAAAAAGCCCATCTCAATTGAAATGGGCTTTATGTTGCTTAAAAATCGTGGCTACCACCGGGGTCAAGCACAATCGCGGCGGCTTCAGTACGACGGGTGACCATATTGGCCCATTCAGCCGCATCTTGGACAATGGGTGGGAAAGTATTGTAGTGAGTGGGCAGCACGTAATGAGGGCGCACCAATCGAACAGCCCGCACACATTCTTCTGGCCCCATTGTAAAGAAATCTCCAATGGGTAGCATCGCCACATCAATACCTGCTTCGCCAATTAATTGGAAATCTGAAAAGAAAGCAGTATCCCCTGAATGATAAATCTTGAGGCCGCTTTTTAGGGTAATCAGTAGGCCGTTGGGTTGTCCGCCATAACTGCCATCTGGCATGGACGAACTATGGAAGGCAATCGTCAATTTGACACTGCCAAAGTCATAATTGCCTGTGCCGCCCGTATTCTGCTGACTTACTTTTTTCACACCTTGTTTAGCAATCCAACCTGCCACCTCAAAATTACCAATAACGGTAGCGTTGGTGCGTTTGGCGATGCTGACGGTATCCCCAACATGATCGCCATGCCCATGTGTTAACAAAATGAAATCGGTGTGCAAGTCGTCAGCCTTGACTGGCGCGAGAGGATTTCCAGTGATAAACGGGTCAATGAGTAGTGTATGTGCGCCAGTGTCAATCTTAAACGCTGAGTGGCCTAGCCATGTAATTTTTGTAGCCATACCTGCCCTCGCAATTGAATTTATGGTATGTTTAAGCATTATAGTAGCAGGGCAACTGTCACACAACAAAATGTTTAGTTTTTTTCATAAAGGAAACTCACATTGATTAAGCTCCTCCATTTTGCCGATGTGCATATTGGGATGGAAAATTATGGACGTACCGATCCCTCGACGGGTTTATCCACACGGGTGATGGATTTTTTGCGCCGCATGGATGAAATGGTCGGGTTTGCCGAACAACAGGCCATTGACCTTGCGATTTTTGCTGGCGATGCCTTTAAAACACGCAATCCTAACCCCACTTTTCAGCGTGAATTTGCATGGCGGATTCTGGATTTAGCCAAGATTTGCCCGGTGGTGTTGCTGGTGGGCAACCATGACCTGCCTATCAATGTAAAAAAAGCCTCTAGCCTCGAAATTTATGATACGCTTCGTGTGCCCAATGTCACAGTCGGCGACCAATATGAACTGCACCAAATTGCGACCAAAAGAGGCCCCGTGCAGGTTGCCACGGCTCCCTATCCTGTCCGAGCGCGTTTGCTGGAAGGCGATGAAGAACTGAGTACCCGTCGCACTTTAGCCGATTTGGATTCGGCTCTGCGGCGTCAGCTTGAAGTCGTCATTCGAGAATTAGCACAGCAAGCCTCTCAATCGGATGCGCCACGTATTTTGACGGGGCATTTTTGGGTAGATGGTGCAGTTACGGGCAGCGAACGCCAAGTCATGATTGGGCGAGATATAGCGATCGGGCTTGCTGAAATTGCCGACCCAGCGTGGGATTATGTGGCACTGGGCCATGTTCATCGTCATCAAAATCTAACATCCGGTCGCAAAGATACCCCACCCGTCATTTACAGCGGCAGCATGGAACGGATTGATTTTAGCGAAGAGGGTGATGAAAAGGGCTTTGTCTACGCCGAAATCGAGCGTGGTCATACTCAATGGGAATTTGTGCCCCTACCCAAATCGCGCCCTTTTTTAACGGTGCGGGTGGATGTACGCCATGCGGGCAACCCTACCCAAGTCGTACTAGAAGAAATTGCCCGAACCAATGTCGAAGATGCTGTGGTGCGTGTCATTATCAAAACCGACCCTGAAACACACAACCTCATTCAAATGAAAGTTATTGAACAGACCATCCGCGAAAGTGGCGCCAGTATTGTTGCGGCTATCCAACGCGATGTTCAACACCCTACGCGGATGCGGCTTGGCCCCACGCCAGAGGGTTTAAGCCCAGTTGAATTAATGGAACGCTACTTTCAGAGCAAAGAAGTGTTGCCAGAGCGGATTGATGAGTTGTTGCGGGCAGCACAAGAGTTTTTTGTTGAGGAAGATGGGGTAGGGTATTAAAACAAAAACCCCCGTCGAGCGGGGGCTTTGTTTGTTCTATTCGCAGATTACAGTGAGCGAATAATTGACGAGAAGATATTGCCAATGGCTGGGCCGAGCAGGGCTAGGATGATGATCACGACGACGGCGACCAGCACCAAAATAAGTGCATATTCAACCAGACCTTGACCTTTTTCGCGTGGCAGATATAACATGGTAAATCTCCTCTACAGAATGGATAATGCTTAGTTGATGATTACATTCTAAATTATTTCTCAATTCTTTTGCAAGTGTTTTTGTCTTGATTTTGTCAGATGTAGATTGAGAAATCTTAATGTTTCCTTTACGAATTTCGGTTCAGGATACGCGCCAACTCATTAGCAACCAATCCAGTCCGCTCATCCCGCAGCACAGGCAAGCGTGCTCGTGTCCGCCGAATCTCATTTAAGTCAATCGTTTTGACCGCCAAAGTCTCCTCAAAATAAGGCGCTTTCAGCAAAAACTCTCCATTGGGGTCAACAATACTGCTGCCACCCGAAAAATTGAAACCGTCCTCAAAACCCACGCGACTGCAATGCACAATGTAATTGGTAAAGAAATTGCCATACGCCTGATTTGCAATTTCGACCCAGCGTGAACTGCCCAAACGGTCGCTTTCGTCTAGCCCACGGCCCGGACTGGCACTGTGTAACAATATAATGTCTGCCCCATCTAGCCATAACAAATACGGGGGCGAGATGTGCCAAAAATCTTCGCAGATCAGCATCCCAATCCGCCCAAAGCGGGTGTCGAAAGCGCGGATGTGATCGCCCCATGCAAAAAATCGCCCCTCTTCAAAAAAATGATAAGTGGGCAAATAGACTTTATGATGTACGTGCCTCAGTTCACCCTGCCCAATATAGGCCGCCCCCACAAAAAATCGGCTACGTGGGTCCACATCTACAAAACCGACCATGATGTCGAGGTTAAGTTTTTGACTGGCCTCTCGCAGGCGCTGAAATTCAGGGCTATTGGGCGTTAAAGCGACTTCAGAGACAAGGTCTTTGAGGGCATAACCCGTCAACGATAGCTCAGGGAAAATCAGCAAATCGATCTTTTGGGTGGCGGCCTGTTCCATTAATTCCAAATGCCGATTGAGGTTATGGGTCACATCGCCAAGCTTAGGATAGATTTGGGCCAATCCGATGGTTACGCTGGTCATGTATTCACTCCTGCCGTGTAAGTTTAAGAAAAACGTTAAGGCGTTCACCGCTGGTAACAAAGAAAAAATTGGTCTACACTAGATTTGAGATTCAAAAATTTACACTCTATTTACTTTGAGTAATGCTATGACCAATTCGCATGACCCTCTCTTAAACTGGCGCGACCAGTTTCCTATTTTGCAACAAAGTAACTATCTTGTCAGCAATTCGCTAGGGGCGATGCCGCGTGGCGTCTATGACAGCCTGCGCGAATACGCTGATACTTGGGCCAGTCGCGGTGTCCGTGCATGGGGCGAGGGCTGGTGGGATTTGAATGTCAGGGTAGGCAACCGTGTCGGTGAAATTATCGGAGCGCCGCCCGATACTGTAACCATCCACCAAAATATTTCGCTCGCTCAAGGCGTTTTGCTGACCTGTTTCGATTTTAATGGCCCCCGCAATAAAGTGGTGATTGAAGCGGGTATTTTTCCCTCAGTCTATTATGTCCTACGCGGGATGCTGCCGCCACATATCGAACTCGAAATGATCCCCAGCGAAGACGGCATCTCGGTCAATGTACAGCGCATTGTGGATGCGATTGATGAACGCACCCTGCTGGTGCCGATTAGCCATGTGCTGTTTCGCAGTGCCTATATTTTAGATGTGAAGCCGATAATCGAAAAAGCCCATAAGGTTGGCGCGACGGTCATCTTGGATGGCTATCACGCCGGTGGGATTGTGCCCTTTAACGTTACCGAGTTAAAGGTTGATTTTTATCTTGGTGGGGTCTTGAAATGGATGTGTGGTGGGCCGGGGGGCGTGTTCCTCTATGTGCGGCCTGACTTGCTGAAAAGGGTCGAACCCAAATTAACGGGCTGGATGGCCCATAAACGCCCCTTTGAATTTGAGGTAGACGAAATAGACTTTCGTGACGATGCCTTCCGCTTTTTAAATGGCACGCCTGCCATTCCCAATCTGCACGCCATTCAACCCGGCATTGATGTGATTGCGCAGGTAGGGGTCGAAAATATCCGACGTAAATCTATGCGCCAAACTGCCAGAATAATCGAACTGGTCGATGCCGCTGGTTATGAAGTGACCGCGCCACGCGACCCAGCGCATAGAGGGGGTGCAGTAGCTTTGAATCCGCCGCACGCTTATGAGGTTTCGCGGGAACTATTGGCCCGTAACATCGTGATTGACTACCGCCCCAAAGCTGGAATTCGCATTTCACCCCATTTTTATAATACGGATGAAGAAGTACAGCAGGCGATGGACGCGATTGCCGAAATTCTCAGCAGCGGGTCGTGGGAAAAACACGCCGCTAGCAAGGCATTTGTGACGTAAGCCATGATCTATGACGTGACCCGAACTATTAAAAATACACTGGTGGTGTGGCCCGGTGATGCGAACTTTTCGTATCAACAGGTGCTGGACATCCAAAAAGGTGCATCAGTCAATCTGACGACCCTGACGATGAGCGCTCACACCGGAACTCATGCTGATGCGCCATATCATTATGAGGATGATGGCTCACATCCCGCTGAATTGCCATTGGAAAATTACATCGGGCCAGCCCATTTGGTGACGATTACGCGGCGTAATGGTGGCATTGTGCCTGCCGATTTCGATGGGCATGACCTGACTGGATTGCAGCGGTTGTTGATCCACACATGGGTCAGCGATCTGCCCGATGACCAATGGCCCGAAGATTTTCCCTACCCCACGCCAGAATTGATTGACTGGCTAGGAGCGCAGAGGGTGGTGCTGTTGGGGGTGGATATGCCGTCGGTGGATCGGTTTGATGATACCCAATTGGTGTGCCATCACCGTCTGCGCCACTATGGAATATTGAATCTCGAAACGATGATTTTTCGCGGTGTACCGGATGGTAAATATGAATTAGTGGCCCTGCCGCTGAAGATTGCCGATGTGTGTGGCAGCCCAGTACGGGCAATTTTGAGGGGGAATTGATGTCCGATAAACGCGGGACGAATTATGCCGATTATTTGCACTTGGAGACCTTGCTAGATGCCCAACAGCCACTATCCAATCACCCCGACGAACTACACTTCATTTTGATTCACCAGATTCACGAGTTGTGGTTTAAGCTGGCACTGCATCACCTAGAACGGGCACGCGCCGCCATGCAGCAGGATGAAATTTTGGAGGCTGTGCGGCTGATTGGGCAGGTCAGCGCGATTTTTGAAAATGCCCGTCACACCGCCGAACATTTGCATACCCTTCCGCCGATGGCCTTCCATAAATTTCGCCAGCTACTAGCGCCGGGGTCGGGGTTGCAATCCTATCAGTTCCGCGAGATCGAATTTTTGGCGGGGTTGCGGGATGCGTGGCATGTCGAATGGGTGCGGCGGCAACTTGCCAAAGACAGCCATTGGGAAACAGTGCATCGGCGTTTAGATGAACCCTCCATCCATGATGTATTTATCGAACTGCTGGCCCGTCAGCATGTGCCAGACATCGCCAGCATCTACGCCGACCCGCCGACCTATCCCGAATTTTATACCCTTGCCGATGCTCTTTCGATTTTAGACCAGACGGTACAGCGATGGCGCTACAGCCATATCCATCTGGTACAGCGGACGATTGGGGCAGGGGTGATGGGCACAGGCGGCACGACCCATGATTATCTTGTTTCGACTTTACAATGGCAGCTATTCCCTGAATTGTGGGAAGCACGTAATATTTTGACCCATCGGTTTGATGAATCGCAGGAAACGGTGAGCCAGAAAGGGTAACACACACATGAACGGCCTATCAGTCATTTTTTTGGTGGTGTTTTTTGCTAGTTTGGTCGGGGGGTATGTGGCGATTCGACGCAGCCTTTCCAGCATTTTAAATATTGGACTCATTTCGGGCGCGATTAATGTGTCCTCGCTGACGATTGTGGGCTTGGGGCGGGATGCAGATACGGCCCTTTCGGTGATTGGGGGGATTGTGGTTGGCATCGGGTTGACCTTTGCGATGGTCACCATGGCGGCCTTCTTCCAAAACAATCAATCTAGCACAACCATTGCGGCGTTTGACGCGGCCTCACGGGAGCAAAATCAGCAAGATAGATAGTGGTGGAAAGCACCATATGTACTTCAATAATCTTAGGTTGTTTATAGTAGTTGCCTTAGCCCTGACAATAGCCGCCTTGATTTCTCCAATCAGGGTTATTGGACAGATTCCAGAGCAACCGATGCGATTAGGCCGAGGGCAGGCGCAAGATATAGAATGGAGTCCGGACGGCACAAAACTGACAGTGGCAAGTCGTTTGGGCTTGTGGGTTTACAGGAGCTCCTTTGAAGATGTTGCCTACTTGGAAATAGATAACCTTAAAGTTGCTTCATGGAGTCCAGATGGTTCCCAAATTGCGGTTGGCGATAACAAAGGAGCGGTATATATCTGGGATATAAGCATCGGAAAAAGAGAAACCTTCGTAGGCACTCACGATGAGCCAATAACATCATTAGCATGGAATCCAGCAGGTCACATAATAGCGATAGGTAGTGAAGACAACACTGTACGAATATGGGATATCACTACGCTCAACAGCCTAATGACATTGGAACATTCAGGATTGCCCACTAATCTAAGTTGGAGTCCACAAGGTGATATGTTAGCAACTACCAGTGCAGACAATGTGCTTCAATGGTGGGACACTTCAACGGGTGAACGTTTGAGGTCGGCTCAAATCGAAGGTTCTAATTCGATCTTTCAACGAGTTGAATGGAGTCCCAATGGGCAGTTTTTAGTTTCAGACATTGGGGACGGTAGATTACGAGTTTGGAATTCATCAACCGGAAAAATTTTCCATGAACTTGAAAATTCAAGCTGGCTCACAAAAGATATAAGCTGGTCTCCGGACGGAAAAGAAGTCTCCGCAATCTTTTTCGACGGACAGCTACAGACGTGGAATATCGAAAGCGGCAACCTTATCCGAACCACTACGACTAACCAGTTGATAGATCTAGCGGCTTGGAAACCCAACAATGCACAAATTGCCATTGTGGAGCATGACACTGGAGCTATCCATGTTATGGATGGCGCAAGTCTGCAGATAACATACAGCTACTATGAGCATCAAGCAATAGTAGAGTCAGTCAGTTGGCATCCTGAGCAAGATATTATTGCGGCGGGAGGATATGGGGTTGTACTGCTATGGGATAGCACCAGCGGAAATTTATTACAGCACATGGAGGCAATTACCCCTGAACTCGGACGTATTCAACTCGATTGGAATGCACAAGGGAATGTACTAAGTGCAAAGATTTCTAACGATAGACAGGCAATTGAAATATGGAATGTTGATTCGTCTGGGCTAATCAGCACTAGAAATTTTAGCATGGATTACGTAGACCAGTATGCTTGGAGTCCTGATGGAGAAACGATAGCCTTGAGTTCCAATGTGGGAGCAAGTGGTATTGTTTGGCTATACGATTCCAATACAAACTCTCTTGAACAGCTCTTGGGGGTGGCTGGCCCTCGTCGTATTGGCTGGAACCCAAAAGGGCAATTTGTTACTGTAGAACGCCTTGATCTCAATCTAGATTTATTGGGCCATATTGATGAATGGGATGCCGACACGGGATCCTCTACCCGCTCACTACAGTCATCATCGCCTTTTGCCGAAGCTAAACTCGCTTGGAACCCAACGGGCACACTCTTGACTTTATATGATGCATCTCCGAATAGCCAAGTCTACATCATAGATTTTAACAATGATTTCATCCTACAAAAATTCCAAGCATCAGGATCAGTACAAAATGTAACATGGAGTCCCGATGGAACTATGATTGCCATAGCTGTTGACGACGAAATCCAAATATGGGACGCAACTTTAGAAAATAAGCTAATGGTATTGGTTGATCAAGGAGACGTTACCGTATTGGATATGACTTGGAATAAAAATAGCGATTACATAGCAAGCGCCAACGACGATGGTATCGTGCGAGTGTGGACAATCAAATAAGCATTTTGATATATGAAGGGCGATGATTTCTCACCGCCCCTGTTAAATCTATCAGTTTTTATTCCTTCGGGTCGGCCGCCTCAATCGTAAACAGCGACCCCGCGCCACGCCCATAGACCTCGGGGAAGTAGAATTCAAAGCCCGTTGGTGGGATGACGTTGTATTCACCAGCCAAGCCCATCCGCAGGGTGTAGCTGTAGGTATACGTCCCCGGCGGTAGATAGGTGGCATACATTACGACCTTTTCATCACGGAATTCGGTTTGCGAGAACCACCACCAACCCCAACCACGACTTAGCGGATCGGCGCGTTCCAATTGCGGGGGTTGATCTAGGATACTGGTCGTTAGCAGGTTCGGGTCAACCGCATCTGAGCCAGCGGGAATGGGGTCTTCAATCACCACGTAATGTAAATCACGCGGCGCGATGATGGTCAGTTCAACTATGATTTCCTCCCCGACCTGTGCGCTCGTAATCGGTGTTTTGTCGGGGTCGTCGGCACGATAGTAGCGGCGCTCCAAGATGATGCCACGCGAGGCGGGTTCAACGGAGGGCACATCCAAGAATGTTCGCAGTTGAGCGGTGTAATACAGATTCCCCGGCCCCTCATCTTTAATCAATGTTAGGCGGTTGGCTTCATCGGTCAACAATTGGGCGACGGTCACTGACAACACCTCATGTTCTTTGGCGTTTTCGGGGGAGGCCACATTATCGGGAATTTCTAGCAGATTATCATTCAGCCGGACATTGAACGTGTAATCGGGGCTGAGTTCACCCGTCGTCACCATCCAATTCGTCAAGGACATGACGGCCCATGCCGTTTCTTGGGTAGTTTCCCACGCATCGGCTTTACGAGCGACCATCATCCAGCGCACCGCCCCCGGCAGCAAATCATTGGAGGGGTCGTGCATAACCATCGCCATCAAAATGAGCGCGGTGGTGCGGGTATGGGTCGTCCAGTTGTAATAATCGGGGCGATCTTCCCAATGTGTCCCCGTCGCGCTGAGGATGGCGGCGTTGGCGAAGTCACTCATCAAAGTTTCAATGCGCGGGTCGGTGGGGTCAAGCGTCATCATGGACATGGCGAGGAAGGCTTCGGCATCCAGATTCAGCCGTTCGCGCAAATCGTAGAGACGGGACAAACGGGAGGCATTACCTTCACCAGCGCGTGTAAAGGCATAGAGAATGAAGGCGCGGCGATTGAGTTGCCAGCTTTCAGCGGACTGGGCCATCACATCTTGATCGGTGAGCAGCAGATAATCACGCAAGAAATTCTTGGCGCGATTGATGACCGTCTCATCCACCGTGAAGCCGCTGTTTTGGGCTTCGACCAAGGCGATCAGGGCATAGGCTGTCGTCAGTGGATTAGAATCATCCCGTGGGAACCAGCCCCAGCCACCATCATATTTTTGCTCGGCATAGAGACGCTGCAAGCCATAATTGACCTGTACCTGCAAGTTGGTTTCCAATTCAGGATTGGATTGGTTAAGGGCGGTCAAGGCTCGCATGGTCATGACGTTGGGCAAGAATTTGCTGACGGTCTGTTCGATACACTGATAGGGATAGTTTTTCAGATAGTCCAAGCCATCGAGCATTGGGCCTGCTAGTGAACGGTCGAGGCGGATGTCGAGTTGGCCTTGGGTAGTGTCAATGCGATTGGGTAGGGCAATCACTTCGGTGAAACTGAGGGCGTCTGGCCCTTCGAGTGTGCCTGCTGTGCCGACATTTTCGGGTACGACGTATTTATACACGGGCAGCAAGCGATCATCGCCCTGACCGATGGGTGGTTTGCTGGCATCACTCAGAGTGCCATCGGTGGTGCGGGCGGCAAAGGTCACATCTACATTGCTGACATCTAAGACCTGCACGGGCCAATCTACACGCACCCGTCCACCCGCCGGAATGGTCACGGTGCTAGAGAGGGGTGTATCCTCTAAAACATCAAAACCCGTGCCCTGCATTAAGACTTCAACTTCTTGATCTTGCTCAGTGTTGTTGTTGACAATCACACCGAGGGTCAATTTATCGCCAACGACCATGAACCGGGGGGTTACAGGTCGGACGAGCAGCGGCTTGGTGCTAATAAAATCTTCCAACACCTGACCTACCAACATCGGGCTGTTAGCTCCGGATGTCACCCCACGGGCATCAATCCGCCATGTGGTCAGATTATCCGGCAGGGTCACTTGGATTTGGGCTTCCCCATTGGCATCGGTCACAACGGCAGGATTCCACAACGGGGTATCCACAAATTCTTGGCGGACTTCAAAAATCCCGGCCTCATCACCGCCGCCACCGCCACCTTTGATGGTGTCAATGATTTCTTGCGTCAGTTGATCCACCGACACGGTCAGCGAGGTCGAAGTGCGGGTGCTAAGGCCCTGTTCGCCATAGAAGTACTGCATCAGCGGGCCAGAATTGGGTGAGGCGATGCTCAACACAGCCAAATCGGTCACACCAACGCCGACTTCGGCACTGACCGGATTGCCTTGCCAATCGGTGGTCTTGACATCGAGCGTTACCGTATCTCCCGGCCCAGCGGTTGCGCCCTCGGGAAGATCGGGGATGACTTCGACATTCATGGCGAGGCGGTCGGTTTCGACGCCAAGTTGAATTAAGCCAGCCCGGAATTGGGTATAGGGCGTATTTTCATCCAGCCCCTTGACCACAATCACTGAGACATAGATATTCGGCGCAAAATTTTCGGTGATCGGCAGGCGGTAGACATAGGAATTGGTGTCCATGTGGACAACTTCGGTTTGCAGAATGTCGCCGCGTTCGACCGTTACCAGTGCCACGGATTCGCCTTGGAAGGGACTGGCAATCAAAATTTCGGCAACATCATCCACCTTGTAATCATCTTTATCAGAAATCAGGTCAATGCGGTTGCTGTTCTGTTGACGCCACGGTACATAATCCGACCCCGCCACCCACATATAGGCGCTGCTGTTGACGCGGTTGCCATCCACATCATTGGTGATGGCATAGACCTTAAATACGCCCCCATTCGGGGGTACAAACGCGATATGGGCTAAACCGTCGGCATCGGTGGTCACGCTGCCACTATCGGCTTCAATTTCCTCGACCTCATATGTCCAAACGGTCTGCCCACGTGAATCTTTTTCTTGCACGCTTGACCAGCGCCGTTCGACAATCTTGTAATCCACGACCTGCCCAGCGACGGGCTCGCTGTCCCAATCCACTGTCAGTACCTTAAACCCTGTTTCATCACCCGTAGTAGCGACATATTCATCTGAGGCGAGGCCGACATAGACACGCCCCTGATGGATAATGATTTGACTGCGCCCTGCGACGGCTTGATCACTTTCGTCGGTGATGACTGCTTCAAGGGTATAGACTTGGCTTTGGGTCTTTTCGCCCAAATCAGCAGGCAGTTCGATCATGAAACGGCCTTGATCGTCGGTGGTGCCTTCGCCGTTAGCAATTTCTTCTTTGTCTTGGCTGTAATACTCCTGAGCACCCTCGTCAAAGCTGTAGTCAATGAATTGCCAGCTACCCGGCCCATCATAGGGGAAGTAGTAGTTATCGCCCACGACTGTCCATGTGACTTTGGCATTGGAGACAGGTGCCCCAAAGAAATAGCGGCTTTCGACCTCGACCTGAATGGTTTCGCCTTGGGCTACTTCGCTGGCGGCGGGGGTCACAGTTGTTTGGAATTCAGGGGCACGATACTCCGCAACGCTAAAGCCAATACTGAAATTACTGTTAAAGGTAAAGCGTGGGTCTTCGGGGTTAAATTCCACCGCGATGCGATAGTAACCCAGTGCTGCACCATCGTCTAAATCGAATTGACCAGAGAATGTGCCAAATTCGGTGAGGCTGGCTTCGGTCTCATAAATGACCTGCGATTGACTATCATAAACTTTGACAGGCACAGTGGTAACGTCCGCAGGCAGGGTATAGGTCACATCGTCACGATCACGGATGATCCCGCGGAAATAGACGGGCTGACCGGGGCGATAGAGCGGGCGATCTGTATTCAGATAGACACTCATGGTACTTGGTTGGTAGTTGCCATTGAGACCAAAGGCCCATGGCTCGACCCCGCTTGAAAAATCACTAATGACATAACCAAACTGGTCGGGGGTATCAATTACCGAGTAGATGGTTTGATACAAATCTTGCAGCCGAGGGATGTTGATTTGGGCAATCCCATCGGCATTGGTGGTCGCCATGCCAATTTCATCAAAAGCACTGGTAGTAGGATTCACCGAGTAGAAGGTCACCGGGACATTGGCAACGGGTTGACCACTATTCATATCTGTGACCCACGCCAGCGCCTGCTTGGGTGTGAATTTCATGGTGATGTTGGCAGTAGCAACCACCAAAACATGGGTGCTGGGGTCGTATTGCATATCACGCATTTCGGGGGATTCTACACGCAAGAAATAGACCCCCGGCGGTAAGGGTGGAGCAGTCGTTTCGGTATCCGGCGGTGCAATCGGTGATGGTGTGTTGACGGGTTCAATGAAGTAGACGCTGGTATTCCCTTCAGCCATCCATCCGGTTACCCCGTCAGCAGGATTTAAAACTTGCCACCATAGATAATTGTCGGCACAAATGGGGCCTCCTTCAACGACGACCTCAGTACCGGGTACATATTCGGTCACAATCGAGCCGCCTAAATTCGGTTCAGAGCGTACCCTTAACGGTGTTGGATCATCTTGGCTGACCCGCGCGGTGTAGCCGATATTGAGGCGGGTGGCGGGCGCACCAACGCAGACGATATTTTCAATCCCGCTGGCTCCCTCCATTGAAAGTAGGGTCAGATCATAACGGCGTTGATTTAATTGAGATTCTACCGGGAACTGCCAAGAACGCAGCAAATAGGCGGGGTCAGGGGTGTAATCTTGGCGTAATTGCCAGCCATTTGGCCCGGTCAGGGTTGCCAGCGTGGGCACATCAATCCCGTATAACTGCATTTCCAATCGACTGATATTGCGGTGGGTGATGAACAGCCGTGTTTGCGGCATATAGGCATTATATAACCCAACAAAACCCGGCACATTGAGGGTTAACTCTGGCGAATAGGGGGCGGTACGGAAATGAATGACCGTTGTCTCGTTGATGACATTGCCATAGGGATCGGCGATGCCGGGGGCAATGGTCACGGTGTAATCGGTACTTGGCTCAGTATCAAAATACAGCGCGTAGCTGTTGTCATAGGTGTAATAATAGGTTTCAAAATCGCGCCACGGCTTCGGCTCGATGGTGAATTTATCTTCAAGGGTGTCCTCATCAATGGGGGCACTGAAATAGACGCGCATCCCGCCATAGGGGTCACTGCCCGCTGCGCCATCTTCAGGATAGGTACGGACGATGGATGGCAAGGGTACGGTGATAAAACTCACCAGATAATCTTCGGGAATGGCCGCGCCACTTTCGCTGCGGATGATGGTTGAGTCCACCACGATGTCATAAAGTGAATCGAGTTGTAGGCGGTCATTGGCGGTCACGACTACCGAGCGATGATCGTCGGCCCATTCATATGCTAGTGCTGTAACGGTTTGCCCCTCAATACGGACGCCGTCTTGAGTAGCAGGATCCATTGGCTGGGTAAAAGTCACCACAAATTCGGGTTCCAGCGGCATCAATGAGGCGTTTTGGTCGGAATTGTAATTGGAGACGGCATTGCGCGGCGAAAGCGATTCGACTTCGGGCACTTGTGTCGTAAAACTAAACACAAATGGCTCATTTAAAATCGCGCCATTCACGCCTTCTAAGCCAGCATTAACCGTAACGGTATAGGTTGTGCCACCACTGAGTGGCGGGTCGGGTCGGAAGATATAAATCGAAGTGTTCAGCCATTCACCTTTACCCTCGGCAGTCGGTTCGATGCTGATCGGGGTAGGCAAATCCGCTTGGTCACCAATGCTGACCAATGGCACAATGGGACGGCTGAAAATAATCGTAATAGCGGCATCCACTTCGATTTCAGTCGAATCGGTGGCAGGCAGGACATCGGAGATTTGAATATAGCCTACCGTGGTGAGTTTGAGTTCATAGGCTTCGTCCATCGCACGTTTGTCGGCGCCGATGGAGAATAACTTAAAGGTGTATTCAGTATCCCGGGCGTAACCACTGGTTGGGGGTGTAAAGGTCAGGGTTTGACCACTCTCATCCCATGTAAAGACGCCACCCTCCAACGCGGGTTCGACTGAAAAAGCATTCTCAGCCGCGGTGGTATCCATAACTCGGTCAAAGGTGAAGGTGACTGGACTATCAAGTAACAATTCTTCACCGGGGAGTGGATTGGTATCAATCACTTTTGGCGCGGAAATGTTACTGCTGCCTTCCTGCCCAACAACAATGGGCACAGCGATGAGGAGCAGGCTCGCTAGGAGTGCCATCAAAAACCATCGGCTTTTGTTCATCAAAAAATTCCCCTCAATAGGTAAAAAGAAGTAGCGGTGAGAAAATAAGGCTTCTACTTAGTTTATAGCACACTTTGAAGGTGCGAAAATTCAACGTGGTGGGTACGCTTGTCCTGCTATATTGTACCTGTTCTATTGATTGGATAGATCTGTGTCTAGACGTAGCTTGGCAGCCTTCAAAAATAACCCGATTGCACATCGCCTAAGCCATCAAGCCCATTGGCCCTCCCTGCGTCTCAGTTTTTGGTTGGCTTTCGGGTTAGGCTTGATGACATTGGCCTTTAGTATATGGAGTTTATTGCACTTTTCGGACAGCGTTTTTAAATGGGTGTTGCTAGGCGGATGGAGTATGGTTTTGGCTGGGCCATTGCTGATCGCGCCCATTACGGCCTTGATGACACGACGCGATTTAAATGGCGACCAATATCAACTGCTTTATCTCACTCCGCTGTCCGATGAAACCCTTGCCGAAGGGTATATCTTAGGAGCATTGTTCCGCTTGCGTCTACTGATGGCCCTCGGTGTTGGGTTTATGCCGATGGTAACAGTGGGAACGGTCTATTTGGGGATACGTTATGAAGCCGCCTATGAAGCCATGAGTGGTTTCTATCGGCCTATCCCCGAAGAAATTATTGCACCGAGCCCTACTGAAACGACATGGCTGGCGATTGTCAGCATTATTTTCATTCTTCTGGTGCTGAGTTTTAGCTTTCCCTCAGCGGCGGTTGGGGTAGCGCTGGCCCTACGCTGGAAAAACCCGATCTTTACAACAGTTGTTGCTAGCTTTTGGTCGGCTTTTAATCTGGCGATTGTGGCAGGCGGCTTTAATCTCGTAATTGCACTCTCTTTTGGGAATCCCTATTTATTGACCTTTTGCCAGACTATCTTTTTGTTTATCTGTATCTATGGCCTGTGGGTGCCGATGTTGGCTAATGCCCTAAAATATGTACGTCGTCCGATTTATTGAGCGTACATTTATCCTGCCATGTGGCCCGATAAATCTTGACGGGACGGTTGACCCGCGCCCTTTGATAGCTCGTAATAAATTCCCATTTGATTCCATAGACGTTCAACACCGAGTCGGGATAACCGCTGACGACAAAAATAGACTCACCACAATCGGGCATTTCGTTCTGGAAGTGTTCAGATAGGGTGCTGAGAATATTGTTTCGGTCAAGGCAAATGAGGTCTTGATGAGTGTAAAAATAAACTAGGGGACAGATGCTCCAATTCACATAGATGCGTTCGGGTTTTGGATTGAGTTCATCAAGGGCTGCTCCTGCTTGTTGAATCGCAATGTCCCCACTGATATAGCCACTAAGGTATTCAACAAGGCTCGTTCCAGTCAATGGTAATTTAAGCGGGTCGTTGAGGGTGTCGCTGGTAAAAGGGTAGGCAAAGTTAACAATCCACAGGGCGGCTACGCTCACAACGCCTAAACGTACTATGGGGGTTAGAAATTTGCTATCCCATAGACTCATCAGCAAATAGGCCACCATCAACGCGATAGGTGCGGCCAGTGGCATCATATAACGGGAGGTGATGATTGTAGCGATATAGAGAGTTGGTGCCCCCATCGTCAATAACCAAGCGATGACATAGACACCATTGCGTAATTGGCGAGCGTTATTGCGACCTGCCCCTAACCAATAGCCTGCTGCCAATAAGGATACCAGCAACAGTTCTTTGGTGGTAAATTCGCTTACAATGGGAACCACGCCCCAAAAATACTCGCCCAGCGTATGCTCGTCAGGGTTGACGGTTTTGATGTTATACGTGTCGACGAGGGTGATTGGGTGATCGCTGTTGCGAGTGAGATAGGCTGGAATTAGAATAGGTGACCAGCAGGCCAGCGATACTAACCCCGCGACCCCAAGCGGCACAAAATAGGTTTTTAGCCATGCCCATGCCTGCGGCATAAAACGGCCTTTTTCCCACTGCCAATAAATAAATGAGGCCGCAATCGGCAGGATTGGCACGAGCCCCATCGTCAGTTTTGCCATCGTCACGAGGGCCATCAAAATGCCCAGCGGAATGGCGCGGGGAATCGTGGGGTGTTTGACAAACGCGAGACTGCGCCATGCCAGCAATGTTGCCCATGCCGCCGCAAAGGGGTCAGCCATCGCCATACGCTCCAAAAAATAGGCTAATGGTAAGATGGCGTATAATCCAAGCGCGACCAACCCCGTTTTATAATTGACCAACCACCGCCCCATTAGAAAAATTGTGGCGCCGCTAAAGAGTGAAAATAGGGCCATTGAAAGACGAGCAGGAGCTAGGGCTTGGGTCGAGGGGGCTTCAAAGATGCCGAGCCAATAGTACAGCAGAAATTTGCCTTCGGAGATACGCCCCGGATTCACGTCTAAATCCCACACAAACGCCCCACGCGAAACATGAAACCCCTCGTCGAGATAGGGGTCAAGGCCCAAGATGTGGTGGGTACGGATGAAAAAATGTAATAACAACAGGGCGATAACGGGGATTATTTGGGCACGACGCATTTAAAAAAATCCTGTGGTAAAGGCGCAAAAATGGAAATTATACTGGGTTTAGTGGGAACCCAGCATCCTTTTTTGTCGTCATAATGACAAAGATAGGGCTTGTGAGTGGGAGTCAAAGATGGACGCCGATTCGCTGACAATCATGTTTTGCATGGGGCCTTTGATTTTTATGTCGTTGTTTTCGGCTATTGCACAACACTTGAGTTATCAACCAGACAATACATTGGAGTAAATAAAAAGGGCAGCCTTTTTCAAAACTGCCCTTTAAACAATCCCTAGTTACGGAGGGGCGAGCCGTTTTCCAACATATATTGGATGCGGGCTAACGTTTTTTCTTCGTGCATCAACGACAGAATGGTTTCGCGTTCCAAGTCGAGGATGTATTGTTCATCTACCCATTGGGGTTCGCTGAGACCACCCCCTGTCAGGATGTAAGCCAGTTTATTGGCGACGACCATGTCATACTCGGTGGCATAGTTACCCTCGCGCAGCATCCAAGCCCCGACTTCTAAGGCAGAAAGGGCATCCCGCCCAGCCGCCCAAATCTTGCCTGCCCGCAACGGCACATAGTTGGGAATCAGGTGCAATACTTCGCGTTTGGCCTCGGCCAACAAATGGTCACGGTTCATGACAATACGGTCACCGGGGAGCAGGAAGCCCATTTCGCGGGCCTGCATTGCACTTTCGGAGACCTTTGCCAGCGCGATTTGTTCAAATACTTTTTGCAGATGCGGCAGGACATCCGCGTTCGGGCTAGATTCCATGACCGGATTGACGACACGGCGTAGGAGTTCTTTACATCCGCCCCAGCCGGGAATTAGGCCAACGCCAAATTCGACGAGACCCATATACAATTCGCTGTGGGCCACAATCCGCGCCCCGGCCATCGTAATTTCCGCGCCGCCGCCGAGTGTCATACCAAATGGGGCAGTTACAACGGGTTTGGGGGCATAACGCAGCATTTGATAGAGGGTTTGGGCTGAACGCACCCCGTAATCCAATTGATCCCACTGTTCGCTGTGGACACCCATGACGACCATCATGAGGTTGGCACCGACGGAGAAATTTTCACCTTGATTGCTGATGACTAGCCCATCGAGGTCACTGTCTAGGCGATGTAGAGCTTTGTCGACAGTTTCAAGAATGTCCGTCTCGATGGCATTCATCTTACTGTGGAATTCGAGTAGGCCCACGCCATCCCCCATATCCAACAAACTTGCGCCCTCCAGCCGTTCGACTTCTTTGCCTTCGGCCCGTAGCGTATTGATGATGACGACGCGCTTATCTTCTTTGAGTGGGACATAGCCCTTCTTGGTGGGATCATAATAACCAACTACAACGCCCTTGCTGTTATGTTGATAGAAGGTGGGGTGACCACTATCCACCATTTCATGCACCCACGCCGCGATTTCATAGCCACTGGTCGCCAAACGAGGCAGGGTTTCCGCCACGCCAACAGCATCCCAGATTTCAAATGGGCCGAGTTCGTGAGCAAACCCCCATTTGTTGGCATTATCAATATCCACAATCGTGTTGGCTATCTCGCCTAATTTTAATGAGGCATAGTTAAATAGTGCGGCGTGCAGATGCCACAGATATTGTCCGGCACGGTCATCCTCATTCAGCATGGCCTTGATGCGTGCACCTGTGTTTTCGATTTTGCGGTGTTTGCCCACACTCTCAAAGCGGACTTTTTGCGGTTCTTCATATTCCATCGTTTGCAAATTCAAGGGCATATGCACCCGTTCGCCTTTGACGGTGACGGTTTTATAGAAGCCCTGTTTGGTTTTGCGTCCTAGGAATTTATTGCTCATCAACCAGTCAAACAATTGATCGGCTTTTTCGTGATGCAGCACATCGCGCCAAGGATCATCTGGCACAGCATCATAAAGATTACGGGCTACATAAACGCTGACATCAATCCCGACCAAATCCTGCAACCGGAAGGTGGCCGTCTTAGGATGACCAATTAGCGGGCCGGTGATGGCGTCCACTTCATCCACGGTATAGCCATTGTCGAGTGCGTAATTGATCCCAACACTGCCAATAATGCTGATAAAACGGTTGGCGATGAAATTGGGTGTGTCCTTGCACAGTACACAG
Source organism: Chloroflexota bacterium (assembly GCA_016234595.1). Lineage (GTDB taxonomy): Bacteria > Chloroflexota > Anaerolineae > Aggregatilineales > J027 > CFX10. Next base: position 86,221 of record JACRBG010000043.1, on the reverse strand, counting down.
CCTTTGCCGAGCCGCTCTGATCCAAATTTGAACATGAACTCGACGAGGGCCGGGTCGGTTTCGGGATGGGGGATAATTTCCAGCAATTTCAGATAGCGGGGTGGATTGAAAAAGTGTGTGCCGAGGAAATGACGGCGGAAATCGTCGCTGCGCCCCTGACAAATCGCGGCAATGCTGAGGCCAGAGGTGTTGCTGGTGATAATAGCACCCGGTTTGCGCACGGCATCAAGTTTTGCCATCAAGGCTTGCTTAATCGGCAATTTTTCAATGATGACTTCGACCACCCAATCGGCATCGGCCAATTTGGAGAGGTCATCTTCGGTATTGCCTGTGGTGACCAATTCTATGTCAGCGGCCTTAAAAAATTGGGCGGGTTTACCTTTAATCAAATTATTGAGATTGCCGTTCACAATCGCGTTACGTTTCGCGGGGGCATCGCCGGGTTTAGTGTCGGGGGCGGGGATGTCGAGCAGCAGCACCGGGATGCCAACACTAGCCAACAGTGCCGCAATTCCACCACCCATCGTACCGGAGCCGATGACTGCCGCCTTGCGAATTTGATAACTCATGGGGATTTCCTCTTCTCCTATATCTGAATTCTCTAGCTTAAAAACTGGCTGCGATGCGCAGTCAGAGGGGAGTATTATTCAAATCGTCATTTGATTATCGGGAAAAGATTATACCCAGAGTTGCAAAATGTGGCACAAATTTTTGGAGAACTTGATCGGGGTATAGAAAAATGCCTTCAGAACTCGGGGGAGGATTCTGAAGGCATTTGGGGAGGGAACTTATCTAAAAACCAGCTATTCTGATTGGGAGGAAACAGAGGGTCGGATTGCTCCGATTCTCCTAAAATCTCAAATTGATTCGCTTACGACAGTTCCATGACTGCTTCGATAGCGGCGGGGGTGGTGCGGGTCAGGTTGATAACAGCACCCTTGGGGGGCTTGATTTCGATGGTGAAGGCGGTCTTGGCAGTGAGCGGGGTGGTCAAGCCAGAGAGATCAACGGTGATTTCGGCTAGTTCGCCTTCTTCGAGCAAATCGTCGCCATCATTCGCGCCAATCCAAGCCACGCTCCAGTCCACTTCATTGACCAATTGGGCTTCGTCACGGTAGCCAATGACTACGACGTTGCTGCCAGCGGTGGAGGTAAGATCAACAGGGTCGCCACCGGCAACGAGAGCCATCGTGAAGACAACATCATCCACATTGGTGCCCGTGCCTTCGGCAATGACGGTACCTTTGACGGTCATGGAAGACTGGACGCCTTCGAGCCCAGCATTGATAGCGGATTGGCCTTTTTCAGTGGATTTGCTGCCGGATGATAGAATAGCGAAGGCAAAGACTGAAGCGACCACGACAAAGGCGATCAGGATAATAGCGGTTTCCAAAGCAGACTGACCACGTTCGTTTTGACGAGAGTTATTGTGTGACATTTCGAGCACTCCTTAAATCGATTTACCATTAACGTTTGTCTTGTACCAATATAAATCTTTATCCTTTGCAAATGAATTCGGAAATCCCCGCATCTTTGGGAATGAGAAACCCGTAAATAGCCTACGGAATTTCCGTAGACTGTTACGATAGGGCTAGAGCTGAATGGATTAAAAGGCCAGTTTTAAGCCAAGCAAGGGGTTAGATTTGGGATAGGGCACGGCGTATTAGGATTTTTGCCATCTCAACACGATATTCACTGCTGCCCCAATGGTCATTGGGCGGGGCAAGCTTGAGGGCGGATAAGGCACGGTCAACATCCCCATTGCTTTCGATCAAGATTTCATCCACCGCCCCTAATGGAATGGGGTGATCGGCCACGCCACAGAGCGCCAAACGAACATCATGGAGTTTGCCATCGGCGTCGCGGTCAAGGTAGGCCATTGCCCCAACAATAGGATCATCAGCGGGGGTACGGGCCACTTTTTCGAAGGCATGACGGGCAGTAACTGAGCCTTTTTCCATTGCTACTTCGGTAATAAGTGCTTGTTTAACCTCCCGTTCGGGGGCGGTCAGCCAATCATGGATAAAGCGCGGCCACCCGTTGGCATCTACTTGAGCGTCAAGGGCAGTAAAGGCGGTCAGTAAAATGGAGTTGGGGCGCTTTTCAACCAATACATCACCGATGGTTGTTGTGTTCCGTTGATTAATGGGGGCTTCTAGTTTCAACATTTCGGCCATAAAGCCTGCATTGGGGATTTTTTCCACTAATTCAAGGCAGGTTTGACGCGCTTTTTCGAGGGTCATCATGCTGCCGAGCGAAAAACCTGCATCAAAAACACGGTGGCGATCCAATTTTAATTTTGAGAGGTCAACCACCGCTGTCACATGCGTTGGCGATTCCCGATGCAGGGCCATGCCGCCGTATAGGGGACGGGTATTGCGTTCGGTCAACAGGTGAATCGCTTCGTCAATAGTGGTCGGGTGGTGGATGGTATTTAATCGGATGAGCATATTTTATTCATCTACTTTAGGGAGTTGTCCCCATAGTTGATAATTCGCATAATATTCTGGGTCGAATCGGGCAAATTCAGGCTCTTGCTGCTTGATAGTTCGCAATTCTGCAATCATTGTATCAGCTACCTGCTTTACCTGCTCCCATGAAATTCGATACTCGAATTCCTGTTGGAGTTTTTCGGTGTTGGGGTCATAGCGATTTCGCAAAATCCAAGCTTCGTCGGTACATTCAACATCCACATAATAACCGCCACAGCCAAAAAAACCACATTGACAGTTGAATAGAGGGATGCGTCCATTGGTATGGATCGCGTATGTAAAGAATTGATACCAATCCAATACATAGGGCATCCGTGAATCGTTGATTTTGACATAGACCCACACTTCTATCCCGTCCCACCAGTGTTGATACTCGTGTTCAATCACGTCAATTTCAAAATGATCCACGATGCCCTCCGTTCAATTAGAACTGCTCTAAGAAGCGCAGGTCGTTGGCCCAGAAATTGCGGATGTCATCAATGCTGTGTTTCCGCATGGCGATACGCTCTGGCCCCATGCCAAACGCGAAACCACTCCAAACTGTTGGGTCATAACCGCCATTTTGCAGCACCACTGGATGCACCATCCCGCAACCCATAATTTCAATCCAGCCGCTGTATTTGCAGACTGAGCAGCCTTCACCCCCACACAGCGAACAGGACACGTCTACTTCCATGCTCGGTTCGGTGAAGGGGAAGTAGGAGGCACGATAGCGTACCTGAGCGTCTTGCCCATACATCCGTTTGGCGAACTCGGCAATTGTGCCTTTCAGATCGGACATACGAATGCCTCGGCCAACTGCCAAACCTTCGACCTGATGGAATTGGATTTCGCTGCGGTTGCTGATTTGCTCATAGCGATAACACATCCCCGGCAAAATAACGCGAATCGGCTTGGTGCCATTGTCGCCATATTCCCACATGGCCCGAATTTGCCCACCGGAGGTATGGGTACGCAAGATGACATCTTCCTGCTTGGTATAGAAGGTATCTTGCATATCACGGGCGGGGTGATAGGGCGGAATATTCAACATGGTGAAGTTGACTTCATCCGATTCAACATCGCGGGAACGATAGACTTGGAAACCCATCTCACCCCAGATGGCCTGAATACGGCGTAGCATTTGGGTGCTGGGGTGCAAACCGCCTGTCGGACGCGGACGTCCCGGCAAGGTCACATCCAATTCGCCTTCTTCCAACGAGCGACCTAATTCAATTTGACGGATCGCCGTGCCGCGTTCTTCATGCGCTGTCATCAGCAGATTTTTGATTTCATTGGCCCGTTTGCCAAACTCAGCCCGTTGATCTTCGGGGAGTTTGCCCGTTTCGCGCAGCATTAAGGTCAGTTGACCCTTGCGTCCCAAAAATTTGATTTCCCAGCCTTCGAGTGTTTCCGAGTCGTTGATACCCTTGAGTTCTTGAAGGGCGTCTTGATAGATTTTTTCGAGTTCCGCTTGCATACTCACCTCATCATGAAATAGAAACTGAGTGATAACAGCACCATCCATAGGGTTGATGCGAAAAATGTTATTGTTCGACGGCGCATGCGGGCTTGATAGCCGACTGGGTCACGATAGTCGGAACGCCGCAGGGCGATACCCATTACAAGGAGCGTTAGCCAGACTCCGATAATCACGATAATGATGCGCTCAAGTGGGCTGGCAGGCATATCTAGGACTTGCTCTTGGAAAATCAAAGTGAACAATACCAGCCAAGTCACCAATAGAAATCGCTCCGAATAGGGTAGCCATGTGGTTTTTAGGAATGAATCCTCATCTGGTGGAATTCGACCTTGACGGTAATAAGCTTTAGCAAGCCAGATACGACGATCCAGTGTGTTCTGAACGATGCCCTTGTCAGTTGTACCTTCACGATCCTGTTTGGGTGGTTGCATAGATAATCTCCCCCCAATTCTAATGAGATGCAAAAGCGCCCATCCATGACACGATTTCCATAAAAACCGTTATCAGGGACGAGCGCCGTATTTTTCACAGAACTCGCGGTACCACCCTGTTTGTCTGGTTAATTTTTTATAACCAGACCCCTTCATTACGTCCCGTCACGCCGGGGAGGGCGGAGCCACCTACACAACCTATTTCAATATTAGGCCTTCAGCGGTCGGCTTAGGAGTGAATTCAACGGGAGGTAACACGGTAAAGGCTTGCAGCCAATGGCCTCTACTCTCTGAAAATTGCGTTTTCCAATGGCCCGTGTACTAGTCTCCATCATTGCCTTTGGTATAGACGAGTATGCCAGAAAGTCGTAGTGGGGTCAATAGGATACGCCAGTGAAAGACGGCCTCGATTATTGATTAAATAAATGCTTTTTGTCACAAAATCATGGTAGGTTTTAGAAATATATCCATACCAAAGGTTGAATTTTCAAGAATTAAGTTACAATGAGCTATAATCCTGTTTTCGTTTATCTACCTCGAGAGAAACGAGAAGTCGCGTGGAACTCCAAACGAAACAATTAACTCCCGAAGCAATTCTTATACACATCAATGGACGCTTTGATGCAGCGGTGGTCGAACAAGTTAAGCGCCTGTGGATTGAAAATGAGGAGGTTCATTTTGTCATTACCGACCTCTCGGAAACTACATTCATAGACTCAATTGGCTTGGCAACGCTTGTCAGTGGCCTTAAAACAACGCGGCAGCGCGGTGGCGAACTTATTTTGTTAAAACCCACTGAACCTGTCAAAGTCATTTTAGAACTGACCCGTATGAATATTGTCTTCAAAATTGCCCCGACACTAGAAGAAGCCCAAGCCTTTCTGAAACCACTATGACGGATCGAACGCTGGTTGAGGCCATCGCGTATAAAAAGCGGATTGCCGAGCTTGAAGCCGAGCTTGAAGAAATGACGGTCGCATTAGCCCAGGCGTGGGATCAGTTAGTCCCTTTTTTGCAAGATGCTCCTACTCAAGCCACCTCGACCCTTGATATTGTGCCGGTTCTCGAATCCATTATTGCTGCGATTGACGCCCGGATGGGGGCAGTCTATCTCAAACAGGACGATGAATGGTTTACCATTCCCTCTGAGATTGTGAATGTGCGAGTCTTTTATAAACATTTTGATCAACTGGAATCAGGCCAAACCATCCATATCCACAATATTCCAGCATGGCATGGTCGGCCAACGCATTGGATGTTTATGCCGATTCTCATTAACGGCAAAACAGTTGGGGCCATTGGGGTCGGGCTAGAAGAAGATGAACGTCAATTTACGGCTTTGGATGCGCGTGTTTTGACACGTATGACCGAACGTGCCGCCAGTCAGATTGTGGCTGCGAACTTGGTTGAAAGCCAAGCCCGTGAAGCCCAAATTGCTCGCGAAATGCAAATTGCCAGCCTTATTCAGCGCTCCATCCAGCCCTTAACCGTGCCCCATTTACCTGCTCTTGAGCTGACGGCCCATTGGCAACCTGCCGCAACGGTTGGCGGTGACGCATGGGGCTGGGTCATGCAACCTTCGGGTCAACTGGCCTGTTTTATTTTGGATGTGGCGGGTAAGGGGCTGCCAGCGGCATTGGGGGCGGTTTCATTACATACCGCACTGAAAATGGCTTTAAGGCTTGGCTTAAACCCAGTGGATGCTTTGTCCACCGTCAACAATGAGGTTTATGAACCCTATACCAATGCGGGGCTTTTGGCGACGGCGACAGTTATAACCATTGACCCCGGTAGCGGTGAACTTGAACATGCCAACGCTGGACATACCCCCACTCTCGCACGCATTGGTAACAGATGGTCACTTTGGAATGCTTCTACTCCGCCGTTAGGAGTTTTGCCTGAGATTACACCTCAGAGTGAGTATCGGCTGTTGGAGTCGGGCGATTTATTGATTTGTTACAGCGATGGCTTCAGTGAAATTGAAACCCAGCACGGGTTTTGGGGAACGCATGGGTTGTTACGGGCGATTCCAGACCAGATTGCAGGCGCAAACTTGGCTGTGCAAGAAATCTTAGCGGCAGTTGAACATCTTCCCAATTATGGGGCCGCTGCTGATGACCAGACCATTATGGGCCTGTCATTTTTGTAAAAATGTTGAGTAAGGCAAGCATGATGTCATACCAAAAATTGACAATCCTCGCTGATTTTGCCGAGCTACATAAAGTTTCTGAATTTGTGGAGGATGTTCTCTATCAACTAGAGGCCTATCCACGTGCCCAAATGGTTTTGGCAATTCATGAATTGTGTCTCAATATCGTTGAACATGCCTATGCCGGGGTGACAGGCAAAATTGAAATAGAGGCTTCGGATGATGGAGGCCGGTTTGAAATGATTGTACGGGATGATGGCCCTAATGCTTATATAGATTCTTCAAATGTCGCCCCCCCTGATCCGAATGATTACCCTGAAGGTGGATGGGGTCTCTATATCCTGCATCAAGTGATGGACAGCATTAAATATCGGCGACTTGAAACAGGCAATGAATGGCATTTGCTGAAAAATTTGGAGTAGTCTGATTATGACCCCAATTATATTAGTGGTAGATGACGAAAGTGTGACTCGTCGCTTGGTGGCTTACACCCTCAAACCCTTAGGTGTAGAAGTTTATGGCGCAGCGGACGGCTTTGAGGCATTAGCTGTTGCCAAAGAACAGATCTTTGATCTTGCGATTGTGGATATTGGTTTGCCCGATATGGATGGTTTTGAACTGATTCGTAATTTAAAAGCGATCGAACAAAATGCCAATATCCCGATTATTACCTTTACGGCCCGCAACGACCCCCAAGATGAATCCCTCGCTTTTGAATTAGGATCGGTTGGGTTTCTTTATAAACCCTTCAGTACCCAAGAATTGCGCGAGATTGTTACTCGCCATCTGCGATTAGAATAATCTTAATCTATGGCTCATTAGGTACTCGCAGAATATCGCAGATTTCAATGAGGCTGGCATAGAGATTGTCTGGGTGGATAGGCTGAATCAATCGCAAATCGAATCCATCCGGGGTGGGATAAAAGGGGCGGTTTTCGGTGTCGTCCAATCTTACCAGCACGCAACGATCTTTTGCCCATATCGTGTTGAGTAGAGGAATTGAATCTCTTAAAAAAACGACATTACTGGCAAGATTTGTTGCGTCATTGGGCAACGAAGCTAGGTCGACTCGGGCCTCAATTTCAGTTACGCCTAACATCTTCAATTGTTGGGTTAAGCGATATCGGGCTGTTTCATCTTCATCAATGACTAACACATGTAATTTACTAAAATCGTGGATACGTTGGGCGTTTTGGCTTTTACTATCAATCGGCAGGTTTAGTGTGAATGCGAACGTACTGCCGTGTCCTAATTCACTTTCGACCTCGATCGTGCCTCCCATTAATTGCACTAATTGTCGAGTTATTGCCAAGCCAAGCCCTGTTCCACTATACCGCCGGACCGTTGAGCTATCGGTATGTATAAAACTGTCAAAAATCCGTTCAAGATGTTCAGGCGCAATGCCAATGCCCGGATCTTGAACTTCGAAGCGCAGTTTTACGAAGTCAGAATCGGCAGCAACTTGTTTAATGCCAATTCGTATTTCTCCCTCCTGTGTAAATTTTATGGCATTACTGGCAAGATTGAACAACACTTGATGCAGGCGATTTCCATCCCCGATGACTCGCTTTGGGGACTCAATTTCGATCTTGAATGCCAAATGCTTTGTTTCTAATTGGCGGGCTAGGTTAGCTTGCACATCCGCGACCAGTTTTTTCAGATCAAGTGATTCATTTTCAAGGGTTACTCGACCTGCCTCTATTTTGGAAAAATCCAAGACGCTGTTCACAATGTAGAGCAATTTTTGACTGCTTTCGCGGGCAGTCTGGGCAAAATCACGTTGCTCAGAATCTAGGGGTGTTTCTAACAACAGTTCTAACATGCCGATGATGCCGGTCATAGGGGTGCGAATTTCATGGCTTATATTCGACATAAACTCGCTTTTGACTTTTGCCAAGCGCAAGGCTTCATCGCGGGCTTGAATTAGCAAATGGGCATTTTGCTGACGTTCCAACAAACGAGCATAACTTTCGGCAATGGTGCGGAGCGTTGCGATTTCTTCAGGCAACCATTCCCGGGGATGGCGTTTTTCGTCAAAGCCAATAAAACCCTGCAACTGCCCACCAAAATAGAATGGCAACACTAAGACCGCTTCAATTTTCTGTTGTATCAGTCCGTCCCGGATGTCAGGCGGTAGTTCGTCAACGTGAGCAGGCGCAATGACCCCCTCATTGGTCAACATAGGGAGCAAGGAGGGAAAAAGTGTTTCGAAGGGGAGTTCCTGAAACTGTTTTAACTGGCTTTGAACATCGGGAGCGCACCATTCTAGCGTATTATCCATCAGATGCTCGCTAATTCTAAATCGAAATACGTAGGCTCGGGATACATCAAAAAATACTCCAATGGTTGCCAATGCTTTTTGCATGGCTTCATTAGCGTCGTCATGCTGCAAAAACAGATGGGTAATCTGACGTAAAACTTGCTCTAGTTCTAACAGGCGTTGTTGACGTTGTTTGGCGCGGGTAGCGTCGGTAATGTCCCGATATTGCCATAGATTCCCCAAAGGCTCACCAGCCGAGGTAATTGGTACATAATCACGCTCAAATACTCGGCCATCTTTTAATAAGAGCTCTTCAGCAAAGACAGGGCTGCGGGCCATTAAGATTTCATCTATATGGACATTGAATAGTGGGTCTACAAATAGCCGCCTAGAATTTTCGGCAGCTTCGCGGCAATCAGTTCCAATCAAAGTTTTCGGCGGTAAGGGGATCAAAAATAGACGACAAAAAGCTTCGTTAATGAGGACAATATTACGGTTTTCGTTCTCAACCAAGACCCCGACCTGCAAATTTTCAATCAATTTACTTAAACGTAAGGTGATTCGATGAAGCTCATCTTCTGTGTTCTCCCGCTCAACAATCCGAGTGTGTAACTGCTGTTGACGGTCTTTTTCTAGATGATTACGGTGATGAATGGATAAGATTATTAGGATGTTGGCGAGGAGGAGAAACAAAATAGGATAGACAAATTCGGATTTATCAAAAAATGCCCATAATATCCCCAATGGCGCTATCGAGGCGACGGCAATTAACGTAGTCGTTCGCAGAGATAACAAAAGGCCACTTAGCATCACTGCGATCACCAGATAAACCGCATAGCCTTGAACAACCTTCGGATCAAGGGCAATTGAAGTGTAGATGCTGCAAAAAGTGATGGTCACAGCCAACCGGGCCGCCAGTTGATAATGTTGGGTTCGGCTTATTCCATAGACAATCAATAAAACAACGAGGGTTACAAAAATAAGGCCTGTCTCAATATAAGAAATGATTCCAAATCCACTACCCAATTGAAGACTGATGCCTAGGCTCAAAATCCCCAGCCCAATCAAGGGGATCAGCAGCGAAGACAATAAGTGGGCCTGTCGCCTTGCATCAGGACACTCAAGCGAAGGGTGGGGTTGAGTTAGACGCTGCCAAAGACTCTCAAAATAGCGGGTTGGATTCATTTTTACTGTGATAGATCATCATTAATTGTCTTATTGATAAGAATATCACAGACTACTATAAATGCGTGTCAAGGTTTGCAAAAAAATAAGACCCAACCGAAAAATCAGTTACCTCAAAAAAATGTAGAAAAAAAGACTACCCCCTCGACGCGAATATGGAGTATAATAGTTAAACGCTTAACTACTATTTATTTTTAAGAGATTGACGGTTTTTTATGCCTACTTTGGCTGAAGTCGCCCAAAAGGCAGGGGTTTCAATAGCAACTGTCTCTAAGGTGCTATCTAATACCCCTTATTTCACCGAAGAGACCCGCCGCAAGGTGATGTCGGCAGTTGAGGAATTGGGATATTTACCCAATTTAGCAGCCCGTGCCTTGTCCTCAGGTAAAACTCATCTCATTGGGGTAATTTTCCCCTATGTCTACGAAGGCATCTTCACCGATCCTCTAGTCCAATATATCTTGGAAGGCGTCGAAGCTGAATGTAACGAGCGCGGCTACAACATTGTCCTCAGTACCCCGCGCCTTAGCCCGGACGGCCCCGAGGAAAACTACCGTCGGTTGCTTCAAAGTAGCTATCTTGATGGCATTGTTGCCCTAGATAATGTGCCCTTGAGTTCGGTGCTATCGCCTTCGTTGCGAAAAAACACCCCCGCAGTTGCTATTGGTTATGGCGACCATCCCTATTTTGTGCGCAGCGATGATCTACAAGGTAGCACTTCTCTGATGGAGCATGTGGTGAGTTTGGGCCATCGCCATATCGGGATTTTGACGGTAGATGAGTCGCTCCACTATTCAATCCAAAATCGCCATTTAGGTCTGCAAACGACGGCTGAAACTGCTGGACTGAATTATGCCCAGTTCCCGAAGTTTGACCGAGGCGATTTTTCAATTGCCAGTGGAATGCAAGGGGCTGCCGAAGTTTTAAACCAAGAAAATGTGACGGCCTTAGTTTGCATCAATGACCGTATGGCGCTCGGCGCAATTCAACAAGTCCAAAAGATGGGGTTTAGAGTACCAGACGATATTACCGTCGTGGGCTATGACGACATTCTTTCAGCCCAGTTGTTTTCCCCGGCGCTAACCACGATTGACCAGCGTGCGCCTGAACTAGGGCATCAGGCGGCTCAAATGCTATTTGCCCTCTTAAATAATGAAATTCCCGACTCGGTGGTTATTCCGACCCGGCTATGTATTCGAGAATCGTCGGCCCCGCCGAAATCTTCTCGCTAGTGGTGTTCTGGTTGAAAGGAGAACGTTTTAGCGATTGAAAAGAACCGAGTTTCTTTTACGTCCATGTTTCCAATGAATCTGTTTCGAGCGATTTAGGAGGTCTTCAAAATGTTTAAGCGTTTATTTGTATTGGCAATTTTGGTGGCGATGCTGCTGCCCGTGTTGGCAGTTAATGCCCAAGATGATATTACGTTGCGTTGGCGCACCCGCCCTGACAATCAGGCCGAGATTGATGTTTACCAAGCTGCCAGCGACGAAATTGACGCCGCTTGGGATGGTGTCACGCTGCAATACGAAGCTGGTAATTCCGAAGGGGCTGGTTATTCGGATGTGTTGGTGACTGAACTGACGGCTGGTACTGCCCCAGACGTGTTCTGGATTCCCGGTGCCGACGTTGCCCGTTTCGCCAAATTGGGCCTCATTCTAAACCTGAATGACCTTGCGGCCTCAACCGACGGCTTTAGCCAAGAAGATTTCTATCCCCAAATTATGGAGCAATTGACCTATTCACTGGATGGCAGTGACTCGCTGTGGGGTCTGCCCCGTGACGCCTCGGCGTTTGCCATCTACTACAATCAAGACCTCTTTGACGAAGCGGGTCTGGATTACCCGGCTGAAGGCTGGACTTGGGAAGACTTCCGCACCGCTGGTGAAGAAATCACCGCGCTGGGTGGTGATGTCAAGGGCTTTGGCATGAGCAATTGGTGGGGGCCATACGGTTATTTCATCAATGGCGCTGGTTCTAGCTTCTTCAATGAAGACTACACTGGTTGCGGTATGGGCAATGACAATACCGTTGCTGGCCTCGAAACGATGGCAAGTCTGTACCAAGACGGTTTGGCTGTTCCGTGGGGTGAAGACCCCGAACCCGTCTTCTATGCTGGTAATGTGGGTATGTATATGAACGGTCGCTGGGCAACCCCCGGTGCCGTAGCAAATGTAACCTTCAATTGGAACGTTGCTGAACTACCCGTTGGCCCCGGCGGCCCCAGCAATTGGTTATTTTGGGGTGCTTATGTGGTGAATGCCAAGACCGAACACCCTGCCGAAGCATGGGAACTTCTTCAGCAACTGACCAGCCCCGAAATTCAGGGTAAGATTGCTGGTTTGGGGGCCAACATCCCCAGCCGTGTTAGTGGCTCAGGCGTGGATGATTTCCTTGCGACCTTCTCTGATCTCGGTGTCAACAATCAGGCGTTCGTCAATGGCTTGGGCTATGGCGTGGCCGAAAATCCTGTATGGGCAGGCGACTGGACGAGCATTGTAGCTGTTTTGGATAGCCAAGTGAGCGCCGTCGTTTCTGGTGACCTCACGGCGCAGGAATTTGCCGACACCATCTGCGCTCAGATTGATCCATTCTTTGGCACAGAAGGCCAATAGGCTCAAATTCTCAATCTGATAGAGGGGGGGATAGGTTTATCCTCCCCACTTTTTTCCCCATCAAAATATTGAGTTAGGGTAAAGGGGGCAAAAATTAATGACTACTTTGGTTAGGAGCGCCAACCCAACGAACAAACCGACTGGCCTCCCGTTGGCAATTCCCATCAGCATTGTTTTAAACATCATTACTATTATTGTCAGCAGCTTGTTGAGTCTAAAAATTTTTAGGTTAGATGAATTCTATGCCTTAGGCAATAGCGTCCAATATTTTGTTGGGGTGATTGCATTTCTTCCAGCGATTGCAGCGGCCTCAGCGATTTTCTTATTGCTGCTCAAAAACCCGAATGGTCGTTTCCTCTCGTTGGCCCTGCATTATTTGGGCATGGTTTTTGCCTCGATCTATTTACTGCATATTTGGGGCGTTTTTACGGGTTTTGATGCCATTGCTACCGCCTTATATGAAAATACGGTTTGGATGTGGGGGTTGGTGCTGGCCTATGCCCTTTATTGGATTGCTGGGCGCCTAGAGGATGGTAAACCGCTTCAAAACCGACTCGAGCTGGTGGGTATTGGGATTGGCATGTTGTCGCTCATTTGCCTGCTATTTTTTGGCGGCATTTTAGATGGGGCGAGCAGTGTATTGGGTAAATATGATGAAGCCCGGACATGGGCCGCGACTGCCTTGATAATTATTTTCGCTTTTGGGGCCTATCGGATGTTGTTGATGGGGGATTATTTTGGTGAGACCACCGACCAACAAATCGCATGGCAGGGGTGGTTGATGCTTTCCCCCAATATTATTGGGTTTATGATTTTCTTTGCTGGGCCGCTGGTACTTTCCCTCTATTTAAGTTTTACAGATAGTGTGGGGGTTAAGGAACCCAATTTTGTCGGCCTTGATAACTATGGTAAGGCCCTTTCAATAGAATTTAAGACCCAAGGCGAAAATGATCGCTATCCACAAGACGCCCTTGATGCAGGCTATCGTGTTTTGGAAACCTTCAGAATAGGCGATAAAACCACTGTCATTGGGGCGAAAGATGCCTATTTTTGGATTAGTCTCCGTAATACCTTTTTGTTTTGCTTGATGCTAATCCCCCTCGCAACGATTCCGGCTCTGCTGTTGGCAGTTATCCTCAATTCCAAGATACCGGGTATGAAAATCTATCGAGCGGCTTTTTTCTTACCATCGGTTGCTGCGGTTGTCGGGATTGCTCTGATTTGGCGTATTGCACTCTACAGTTCCAGTGTCGGTTTTATCAACTACTCCATTACCCAAGTGACCACATTTTTGAACGATACGCTTGGTACATCGTTTAAAGATACCGAAATCGGGTGGTTAAGTGATAGCCGCTACATGATGTTCTCAATGGTTTTGATGGCAGCATGGCAAGTAGTTGGGTTCAATATGGTGTTGTTTTTGGCGGGTTTGCAGGGGATTCCAAACGATCTCTATGAAGCAGCCCAAGTAGATGGGGCCAATCAACTTAATCAGTTCCGCTTTATTACTCTTCCGCAACTGCGCCCAACGACCTTTTTTGTGGTGGTGACAACCATCATCAACGGCTTACAGGTCTTTAATGAACCTTTTGTGCTATTTCGTGGGGCGGCCTTCCCTGATGAAGTACGGACTGCTGTCCTGAATCTTTACCTCAAGGGCTTCCAAGATATTCAGTTTGGCTATTCATCGGCACTGGCATGGATGTTGTTTGCCATCATTTTTGTGGTGACACTTGTCCAATTTCGCATCAACCGCGACAAGACAGCCTAAAGGAGGCAGAGCCATGCAAAAAGAACAAAACCATGTCCTCAAGGTGTGGGCCTCACGCGGGTGTATCCACCTGATATTGCTGACCGTCGGCTTTCTCATGTTATTTCCTTTTCTGTATATGCTACTGGCTTCACTCAAAAATAATCAGGACTTCGCGGCCAACCCACGCCGCCTGCTACCTTTTACCCAATTGACCACCGATTACAATGGTGCTCAAGTGCCGCTCTATAGTTTTGAGGTCAATGGCAAAGAGCGAGACGCGGTAATTGCCAACGGGGATAAAGATAAGATCGAATTCGGCTATCTCACGACCCGTAATCTATTGGAAGCGGAATTAAAACTTGATAGTCACGCCAACGCCCGTCGCCGGCCTGAGGTGTTGATGATTTTCCCATTGGGCTGGGTCGCCAATGATGGCACGACTTTTGAATTGGACAAATCTCCCGGGGTCGAACTAACCCTTAGCCAAACCAGCGAACAGGTTAAATTGACCGACCGCAACAATCGCACCAATGAATTTGCGGTATATGGGGTCATGCACGAAGGGCAGCCTGAAACAACTATTTTGTCGGAGCAAAACCTAGAAGTACCGCTCTATGTCTATCGCGCCGATGGCCTAAAGTCGTCGGGTAATGAGGCTATCTTAGTCAACACTGGACGCGAAGAAACCTTGCTTGATAAGGAGGGCAAAGATCGTGATTATCCGGTTTATGAACTTCGCAGCGGCAACTCAGTCCAAGAACTTCTAATGGCTTCTAATTCAACAATGACTGTTTTTGTTGACCCTAAAGATACCCAGTTTGTGGTTTATACCACCCCGATTGAAACCGTAAAAGCTGCTGAGAAGGTTGAGTTTCAACTGAAGAACTATGATACGGTTTTGGGACAGGGGCAAGAAGACAGCCTAAAATTAGACCGCCCGTTGGTCAATACTATTTTAGTCACCATCTCAGTCGTTTTGGGGCAAATTATCACCTCGGTGTTTGGGGGCTATGCCTTCTCGCGTATTGAGTTTAAGGGGCGGGATACGCTATTCCTCGCCTATCTTGGCTCCATCATGATCCCCTTTGTGGTTTTGATTGTGCCGATGTATAAGCTGATGGTGGCGATTGGGTGGAATGACAAGATTGTGTCGCTTATCGTACCTTGGATCTTCAGTGCCTATGGCACATTCCTGATGCGCCAATTTTTTGTGACCTTCCCTAAAGAAATCGAAGAAGCCGCGCTTTTAGATGGATGCAGTCGCCTACGGATTTTGTGGCGGATTTTTGTACCCCTCAGTACTCCCGTAATTGCCACCCAAGGCATTTTTACCTTCCTGTATGCGTGGAATAGCTTCATTTGGCCTTTGGTGATTATCAGCACCACCAACAAAAACGACCATGTGCTGACCCTGTCGCTGATTACACTCAGCAACATTCATGCCGATAAGCCCAATTTGGTGCTCACAGGTGCGGCTGTCATGATCTTGCCGCCGATTCTGGTATTTATCCTTGCCCAGAAATATTTTGTCGAGGGCATTACTTCCTCTGGGTTGAAAGGGTAACACCTTTTCGAGTAAGCTATATCGGCATTTTGAAATGGTACGTTGAAATTTGACGAGGACGACTCAAAAGATATTTCAACTGGGTCGTCCTCATCTCATCTAATGAGCATCGTCGTAGCTTATATTTTTATCAATTCCCATGATGGAGCAGTGTCCCCATGTCCGTTTTGACCGGATGCGCCTATTATCCTGAACAGTGGCCGAAAGAGTATTGGCCTACCGACGCCCGCATTATGCGTGAGGTCGGCTTAAGCGTAGTACGCCTAGCCGAATTTGCGTGGGACAAGATGGAGCCGAGCCCCGGAGTTTATGATTTCGATTGGCTGGAAGAAGCCATTGAAATTTTGGCGGCAGAAGGTCTAAAAATAGTGCTTTGTACTCCAACGCCGACACCTCCCCCATGGCTCACCCATTTACATCCTGATATTTGCCGCGTCAATGAACAGGGGATTCGTATTAGTCCCGGTGCGCGACGTCAGCCCTGTGGCAATGTTCCAGCCTTTCAGGAGCGTGCTTTTAACATCTCGAGCCGTATTGCCGAGCGTTTTGGACAGCATCCAGCGGTTATTGGTTGGCAGATTGACAACGAATTTGGGGTCGGCCAAACCACCCGTTGCTATTGCGATCACTGCCGTCGCCGGTTTCATGGGTGGCTGCAACAAAAATATGGCACACTCGATGCCCTCAACCAAGCGTGGGGCACCCAGTTTTGGGGCATGACCTATCGGGACTGGTCATATATTCCAATTCCCGGTATTACCACCGAACCACAAAGCCCCTCAATGCTGCTGGACTATCGCCGTTTTTCCTCCAACACGTGGGAACGTTTTCAACGCAAACAAATTGACATTCTGCGGCCTTTATCCCCCGGACGTTGGATTACTCACAATTTTATGATTCGCCATTGGTCACTGGATTATTGGAAACTAGCCGAGGATTTAGACTTTGTTTCCTATGATAATTATCCGCATGGCATGTCTGGGCCGTGCGAGACCGCTATGAATCTGGATTTGATGCACAGCTTCAAACAGCGACCTTTTTGGGTCATGGAGCAGCAACCGGGGCCAGTCAATTGGCATCTCTATAATCCACCCGTTCCAGAGGGGCAGGTGCGTTTGTGGAGTCATCAAGCAGTGGCACACGGCGCTTCAGCTGTGGTGTATTTCCGTTTTCGGGCTGGACGCACAGGTCAAGAGCAATATCATCGAGGCCTATTAAAATGGGATAGCAGCCCTGACCATACTTACTATGAGAGTCAACGGGTTGGTCAAGATGTTGCCTCCCTACCTAATTTAACACGCCCCCAAGCCAAAGTCGGCATTATATACGACTATAGTGATTTGTGGTCAATTGAAATCGAGCCCTACCACCGCGATTTTAGTTACTATACGCTGGTCAATGAAATCTATGCGGGTTTTTGGAAGCACAACATTGCCGTTGATTTTTTGCCACGCGGCGCGGATTTAACGGGCTATGAAACGGTGATTGTGCCTGCCCCCATTTTGATTCACCTCGGGGAGGTCGAAAAATGGCGGACATGGGTTGAACAAGGTGGACGCCTGATTTATACCTTCCGTTCCTATGTTCGCCATGCTAGCAATACCGCGACTGATCAGCCGTTGCCCGTTGGATTAGGGGAATTAATTGGGGCACGCCTGCGCGATTATTACAGCGTGCCGCCAGAAAGTTATACTGATTGGCCCGATCATCGCCCCGGCAAACATGTCCAACAAATCGGTGGTGCAAAATTCCAGTTTGCCTATAAAATCTGGGCAGAAGCGCTGGAACCCACCACAGCACAACCCTTGCTTACATATGCCGATGGTCGCCTTGCCAATCAAATCGCGGCAACGATTAACCAAGTAGGGTCAGGCGAAGCGCTTTACTTAGGCTGCTGGCCTGAAAATTTTGCCGATTTGCTGGAGTCACTTCAGCTTATTCCAGATGCCAGCCAGTCTATCAAATTGGGCAGTTTGCTGGGCGACGATGGTTCGACATGGCAAGTCGAGATGAACCATACCAGCAGCCCGTCCAATGGCCTTGCCGGATATGACGTGCGCTATACAAGGATAGAAGGCTGATGAAAGACTGGAAAATTGAAATTGATTACCGCTCCCCCTATGATGTCCAAACTGAAACATGGGAACATGGTTTTATTTGGCATGGGGTAGATGAGGCCATGATTGAATTGGGTGATGCTCATTGGTATGGCGGTGGTGGTTTGGTTCACCAACAATGGCCGCTGGAAAAAATTGCCATGTATGCCGCTCCCTTTATTACCAGTGATAATGGCGCTACAGGCCTGCTTGGGATTATCCACCCTTTTTGGTGGAATTCTAAGGGGGGTGGGGTTTTGGTCGAGGGGGATGATCTCGAAGTTGGGTTTAATGCTCCCTTGCATGGGGAACCTCCCAAACACAGCTTTACCAACATGGCGCCACTCGATATGCGTCCTCAATTGGCGGCTGGCATCGAAACCACCCAACAATTACGTATCAAGGGCAAAAATCTGACACTGCGTTTTTTTGAATGTGATGATGCTCGGCAAGTAGTTGAGAGCTATTGGAAGTTACTCAACATGGCCCCGCCGCCGCCAGATTATGTTATTGAAAAGCCACTGTGGACAACGTGGGCCCATTTTAAAAACCACATCTCACATGATAAAGTGCTTGGATTTGCGCGGCAGATGGTCGAGCATGGATTTCCGTGCAGCATTCTTGGCATTGACGCCAAATGGCAAGATGAATTTGGCAACACCAGTTTTGATTTGCAGAAATTTCCCAATCCAGCCCAAAGCATTGCCACTTTTCATGAAATGGGCTTGCATGTGACCTTGTGGTGTGTGCCATTTTTCATGGAGTCGTCAGCGCATTTTAAACCTGCGCTTGAACTCGGCTATGTGATCAAAAACCCCGATGGCACGCCATATATTGGGACATGGTGGGAAGGCAAGGCCGCTTTTCTGGACGTGACCAACCCCGATGCGATGCGTTGGCATTTGGATAATCTGGAAAAACTGGCTAAAGAGGTCAATTTGGATGGTTTCAAATTTGACGCGGGCGAGGCCATGTTTTATGACATCCCCGACACCCTGCGGCATCACACGGGCGCACCCAACTTTGCAACCCATCACTATATCGAAAATGCTGCCCAACGTTTTGCGTGGTCAGACAGCCGTTCTGGTTGGTTTAGCCAAGGGCAGCCGATGGTGTTCCGCCAATGGGATAAAAGTACACGCTGGGGTTTTGATAACGGCCTTGCCAGTGTCATTACCCAATCTATGACGCTTAATTTGCTGGGTTACCCCTACAGTTACCCCGATATGATTGGTGGCAATCAATATGGTGATGATGTGCCAACGGCTGAACTATTGATTCGGTGGACACAGGCCGTCGCCCCGATGCCGATCATTCAATTCAGCATCGCCCCATGGGAGCATGGCGAAGAATGCGCCAAGATTTGTGCGCGTTACGCCCAATTGCACGGCGATTTGGCTGGATTGAACAAAGCCCTTGCCCATCAGCAAGTCCCCATTGTACGGCCCATTTGGTGGTTAACTCCTCAAGATGAAACCGCATTAGTTTGCGATGATGAGTATCTTATTGGGGAGGAATTATTAGTTGCTCCTGTCATGCGCGAGGGGGCCCGTCAACGCGATATCTATTTGCCGGCAGGGACATGGGCCAGCTATTGGGATGAATCCGAACAACATCCGGGCGGTCAATGGCTGCGTGACTATCCTGCTCCATTGGATATACTGCCGCTGTTTGTGCGGGTTGATAAATAGCCATTCTAAGGGGCGACCCGTGAAAAATCGCCCCTTTTTGTTTTGGTTTACCCCTGCCGATATTCCTCAAATAAGAATTCGAAGCGCTGGATACTATCGTTCAGTCCGCCAACCCGATGCCTTGCCAGCCAATTGATTTTTTGCTGTTCAACCAACTGCCGCAATTCCTCCGCTAATTTTTGGGGGGATTGGTCTAGCTCACCAAACAGCCATAATACCCGTTTAGCTGCATGACGTAACAAATTAGCCGCCTGTTGATACTCAGCACTCACCAAAGGGCCTTCTTCCGTCGCAAATTGTGCTTGGGGCAATCGCCCGATAATTTCATCTATTTGTTTGATGAAATTGCGCAGCTTTTCAACTGTGATGGGTTGGTCGGGCTTATCCATCGCTTCTAAAATGAATTGGCGGGGTGTTTGCAGGCTGTACACCAGCAAATTGCCGTTATGCCGATGGGGGTCAATCAACTGATAGACGTTCCCTAAATCATAGGCCAGTCGGCCCATTACGCCAGCTTTATCTTGGAAGGCATATAAATCTAATGCGGTGGGAATATCGAGGTCGGTATTGGCTGTCACGCACCACGACATCGCTGCCCCAAAGGCAAAGCCTAGATAGGTGGGTGCAAGCGGCTGCCAGTGCCCATTGTCGCCCCATTCAGTGTTGAGATAACCCGTCGCCCCATATTGGCGGCCATTGGTCGCGGCGGTGCGTAAATTACCCATTGCATTATCGGTGCGACCAGCCAAACTATTCCACGTTGAAGTGCCGGGGCAAACATAAAATTCAAGTCCCGCTGCCGCCATCATGGCACATTCGGATTCAGGCGGGTCGCTAGCCTCATAGCCCCATAACATTGGAACTGCGTCGGTCGGCAGTTCGGGCACGAGGTCGGGATATTTGACAATGATGTCGCCCCAAAATTGCATTTGGTGTCCACGGGCGGCAACTTTCTCATGCAGTTTCAGCAGATATTCTAGATAGACCCGTCCACCGCGCTCCTCGACAGCGGCTTGGCTTTTACCCTTGCCCAATTCCCACGGCTCATCGCCTCCGACATTCAACAGGCGGCTGGTGAAATGGGGTAGGAGTTCATCATATAGACCATAGATCAAGTCTAGGCTACCGGGGTCAAGTGGATTTAAGGTGCTGGGAGGGCGAATTTTCCCCGGTAAATCCCACGAGACACTGAATCCCTCGGGCTTTTCCGCCAAGGGCAGATAGCGTGGAAATTTGAGCCAGCGTTCGACATGACCGAGGCTATTTTGATTCGGCACTAGTTGGATATGCCGCTGGCGACAATAAGCATCTAACTCTAGGATTTCTTGCCCGGTAAACGGAGATGCCTCGGCCCATACCTCACGGTGATTCTGATAGGCAAAGGCGTGTTCCATATATAGTTGTAGTTGATTGGCTTTCCAACTTGCCAGTTTATCAATCAAGGCATATAACGTTTCCATTTTGGGCACGCGATCACGACTGACATCTAGCATGACCCCCCGTGCTGGAAAATCGGGAAAATCTTCGATGGCGAGGGCTGGCAGTGTTGTCGCGTGTTGTTGGATCAACTGGCATAGGGTACAGACCCCATAATAGACACCTGCCGCGTCCGCCCCATGAATCACAATTTGCCCATTTTCAATACGCAGGGCATAACCCTCCGCAATCGGCACGGTATCGTCAATTGCCAGTTGCAGGCCGATATTTTCATAATGTTCCCCCGCTACAATCGGCCATGTTAATCCCACAGCCTCAAGCGCCTGTTGAGCGGTTTTAGCCTCAAATAATAGTTGCGGTGAGGCGATGGCAATCAGCGCCTCGACGGGTAATTTGACCGTGCCAGCCAAGCGATTTAACTGACGGGGCATCGGTAGTAATATCAACGACTTTTCGGGCATATCCCTATCCTAATGTGCAATCAAAGTGAATAAAACTGGCGGTTGGTTGTTTCGATAATGTGATCACGGTATTGGGTAAAATCAATACCTGCTTGCTCCATACCCAACATGGCCGCGCCTACCACTGGAGGAGCATTTAACCGCACGAGTGAGGCGCTGGGGGCAACACTGTGAATTGTCTCGTGCATGACTTCTTCAATCAGTGGCGTGCCTTTATAAAAGCTCCCTGCCAGCACGACCTCAAATTCGAGGGTTTCTATTTGTAGTTGGTGGATGACCCCAATCGCCAAACCAGCCAATTCTTGACTAATCCATCGGATAATATTTTCCGCAACGGCATCGCCTTGATGAAAGGCTTTAAAAACGAGTTCGGCGTCAGTGGCTCGCATCCGAAGGCGTTCCCGCGCTATGCCCTCCAGCAAATCCAACACACTGTTGACCTGATAATGCTCCACAAAAATCTGGGTAATCAGCGTTTTAGGCCCACGTAGCGACCATTCACGGGTCATGGCATCAAAGGCTTTATAAACCAATTCAATGCCGCCACCGTACTCCCCAAACCACTGCCCATTGCCCGTCACACGGCCTTCTTTTCCGGCTTGATCCCGTCCACGACAGTTGCAGCTTGTCCCCGCCGAAACTGCGACGCCCCAGCCTTGTTTGGCCCCGGCGATGAGGCCGATCATCGCGTCGTTGACGAATTGGTAAGGGGCGTTCATGCCAAGTGTATCAATCACTTGGTGCATGAGCATACCATCCGAGGGCCAGTCATAACCCGCGATGCCAAAACCCGCCCCATGAATCTGTTCTGGTTTGAGGACGGCACTTGCTAACGCCCCATTGACGACCACATGCAGGGCATCCCGAAAGCCGTCCGGCCCCAATACCTCGTGATTACCCGGCCCACCTGCGCCAAAACCAACAGCTGTACCAGTTTCATCAACAATTAGGGCGTGGCATTTGGTATTGCCCACATCTACGCCTAAAAAATAACGGGTCATAATGGCTTATCCAGTTTAGTTAAATTGTGGTAAATAGGCGCGATGGGTGGTGAGTAGGTCATCGAGCACTGCCTGTACTTGGTCAGCCGCTGGCCCTAACGGATGGGTCAGCAGAGCTTCATAGGCCGCCTTGCGATCCCCATGTACCGCCGCCTCAACGGTCAAAATTTCATAGGCTTTGATTTGGGCTAGCAATCCAAAACAGGCCATTGGTAGAGGCTTGGCCGGCAGGGGCGTGATACCGGATCTGTTGACCTTGCACGGGATTTCTAGCACCCAATCGGTAGGCCAGCCTTCGACTGCACCACGATGGGCGGTGTTGACGATATGAGTCTCGCCTAAATCATTATAATGGGCATTCAGCAGTTGGGTTGCTACGGTTGAATAATAGGCTCCACCGCGCTGCATCAGGCCTTCTGGTGGCACCGTGCGATCTGGTTCGGCATATTGCGCAAACAGCCCCTTTTCAATTTCCATGACTCTTTCGGCGCGGGATGGCGGCCATTTTTCTTGCGTGGCTATTTTTTTGTCGGTGTAATAGAAATATTGCAAATAGCCGTTGGGAATCATTTGCAGTGTTTCAATGGTGCGGACATCCCAATCATCCATTTCGCCATTTCGTAGCGATTTAATATAGCTTCCCATCACTTGCGGCCACACATCCTCGCCGTCTATCCGAAAGCCGCGATGCCATGTCAGATGATTTAACCCTAGCGTGTCGAGTTCAGCTTGCTCTGGTTCAACTTTTAATCCTACTTCTTCCAATCGCTGCAAAATATTCATTTTGGTGGTGATTGGTGCGTTACAAACCCCAACAGCTTGTACATTGGTGGCGTAGCGTGAAAGGGCCTCGGTTACTAAGCCTGCTGGATTTGTGAAATTGACCAGCAGTGCCCCCGGTGCAGCGAGTTCTTGCATATCGTAGGCGATTTTGAGAATAACCGGAATCGTCCGCAGGGCTTTTGCCATCCCCCCGATGCCAGTAGTTTCTTGCCCAATGAGGCCATGCCGCCGGCCCAAATATTCATCTTCACGGCGGGCTTGCATCCAACCGACTCTCAACTGAGTCGTGACGTAATTTGCATTACGTACCGCTTCCCGCTGGTCGGTGGTCAAATGGACTTCAAAAGGCGCTCCCATTGCTTTAACCATGCGCTGGGCAAACTTGCCCACAATTTCTAAGCGTTCTGGCAAAATATCCATCAACCAGAGTTCTTTGAGTGGAAAACTATCCACCCGTTCCAAAAATCCATTCACTAACTCTGGGGTATACGATGAACCCCCACCAATAACCGCAACTTTCATAATTGATTACCTTTCCACTGTGGCTACTCATATAGGCCGCATTAATCAGGCGAATATTAGCTGTAAGATGATTTCATCAGCACCCACACGAGCGCCGAATCACCAATTCGGTTGGCAGTAGGGTGATTAACTCAACTGTTTCGCTATGTATAACCTTTACCAACTGTTCCACAGCAATACGGGCGGCTTGTTCAATGGGGGCACGCACGGTGGTTAAAGGCGGGTCAAGATAGGCTGCCAGCCGAATATCATCAAACCCAACGATAGCAATATCTTCGGGGATGCGTAACCCAGCTTCTTTCAATGCCATCATCGCGCCGATAGCTGAGTCATCGTCGGCTGCAAAAATTACTTCAGCGTTCGGTTTCTGTTCCAACCAATGGGATACAGTGGTATAGGCTTGTCGTTCGTTAAATCCACCGCGGAATATCAGATTGGGATCAAAGGGAATAGCGTGGGCGGCAAGTGCTTCTTGATACCCCAATTTGCGCCATTGGGCATCTTCATGGCTGTCTGGCCCTTCCAACAATGCGATCCGCCGATAGCCGCGTTCTTTAATCAAATAATTGACCATCCGCCGTGCCCCTTCTTTATTTTCGACCGTGACACATGGGATATTGAAGTTGGGGGGCGATGACCGATGCAATAGCACCAGTGGGAAACCGATCTTATGTAACCGGATAAGTTCTTCTTGGGGCAGGCTGTCCGCAAAAACGATGAGGCCGTCGGTGTTGTTTTCACCCAGTGGATAGGGAGGTGAGGCTTTATTCATGCCGCCAGTTGAGCTAATCAATAAGCTCATGCCACTTGCCCGCGCCGTAACTTCAATCCCACGCAGCATCGGCTGAAAAAATTCACTGTTGATTTCGTCAACCAAAAGGCCAATGGCGTTAGTGCGACGACTGGCAAGACCGCGTGCAGCCGCATTGGGTTTGTAATTCAGAGCGTCAATGGCGGCATAGACTTTGGTTGCTGCTTCGGTAGACACTTGCCCGGATTTGTTGATAACCCGGCTGACAGTTGCTGTCGAAACCCCGGCATATTCGGCGACCTCAACAATGGTGATACGACTCGAATCATCCAACTGCATACATGACCCTCAATAGTTTGATGTAAGCGCTTACATAGCATAACCAATAACCATACCCTCGTCAAGGAAAAGTGCATGGAATCAATCGTATTAAGATCAACCCATTGTTATTTGAGGTTGATTAATCCAGCAGGGGTAGGGATAAAACCACATTGGCTATAAAAACTGTGTAGATGGGGTTCATAATCAACATGAATCCATTCGATGCCCCGCTCACAAGCCGCCATAATCCCAGCCTGAACAACTTGGATGCCAATACCTCGGCGCTGAAGGGCAGGATGGACGGACGTATCCAGCAAAAAAGCATGGGAACCACCATCCCACGCCAGATTGACAAAACCTACTAATTGGTCATCAGCATAGGCACACACATACAGTAAGCTGTGGGCCAAAATGGGGCTAAAATCTCTTGCTGAATGACTTTCCCATGCGGCAGTGAATAGGGCATTTAATTGCTCATTGGTCACGGGTGGGCTAATTTTTAGGGTGATTTCCATTATGAAGTATGTAGGAAAAAAACAGGGCTGTTTCATTGCCTAGGTTGATAAATGAGTGCCATAGACCAGCGGGAATGATAAAGGCCATGCCGGGTTCAAGGTCATGCTCATAGACCGACGGCGAGTTTTCACTTTCGGCATACCGTAGACGCGAATGACCTTGCAACACATAATTGACCTCCGTCGCTGCCTCGTGCACATGCCAGCGAATATGGTTATCCATGTCAAGCTTCAAAATCATTAAATCGTCAGGGGCATGGTTGGCACTGTTGTCAAAATATTTAACTTCAACCCCCGCCACGACTGGGCTAGCTGTCCAAGCCAATTGCTGTAGATAGATTATTTCCGGAACACGCATTTTCATATCCTCAAGGCAAGCCAGATAATACGCATAATTTTACTGCTCTTTGGGTCAAAAAATGTGCTATAACTTGGGCAGCATTGTTTAAGTCATTGATAAATCACAGGTTTATTTAATTATCATTTTATATCGAGGTCAGCTATGTTTGGTGGAATTGAAGCAGGTGGAACTGAATTTGTATGTGCGGTTGGGGTAGACCCGCAAAATATTACCATTAGTGAGCCAATGTCAACCACTACCCCGGCGGAAACATTTCAAAAAGTCATTGAGTTTTTCCGTCAACAACCCGCCGTTGAATCTATTGGGATTGGCTCATTTGGCCCAGTAGACATTCACCCTAATTCGCCAACTTTCGGTTATATCACTACAACGCCGAAACCGGGGTGGGCCAATACTGATTTTGCGGGGACGATTAGCCGTGCCTTGGATGTGCCAGTCAAATTTGACACGGATGTCAATACGGCAGCGCTTGGTGAACACAAATGGGGGGCTGCCATTGGGATTGATGATTTTATTTACCTTACGATTGGGACAGGGGTAGGTGGGGGAGTAATGGTCGGTGGACGTTTGGTGCATGGCCTCATTCACACTGAATTGGGTCATATTTTGCTGCCACGTGATCCCGCCAAAGACCCCTTTGAGGGCAACTGTCCCTATCATAAAGATTGTTTAGAGGGGCTAACAACCGGGCCAGCCTTACAAAAACGATGGAAAGTCTCCCCCAAGACCCTGCCAGTTGATCATCCGGCGTGGGAACTGGAAGCCGAGTATATTGCAATCGCCCTTGTCAATTTTGCTTGCACACTTTCACCCAAACGAATTATTTTGGGGGGTGGGGTGATGCGTCAGACCCAGCTTTTCCCAATGATCCGGCGTAAATTCCAGACCTTGTTGAATGGCTATTTACACCATCCTGCTATTCTTGAACAGATAGATGACTATATTGTGCCACCTACGCTGGGGGATAGTGCCGGGGTTCTAGGGGCTATCGCGCTGGCTCAGTCTGCGTAATAAGCTTTAATCCTGCTTGAGTCTATATCCCCTAAACTCAAGCAGGCGGTTTTAGCGCAGGGCGGTCTCTAATTCGGCGGTTGTATCTACCAAACGTTCAGCCAAGAGATGGGCTATATATTCGTGGAAGGCCGACGCAAGAGCTGGATTTTCGGCACTTATCTGGTCAAGGGATTCCCGCGTTAAACGGTAAATTACGCCCGATTCGCTGACCACAATAGAGGCTGTGCGCCCACCACCCAAATAAACCGCTAGTTCCCCAACTACCGCACCCGATGTCACTGTTCGCAGGCGTTTGGTCTGGGCATCCAGCATTTCTAGCTGAACACTAAGCAGACCAGACTCGACGAAAAACATTGCATTGGCGATTTCATCTTGCTTGGCGAGAACATCACCGGCTTGGACAACCTCGCGCTGCAAATAGGAGGCGAACAGGGCATGGTCAATATTCCCCGGCAGCATGTTTTGAAGCTGACCGACGATATTACGATGCTGCTCAAAGTCGGCGGTTGTTTCGGTTGGAAATTCTGATCGTAATAGCTGATCTTCGGCTTCTTCGAGGGCTAAATCAACGTCTGGGAAGGTCCTAGCAACAAAACCTCGGCTGTTTAATTGTGCTTGAAGGGATGGCGATACTGCCGTGACCATCAGTTCAATCTGGCTGGATACAGCTAGTTGCTGCAATTTTAGAAAGCTGTAAATCGCCGTCGAGTCCATCTTCTCGACTTGGCGGAGATCTAAAATGAGATAGCGTAGCGAGGGGAGATGTTCATCCGCTTGGCGCTGACGAATACGCTCTACCAGTTGGTTGGCCGTCCCAAAAAAGACAAATCCTTGTAATAAATAAATCTGAACTTGATTGCCGATACGCTCCAAAATCTTGATGTCGGCAAGAGGGCGAATCACCTTGCTGTGATATTCGGCGGCAGTAAAGCTGAGTTTAATCATGCCTAGACGACTGGCATCAATAGCGAAAAGTAGGAGAGCCGCTGCTAGGCCAACCGCTACCCCTTCAATATAGCCAACAAGGGCTACTGTTAACACAATGAGCACAATCATCAGGTAGTCAAAGCGCGGTAGCTGCGAATAGGTATCGTAACACCATTCGACCAGAAATGATGACCCTAGGAAAATAAGCAGGCCACCAAGGAGGGGCGTAGGGATATATTCTAGGGTAGCGGTTCCACCAAGCAGGACAATACTGCCGACGGAGGCTACAATCAATGGTAATAACCTACTACGCCCCCCCATGCGATTCCCAAGAATGGTTAAGCTGATGGAGTGGAAGCCGATCAAACCGCCAAATAGACCAGTAGCGATATTAGAGATGCCTGCCCCACGTAATTCAGTGTTGAGGTCAATATCCACCCGGCGGACGAGTTCGAGGGCACTGACATTCAAGATCATCAAAATGGCACTAAACGCAATGATGGTTAGTATCGTGCCAACCTCATTTGTAATCAGATTCCAGTCAATCAAGTGCCATTGAGCTGGGGTAAGTGGTTTAATGAGACCACCTTTGGGGAATGGCCCTAATAAAAAGCCCGATTGTCGAACATGATTGAGAGAATCGCCGCTGATGATGACCACCGCATAAAACACTATAAATGCCCCCGCCAGTAAACCCGGCATCAAGAGAAAATGGTGATAGCGGCGTAGGCCCCCCAGCAAAATGATTGCAAATATGAGGGCCGGTAGCCAATGCCAAATCACATCGGAGTGAACATATTCTTTCAGCGCAGCACCATTGGTTGCTAGGTCAAAACCACCAAGCGCCAATAACCAACCAGTGCCTGCCAATAACCCACCCACAACGGGATAGGGTAAAGCGCGGACAATACCCGATAGATGAAACTGACTGCTCAAGAGCATAAAACCCCCGGTTGCAATCGTTGTAATGCCTATCGCGGCTAGAACGGTATAGTAAGTGGAGTTGGCATTGGAATTAGCAGCGTGAGTGGCGATGCTGGCAGCTACTAGAGCTAATACCACACTCGAAATATCTTGAATGGCTGAAACAACGGCTGGTTGTGAAGAAAATAGACCGACAATTATCAGACTTAAAATCATGCTCAGGAGCACTAGCCCAATGCCCTGACCCAAAAACGGAGTTAAATTGCCAGAGAAGATCAAAGAGCCAAACGACACAGCGACAAGCGACTCGATAAAACCAATGACTATTCCTGCCGTGAGAGTGGGAATAAGTTGCCGAAATCCAATCATAAGACCCTTCTTGAAACAATAAATTATTTTTATGGATACGAATCGAGCTGGTCAATTGAGTGTATTTGATATGCTATGCACTTTATGAATTGCTTGATAAAGCGAAATTATGGCATATTGAAGCGAAAATTCACACATGAGGGAAAAAAGGGATGACGTTTCATGATTGGCACACCTATATGGGGGAATCTGTCTCTAAAGCTCATAACATGCTCTAGAAGCAAGTTTGCAACAATGCTGTGACGATTGTGTGATGATGAATCAGTAAAATGGCTAAGATCGTTATCCTTATGTGTCATATTAATGAGAGCCACGCAAATGCGAAAACTATGTATCACAATCATATTGTTCATGTTGTTGTTTATGGCCTTGCCTTCCATTGCCTTTGCCCAAGATGATGGATTAAAGACCATTGCCTATGGCGAGACAGTCACGGGCGAAGTGACTAGTCGTGAGTTTGAGATTGACTATGTATTTGGGGGCAAAGCTAAGGATGTTATCGCCGTTTTCTTGGTTCGGGATACTAGTATTGGCGATTTATCTAGCCCCGCAATTATTCTGCTCGATGCTGATTACAACGTTTTGTCGTCAAATGATGGTTATGGTTCAGTCACTTTGATTTATGAACTACCAAGTGATGGCGAATATCACCTGCTCGCTACTCGAAATGGCGGACGAGCAGGCAGCAGTATTGGCGGCTTTGAAATGACGCTGCTAAATCCTGCCGAACTTCTTCCCGGTGAACCGTTTGAAGCCAGTATTGGAAGGGATGAGAAGGAGTATTTCCTTGTTCGTACAGAAGGTGATTTTTCCTTAACCTATGAGTATCTATCGGGAACCTACACGCCGCGGGTCAACGTCAGCATTATAGATCAAGAGACCGGCGAATTGCTTGTTATTGCCGCTCTTGAAGGGTTACGACTAGGCAGTGGGCAGTTGAATGTTGACACAACAGAACTGGATACCAGCAGTTATATTGTTTTTGTTGGTTCACCCAGTACCTATTATTATGTACCCTCGGATGCTGTAGGCAGTTTTTCCTTACTTCTAGAAACAGAGTAATAGCCTAAATTTGGGGACTAAGAGCAGAGCAATTGCTGCTCTTTTTTATTTTGTAAAGTAGAATAACATTTATGGAAATTCGCTCAGCCCGCCAACTCCATCGTTTTTCTCGGCGCTATTGGCTCCGGTTGGTTCGACTCCTCATAGTGATGATCCTTGTTGTTGGCATCGTACTCCCCTTATTAGCTGGTGCAATCCCAACTTATGCCATTTTGCATGGCGCATGTGGCGATAATGGCGAAAGGATTAGTGATTTTGGTCATGCGTGGGAATCTGTCGCCATTCCAGCCCATGTAGGCGGCCAATTTCGGGCGTATTTTGTACCTAGCACCAATGGTGCAACGATTATCGTACCTCCCGCGCATCGAAGCGGATTAAATAATCGCCTAGCGGAAGCAGATGTATTGATTCGTCACGGCTATGGAGTCCTAGGTTTCGAATCACGTGTTTGTGCCAAAATAGGCTCTTCCAGTTTAGGCTATAAAGAGGTCAGTGAAGTTGGTGACGCATTGCATTATTTACAAACTCGTTCCGATGTTGATTCGCAAAAAATTGGCATTCTAGGTTTTTCTTCAGCAGGGGCCACCTCAATTATGGCTGCCGCACGATACCCTAAAATCAAAGCCGTAGTGGCTGAGGGTGGCTATGCCGATATGGGTGGTTTGGTAGATGGTAATGCGCGTTTACGTTATCCCGATACTCTGATTCGATTTTCTATTCGGGTCAGCTATCGCCTTTTCGCGGGCATAAGCATCGAGAAATTAAGCCCTGTCAATGTAATTAAAGACATTTATCCTCGGCCCATTTTGTTGATTTATGGCACTGAAGAACCATCTTTGCCGGGTGCCCATAAGGAACGAAAGGCTGCCGGTGATAATGCTGAATTGTGGGTGGTAGAGGGGGCTATTCACGGAGGATATATGGCTGTTGCCGCCGCAGAATATGAACAACGAGTAATTGAATTTTTCAATCGGGCATTATTGCAATCTTAATTGAATGACACCTTTCAACGCGGATTATCTCCATCAACTTTCCAGTTTGATTGCCGAACGCACAGGCCTCAATACCTATGAGCATCGGCGCGAACGGCTAGTCGAAATTCTGCAACTTCATCCCGAAGCCCTGCATTATCCCGCCAGTTTTTTAGAGCGATTATTGTTATTGCCAGATGGTCATCCACTTTGGCAGGCTCTGTTGGCTGAACTTACCATCGGCGAGACCTATTTCATGCGTGATGAAGCCCAAATCGCCGCCCTGCGGGATGAAATCTTGCCGACACTTATCCAAGAAAAACGCCGTCAAAAAAATTTCACACTCTATCTTTGGAGTGCTGGCTGTGCCACTGGCGAAGAACCCTATACCCTAGCCATTTTACTCAATGATCTCTTGCCCGATTTAGACCGCTGGCATATTCAAATCATTGGCACAGACATCAACGAAGCCGCTTTGGAAATTGCACGGGTAGGTCGCTATCGAGAATGGTCATTGCGTGGCACTCCTATAAGCCTGCGCCAACGGTTTTTTAGTCCATTTGAGCAGCATGAACCCCCAACCTATACCTTACCTGTATTTGAGATTCGGCCTGAGTTAAAAACAATCGTCAATTTTCAACACGGCAACCTTCTAGGTGATGCCTTATTTCCGGCTCAACAAGATATTGTGTTGTGTCGTAATGTGCTCATGTATTTTACCCAGCCCCAGCGCGAGAAAATGGAACAGCGTTTATTACAAGCCGTTCGTTCGGGGGGATGGTTGCTATTGAGTCCCGCAGAATCCTTAACACAAACACGCCCCCATTACAGCACCCATTATTTAAATGGGGCATTGGCCCATCAAAAAAATAATGGGGATGGTAATGTCAAAAATCCTGCCAAAAACTATGCCATGAACCTAGCGGTATTTACCCCCCAAGCCGAAATTGACCCTAAGTTGACGACCCAAGAGATCGAAAACCGTTATCGCGTGGCGGTCACCGCGATGCAAGCTGGCCGCTTGGAGATTGCGATGCGTCTGGCCCAACAAGCCCTTGCCGATCGTCCTTACTCGCCAGCTGTCCATACCTTGATTGGGAGCATTTTGGCAAGTTGGGGTGAAGCGGATCGTGCCCATAGCCATCTTAAGCAGGCCCTAGAACTGGATACTTTGTACGCCGATGCCCATTATCTCATGGGTTTGATGCAGCTAGAGGCTGGGGATTATCCATCTGCTCGTGCTTCTTTGCGCGCCGCCATCTATTGCCGACCGGATTTTCCATTGGCCTTTCTGGTCAGTGGGGATTTATTTAAATTGGAAGGGGATTTGATACGGGCGACGCATGCGTGGGAAACAGCCCGGCGTTTTGGGGGCTTTTTACCACCTACTATGCCATTAAGTGACGTAGCCGATGTGACTGCCGAGCAGTTGATTCGCTTGGTCGAAAACCGCCTGAACACCTCCGCTTAAATAGCTTTGACCTTTCCCAATTGCCTGTCATGTCAGCCTATGTTAAGATGCGGGGAAAACAGATTGTTTAAGGGAAGATGATTCATGACACGTCGGGCATTGGGCGGATTTGTCTTAATCAATATTGTGGTGTCTATTGTGGTGGCGCTTATTATCATTGCGGTCGCTTCGCCGTCGGATGATAAAAATGCAACCCCGCAAATCCCACGGCAGGTTTTTGTGGTTTATACCGCCACACCGCAACCCGGCCAATTACCCGCAGCCGCCCTCGAAGGCACCATTTTTGCCCTAGATTCCACCATTCAGGCGCTTGAGTCCCAACTTGGTAATGGCGGCCCGATTTTGCCCCCAGCCAATGGCGAGACTTCACAGCCCAATAATAATATTCCATCTGGTGTGCCCACCTTAGACCCTACCCTAGTCGCATTGGCAACTATTCCTAGTTTGAATATTACGACACCGGGAGCCTCGGATGGAGCAACTGGCGATCAACCAACACCTGCCGATGGCTGCCAACGTTATACCGTCGTTGCAGGCGATTCTTGCAGTGCCATTGCTGATCGTTTTGACATCAGTGTCGCGGACTTGGTTCAAATCAATGGGTTAGACAACGCCTGTTTGTTGAATGTGGACGATGTCTTGCGTATCCCCGGCGAAGGCTGCAAGCCCCCCGAAGCACCCACTGGAACGCCAACTGCCACCAATACGCCTTTTGTTTTTGGTACGTTTTCTGTCACCAACACCCCAGCCCCCACCGCGACTGAAGCCGACGTGCAAATTTTGCAAATTCTCAATCCTAGCGTGACCTCTAGTGAACAGGTGGATATTCAAAATACGGGCGATGCGGTGGTTAGCTTAGAGGGCTGGACTTTGACTGACAGCGCGGGCAATATCTTTACCTTCCCCGACCTACTGCTTCAATCCGGCCAAATTATCCGTGTGTTCACCCGCGTTGGGCAAAATACCCCGGCGGCCCTCTATTGGAATCAAACCGCCGCAGTCTGGTCAAATGGCGAAGTTGCCACTCTGACCGATGGCTCCGGGCAAACCCAATCTACTTTCACCGTTGGGGGTCAACCGATCAATTTTGGTAATTAGGTGGATGAGCAGGCGGTGAGTATCAAAATCCCGCTTGCCAACCTCGCGAAAATTTGGGTAGAGTTCAGCCATAAGCGCCTAATCCAAAGGAGATTAATGAATGCCCTTGCTAAAAGTAGAGGGTCAGGTGTTTGAAATTGAGACGGGTCAACGCCTGATTCTAGCCCTAGAGGACAGCGGCCTTGATGTCATGCATCGTTGCGGTGGCTTTGCCAAATGTACCACTTGTCGGGTCAAGTTTATTGAAGGGGAGCCAATCAGCATGACCCAAGCTGAACTTGACCGCCTCAAAAACACCTCTGATTTATTAGGGCAGACACGGCTGGCTTGTCAAATTGTTTGCGACCATGACATGGCCGTTGAACCCGTGATTCGCCTGTCTACTGCCGATGTCAAATCCCCGGGTGCCCGCCCCGAAAAACAAATCACGCCTAAACCCGTTTGGATCAACCGCCCTTATTGAGCTATGTCAGAATTAAACCCGCGCACCGTCCATGAACTCCCAGCCGATTACCATGAGGCGGCTTTTTTGCATCTGACCTCAGCCAAAAATGTAGTGTGGTTGAATATATTGTCGTTTGTACCATTGGTGATTTCTGGGGCGTTTTTCTGGGGCTGGATGATTTTCTATTACGGTGTTTTGGGTGCTCCGTTAGCGAGCAATTGGCCGCGCGGGGGCATCAGCATTATCATTGGCCTGTTTTTGATGCTGGGGATGATTGTGCTGCATGAATTGTTCCACGGCCTTGCCATCAATTTTTATGGGCATAAAGCCAGATATGGCATGAAGCTTCACAAAGGGGTGGTGTATGCCACTGCCGATGGTAGTCTGTTCTGGCGCAATCAATATATTGGAGTGTGCCTTGCCCCGCTAATAGGCATTACCGTTTTGGTCTTGCTAGGTAGCTTATTTGTATCCGAGACACTTGGTCTCTGGCTTATGTTGATTGGCGCGATGAATGCTGCTGGCGCGATTGGCGACATCTGGATGGTCAAATTTGCGACGCGCTACCCCAACGATGCCCTCATTCGGGATGAGGCCGATGGAATGCGTATTTTTACCCCTTCCCTTCAGGCTTAATTCTCGCCCCGGCCTTTGTGATATAATTCTTGCGTCACACTAAAGGACAAATTGCATGGAAGCAATTATCACGCTTATTTTGATTGCTATTTTGCTGGCGCTTACCATCGCGGCCAATATCGCCCTGCGTGAACGCGAACGCACTTTGCATTATCTGGTCGTCGTGGCGCTCGGCCTATTAAATGCCATCATCATGATTTTCGGGGTGTTATATATCGTAATAGGTATTTCCCCTGACCTCGCTGAATCTATGCTAGAAACCGATATAGACCCAGCCTATGCTTTTTTAGGTGGGGTATTTTTTCTAATTACCGGCCTTTTGGCTTCAATTTTGTTGATAGACCGTGTGCGGGTTGCCATGTCAGGGTGGTTTCCACGTTTGCGTCAGCCTGAGCAATTTGTGGCGACCCCATCCCGTAGCCCTTTCGAAGGCTTAATGATGCGCGCGGATGGCAGCATTATTGAGATGCCTCCCACCTTGCCAGAACCGCCACGTCGAGTAGTCCATCGTGGTGAACTACGCGGCTTTGATCCTCATAACACGGTGCACATGTTGGCAATGGTATTGTGTGTTTATCTCATTGGGAGCCAGTTCGCCAATTTTGCAGTGAGCGGAGGCATCTCCGGCTATGCAGATTCAGCCGGTGTGACATGGGGCGATTTGATCTTAAATTTCATCCCAATGATTGTCATTCCGATTGCTGGTGCTGGCTTCTTGATGCGCCGTAGCTTGGGTGAGGTATTAGAGCGGCTAGGCTTTCATCGTTTGACGCTCGAATCAATCGGGGTTGGCATTGGGGTGGCGATAGGGGCTTTTGTATTTGCCTATATCATTGGGATTATTTGGTTTTTACTAGTTCCAGCTGAACTATTTAAAGAGCAGACCGAAGCCAGTCAAGCCATAAGTGATAGCATTGATACGATTTGGCTGGTCTTGGCTGTGTCCTTCACTTCCTCAGTCGGTGAAGAAATTGCCTTTCGCGGGGCACTCCAACCCATTTTCGGCTTCTGGTGGACAGCTATCCTTTTCACCCTAGTGCATATACAATACACTTTAACACCCGCCACCATAATTATTTTTGCGGTGGCTTTGGGTCTAGGATGGGTACGTCGTCGCTACAATCTATACGCTGCCATCACCGCCCATTTTCTATACAACTTTGTGCAATTAATATTGGGACTGGTTTTTAAGTAGTCCTATGGTTGAATTGCAGCGACTTTTTAACTGAGTATACTTGTTGAAGAGCTACGCTTGACCACCACAGGGGATTGAGTTTTGTATGCGTAATATGGGGACATCTTCATCCGACGAGGCCGCCAATCTGGAAGACCTCTTACAGCTTGCCATCACCCAAGCACGACGAGGCAACAAACAAGGGGCACGGGTGCTGTTAGAGCAGGTCTTGGCTTCCGATAAACATAATGATCGCGCTTGGTTGTGGATGGCCTACACCAGCAATAATGAGATTGATCGCCGTCGCTATCTCCGTACTGTGCTGCAACTAAATCCAAGCAACAAGGCCGCTCGCCAAGCGTTGGATAAGTTGCAGCATCAACGTAAGAAATCAGAAGCACGGACGCGGCAATTTGGGGTGTTGGTACTGGCGGTTTTGATATTTATCATCGCCGCCGCGTGTTTAATAGTCATAGTAGCTCGCTAATTTAATCGGCTATTCGACGAGGGATAAAATCTTGGATCCCGAAGAGATCAAAGCACTTTTAAAGTCAGGTATTGATGCGGCGAAGAATAATAATTTAATCATCGCCCGCAGCATTTTTCAGCAAGTCATAGACGCCGACCCGCGCAATGAACTGGCATGGATGTGGCTGGCGCAAGTGTCAGATAATACCGAACATCGGCGTCAAGCGCTTGAAGAAGTATTGTCCATTAACCCAAACAACGAAAAAGCTCGTTTGGCCTTGGACAAACTCCAGATTGGCACAGGGTCGCTTCGTCCCGCCAGT
Organism: Chloroflexota bacterium; assembly: GCA_016234595.1. Taxonomy (GTDB): domain Bacteria; phylum Chloroflexota; class Anaerolineae; order Aggregatilineales; family J027; genus CFX10. The sequence goes on along the minus strand of JACRBG010000043.1, from coordinate 49,492 downwards.
ACACCACCCGCACGTCCCAGCGAACCTTCGTTGCGCCGCTCTACCAGTACGCCATCTGAACCCGTCAATGTATTTCGGCCTGTTAATCGCCAACAATTACCCCGCGACACATGGGCCAATTCTCGGCGTGATAGCAACCGTTTGGGTCTATGGCTGACAGGCGGTGTGGCTGTTGCATTAATTGGCCTAGCCATATTACTCATTGTTTTACGCGCGACGGGCGAGGATGAAGCGGCAAAACCAACCGCCACTTTCACCCCAGTCATTATTTTTAGCCCTACTGCGACCATTCCAACCGCTACTCCCACCACAGGCCGTATCGTCCCGCCCATTACCGTAACGGCTGGCCCCAATATTTTGCCGCCGACATGGACGCCTTCGGCCACATGGACACCTCCACCATCTCCCACATGGACACCCCAACCACCCGAGTTAAATCGCTATCGGTTGGTGTTTTCGGGCAATTCGGCTGCGGGTGATCCATTTGTTTTATATAGCATAACGGCAGCCAACACCGAGCTTCAGCAGCTAACCGTCAGCGTGCCTCCTTTTGATGATACAGGCATAGCGGAACCAACTGAACAACCCACTGAAGTACCTACCGACGAAGTTGCCACTGAAGCCCCTACCGAGGCTCCACAATTATCCAATGAGATCGAACTTCTAGACCCAGCCATGTCACCAGATGGTACTCGGGTTGTCTTTACAGCCCAAGTGGGTGAGGTTCAAGAATTGTTTGTCATGGACTATCCCAGCGGCACACCCCGCCAACTGACTCGGTTGGGAGCCGAACAGACTTTTAGTGCAGCATGGTCGCCTGATGGCACTTCAATATTATTTGCTTCAAATGCCGATGGTGATTTTGATGTCTATTTAGTGGATGTTGCTTCGGCGGACGATCCCATTAACCTAACCAACAACGAAGAGTTTGAAGATCGTGATCCCACATGGTCGCCGGACGGCAAAGTCTACGCCTATGCCTCCGATCGTGCTGCTAAAGGCCAGTTAGAGATTTTTGTTGCCCCTGTCCAAGGTGAAGGTGACGTTTGCCAGATGACCGAATCTTCTAACAGCAGTTTTTCACCTGTATGGTCACCTGATGGCATAACGATTGCCTTTATTACCAATCGCAATACGGATAACGACCTTTTTATAATGCGTTCCGACGGCTCAGGTGAACGAGTCCTTTCGGTCAATGATGGGGATGCTGAAGAGCGTGATCCCGCATGGTCACCGGACGGTCGTTGGTTGGTAGTCAGTTCCAATCGTGGTGACAATCCTGTGACAGCCCTCTGGGTCGTCTCGCCAGATGGTAAAACTTGGCAACGTGTTTCGCCAGAAAGCGAAGGCGAAGCGCGTGGTGCGCAATGGATGACCAACGAGTTAGCCGTTGGGCCAGCCCCAGATTATGAATTTAAATGTGCTCGATAATAATGTAAGCAAAGCGAGGGTATCAGGGTGAGCCAACAGTCGCCCAATTCCCAAATCGAAGACTTAATACGAGATGGCATTGCCAAGGCGCGGGCTGGGGATAAAGCAACAGCCCGTGAACTTTTGCAAAAAGCTGTCCAGCTAGATGAATATAATGAACGGGCATGGTTTTGGTTAGCTAGTGTGGTCGAAACTGATGAAGAACGCCGCACTTGCTTACACAATGTTGTACTCATTAATCCCAACAACACCCGTGCCCAAGAAATGCTGGATCGGTTAGATGAAACCAGCAGTGGTGAACCGCCTCCCAAAGCACCTATCAATCCGCGTAAAGCCCTGATTGGGGCCATTATCGCCCTTGTCATCATTTTCGTGGCCTGCATCATTTTCCTTGTAAGCTCTGGGGGCGGTGGGGATAAAGAGGCAAAAGCCACACCATCCATTACGCCAACTGCCAGCGCAACGGCGAGTGCAACGCCCAATCCAACTGCCACCGCCACCGCCACTTTAGAGCCAACGTGGACACCAACGCCTACTGTCTCACCAACGGTTGATCTTGCAGCCTCCATGCCAACTCCACCCCCTGATATGCAAGGACGCATTGTAATGCGGTCTGGTAATGAGGCGCTGGATCGTGAAAATCAACCCATCTTTTTTGTCAACCTTGCCGACTTAAGTCGTGTCCGTGCTTCTGCCAATAATGTGCGAGGTCGTAATCCCTCGGTATCCCCCGACAGCACACGTTATGTGTTTATTCAATATCTATCGGGAACCCAAGACATTGCACTAACGGTTTCCAATTTAACGGGCAGTGAAACCCGGACGGTTAGTCAATATTGGGGCGGGGCGTCTATTATTGTTTTTGGTCAAGATATGCCCGCATGGTCACCCGTTGCGCCACAAATTGCCTTTATTGGTAAAGAAAGTGGCAATCGTTCCACCGATTTATATATCGTGACTATTGGCGATACCCCACCAGTTGAAGGTGGTAATCCAGAACTCTTACGTCGCCTAACCAGCGATGATTCAGCCGAATCATGGCCTTCATGGTCGCCGGATGGCTCGCGTATTATCTATGTTGCGGATGTGATAGACGATACTTTAGCCCGACCGAATGGCATAGATTTATACATTATCAATGTGAGCGACGGTACGATCTCCCCGGTGACATCGGATGTGAACGCGCTAGTCGAAACGCAGCCAGATTGGAGCCCCGACGGGGCACGAGTCGTCTTTAGTGGGACAGTTGCTGGCGCGAATACCAGTGATATTTACATTGTGCCGCTGGATGGGTTGGCTCCACCGTCGGTTTTGGTTGATCTTGGCCCTCATGATACTCAACCGCGCTGGTCGCCGGATGGACGTTATATCGTCTTTAATTCGGATTATTTGGGTGGCATTGGAACTGATGTCTACATCTATGATTTAGAGACCCAGACGACCTATGCCGTTACCAATGATCCGCGTAGTCAAGATGAAGCCAACGATTGGGCACGTTAGCCGGATTTTGAGGGGCACGATGGACAATCTATCCAACGAAGAGCGTGAAGAATTTATTCGGCTGTGTCAGGCCGCTCATGCAGCCAGTGTCGCTGGTCGAAACTATGATGCCCACCTTTATTTCCGTGAGGCTATCAAGATTTTCCCGCTCAGTACCAATGTTTGGTTGTGGCTGGCGAAAGTGGTGGATACTCAAGAAGATCGTCGTGTCGCGCTTGAAAACGTGTTAGCAATAGACCCCAATCACAAAGAGGCCCAGCGCCGTCTGGGAGAACTCCATCGGCGCTCCCCATAGTTTCTCGAGTTTTTAGGGCAGCATATGGTAAATAATAGTACGCTGGTTCATGATAGCATCCAACGCATCCATCAATTAAGCCGGGAAGCCCTTCAGGTAGCTGATAGGTTGCGCCAACAAGAGCGCCAACTGCGTAAACAGGGGATGGCCCTTCCGGCAGGGTCGTTGCAAAAATTAGAAGCCATCCATGTTGACCTTGAAGGTCTGGCCCAAAAAATTCAAGAACAGCAGACCGAACTCAGCCAATTACGCACCCTTGCCAATACGACCGAATTTATCAATTCCAGTCTCGATCCCGATGAAGTGCTGAACGGTGTTATGGATCGTGTTATTCAACTGGTGGGTGCTGAACGTGGTTATATCATGCTTCGCAATCGTGTCACAAATGAGATGGAGATTGTCGTCAACCGCAAACTCGACCCAACTTCCAGCCAAGACGAAGAGTTCATCTTTAGCCGGACAATTGTCGAAAATGTGGCCCAGTCGGGCGAGGCCATTGTCACTACCAATGCCCAAGAAGACTCGCGCTTCAAGGAACAAGACAGCATTATCAGCCTTGCCCTGCGGAGTATCATTTGTGTGCCCTTGATTTTTAGAGATCGTATCTTAGGCACGGTTTATTGTGACAACCGCATCAAAGACGGCCTTTTTGGTAAACGCGAACGCCGCCTCTTGAGCGCCTTTGCTGACCAAGCTGCTATTGCTATCGAAAACGCCCAGTTATTCGAGCAAATCCAGCAGACCCTGCATGAAATTACAGCCATTCAGGTGCTGCTTGATAACATTTTAGCCTCTATCGCCAGTGGGGTGATGACCATTGATGGGCAAGAGGTGATTACCAGCTATAACTTTGCTTCGGAAACGATTTTTGGCCTGCCTGTCCAAAGTGCTATTAGCCAACGGTTCGATGTCCAACTACCTCAAATCCATGAGCAGATTCAACGGGAAATGCACTTGGTTCGCAGTCTATCTGAAAACTTGACAGTCGAAGCCACTCCAACGCTTGATCAGCGTGGCCCGCTTTCACTAAATCTCAAACTGAGCCCTTTCAAAGATGCAGATAGAGTTACGCAGGGTGTCGCCATCGTGGTGGACGATATGACCGAGTTGAAAAAACGCGATGCCACCCTTGCCGCTGTGCGTCGTTATCTACCCCCTGCGATGGTGGACAATATTCGTAGTATTGAACGCCTAGCCTTGGGTGGTGAACGACGTACGGTGACGGTCTTATTTGTCGAGGTACGTTCATTTGATAGCTTCCCAGAGAGCATGACCCCGCGTGATGTCATGGAATCGCTCAATACCTACCTAACCGTCAGTTCTGAGGCCATTCACCACCATGCTGGCCTAATTGACAAATTCATGGGTAGCGATGTCATGGCCCTATTCAATACCCAATTGAATCCGTCTGACCAACACGCATGGGACGCTTTGTTAGCGGCGATGCGAATGGCTGCTGATCTGCGTACCTTAGCCACCTATGGCGACATCAATGGCGATGGCAAGGCCTATTTCCGCATCGGGATTCATTCAGGTGAAGCGACCTTAGGCAATGTTGGGAGCACTGACCGCCGCGAATTTACGGCGATTGGCGACACGGTCAATCTCGCTAAACGCTTACAAGAAAATGCGGCCTATGGACAATTGATTGTCAGCCGCGAAACTTTGGCCCTCTGTCAACCCCAATTGAGCCAAACCGACTGGATTGGCTATAAGGAATTAGAACCCCTCAAGGTAAAAGGCCGTGTACAGGCTGCCCATATTTATGAAATTATTGATACGGCGGAAATTCGCGCATGACGCTCATTACCCAACAAATTGATAACTTGACCACCGAAATCATGCGGCTCAATTATATGGCGCAAGATGTCAGCCATATGTTGCAAGAACAGTCCAACCTGCTGCGTATTCGCAATATGAGTTTGCCCACACCGCTTTTGGAAGAAACACAGGGGTTTAGTGAGGCCGTCAAAATATTGTCGGAGCAACTCGCCTCCGAACAAGTCGAGCTGGCCCAATTACGAGCGCTTGCCCATACCGGGGGGTTGATTAATTCCTCACTCGATCTTGATACCGTGTTGCGTCGAGCGATGGATACGGTCATCGGCCTGACTGGTGCTGTTCATGGCTACATTATGCTGCTTGACCAGAATACAGGCGAAACCGAATCAGTCATTAGCGTGAATTTGGAGCAAGGCACGGCTGAAGAGGGCGAAATCATGATTAGCCGCACCATCGTGGATGAAGTCATGCGCACTCGTCAACCGATTGTGACTACCGATGTCCAAGACGATGAGCGTTTTCAATTGACTGAAAGCGTCCTTAAATATGACCTTCGCAGCATCCTCTGCGTGCCGATTATCTACCGTGATCAGCTTTCAGGCGTAGTCTATGCCGATAACCGCATTCGCGAGGGCCTATTTGGTGAAAGCGAATTAAACCTCTTGGTAGCGTTTGCAAACCAAGCCGCCATCGCTATTCAAAATGCTCGTTTGTTCGAGCGTGTCAAAGCGCGGTTGGCCGAAGTCACCGCTATTCGCCAATTCTTGGATAGCATTTTCGCCTCCATCGCTAGTGCCGTCATCACCACCGACGTGAATGGTAATATTCGCACCTGTTCCCCTGTTGCCGAGCAAATTTTGGGCGTTTCGGCGGTGGAGTGCATTAGTCAACCTGTGATGGAAGTGCTGCCTTCCTTATATGAAGGCTTTGAAAATGTGTTGATCGAGGTACAGCAGCAAGGGCATCAAGAGATTATCGAAGTCAATACGGTTTTGGCGCATCGTGGCCCCACCAGCCTCAGCCTAAAATTAAGCCCTCTGCGCGGCGAACAAAATGAGACGTTGGGTGTCGCCATCGTGTTAGATGATCTAACGGCCATTAAAGAACGTGACGAAACCCTCAATGTCATTCGTACCTACCTGCCGCCAGCCATGGTACGCAATATTCAAAGTATTGATAGTTTGGGCCTCGGTGGCGAAGAACGTGAAATTACAGTTATTTTTGCTGATGTGCGCGGTTTTACCACCTTTAGCGAACGTCTCCCTCCCGAAGAATTGATGGAGGTCATCAATCAATATTTGTCTACGGGTAGCGCGGCCATCCAATTGCTGGAAGGTATCATTGATAAATATATGGGCGATGCGATTGTTGGGTTATATAACACCCAGCTAAATCCACAAAATGATGACCATGCCTTACGCGCCGTTCGTGCCGCGATAGCCCTTGTCAACGACGTACAAGCCTTACATGAAGTCATGCCCGCCGAGCAGCGCCTTTTTTATGGCATTGGCATTCATACCGGAACTGCCATTGTCGGGAACGTAGGCAGCCCTAGTCGCAAAGAATTTACCGCACTAGGGTATGCAGTCACCTTTGCCAAGAAATTGCAGGAAATTGCCCAACCCGGTGAGATTATTATCAGCGAGGAAACCTATCAGGCGGTCAAAGATCGTGTGGTGGCCCAACCAACTGAGCGCCGCCTGCGGGGTGATAATACGCCTGTGATGGTCTATCAGTTGACGGATATTCGCTAACGGCTGAGTTTGTCGAACATTTCGTATAACATAACACCCGTCGCTACCGACAAATTCAACGAACTCACCTGTCCCACCATCGGCAGTCGTACCAATTGATGACAGATAGCGATTTGTTCGGTGGTTAGTCCTTCCCGTTCACTTCCCATCAATAAAATCAGCGGTTTGGGATATTCGGTCACGGTGCGATAATCTACGCTCCCATGTGCCGATGTCCCCACGATATGATAGCCCTGTTGATTGGCCCATTTCGCAAAATCGTCAAACGCGGCATGGACAATTGGATGCCAAAAACTCGCTCCCATGCTGGCCCGAATGGCGGTGGGGTGATAAGCATCTGTGCTGCTTTCCAATAGGATCAGCCCGCTTGCCCCAACGGCATTGACCGTCCGCAAAATCGTCCCCACATTACCGGGGTCTTGGGGTGCAACAAGGGCTACCCCCCAAACAAAATTAGCCGGATTCAAATCCGCCAAGACTATATTGGGTTGCCGCACAACTGCCATAATGCCCTGTGGCCCCTCGCGCGAGGCGACCGATTCAAAAACTTCGGCGCTCACCGGGTAACATGCGACGCCCTGAAGAGTTTGCTGCTGAATAAGGTCTAATGCAAATTCGCTGATGAGTAAATCGGGGGCATAGCAAATAAATTCGAGCTTGGCTCCGGCAGCCACTGCATCCCCAACATGGCGAATCCCCTCAACCATAAACAGGCCTGCTGCGTCGCGTTCTTTGCGATTTTGCAGGGCACGCAATTGTTTGATCTTAGGGTTGGTTCGGCTGGTGATGAGGTCGTATTTTGCCATGATCTTATGGATTAAAAGGACGCAAAAAGCCCCATGTCAAATAGGTGATGGGGCTTTGGGGGCAAACCCGGCAAACAAATGTTATTTTTGTTTTTGCGCTTGCAGTTCGTTAAGATGCTGCGCCAAACGGCTCTTGCGGCGAGCAGCATTATTCTTGTGCAGAATCCCTTTGTTCACAGCTTTATCAAGAATTTGAATCGCTTGGCGAGTCTGTGCAATCGCTTCTTCAAGGTTGCCCGAGCTAATGGCGGTACGCGCCTGCTTCAATTCTGTGCGGGTGCGTGACCGATAAATGCGGTTCCGCTCACGCTTACGCTCCGAGCTACGGATGCGTTTTAGTGAGGATTTCGTGTTTGCCACCGTTAATCTCCGAAAAAATGCCTGTCTGTTTGAATACAAGAGCAGCATTGTATCAGAGCATCTCTGGCATGTCCAGAAGGTTTTCAAACGGGGTTATCTCGGCCATTAAAAAACTTTTACGCCGAATTTGTCCTTCTGCCCATCCATTTGCTTGCGGTTTTCGACTTCAAGCGATTAAATACAAGCAAATAAAAAAGACTAATTAGGGAATTTCGTTCTTAATGAGAACAGCAAAAACAAATCAGCGCGAATTGGCAATCGGGCATTTTAGACGACGCCTGCGTGAATCGGTGTTGGCCTATTTGTTGGTAGCGCCTGCCTTTATCATCACCCTTATTTTTGGCATCTACCCGGTCATCACCGCCACATGGGAAAGCCTGAAATTTGGTCGCCCCATCACCAATAGTTATGTCGGGTTAGATAACTACGTCAAAGGCATCGGTGGTCTCATCTATATTGTCCTAATGTTGCTAGCCGTCGCTTTTTGTTATCTGGCTTCAAAAGCGTGGCGACGTGCCCGCGAACATCATCAACAGCATCCCAGCGATAATCTTCTGCTCTATCTTGTCACCAGCTTGGTCCTCGCACTCGGCCTAATTTGGCTTATCTTCTTGGGCATCACCGAATATTTCAAATTTGGCCCTCTCCTAGTTGGATTTATCTTGGTGGTGATCAGCGTTGGAAGCTATACTTTCCTACGGCGACGTACCGAGGGCAACTACATTGGCAATACTTTATTGCTGATGGTTTTGACCGTGCTGGCTGTTTTGATCGTACGTTATGCTTACGGTCAGATGGAACAAGATGTTGCTGAATCGCGTGAAGTCGCCCACCGTCTTTTTAACACGAATGTTGCCAATGCTGTTCCAGATTTGCCAATTGAGGGTGCTCGCCTAGTCAATGTCTCGCTTGATGGCGATGTGCCACTCATGGCAACCATCGGCGATACAACCTATGATGCTTTCCTTTCACCTCAAGCTTACCAAAATGTGGCGGTGGATAGTTTTACCGACTCCGACATCACTTTTGTTAACAATCAAAAAGTCCAAGTGCTGCTCCCGTTAGCGGTCGGGCTTGGGTTTCAGCCTGCTCCCTATACCACCGAAGCCATTGTACAGCTAAAGACCAATAATCTATTGGGTACAACCGAAAACCTAAATGCGACCATTCTGTTGAGTGAAAATACAGAAGTCCTAGCGCCCTTCGATTTGTATCAAGCCCAAGATGTCGGGCTGGCGGTAGTGACACGCGGTGGCTATACCCCACCCATTAGCCGCCCACTTACGCTGGCACTGGCCGTCGCCGTTGGGATTGGGTTGATTTTCCTCATCGGTAGCTATCGTGAAAAAATGACCGAAGATTCGCCCCTCTATGGCTGGTCAGGCCTGCTCCGTGTCATTCTCGCCCTTGCGGTGTTAGGCCTCTTTATGTACCTTCTCATGACTATCCAGCTTTACCGGGAAACTGCCCATGGGCTGGAAAGCCTCTCGGATCAGCAATTTAGTGCCGCCTACGAATATGCCACTGGCGCACCCCCACGTGCCACTCTTCGTGCCCAAGATTTAGCTGCCGAATTGTTATTCGCCCCCCAACTGATTTTGATTGGCATCGGGATGTTTTTAATCGGCATTGCCTACATCGTTTGGGCGGGTGCTCAAAAACGCGCTACCAATCTCGGCTTGTCGGGCATGTTTTTCTTAGCATTGCTGCTGATGGTGGGGGGCTGGCTATGTATCAGTGAACTTCCCGGCACGGTTATGCGGGCGGGGGCACCAGCCCTTGAAGTCCGTGATGCCCTTGTTCGCACCGTAATCTACAGCATGGTCAGTGTACCAGCCCAGTTAGTTTTTGGCCTATTGTTAGCCTACCTGATGTTTTATGAGGTGCGTTTGGGCAAGGGCATGTTCCGCCTAATCTATTTTATGCCCTACATTGCTCCGCAAATTGCTACCGCGACGGTTTTTACTGTTATCTTCAGCCTTGACCCCGGTGGTCTTGCCAATAAATTTCTTGGCTTGTTTGGCATCGAAGCCCAAAAATGGTTATTAGAACCGAATGGCCTCATTCGTGTAATCTTCAAAGAGATTTTTCACGGCGACCCCAACAAAATCCCATCTTCATTTGAAGGCCCTAGTATGGCCTTGACCACCGTCATTATGTTTAATATTTGGGTCTATTCGGGCTACTACGCAGTTATTTTTCTGGCCGGGTTGGGGTCTATTCCGGGTGAACTCTATGAAGCGGCCAAGGTGGATGGGGCGGGTCGTTGGTCGGCTTTCCGCAATATCACCATCCCCTTACTTTCACCTGTCACCTTTTTCCTATCACTGTTGGGAATTATTGGCACATTCAGTTCATTCCAGAGCATCTACGTCATGCGTAGCGGGGCGATCGGCCAAGAAGTTGATACCCTCACGATTCGCATCTTTGAGGTCTTCTACAAACAAAACGACCCCGGTTATGCAACGGCTCTTGCCTTCATCCTGTTTATGGTCATTTTGATCCTCACCCTCATTCAAAATCAACTTTCTAAGGATCGGGTGTTTTATGGCTAGTACCACATCGGCCAAGTCCACGACTGCCGAAAAATCCACCCCACAAAAAAGGGCCGTGCCCCAGCGTCCACCGCTGCACTTACCTGTCGCCACCCTTTTGGCCTATCTAATTTTGACGCTTGGGGCCATTACCTTTGTTATGCCGTTTTTGTGGATGGTGTCTACCTCACTGATGACCATTAGCGAGGTTTCACGCGGGGTCTTGGTCACTCAGTCCCGCTTGTTGGGAGTCTATAAAGCCAACGATACCGAACTGAATCGCCCCCTCGGTGAATATTTAATTCCCGAAGCCCAAATCCAATTTGATGGCGTGGCGATTTCCCTAATATATGACACTGATCCCAAAGGCGGCACATTCGATATTTATGTGGATGGGCAACTGGTAAGTCAGGTAGATACCCATAGCAAACAGCCTCAGGCCTCCCAGACAATTTTGGTGGATGGCTACCCCAATGTCACGGCGCTTAGTCAAAATATGCGGGTACTGTTGCCCGATGGCAAACATACCCTGCGCTTGTTGTATAACGAATCTGCCAGTCAAGGCAATCTCGTGTTGTTTCGTGGCCTAAGTGTCCGAAAAGCCGATGGCACCGAGGAATTTATTCCCGCCTCCCTCGAATCCTTCCAGATTTCGGTGGGGCGTTGGGATATGCAAACTGACGCTGAGGGTACGCCCATTCTTAAATCAACCAATCTGGGTTTCCCCGAATATATGGAAACGTGCTGCCGCAGTTCGATTGAGCGCACCCCTAGCCTCCAACGCACACCCCAAGCCCGTTATATCAAAGAACGCCAAAATGGGGGCTTAGCCACGCTGAAAGTAAATTTGCCGTTTGGCATCTACAAGGCCGATTATATTTTGTCGGGTGGGGTGTCCCATTACGTCAAGGTATGGACAGATGAAAACTTCTCAGAATATTTCATTAATTCCACCATCATCACCTTGATGACCGTCGTTGGGCAAACATTCTTTTCCATTCTGGCGGCCTATGCTTTTGCCCGTATGAACTGGCCGGGGCGAAATTTGGTCTTCAGCATTTTCTTGATGACGCTTTTCATCCCCTCGGTCGTGGTCTTGATTCCGCGTTTGCTGATTGTGACTTCCATTAGCCGCTGGTCAGTAGAGCATGTTGGCCCCGTTTTTGAAAGCGTGGGTGACTTTAGCAATTCACTATTTGGTTTTAGGATTATCACCGCCGAAAGTGCCCGTTGGATGGACAATTGGCCTGCCTTGGTTGTGCCTTTTCTTGCCAGCACCTTTGGCATTTTCCTGCTGCGCCAATTTTTTATGCAGATTCCAGCCGAACTATTTGATGCCGCTCAAATTGATGGGGCGGGCCATGTACGTTTCCTCTTCCAGATTGTGCTGCCCATTTCCCGTGCTGCCATTACCACTGTGGTCTTGTTTACCTTTATCGGCACATGGAACGTGCTAGACTGGCCTATTCTAGTCACCAGTACCGACAACTGGCGACCTATTGCCTATGCGTTATATAGCTTCCGCGAGGAAGGCGGTTCGCGGCCCAATCTACTGATGGCTGGGGCATTTATTGCGCTTTTCCCGGTCATGCTGATGTACTTTATTGCCCAAAAGCAATTTACTGAGGGGATTGCTACAACGGGTTTAAAGGGTTAACTTCAACAATATATAAGAGGGGCGACTTTATGCTAAGATTCGCCCCTCTTGATCATTTTGTATTTGAGCTAGACGCCGCTATGCTTAACCGAATTTCTTGGAGCGTGCCCCAAAGACATCGGCGCTCAGACGAATTCCCGCCTGTTCAAATCGCTCGGCAAATCGTGGACGCATCCCCGTTGGCTCAAGGGTGCCGCCGCCTTCATGGCTAGGGGCATTCCCTGTATGACCGGGTGTTTTATAGACGAACACATCTTGCAGGGTCACGTTTTGGCCTTCCAGACCCTGAATTTCGCTAATTTGGGTGATCTTACGACTACCATCTTTTAGACGAGCTTGTTGCACAAACAAATCTACGGCACTAGCGATTTGGCTACGTACCACTTGAATTGGCAAATCCATACCTGCCATCATACACAGCGTTTCCAAACGTGACACTGCATCGCGTGGGCTGTTGGAGTGAACAGTCGTTAATGAGCCGTCGTGCCCCGTATTCATGGCTTGCAACATGTCCAACGCCGCACCATCACGGATTTCCCCAACGACGATACGATCAGGGCGCATACGCAACGATCCTTTTACAAGGTCGCGGATGGTCAAAGCCCCTTCTTTGGTTCCCTGCATATTGGGAATCGTTTCTAGTCGTACCACGTGCCGTTGGGCCAATTGCAATTCGGCGGAGTCCTCGATGGTGACAATACGCTCATCTTCGGGGATAAATGAACTAATGACATTTAAGAGGGTGGTTTTACCCGACCCCGTACCACCGGAGACGACAATATTCAGGCGTACATTGACGCACGCGGCAAGGAACATGGCAACTTCTTCAGTAAATGAGCCAAAGCCCACTAAGTCTTGCCATGTCATCCGTTTTTCAGGGAATTTACGGATGGTGATGGTCGTTCCCATCAAGGCCGAGGGCTGCGCGATGATATGTACGCGGCTGCCATCGGGCAAACGGGCGTCCACCATCGCGTTTTTACGGCTGAGTTCACGCTGCATGGGGCGAACGACTCGTTGCGCTGTCCACAGCACATGTTCATCGTCGTCAAACACCACTTCGGTCTCAATCAATTTACCTTTGCGCTCGGCAAAGATAATCTCGGGGCCATTCACCATAATTTCGCTGACGCTCTTATCGCGCACCAGCGGCTCAATTGCCCCAAAACCAAGCAGGTCATAAATCAGGGCTGTTTCGAGTTCTTGATATTCTTGTGAACTCAATTGCAGGTTGGCCCGCTGGACAAGTGTTTTGAGGCGATCAGACAGCAATTTGCAGTGCTCAGGATTGGTGGACTCCAGCTTGTCAAATTCATCTGGCGTTGCCATCAATTTAGGCCGCAGCATTTTGCGTAGTTCAGCTACCCGTGGACTAGTGCGCTTTTTAGTTGGGGGTACATAGGGACCTCCGTCGTGAAGCAGTGCATCAGCCTTGCTAACTGGCCCAGTAGGCACAGGTGCTGTAAATGGCGACGCAGCGGGCTGTGGTGGATCGTCTATGGTAAAAATATCATCGGCATTGAAATCAGGTTGGTCGCGGCGGTCTTTTTTGGGTGGAGGGCCGGAAAGTTTAGAAAGTCGTGAACCCATAGCGGCATACCCTTACATAAATTTTGACTTGTCATCACTGTTGTAGTGTATGGCGAATTTAATTTTATGACAAGTAGAAGGCGCGTTATTTTTACAGGGTTCACGGAATATTCAGATGAGGTTAGAAGAGGGGCGAGTATTGTCATCGCCCCGCCCAAAACTAGACTACATAAGCGCTGCGGGAGTCATCCATATAGGCGGTATGGCCCTTGGCTCCATCCGGCAGCACAATGCCCGTTTTAATACGGGTTTCCATTAATCTACCGTCGCGCATTTCGTGGACAACGTCGGCTTCTTGCATCACTTGGGGGTCATGGCTAACAATCACTACCGTAATGCCACGTTCGACCACCAAACGGCGCAGCAAATCCAAAATACGGCGACCAGTCCGGGTATCCAATTGACCCGTTGGCTCGTCGGCAAGGATGAGTTTGGGGTGGGCCGCCAGTGCCCGTGCAATTGCCACGCGCTGCTGCTCACCACCCGATAGCTCATAGGGCCGATGTTTAGCCCGTTCAGCCAGCCCCACCCATTCCAAGGCTTCACGCACTTGGGTATCTCGTTCGCGGGGGGAAGCCCCACGCATCCGCAGCGGGATACTCACATTTTCAAACGCGCTCAACAAGGGCATAAGGCCAAAGCTTTGGAAAACAAAGCCGATTTCGTGCAGGCGCATTTTTAACCGTTCGGGTTCATTCATCGCGCTCAGATTACGCCCCAAAATATGAATATCGCCCTGTGTCGAATCATCCAAGCCTGCCATCAAGTTCAACAGGGTGGTTTTGCCCGAACCAGAACGCCCCACAATCGCGGTCATATAATTCGGCCAAATATCGAACGAGATGCCGTTAACCGCATGAATATCTTCACCCTCAAGGTGATAAATACGGTGTAAATTGTTAATGCTGATCGTGGGTTCAACCCCACTGCTATAACCGTTGCTCATAAACTTGCTGCTCCAATAATTTAGGCCCCGACAGTCGTTTCTTCTTCAGATTCTTCTGGTTGGTGTTGTGCATACACCCCAATGTGATCATCCCGCAGTTTTAGACGTACACGGTCTTCCAAACTAAGGGTTTCGATATAGGCTTCTGGCAATTGCAAGCGGCCTGCCCGGTCAAGAATGGCATATTCTTCGTCGCTGACCAATATATCGCCATCTCGACGGCGCAGAATTTCCGTCACGGTCCGTCCGTCGCGCATCCCAATCACACGGTCAACCCGATTGGCAACGCTCATATCGTGGGTGACGATGATAATGGTGACGCCATATTGATCTTTGAGGGTGTGCATGGTGTTAAAGATAATCCCTGCCGCTTCGGAATCTACTTCACCGGTGGGTTCGTCGGCCAGCAGCAAACCGGGCCGATTCGCCATTGCCACCGCGATTGCGACACGTTGCTGCTCACCCCCGGAAAGGCGGTCAGGGCGGTGATTAAGACGCTCTCCCAGCCCTACCATCTCCAAGAGTTCTTTGGCCCGTTTATGCCGTTCCCCGCGCCCTACCTTTGCCAGTGCCATCGGCAATTCCACATTTTCACGCGCCGTTAGATAAGGCAGCAAGTTGCGGGCAGTCTGTTGCCATACAAACCCGACCTGTGTCCGCCGATACAACGTTTGTTGAGGCCGTGTCATTTCCAAAAGATTATAATCGCCGACCCACACCTGCCCGGTGGTTGGGGTATCCAGCGCCCCAAGAATGTTCATGAGGGTAGACTTGCCAGAGCCAGAAGCTCCAACAAGTGCCATCATTTCACCTTTTTCAACTTCCAGATCAAGGCCGCGTAGCGCAACGACCTCAAGATCAGCGATTTTATAGATTTTTACGAGGTCATCACATTTGATATAGGGTTTCATTGAATACGTCCCTCTTTCCCTATTTTTAATTGCTTTTTATTCTTCACCCAAGCGCAGCACTTGATTCACACTCATGCTCCGTAACCATGTCGCCGTCAAAGTCAACAGCACTGCAAATCCGCCCACCAAACTAGCCAGCATCAGCACGATTTCCAGCGGCTTAAATCGCAAGGTTTCGTTACCTGTCAACACCAAGAACGGCAGCAGCAGATAGGCCAGTCCAGCCCCTAAAAGCGTCCCAATGACCAGCGCGGGGACGACAAGGGCGAGATTTTCAAACAGCAGCAATCGCCAGACATTGTTGGTGTCCCAACCTAACGAACGTAGCACCCCAAAGGTGAAGGAGCGTTGTTTGGCTGTGACAATAATGTAAAAGGCGAAGTCGAGCAGGCTGAGAATTAGGCTCACAATGAAACCGATATAGAGCAGCCCTGCAACAGCACTGGGCAGGGGTTCACGCTGAATCTGCCCAAAACGATCCCACGCAAAATGAGTAACCGTCACCCCCGGTACTTGCGCAATTTCCTGCTTGAGCTTATCCGTTGGTTCCCGTTCCGGCAAATCAAGCCAGACCTGATTGGTATCAAAAAATGATGCCGCCCCGCCCGTTTGTTGGTTCATCAAAGCGCGTGTCACTTCAAGCGGCACAATGATAAAAGCTGATTCAATCGTGCCTTCTTTACGTACAGTGCGCGCAATCGTGGGGAAGCCCTCATTTGTTACCCCGACCACACGGAATCCAAATGGAACTGTGCCGGGGCCGACATCCACATTTAAATCACGTTCGCTACCCAGTTCCAGTGGTGGAATACCTCGATTAGCCGCACCTTGCCCCGTACCCCGAAAAACATCCGCAAATTTGCCAGAGATAATGGCGGGAATACGGTCTATTGGCAAGGTATCAATCATGACACTGGGTTCCGTCGAACGCCCCGACACACGCCGCACATTATAGTCTATCTTCAACGCGGTATGGTCGTTTTCGGCTACGGGGTCAACTTCATCTTGAACATATTGAATTTGAGCGCCGCTAATTTGCCGTTGGGCAATATCTAACGAAACCCATGATCCTGTAAAAGGTGAAATAAGCGTCGCGGGTTGCCATCCAGCAGGCTGAGTTTCATAGCTTTCTAGCGGCGTAGCGATGCCGTTAGCATCTACGGTCTGCCAATAGTCCAAATAAACCTTATGGCTAAAGCTATCCAGATTTCCCTGTGTGGTCGCCATGCCAAATCGCCACATGCGATAGGGCAAACGACCTGAAACAGGGAGATAGCCTGAGAGTGTCACCCATTGCTCGGCTGGGGTGGGGGCAGGCCCAGTATCTGGCCCACCGATTTGACCTGTTGGCCCTGTAACATTGCTTCCCGCATCCCGACTCAATTGAACCAGATAAGGCGTCCCGATGGCGTCAACCACATAGGCGTTAATCACGACGCTGGGTTCGGGTACATCATCTGCTGCCAGCGATTGTGACCAAACCTGTACTGTCAATTGAGTGGCATCATCCGGCAATACAATTCCCGGTTGAGTGAGGTCGGGTGTGCCTTTCAAAGCGGCCACATCATCGGCATAATCGGGAAAGGCTTCTGCAAATTCATCGGGATTGATTCCGATAATTACAAAATTTTCGCGCCCTAAGGCCGTACCCGACACACGTAAGATACTGGCATGGTTGGCTACCCCATCCAGTCTATCCCAAGCAATATCGCTGGCGTCACCTAGCGTTGGATTAATTTCGACTCGTGCTGCCCCGCCTGTTTCAAGTTGAGCCTGTCGCCAACCGCCAGCCTCACGGGTCGCGGTTAAACCAAGACTTGCCGTCCCAAGGGCCAACGTGCCAATCAGCAGCAGAATGAGTTGGGCATAATGTCCCGGATTGCGCTCAATATTCCACACGGCAAGGGGCCCGGTTAAGGCTTTGCGGCGTGAAATAAGTCTCGAAGCGAGCCCCATCAATATTGGGAAAATACGCAACCAGAACAACGCGATGCCCGTGATGAGCAAGGCCATTGAGGCTAAATTGCCGGGGTCTTTAAGTCCACCCGTTTCTGAAGGGTGGTCGGCCACAAACTGCACCATCTTGGCCGGATTAATCAGATAGCGATACAAGTCTTTGATGCGACCATCCGCGATGTAATACATTCGGACGACCAGCACAATTCCGCCCAAAATCATCCAAAAATCGAGGAAGAAGCCTGTCCAAAATGGCCGGGTCGGCGGGCGTGATGTGGCTTGTTTTAGACGCAGCAGACTCTTTTTAGCTGCCGGAACAGCGGGTAGGCTCAAAAATGCGACACACGCTGCCCCTGCCCCAACACTCAAAAAATAGGAGCTTACGGGGATGCTGACATTACCAAAGGATGCCCCATCTAGGGCTTGGGCCAGTGGTCCAAAACGCTCCATAAACAGCAAGAAAACCCGACTCAGCAGCGGCCCAACCACCAACCCCAAAAATCCTAACAATAACACGGTAATAAATTGGAGTTTAAACAGTTGGAACGTGCTGCCCCCGCGTGAACTAATGGAGCTCCACTCGGTGCCTTGCTGCTGCAAAATCAAGTTTACCGTCGTCACCAAGTGATACAACATCATGAACAACACAGCACCGGACAGCAAAATAATTGGTCCCTCAGCTTCTTTTACCCGGTCTCCATAGCCTGAGATAAGCGGAGCTAGGCCCGAAAAAGTCTGTGCACCGTTCAAAGCCGTCCCTAGCCTATTTTGTAATGCCGTCAGCGCATCACTGTAATCTTGAGCATTGTTGGAATTAATGACATCGGGGTCGGTGTGAATTCGCCAAATATAGCTAGAGCCGGGGACTACTGGAGCAATCCAGTCTTGATAGGCGGCTGGATCAAAGGCCATTCCCCAGTCATAACGATTGGTGGTGTTGTTAACTTCAATATCAGCCCCGGTCAAAAACATCTGATTACCCGACCAAATCGGGTCGTTTGTGTTTTTGGGTTCAACAATACCGACGATAACAACCGATGCCACTGTCGCTGTGCCATCCGCAAAGATCCGACCTAAGTAAAAACGACTGCCAAGTTCCAATTTGCCCTGATCAGCCACTTCTTGGGTCACAACTGCTTCGGTTTCGCCTCGATTGTAAATTCCGATTTGCTGGGCTGCCTGTTGTTCTTCGGATAACCCTGCTGGATTAACCATATCGGGGGTAGCTAAACGTTGGGGCAATCGGCCTGCCACGACATCTACGAGTTGGTCAAGCCGTTCAAATGCAAAAGGTTGATAGCATTCGTTGGCAGCGGGTAAACCTCTGTTGGGGTCAGCTCCCAACACCAAAATGAACCCACACACTGCAATCCCCGGTGAACCTGCATCCCCTTGACCAGATGGGGCTTCGGGCGCGGTATATTGGGCGCGGATAAAACGATCCACTCCTACCGCCAACGGCCCTAGTTCATCTTTGATGATGTTTTCAGCATTTTGATCAACAGGTGTTTCGCTGACCACCGTAACTTTGAGTGCTTCAGGGTCAGCATTTTTCAAGGCACTCCGAATGTCCACTTCAGTAACGGCTCGGATGTAAAGTGGCCCAAGGGCAAAGAACCCCGTCACCAAACACACCGCCAATAATAGAATTGAGAGGACACGCCATTCACGGCGCATCCTTTTAAAAATGAGGTTAAGGGTCATGACGTTTTATTCTTCCTTCCTACTCGTCACCGAGTCGCAGTGTCCGCGACAGTGAGAGTTGGCGCACCAGTAGGAACGAGAAGGCAAACACGATTGCCAGCACGATTCCCATAATTAACCAGAAATTACCTACCGAGGCCCATTCAGTTTCTGTGATAAACGGCGGGACTACCCCTTCGCCCGTGGTTCCAATCGCCAATGTAGGCACGACAAAAACACTCAGCAAATAGCCCAGTACCGACCCCAAAACACCAGCGACGGCTACGACGAAGAGTTGTTCGACAATCAAACTCCATACCACACGACCGGATGACAGACCCAATGCTCGTAGCACCCCAAACTCATTGCGCCGCGCTTGCGAGGTCAGTGAGGCATACGTCAGTAGCCCTACAATGCTCAAGGCTAAACCGATGATGAAGGCAAGGAACATCAATCCCAACAAGCCGAGGGCTAATGGATCGGTTTCTAAACGGTCAAATTCACGGGCATAAGTGACTTCTCGGATGTTGATAACGCCTGTATTGTCACCGCCCTGCAAATTCCCCAAGACCTTGTTGACATCGCCCACCGATTTTATGTCGTCCTTAAAGTTCATCCAGACTTCATTGGGATAGAACTGAGCCGAGGGGCGTTGATTGATCCAATACATCAGTTCCCGCACATCCACAATGATGAAGGGTCTTGTGTTGTACAGCGAGGGGAAATACTCAGTAGTGCGTTGTGGCACAAATTGGATAGCCGTGCGGGCCACATTGGGTAGAGTGATGATTTGTGGCTCGTCCCCACCAACCTCCAAGTTGTTTTCTTCGGCCATAGAGTTGCTGACAATCGCCTGCATTGGCTGTGGGTCGGGGTAATTAAGATTAATGCCCGCCCGTGTGCGCAAAGCCACTTGGTCGAAGGTCACATAAATAATATCGGTGTGCAAGTTATCAAGATCGCTACCCAGCGTAACATCTCCGTCTGAGCCTGCCCCGGAATCGTAGACATAGTTCCAATTGCCACGCTTGAAGATTTCAAAGGGGGTGGTATTGGCTTGACCATCAATAAGCGTCATTTGTGCCAATGACAACCGGATATTGGCCTCGCCAAAGTTGCTGCTGCTGCGATGATCCCAGAAGACCGATACAAGGCGTATCTTGCCAACAGGGGTGTAGTTCAGCCGCGAGAAATCGGCTTCGTAATAAACCCATCCACTTGTGACATGGGCCGCGCTTTCCATCCCCGGCTCATCCAACCCTTGCCGCAGATACTCCACCCGGACTTCTTGCAAGGGGACAATCATCCATGTGCCCGCCTCATCTTGCAACCGGACGCGCAACGTCACTTGGCGACGCAACCGCTGAAGATTGGGTTGGAAAAGGTCTTGATCACTAAACGCAAAACCCGTTAAGCTGATACGTGCCCACAGCCCAATTTTAGCCGGATTAAAGGGCAGTTCTTCGCCAACACTAGGCATAACTACTGCGTCATCAGGATTAAAGGGTATCAAAATATTGCCGAGGTCAGAGCGCCATTTTTCGAGCGCTACATCGCCAAAATTACGGGAATCAATTGCCAAAACATCCCCAGCCAACAGTTGATTAAAACTGGTCGAGACATTGACCCCATTAACGCGATAGCCAATGCTCGTAGCGTCAACATCACTATTGTCGTTATAAAAGTCGGGTTCGCGTGCCCGATCCACGTTTAAGCGTGTGTCACGTTCATAAATCCGTGCATCGGCCCCTACCAAATAACTTGCTTGGTCGGTCTGACTACGCCGTACCGTAGCTTGGAATGAGGTAGCAAACCAGCCAATCCCAATTGCCAGTGCCAGCAAAAATGTGATGCGCCCATAGTGCAGAGGTTCGCGGGCCAATTGCCAGCTTGCCAGAGTATTAAGCAAGCCGCGTCCCCGTGAGCTAACCGCCGAAGCAAAATGCGCCACGTTCGGGAAGATTCGTAAGGCAAGGCTGCCAAACCCGAAAAAGGCCAGTGCCGGCGCCAACACCATCAAGGGGTCAACCTGTTTTTCGCCTGTATTGGTTTCAATCAATGGCGAATCCCGTCGGATGAGCAGAATCAGGCCAGCTAGGGCCAAGACCGCTACAATCACATCCACATAGTATTTCTGCCACCATTGTTTACCAGTGCTTCGTAGCGCCGCGCCACCCGCCGAAATCAGGGGCATCCGTAATACTGGAATGAGGGTTAGCGTCAAAGCCACAAGGGTGACTGCTGCCGCCATCGAACTAAACAAAAATACATTACTGGTCAGGGGGAGTGGAAACTCATCAGTTTTGGCGACACTTGGCCCCATCACGACGAGAGCTTGTTGTGCGATGAATGGGGCGATAATCGCTCCGAACACGCAAATGAGTAAGGCCTCAATGCCGCGTAGGGCGAGAATATGCCCATCCCATGCCCCTCGGCTTTGGAACATCGAGATTTCACGCCGTTCACCGCGCCGCACCAATGCTGCTGTTACTACCAAGAAGAAGATGACCAGTGCCCCAACTTCAAGCAGCAATAACGCGAATGGGACATTATTCAATTCCTGCTTTTTGTCATAATCCAGCAAAATGCCCCGGTCAACATCCGCCCGTGTGTCACTGAAATCAATCAGGCGGGTATAGTAGTTATATTTCAAATCCCGGTCAGTATTTAGCTTAAGGGTCTGATACAACTCTGTGTCGAGTGTCCGCAGCGCTGATCGTGCTTGGGAAATGCGGGAATAGGGTAGGCGTCCATGATCAAACACGATGCGCCAACCGAAAGTGGTATCGGTTTCTGGCACATAGTCTGCCATAACGCTTTCAACCGTCGCCTTGTCTGCCAAAAGATAAAACTGGCTCGCCCAAACTCCTTCCGAAGTCAACCCAAGTGGGTTCGGTTCCATCCAGTAGGACGAACCTTCATCGCGTGGCGCGACCACAGCCGCAATATGAACCACCATTGGGCGACTAGAAGCATACGCCCCGGATCGCTGATTACCTCGCTCATCCAAGCGTTGGTCAAGCGTGATCAGACTGCCAACTTCCAAGTTGAGTTCATTTGCTACATTCAGGCTGACCGCGACATTAAAATCGGCCCCCTCAGGCAAGGCTGCTCGTGATGGCAATTCACCATCTACTACACGTACTTGATTTTCCCATTTGTCCAAATAAATAATGCTGGTACGTGTTCCTACAAGGGCTTCATCATTAACCATGACTCCCATGCGGGTTGATTCGACATAACCAGCGATTTGGCCGACCCACCCATCCAGCAAACCGCTGTTCACATGGGCATTGATCGTATCGCGGACATAACTGTCCAACACCGCCGCACGATCTAATACATTACCCCCAGCGTCAGCAAAGTCGCTTGGTTTAAGTGAAATGCGAAGCTGACTATTACTATCGCGGGCGGGTTCCTGCTCTAACCGCTGCACCATACCCACTTGGGCTACCGCAGTCGTATAGAGGGGTACCAACGCACCAATCCCCGACCCCAAAATCACCCCTACAATAATCGTCAGCAGCGAGCGCCATTTGGCAATCAGACGTGCCACTGCCAAGCGCGGTGCCCAACTGATGAAGTTGGTGGTGGTCGAAATGGCGGGTCGTATATATCGTGCGCCAATAGATTGAACGAATAACTGAAAAAGAGGCAAGATCAATGGCATAGGTTCTTGTCCAAAAGTAAAACACTCCTCGGTTAAGTAGGGAGGCGTGAACGAACGCTAAAAGTTTAAACTCCCAATTGAGGAAAAAAGCACCATATCATTTTAACGATACAAACAGGTAGGTGAAAGGTTATTCTTCTCGAGGGACATGGCAACTCCACTTTTCTTGGGACTCATCTACGGGTTCACACAAATTACCCTGAAGGTTTTTATTCAGTTCAAAACTGCTTAAAATTCTTTCAATGCGTGAGCATTTATTACGTATATACACCGGAGAGCACTAAAACGATGCACGAAGTTGCTAAAGGCTTAGCTGGGATCATTGTGACTGAAACTACTGCCAGTATGGTGGATGGCTCAGCGGGCCACCTAACTTATCGCGGCTATGCTATTGAAGACCTAACGACCTATGCCAACTATGAAGAAACGGCCTATCTCCTACTCCATCAGCGTTTACCCAATCTTCACGAATTGACTGATTTTCAGCAGAGCCTCGGCACTCAAATGGCCCTAGAGCCACATTTTGTCGAGGTGATGCAACGTTTTCCCAAGAATTGCCACCCTCTGACAATTCTCCGCACCCTGATCTCGATGCTGGGTGTTTACGACCCCACTGCCGACGATAATTCGCTGGAAACCGAGTTGCATAAAGCCTACCGCCTAATCGCCTATACGCCTATCTTCACAGCGGCATGGTCACGGCTCCGACGGGGTTTAACGCCTATTCCTCCCGATAAAAATGTAGGCCTCGCTGCCAATCTTTTGTATATGCACACAGGCCTAATTCCTACCCCTGCTGAAGTCGCTGCGCTCAATGTCTATCTCATTTTGATGGCCGACCACAGCCTGAACCCTAGCACTTTTACCAGTCGGGTCGTTGCCAGCACCGATAGCGACATATACAGCGCAATTACAGCGGCCCTCGGGGCACTCAAAGGGCCAAAACACGGCGGCGCTAATGAGGCCACCATGGAAATGTTTATGGAAATTGGCAACCCTGAAAATGTGCCATCATTTTTCACTGAGCAGGTCAAAGGCAAGGGGCGCAAAATCATGGGCTTTGGGCATCGCGTCTATCGCACCACCGACCCGCGCAGTGTCATTTTACGCACGCATGCCGAGACCCTTGCCAAAAATTCTGATAACACTCGTTGGTTTGATATTGCCGCTGGTTTGGAAAATCTGGCCCTAGCCGACCCCTATTTCATGGAACGGCGCATCTATGCCAATGTAGACTACTATAGCTCTGTACTACTCTATATGTTGGGGATTGAGCCAGATTTGATGCCTTTAGTTTTTGCGATTGGCCGTATGGCAGGGTGGGTCACCCATATTTTGGAACAGCGTCTTGAAAACCGCCTTATTCACCCCGAGGCCCAATACATCGGCGAAAATGACCGTGTATGGGTCAAACTTGAAGATCGGTAAGATGACTAGGGTGATCAGTTCTTAACACTAGGCCTATGAATGTCGCTAATCCATGATGTTATTTTCATCACCTGAATTTTGAGCTATTCGACCCTACATCAAATATTAGTAGCGACCTACACTCATGGGGTTGGCTCGTTCAATTGATGAAAATCCAAAGGATGGAATCAATGACTACTCAAAAAGTCCGTGTGGCGGTCAACGGCTATGGTGTCATCGGCAAACGCATCGCAGATGCCGTTGTAGCGCAAGAAGATATGGAACTCGTTGGTGTGGTTGATGTGGTGAGCGATTGGCGTATCAAAGTAGCAACCGAAAAACGCTATCCCGTGTTTGCAGCCACAGTCCAAGCCTACAACCAAATGAAGGCCGTCGGTATCAATGTCGCAGGCACGCTCGATGAATTATTGGCCCATGTAGATATTATCGCCGATGCTACCCCCAAGAAAATCGCAGCAGCCAATCTTGAAAAATATCGCGTGGCGGGTGTGAAATCCATTTTTCAAGGTGGCGAGAAACACAGCCTTACCGGGCACTCATTTGTTGCCCAAGCCAATTATGAAACTGCTTTGGGTCGCGATACAACCCGCGTTGTGTCATGTAACACTACCAGCATTGTCCGCACATTGGGGGCACTTAAAAGCGCCGGATTACTGAAAAAAGCGCGTGGAGTGCTGGTGCGTCGCGCCACCGACCCATGGGAATCGGATCATTCAGGGGTGATGAATACCGTCGTTCCAGAGTCGCATATTCCATCCCATCAAGGCCCCGATGCTCAAACTGTACTGCCCGAATTGGATGTGGTGACAATCGCCTTGGTTGCATCCCATACCACCAGCCATCTCCATGCATGGACGGTTGAATTGACCCGCCCCGCGACTCGTCAAGAGATATTAGATGCCTTCAGGGCCGCCCCGCGTATTGCCTTTTTGCGCATGTCCGAGGGCATGGTGGCTCTAAATACCACGCTCGAACTTATGGCGGATTTAGGGCGTCCTCGTGGTGATATGTGGGAGGTTGGCCTTTGGGAAGACAACCTTGCTGTTTCAGGAACGGAGCTGTTTTATAACTATCAGGTCTACAATCAGGCCATTGTCGTGCCCGAAACGATAGATGCAGTGCGGGCATTAACAGGCATTGAGAAAAGTGGTATGAAATCCATTGCGAAGACTGATGCCGCGCTAGGGTTGGTACGCGAATTTGTCTGTTAGAAACCTAACAAACTTGAGGAATTTCTAAGGGGCGGTTGATGCCAATCGCCCCCTCGACGCCTATCATCTATTTCTTGAGCAAATTTTTCAGTGCAGGTTCGGCGGTAGGATAGGTGAACCCAAAATTGAGTTCTTGCAAGCGTTGTGGAACAGCGCGTTGACCTTCAATCAAAATAATCGCCATTTCCCCAAACATCAATTGCAGCGCCAATTTGGGCACAGGGATAACCGCAGGTTTGTTCATCGTCTTGCCAACCTCGTGGTTAAAATCTGTGTTGGTCAGTGGATGGGGCGCCATGATATTAAACACCCCACTTGCTGCATCGTTCTCAATCAAAAAGCGGATGGCTTTGACCTCATCGTCAATATGAATCCACGGAAACCAATGCTTGCCGTTGCCGATTGGGCCACCCACCATCAATTTGTAAGGCAGCAGCATTCGCGGGAAGGCCCCGCCGTCCATGCTCAAAACGACCCCACTACGAATCACGACTCGCCGTACTCCCATTGCTTCAACGGCTTTGGTGGAGTCTTCCCATTGTTTACAAACATCTGCCAAGAAGTCTTCCCCGGCTGGACTGTTCTCAGTCAAGATGGTGTCGCCGGGTGTCCCGTAATACCCAACGGCTGAGGACTGAATCACCACCCGCGGTTTTTCAGTAGCTTTTTCAATGGCATCAACCACCGCTGCCCCAGCATTGGTACGACTTTCCAAAATCAGTTTTTTGCGGTCTTCCGACCAGCGCTTATCGCCAATACCTGCTCCGGCAAGGTTGACTATCGCTGTGTCGCTGGTAATGTGGTTGCTCCACCCATCGCCTGTTCGTGCATTCCATTTTTCAACCCGTACCCCGCCGTCCAATTTGGCTGTCGAGGGGTCGCGGCTGAGAATAATCACTTCATGACCATCGGCTACAAGGCTCTTGGCAAGGGCTTTTCCGATCAAGCCCGTACCGCCTGTAATAATCACACGCATGGGAACTCTCCTTTTGATTCGCTAGACTGCCTCTAGTTTAAACTGCAATTGTTTAAAAAATGCTTAACTCCTGATGAGCAAACGTTGGTAATGCGTCATGCTTGCGTAGAGCCAGATTCTGAGTTATACCCCATACTTTCAGCAGGGCGTTTCTATATTAACTCACAATAGATAGGTTGAGGCCTTTATTTATGTCAACCCCGCCGTGTTTTTATATCAAAGATGAAAATAAGATTGTTGGTCAGCTTGATCTGGCCCATTTCCCGTTCACCATCGGGCGGGCAAGGGAATGTGATTATGTGATCGACACAACTGAAATTTCCCGTGTCCATCTGAAACTCGACTTTTCGCATGAGCAGGTCGTGGCGATTGACCCCGGCAGTACCAATGGCTCATTTTTAAACGATGAACGCATGCTGCCTAATCGGGAATATCGGCTCAAAGCCAACGATGTCCTCAATTTGGGCAATGCCTGTGTCCTAGTGTTCGACGACCCCGCTACCACCGCCCAAGTGGATCCCCGTTATGCCCGTATTGAAGGGCTACGTTTGGACGAAACCACTGCCCAAGTGTATGTCATGAATCAGCGGCTTGACCCTCCTCTAAGCCCCAGCCAAGTTTTATTGCTACAACTGCTTATCCGCAATGAAGGGTCGGTCGTCACCCGTGAGGACATCCGCGATTTTGTCTGGCATGGCAAAGAAATCACCGACCAAGCTCTTGATGCGCTGGTCAGTCGCTTACGTAAACGCCTTGAAGAAGTTGACCCCGAACATGAATATATTACGACGCGGCGCGGTTTTGGTCTAATCTTCCGTAATCGGCATATTGACTGGGCAAACTCGATCTAAAGCCGTTTGGCTGTAAGGCAGTAGTGGGTTTGGCGGCGCTTGTCCGTCAAGTTATGTGCTCCTAGCTGGGCTATCCTAACAGACATACTGTGGTGGTTAAAATGCCCCCCTAACCATCCGGTTGCTCCCTAATCGCTGAACCCCCAAAGACGGGGGTTTAGTGTTTATTTCCCCCAATGTAAACCCGTCAACATCTATAATTGAAATGTAAATCATTTGACGTTGATGGAGTGAAAAACATCCAGCTATGTTTATGGCATTCCTAAAAAGACTTATTATTCTTTTGGGATTCATTTTATTGTGTACAATCATATGTTTCCCTGATGATATTCTAATTCGTACTTGTGGACTGGCATGGTTTTTAACTGCTGTGTTTTTGATGTGGAGAGATACACCTGAGAATACTCAGAAATCCACCCAACAAGATACATCTCGTCAACCGTTCGCAAATAACAAGTATTGGGAGGACATCACATCTAGAAAAGCTGAATTATATCAGGAGCGATATATGAGGCTGGTCAAAAAATATGCTCCTAAATTTGGCTCTTATGGCTTACCCCAAGAACGCGCTACGAAATATATTGATGACCTTGCCCAAAATCGTTTTGCGGTTAAGGGTCTTGAGATTTGGTATAGGCAAGATAAGAAACCATTTCAACGGGTTATCAAGTCACTTAATAAGAAGCAGCCGTCCATAAATCACGCAACAGCCAAAAACCTAATATTTGTTTTCTATGAGGTACCCAAGAAAATTCTTTTGAAACATGATCCGGTTTTAGAGAGCATAGCCCATGTAAAAAATATTATTTTGCAATTCCCTGAAAACATTGAATACATCTCGATTTATCCTCATGTACCTGACCAATGGCTTGAAAAGGAAGATTAGGTTTAATTGTTATAAAATCCGCTTGAACAAATCCACAATTTCTGTAAAACTGATAGCCATCATCTATTGTATTACAGAGGCTAGGACTTCTCAGCAGCATGTCCGTACTCACTGCAATTCATGTCAGCAAAGCATTTGGCCCCGATGAACTTTTTGGCGGTATCTCCGTTTCGATTCCCAACCACGCCAAAATTGCACTGGTCGGGCCAAATGGCGCAGGCAAAACCACCTTATTGAATATCCTCATTGGCAACGATGAACCTACCACCGGCAAGGTCGAGGTCAAGCGCGGCCTAAAAATCGGCTTCCTGCCCCAACGCCCCAAACTCACGGGTAACCGTACCATTTGGGAAGAAATGTTGAGCGCCTTCGAGCCGTTGTTGGCCCAACAAGCCAAATTAACCGAATTGGAACAGGCTCTTGCCGACGGTGCCAACAATGGCGATCATGATGAGCTATTGCGGCGCTATGGTCAGGCCCAAGAAGCATTTCAAGAGGCGGGTGGCTATACCTATGAAACTGAAATCAAGCGCGTGTTGATGGGGCTGGGTTTTAAACCCGACGAATTTTCGCGTCCCCTAACGCTGCTTTCCGGCGGACAGGTCACCCGTGCTTTACTCGCTCGGCTCCTACTTGAAAGTCCCGAACTACTAGTCTTAGATGAGCCAACCAATCACCTCGACATCAACGCCGTCGAATGGCTGGAAGGCTATCTAAAAACGTGGCAGGGGGCATTGCTGCTCGTCAGCCATGACCGCTATTTTATGGACAAGGTCGTCAACGTCATCTGGGAACTCGAATTTGGCGAAATGGACACCTATCATGGCAACTACAGCCACTATGTCCAGCAGCGTCAAGAACGCCACGAGCGTATGTTAAAAGAATTCGAGGCCCAACAAGAATTTATCAAAAAAGAGCAAGACTATATTGCGCGTAACATCGCGGGCCAGAACACCAATCAAGCCAAAGGCCGTCGTCGTCGTTTGGAACGCCTGATTAAAGAAGGTGATTGGGTTAAACGACGCCCCCAGACCAAACACAAATTGCATATGCGTTTAGAGGCCTCCCGCACAGGCAACGAGGTTTTTAAAACCAAAGGCATGTCAATTGGCTACCCCGATGCCGACAGTCCCCTTTTTGAAGTTCCTGAAATGCTGTTAATGCGTGGGGAAGTTGCCGCGATTATTGGCCCCAATGGGTCGGGCAAATCCACCTTTCTCAAAACGATCTTAGATAACCTTCGTCCGCTGCAAGGCCAATTTCAATGGGGGGCACGGGTCGAAATTGGCTATTTTGCGCAAGCCCATGAAAGCCTAAACACCGAAAACACTTTGTTGGAAGAAATCCTCCAAACCAAAGATATGCCCATCAGCCAAGCCCGTAGTTATCTGGCGACTTATTTGTTCACCGGGGATGATGTCTATCGCCAAATCAACACGTTATCCGGTGGTGAACGCGGACGACTCGCCCTCGCCAAATTATCATTGGCTGGAGCGAATGTGTTGCTCCTTGACGAACCCACCAATCACCTTGATATTGCCTCCCAAGAAATTCTGCAAAATGTTTTGGTGGATTACGAAGGGACAATCCTACTCGTCAGCCATGACCGCTATCTGATAGATGCCCTTGCCACCCAAATTTGGGCCGTGCAACCCGGCAGCATGACAATTTTTCAAGGATCGTATCATGAATATGTAACCCTGCGTGAGCAAGAAGTCGCCAAATTAGCTGAAGCCGCCAACCCGTCTTCGAAAAATGGTCGCTCCCAAGCCAAACCAACCGTTGAAAAACACCCCAGCGGCCTTTCGCCTTTTCAGCGCACCAAACGCTTAACTGAACTCGAAGCCCAGATTCATAAGCTCGAAGTCGAGTTACAAACCATCTTGGATGACCTCGAAATTGCCAGTGCCAGTGGCAAAATCCAAGAGGTGTCGCGTTTGGGCCAACGTTATACCGAAGCCGAAGCCGCCCTTGATGCGACCATGCAGGAGTGGGATAACCTAGCTTAACGCGGGGGTATCATAAGCCCCTTTAGATAACGGCCATTCTAAATATGACCACTATCCATAAATTCGTAACCGTAGTTACGAATTCAACTTCGGCGCATATAAGTGTAGATAATAGAATATGCGTTCTGTAAAAAATTTGATGATGATGCGGCCCTAGCTCGAAAAATTTACTAGGCGGCTTTGAGCCAAATTCGCGCCACCATTTCGAATTGATTCAGCAAATTTTTGCGTCCATGCCTCACCGAATCTATAATGGATTCTATCCATTCTTGGGTGGACGCTTAGAAACTTTTAAAAGGAGAGAATCCCTCTTATGCGAAGCAAAAATTTGTTTTTGGCTTTTGTGTTAGTCGCGGTATTAGCCCTGCCAATGAGCGTGAAGGCGCAGGACGGTGGTGAACGTCCCCTCATTGGTGCGTGGGATACTTGTGCTGACCCCACCAATTTATCGGGCGATGTTAAGGTTGGGCTTGCTTTTGCCCAAAGCGAAGCCGCCGCGATTTATGGTGTGTCGCAGCAACAAGCCGCTGAGTTGGCAATTGCCGAAATTAACGAAAGTGGCTATCTCGGTGGTGCTACCCTCGTAGCGGTTACTGAAGATGCAGGTAGCACCCCCGAAACCGCTATTTCGGCTTTTACCAATCTGGTGGGTGAAGATGTCTCAGCGATTATCGGCCCAACCCTTTCCAATCAAGCGATGGCTGCCGACCCTGTCGCATTTGGCACTGAACGCCAAGACGCTGGCGATCCACTCGTCCCTGTGATTGGTGTCAGCAATACCCGTACTGGGATGGAAACCGATTTTGCAACCAGCTATGGCGATGGGGGTAACTATTTCCGCCGTGTCAGCCTGCCCGAATCCAAAGTGATCCCCGGCACGGTAGCACAGGTGGTGGACATTCTTGGTATCGAGACCGTCGGCATAATGTACAGCGACAACGACCAATTCACTGCCAGCGCCTATGATGTTTTTGTGTCAGCGTTGGAAGAACTGGGTGTCGATGTCGTCGCGACTGAAACCTTTGCGACGGGTGAT
This sequence comes from Chloroflexota bacterium, assembly GCA_016234595.1. Classification (GTDB taxonomy): domain Bacteria; phylum Chloroflexota; class Anaerolineae; order Aggregatilineales; family J027; genus CFX10. Next base: position 18,220 of record JACRBG010000043.1, on the reverse strand, counting down.
GTTGATTTCACCTCACAATTGACCAACATTATCGCCGCCGACCCCGACGCGATTGTAGTTTCCGCCCTCGCCGCTGAAATCGTGCCCTTGCTCGAACAAGCTCGTAGCCAACTCGGTTATGAAGGCCCCATCATCGGTGGCAATGGCTTCAATGCCCCCGGTATCGCCTCCGAAGACAAGGGCGCTGGCACGGATGCCAATGGTGTCATCGTTGGTGGCGCATGGAATGTGGCCCGTCAGAACGAAATCAGCACGGCTTTCACCACCAAATACGAAGAAGAATATGGCACTCCCGCTGACCAATTTGCGGTTCAGGCCTACACTGGAACATGGGTTGTTGCCACAGCCATTCGCTGCGCCGATTCTGCTGATCCAGCCGATGTGTTGGAAGCACTTGCGGCGACCGCCGACTTTGAAACTCCACTAGGGACATTCTCGTTTGATGAAGATGGCCTACCAGAACACGAACCGGTGGCCCAAATCATCAAAGATGGTCAATATTTGTTGTTGACCGAAGAATCTGCGGCAGAAGTATTTGGTAATTAATGTTTGGGGGATGCTGCTAGAGTCATCCCTTAAGCAGAGCGCCGTTTAGGATGGTTTTAAATTAAAAGGGGCAGGTTGTAAGGGGCCTGTCCCCTTTTTATAAAAAGTAAAAGAACTTATGCCAGTGTCTATTGATTTTCCAATTTCGAAACTTAAATCTTTCGGTGTCACGGCTCTTGTCCTCATTGGCATCGGGTTGCTTGCCTATGAATTGCCCGACATTTTAGGCAAACAGGTGCTCAACCCCGAGCAGCATGTGACAACCGTTATTTGGACAGGCAGTGTCTATAGTCTTTTTGCCTTGGGCTATGCGCTTGTTTTTAGTATTTTAGGTGTTCTCAACCTTTCGCATAGTGCCGTTTTTATGTGGGGTGGTTACATTGGGGTCATGTCAGTTATCCGCTATGACATCCCCATCTATTACACACTCCCTCTGGCAATGTTGGGGGGGGGGTTGATCGGTGTGGCGGTTGATCTGGTGGCTTTTGCTCCTTTGCGCCGTCGTAATGCCCCGCGTATCTCCCAGTTGATTAGTAGCTTGGGTGCATCCGCTGTGCTGGTCAGTCTGGCCCAATTGGAATTCGGCACATCGCCCGAACGTTTCCCGCGCACTGAGCTCAAAAAACTACCCTATGAAGCGACCAAAGCCCGTGAATATACGGTCAATAGTCTCGGTCTCGATTTTCGTATCACCCCGCTGCAAATCGCCATTATTGTCATTGCCTTTGCCCTGATGTTTTTACTGCAATATCTTGTCGCCCGCACCCGAACAGGCAAAGCGATGCGCGTTGTAGCCTTTAATCAAAAGGTGGCGGGCCTCTTGAGCATCAGTGTAGGGGGCATTTTCCGCCTGACCTTTTTTCTTGCTGGTGCACTGGCGGGTGCAGCCGGGGTACTCTATGCGTTGGCCTATCCATCCCTCACCCCCTTCACTGGCGATGAGATGGCCCTCAAAGGCTTGACCGTCATTGTCTTGGGCGGATTAGGGAGTATTCGTGGGGCAGTCTTGGGTGGCATACTAGTCGCCGCCTTTGAAGTCTACGCGACGGCGATTGGCTATAGCTGGCTCAAAGATGCCCTGCCATTTGTCGCCTTGTTCCTCATTTTGCTGTTTCGCCCTCAGGGTCTCTTGGGCGAAGCCAATGTCAAACGCGCTTAAGGGGGACTATGGGTTTCCTTGCTTCTGTCGGCTTAAATGATTTTGTCATCACCCTGATGTTTGTGAATGCCATCCTTGCCATGAGCATTTATCTAACGCTCTATGGTGGTATGTTTTCCCTCGCCAATGCTGGCTTTATGGCGATTGGGTCATATGTCTCGGTCATTTTGACGCAAAATCATGATTGGCCTTTTTTACCTGCCATTTTGGCGGGTATGGTCGCGGCGGGCTTAATTGCCATTCCGATTGGCCTACCCGTCTTGCGTTTACGCGATATTTATTTGGCGATTGCCACCATTGGCTTTGTGGAAATCACCCGCATTGTCATTCTAAACTTTGACAAAATCGTTGACGAGGTCTATACCCGTCTCCACATGACCTCCGAACCACCCAAAATTACCAACGGGCCATTAGGTATCACCGGTATCCCCGTTCAGACCAAATTGGAACATTTAGTCATCGCTGTCATCATTCTGGCCTATTTTATGATGCGGATGCACCGTTCTCGCTTTGGTCGTGCCCTTGCCGCCATTCGCCAAGATGAAAATGTCGCCGCTAGTCAGGGCATCAACGTCGTCTATTATAAAAATGTGGCGTTCGTGTTGGGGGCGATGATGGCTGGGCTAGGGGGTGGTTTTAGCGGCCATCTCTCCCGCATTATCCAACCCGGCAGTTATGGCTTTGGAACGGCAGTGGACATTTTGGCCTATTCCGTTCTGGGGGGTATCTCTAGCTGGTACGGCCCCATCTTAGGCGGTCTGGCGCTCACGGCCTTACCGGAAGTCTTGCGCCCGCTTAAAGAATATACCGGACTTATCAATGGTATTGTGTTATTGATCTTCATCGCCTATCTACCCGGTGGCTTAGGGGATCCGGCTCTATGGCGTAGTGCCCGTAAGAGCGCCAGTCGTATTTCCAATTTCATCACCAAAGGCAAAACCGCCGATGCTGGTGCTTAAACACGTCTCACGTCAATTTGGCGGGTTAATGGCCCTGCAAAATGTGGAAATGCACCTCCCCGCGGGCAACATTATCGGATTAATCGGGCCAAATGGCGCAGGCAAAACTACCCTTATCAATTGCATGACAGGTCTCGACCATCCTACCTCCGGTCATATTGAATTCAATGGCACGCCCATCGAGAAAAAACCTGCCCATCGCATCACCGCGCTTGGCATGGCCCGTACCTATCAAAATATTCGTTTATTTGGCGAAATGACTGTCCTCGAAAATCTGGTGGTAGCTCAACATGGCTTGGGGCGAGCAACCTTGGCGGATTCTCTATTGCAGACCCCCCGCCATCGCCGCGAAATAGCCCGCCTGCGCGATAATGCCCTCCAACTTTTGAAACGTTTTCACCTTGACCAAAGTGCCGATGTCGTCGCAGGGAATCTCCCCTATGGTGATCAACGCCGCTTGGAGATGGCCCGCGCCTTGGCAACCAATCCTAAATTAATTTTGTTAGACGAACCCACCGCAGGCATGAACCCAGTCGAAACAACCGAATTGGGCGAGCAGATTTTACGTATGAAGGCTGATGGCAAAACCCTAATGGTAGTGGAACACGATATGTCCTTAATTGCCCAAGTCTGCGATGAAATCTATGTCCTGAATTTTGGACAAATTATTGCGCATGGCACGCACCAAGAAATCAAAAATAACCCGGTGGTGGTTGAGGCCTATCTCGGTCAGGAGGAGGGGGCATGACCGTACCACTCCTAGAGGTCAAAGCCTTAAGTGTCAGTTATGGGGCGATTGTGGCGCTGCGTGGTATTTCATTTAAGGTCGAAACAGGGCAGGTGGTAACTTTAATCGGAGCCAATGGCGCGGGCAAAAGCACGACTCTTGGCACTCTCAGCGGTCTTGTCAAACGTCGCTCCGGCGAAATCTGGTTCGATGGCCGTGAAATTAGCGGTATGCGACCAGAGAAGATCAGCCGTCAAGGGCTTGTCCAAGTACCGGAGGGTCGCCAAATTATCGCACCGATGACAGTCCTCGAAAATTTACAGATGGGGGCCTATAAACGCCGTGACCGCACCATCAACCAAGACATCGAAAATATTTTTGCCCGTTTTCCGCGTCTCAAAGAACGCCGTCGTCAAAAAGCCGGTTCCCTCAGTGGGGGTGAACAGCAAATGTTGGCGGTGGGGCGTGCTTTGATGATGCGTCCCCGTTTATTGATGTTGGATGAACCTAGCATGGGGCTGGCCCCGCTGTTGGTCAATGAGGTTTTTAAGATTATCGAGGATATTAAAGCACACGGCACAACGATTTTGCTCGTCGAACAAAACGCCCGTAAGGCCTTAAAAGTAGCCGATTATGCCTATGTGTTGGAGCGCGGCACCATTTCACATCAAGGGCCAGCCGCGGAACTTTGGAACGACCCTCAAATCATTTCGGCCTATTTGGGGTAACAATTCTAATAGAAAATTTATCTGGACAGGCATTGGATTTTGCGTTATAGTTTAACTGTGAATGAATTATGGCGACGTGGCCAAGTGGACAAGGCAAGGCTCTGCAAAAGCCTCATCATCGGTTCGATTCCGATCGTCGCCTCAGCTTCAAGACAGGCCTGCTAATCGTGTTTGTCCGACTAGTGGGCTTGTTTTGTATTGGAGTTCTAACCCAGAGATGATTGGCAGCCAAACAGGTTTGCTTTGTTTTGGCATGTCGTATTACCGCTTATGTCTATTACGATTTCCCCGTCATCTCCTCGACTTTATGCTTGGCTTCAATACCATTTTCAAAATGGTTTGCTGGTGAATATCGTATCTCTACTGTGAAAAAGGAATCTACCTTCTATGGCAAATAACCAAAAACTGCGTGTCATCCCCTTGGGTGGACTCGGTGAAGTCGGCAAAAACATGACGGCTTTCGAGTATAACAACGAGGTCATCATTGTTGATGCGGGCCTCATGTTCCCCGAAAATGATATGCTCGGCATTGACTACATCATCCCCGACTTCAACTATCTCATGCAAAACCGCGACCGCCTAAAAATCCATGCCCTATTGTTAACACATGGACACGAAGATCATATCGGCGCGATTACCCACATCCTGCAAAAAATTCCTGTACCTGTCTATGGGACGCCCCTCACTTGCGGTTTAGCTGGTATTAAACTTAAAAACGGCGGGATGAAAGACCACCCCATGCACGTTTTTAAAGCTGGCGAAACGCTGCAATTTGGCGTTTTTAAAGTCGAATCATTCCATGTCAGCCATAGCATTCCCGATTGTGTGGGCTTCGGCATCGAAACCCCGGTCGGCATGGTGGTGCATTCGGGTGACTACAAATTTGACCAGACTCCAGTGGATGGCTGGCCCACCGATTTTGCCAAAATGGCCCTGCTCTCCGAAAAAGGCGTCTTAGCCCTTTTTGCTGACAGTACCAATGCGGAACGGCATGGCTGGACACCTTCCGAGAGTGTCATTGACGGCGCATTTGATGCCGTGTTCCGCGAAGCCCGTGCTCGGATAATCGTAGCAACCTTTGCCTCGTTAATTTCGCGGGTACAACAGGTTGCCAATGCCGCCGAATTTTATGGCCGCAAAATTGCCATCGCTGGTCATTCTATGACGGAAAATGTCAAGATTGCCCGTCGGTTGGGCTATCTGCAAATTGCTGATGACACGCTCATTTCAATTGAGGAAAGTATGCAGATGCCTCCCGAAAAAGTCGTGATTATGGCGACGGGCGCACAAGGCGAACCCACCGCCGTTTTGAGCCGATTGGCCTTTGGCAATCATCGCCAACTCGAAATTGTGCCGGGTGATACAGTGGTCATGTCGGCCCACCCCATCCCCGGTAACGAAGAAGTCGTTTCCCGCACCATGAACAAACTGCTGCAAAAAGGGGCCCATGTTATTTATGACCCCAAAGCACAGGTGCATGTGTCTGGTCACGCTAGCCAAGAAGAAATGAAGCTACTCATTAACTTGCTGCGGCCACGTTTCTTCGTCCCCATTCATGGCGAACTACGCCAATTGCACGCCCATGCCGATATTGCCTATAGCCTCGGTATCCCCGAAGATAACATCGCAGTGGTCGAAAACGGCACCATTTTGGAATTTTCCAAAACTGAAATGACCATTGGGGATCGTATCCCCGGTGGTTATGTCTTTGTAGATGGTGCTGGGGTTGGCGATATTGGCCCTGCCGTGATGCGTGACCGTGAAGCTTTAGGCCAAGATGGTTTTGTCATGGTGACGGCCCTTGTCAATAATCGCACGGGTGAAGTGGTCAATGGCCCCGACATTACCTCCCGTGGTTTTGTGTTCATGCAAGAGTCGGATGAATTATTTAATGGCGTCCGAGCGTTGGTGCGTCAACTAAGCCGTGAATACAAAAATGGCAACCGGGAACAGGTCATCCAAGAAGCGGTGAAAAAATACCTTTATGGTGAAACCAAACGCCGCCCAATGGTGTTTACTCAGATGTACAACACCTAAAAAATTAGCATATGGGGCGGTTTTACCCCAAGCCGCCCTTATCACTCACCAAAAGGTCTGAAAAATGCGCTACACCCTTATTGGCTATTTCACCAAAGATATTGCCCCGAATGTACCCGAAGGTTATGTTTGGGGCGGCACTGTCACTTATAGCGGTCTAGTCGCAGCCGAAATGGGTGTAGATGTCACCGTCTTGACCATCGGTGAACCCCATCCTTCCCCCGCCGATCTTGACCCTCGTGTGCAATGGCATATCCATCCCACCCCCCAAACGACGACTTTTGATAATCAATATGACAAGGTGACTGGCAAACGTCATCAATTGATGCCGGCCCGCGCTGGGGATATTCCCGTCGAAATGGTGCAAAAATTAGACCCGACCCAAGACATTGTGCATCTAGCGCCACTCGGCAACGAGGTCAGCCCCGAAATCGCCGCCCAGTTCCAAAATGCGTGGGTCGTAGCAACCCCGCAAGGCTGGATGCGCGCAGTGGATGAAAATTATCATGTGCATAAGGTCGCTTGGCATGATGCCGACAAGATGCTGCCCTATATCAAAGCCCTTTGCCTTAGCGAAGAAGATGTGCAAGGGGATATTGATACCGTCCGCACATGGGCAGCGGCTGGCCCCACTGTTTTATATACCCGTGGGCCAAATGGGGCGATTCTGATGCATGACGGTCAAGAAATTGCCATCAAAGCAGCCCCAGCGGAAGTTTCTGACCCAACCGGCGCAGGGGATGTGATTGCGGTGGCTTTTTTCATCCGCTATTACGAAACAGGCGACCCGATTGAAGCCGCCATTTTTGGCACGGTTGCCGCATCTATTATTATTGAGCATCAGGGGGTTAGCCATCTCCCAACTTATGCCGAAATTGAGTCACGCCGTCAACACTGGTCGCGTGAGGATGCCCTCAGTCTAAAATAACCAATAAATTCTACAAGTAGGAGGGTTGTTTCATGCTTCACCCGGTGGATTGGTTCAGCCGACCTTTTGATTTCAATTTACCGCTTTGGATGTATCCCAATATTGTTGAACGTCTGCGCGGAACACCTGCTCGTCTTGAAACCCGTGTGGCGGGCCTTCCTAAAGCAATTTTGACACGTCGCTTGGGTGATCGTTGGTCAATCCAAGAAAATGTGGGACACCTGCTCGATTTAGAGGGGTTGTGGCTGGGTCGAGTTGTTGATTTTGAGCAAAAGTTACCCCGACTGCGCGTGGCGGATTTGGATAACCGCAAAACCTACGAAGCCGACCATAATGCCCATCCTCTCCAAGACATTCTTGCTAATTTTCGAGCCGAGCGCGCCAAATTAGTGCAGCGTTTAGAATCGGCGGATGAGGCTTTTATCCAACAATCGGCCCTCCACCCTCGTCTCGATGCTTCCATGCGGTTGATTGACCATGCCTATTTTGTGGCGGAACATGATGACCATCATCTGGTTGAGATCACGGCCCTCATTAAAATGTTTATGCCCTAGCCAATTACCATCTTGGGAGTATCAGCAAAATCTCGAAGTTTCATCTGATGCTGTCCTTAAAAAATAAAATCGGCATGGCCTGAGTGATGTCTCAAAGTCACGCCGAATGTTGTACGGGTAGGGTGATTGGTTAGTTAATCACCACCCGCGAGTTCTTTAGGTGTACCCTCTTGCCAAAAGGTAAACAGGCTACCAACGGATTGCCCTAGATGATTACAGCGAATCCCCTCAGCCAAAACAGGTGCAATGGTTTCAACATGGAGTTTGTTTAATGCGCGGGTGCGTGGCGTATAGACGGTATCTGTACAGACTACTTCGGCCACAATATCAATCTCATTAATGTTTTTGACCGCATTTCCAGAGAAAAGCCCATGGGTACAGGCCAGTGCCACTTCCTCAACCCCATAACGGTCACGTAGCGTTTCAGCCATTTTGACCATCGTGCTGCCCGTCGCAATTTCGTCATCCACGATAATGGCCTTACGTCCAAATTGACCGCTCCACAATACATCATCCACTTCCACCTCGGAATCACCATGCCGAACTTTCGTGCCAATTGCCAATGGCAGATTGAGCAACTTGGCAAAACGTGAGGCATTTTTGGCATAGCCTGTATCCGGCGATACCAAGACGGTCTCGCTTAAATCGCGGCGGCGGAAATATTGGGACAAAATATAGGTACTGGTCAAATGGTCAAGCGGGATACTAAAAAAGCCGTGTACCTGACTGGCATGGAGGGCCATCGTAATCACCCGGTCAGCCCCTGCTTGGGTAATTAAATCCGCCACCAAACGGGCGGTAATACAGATACGTGGGGCATCTTTTTTGTCGGAACGGCTGTAGGAAAAATGCGGAATAACCGCCGTCACGCGACTAGCCGCCCCCGTTTTTGCCACGTTCAACATCATCAACAATTGCATGAGATTGTCTTGCGCGGGTTCCGAAAGCGACTGGACAATATAAACGTCCTTGCCACGTACACTTTCGGTCAATTGAATCCAAAGATTGTCATTGCTAAACCGTTTATAGTGAGTGTGTCGCAGCGGCACCCCCAGCAAACGGCAAATATCTTCGGCCAGCGGGAGATTAGACTCCCCCGAAAAAATAAACAAGTCATCCAATGAATCGCTACTCGTTAACACAGGTTGCCTCTTCTGCTCGATGGTCGTGAAGTTGCCGCTTTAAATATCTTTAATTGTCCCAAAGAACTAAAGCATTCGCAATGAAAAAAATGAGATAACGGCCTTGGTTTGAATTTCTTAAACTATTCGATAAACAAAAAGGGCAGGTTCATCACCCACCCTTTCGATCTTTCTTAGGCCATATTGATTGAGTGGCCCAAAATCCCATGTGCGGCCTCTTTAAGAGCCTCACTCAAGGTGGGGTGAGCATGGACATTCCGTCCAATCTCTTCGGCGGTTAATTCTGCGTAATGCGCCAATGTCAATTCTGGCAGCAGTTCGGTTACATCTGGGCCGATCAGGTGTGCCCCCAAAATCTCGCCATAGCGTTTATCAGCAATGAGTTTCACGAAACCGGAGGAATCGCCCAGTCCATGTGCCTTGGCATTGGCTTGGAAGGGGAAGCTATACACGGTGATGTCATAGCCTTTTTCTTTGGCTTCGGCTTCGGTATAACCAAAACTAGCGACCTGTGGTTGGCAATAAGTGGCCCGTGGTAACATCGCATAATCAAGCGTGATGGTCTCTACCCCGGCGATGTTTTCACAGCAAATCATCGCCATTGCTTCAGCCACATGCGCCAGCATCAGCTTGCCTGTAACGTCACCAATCGCCCATACACCGGGGATATTGGTTGCCATGCGGTCATCAATTTGGATGGCCCCGCCTTTTTCAGAGATATTCAACCCTTTGATATTCTCTAGGCCATAGCCCTTGGTGCGCGGACGGAAGCCAATTGATTGCAATACTTCCTCGGCCTCTAGCACCTCTTGTTTGCCATCGGGGGTTGTGACCGTAACCCGTACCTTGTCGGCCAGTTCTTCAATTTTCTCGACCTTGGTACCCGTCATGACCTTGACACCCATCTTCTTATACTGTTTTTCCAGTTCAGTCGAAAGGTCTACATCTTCGCGTGGCAGCATCCGGGGCATAAATTCGACCATCGTGACCTGTGTGCCATAGTTGTGCATCACATAGGCAAACTCGCAACCAATCGCCCCCGCCCCAACCACAATGACGGATTTAGGCAGATGGTCACGCTGAATCACTTCCAGATAGGTCAAAACCCTATTTGAAACTTTGGTGTTGGGTAACAACATGGTTTCGCTGCCTGCCGCGATAATCAAATTTTTGGTTTTGAGGGTTTCCGTGCCACCCGCATTCAGCGCAACTTCGATAGTGGATTTGTCCTTGATGGTTCCCCACCCCTCATAGGTGTCAATTTTGTTGGCCCGCATCAAAAATTGCACCCCTTTGACCCGGCCATTGGCGACGCGGCGACTCCGGTCAAACGCGACCTTATAATCCACCTTGACCCCGCCCTCGAAGATAAATCCAAATTCTTTGGCACGGTCACGCACAATGTGAGCCAATTCGGCATTTCGTAACAGGGCTTTGGAGGGGATACACCCAACGTTTAAGCAGACCCCGCCCCACCATTGCTTTTCGATAATGGCTGTTTTTAGCCCCAATTGAGTAGCACGAATCGCTGCGGTATAGCCCCCCGGCCCCGCACCTAATACGACGACATCATATTCCTTTGCCATGCAATGCTCTCCTTGAAGCGTGTATCGAACCATACACGCGCTTATGACTACATCTGTGAGTCAGACAGAACCGCAAGAGGAAATTATACTAGATGCGGGGGGGAAAAATCTAAATCAAATCATTCGTGATAATAAACATTATCACTAGGTAATTGGTAAAAAACGACCAATTGCCATAGCTGATAATGCGCCGTTATCACGTGCTATGTACCCATAGCACCGCTCGCCCAAAAAACCGCTCGCTCGATGATAACGGGGACTTATCACTGGGTAATTCTAAAAATGGCCCAAGAATAGGTCACTTTAGCAAATTTTGTCTTACCTGTTCAGTCCCTATTGTTGGTTATTGCCGCCACCTTGGGGTGGGGGTGGAGGGGTCGGCACAGTGGGGATAGTCTCGGCACAATTTGAAGTCGCTTCAACATCCGATTGCAATACCCATAAGCCGCGTGCATTCAATTCCGGCATGGCATCCTCGCTCAATAGCCACCATTTCGCACCAACCGTGTCCACCGCCTGCCCTCGGACGGGATAATCATGATTGCTTTGCAACAAGCCGAGCGGCGGCAAATCACGTTTCAAATCTTGGCGCACCGCAACATCTTTACGCAGTGTCGAGATGGTACATACCCCGGCAACTGAAGGCGGCTGTGTTGCTGTAGGGGTAGCCGTTCGGGTAGGCCGAGCGGTGGGGCGCACGGTCGAGGTGGCTGAAGGGGTAAAAGTACGGCTGGCGGTTGGCGTGGCGGTTGCTGATAACGCTAGCACCGTTTGTTCGACATGGGCTGTCTCTTCAGCGATGGCTGCGATCTCAAAATTAATGGTCGCTTCTTCATCAAGCGTGGCTTGGGCCAACTGGGTCTCGGTTCGTTGGGCCTCCAAGCGTGCCTGGGCGATTTCACGAGCAGTGAGTGTATTGGTCGGCGATGGTATGATGCTGGCGGTCTGAGTTGGACTAGGCGTTGTTGTTGGGGAGGGCGGCGCTTCTGTGGGAGTCAGGCTCGCGGAAATATTGGATTCAGACTGCCTGCCGTTTTTGTCATCATTTTTATTGGCTTGACTCGACAGGAACAAAACGAGGGCCGCAAAGATAATCAACATCGCGGCAACTCCGGCCCAAACCAATTGAACTGAACGCGGGTGTGCGATGCGGGTGACTTCGGCGACAGGAGCGTCCATTGGTGAAGTCGCAATCGGGTTGGCGGTCTGAGGGACGACGGGCGGTGTAAAGGTCACAATCGGCATGGATGAAATATTAATGACAAAAAATCCCGATGCCTCGGTGGGCGGAAGGCTTTGACTGGCCTCTTCCAATTTACGGGCAAATTCAGTGACTGTCGGATAGCGACTAGCGGGGTCTTTTGCCAATACTTTTGCCAGCACATCTTGTACCGCCGCTGGCAAATCAGCTCGCAAATTGTGAACGGGTGGTGGGGCGGTATACAGATGATCGTGCATCAATTGAAAAGGGGTGTCTCCATTAAACGGGGTTTGTCCCGTCAGCAGAGCATACACAATCACCCCCAGTGCATATTGGTCAGCCGCGGGCCCAACTTTGGCACTTTGCCATTGCTCAGGGGCCATATAGGTTGGGGTTCCAAGCAGGGTGTTTTGTGTGGTCAGGCCAACGCTCGCCCCGCTTAAACGCGCCAAGCCAAAATCTACCAAAAAGGATGTTCCCTTTTCATTAAACATCACATTATTCGGTTTAATGTCCCGGTGGATGACATTGCGTTGATGGGCATAGTCAAGGGCGTCGGCCAATTCCCGTGTAATCTGAGCCACCTCAGCAACGGTGGGGAGTGCCCCGTTATGTTCGACCCGATAAGCCATGCGGTCGGCCAATGACCCACCGGTCAACAGGCGCATAACCACATAACTGACTCCGTTTTGGGTTCCATAGTCATAAATGGGGACAATATGGGGATGTTCTAGGCTGGCGGCGGTTTGGGCTTCACGGACAAAACGTTCCAGCGCACCCGGTTGGGAAATCACTTGAGGCAGCAGAACTTTGATGGCAACTTCACGCTTAAGTGCGGCATGATACCCACGATAAACAGTGCCCATGCCGCCTTCGCCAAGTAGCGCCTTAATTTCATACTGCCCTAGCGTTTGCCCCACCAAAGATTGCATTATTTTTTGCTCCTGCACTGTATTGCGATGATTAAATCGAAATTATAGTCTTTCCAGCATCAGGCGCAAAATAGGGTTATTGACTACTTGTTATCTTCCGGTGAGAAGTTTGTAATGAAAGACCCTGCTAAACGAAGTTTCGACGGCATCCATTACAGCCTCAAAATCAATCGGTCGCCCCAAGAGATCGGCCATACTCGTCACGGGCTTATCTGGAATACCACATGGAATAATCCCACGAAAATATTCAAGTTCAGTATTCACATTCAAGGCGAAGCCGTGTTGTGTAATGCGTTGTGCGGTAACTTTGACCCCAATCGCGGCAATTTTGCTGAGTACACCTGCCGCATTAACCCACACCCCGGTAAAACCCGTCACTCGTTCGCCTTCAATGCCAAATTCAGCCAATGCCTCAATCAGCATGGTTTCCAGTTGGCGAACATAGGCCACCACATCCAATGACCGTTTTGGAGTGCGAGTGCTGTCTGGTAACTGCAAAATCGGATAGCCAACCAATTGACCCGGCCCGTGATAGGTAATATCACCGCCTCGGTCAACCTGATACACTGCTACACCACGACGGGCACGTTCGGCTTCATCCATCAGCAAGTTTTCGAGCTTGCCCGATGAGCCGAGGGTATAAGTATGGGGGTGTTGGAGGAGGATCAGGGCATCTGGACGTTGATGAGCAGCCCGTTCCCCTGCCATTGATTTCTGTATGGCCCATGCCTCGGTGTATGGAATTTCACCTAGCCGAAAGATGTCGCAGCTAACCATTGATCTATTTATAGAATAACTTCAAGACCAATTGGCCCAGTCGTAGTTCATCGCCGTCGCGCACGACCAAAAAGTCATTTTCCAAAACGCGCTGACCGTTGAGAAAAGTATGATTGGTGCTGCCAAGATCAGTCAGATATAGGCGTGACCCTTCACGAGTAAGGCTGGCGTGGCGGCGTGAAACCCCTTTGTTTTCAGCATCATAAGTGTCCAGATTAAGCAGGGCAAATTCCGATGCTTCACCACCTGAACGTCCAAACACGATTTTTTCATCCACGCGGACTGCCAATGGGTCATCCACGCCGGGGAGGTGAACAATCACAATATGCTCATCACCCAGTTTTTCGCTACCAGACGATAAATCATCCGTGCCCAGTTGTTTGGTTCCGACTGAAATAACCCCTAATGCTACCCCACAGCGATCACAAAAAGTTTTTTCATCTTGGTTCTGATACCCGCAATTGGTACAGATAATCATAGGCGTCCCCCACTGAAATTATGTAAGATTGTCCCTATTTTAACTTGCCAAACCTCAATGCTACAAATTAATATACTTTTCCCGACCACAAATCCTGCCCCTTCATATCCGGTGCGGGTGGCTGACCCTGATAGGTTTCTAAAAAGGTCAAGGTCTTGAACCATGCGTCCTCGGCAGCTTCTGGTACATACATAGGGGTCAAATCATTATAGAACCCATGTGGTGCATTGGGATAGGTCAATACTTGATGGGGTTTGTTATCAGCGGCCAGTTCAGCCCGCAGTTGGGCCTCGGTGCGCTGCATAATTTCATCCTCGGCCCCATTGATGACCATTACCGGACATTGTAATTCTGATAGTTGCCCAAAGAAATTAGAGGGGTCGCCATAAAAAGCCACCGCCGCCATAATGTCGTGCCGATGCAAGGCCACTTCTAGGGCAAGTTCAGCCCCCAAATCCCAACCGACTACAGCCATTTTCCGGTTACATTTGCGGTGGGTTTCAAGTGCTTGCAAGGCCGCTGTCACTTTGGGCAAGGCAAAGCCCTTGAAGTAGATTTCGAGTGCGTCGGCTTCTAATTGAGAATTGGCGCGTTGGCCTTCAAATAAGTCGGGGGCGATGACATAGTAGCCAATTTCAGCGAAGCGATGAACCCGCGCTCGCATATGTGGCCCCATGCCCCAATCGTCATGCAACAATACCAAACCGGGAAACGGGCCGCCGATTTGCGGATGCGCCCAAAACGCAGGAACGTGGCTGGTCTCGTTGACTACCACCCAAACATGCCCACTGGTGATGCTGTGCTGAAGATGTTTGGTTTCCGCCATTAGCGATTAACTCCATACCCAAACTGGAATATTTTCCTAGATTGTGCAGGATTATCGCCAATGGCGCAAGCAAGTTAGAGAATTGGAACGATGGACAAGCGTTTGGTAGGCTGGCGCTGTTCAAAACAGGTCACGCTATCAAAGCCCGCCAGCAAAGCCACCTCTAGCGCCGTGTTTGTCCCTGCCCCAATATCGGCGGGCCGATGGGCATCACTCCCAATGGTCAAAATCTCCCCCCCCATTTCCCAATACCATGTAAGGGCCTCGACCGTCGGGTGCAGTTGATTAACATCATGCCGCAGACCAGCCGTGTTGATCTCAATCCCAATGCCCGTCTCGATACACGCTTGCCAAACTTCGCGCACTTCGGTTTCAAATTCACGCAGATCAAAACGCCCATATACTTTGTAGGCGCGGCGCTTGGGGAAATCCAAATGGGCCAGAATATCAAACCCACCTTTTCTGACCATCTGCGCCATTTCGCCAAAATAGCGTTTCATCGCCTCATGGACAGGATATTTTTGGAAAAATGTGGCGTCCGACATGCTGAGTCCTTCGACAAAATGCAGGCTGCCCAGCACCACATCATAAGGATATTTTTCCAACACAGGTTGTACAATATCGGCGGAGAGATGGGGTTCACCCACCTCAACCCCTGCCCGAATGGTGATGCCGCCTGCCTCAAATTCAGCGCGACAAACATCCAGCGTTTCAAAATAGACTGCCGCATTATATTTGGGCCGACGCAAGCTTTCATCAAACTGGTCAAAGTGATCCGTAAAGGCGATTTCTTTTAGGCCAACATCCAACGCGGCCCGAATCATATCCGCCATTGGGATACGACAGTCCCAACTATGGTTGGTATGGTTATGGTAGTCAATCGGTGAATAAATCATGATGATATAATCTGTTACCTATGGACTTTGAATACGATACTTTAATTGACGCGCCAAGCAAACACAATCTGACTATCGCGGATGTCGGTAGCTTCTGGCTCAACCAAGACCAAAGCGCTATCATCCACCAGCATCGTCAGTTCCTGATAGCCCAGTCGTGCCGCCCGATCCCGCACAGATGAGACCAAATGCCCTGTCAAAGGCCGTTCTGACCATAGCGATACATGGGCAAGAGGCGGGTTAAAGCGGTCTTGTTCCAGCATCAAAATCCCTTGTTGACCCGTCAGAGTGACATCAAACCGTGCCACTTCGGGCTCAACCACTTCGGGGACGCTGTTCCAGAAACCCGGCCAAATACGTTCCCATTCATGCCGCGCATTCTGATAACGACCCAATGGCATTGACCAGCCGTCAATCCGATTAGGGTTAAAATCGGTCATTTCAGTGGCTTTATAAAAAACGCGACCCTCTTTAGCCGGGGTAATTACCGCGCGGCGTGTCATCAACGGGGCAAAACCTTGCTGGCGATAAAATTCAGGGGCATCGGGCGCTGCTACCAATACTTGTTGATATTTCATCACCCGGGCCATTTCTTTGATATAACCCATCAAAGCCACAGCTAATGCCTCAAAATTGACATCGGCATGAATCCGTAGCGAGGTAATATGCAAATGGCGATTATAAGGGGCGGGTTCGTTGCCAATCGCAACTTCGGCCTCGCCCAACACAATGCCATCGGCTTGCACCACGAGAGGGATTTCGTCCCCATAACGCAGCAAATGAGCCAGCCAAACCGCGCAGGTTTCGACCGACATCCATGCCCCGCCGTGCATATAACGTTCAAAAATGCTGAGGGATTCATAAGGTGTAGGGGTGCGTGTCCCATCTGGATTGCGACGGGTAAACACGCCCCCTTCAATCGTTGAGCAATAAATATCCGTAATCGCGTGTGCATCAGCAAGCGTCGCCTGCCGGACAACGATTTCAGTCACAGCTAAACCCCTAATCGCTGGTAGTGAGAAAATGACCTTTCCATTATACCAGCCAACATCATTGATCGGCTGCCAAAGTTGCCGTTGACGGAATATTCCCAGTGGGTGGATTGCTGGCTGGCGTTGTGTTAGACGATGATGACCCCGGCTTGATACCACTTCCTCCGGTGGTGGGCTGGACAACGGGTGCAGGGGTAGTTGCCACTGTATTGGTCGTCCCATTTGTATTAGGATTGCTGACAGGCGGCGCGCTACTTACCCCAGCATTGGCGGCACAACGGAAGCCAACCCATGTGCTTGTCTGGCCGGGTTCCCATCTATCAACTCGGTGCACAGTTCGGGCAAATAGAGGGGGGTTACTCCATGAGCCGCCACGCACCACGCGAATTTGCCCACTCACTGGGCCAGTCGGATTAATGGTGGTCTGCCCACTATTGGCTAATTGTTGGTAATAATTGGCCTGATACCAATCGGCAGTCCATTCGGCGACATTGCCCGCCATGTTGTATACCCCGAAATCGCTGGCCCCCAAACTTGCACCTGATGAATAGGCATCCACTGGCACGGTGCCATCTTGGACAGGGCGATTAGTTTTGGCACGGTTTTCATCCCAAACTGGCCCCCAAGGATAAATCGAATTGGATAGGCCACGTGCGGCTCGTTCCCATTGGGCTTCAGTTGGCAGGAAACGCCCTAATGCCTGACAATAAGCATAGGCTCCATTCCATGTCACCAGCGTGATTGGATAAGTCGAACGATCTACTCCTGCCACTCGTACTTCATAACGTTGAGTCGAGTTGTTATAGGAAATATCGCTGGCTTCACCGCCGGTATCTTGGAAGGTCAAGGCACATGGGCCGTTACAGGCCGAAAGATGAGGGCGTGGATTGCTCGGATTTAGCTGAATAAGATAGTTCAGGTAGTTCACATATTGAATGACGCTGACTTCATATTGCTCAATTTGGAAATTATCGAGCGTGACATCGTGCGGTGGAATAGCATCGGTGATCATATCGTCTGTACACCCACCTGCATATCGTTGCACACATTCCGCGACAGCTGCTTGCCCTTCTTCTAGTGTTGTCCCCATACGGAAAGACCCACCCTGAATGGCGACGAGCGAGGTGGCCCCAATCGCTAATGCGGCAGAGTTATCTTGCGAGGGAGCACTAGGTAAAAAAGTGGTCGCCAGTGGTGTTCCGATATTGGGTGTTGTTTCAGGCCCGCCACTGCCTCCTCCATCCGGAGTCACGCTTGCCGCCCCCGGTAAATCGGTTGGCGTAAAAGTCGCAATCACTTGGCTGGGTGTGACTGGCGTTTCATTTGTCTGGCCCTGAGTCGTTGGCACATCAATAATAGCGGGCGTAGTGGGGGTAAGGTCTGGAAGAGATGGATTAGGGGTCGAAGTTACGACTTGAATTTCGCGTTCCCCATCGGTTGAACTTGCCTTAAAATCAATCAACCCAAAAACGTAGCCTGCAAAACCAACCGTAAATGAACAGGCCATACCCAATATAACCCCAATCACCAGCCATTGAACGCCTTCATTCCGATTCCGGCGTCGCCCTATTTTCGTCATATGCCTTACAACTCCTCAAGCCCTTTATTATCTTTATATAGGCGGCCTATAATCTTACCCGTTGAAAACACGGATTTCCAGCGGTTAGCTTACGCAAATCCGACGAAAAAGCGGCGTCTAGCTTGCCAAGCTAAATTAAAAGGGGCGATTTTGCCAACCGCCCCTCCCGAATT
>JACRBG010000042.1 GCA_016234595.1 Chloroflexota bacterium | reverse complement strand
TGCGGATGCGATGCACAGCCGGGAACAAGAAGAAACAGGTTTGGGTTTAGCGATTGCGAAATCACTGGTAGAAGCACATGGAGGGACTATTGTCGCGTCTAGCATTGAGAAGGAAGGCACAGCCATGATCATCACATTTGAGACCCTTATCCGAACGCAGTCGGCATCAACTCGTAAAAAGGCCTCGCATCAAGATACAGAGCAAATGGACGAAACCGTACACTAAGGGGTTTCAGTTTGGGTCGTGACAATGGTAGGAACAGAAAACCGGGATAAGCCATTTTCCCTAGCTGATTTCTGCATCTGCTTGAATTGGCACCAAGTGAAATTGCTTGCCCTGACTGGGATTTTCCTATTCTAAAGGATACGGGGAAGTTTTGGTAAAAAAAGCCCGTTTGGGTTTCGATGGAGGTGGTCATGTCTAAATTCTGAAAATAGGGGCGTATAATCGTATTTATACACCCCTATTTGGTCACTTGAGATTAAATGGCAAAAAACGCACGCTAAAGAGCCTCAGCCTGCGAATCTACTGTGAGGCAAATCTGCAGGTAGCGCACCGCCCCATCTCATCCATATGAAGGCCCAAGTCCGCCGAACAGAAACCTGTCACAAAAGGGTCCTTTTGTGAGGTAAATTTGGCAAAATAGTGGCAAAATGGGCATTCTAGGTTAAGCTTATCCTATGCGAAACGGCTCATGCGATGTCTCAGCCAAGCTCGGACAGCCTGTCGGAAAGGCGTGCCGCACGCGGTTACAATGCCGAAGATATCTTGGAGGCCATCGCTAAACTCAACAGCCTATCCGCATGGGACTTCGATGCTTGGCAGGTAGAACGGCTACCACCAGCACGTCTTGAACATCTCGCCCAAGTGGCTCACCATTCCAGCGCACAGGCGCTGGCAAGTAAAGTCGCCGATCAGCGCTATCCCATCCTGATGGCTTTCTTACTAGAAAGTCGCCAGCGGCTGACCGATGAAATCCTTGATTTATACGATAACCGTATGGCCGAGAGCCAGCGTGATGCTAAAAATGAATTGAAAGCCCATCGCCTCAGACTCAGCGAAAGTTGGGAAGGACAAGCCTGGTATTTGGGACAGATGGGACGCATGGTTTTGGATGAGACGATTCCCGATGCAGGCTTGCGTTCCCACATCTTTGAAGTCCTCCCACGTAACCAGTTGGAGGCGATGATGCAAGCGCTTGAGGCTCAGCGTGAACCCTTGGACGTATTACATTTCTTGGGGAATCGCTACCGTTATCTGCGTCGTTTCTTTCCCCAGCTGCTGGCGAGTTTGGACTTCCGCCCCCAGCAAGAAGTCGATTAGCTTATCGAGGCCCTCCAAGTCTTGCGCGATTTGAATCAGAACAAACCCCTACCCCCTTGCTCTACGATGTGCCGACGGATTTTGTTCAGTCAGCAGAATGGCGTTGGCGGGTGTTCAATCCTAATCTGAGCGTTAACCGTCGCTGGTATGAACTCGCTATTATGTCGCTCCTGCGCGATGCCCTGCGCTCTGGACGTATCTGGGTCGAAAACAGCCGTCGTTATACCAATCTTGAAAATTATCTCATCCCCAACACCCAGTGGCCGGACTTGCGTCCGGTCTATCTCGAGTTGGTCAATGGCAAGGCTGAGGCTGAACTGCGTTTGGCTGGCTTGCAGCAGCAATTGGAGGCGGCCTACCAAGCATTGGATGAACAATTACCCCAAGATGAGGCGCTCCATATGGACGGCGATCGCTTGATCCTCAAACCCTTTGAAGGTCATGCTGAGGAAAGTCCTTTATCTGGCAAAATCCAAGCCTTACTACCGCATCTGCAACTGGCCGAACTCTTGCATGAGGTTGATACTTGGACACACTTTTCCGCCCATTTTGAACATGCGGCTGGCAGTAGCCCACGCATTCCCGACTTGAACCGTCACCTCTATGCCGTTCTCTTGGCGCAAGCCCGCAATATTGATTTCCAGCAGATGGTGGATGTGGTGGATCTGTCTTACCCCCAATTATCTTGGGTGAACAACTGGTACCTGCGTGAAGAAACCCTCCAAGCAGCGACCACCCGCTTGGTCAATTTCCAATATGCCCAACCCCTCAGTCATTATTGGGGCGACGGGCGTTTTTCTTCTTCCGACGGACAACGTTTTGCCGTGGCGGTGCGCACCCAAAATGCTACTCCACTGCCACGCTACTTTGGCTTTGGGCGTTCTTAACTTGGACATCCAACCAATATTCGCAGTACGGCACACTCGTGACCCCACCCACCCAGCGTGAAGCGGCCTACACGCTCGACAAAATTCTGGATAACGCCAGTGACTTGACGATTCAAGAACATACCACCGATACCGGGGGCTACACTGAACTCATCTTTGCTCTCTTCGATTTATTGGGGATGCAATTCGCCCCACGCTTGAAAGACATTAGTGATACCAGTCTTTACTGCATCGACCCTCAAAAGGTTTACCCCCACATTCAAGGGATTATTACCCGCAAGCTTAACCTCACGCTGATTATCCAGCATTGGGATGAACTCTTGCGCATAGCGGCTTCGCTCAAATTCAAGTGGGTGACGGCCTCGTGGTTGATTCGTAAACTTCAGACTTTCCCGCGTCAGTATATCCTCACACGTGCTTTACAGGAATATGGTCGTCTGGTCAAAACCATTTTCATCCTCCGTTATTTCCAGAGCGAAGCGTATCGTCGGCGCATTGACAGCCAACTCAACAAAGGCGAGAAACTCCACACCTTGCGTGCTCATCTGCACTCCGCTAATCGGGGCCGTATTCGCAAGAAGTATCCCCAAGAACATCTCAACCAAGCCAACTGCCTCAACTTGATTACGAATGCCATTACGGTCTGGAACACGGTCTACATGCAGGCCGCCCTTGAACACCTCAAAGCCCAAGGTGAGCCTATTTCTGAGGACGAGCTCATGCATCTTTCGCCAGCCCGTTTCGAGCATATCAATCTCTATGGCAGGTTTTCTTTTGAGATTTCTGTTCCTTTGACCAGCAGTGGGCTACGACCTTAAGTGGAACCGTTTAACGAGTTCCTCAGCTCAAGCAGTTTTGCCTCACAGTAGATTTAAAGACTGAGGCTCCTTAGCGTGCGTTTTTTGCCTTTTAATCTCAAGTGACCCTCTCGCCTGTTTATTTCAGCACGCCTTGAATAGCATTGTTTCCCCCATGATTATGCCATTTTCTTATGGTCACGATGTAGGTGCTTTAATTTCGGGTTCGATGCAACCGAGCCGTACAATAGCCCAAGTGGCTTCTGGTGACACCTTCCCTACTTTTGGGCCAACTACCGCTGCCCAAACCCTCCCCACTTAGTGAAGAGGGCTTAAATGCGTAGTTTTGCTCCCCTTCGCTACGCAGTGGAGAGAGGGTCGGGGTGAGGATTGACCCGAATTTGGTATGAATTATGCAAGGAACTCATGCATGATAAGCTGTTGAGCAGCAAGAGCATCTTGGTGATCTTGGGCGTCTTGCAGAGCCTTAAGGTCAATTCGATCTAACAAAGCATCTAAACGGCGAATGGTATTTAAACTGGCCCGGGCGGCCCGAACCGGGTCTTCGCGGAACGGAAATTGATCCAGCAGAATGGGGTCTTTCCAAACAATTTTGCGGAGCGCCCACATGTATTCCAGCGATTCAATCAAATGAACCGACCCAACGGCCATGTCATCGTCCCAATCACGCCAGTTATCGTTAATCTCAACGCTAGTCAACTTACCAAAACGATGAGCCAATTGAACCGCTTCAGCCGGGGTTTCTTTGGCAAAAAACGAGTGACCTACGTCCATCACAATGCCAACATTATTAACCCCCATGTCTTGAATCGCGAGGAGGGTGGTTGCTACATTGCAGAACGGGGTGATATGGGTGCGAGGTTCTTTAAATTTGCACTCAATGGCAAATTGCATATCCGGGGCAAATTGGGCCAGTTCGCGCACTGCTCCAATTGAATAATCCCAAAGTTGAGCATAGTCGGCTTGGAAAGGATAATCATAACCATCTTGACCCGGCCAGAACTTCACATATTTGGGATGCAGTTCGCGGGCCACTTCAATCGCGGCCTTGCACCGATCAATGGCGTTCCGTCGAACTCTGGCATCAGGATTGGTGAAAGCCCCACGCACATATTCCTGCATATAAATATGGGGGGTCACAGCATAGGCGCTTAGTTTGGCTTTATCAAAAGCGTTTTTGACCTGTTGGACTGTGATGCCATCACCAAACGGGTAGTTAATGTCAACGACTTCCAAACCACCCACCGTCCCAGCGAGGGCAATGGCTTCGAGTGTGTTGACAGGCGGGCCATAGGCATCGGCGGCGTAACGATCTACAAATTGCCCAAACATCCATAGACCAGCGCCAAATTTTAGAGTAGACATAGGGAATTCCTTTTCTGGTTCAAATATTCCATTTACAAGATGCGTTGCACAGCTGCTTTCCAGCCGGCGTAATATTCCTGCACTGCCACCGATTCCATTTGAGGGGCGTAATCAGCAAAATGATGCGGTAACCCTTCTAACGCTTCCAACGAATCATAGACCCCCATCCCTAGCAGGCCTGCCATCACCGCCCCAAATGCGGAAAGTTCAGACAGACTGGAGGCCCGTACCGTGATTTGGGTAATGTCGGCCACAAATTGCATCAAAAAGTGGTTATGAATCATGCCGCCATCCCCATTGATATAGTGAAGGGCGACACCTGCATCTGCTGCCATCAAATCCAGCACGTCCCGAATTTGATAGGCAATGGATTCGAGCGCCGCCCGCACAATATGGTTTTTGGTGCTGGCAGCGGTTAGGCCAACAATCGCTGCTCGTGCATTGGGCTGCCAATAGGGAGCGCTTAGACCAACAAAGGCGGGAATCAAATAGACCCCTCCGTTGTTGGGTACACTTTTAGCAAGGGCCTCGGTTTCTTGGGGCGATTCGATGAGCTTCATCTGATCACGCATCCATGTGATCGTCCCACCCGTAAAATTGGTGATGCCTTCAAAGGCATAGGCAGGTTGTCCTTGATAGACCCAGCCAATCGTGGTGACAATCCCGTTAGGTGACAACCGCACGGTATTGCCGATATTGAGCAGCACTGATGAACCTGTCCCAAAAGTTACCTTTGCCATGCCCGGTTGAAAACATCGTTCCGCAAACAGGGCGGCCTGTGAATCACCCATCACGCCACAAATCGGGATAGGTTTCTCCAATAATCCGCCAAGGGTTGTTTCGCCAAATTGGGCTGTGCTGTCAATTACTTCCGGTAGGGCATGGCGTGGCACTTGGAATAATTCACACAGCGTTGTGCTCCATGTCAAGGTGTTGATGTCATATAGTAGCGTTCGACAGGCATTGGTTTGGTCACTTAAAAATGAGCGCCCCTCGGTCAACCGATAGATAAGATAGGTATCAATTGTTCCAGTCAAGGCTGATCCGTCCTCCAAGCGGGCACGTAAGTTGGGGGAAGTGTCCATCAGCCATTTGATTTTGGAGGCAGGGAAATACGTGTCTATCTTCAACCCGGTCAACCGCTGCACCCCGTCACTATGGCCCATCTCCGTGAGGTGGCTACAATAGGTTTCGCCGCGCCGGCACTGCCACACAATCGCGCGATGCAACGGAGCGCCTGTTTTACGATCAAAGATTACAATCGTTTCGCGCTGATTAGTGAGACTTAGACATAGGAGATTGTTTTTGACGGCAGGGTTACGTTTTAACAGGTCGCCAAATGCCCGCAGCGTATTTTGATAGATTTCTTCGGCATCGTGTTCGACCCAACCCGGCTGCGGATAGTATTGATGATGATCTACCGCCGTCTTGCCCAGCAATTCACCGTGCTGGTTAAACAACATTGCTTTGGTGGACGAGGTTGATTGGTCAACTGCCAAAATCACTTTCATGATGATTGCTCCACTTGTAGCAAGGTGCGAGCCGTTGTCGCCAAGCCCTCGGCTGAAATGCCATAATGGTCAAAAATTTCCGACTGGCTACCTGTTACCGTATCTTCATCGGGTATGCCTACAATTTTGAAGGGGACAACCAAACCGCGCTGCATCAAAATTGAAGCACATGCCTCACCTAAACCGCCAAAAACGCTGTGTTCTTCAACGGTGATAATCGCGTGGGTTTCGCGGGCTGCTTGGATTACCGCCTCGCTGTCAAATGGTTTGAGGGTGTGCATACTAAGCACACGACAGGTTATGCCTGCTTCTTCTAAATGTAGCGCGGCCAACATCGCCCGGGCGACCGTCTCACCGCTGGCAATAAAGGTGACATCACGCCCTTCGCGTAACCGAATCGCTTTCCCAATTTGAAAGATCGTATCCGGGGCGTGTAAATCATATACAGGGCGCTTGCCAAATCGGAAGTAGAGTGGGCGGGGATGGTGCATAGCAGCAAGGACGGCTTGGCGTGTTTCAAAATTATCGGCAGGGGCGAGTATGTCAATATTATTGATGGTCCGTAGCGCGGCAAAATCGTGGAGCGAATGATGGGTCGAACCCAATGCGCCATAACTGACCCCGGCGCTAATCCCGATAATGCGTACTGGATTATTGGAGTAGGCCACGTCGTTTTTAATCTGTTCAAGAGCACGGGTGGTCAAAAAACAAGCGGGTGAAACGGCAAAGACTTTTTTGCCCGTCGAAGCCAACCCTGCCGAGACCCCAACCAGATTTTGCTCGGCAATGCCCACTTCGACAATCTGATTTGGCAACATTTGACCAAACGGAACCAACTTGCCCGAACCTCGTGAATCGCTGGTAACGACCAAAATTGTTGGGTCGTTTTGGGCCAAATCTAGTAAGGTCGTTGCGAAAATATCTTGATTTGGTTTGCCAAGTTCCATCATACCGCCGCCTTTAACTTTACCTCTGCCAATTCCAATTCCTCAATCGCCTTTGCAAATTCTTCATCAGTAGGTACACGGTGATGCCATTTGACCGTATCTTCCATAAAGCTGATACCTTTGCCCTTTACAGTATGGGCAATGATTAAATTGGGCTTGTGGGGAACAAAGGGCACTTGCTCAAAAATCTGAATGAGAGCAGGGATGTCGTTGCCATCTACATGTCGTACCGCGTAGCCAAAGGCCCTAAATTTATCTTCAAGCGGTTCAAGGCTGCTGACCTCTTCGGTTCGCCCGGTAATCTGAAGCGTATTGCGGTCAATAATCACCACCAGATTATCCAGCTGATAATGGGCTGCTGTCATCGAGGCTTCCCAACTTGACCCCTCGGCTAATTCCCCATCACCGAGTAGGGTATAAACGCGATAACTGCGTCCATCCTTTTTGGCGGCGATGGCAGTGCCAACCGCAATTGAAAGGCCGTGTCCCAATGCCCCGGTGTTTTGCTCAATGCCATGCACTTTGCGGGTGGGGTGTCCGATAAACTTGGACTTATATTTATTGAGGGTCGCTAAGGCCTCGCGGGAATAAAACCCCCTATCAGCTAAAACAGTATAAAGCGCCTCAACGGAATGCCCCTTGCTTTGGATATAGCGGTCACGGTTGGGGTCAGCAAAATTGTCCGGATCAACGTTGAGCACATGGTTATAGAGGACGTTCAAAATATCGGTGCAGGAAAGACTTCCGGCTGTGTGTCCTGCCCCGCTCTGCTTAATAATTTCAAGAATCGTTTTGCGATAGGCAACCGATTTTAGCTGCAATGTTTGAACATCCATCTCTCTATCTCCCTGTGTCACATCTAATGCGCTTGGATAACCCCAATAGTCAATAAAATGCAGGCCCATGTGCGCTGTTCACCTGTCGCAATGACGAGGGCTGTATTGACAGAGCGGGCTGCTTCATAAAAGGGGAATCTTCCTAAAATTTGAATTTCGACCCCCGGCAATAATTGGCGATACTCGCCAAAAATGGCGGGTTCTGGACCTGTGTCAGGGGCGATAGCGTGAGCAGCCTCGACCGGAATCGTCGCAGCTAAAACCCGTACCACATCCGTTACCCGTACCAGACCGGGTGCCAAATTTAGAT
This sequence comes from Chloroflexota bacterium, assembly GCA_016234595.1. GTDB lineage: Bacteria > Chloroflexota > Anaerolineae > Aggregatilineales > J027 > CFX10. The sequence goes on along the minus strand of JACRBG010000042.1, from coordinate 1,030 downwards.
AGACCCGTTCTGCGGCGGGATGCGCTCCAGTGCTAAAGGGATAATTGCTATCGGCAATCAACACGATTGAGCCATGCCCCGCTGAAGCAAGGGCTTTCAAAATAGTTGGGTGTAGAAGTTCACCATGTATCATAGTTTTATTCTCTGCAACAACGTGCTATAAATTGGCAGTTTGAGGTGTTTGGAGAGAGAGCAAGGTGATAACAACCCTCTCTCCAAAACAACACTAGGGAAGTGCAGGTCGCTTTCTCTCCAAAACGGCCTGCACGTAACCTCAACTTATTTATTCCAGTGGCGCAAAGACACCATACTCATCCACGTTTTCAGGGGTGATGAGAATGCAGTCAATGGATTGTTTTTCTTCGGTAGGCAGTTCACCCGTTTGGATATAGGTGTGGGCCAAATCCACTGCGATTTCGGAGAAATTGGCGACAGGCTGCAAGACAGTGGCTTGAATCGTACCTTGACGAATGGCATCCATCACATCGGGGCTACCATCGAAGCCGACCACAATCACGTCGGTCATGCCAGCGGCCTGCAGAGCGGCTGATGCGCCAAGTGCCATGGTGTCGTTACCCGCGATGACACCCTTGATGTCAGGATTGGCCTGAATGATGGTTTCCATCACATCAAAGGCTTCAGTTTGGCTCCAATTGGCCGTTTGTTGGGCGACCAGTTCCATATCAGGATAGTCGGCAATGACATCGTTGTAACCCTGTGAACGGATAGCGGCATTGGTGTCGGTTTCACGACCGAGCAATTCCACATATTTGCCTTCGCCACCCATCAGCCGGACGAATTCTTCACCACCCAGCACGGCGCCTTGATAGTTATTGGAGACCAATTGCACCGCAGCTACACCCGTGGAGTTGATTTCACGGTCAATCAGGAAGGTGGGGATGCCAGCATCTTTGGCTCGTTGAATCGGGGCAATCGAGGCATCCGCACCTGCATTGTCCAGAATAATCGCCGCCGCGCCTTGAGCAATCGCCACATCAAAGTGTTGATCTTGTAAGTTCGGGTCATCATC
>JACRBG010000041.1 GCA_016234595.1 Chloroflexota bacterium | reverse complement strand
CGTTTCGACATTGTTGACGACGGTCGGTTCATAATATAAACCCCCGCCTTTTTGCGCTGGGAAGGGTGGGCGGACACGTGGTTGACCTAAAAAGCCTTGCAGACTATTGAGCAGGGCGCTTTCTTCACCGCAGATATAGGCCCCAGCGCCGAGATGCACAAACATATCGCACGACCAATTGCCGCCGAGGATATTTTTGCCAATCAAGTTTTGCTGGCGGGCTTCATCAATGCAGACTTCAAGGTTATGCGCCAAATCCCAAAATTCGCCTCGGCAGTAAATGTAAACCGCTGTGGCTTGGATGGCATAGGCCGCAATCATGGCCCCTTCAATCAATTGATAGGGGTTCTTTTCCATAATCTGGCGGTCTTTAAAGGTACCGGGTTCGCTTTCGTCTGCATTCACCACCACATATTTGATGGGTTCATTTTTGGGGATAAAACTCCATTTGCGGCCTGCGCTAAACCCCGCGCCACCGCGTCCCCGCAAATTTGAATCAATGACAATGTTAATGACTTCCTCTGGGGTATGTTGTGTGACGGCCTTGCGAAAACCATCCCACCCCCCATTGGCGTTGTACACGTCAAATTTGCCAATATCGGGAATGTCCAAATCGCGCAAAAGAATGTTTGCCATGTCCAACCTATCCTGTAAATCCAATCCCGGTCATTTGTTGATTCTCTTGATTTTGATGCTTTGGCAGATCGGTCATCAACCAGCCAATTACGGCCCCCAAAAATATCGGGGTATAGCCTGCTGCGGCCACTGTTGGCCCAATGACAATGCCTAGCCCGACTGAATAACACAGCCCATACAGCCCAATGACCATCAAGGGTAGATAAAACACCCGCTCGCCCCACCATGCCAAACCCAGCAACAACAACACCCCAATGATGACAGAAATGTAGGCCACTGCATCCACGATGCGCCGTGCTAGATAGGCCGGGGGACGCTCAACTTCAACCTTTGTACCATTGAAAATTGGCTGATCTTTGCCAAGCATACGATCTAGGTGGGAAACGTGCTGACCGCTGTCTGCGTTTAGGTAATCTGGGGGCCATGCCGCATTAAAGAGCGCAAAGGCTACTAAAAAAAATCCTAAAATGAGCAATGGCAGACTTACCCAAACCGCGCCCCGTTGATCCCACTGATCGGCTTTTGGGTCTGGCCTAGATTCCATCGGTTATCCGTTTGGTAACGTACACCATATCCTCATGGACATGGTAGCCCTCGCGTTTGAATGTGGCGAGGCTGGCTGCGTTGTCAGATTCAATCATGGCGGCGTAAATGCCAATGCCCTCAGACGAAAGATACTCTTCGGCGGCCCGCACCAACTGTCCGCCGATGCCCTTGCCGCGAAAATCAGGATGGACTGCCAAGCGATTGACCCAGCCCTTGCGGGTATCGTGTGTCGCCATCACCAGCCCAATCAGTTGCTCACCTTCATAGATGCCAATGACAGCCTGAATTCCGCGGCCCATCTGTGTCTCAAATGCCTCGCGTGAGTCACGTCCGGTCGGTTTGATGGTGGTCAGTCCAGCCGCTTTCCACAAGGTCATAATGGCATCGTAATCGTTGACGGTCAGGCGAACAGGTGCAGAAGGCATTTTTCGACGCTCCGATTAATCCGCAGCCGAATCTTTGGCGTCGGCCCGCCATTGATCGAGCAATGCTTTCATCTTGTCCATATCCAAATTTTCGACAAAATGGAAATTGCATTGCAGCATCGGTGCTTTGTCGCACGCCGCTAGGCACATCACATGTTCAACTGTGAATAGGCCATCTTCGGTTGTGCCGCCCTCTTCAATCTTGAGGTGTTTGAGTAACTCCTCATGAAACTGATCGGCCCCACGCAGCGCACATGGCAAATCGGTGCAAACTTGCAGCCAATATTTGCCCTTGGGTTTTTCGGAATACATGGTATAAAAACCCGCGATGCTTTTGACCTGTGTCGGGTCAATCTCGCACAAGACCGCCACTTCTTCAATGGCTTCGGGTGATACCCACCCAAATTCTTCCTGTGCCACGTACAACAGCGGCATCACTGCCGAGCGTTTGTCAGGATATTTGCTGAAAATCTTTTGGACACGTTCCGCGTATTTTTCTGCCAGCACAATCTTTTCTCCGGCATATGGGATGGTTATCCCAATAATCAATCTTCATTATCGTCTAGGTAGAGGGAGGCCTGAGACCTACCCTCTTTTTTGAATTCCTAAATTGGCCTCACCCTCGCCAGATTGGAGTTGGGGCGAGGTCAGCTACTTATCGGTCGCAGTCACCCAGCACAATATCAATGCTGCCGATAATCCCCACAAGGTCGGCAATCATATGATTTTTGGAAAGTTTTTCCAACGCACTGAGATTGACAAACGACGGGGTGCGGAAATGGACACGCATCGGGTTGGGCGAGCCATCACTAGCAAGGAAACAGCCCAGTTCGCCACGTGGCCCTTCAATCGCGACATACACCTCGCCTTTAGGTGGACGGAAACCTTCAGTCCACAGTTTGAAGTGATGGATGACTGCTTCCATACTCTGACCCAATTCGGCGCGGGGTGGTGGTACATATTTGCGATTTCCTGAACGGAACGGCCCTTTTTCTTTTTGCAGCCGTTTCAGCCCTTGCTCGATAATTCGCAGGCTTTGGCGCATTTCCGCAATCCGCACAATAAAACGATCATACACGTCACCGTGTTGCCCAATCGGCACATCAAATTCAAAGGTTTCATACGAGGAATAGGGCATCGCTTTGCGGATGTCCCAATTAACCCCTGAACCGCGCAAGGCTGCTCCGGTTAGACCATAGGCCACTGCATCTTCGGCGTTGATAAATCCGATCCCTTGCGTTCGGTCAACAAACACGGGGTTCTGAGTGATGATTTTGTCGTAGTCATCAATCTTGGCCGGGAAGGTATCCAATACATTTTGGACAGCCGCTTCAAATTCATCTGGCAAATCGCGCCACAACCCACCCGGACGGAAATAGGTGCTCATCATGCGCTGGCCGGAGACCAGTTCAAAAATATCGAGTAGCACTTCCCGTTCACGGAAGGCATAGGTCATCGTGCTGGTCACACCTAAGTCCAACCCACCAATGCCCATCCAAACCAGATGGCTGTTGATGCGGGTTAATTCCGCCAACACGACCCGGGCGATTTGGGCGCGCATCGGCACGTCGAGTTCGAATAGTTTTTCCATGGCAAGGCAGTACACCAGACCATTCCCCATCGGGTTAAGATAATCCATACGGTCAGTCATAACGATGGATTTCTCGTAGGTCTTGTACTCCATATTCTTTTCAATGCCGGTATGGAGATAGCCAACGTCGGGGATACAGCTAATCACTTGTTCCCCGTCAAGTTCAAGGACAACGCGCAATACACCGTGTGTACTGGGGTGCTGTGGCCCCATGTTCAGAATCATGGTCTCGCCCGTAAAGGCTCTTTCTGAAACCAGCCCTCTTAGTTCTTCAACACTGCCTTCCCATACGGCAAATTGGGTTTGAGGATCTAATGTCATAGAATTTTGCCTATTTCTTTGCAAACGGCTTGTGTTTGGCGATTTCATCAAAGTTGAACGAGAACTGCACCGTCTCATACCCCAGCGGATAATCTTTGCGTTGGGGGAAACCCTGCCAGTCGTCTGGCATCAAGACACGGCGCATATCAGGATGTCCTGCGAATAGAATGCCCATCATGTCATAGGCTTCGCGTTCTTCCCAATTGGCACTCGGCCATAAGCCCGTCACCGAGGGAACGGGGGCATCGCCATCGCTCCACATCACTTTGACACGCAGGCGGCGATTATGGGCCATTGAATAGAGGTGATAACACAGGCCAAAACGCGGTTCCGCGGGGTAATAATCAATGACGGCAATGTCGGACAGGAGGTTATATTTCAAACCCTCACCGTCGCGTAAATGTTGGGCAACTTCAATGATTTTCGCGGCTTTGACAATCAGGGTTAGTTCGCCCCGAAATTCTTCAACACCCTCAAGGGTATCTCCGAAAACATCACTTATTGCTTGTTTGGGATCAAGTGGTTGGGACATAACTTTACTTGCCTGCCCATTCATACCACTTCATTTCCTTGACTTTTTCATGCAAGGTCATGAAGCCGTGAATCAGTTGTTCGGGGCGGGGTGGGCAACCAGCCACATACACATCTACTGGCACAATTTCATCCACGCCTTGCACAATCGCATAGTTATTAAAGACGCCACCGCACGAGCAGCAGTCCCCCATCGCCAATACCCATTTGGGTTCGGGCATTTGGTCATACAGTTGACGCAGCACAGGGGCCATCTTGCGGCTAACACGTCCGGCTACAATCATTAAGTCTGCTTGACGTGGACTGGCCCGCATCAATTCCATCCCAAAGCGCGAGGCATCATAATAAGGCGCTTGTGAACTCATCATTTCAATGGCACAGCAGGCCAGACCAAACAACATAGGCCACATCGCACGGGTGCGGCCCCAATTAACAGCATCCTCAAGCGTTGTAGTGACGACGCCGAGATTGCCGAGTTTGCTGCTTACTCCCATTCAAGACCTCCAATTAACCATTCATACGCGAAACCGATGGTCAAGATGAAGAAAAACACACCCATTACCAATAGACCATAGAGTCCTAAATCACGGAAAATCACTGCCCATGGCAGGAAAAAAATCACTTCAATATCAAACAAAATGAACAACATGCCTACGCGATAGAATTTAATCGGTACTTTCCGCATCCCGCTGCCAATGGGCCGCATCCCGCTTTCATAAACCGCTTGTTTGCGTGGTTCGGGTTTATGAGGGCCAAATATGCGGGAGAGGAAAACGATGATAATGCCGACACCAGTTGCCAGCAGAAATAGGGGCAGGATGGGAGCGTAATCAGATAACACTGTCGTCTCCGAATATGATTGCGATTGTTCAATTTAGCACAATTGAGTCGGCAAAAGTTTAACATCCGGCTCAATAACTGTCAAACTTGTTCAAAAAATTGACTTAACCGGACTTAATCCTCTACCAACCAGTTTGCGACGGAAGTTTAACACACCACCCCATTCTCGCCAAACAATTCTATTTGCCAAAACGACCAGTCCCTTTTATCGTGAAAAATTACTGGCTTGCCCGTCTATCCTTTGCCTGAATAGTGTCTATGATGGGGGCGAGGCTCAGCCTCCCCCTCTTAAAAAACGAGTCATCCATGCCCCCTAGAACCATAGAACAAATTTGTTGACAATTTTTGGGGTCGTGAATATCATCATGTATAGCAATGAAAAAAAGCCCTGACCTTTTAGACCAAGGCCAGAGCTGGCAGTTGTAGCGCTACAAAACACTAACAACCTAATGAAAGGATACATAAAATGTCTGGTCTTGAACAGTTTCAAGAGTTCGATGGCACGATTCGCAAGGTCATCATTAATGGAGTGATGCACTTTTCTGTTATTGATGTATTCAAAAACTACGGTTCTAAAAGCACAAATCCTCGCATGGAGTGGAGTGAAGCCCAAAAAAAGTTGGATCAGCAAGGTTTCGATGTTGTAAACCGGATTTTACAACATCAATTTCCCGGTCAGGGTCAGCGCCCAACCCCCGTCGCCGATTTTGATACCTTTCTCCGTATCGCTATGATTGTCACCTTCAAAAATTGGGAAGGCATCCGCGACTATATGGTTACAGCCACCCGCGAAAAAATTGAGGCCATTGCCGATGCCCAACGGGAACGCGACGAAATCCGCCAACGATCAAAACGCATCCGCCTATCTTATACCGAAACGTTGGTCGAGACACACGAAAAAAGCAAACCCGATTTTGCACGCGCTACCAATGCGGGCCGGGGCCTGTTTGATATGGTGACGTCACAATTGGTCGAATATTTAGGATTAAATGAATCACAAGCCCGTCGGTTACGCGACCATTTGGGTGATTTGGCGCTCACTGGCATTACGATGTACGAGGCCCTTGCCAAACATGATATGCTGGCTTTTGGGGATGCGCTTAATCACCAACAGCAAGCGGATATGACCTATCAAGCCGCCCGTGAAATTCTACAAATCGTTAAGCCGCGTGCCGACCGCTTAAAAATAGACCTTGTTTCGGGTAAGCCTTTGTTATCGCCGGGGGCATATTCAGGCAGTGTCCGCGCCAAGTGATTAGAGATGGATTAAAGCTGAGAGTAAGGGCGAGCCTCGCCCTTAATTGCTTTGAGATGATTATGCATTGGCAGTTCTGGGGGCTGTTTGGCGCGTTTGCAAGCGGCTTATAGCATTTTGAAGATTGAGAACAAAAATGACGACAACGATGCCTGCCCCAATTGTGTAGGTAATGGCAGGCAATACTCCGGATGCTTTTAGGTCGAATGCATCTTGATATACATGGGTCAGTGCTGGTTCCAGAATGCTGGCGATGGTATAGACACAAGAGATAACGAAAATGCCCAGATTGCCCAGTAGCCCAACCAAGGCTCTTTTCTGAATGAGCAACCCAAATAAGAGATAGGGAATGACAACGACGACAGGTGGGGTGATACCCGTGCCTTTGGCAAAAAAGTCACTAGAAACAGTATCCGGTTTGCAACTAGCGCAATCCAGTTCGGCTGGCACTCGATAATGTACCGCTAGTACTATGCCAATCACCATCAAAAACACGAAAGAGAACATCAAAATCAGAATTGAACGACTCGTTTTCATTATTGATCCTCTGGGTGAATAGATTACAAGTCTAGCCTATCAGTATTGAGGCAGTGCCAAATCCACCCAAAGTCTCATTATTTAAGCCTCATTTTGATGGAAGCCCCTGTCCGTTATTTCGCCCGAAACTCCTCCCAAACTCCTATCAGGCCCCCTTACCGACCTTCTCTAAATCTTTTCTTGAATTTAGCTCATCTGTGCTACAGCCCTCGGTCATAATTCATCTTAATTTTTCTCGCCCCATCCCATTTGCCACTCCCGCCCCATCCCGCCTATAATGCCCCCAAGACAAATTATCGTGCTGCCGAGATGAGATTCTCCTAATGCTTGAAAAATCTGAGACGCCTGAATTGCCCGCCTTTAAATTATCCGTAGCCGATGCCCGCGCCGCTTTACATGATCCTAAAACGGTGGCAAAAGTCGCTTTTCTGCTGGTGGTTTTGCTGGGGGTAATCTATGCTATATCAGAAAAATATCCTATTGGGGTAGATTGGCGTTATACCTTTGGCCCGCTGTGGCATCACTGGCGCGACCCTTTTGATATCCCCGGCCTTGCCAATCCGCCTTGGGTCATTTTCCTCATGCCCCATTCCATCTTGCCCCTCAAATTGAGCAATGCCATCAACCTGCTGCTGAATATCACAGTACCCGCCATCTTGGTCGGCAAATATTGGGCCAAACAGGGGCCAAAGACGTTTATCCCCTTGCTGCTGATGCTCTATACCTTCCCACCGTTTATTGACTTGGTGCGCACCAATAATATTGAGTGGGTTCCCATTTTGGCCTTTATGCTCCCGGCGCAATGGGCCATCGCCACCCTTGCCCTCAAGCCGCAAAGCGTTGGGGGTGCGGCTCTCATCTGGTGGAAAAAATCCAAATTTAGCCTACGGGTACTGCTGCCCCTCATCTTTTTTGTTGTGTTTTCATTTGTAGTATGGGGGCTGTGGTACGAACGGATTGATTGGGAGATTGTGCGGAAACCGTGGGAGGCGGCGAACTTTTCACCGTTCCCCTATATGATTCCGGTGGGTTTATATATGCTTTACAAAGCCTATCGCACGGAAGATGATGTCTTGGCCGGGGTGGCTACCCCGCTTTTGACACCCTACTATGCTGGTTATGGTCTGTTTCCGGTTTTAGTTATCCTAACGACCAAATATCGCCGCGAAGCCTTTTATTTCTACGTCGGCATGTGGCTCTATTTTATTGTTGAAGCTAAACGGCGTGGCATCATCTAAACCCTATAACTTCAGGGTTTACGCTATACCTAGTCTTGCAGATTTAGGGCCTCGAGCAATTGATAGGCTTTGATGGCGAGGTGCAAATTCAACTGCACATCGGCATCGTCCATATCCAACTGGGTGATTTCAGCAATGCGGTTCAGCCGATAGACCAATGTATTGCGATGCACATTTAATTGTTTGGCTGTTGCCGCCATGTTGCCATTGTTGCCAAAGTAAACCGACATCGTTAGCAGTAAATCGCTGTGGTTTTGGGCGTCATACGACAAAATATCGGACAGCCAGTCTTGGCAAAAGCCCTGTAGATGCCGATGATCTTGCACGTTAAGCAGCAGCTTGCTCAGGCTTAAATCCCCAAAAAAGCTAGAGCGTGTGCCATCCCAAATTTGCTCGGTTAGGGTCAAGGCGCGTTCGGCTTCCTCAAAGGAGCGGCGAATTTCGGCTAAGCCCAAACCGGGTCGTCCTACGCCACACACCACATTCCCCCCCAACGTTTCCGACATTTTCTCGCAGATGCTCTTGGCATACTGCTTCATACGTCCGGTATGTTGGGCGCGTTCCAAGGGCAGGAACAAAATGGTGCGGTCGGCGTGTTGCCCCACAATGGCCGAAATCCGACGCATACTGACCTCATGTTTGACATGCTCGGTCAATTGCTCAGGGCGGATGGGCTTGGGTGGACGTTTAGGGTTGCGCCCTGCTGTCCAACGCATCACCACAATCACATACACCTGCTCGACGCTGTATCCGGTTTGTTCGGCCCGGGCCAAAATCATATGGTCGTCGGCGGAGTAGCCTTCCAGCCAAGATGAAATCCAATCGCTGCGTGAGCGTTTTTCGGTAGCCTCGCCTGCCCGTAATTTCGACAGCAACAGGCTGCATACCATCGCCCCGCGATTCAGTACGATATGGGTAAATTCATCGGGTTCAGAGCGACTTTTAAGGGCGGTCAGATAGCCAATAACTTCATTATCGGCATGGAGGGCGATGCTAAGGCTTTGGCTACTTTCCAAAATCGAGCTATCCATGCGGGTAGGGCGGGCATTGTCGGCAAAATGCGCCACCAATTGACTGTCTTGCAACATCATATAATGCTGATGCCATTGCAGCAGTTTTTCCGACTCCCCATCTGGCAGGCCATAGACCAAACGCAGCCGTCGTGCATCATGTAAAAAGACGGGCAGTCGGCTGATATTCGCCAGTGTTTTCACCAGTTGCGGCAACCCGTGATTGCTGGTGACATGCCGCGTGAGTTCTTGTTGTAGCTCTTGATCGCGCTGCTCTAGTACGCTTTGGCGCTCCATCAAAAAGCGGATAATGCCACGTTCGACCTTTTCCGCCGAAACATCCTCGGGTAGATAGATGACCGCCATCTGATAGCGGGCGGCGGCTTCAAAGGCGAGGACACTGACGACGCCTTGAATACACAAGACCCGTACCCGTGCCTCGGCGAGTTTGCTGATAATCCATGCCATATCGCGGTCAGCATCACGGCGATGCTCCGACGTTCCGAGGGGGACAATCACAAATTCACCCTCGGCGGCACTATTTAAAGAAGCTGGTTCTGGGGCGACCAATCGTGCCCAATTGACCCGTGCTTCGTCACTGCCGCTGACCAAGAATGCACCCGTTGGCAGGATGTTCTGGTCGAATAGCATTCGCAGTGTAACCGAAGGCATGGGCAATTTCATCGCCCGAAATCTGGAAGTAAGCGCTGTATTACTAATCAATGACATGCCTTATTTGCCTTTGCTTGGACATCCCAAAAGCGTAACTTAAGACTTGTGAAATTGCAAACAAAGTTTCTACAAAACTGAATACAGCAAATCGCGGATGGATTCACTCCTCAAAGGCCTTGAATTCAAGAGTGACTGCTGTGTTATCCGATTACCGGGTTGTCTGGGAACTTTTCAAACCTTAGATTTGGAATTGCCCGTCTTTATAAAACAGTTCCCCGTCTACCAAAATCTCGCTCTCGTGGCGCATATCGCAAATGAAGTCCCAGTGGATGCTGGAACGGTTGAGGCTGCCACTTTCAGGATAGCCTGACCCGACGGCCATATGTAGTGTCCCGCCGATTTTTTCATCATAGAGGATGCTCTTGGTGAAACGTTGAATGCCATAATTTGTTCCGATGGCAAATTCACCCAGATACCGCGCACCATCGTCACTGTCCAATTGGCTGATCAGGTAATCCTCATTTTTCCTAGCGGTGGCTTTTACAACCTTGCCCTCTTTAAACTGGAACTCCACCCCTTCCACCTCGCGCCCGTTTTTGACGCCGGGATAGGTGAATTTCACCCAACCATTAACCGAATTTTCGACTGGGCCAGTAAAGATTTCGCCGTCGGGCATATTGGCATCACCATGACAATTGATAAAGGTGCGCCCATCAATCGAAAGGGTCAGGTCAATATTGGGGCCACGCGCCACCAGTTGTTTTTTGCCAATCAGCCAATCCACCAACTTGGCCTGCTCATCACGTAATTCTGACCAGCATTGAATAGGGTTGGGTTGGTCAGCGAAAGTTGCTTTATACACAAAATCTTCATAGTCACTCAGGCTCATATCCGCATCTTGGGCATAGGCCGGACAGGGATATTGCGTAACCGTCCAACGTAAGCTGCCCTCGGCACTGCGCTGCATATAGGTCTGGAAGAGTTCACGCCGCGAATTTTGACGGATGCGTTGTTTGATTGGGTCAACCCCCGTTAGGCCGCGTGTATTGGTGGTGGCCCGCACGGCAATCATAGCGTCAATTTGCTCCATCATGGCTTTTTCAACGGGCGAAATCCATTGAAGTTGTTCCTCATTAGATTCGCGCAACACAATTTCTTGGATGTCATCGCTATTCAACAACACGGTTGGATTACCCCCGGCCCGCAAAACTTGTTCCACCACTGCGTTGACCAGCGGCAAGCCATTTACATCCCCATTTACCAAAACCCAATGGCCCGGTTGCACGCCAATTGAGTAATTGACCAATATATCCGCTAATTTTTGGATGCGCGGGTCTGCCATGATTTACTCCTACGCCTGAAAAGTAATTTCTTTCCCTGAATATACTAGCCTCCTCCTTAGTCTACAATAGATTAATGCAGATTGTATGTTTTTCAGGAGGGATGGCACTGTTATACTCTTGCTTGATGCGGGTTTGTGTTGCCGAGAGGACAGTCCTATGTTGACGCCTAAGCATTATCGGATATGGGCTGGAGTGGGATTTTTATTAGTCTCGATGATGGGCAGCTTTTCCGCGCGTTTCACGCCCACCCCGTTTGCCTCGACCTATACACCCTATCCCACCTATACCTTTTATCCGACCTATACGCTCTATCCCACTTATACGCCCTACCCAACGGCGACCATCACACCAACGCCGGATACACGCATTACTCTGCCGCCGCCCATTACCGATGCCCAGTTGGAAACGATTGTGCGGGAATGGCGAGTGGGCAGCCGCTATACCCATGGCACAGGCATTTTTACGATGGCCGATTTGCCGGGGTGGGATCGGCAACAGCATGGCGTAGTGGAAGAAGCCTATGTAGTGTTTAACAACTTACTGCTGTCCAGTTTTGTGGAGGTGGGGGTGGTGGAATGGGCAGGGGGTAGTAGCACGAGTGCCGCGCGCGATTGGTTTGATGAGAAAGCCCTTGCCGAAATTTGGAGTGTGTATGATTCGTTTAAAGAGGTGGAGAGTACCGATACAGGCGACACATTGACTTTGGATTATCTGTTGACGTTTCGCCAAGCCCCATATAAAGGGGAGGTTTATTTACACCCGATGGGGGAACATATTGTGATGGTGACGATTGTCGTACCCGCCAATTCACCCCGCCTACTGACACTTTTGCATAAACTCATTGTCCCTACGATTGTGATTAATGATGATTTTGAGGGCGAAGCGGCTTAAAGAATAGCGCTTATAGGGGTATAGCCCATTCATCAGGTCAACTCATTCAGCGGCCATGTCGGTAAAATATCCATCGCCAAGTCATCGCGTTGGCCTGCCATAAACCGAAAGTAACCCGCTGCTGCAATCATCGCTGCATTATCGGTGCAGAGCGACAGAGGCGGATACCGGACTGGCATAGGTGCGGCATCTTTCATCGCCTCGCGCAATGGGCCATTGGCGCTGACCCCACCCGCTAATAAAATCTCAGTGGCCTCGGTTGCAATGGCTGCCTGTATCGTCTTTTTGACCAATACCTCGACGGCGGCTGCCTGAAAACTTGCCGCAACATCCGCAATTGAAATATCGGCTCGGATGTCGCCCGATTTCATGCTTTCACTACCCGCCATGCGCTTACCCGTTTGGGGAGGTCGCACCGCCCGCATAACGGCTGTTTTGAGTCCCGAAAAACTGAAATCAAGGCCCTCATCCAACATAGCACGCGGAAAATCATAGGCGCTGGGGTTGCCATTTTGCGCGGCTTTTTGGATGGATGGCCCACCGGGGTAGGGCAAACCGAGCAATCGCCCGACTTTATCAAAGGCCTCGCCCGCCGCGTCATCCATCGTCTCACCCAACAATTGATACTCACCATGCCCGGTCATCAAGACCAATTCAGTGTGCCCGCCCGATACAATTAGATTTAGCACAGGGAACACGATGGCGCGTTCGGGTTCGGTTAGCCAATTGGAATAGACATGCCCTTCCAAATGGTTGACCCCAACGATAGGTAAATTGCGCCCTAGGGCAAGGCCCTTGCCAAAATTCACCCCAACCAGTAGCGCCCCAGCCAAGCCCGGCCCACGAGTTAAGGCAAGGGCATCCATCTCATCGAGTGTTACCCCGGCTTTTTCAAGCGCTTCTTGCACAATCAGGCTAATCGCTTCGATATGGGCACGCGCCGCCACTTCGGGGAATACCCCGCCATATTGGGCATGGAGATCAATTTGTGAAGCGATCACATTAGAACGCAACCAGCGGCCATCTTCGACCACTGCTGCGGCTGTTTCATCGCACGAAGTTTCAATACCGAGTATCAGCATTATTCAATCACACGCTTTTAAGGGCTAATTAAATACAAAACGTTGCCAGAGAGGACGTACATCCGCGCAAAACCCCGCGAACTATCCACCGCCACCCCGGTCAAATTATCAAAGGCATTCAATTGATTGGCGGGTTTAAAGCCGTCATTAATCTCACCACCGAAGGACGATTTATAGACCGCCTGATGCTCTCGATCTACCATATAGAGCGAATAGGAAATTGGGTTGTTATCAATAAATAGGGCCCGTCCATTGGTAAAACCGTCTACTGGCGCGTTGAAATAATCAAAGGTTTGGGGTTCGCCCCCTCTGAATTTACGGATAGCCCCATCGCCAAATAGAATATAGATAATGCCTTCCTCGTCAATTGCAAAATCTACTGCATTGGCAAGGTCGGGCCGCTGACTGCCTGTAAAATATTCGGAAGGCACTTGCGAATATGACCCTTCGACAGGTTCATAGCGCCAGATTTGGTTAGCACCTGCATCCAGTACATAAAAATTTTGCCGCCATAGAGCAATAGCTACGGGCCGATTCCATGTTGGAGGTAATACCAATTTTAGTGCATCGGCAGGCGGGAAGGTGGGGTTATAGGTAATCAGTAGGCCATTCTCATCTAGGGCCACCAGCGCATTATCTTGGGCTGCACCACCATCATTGCCAATCCATTCAATGTCTACCAAGTTCGCCGCCGTATAGTCGCGCACGCGCATTCCGCGCTGGATAACAGGCACATCGCGTTCTTCGATGATGCCCGTCCCTGATGAGTTCATGGTGTCTTGATAGACCGTCCCACGCGCCTTATCTAGCGTATAAATATCAACAGTATTGGCCGAAATAATGGGCCCACGCAAGTCGGCATTCTCGCCATATTCGCGCAATTTGGTCACTTGCACCCGCCGCACACGGTCATAACGATCAATATTGTTCTGGGCCTCAATCAACAAATTGCGGATTTCGCTGTCCTGCGGGTCTTCATTAAACGCTCGTCGGGTCAGCGTCAAAGCGATATTCCATAATTCGGAGCCTGTTTTATCATCCCCATTGGAACTTTGACTAAAGGCCCGGGCCTCATCCACTGCCGCCACCGCATCGGTGCGATATTTCTCGAAATTGGTGGTGTCACGCTCAGAAAGTACCAAGCCTACTACGATAATCGCGATAATCGTTGGCACGACAATCGCGATCAACGCGACCACATTCATCGGCACAACTTTGCCATCCCGTCGGCCCTCCTCAGGCTCAGGCAGGATGCGGTCAAGGGCCGTATTCGCTCCCCGGGCAATCGCGGCCAATGCGTTTGAAATCAACATGAGGGCACTGACGACCAGCGTGCGGGGCACTCCCAGTTGATCCGAATCGGGGGCGGCGGCCTCTGGTTGAGGGCGCGGTTCAAAGGCTTGTGGCGATTCAGTGGGTGCGGGTAACGTGCCAATCTCATTTTCGACTAAGTCATCGGGTTGGCTTTGTAGCGGGGTGGTTCCCATCATATCAACGGGGACAAGGGGTGGCGTTGTTTCGCTTAAAACGGGTGCGGCAGCATCGGAAATTTCAGCCGAGGCAATAGGTACTCCCTCAGAAACTGGGGTGGCCTCAACTGATTCGGAAGCTGGGATAATTTCGGCGGTCGTTTTGGCTGGGGACGCTGTAGCAACAGGGGATGGTGGGGCAGGTGCGGTGGGACCTTCTGGCCCAACAAACTGAACAATCGAACCAAAGGCTTGTCGCTGCACTGCCTTTTCTAAAATCTCCAATACCTGATTAATGTCGCCTGTGCCCGTGGCTTTTTGTAAAACCTCATCTGTTACCACCGCCAGACCCGCGTCGCCCAAGACAAACATATCGTTGGGATGCAGGGCATAATGGGCAAATTCCAATATGGGGTTGGCTTGTGACCCCAACGGCATCAAATTAATCATTTCGGGATCATCGGGGAAGGTTACATACTGACCTGCCTGCCGTGAAACACAGAGGGTTGTGCCCGACCGTGCAATGAAAATTTCTTCACTACGTTTGACCATCAAGAGTGCCCCGGCCCGATAGTCGGTGGCTTGTTTTTGATTTTGCTCTTGAATAGCAGTGTTGGCGGCATTCAAGGCTTCCCGTAGTGCCCCGGTCACCCCGACGCGCGATTTAAAATATTCTTCGGAGGCGATCTTTGCCAAATTTTCGTAAAAACTTGCGGGTACTTGGGCTTGTCCGGCTGGGGTAATCAAAAGAAAAAGAGTATCGTTTTCACGAGTCCGATGGGCGCGGCGCGGGGCCACTTGAACTAATGCTCCCGGCGGTTTGCTGGTCAAGGAGCGCCCCCCCACAACAAACAAATGACCGAGTAATGCTTCTAATTTCACTTGGCTGGTTCCTTCCTAGATGCCTCGTCCAATATCCGGCGACTCGGGCGCGGATTCACCTAAGACGACGGGCATTCGTTGGCACGCCACCCGCCATAATAAATCTGACCCTTCACTGTCTTGCATGGAATGAATGCTGCCTTCATCTTTTTTAAGTGGGATGTGCAGTCGAGTATACATGCGGCGGCGGCGACCTGAGACATTGCTTAGATCGCGTAATTGCAGCGTGATGGTAGCTGAACTGGCGGTGACGGGATAGGCCATTGTATAGAGGGGGGGCACACGCTCCTCAAATAAATAGAGCCGCTCCGTAATCCCCTGAAAAACCGTGTCGGGTGGGGTACGCTGACGATCAACCTCAAACGCGACTGGCCCAGATAATCCTTCACTGTCTTCGCGGCGTAACCGTAAGCCGACCAGTTTCAATTTGACCTGATAATACCCACCTTGCAAATAGCCAAGAAGAATTTTGGCAACCCGCGAATCTTTATTGAGGCTTTGATGATCTAATGGCAAGACCTGATTAATTGCTTCGGGCAGGCGCAACCCCCGCACCACCCCATCAAAATCTGGCCCCATTAGGTTGCCGAAGATATTCACCAATACGGTCGAGGATTGAGTTTGCACAGCCTCGACCCGCGTAAAATTTTGAAACGTATCAGATGGGCGCGGCTGATGATTGTCTGGCCCAGCATGGATATATTGCTCATGCAGTAGTGGAAACATGGTGCGGTCATGCGGCGCGGCAAGCAAAAACAACATCATTAAACGGGACTGGTCGGCATATTCCAACCAATAGCGATAGGCATTGACGGCCCCTGCTGCATAGGCAATCAACGCCAATTCGGGTTCACCCCCGCGTTCCACATCCAATAGAAACCGAATAACCTCGGCCAGATATGCGGAGAAATCTGGCATGGTGATGGCGTTGTGTAAACTTTCAACATCTACCGCATAAATATAATTCGCGCCCTCAGCCCAAAATTGCTCGGCCAGTTTGCTCCATGCCCTATGGCTGGACAGCGTGCCGTGCAAAAACAAAATCGGCTTAGAGGGAACCGAACGGCGCTGTGCCATGCCCTCATAGCGATAGAGGCCCAACTTGGGGTGAATAGATGTCCAGCCTAATGGGTCGGTATACAAGTCAACCCCCGAAAATAATTTACGAAACCAAATGTTAAGTGTAGTCAATTCTAGGGTTAATTCGCAACCAGCTTGGTTTATAATAAGTGTTTAAATGGCTTGGGACAAGCATAGGGATTGATTATGATTGAACGTTGGGTGCTACTTGATCGGGTGGACGAAGAAATTGCTATGACCTCTGGGCTAGGGAATGAAATCCCTGCCGAAGCCCGCGCAAGTGTTGAAGGCGACTTAATACGCCTGAAATTAAATTTTACCAACCTACTCTTGCACGTTTACTATACGCCGCGCCTCAGTTCCCAAGATGCCATCTATTATACTCGTGTAGTGGTGAATGACGGCTCGTTTGCCGATGAAGACTAATCGCTACTTTCGGTGTTTTTTCATTTAAGCCATAATAACGCTTAAGAATCTTGGCGCGGACTGCCGCAGAAAGCGCTTGATACCGCTGGAATATTGACCCACCATGGACTTAGTTTGGACAATCCAGAGTATTGATTCACAGGCCATCATTGACATTTTACTGGTGGCGTTGTTGATTTTTGCTGGTTCGTTCCTTGTACGGGGAACCCAAACCTTGCTGGTTCTGCGCGGTATCATTGTGGTGATTGTGGTCATTGGTCTCCTCAGCAGTATCCTCAATCTTGTCGCCTTCAATTGGATTTTGCGTGGCATCATCACCATGACGACTGTGGCTATCCCAATTATTTTTCAGCCTGAACTGCGCCGCGCCTTTGAACGTCTAGGGCGAGCCAGCATGGGCTTCCGGCAAAACTCCATTACCCAACGGGAGATGGTGGTCAACGCAATTTGTCAGGCTGCCGGACGCCTTTCGGAACGGCGACATGGCGCGTTGATTGTGCTGGAACGCCAAAGCCGCTTGGATGAATTTATCAACACCGGTATCCGGCTGGACAGCGAGATTACGCCACAACTTCTCTTAACTATTTTTTGGCCCAAAACCGAGTTGCACGATGGAGCCGTAATTGTCCGCGGGGATCGAGTGATGGCGGCGGCGTGTGTGCTGCCGTTAAGCTCAGGGCGCAATTTGGGAGACCGCAAATTGGGCACCCGGCATCGCGCCAGTTTGGGCATGTCGGAAATTTCGGATGCGGTGGTGGTCACGGTTTCGGAAGAAACAGGCCAGATCAGTGTCAGCAATGGGGGGCGCATGATTCGCCGTTTGGACGCCACCCGCCTCGCTACGATTTTGTTAACGTTCTATGGAGCCAATACCGAAGACGATTCAGCAGCCGTGCCGAGCAGCGTCAAGCGACTAGAAAAATTGCGACGCTGGGTAGGCATTCCCAATCGTGAAGGGAATATTCCCCAATGAAGCGTCTGCGTGCAGAACTCCCCAACCTGCCCGCGATTCAGTTTGTCGTCGCTAACAGTGCATGGATTGTCACCTCAATTGTGCTGGCTTTCCTAATTTGGATTATCGCCATGCTTGAGGCTAACCCTATCCAACAGCGCGAATTTGCCGAGCCAGTCAGCATTCGGTTTGTGGAGGATACCGATATTGTACATATCGCCACGACGGGGGAAATTCGTACCAGCCGTGTAACCATCCGTGCCCCACGCAGCACATGGGACATCTTGCAAAGCAGTGATGTTGAAGTGTGGGCCGATTTACGTGATCTATCTCCCGGTCAATATGAGATCAAATTAGAGGGGCGCATTAAATCTGACGGGCCACGCGGTCGGGTCATCAGTATTTCACCCAGCACGATTTCGGTCGAAATGGTACAGGTCAAGGAACGCTATGTGGAAGTGCAGCCCATTGTCGTGGTTGAGCCTCCCCCCGGCTATTCTTATCCAGCTACGGCTCCTGCCCAATGTGACCCACCAGAAGTTTTGATTAGTGGGCCGGCCACGTTGGTTGACCAAGTAACCGCTGCCCAAGCTCGCCTGAATTTGCAATCCTATACCGCGTCGCGCAGCATTACCCGTGTTGTAACTTTGGTGGATGAAAACAATGCTGCCATTGACAGCCGCTTGCTTGGTCAACTGCATATTGAACCCGACAGTGTAAGCTGTGAGGTCGAAATTCAGGCCCTCGAAGGCTTATTGACGGTACAACCTGTCTATACAGGGGAACCTGCGGATGGCTATCGGGTTGAAGGCTATACGGTTGACCCCGAAAGTGTGATTGTACAAGGCGATACCAATCTGATTAATGCGATGGGGGGTATTGTCCAAACCGAACCGATTGACATCACAGGTCAAACAGGCACTTTCAGCCGCAATGTGCAGGTCGTTTTGCCCGACGGGGTCAAGTTGCAATCTGAAACGCAGTTGATTACAGTGACCATTAGCATTTCGCCGCGCATTGCCACCGCCACCTTTGAGGAAGTGCCGATTCAAATTACCAATCTTGACCCATCATTGACGGCGATTATGTTGCCTGACTCGGTGAGCGTGGTGGTGATTGGGCCACAACCGCTGATTGAAACCCTCACGATTGAGGACATCAGTTTGACCATTGATTTGACGGGGCGCACCGCCGGACAACATGTGGATGTTCCAGTGCAGGTACGGCTGTTGCAAGATTCATTGGTGAATGTGGCGACGGTGACGATTGAGCCGCAAACGGTTACGGTGACGTTGACCCCGATTGCAACCCCTACACCCCCCAGCGAAATTTTCGGTAGAATTTCTACTGTGAATAAACCATAGGCATGGGAGGGACAAGCAAAGAACATTATGGAATCGCAAGATATTTTAGCTTTGTTGATTGTGGGGGCGATGGCCGGAACTGCCGCCGCTTCTATCTTACGTGGTCAAAAACCAGCCCGAACCTCAGATTGGATTCGTAATACGGTGATTGGAGTTTTGGGGGCACTCGTGGGTGGGTTTTTGTTTGATGTGCTGAATTTGAACCAAGACTTACCCAAAATTTTAAGTGGCACTTTGACCCCCGCCGATGTTTTGGTTGCTTTTGTGGGGGCGCTGATTGTTATTGCGGCGTCGCGGTTGATACGCGATTAGCGAGGCTAAAAAGAAACGACCCATACCATTGTGGTATAGGTCGTTTTGGCAAGCGATTGGGAGATTTTGGCAATCCGCTATTAGATGCGGGCCGTCCCACGAGTAGCTTTGAGTATGAACAACAGGACAAGAGCCCCAAAGAAAGCTACAAGGATGCTGGGGAGATTGATGCCGCTGACCTCACCCCCAATATTCAGCAGGTCGAGCAAGAGACCGCCAATGACACCACCAAAGATGCCCACCATGATGTCTTCACCCAATGACTGACTGTTGCGCGTACCCATGGCTACACTGGCAAGCCAACCGGCAATTGCCCCGACGATGACCCAGATAATGATGCCCGCTACCAAACCCATTGTTTTTCTCTCCTGATTTGTACTTCCCATTTCGTCAATGGGAAGCGTGAATTTCACTGTTTCAAGTACGTCTCAAGCATATGGGTTGGGGATGTTTCTTACATCAACCGGGTGGGCCAACTCTGACTAGCCACATGGGGGATATTGGGCTAGGAAAATATGGCGAGTAGGGAGCTATTGGTGTTTGCGGGACTGATAGCTATTCGTCCTCTGCATACTCTGCATATTCATCTAAAACACTATCGGAGAGGTGGGCGAGATATTTTTGCTGTGACAATTCCCTGATACTATCATAACCTGAGTTTTGGATAAGACTAAAAGATGGGCACTAAAGCGGAAGCCTCGATATGGAGGCTGGGCTTTTTAGGTTGAAAAGTATAAGCAATCAAACCCGCCACGAGATTGACAAGGAAATTGAGCGGGCTACGATGGCG
>JACRBG010000040.1 GCA_016234595.1 Chloroflexota bacterium | reverse complement strand
GTATCGGATGATGCTTGCAAGGACTTTAATCTAGGGCATCTGTACCTTGCAGACCCCTTACATTTTTGTCGTAGTTTTGTCAATAAAAAGTTGATGGAGCCAGACAAACGAGCGAAATAGGCTTGTAATTCGCCTGATCGTATTTGATTCAGGTTTATAAATCCAATAGGGGCACATACGTTCCTGAGCCAATTACCAACAAAATTTCACCTATATATTATGAGGTGAAGCCACTTTATCTCGTTCCCTAACGACTAACCTATAATGTTAGTAGGAATATAGGAATTGTTGGTAAAATAAATCTAAATATCGGGTGTATGAAAAAACCTCAATTGAAGTGGTTATTGAAGTGATTCGGAGTCATAATTTTATGAAAACTAATTTCCCCCTGCTCCGGGTAGTGATTGTGGGACTAGCGGTATTATTGATGCTGCATCTACCGGGCAATGCTCTAGCCAACTGTTGCTCCTCGGCCAATTATTATTATATTTTCACTGGCTTTAGTGGCGCGTGTGTAGACGATGGAAGTGGCAATGTCGTCATCAACGGTACATTTTTCCGCGCAGCCTATCTTCCGGCCAACAATGTCAATAACTATGCAGTCACCAATCCGGCCTTTGCAGGTGCGTTCTCTTTAGGTGCGGTCGGTTCAGAATCTGCTGGTCAGAACGGCAGCTTTTTGCTGAACTTTTCCTCGGCTCCCAGCCCTGCCCCTACTTCAGTGACTGTAACAGCCACTACACAGGCCGATGGGGTGAGCATTGGTTCGAGCACAACAACTGTGACTTGCACAGCGATAGGGGCTGTTCCAGTTGTAAATATGAGCCACACCTATACCGCAATGGGGGGTGGCGTGGCTGGCAATATTTATGATGGACGACTCAACACCGATGCAGGTGCGCCTGCCATAATCTACCCCGGCTCAATCCGCGTTTTTGCCTACGATCCAATCAATTGCATTAGCGAATTAGCATTGACCATCACCAATGATACGATTGATGCGGTGGGCATTCCAGCAGAAAATACTGTTTTGGGTAGTGCGACCAATCCCTTTACAAATCGAGTTATTACAATCTATCGGCTCACAACGGGGGAGTTCCAGATGAACACTCGCTATGCCGACGGAAAATTGTATGTGTTTACATGGAACGAAGACGCCACCAACCGTTACCATCCTGATTATTAATCCCTAAAACTCTATGCAAAAACATCTTGAGATCACTCGTCAGCGAGTTCAGGCTTTCAAGGGCCAACTCGCCGAACGGCTTTATACCCAAACCGCCCCAATCAAAATTTCCACTTATGTTGCACCCGGACGCATCACATTTGATGAAGCAATGCGTGGGAATTACCGCCCCTGTCAAATTGGTGAGCTATTTCGTCCGCTCTGGTCAACCCACTGGTTTAAACTCGAAATCTACATTCCCAATGGATGGCAAGGTCAAGAAGTCCATTTACGATGGGACTCGTCCTCCGAGGCCTGTGTTTGGCAAGAGGGTGTCCCACTACAAGGCTTGACAGGCTCGGCGCGAACAGGCGAAGGGGATGGCGGAGATCGGCAAAAACCCATCCGCACCACTTACCGTCTGACCAAATCGGCGCAAGGGGGCGAAGCGATCACCCTCTACATTGAAGCTGCTATGAATGGCATGTTTGGGTTAATTAACGGTGATGAATTTCGTCAATTAGGCCTGTTGCGCCAAGCCGATATTGCCACATTTGACCGCGCTGTGTGGGATTTGCTTTGGGATTACACTATTGTCGCCGACATGGCAAACCACCTACCCCACAATACGCCGCGTGGGGGTCAAGCTCTCTATGCCGCCAATGCCATCGTCAATCAGGTCTATCCGGACGATCCATCTACATGGCCTGCGGGTCGTGAAATCGCTGCCAAGTTTTTGAGTGCCCAGAACGGCGATGGTCAGCATAATCTCTCAGCGATTGGTCACGCCCATATTGATACGGCGTGGTTGTGGCCTCTGGCGGAAACGATGCGGAAATGTTACCGCACTTTTTCTACCACCTTATGTTACATGCAAGATTACCCCGATTATAAATTTGTCTGTTCCCAAGCCCAGCAATTTGCATGGATGAGGGAACAGCAACCAGCATTGTATGAAAAAATTAAGGCGGCGGCTCAAGAGGGTCGCTTTATTCCGGCAGGTGGTTCATGGGTCGAACCCGATTGTAACCTCCCTTCGGGTGAATCACTGGTGCGTCAATTTTTATATGGGCAGCGATTTTTTCAGCAGGAATTTGGCATCACCTGTCGAGAATTCTGGTTGCCCGACACTTTCGGTTATCCAGCGGCCCTGCCTCAAATTATGCGTGGGGTAGGCATCGAATATTTCCTGACGCAAAAGCTCTCTTGGAATCAATTTAACAAACCCGCCAGCAGCACTTTTATTTGGGAAGGGCTAGATGGCAGTCAGGTCTTGGTGCATTTCCCACCCGCCGATACCTATAACGCCAATGCCAGCGTCCAGCAGCTTTTATATAACGTCACCAATTTCAAAGACCATGAACGCGCCAATGAAAGTTACTATCTGTTTGGTTATGGTGACGGCGGGGGTGGCCCTACCGAAGAAATGTTGGAGCAGCTATCCCGCGTGAAAGATGTGGACGGCCTTCCGCGTGTCGAAATCCGAACCCCACAGGAATTTTTTGAACGCTGTAAGGCCGATGCCAAAGATTTGCCTGTATGGGTCGGCGAACTCTATTTTGAATTGCATCGCGGCACCTATACAACCCAAGCCCGCAACAAACTCCACAATCGTCGCGCTGAAACCTTGATGCACAACCTCGAATTTCTGGCAGCGATGGCCCATGCCACCCAAGCCGCACCCTACCCCTCTGCCGAAATTGAGCGTCTGTGGAAGTTGATTTTGTTGAATCAATTCCACGACATCATTCCTGGTTCGTCTATCCACGAGGTCTACGAAGATTCCGAGCGCGACTACCGGGAAATTTTCGAGGGGGGCGAGAAGTTATTGAATGAAACCATTGCAGCCTTAATTCCGCCGGGAGACGAGTGGGTTGCAATCAATACAGTAGGGATATTTCGACCCCACGTGGTCGTCGAAATACCAGATAAAAATACATCTACTCTTCAAAAAGCGGCCAGTGGCAACCAGTTAGCAATAGTTAGTGTACATCCAATGGGCTGGTCTAGGATTGATCTGGGTGAAATTTCTGATGACCAAGTACAAGTATCAGAAGTTGATGAAAACTTCATCTTGGAGAATAAACACCTAACTGCTACATTCCGAAAAGACGGTCATTTAATTAGCTTGTTTGATAAAACAGCCAAGCGTGAAGCCATTGAGCAAAATAAACTTGGTAATCATTTCGTTTTGTTCGACGACCATCCCAATGACTGGGAAGCATGGGATATGGATGTCTTTCATCTGGAAAAACGCGCGAGGGAGTATGAATCTAATGGAAATATGAGGATTTTGGAAACCGGCCCATTACGTGCCAGTCTTGAATTTGAAATCACATTAAGTGAGCGAAGTAAGCTCAAACAAGTTATTTCTTTAGACTGCGCTTCGGGTTATCTTGAATTTTCCACAGAAGTAGAATGGCATGAAAACCGGAAGTTCCTCAAGGTTGAGTTTCCATTGAATGTACGAAGTCAGTATGCCACTTACGAGACCCAATATGGTTATATTCAGAGGCCCACTCATTTCAACACAACGTGGGACATAGCCCGTTTTGAAGTCTGTGCCCACCGATGGGTTGATTTATCTGAACCCAGTTTCGGCGTGGCTCTCTTGAATGACTGCAAATATGGCTATGCCGTACACGCCAATATTATGCGGTTATCACTCCTACGTTCACCCAAATCACCTGATGACAAAGCTGATATGGGCTATCATTTATTCCGATATGCTCTCTATCCTCATCAAAAATCCCTCTGGGAAGCAGGAATTACACTTACAAGTCAGATTTTCAATACGCCATTGATTATCAAAAATGCAGAATACCCGTTTAAGGATTCAAAACCTAGTTATTTTGCTACAGAATGGGATGCTATCCATCTTGATACAATCAAAAAAGCTGAAGATTCGGATGCAATCATAGTGCGATTGTATGAGGCCAACGGAGAAAGAGGACATTGGGAGATTTCGACTAACTTACCCCTCAAAAAAGTATTCCATTGCAACTTGTTAGAAGAAGCAGAAGAGGAACTGGAATGGGAAGAGGGAATGATTCCCCTTGATTTCACCCCATTCCAGATTATTACACTTAAACTCGAACTAGACGTCTAGTTGTCGAGCAGGCAACCCTACAGGCAAGGCGGCAGGTCGAGCGCAGGTACTCTGAACCTCGACGTGTCGCCCACTGTGGGATGATTCATCAAAGCAGTGCATGACATCCAACACATGATAGGCCAATTCACCGCTGGCCCGATGGGTGCGACCCGTCCGCAAGGCATAGGCCATATCTGCCAAGCCAATGCCGCGTTTCCAGTCATCGCCATGCGTCAATTCTTGCTGCTGCCAACCTTCCCCACCTTGTTGGAACATCAACACCTTATTTTCATAGCCATTGGGGTCAGGTACATACAGCGACCCCGCCGCACCATAAACCTCCATACGTGGCAACTGGTGTTTCCAAATATCAAAGCTGTTGATGAGGGTCGCAATCGCGCCTGAATGGAATTCTAGCGTCCCGGCGACATGGGTGGCAACATTTACCGGAATTTTGTGTCCATCTTTGGCAACCCGTTCGGGGAAAGAAACGCGTGTAATCGCCGCCACCTTTTTGACTGGCCCCAACAGGTTAACCAAGCAGGTGATGTAGTACGGCCCCATGTCAAACAGTGGCCCACCCCCAACCTGATAGAAGAAATCGGGATTAGGATGCCAGCCCTCCGGCCCATGCCCCATCATAAACGCGACCGCCGCGACCGGTTGCCCGATGCAGCCATCATCAATCAATTTCCGGCAGGTCTGATGTGGCCCAAACAAAAAGGTATCTGGGGCACATCCTACCAACAAGCCCTTGTCTTTCGCCGCTTGGACAACCTTATAGCCATCCTCGCGGCTAACGGCCAATGGTTTTTCCGAATAGGGATGTTTGCCTGCTGCAATAATTTTCAGGCTGACTTCGGCATGTACCGCTGGAATGGTCAAGTTGATGACAAATTCAATTTCCGGGTCAGCTAGCATCTCATCCACCGTCAAAACTTTGGGGATATTATGTTCTTTGGCAGCAGCAGCGGCTTTATTCATATCCATATCAGCGCAAGCCACTAAATCTAAAATATCAAACGCCCGACAGCCATTGATATAGGCCGGACTGATGTTCCCCGTGCCAATAATCCCAACCTTAACTTTTTCCATGAGCGAGGCCCTTTCCAATCAAATAGGTGTAGCTCTTCTGAATGGCTTCGACCATATCGGTCGCGCATTCATCCAGTTCCACCACCATCCATTTCACATTCCCCGCGCTGGCCTTCACTATCGCATCGAAATCGAGTGTACCATCACCCACCGCAACCATTGGCACACCGCGACGGCCTTCACCATCTTTGATATGCAGCAGTGGCGAACGTGCCCCAAATTTTCGCACGATTTCCACTGGGTCGGCATTGCCTGCCTTGACCCAATACGTGTCAATTTCAAATGTGATGGCTGGATCGGTCAGTTCAAACATCCACTCCAGTGCGTTTTTGCCCTCAAACACATTGGCAGGTTCAAAGTCGTGATTGTGATACCCCACCGTAATGCCATGTGGTTTCAATAAGGCGTTGGCTTGATTCAGTTGCTCGCATACAGCCTTCACGCCATCCAAGGTAGCAAAATTATCTGGTGACAGCCACGGCACATTCATAATCGTTGCGCCATAGGCTCCCAAGGTATCCAACAGTTTGTTTTTATTCTCTGGTGTCGCCATTGCCCCATGAATCGCCAACGTGGTTAGGCCTAGTTCACGGAATAGCTGTGAGGCTTGTTGCGCTTTATCCGACATCCCGCCATAGGGTTCGACACCGATATACCCCATCGCCGCGATTTTGCGGATGGTGCCTTCAAAATCCTGATTGAGTTCATTGCGTAAGCTGTAAAGCTGTACGCCAATTGGTGCAGTCATTTCGTTACCTTACCTTTAATCCTTTTGTAGTTGATATAAAATCCACCTTGCCCCTAACAGCACCCCACCGCCATTGGCAAGAAAATCCAGCCACGACATGCCACGTCCTTCAATCCAATGTTGACTTGCTTCGACGCTCATCCCAAAGATAAAACACAACGGCGCCACCACTTTTAACACGAGCATGGCAGGATAATAGGCTGACCCCGCCCAGTGCCACAGCACCACTAACACCGTGAACATAACAAAATGACCAAGAGCGTCGGTGATCTCTGTCCCCCCGGCCAATTTGGAAACCCATGAAACGTTTTTATTATTTCCTGTCGAAAGGGTCAGGTAGAGAATGGTGGATGTCCATACAAGGGGTATACACCAGCGTATTGGTTGGCGTTGGAGGCGATGGATAAGCGGCTGAATGTGGTTCAAAATAATCCTCAATGTAAGCGTTTACAGCATTTCTCGTGGCGGAGAAGATGGCAAATCTGGCAACTCTACTATTGTAAGCTCACACTTTCAACTCATCAATTGCGTGTGGCTGCACTACTGCAAATTGACAATTCCCATCGCGTTCTATATAATGCCTTTAATTGATACAAAGTATCATTTATAATCTGGGAGAAAACATAACAATGGCCCGTTCTCGTATCTCGACCATTTTTTCAGTGGTCATAGTGTTGATTTTATCGCTCAATTTCAGTAGCCCTAGCGCCTCAACCCATGCTCAAACAAGTCGCCTGTCTATTGTAGGCAGCACCACCCTGATTGCCGATGTAGTCGGGCGCGTCGCTGGGGATGCCGCCGATGTCACTTCGTTGATGGGTTATGGCGTTGATCCCCATGCCTATGAACCCAGTGCCCAAGATATCGTGACCCTTGATGAAGCCGATGTTGTGTTCGTTAACGGGGCCAACTTTGAAGAAGGGTTGCTCTCGGTCTTAGCTGAAGCCGCTCCCGACAATCTGGTCACTATTTCCGATTGTGTAGCTATCCTGCCCTTCGGTCTAGAAATGGGAAATACTGTTGACAATGGACAAGCAGCCCCTACTGCCAATGATAGTAGTGCAATTGCCCAACAATGCGCCTCCCATTTTGATGCCCTCACCAGCTTGGGGGTGGAGATCAATCATAGCGATGAGCCCGAAGCAGCTGTCGAACCATTAGGCCTGCTTTATGAAACCAACTGCGCAGTTGGAGGCGACCACCCCGCCGAAGGTGATGAGGATCACGAAATCGGTAGCTGCGATCCGCATCTCTGGACAGATGTCCACAATGTTATGTTATGGACACTCATGGCGCGTGATGTCTTAAGTGAGGCCGACCCCGCCAATGCTGCCACCTATAGCACCAACACCGATGCCTATCTCGCCGAACTTATTGCGCTCGATACCGAAGTCGCCCACCTGTTAGCATCGGTGCCCGAACAAAACCGAGTCCTGATTACCAATCATGAAACACTAGGCTATCTCGCTGCCCGTTATGGTTATCAAATTGTTGGCTCGGTCATCCCCGGCGGGGGCACATCCAACGAGCCTTCTGCCGAAGACGTCGCTTCTCTTATTGAAACCGTTCAAGATTATGGTGTGTCAGCTATTTTCAGTGAAAACACCGTCAGTGCCTCCCTTGCTCAAGAAATAAGCGATGAAACAGGCGCAGGCATCTATCAACTCTATAGCGACTCACTGACCGATACGGACGGCCCCGCCCATACCTATATTGACTATATGCGTACCAACGCCACCACCATTGTCACAGCCTTGAATCCCCAATAGGCCGATTTTGACCGTCTTGGCTGATTTAAAAATCGGACAGGGCGGTCTTTACAAAATTCCTCAAACTCCCCATATCAAAATTGAGGTTAGCCGAACGCCCTCCATTCGGTTAAAATTTGTCGTCGTATCGCCACTGTCTGCCTGCTTCTGAAAGGAGCTATTTGTGGTAGATTTTCTATTTCGCGGAAACTTAGCGCAGATTGACCCGGATGTCGCCGCATTGATTGATTTGGAGGCTGTCCGCCAAGCGCGAAAACTAATTCTTGTTCCATCAGAATCCACCGTACCCTATGCTGTGCGCGAGGCCCTATCCTCGCCATTTCATAATATCTATGCCGAGGGTTACCCTCCCTCCCATTGGCGCAAACTGGCCGAAGACGACCTCTTAGATGTAGACGCTCGTCTGGCGGAACTGCGCCGCAACAGCGGTAAACGCTACTACCAAGGCGCGGAAATTGCCGATATTGTCGAAAGTTTGGCCCGTCGCCGTGTGGCCGAGCGTTTTGCCACTGGCAAGCTCAAACCTAATGACTTGTTTGTGAATGTACAACCGCTTTCCGGTGCACCTGCCAACAGCGCGGTCTATACGGCCCTGCTCCAGCCCGGTGACACCCTCATGGGCATGAATTTGATGCACGGCGGTCATCTTACGCATGGCAGCCCTGTCGCCCGTAGTGGTCTGCAATATAAAATCGTCAGTTATGGCGTCCATCCTGAAACGGAGCGCCTCGATTATGACGAAATTCGCACCCTTGCCGTGGAACACAAACCCAAAATCATCGTAGCAGGTTTTACTTCCTATCCTTGGGCACCTGATTGGGCGCAATTTCGAGCCATCGCAGATGAATGTGGTGCATTGCTCCTGACCGACATGTCGCATGTGGCGGGTTTAATTATCGCAGGGGTATTCCCCTCACCCATTGGCATCGCAGATATTGTTATGTTCACGACCCACAAGACCTTAGGTGGGCCACGCGGCGCTGTCCTGATTACTCATAAATCAGCTCTCGCCAGCAAAATTGATCGTGGCGTGTTCCCCGGCGAACAGGGTGGTCCCCATGTCAATAGCATCACCGCCCTCGCCGTCGCTATGAAATTGGCCGGAACTGTTCAATTCAAAGCCCTGCAACAGCAAACCGTCTATAATGCGCGACGTATGTCCGACCGTCTGACTGAAAACGGCATCCGCGTAGTCTATGGTGGCACCGACAGCCACATGCTAATTGCCGATGTTGGGCGAATCAAAGGCAAGGATGGTTCACCGCTTTCAGGTGATATGGCGGCGCGTATCCTCGATATTGCGGGGATTGTCTGCAATCGCAATACTATCCCGACCGATGTCAGTCCCTTCCGAGCCACCGGGGTGCGTTTCGGCACACCTTGGATTACCCAACGTGGCTTCCGTGAACAAGAAATTGATACCCTCACCGATGCCATTTCTGAACTACTGCTCTCGGCCCAACCCTTCAGTTATGCAGGCGGGTTTGATCGCAAAGATTGGCGTATGAAAGTTGACTTTGAAACGTTGGTGCGGGTCAAAAGCACAGTCAATCGCCTAGCGACTGAAGCAGGCATTGATTATGTGCTGCCCGATCTTGCTGAATACTACATCGAGGCCGATGCCGCCGCCGAGCATTTCCGCGTCTTGCCAGACGACGAACCATCCGAAACATGGCAAACTATCGAAATCAATGGGGCAAAAGCCGCCCGCTTCTTGGATGCGGTCGTCACCAGCGATGTCTACACCCTCGGTTTTGGCGATCTACAATCCTCATGGGTGCTCGATGGGGATGGACGGGTGTTGGCCCGTGCTGTCGTGGAGCGCCTAACCGAAGACACCTATCTGCTGCATGTCGAACGTAATGTGGACATTATCGCCCAGTGGTTGATTGCTCTATCTGACGGCTACACTCGTTTTGAATCTTCCGATCTCTATGCCAAAATTCCCGGCCCAGTTTCGGTGAGTGTGCTGCCCGATGCCATCCCACCACAACGATTTGGCGACCTGCCCTTTGCCGATGCCCCCACCCCCGGTGCAGGTCTCGACCCCGAAAAAGCCTATTTTGTAGGTTGCCGTGGTTTGGACGCCCCCGTTGGCGACCCCTTGCCCGTTTTTGAATGGCAGGAACCTGAATCAAACGACTTGCTGACAACTACCATTCATGATGTCCATGTCAAGCTTGGGGCCAAGATGGTTCCCTTCGCGGGCTATGATATGCCCGTTTGGTACACCACCGTCAGCGAAGAACATCTCGCCACCCGTCAAGCCGCTGGGTTGTTTGATGTCACCCACATGGGTGTCTTTGAATTTACCGGCCCCAGCGCCGAAACTTTCTTGAATGCTATCACCGCCAACGATGTCGGCCATCTAAAAGTTGGCAAAGCCCACTATAGCTATTTGTTGGGTGTGGATGGCATCCCGGTTGATGACATTTTTGTCTATCGCCTCGGCACGGAAGAATTTATGGTGGTCGTCAACGCCTCCAATAATGATAAAAATTGGGCGTGGGTCAACGCTGTGCAAGAAGGCTCTGTCGCCATTGATCCGCAACGCCCTTGGGTCAAAGCCCCCGGACGAGATAATGTACTCATCCGTGATTTACGGGCGATGACCAGTGGCTTCAACCGTCGTGTTGACGTAGCGCTGCAAGGCCCCAAGAGCCGCGATGTATTGTTGAAATTAGCAGGCAGTGATGCCGACAAGGCCAAAGTCAAAGGCATGGTCTGGGCCAGTGTCGTGCGGGTCAACCTCGGTGGGCATGATCTGGTCGTTTCCCGCACAGGCTATACGGGTGAACGCATGGCCTTTGAAATTTTTGTCCATCCCGATGAAGCGCCTGTTTTGTTCGAGCAACTCATCGCGGCAGGTGCAACACCTTGCGGTCTAGCCGCGCGTGATAGTCTGCGTACCGAAGCAGGTCTGCCCCTCTATGGGCACGAACTGGCAGGTCATTTTGATATGAACCCTGCCGATGCGGGGTTTGCCAGTTATGTCAAACTGTGGAAACCATTTTTCGTGGGCAAGCAAGCCTATCTCGACTATGAAGCCAAGCGGGATCGTGTCTGCACTCGTTTCCGCCTCGACAACAAGGGTGTACGTCCGCCCCAACCCGGCGATCCCGTCCTTGACAAGCGTGGTCGGGTGGTTGGCACGGTTACGTCATGCAGCATTGACAGTGAAGGCTATCAATTAGGGCAGGTACTTATCAAAACAAGCCATGTCGCTGAAGGAACGCCTGTCTTGATTTTCAGCAACGCCGCCAATACGCGCGACGGCAAATCACCTGCCGAACTCAAACCCGGTGATCGTACCGCTGTGCCCGAATCAGCCACCATCGTGAGCCGTTTCCCGAAACGTAGCAAGTAAATTCATTTTAAGGGGGGGGTGAGCATCATGACCATCAACGATGTACAACATCCAGTCTATTTGATGATTGATAAAATCTGGAATCATATCCATCGCTCGCTTGTAGAAGGTCGTTTTGAATATGAACCAGCGGTCACAATGCTCACCCAACACCTTGAAGTTGCGCGAGATTTAAATCACACCTTGCTGCAAGGCCGCATTTATTCGTGGTTGGCGCTGATTGAACTAGAAATGGATCATTTCGAGGCTGCCCAAGAGTATTACAAACAGGCTCTCAAAATTTTTGAGGATATGGGCGACCAAGCCCGTGTTGGCGCAATGATCAACAATCTCGGTGAGACCTACCGCCGCACTAATCACCATCTCGAAGCCGCCGAATGTTATGTCCGCACCCAGCAGGTGGGCCGACTGCAAGGCGATTTGAGGATGGAAATTTTAGCCACCACTAATGAGGGCCTATCTCGGATTGCCTTAGGCGAAATTGACCGCGCCGAGGAACTATTTAAACACAGTCTTGAGCTTGCGTGGAATTCCAATAATGACGACTACATTCGGTCAGCTGTTGGTGAATCCCATCAAGGATTGGCGGAGATATCGCTTATCCATCGCAAATATCCTGTTGCATGGCAGCATGTCAATGAAGCCCTACGTATCCACACCGAACGTACACGCCTTCAGCACATTTCTTCAGCCTATCTGATCATGGCTCGGCTCGCCGCTGCCGACCCCTCAGCGGGTAAAGACCCTGCCGAACTTTTCCGCCTAAGCCGCGACTACGCCCAAAAAGTCAAATCCCCCGCCCGTATCGCTCATATTTTATTTATGGAAGGCGAATATTGGCGAACTCAGAAATCACGTGACCGCGCATTGGCCTGCTATCAAGAAGCCGCGCAGTTGATTGAGCAGAATCACCTGCTAGAAGATCTTGAATCCGTCCGCCAACGTATCGACGAATTATCAAACGAGTAATCATGACCATCACTTCTGAAACACACGAGTCTGTTCAGGACGACATCAAAATTCCACATGGTATCTTCGGCTTCCGCACAGGTAGCCGCATTTTAATGCACCTCCTGAGTAATTTTAAGGTCATTGGGCGCGAAAATATTCCCCAACCGCCGTTTCTCGCCACCAGCAATCATTTATCCTATTTTGATGTACCAGCCGTCGCTGCCGCCATGACCCTTTCAATTCCCGCCTTTGCTGCCAAAAAATACAAAGGCACATGGATGGAACCCCTGTTCCGCATCGGTGGCCCTGTGTGGATTGAGCAAGAAGCTGCCGACCGCCAAGCCTTGATGGTAGCCCTCAAGTTGCTCAAAAAAGGCTCCCCCTTTGCCATCGCTCCCGAAGGCCATCGCAGTCGCACTAGTGCATTGATGGAAGCCAAAGAAGGTGTCGCTTTCATCGCCACTCGCGCTAACGTGCCTATTGTTCCTTGGGTCATGTGGGGCACCGAGAAAATCCTCAAATACCCCCGACCTCAAGTCCGTGTTCGAATCGGCAAGCCCTATCGCCTGCCCGAAGGTCGCGCCAAAGGCGAAGCCCTCAAGGAATATACCGATCGTATCATGTGTGCCATTGCCGCATTATTGCCCGAACAATATCAAGGCGTTTACAAAGGCCATCCTTTGATTGAGGAGATGGGTGCAATTGTCCGCTGAAGTAACCTCGTTTGATATTTATGGTTTTGATGCCACGCGGCTCGATATTCCAGCCCTCCTTGCTGCTATCGCGCAGGCTCAAGTCGGCCAAGAACCTCATCAACCGGATGGCTGGACGATTGCCCCGGCGCATCGTACCACGCACAGCACCGTTTATCGGGCCGACCCTACCGACCCTGCCCAGTTCCCGGTGCTATCTATCAAACTTTATCATCGTCATGATCGCCCGCGTGCCACACGTGAGCAGGCTGTTATGGGGGCGCTGCAAGATTTTGGGGTTGGCATTGGCCCGCGCCCGTTTTATGCCAGTGAAACCCCCGAAGGTCTCAACGACCCGGTTCTCATCGCCGAGTGGATTCATGGCACACCATTGAAAAATCCCCCGTTGATTGATGACGAAGAAATGTGGCATCGGATTATGACCGCTTTGGGCATCATCAAACATCTGCAATTTGCCCTCTGCGCCAATAGCATTCCGATGATGGGCAGTGGCGCCCAGCAGCCCAGCGATGCCCTTGCCACCTTAAACACCGAACTAGCCACTCTGTCCCCCAACCATCGCTTCTATGAAAATCTGAGTGGGTTAGTTGACCGCGCTCATACAACAATTTCACCAGAATGGGCCAAGTTACCCAGAATCGGCCTGAATCGTTTCGACTTGGAAATGAATCACTTTATCTGGGATGGGCATCATCTACGCACGCTTGGTTTTGAAAACACCGATTGGGCTGACACCGCCTATGATATTGGGCAATTCTGTGCCCACCCACTGTATGAAGAGGTACCTCCCAGTCATTGGGTCTGGTTCCGTTGGGAATTTGCTCGCCTCTTTCACGAAGAAGAAATCGTGTTTCGTTCAACCACCTATACCCAAATTGCGTATTTGATGTGGGCCATTCGCCTCACTAAAAAGGCGGATGAGATCACTGACCCAGCTCAACAAAATCGCCTGTTCGCCCAGCGTGATCGCTATTTGAAAAAAGCGCAGAAAGCATTTGCAGGCTAGTCCCGTCAAATTATTGCCCAAATTCCAACCCGGCCCTCTGTGACCCCATGCGCATGACCGGGTTTGTCACAACCGAAGATTGCTAAGGAGAAGCCAATTTACCCATGAGCAGTAACGGAAAATCAGCCCATGATGCGGTCATCCTTGGGGCGGCGCGTACCCCCCAAGGCCGCATCTTAGGTGTACTCGAATCACTCTCGGCTGTCCAATTAGGGCAGGTCGCGGTCAAAGCGGCGGTCGAGCGCAGTGGTATCCAGCCTGAGCATGTCCATGAAGTTATTTTGGGGCATGTCATCACCGCTGGTGCTGGTCAAGCCACGCCCCGCCAAGTCTGGATTGGTCTCAACTACCCCAATAATGTTGGCGGTCTCTCGGTCAATAAGATTTGCGGCAGTGGACTCAAAGCCGTGATGTTAGCGGCCAGTGGTGTCCGTGCTGGCGATGGTGAGGTCTATGTCGCGGGCGGTATGGAAAGCATGAGTAACGCCCCCCACCTCGATGCCAATCTCCGCAAGGGCTTCAAGTATGGCAACATTGAACTCAAAGATGCTATTTTACAAGATGGCCTTTGGTGCAGCCTAGAACATTGGGTGATGGGTGACGCCGCTGAATTTATTGGCAACCAATTTGAAGTCAGCCGCGAAGAAATGGATGAGTTTTCCTATCAAAGTCACCAAAAGGCGCACGCCGCCACCCAAGCAGGCCGCTTCAAAACCGAAATCGCTCCAATTGAACTCAAAGGCAAAAAAGGTGTCACGATTATTGACACCGACGAACCCATCCGCCCCGAAACCACGGTCGAGAGTCTAGCGGCCCTTAAACCCGCTTTCCAAAAGGACGGGCGTGTCACGGCAGGCAATGCCCCCGGTTTGAATGATGGTGCAGCGGCGTTGGTGGTCAGCAGCCGTAGCTATGCCGAAGCCAATGGTCGTACTCCCATCGCGCGAATTGTCGGTTATGGTCAGGCCGCGGTTGACCCCAAATGGATTTTCTATGCCCCGGTCAAAGCCATTCCGATTGCCCTGCAAAAAGCGGGTTGGCGCATCGAGGAGGTGGATTTATTCGAGATTAATGAAGCGTTCGCCTCACAGGTCTTAGCCGATATGCGTGGTCTTGAACAAGATGGCTATGTTGTACCGATGGAAAAAGTGAACGTCAACGGTGGCGCGATTGCCCTAGGCCATCCCCTCGGCGCGAGTGGTGCGAGGGTGCTCGTGACCCTAATTCATGCCTTGCAGCAGCGGGGCCTCAAACGCGGGGTTGCAGCCCTCTGCCTCGGTGGTGCCGAAGCTGTCGCATTGGCCGTCGAATTGGAAAATTAACAAAATCTAGGCAGAATTTGACCCGCCTTAGTTTGAGCGCGGTGGATTTATCCTGTATTCCAAACAGTAGCCGGGGGATTCGATTCCTCGGCTATTCCACCCCACCCTTCAGCCCACTCCCCCGATGCACCCGACAAAATTGATGGAACTCGCAATAGGTAAAACACTTGCCGTGATCGTATTTAGTAGGCTGCACCTCAAACCGTCCCTGCCGCCCTGCCACAATATACTCATGCAGGCGTTGACGGGCTTCTTCTAATAAAGGCGCATCTGCCCAAATCTGTCCATCCGCCTTGCGCGTGCGGATGCTCCAAAACATGCCAGCCTTTACTTCCAATTCGGGATATTCCTGTGCGATAATCTGCCGTGCCGCTAACAAATACAGCAGCATTTGGAAATTGCGCCCGTCCTCAATATCCTCGTTTTTGGGTGTTTTGCTGCCACTCTTATAATCCATGATAATCAGCATATCGCCGACTCGGTCAATCCGGTCAATCTTGCCACGCACCCATAGTGGTCCAGCCTCACCTGAAACCACCGCCTCTAAACCGCCATCCATCCCAAAGGCCTTTTCAAGGGCAAATACCCGTCGCTCACTCTCAACCGAACTAACCAAATCCGAGATGACCCCTTTACTACGGGCCGTCGCCACAAATGGGCTCTTGGGATTATCCGAAAAGTCAAGCCCAATCAACAAACCTAAACGGCGTACAATTTCATCTTTTTCCTGCTCCCATAGGGGCGTAGGTCGAAATCCCCATCGCTGTGGCGCACTCGGCAGCCATCGAGCCGCCTCCTCAACCAAAATTTCTACTGCCCGCCCCGCATTCTCTGGCTGAATCGCTAATCCCTCATTCAATATCCGTAGATAAGTATTTTCCAAAACTTCATGCTGCACCGACCCCAATTGGGCCGCATCATAGCCTTCTTCTGGTGCTTTCAATTCTTCCAACTGCAGCACCCGCTTGGCAAAAAATCGGAATGGGCAGTAGCCATAATCATTAAATTGGCTGGCGCTCCACTTCCGATTCGACCCCAACTGCGCAGCGACCCTTGCCACTAATGCAGGCTCACGCACAACACCTGAATAGCGATCAAAGGGCAGATTGAGATTTTCGCGGTGTGCCTCAATGGATCGCCCTCGCAAAATATTCTGCCAACGGGGGCCATCTGCCAACAGCGCCGCAAGGATACTTCGAGCCTCGGTTGTAGTTAATTTGGCTTGGCTAATGGCTGCCGCCAATGCAATTCCCGCCTCACGCATATCGCCCGCCTCAGCTAGTTCGGGCGCATCGCCTCCCCGTAGTCGTGTGATGGGAGCATCGGTCAAAATCGAAGTTGTTTCGCGCCACAGGATAGACGGCGGCCAAGGATTCGCTTTTTCATCCAATGTCGGACGGCTAAGGGTCAGCGTTTCACGAGCCATCGCACAGGTCTGATAAAACACCAATACATCATCCACCTGCTCCATTGTCGTCTGCAATTCAAAATAGGTTGGTTCACTCTGGGCCAAGCGTCGTTCTGCATCGCTATACAGGGGATCTTCCAAGTTTTGCGACGGAAACACCCCTTCAGCCAACCCCATAATGTAAATATGGTCATGGGTCAACCCGCTGGCCTCAAATACATCCGTAAACAGCACCCTTCCACTGCGATAGGTTCCCCCCACCGGCTCGACAGGATGACTTTCGAGGGATTGTTGCAAATCTTTGCGGAAATCCTCCCACGGCATGAGGGCTTCAACACCGCCCATCGTTTGCTCTGCCAATAAATCAAAGGCCCGCAAAATCTCACTCAAACACGCCCGAAATGCTTGCATTGCATGAATATCGCGCACCGTCACGGCCTCACCCGTATACCCTGAGCCTATTGCCTCCAAGGGTTCACGGACTTGCCCATAAAATCCCAAATGACCTTCTCCGCCTTCATAATTCACCAGTGTGGGATCAACATCAGCCCGTCGTTCGCGCAAATAGACCGGGTCTGGCCCCAGCAGGTTTTCAATCCATGCCACATACTCACGCGGTGTGGCTTCGGGCAGTGGTGTCACTCGTTCAAAAAAGGCCTGCAAACGTTGATAGAGGGCAGGGTCAACATCAGTAACTCGTTCTTCCCCATCCTCGTCTTCAAAACGACTCCCAGCCATCTGGATAGCCTCTAGCCAATCATGTCGTGACTGCACTACTTGAAACTGTTGGCTGACCCGTTCCAATTCATCGGCATCATCCGCCATCAACTGATGAAAGATGAAATACGGCGTCCGCAAAACATCCAATAAGGCCTGTTGTCGAAAATTCACCGGTGGAGAATGTAAATCGAGCAATTGCAAAATCGTCGCTACCGCCGGATTACGGGTCAATTCAATCCCCCGCCGCACCACCACAGGTACACGATAGCTTTCCGCAATCGAGCGGACAAAATCGGCATAGGCTTGGGTACTATAGGCCAAAATGGCGATCTGTTCTGGATTCACCCCGGCCACCAATTGCTGCTTGACCTTCCGTAATACAGCTCGCACTTCTTGCTCTGGGCTAGGCGCTTCAATCAAATGCAAAGCATCCTTGGCGGGTTGTGGTTCACGGGTAGGTTGTTGCCATGCCGTTTCCAAATAGGCCAGTTCATGGCGTCGTTGAACCACACCGCCTGTCAGATTTTTGACTTCCCACTGCCCATAGTTCTGCAATCGCTCCCCAATCCGATGAATCCCAAGATACAGGGTTTCCCTACGGTTTTCATCATAACTAAGGGTCAAAATAGTTCGGGCAATGCGAGCGGCCAATTCCCCCAATAGGCGTGCTTGTAGGGGGCTAAAATTGATGAACCCGTCCACCACCAGCAAACCAACATCATCCAAAAACCCAGTGTTATAGCGGGTTTCTAGACCACGTAGCACCACCCACCCTGCCCCTTCGCGGTCAACCAATTGATGATCGCGCAGATAGTTTTGAAAATGGGTATAAATCGCGGCAAGGTCTTGGTCTTTAGCCTGTCTAGATTTTTGGGCATACAGTTCAAAAGATTCAGGGTGAATCCGGGCTTGTTTGAGTTCAAGGATGAACTGGGCCATCAATTTGATAAAACCGGGCTTGGTGGCAATGTTTCCAAAATACAGCAGGCGATTTTGGGCGGCTTGCTCGGTCACAATATAGCGCAAAATCCGATAGACACTAGCCTGACCAATCTGTTTTTGCGGCAGCAGCATTTGGTCAAGCAAATGGTCATACAACTTATAAAAGCTAAAAAATTGCACCCCAAAACACGCAGGTCGCCCAAATTTCGATTGATAAGCCGTTAGTAGTCGATCTCGAAATGCACTAACTTGCAATTCCGTTGGGAGCAGTACCCAAATAGGCTGCCAGCGATTGGCTTCGCGTGCCTGTAAAATGGTTTGGATGACCTGACCCGTTTTGCCACTTCCAGCAGGGGCTGTCCAAATAGTTGCATGGGGCATCGTGCGCCTGACTCCCATATGCTCTGATTACACATTTGCAATAAAATGCCAGTATACTGTAATCTGCCGAAAGATACATTGGGCCTAACTAATGAACCGATGACAGTCGGCGCTTGAAAATTATGCAGCTGTGTTTTAAGCTGATAACGATGACATCACATACCATCTGAAAGCAGTGTATGGAAACAACGGTCTTACTAGCGGTCTTTGGTGGAGTCTTGTGCGGTGCTGCTGGTGTCGGTAGTCTCGCAATTGGTTTTCTCTGGTGGCAATCCTATCGGCGCACTGAAATTTTGCGCTCCAATTTAGGCCCAGCCCAGCAACCTGCCGCTGCGCCTGCTCAATCCGCTCCACCCCAGCCCCCACCTCTCTACAATAAAGCGTATCCAGACTATCAAGCTCCCAATGCAGTGTCGGTTCCTTCGCCCTCTGTCCCGTCTCCTGTCCCTGCTCCACTTGCCCAGGCAGGTATCGGGCCGGGTTCAGTCTGGTTGGATGGTGTCGGCGGCATGGTCGCAGGTCAGCGTATCACCATCTATAAAGATGAAACCTTGCTGGGTCGTTCTGGCGTTTGCGATGTCCAATTCCACGATCCCAAAGTCTCACGTCAACACGCTTTACTGCGCCGCTACAACGGCCAATATTATCTCTATGATATGCAAAGTTCGGGTGGGACATTTATCAACGAACAAAAAGTGGAGTCGCAGCAGTTACGTGACCGTGACCAAATCCGTATCGGCGATTCGGTGGTCATTTTCCGCAAGAGCTAATTTCGATACTCACAGAGGTTGAGCTGTCTTAGCTCCGTGTTTGGGTCACCCAATCAAGTTGAGATTCACTAGCAGGATTGCGGCGGTTCACCACAAACCGTAACGACGTAATCCCAACTCGGATTCTATCGCCGTCCTTCAGAGCATGGCGTTCGCCGGGGGTCACTAGCTCCCCATTAATTTCCGAAGGTTGGCTGGCCTGCCAATCCATAAACACAACCTCGTCACCAAACATCTCAATCACGGCATGATAGCGGCTCACCGTAGAGTCCACAATTTGAATCATATTGCTGCTATGTCGTCCAATGGTGTTTTCCCCTTCATACAAGGGAAACTGCTCTCCACGTTGGCCCAATAACACGGCAGCCGCCACCACCCCAATATGTGGGTCGGTCTGCAATTCACGGCGTGACCACGTCATATGTGCCAAAGTAGATTCTAAAGCAGGCCGCCTTTTGGTGGGGCGTGTCCGCATGACAGTCGGGAGTTGAGCCTGTTGGATTTGTCGAGGGGTCGGCGGGGGGTGGCGTTGAGATCGAAGTAGCAGAAAAATACTGAGTATCACCGCAATGAATCCGATGATAAATAGCCCCACTCCAAACCAAATCACGCGCGCCCCCAGTTATTTAAATTAGCCTGCTCGTCGGTTCGAAACCTTCATACTCACAAAGCTAATTATAGCCGTAAACACGGCGGTAAATCCAAGTAAAAAAGCCCGGAGTCGTCGCAACCGAAAACGTCGAATCAGCATCTTGCGTTTCCCTTTGGGTAATGACGCCGTGCTAATTTCTAGCTCGGAGCCATCTTCCGGCAGGGCATGAATTGCAATGAGAGAAATGTTATCCGAACCACCGCGTTCGTTGGCCCGTTCCACCAAAGCAGGTACCGCTTCGGCCAGCGATTGTGATTTCAAAACTGCCATCATCTCAATCGGCATAACATAGCGGGTCAGGCCATCACTGCACAACAGCAAATAATCCCCCGGTCGCAGGACATCA
This sequence comes from Chloroflexota bacterium, assembly GCA_016234595.1. Lineage (GTDB taxonomy): Bacteria > Chloroflexota > Anaerolineae > Aggregatilineales > J027 > CFX10. Next base: position 23,663 of record JACRBG010000040.1, on the reverse strand, counting down.
CTGACAATATCCACTTCAATCGTGGTCAGCCGCCCCACCGCCCGCACCAACTTATGTCGGTCAGGGTGTGTCCATGCTTCATCTTTGGTCAGATAGCCCGCCCGCACCTGCATCTCGGCAAAATTATGATCGGTCGTCAGCTTGCGAATTTGCCCATCTCGCACCAAAAACGCTGGACTATCCCCTACATGGGCGATGGCAAATAAATCATCCCGTATAGCCGCCATCACCAGTGTAGTCGCCATCCGCTGCATATCAGGGTTATGTTCCGCCATACTATATACGCGGCTGTTGGCAGCCCGCACTGCATTCCGCAGGCGCACCCGCACATCTTCAATCACATCTCCCAACAAGGGGGAAAGTGTTTCATCATAATAGGCCCGAATGACCTCGCTTACCGCTTCTCGGCTGGCAATTTCACCCGCCACCGAGCCACCAATTCCATCTGCCAACACAAAAATCGGCCCCAATACGCTGGCCGCTTCGTCTGTCGCAGGAAGTCGCTGATCAATCGCGTCTTCGTTGCGGGGTCGACGTCGCCCCACATCCGACAGCATCTCGGCCTCAATACGAAACATCACAATAACTCCACCAAAAATAGCCTGACTGATTAGGTCAGGCTATCTTAGCGGATATTAGAAATTTGTAACCAACGGGTTGATGACGCCGCATATACTGGCAAGCGAAGTAGGGCTATCGGTGGTTAGGTTGTCATGTTCTGACATCCACCTAACAAAATATCATTCCACTGACAAAGGCGGCCCCATCAATTCCATGCCATGTGCCCGCCACAGTTCAGGGGCTTGTGGGGGCATCGCATTGGCCTTGTTCACCTCTCGAAAAAAAGCCTCCATCTTACCCGCAGGCATAAATGTAATGAGCATTCTGCCCTGCGCATCCCCAACATAGGCCCAAACATGCGGCACCTTATGTGGCGCCAGAAGCGAGTCCCCTGGTTTTAGGTGGATTCTTGTCGACCCCACTTCGATTATAAACTCCCCTTCAACCGCATAGAACCATTCATCTTGCTCGTAATGCAAATGGCGTGGCGGGCCACCCTTCGCTTTGAAAGTATTTTCAAGAATCAAGAGGCCACTGCTGTCCTGTGGAACCACCTTAAAGGCAATCGAGCTAATCCCAAGCCCTCGATACTCACCAAATCGGTCTTCCCCAGCGGCAACATGTATTAGAGATTGCGATGGTTCGGTCATAAAAACCCTCCCTATTTATTCAATGACTTTGAAAGTGAGGTCTATTCTACAGGCCGTCGCGCCTCAATCACCACCCACTCCCCCGACGGACGGCGCAGATAGGGTTCCAGACCCGTCTGTCGCAGAGCATCTTCAACCTCACCCGCCTGATCCATAATAATCCCACCAAACACACCCACGCCACCGGGTCGGATAATCTGCCCCAAGCCATGCCCACACATTTCGATAATCACTTTAGACAGAATATTGACCAATGCCACATCAAATCGTCGGGCCGCATGGAGCAAACTTTCAAGGCTGCCGTGCTGGGCATGAATCACATCCCCTACCCCATTGAGTGTCGCGTTTTCTAGGGTCACATCCACCGACATGGCATCTGTATCCAGCCCCAAGATATAAGCCGCGCCTTGTTTGGCCGCCGCGATGCTCAAAATCCCGGACCCGCATCCCAAATCAACCACATCAAGGCCGGGGCGACCCTCCAACAAATCTTCAATCGCCACCAGACAAAGCTGCGTGCTAGGATGTGTCCCTGTTCCAAAAGCCATACCGGGGTCAAGCGTAATCAATACATCGTCGTCGCGCCGATCTGGCAATGTATTGGGGTCAATCCACTGCGGGCAAATATAGGTGCGTCGCCCCACCCGGAAAGGGAAATAATGGGCTTTCCACGCCTCGGCCCAATCTTGTTCGTCCAACACACGAAATCTCGGCTCACTGACCTGTCGCCCCTCCAACAGATACCTCAGCGCGTCGTTCACCTGTTGGCGTTTATCGGGGGCGCTGGCATCGGCTGCAAAATAGGCCCGCACTTCCAATTTATCAACCGGGGGAATTTCATCCTCCCACGTCTCGATAAAATACCCCGCCCGTTCAATCACCACCCCCTGATGCCCATATTGTTGCAACAGGTCGGATACCGCGTCGGCGTCTTCTGGCTTTACTTCAATTGCCACTTCAATCCATTGCGAATTCATGAATCATCCTTTTTCAAAATCAAGCTTGCCCATAAAGGCCGATGGTCAGATGTACCACCTTCTAACCATACTTTCGCCTCAAGAGTCTCAAAATCATTGCTATGCCAAATATAATCAATTCTAATCATGGGGCGGTCGGCGGGAAACGTCAACCCGAATCCCCATCCGCGTTCGCCGTATACCTCATCTAAATAGCGATTCAACAAGGCATATTGACGACTGCGTGGCGTTGAATTGCAATCGCATAACACCAATACAGGCGCATCTTCGGCCCGAATAAGATTCACCAAGCCCTTAACTTGCCGCCATAGAATTTCATCATTATAAGCCGTGGGGAAATAGAGTCGGGGTGGTAAATCAGGAATCGTGGGGTGGAATACATATACGACTACGACTTGTCCATCAAAATCTATCAGAGCACGTACGTAGCGAGGGGTATCACCGCGATAATCGGAATTTTCATCCAGTCCAATGTGGTAATCGAGAATAGGGTAACGACTCAATAATGCATACCCATCAAGCCCTTGTACAACTCGGGAAATTTGATAAGGGTATTCATCGGCTAATTCCGTTTGAAGGCGATCATTCAAAACAGGTCGTAATTCTTCGAGGGCGACTAAATCGGCTTTCATATCCTGAATAACTGCAAATGTTTTTGCTGCGTCGGCCCCAAATCCCATCACATTGTAGGTTGCAGCTGTAAATTCCACCCCCACGACATCCGGTGCAGGTCTGGGTAAAAACGCTGGCCCATACCACAACCCGAACGCAATGACTCCCGGCAATAACCACACAGCCATCAGCCATTTCAGTCGCCGTGATCGTTTCATGAAAACCAGTACGGGCACTATAAAAACAAAAACGGCTGTCGCCGCTAATGTCACCCAATGGGCAAAATGATTTAAAACTGCTACTGGCGGAACACAATCCCCACAAGCCGCATGAATGCCGAGGTAGCCATTAATCAAACCACCCCAAACAGCCGCTCCACCCCAGAGCAAAAACCACGTGTATTTCAGAATTTGGCGCTTCAAAGGTCAGCCCAAATTAGTCTGGGTTAAAAAAATCGGCCACTCTCTCAAACAGGCCCTTTCCTGTCTTGGGCTTGACTTCTGTCCCAAACGACTCGCCCAATTCGCGCAGCAGTTCGCGCTGACGGTCGGTCAATTTAGTCGGCACATCCACCATCAAGCGAATGACTTGATCGCCCCGCCCTGCTGTCGTGCCATCTCGCCGCAATTTAGGTACACCCTTGCCGCGCAGTTTCATAATTGTCCCCGGTTGTGTTCCCGGCTTAATCTGGACTTCTTCGTCACCATCCACTGTTGGTACACTCAATGTATCACCCAACGCCGCCTGCACCATATTGATGGACATATCAAGAATAATATCATGCCCATCGCGCTGGAAAATTTCGTGTGGCTCAACTGTAATCACCACATACAAATTGCCGGGTGGGCCACCTCGTTCACCGGGTTCCCCTTCACCACTTAGGCGAATCTGCAAGCCCTCATCTACTCCCGGCGGCACATTAACGCTCAATTTACGCTGTTTGCGTTCACGACCCGACCCCTGACAGGTGGGGCATGGATTTTCAATGACCTGACCCCGCCCCTGACAACGTGGGCAATCAGTCACATTGACAATGCTGCCCAAAAATGTTTGGCGGGCTTGGCGCACCTGACCGCTGCCTTTACATTCAGGGCATGTTTTGGGTGATGATCCAGCCGCCGCGCCTGTACCTGTGCAGGTCTCGCACACCTCGCGCCGCGTGATGTCAATTTCAATCTCATCCCCAAAAATAGCTTGCTCAAAACTCAGATGCAAGTCATAGCGCAAATCCATGCCTTGCCGAGGGCCACGCCGAGCATTGCTACCACTCGTCCGTCCCCCACCTGCAAAAGCGTTGAATAAATCGCTAAACAGGTCTTCAAAATTGCCAAAGCCCGAAAAACCAGCCCCCGGGCCACCGCTACCCATATTGACACCCGCATGACCAAAACGATCATACGCCGCACGCTTATCCGGGTCGGTCAAAACCTGATAGGCCTCGTTGATTTCTTTAAATTTTTCCTCAGCATCGGGTGATTTATTTACATCAGGGTGATATTGCCGTGCCAAATTCCGAAAGGCTTTTTTCAAATCTTCGGCAGTGGCCGAGCGGCTTACACCCAAAATTTCATAATAATCGCGTGGCATCGAATTCGCCTCATTGATAATTGCTTGGGGAGTTAAATTATAAAATGCGCCTATCGAAATGGATAGGACGCATTTTGTTGTAGGGGCAGGTTTTAAACCCACCCCATATTTCTACGAATCTCGCTGGGGCTTAGTTGCTGAACTCGCCTTCAATGACATCTTCATCGCCGGGTTGACCTTGCCCTGCGCCACCAAAGTCATCCCCACCAGATGCACCCGGTTGCTCATACATGCTGGCGCCCATTTGCTGAATCGCCGTCGCCAACGCATCATTCGCCGTCCGAATACGATCCTCATCGCCACCTTCAAGCGCCTTCTTTAGGTCATCAGTCTTCTTCTCGACATCTTTCTTGACCGCATCCGGTAGCTTGTCGCCATAATCTTTCAGCGCACGTTCGGCTGTAAAGACTGTCCGTTCAGCCTGAATACGGGTTTCCGCCTCTGCCTTACGCTTGGCATCTTCCGAAGCATGGCTTTCGGCTTCCTTGACCATGCGCTTGATTTCATCTTCCCGCAGGCCACTGCTGGCGGTGATGGTAATCTTCTGCTCACGGCCTGTCGCTTTATCGCGGGCGCTCACATTCAAAATACCGTCAGCATCAATATCGAAAGTGACTTCGATTTGTGGCACACCACGCGGCGCGGGTGGAATCCCATCCAGAATGAATTTACCCAGTGTTTTATTGTCAGTCGCCATCGGACGTTCACCTTGCAGGACATGAATTTCGACCTGTGTTTGTGTATCGGTGGCCGTGCTGAAAATTTGGCTCTTCTTGGTCGGGATAGTCGTGTTACGCTCAATCAACGGCGTCGCCACCCCGCCCAGTGTTTCAATGCTCAGGGTCAAAGGGGTTACGTCGAGCAAGAGCACGTCCTTAACTTCACCGCCCAACACACCCGCCTGAATTGCCGCGCCTACCGCGACCACTTCATCGGGATTCACGCTCTTATTGGGTTCTTTGCCAAAGTAATCTTGCACGATCTTTTGAATGGCTGGCATACGGGTCATCCCGCCGACCAACACCACTTCATCAATATCGCCCATCTTGACATTAGCGTCCGAGATAGCCTTCTTCACTGGCTCAATCGTGCGTTGCATCAAATCATGCACCAATTCTTCCAGTTTGGAGCGTGAGAGGGTCATCAGCAAATGCTTTGGCCCGCTGGCATCAGCCGTAATGAACGGCAGATTGATTTCAGCCGAAAGAGTGGTCGAAAGTTCCTTCTTGGCGTTTTCCGCTGATTCCTTCAAGCGTTGCAGGGCCTGACGATCACCGCGCAGGTCAATCCCCTGCTCTTTCTTAAATTCGTCGGCGATCCAGTTAATGAGGCGTTCGTCAAAGTCGTCCCCACCGAGGAAAGTATCCCCGTTGGTCGAGCGCACTTCGAACACACCATCGCCCACATCCAACACCGAGATGTCGAATGTACCACCACCGAGGTCATACACCGCGATGGTTTCGTCTTTCTTGCGATCCAACCCATACGCCAGTGACGATGCGGTTGGCTCGTTGATGATACGCAGCACTTCCAAACCCGCGATACGGCCTGCGTCTTTGGTAGCCTGCCGTTGCGCATCATTGAAATAGGCGGGCACGGTGATGACAGCTCGATCAACCGTTGTGCCAAGATAGGCTTCCGCGTCAGCCTTTAGTTTTTGCAGCACCATCGCGCTGATTTCAGGGGCGCTATAGTCACGGCCCCCAAGGTGAATTCGAATATCACCATTTGGGCCTGCCGATACCTTATAGGGCACAGTGGCAACGGCCTTCTGCACCAACGGGTCATCAAATTTACGCCCAATGAAACGCTTCACCGAGAAAATCGTGTTTTCAGGATTCATCACGGCCTGACGCCGCGCAGTTTGCCCAACTAGGCGCTCACCCTGTTTATTAATCGCTACTACGGAGGGGGTCGTTCGTGCCCCTTCGCTGTTGGGGATAACAACGGCCTCGCCGCCTTCCATAACCGCCATCGCACTGTTGGTTGTCCCCAAGTCAATTCCGATAATCTTACCCATGTTGTACTCCTATTTTTCGTTAAGTTTGTCGCTTGGAATGATTGCTATCTACTACCTAATGCAACAAGGCCATAAAACACCTTGTTATAGTTAATTCGCTACCCGCACAATCGCAGGTCGGATACACTTACCTTCCATGGCATAGCCCTTTTGCAGCACTTCAATCACCGACCCGCTTTCGTATTCATCGGAGTCGTCGCTGCCAATAGCCTCATGGAAGTTAGGATCAAATGGCTGTCCTACTGGGTTAAGTTGTTCCACACCCAAGTTTTGCAGCATATCTTGAAATTTCTTATGAATTAAGCTGAACCCAGTCATCCAGCCATTGCTTTTAACGTCTTCAGGGGTAGCCTGCATTGCGCGGTCAAAATCATCAATAATCGGCAACACATTCAGCAAGGTTTTTGCTGTAATGTTCGCGCCAAGTTCGCTTTTTTCGCGCTCGACCCGCTTCTTATAATTGACAAAATCAGCCCGTTCCCGTTGCAGGGCAACTTTGTATTCGTCTACCTGTGCTAATACCTTTTCCAATTCCGTATCTGTCTCCGCTGGCGCTTGTTCAGTTACTTCTGAAGTCGCTTCAATAATTTCTTCCTGCGCTTCAGCAAGTGGTTCGTCTTGTGGGGTTGGGTTATTTCTGCTCATAATTTTTGATAGTCTGCTCTTAATGGGAGTTTCCTCGCATAAACATGCAAAAAGAAGTGCCCGTTTCCGAAACACTGCGGTAAGTGTATCAGGCCAGTGATAGAATTACGTAAAAAATTAATGGGTACAGTATAAGAAAAGGACAGTCCCCCATGAAAGCTGTTTTGTTGCACCAACACGGCCCTGTTGAGAACCTCCAATTCGTTACCGACCACCCCACCCCCGAACCCGGACCCGGTCAGGTGCGGGTCAAGATTATGGCCTCGGCCCTCAATCGGCTCGATATTTGGGTGCGCGATGGCTGGCCCGGTCTCAAACTGCCCCTGCCCCATATCCTCGGCTCGGATGGCGCAGGGGTGGTGGATGCCCTCGGCCCAAATGTCACCCGTTGGCAAATTGGTCAGCGGGTCAGTATCGCCCCCGGCACGGTGGATTGTGAGGGCTGCGAATGGTGCGATAAGGGCATGGAAAATCTCTGTGAGAACTATCACATTTTGGGCGAAACCACGGGCGGCACCTATTGTGAATACATCGTCGTCAAAGAGCGCGATTTGCTCCCCTTGCCCGACCACATGAGTTTTGAAGAAGGTGCGGCGGCGGGCCTCGTTTTTGTGACGGCATGGCATAGCCTAATTGTGCGTGGCAATCTCCGCCCCGGTGAAAGTGTGCTGATTATCGGTGCAGGCGGTGGTGTCAACACGGCCTCCATCCAAATCGCTAAATTGGTCGGTTGCGAGGTCTATGTCGTGGGTAGCTCCGACGAAAAACTTGCCAAAGCCCAAGCTCTCGGCGCGGATCATCTCATCAATCGCACCACCGATGAAAACTGGGGCAAGGCTATCTTTAAAATGACCAATCGGCGGGGCGTAGATGTGGTGGTGGATAATGTTGGTGCTCCCACCATGATGATGAGTATCCGTGCGGCTCGTAAAGGCGGACGGGTGATTACGGTGGGTAACACGGGTGGCCCGATTTTCCAATTCGACAACCGCTATCTCTTTTTCCGCAGCGTCAACCTGATTGGCTCAACAATGGGCACGTTTGCCGATTACCGCGATGTAATGGCCCTCATCGCCAAAGGTAAATTACAAGCCGTCGTCGGCCCGACCTTCGCCCTAGAGGACATCGCCACCGCCCACCGCAAAATGGAAGCTGATGACTTCTTCGGCAAGATTATTTTGAAGCCCTAATCGAAGGGATTTTTTCAACGTGCGTATCTCCATTTGGCAGCAGTTCGCAAGCAACCATAGCAACAGCTTCACGGTGGTCGGTGAATTCGAATCGGTAGAAGCCGCCCAAAACGCTGCCGAGCAATTACGTCAATCATTAAAACCTATCATTGAATGGCGTATGGCACGGGCCGAAGAAATTTGGGAATCATTTGAAGCAACCCCGATTGAAATAGAGGTTGGGCAACAATGGGGAGTTGAGTGGCTAAATCATCATGAATGGCTGGAATCTGAGAGATCGCTCAATGCTATAAAAACATTTGAGAACTATGTCATTCTAGGGGAAGGTGAAACATGGGCTGGTCAAGAACCGTTTGATGAGATATTGCTTAAATTGGGGGCAAAAGTCAGTGCGGAAAGCGGATTGGGCAATACGTCAATCATGGTGAATATCACATGCCATTTCTTAAATTCCGATGCCGCCGATAAAGTCCTTAAAATTATCAGAGACTATCTTGCTGCTAAAAAAGAATTCCTTCATAAAAACCCTATTCCTTGGATTGGGTACATTAGAGGCGAGAAGCAACCCAACATAGATGAACTCGAACGTTTAGATCAAATTTATTCGGATCGAGAAAAAGCCGAATTACGTTACTTTCGTGAAAACGAATCTTTGCGTAACAAAATGAATGAGCATGATTTTCAGAGCGAAGAAGCCATTAAATACAGAGTCCAATATTCCAAACTTCTAGAGCAAATGCTTGAACGATTGCCTGCCCTTACAGACGACGAAAAAATGCTGATTGTGGGTGCACGTTTTTCAGCAGGTTATATGGGTGCGAAGGAAATACTCTTAAATGAGCAGAAATTAGAGATTGTAGAGGCATATTTTGGGATAGGGCTACAAGGGATCCCGGCATTCTTCGCATGGCTGAAAGACAATGGCTGTCACACCCTCCATTACACTATCGTGGAGAAATTGCGCTAAGAGGACACAGACAATGCAAAATAGTGGTTTCAAAACATACCTCCCCCCGCCCTTACGCGACCTCAACTGGCAGGCCCACCCCCTCGACGGCAAAATGCTCCTCTTTGAACGCGACACGGGCCTCAATGTACTGCTGGAAGGCGAGGAAACTGCCCATCTCACCCGCCTTGCCCCGCGCACCCTGCTCATCGCCATCACCAACGCCTGCAACATGACCTGCTCATTTTGCTACCGCGACCTCGAATCGCGCAGCCTGTGGCGTCATGACACCCTGCTCCAATTCTGCCACGAGATTGACGAATGGGGCGTGTTAGAGGTGGCTTTTGGCGGCGGCGAACCGATGCTCTTTCCCAATTGGGCCGAGTTCATCAACGAACTCCACGCCACCACCCGCCTCTGCCTCAATTTCACCACCAACGGCACGCTGCTAACCGAGGATTTTTTGCAGGCCGTCGCCGGAAAATATGGGCAAATCCGCGTCTCGATTTATGAAGATAACCATTGGGCCGATACCCTCCAATTGCTCACCCTCTGTCAGGCCCGTTTTGGCATCAACTGGCTGATTACCCCCGCTGAACTGCCTATCCTCGAAACGAAATTTCTGCAATTATTGAGCATGGGGGTGCGCGATTTTCTGCTGCTCAGTTACAAAGGCGACGACCCCACTCTGCATTTGCAACCCGAACATTACGCCCAATTTTCGGCCTTCCTCAATAAAGTCCATACCAAGTTAGGCTCACAGGTCACACTGAAATTGGATGTCTGTTGGGGAGATGCCTTGCCAGATGTACCCCGTCTTTTTGGTACAGGCGATTGCGGCGCAGGCGATGATTTTCTATCCATTACCAGCGATAAACACGTCAAAGCCTGCTCATTTCAACTGACTCCGACAGGTATTCCCTTTGACACCGTATCCGATTTACGGGCTATCTGGGAGCAGCGGCGTTTGATGCGACAGGCCGCGATCATCGGCGGTTGCGCCCGACTCCCCCAACGAGGTTGGCTGCAAGGAGGTCTATCTAACGAAGTTATCCCTCTGACGGCAATTTAGCGGCGCTACGCCATTGCTAATGGGGTGACACTTGGTTCCCTATGGCCCTTACAGCAAAACAGCGACTGGGCGCCGCTGTTCAAATTTTAGGTTTTGGAAAAACACCTGCTCTATCAAGCGAATTTAGAACCGCTAACTTTTCTTCGGAACTCTGTAGACACCCAATAGTTGCAGGTGAGTTTCATTGGAATACACCGTTTTCTATTCAGTAACAAGCGGAAGCCCTGCGGCTGTCCAACCGTTGATGCCACCACCCATAACACGCACATTCTCGTAGCCCATCATTTTCAAAAAGACGAGGGCCATCGAACTGCGATGGGTCGGGTTATCATAAAGGACAATAGGAGCAGTTTTGTCTTGGGGCAATTGACTTATATTCGCCATAAAGTCGCGTAGTTGAATGTGAATCGCGCCTTCAATGTAGCCCTCGGCCCATTCGCTATCACTGCGTACATCAATCAAAACGGGCGGGTTGCTCATCATCTCAACACCCAAATCCACTGGCTTGACTGTATAGTAACTTGCTGGAATGCTGGTGATGAAGGCATTCACCTTGTCAAACACAACTGGGAGGAATGTCGGTGCAGTGCTGGCTTCGACTTCGAATGGCACGTCAGTAACTGGTTGTTCGGCTTTTGTCCAAGCGCCCATGCCACTACCCAAACTGCGCACATTGGTATAGCCCAGCAAGGTAAGGGCCGTCATCGCCAAAGCTGAACGATGTCCACTGCCGCACACAACCACGATATTTTCGTCAAGATTAGGCAGCAGAGCAAGATTCTGGGTCAGTTCGGTAAGTTGGATATTGATCGCGCCTTCGATATGCCCCTCTGCATACTCATCAGGGGTACGCACATCAACGACGGTCAATTCGGTGGCGTCGGCTAGTTCTGCTGCCAATTCGTCTACCGTCACAACATTGAACGAATCGGGCAGAGCAACCACATAGTCGCTTAGATAAGTATCGAGGTTGAACCCACCAACAACGGGTAGTCCAGCGGATTTCCATGCACCAAAACCACCCGACATATTGCGAACATTATTGTAACCGAGGAGTTCCAACATCACGGTAGTCATCCCACCGCGGAAGCCACTAGCACAATAGACAACAATATTGGTGCTCTTGTCGGTTGGAAGTTCACTCAGGTGGCTCATAAGCTCATTAATCCAAATGTGCTGAGAACCCTCGATATAGCCGTCCTTATCTAGTTCTTCCTGCTTGCGAACATCAAGCAAGAGAGGCGGATTTTGAGTAAGTTCAACGGCTACGTCAGTCGGAGCAACGAGGCTGAAACCCTCTGGCAGAGTACTGAGGTAGGTATTCACTGCTTCCAAAACAGGTGCATCAATTTCTGGTGCTACACCGGATTCGGGCAGGAATGCTTCTGTGGTCGTCGGCATTTCTGCGGCGGCCCACGCATCATAACCACCCTTGAGCATTCTGGCATTGTTGTAGCCAAGAATATTGAGAGAAGTCATCGCCAACATAGCGCGTCCACCGCCCTTGCAAATCACCATAATATTTGCGTTCAGGTCGGGCAGCAGAGCAAGATTTTGTCCTAGTTCCCGAATGGGGATGTTAAAGGAACTGGGAATATGTCCCGCTTCATATTCGGATGTTTCCCGAACATCAAGCAACATAAATTCTTTTTCGGCTAGTAGTGTATTGAAGTCTTCGACTGTAGTAACGCCATACCCTTGGGGGAGACTTGCGTTATATACCTGTAGGCGAGCAAGAACGGCATCATCCTGCGCCCACCCCACATAAGCTGGCATGACCAGCGAGAATAATAGGAATAGCAAAAATAACTTCTTCATCTGTTTGACTCCTTAAAGCCTCTAGACTCAATTTCCTCAGAAAGCATCATCAGATTTGCTTTCAGTAGGTGCAGAATTAAATGTTCCCAAAAACGATCATCAACACCGGGCAACGACGTTGGCTTTGCTACAACCTTTATGTTGGTCGTTTCATGGGCGGAAAATACTCACTCTGTATCATTCTGTTCGGCCTTCAAAGCGCTAAACTCCGCCAATTGAGCCTGTACAGCGATGCTATCTCGTAGTATCGAGCGTAAGAGATCGAGGGCCTCTATGACACGGACATCGGCCAGCGTGTAGTAGGCGATAGTCCCCTCTTTGCGCATTTTCACAAGAGAGCGTTCGCGCAGAATTTTTAGGTGATGTGAAATAGTGGGTTGGGGAGTTTCTAGCTCTAGGGCCAGTTCACCCACATTACGTGGACGCTGGTTCAGTAGATAGAGAATCATCAGGCGCTTAGGATCTCCAAGGGCTTGGCAAATCCGTTGGTGTAACATCTCAATCTCTTGAAATAGCTGTGAATCCATTACATTAACCTCTGTAAATATTTATATATGTGAATTTTTGCACAAATAAATAGATCAAATAATGGACAAAGATCACCAAAGCGAGTGAGATAAGTCACCTTTAGTCAGTATGGCAATCACATCAAAAAACATTTTGCCCTGTAATGAAGCTAGGCTGTGTTGAATTGAGCCGCAATTGGGGCTTGATATAATCGTTCTGGATGACAAGAGGAGTGTTACAACATCATGAGCTTGCCGATGTGATGATTCGGCTAGTTATAGCAGTTTGTCACTCTGACGTGATGTTGAATATCACTATCGTAACCACACTTAGCACGTATCATCAAAAATACAGTGAATACTTTAACCTAGGCTAAGGCGATGATGTTGTTAACGTTAGATGAGCTTTTGGCGAGAACAGCCGCCCTACACAACCATTTGTGTCCCCGGCAGGTGCTCGGTGTTCGTATGGGTATGCTGGCCGCCGATGTACTAAAACTGGATTTACCCCAGTCTGATAAGCGGCTTTTCACTTTTTTGGAAACAGATGGTTGCTTTGCCGACGGTGTCGCTGTGGCAACAGGTTGCTGGTTAGGTCACCGCACAATTCGCTTGATGGATTTTGGCAAAGTCGCGGCTACTTTTGTAGATACACAATCCAACCAAGCGATTCGAGTCTGGGCACATCCTGAATCACGCCGTTATGCTGCTGAAGCAGAACCTACGGCCCGCAGTCACTGGCACGCGCAGTTAGCAGCTTATCAGACCTTGCCTGCTAACAAACTCCTCTGTTGGCAGCCTATTCAACTCACTATTTCGATGGAGGCGATTATCAGTCGCCCCGGCATACGGGTGAACTGTACCTACTGCGGGGAAGAAATTCTCAACGAGCGCGAAAAAATCGTCAATGGCGAACCTGTTTGTCGGGCCTGTGCTGGTGAGGCGTACTATCACATTGATGGACTTGAGAGTCTTACACTGGATAATGAGAGCAGCTTCAGCCCTGACTCTGTATATGGCAGTTTGGCAGGGATGAGTGGCTTGGAGATGGCAGCTTCGAGCGAATCGTAGGTATTGGCAACCTCGCGGGAGGCGTATAGCGGTTTATTGAACAAGGATCAAAATCACCTTGAGGGCCACTCGTCGCCACAAATACGTCTCTCAATCCCATCTAATTCAATCTCCGAACTTACTTTGTGACATTTTTCACGTATTCTGCATGACACTCTATACTGCTGATATTCGGTTCATAACTCTAATATATGGATATTGATATCTTCGGTTATCCAGATATAGTGTTGCAAGGGAAATATGTGTGGACACCCAAGCCCTCGCCCGCGAAATATCACAGATGCAAGCAGACCTTTGTTCAGCATTCGTTGAACCCACGCGAATACTGATTTTATATGCTTTGAATGAGAAACCTCGCAACGTCACAGATTTGATGAATGAACTGCAAATTCCTCAATCGTCTACATCGCGCCACCTGAAGGTTTTAAGAGATCATGGTCTGGTCACTACTATCCGGCAGGGAACAAGTATCCAGTATCAATTAGCTGACCAGCGCCTTATCGAGGCACTAGATATCTTAAGGTCTGTTTTGCGCGACCGCATCGCCTACCGCGCCAGCGTTATCGACAAAACCTCACCTTAGCTTTCGGCTTTATGCGCTTGAAACTTCTCTCGAGGAGGAATGAATGCATCATAAAATATGTTCGACCACTCTCATTTTTAGTGGGTTTGTATTGCTTCTCATTGGGGCCAGCCAATTCTTACTCAATAGCTCTCCGGCGGAAGCCCAGTGTGGCTCGCAGGAATCTTCATGTAAAAGTTGCCATGAAGGCCAGAGCCAAGACCCTGTCAATAGTGATGGCACCGGTTGGCATGAATCCCACGCCTTCGGTGATTTCTGTTACCTCTGCCATGCAGGTAACCAACAGACAATGGAACAGGAAGCCGCCCATACGGGTATGGTTCCACCGCTTTCAGATGTCGAAGCCTCTTGCAAATTATGCCATTCGGATGATCTAACTGAACGCGCTCAAGTTTACGCCAGTGTTCTAGGGGTTGACCTAAATAGCGGCGGAGGCACTTCAGATCAAGGAACCTCTCCAACTGAATCCGACAACACGACTGATGGAACAGGAAACACTACAAATACGAGCATTTCTATACCAGCAAATAATCGCCTTGTGGTGGATGACCCCAATGCGGTGGATTACGAAGAACGCTACAACGAAATTGTGCTCGGCAAGCACCCTACCAATTGGGGCAATATCATTTTGGCGACCCTTATTGGGCTACTAGTAGTGGGTGGCGGGGGTTTCGTCATTGTACACGAGATACAAATGAGTACTTCGCTGGGTGAAACCAAAAAAGCTGAAGGGGAATATCCAGCCGATGTTGTAGATATGCTGCCTAACCTTACCGAGTTAAAGCCGCAAACACGCAAGGCTCTGAGGAAAATCCTCGCCAATCCCCAGAAAACCGAAAAAGTTCTCGGTCTGATTGATGCAGTGGTCTCAGAACCCCAAACTGAGGAGTCAAAAAATGAAATCAATCATTAATTACATCCGTCGCGATGAGTGGTCGCCTTACGTAGCGGGTGCGTTGCTTGGAGTTGTGGGCATTCTGTCAGTTTGGATTAGTGACAGCCTACTAGGCGCATCGGGGGCGTTTGAAAATTTGGCTGGTATGGTGGGCGACCATATCGCACCAGCGAAGTTCGACAATCTGTACTTCAACTACATTATGCCACCCGGCATCACGTGGGGTGTCTATCTATTGGTGGGCATGTTCTTTGGTGGAATGTTAGGCGCGGCGACAAGCGGCACATTGAAATGGGGCAAAAAGTCCGCCTTCAATAGCGACGAGCAGTGGAAAAGCATCTTTGGTGAGCAAGTTTGGAAACGCTGGGTGCTGGCTTTCATCGGGGCCATTATCCTCGAGTATGCCGCCGGTATCGCCGGGGGTTGCACAAGTGGCCTAGCAATTTCTGGTGGAATGCTCCTAGCACCAGCCGCCTTCTTATTTATCGGTGGAATGTTCGCATCGGGTATTGTAACGGCTCTCGTGATCTACCGCAGGAGATACTAATATGTCAACCCATGTAACGGCTTTGGTCTTAGGCGTTTTCTTTGGCTTCTCGCTCAACAAAGCGGGGCTGACCAAGTATCACAAGATTGTTAACGTATTCCGTTTGACCGATCTGGCGGTACTCAAGTTTATGATGACGGCCCTCGTAGTCTCCATGACAGGTGTGTATGCCATGCGGGGCTTGGGATGGGTAACCTTCCCCCATGTACCCGCCACTTATATTGCGGGCAATATTATCGGTGGATTAATTTTTGGTGTTGGGATGGCCCTCAGCGGCTATTGTCCCGGCACCTGTGCAGCAGGTAGTGGGGAAGGGAAACTCGACTATTTAATTCCCGGTCTCCTCGGTTTCCTTGTCGGTGCAGGCATCTATGGCCTCACTTACCAAAAAGTTTTTCCCTCAATTTCAAAGATTGCCAATAAGGGCAGTATCGTTATCCCGGATGCTTGGAATATCAGCCCGCACTTGACGGTACTCTTCTTCGCGCTGATGTCTTTGTTTTTGTTTTACCTGATTGATCGTGTGGGCTTGCACCGCAAGGAAAGCGTATCATGACTCACTATATAACAAGGCGCAGTTTCCTAAAACTGAGCGCAGCGGCAGCGGGAACACTGGCGATTGGGCAGTTGCTGCCGCCCATGGTGGCCCAAGCGGCGACGGATGCTGGATTGCTCAATGCCCATGGCGACGGATATATCCCTAGCATGTGTGAGATGTGCGTCTGGCGGTGCGGCTTAATTGCTAAAGTAAAGGATGGGCGCGTCGTCAAATTGGATGGTAATCCAGATCATCCCCATTCCAAAGGCCATTTGTGTGTGCGTGGTCAATCTGGGGTAATGAATACCTACGACCCAGACCGGGTGCTCGACCCGCTGATTCGAGTGGGGCAACGTGGCGAGGGGAAATTCCGTATCGCCTCTTGGGACGAAGCGCTGGACTTGACCGCCAATAAAATGCTTGCCATCAAAGACACTTATGGGCCAGAGGCGATGGTCTTTTCGTCCACGCACAATCTAAGTCAACCCCAGTTTGAAAACATACTCTATGCCTTTGGGTCACCGAATTACGGCACTCAGCGGAGTTTATGTTTTAACGCCATGATTGTCGCCAATCTAATGACGTATGGTATGGAAGAACCAGAACGAATCTACGACGATCAGTTGGAATACGTTATCCTGACAGGGCGCAACCTCATGGAGGCCATCTCAACCTCCGAAACGAGTGCCCTGAGCGACGGAATTGCACGCGGGATGAAGGTCGTCTACCTAGATCCTCGCTTTACCAAAACTGCCGCCAAAGCCACTGAATGGCTACCTATCAAACCCGGTACCGATCTAGCGTTTCATCTAGCCCTCCTGAACGTAATTGTCACCGAAGATCTCTACAATCATAGTTTTGTAAACGACTATACAGTAGGGTTTGAACACCTAGCGCAGGAAATCGAGACCTACACCCCTGAATGGGCTGCACCAATCACCGAAATTTCCGCCGAAACTATCCGCCGCATTGCCCGCGAATTTGCTGCGGCTGCACCTCATGCCCTTGCCCACAATGGCTGGCGTACGTCCAACTTCATCAACTCTTTCCATACCCAACGGGCCATTACGATTTTGAATACCCTAGTAGGAAACTGGAATGTGGCCCTGCGCGCGAGTGGAGGTGAATCAAGTAGTGCCCTAGGTGCACCGCCCCAGCCACCCTATCCACGTAGTTCGGCGCAGCGCTTAGATGGTGTGCCCTCACGCTACCCAGTCGTGCCATTAAAGTTGGGTGTTTTTCAGGAATTACGTGAAAGTATCTTGTCAGGCGAACCCTACCAAGCGCATGGTTGGTTTATCTCCCGTCAAAATCCGGTCATGTCGCTACCCGACCGCGCTCGAACATTGGCGGCCTTCGAGAAAATGGATTTCATCGCTACCGTCGACATCATTATGAACGATACTGCATGGTTCTCGGATGTCGTCCTACCCGAAGCGTCCTATCTTGAGCGCTACGATCCCCTGTCCCCTGTAGGCGATAGGGTTTTTCTGCGTCAGCCGGTCATTGAGCCGCAGGGGAATGCTAAGTCAGCCTTATGGATTTACAAGCAACTGGGCGAACGGCTCGGCCTAGGGGATTATTTCCAATATGAAGATGAAGAAGACTACATCCGTCAGCAATTAGCCCCACTTGGGGTCACACTGGAAGAGGTGAGGTCAAAAGGCTACGCGGAACTCCCACCAGCCGATGACCCCGGCTTCGAGTGGAACACGCCGAGTGGAAAGATAGAAATTTATTCCGAGACGCTTGCCAACGTCAACTTTCCGGCTGTCCCCACATGGCAAGCACCACCGGAGCCGCCCCAAGGACAATTTTATCTGCTCACGGGCAAAGTAGCTCAGTCAACTCAATTTGGTACACAGAATAATCAACTGCTGCACAAGTATTCTGACGAACCCCGCCTTTGGATAAACAACAACATTGCAGCCGAACGCAATCTTGCTGACGGCGATTGGGTTGAAGTGACCAGTGAGGTGGGGCAAGTCCACATTCATCTACAGGTAACACCTGCCATCCGTCCGGATTGTGTTTATTTACCTCCCGGTTATGGACATCTTTCCAAAGGATTGACTACGGCGTTTGGGATTGGCGCAAGCGATTCCGTGCTGCACGTAACCTACAGCGATCCCATTAGTGGGAGCCAGGCACTCAGTCAAACATTCGTGACGGTAAGAAAGGCCTAAGTCATGGCAGAACATTCTAAATCTCCGCGTTACGGTTTTTTGATTGACGCCTCACTCTGCATTGATTGCCGTTCGTGTATGGTGGCGTGTAGTGTTGAGAACAAAGTCTCCATGGACAGCACCCGTATCTGGATTAAAGAAACGGGCATTACGGGCAACTATCCCGATTTGAAGCGCTTTACGGCTCCCTATCATTGTATGCATTGCAAAGACCCTTCATGCGTCTCCGCCTGTACTGTCAGCGCCCTTACTCGAACGGACGACGGTATAGTCGCCTACAATAAGGACATTTGCATCGGTTGCCGCTACTGCATGTATGCCTGCCCTTTCGAAGTCCCCAATTATGAATGGGATGAACGATTTCCATTGGTAGTCAAGTGTGATATGTGTTTCTCACGCTTAGAAGAAGGTCAGCAACCCGCCTGTGCCGCGACCTGCCCCACAAATGCCATTCGTTTTGGTCGCTACGAAACCATGTTGGCCGAAGCGCATCGTCTCATTACCGAACACCCCGATAAATATGTGCAGCATGTCTACGGTGAAACCGAAAACGGCGGCACCGCTACCCTATATATTTCGCCTGTCCCATTTGAGGAGCTTGGTTTTCCGGAGGCTGGCACTACATCCCCTGCATATTCTAATCGCTTAGTCACGGAAGGTACGCCAATGGTGGCTGGTGCGATGCTTGTTGGGTTGTCGGGTACATATCTGACCATCAAACATCTCAAAGAAGAGGCCGCCAAAGAGCGTCAAGAAGCAGAACAAACCAAAGCCAGTCATACTGAAGAGGACGGTAAATAACCATGTTTCGAAAACTGCTTCATGAACTACGTACCATGCCAAAGTTCGTCTACTTGCTGGTTGCATTAACCGCCTTTGGTCTTACCGTAGGTGTTTATCGCATGTATGCAGGGCTAGGCGCAACTACTAATCTAAGCAAAGAATTTCCATGGGGTATTTGGATCAGCTTCGATCTAGCAACAGTGGCGCTATCGGGTGGAGCATTCACACTTGCCGCATTGGTTTATGTCTTTCAGTTTGAAGCCCTTCATCCCGCCGTGCGTCCCACTGTTCTCGCAGGATTGCTAGGATATAGCTCAGTCTTGGTGATTCTCTTGTTCGATCTAGGGCGCTGGGATCGTTTTTATAATGTGTTCGCCCACCCAAACTTTAGTTCAGCCCTATTGGAAGTAAGTTGGTGCATCGCGGCCTACTCCACCATTCTCTTCTATGAACTTAGCCCTGTCCTACTGGAAAAATCGCGCTGGAAGTGGATGCTTAACGTCATCAAGAAATACACGATCCCGATTGTAATTGTGGGAGTCACCTTATCCACAATGCACCAGTCGTCGCTGGGAACAATGTTTGTTATTATGTCCCCTCGTTTACATCCGCTTTGGTACTCCATGTTACTGCCAGTGTTTTTCCTTGTCAGCTCTTTTGCTGCCGGGATATCCATGATTATTGCAGGGGCAACCGTTAGCTATTGGCTATTTGGTCGCAGCCTCAAACGAAAAACCCTCGCCACCCTAAGTTGGTTCCTCCCGTGGATTTTGGCCTTCTATCTTGTTCTGAAATTTGGGGAACTAGTGATTGCCAACGAGACGGGTGGCCTATTGAGTAGTGGGCGCTATAGCACACTATTTTGGACAGAACTTGTGGTCGGGGCCATCATCCCCATCATCCTGTTTGCTTATGAGAGGGTACGGTATAATCGTTTAGCGTCCATGTTGGGAGCATTCTTGGTGATGGGTGGCGTAATCCTAAACCGTTTCGATGTCACGTGGTTCGCCATGAAATCCGTCTCGCATCAGACCTATACCCCACACTGGATGGAAGTGGCTATTTTGGTCGGCGTCGTGTCAGGACTTATCACTGTTTACACCTTAGTTGCTCGCTACTTCCCAGTTTATGAGGAGACCATCGCATACAAGCCGTCCCCAAGAGAGATCATTCAGCCAGAAGATGCCCGCCTAGTGAGCGTTTAGTCCATATCATGGATTCTTCTAACTGATTTGCCCACTCAACAAGTCACGCATCCCAAAATGATACGATGCGTGGCTTGGCTACCAAGCTTGTTAGCGCTCATTAATCTTATGCGCCCCAGTTTTTTCCATCACCTTCATCCCCCCACTATCCCCGCCCCACAAGCTCAGTGGCGCTATACGCTAGGAGCAGGGGGTATTGCCGTATTTCTGGTGTTGGTTTTGATTATCACTGGCGCCCTCGAAATGTTTTATTACACACCCACCCCCGATCAGGCAGCCCATTCAGTTCAAACCATCACTTATCATGTAACGATGGGGGGAGTAATCCGTAATGTCCATTACTGGGCAGCACAATTTTTGATGATTTTGATGACCGTCCATCTGATACGTATTGTCTTTACAGGGGCCTACAAACCACCGCGCCGTTTTAACTACCTCTTGGGCTTGGCCTTGTTTGTGATAGTTGTCCTGATCAACTTCACCGGCTACATCCTGCGCTGGGATCAGGGCATTCAATGGGCACTGGTCGTTGGCACAAACTTACTCAAAACAATTCCATTGATGGGCGACTATTTGTACGAAATTCTCATCGGTGGAAGTCAGCCCGGTTCCGCTACCCTAATTCGCTTCTATGCTTGGCACATTTTTGGGTTAACATTGCTTGCTGTGATTTTGATGGGATGGCACATTTTTCAAGTGCGGCGCGATGGGGGTATTGCGGTTCCGCCTCCCAGCCTGCGTACCGATTTACAACGGATTACCCGCTATGAATTGGTACGCCGCGAGGTACTCGCCATGCTACTGACAAGCACAGTGTTAATTGTTGTGGCTGGTTTTGCTCCTGCCCCAATCGCCGCGCCGATTGAAGAAATTACAGCATTTTCCAGCGATTCAAGAGCGCCGTGGTTCTTTCTCTGGGTGCAGCAGATGCTTAAATGGGGCGACCCATTCTTGTGGGGTGTGTTGGCCCCATTAGCAACTCTTACTGTTCTAGTTTTGATTCCATACATTTTCCCCCACCCCCACGAGAGCGAGCTAGGACGTTGGTTTCCCAAATCCAATTGGTTGGCACGCCTTATCCTAACCATGATTGCGGTACTGGTGCTGGGGCTAACCCTGCTAGGTGTTTGATGGACACAACACGTCGTTTGACCGCCCTTGCCGCCGGACTACTATTGATCGGTTCGTTATTAGTCGTGTGGGCTGTTTTCCAGCGTACCAATCCTGTCGCCCTTACCCCTAGCCTAACGGGTCAGACCGAATATTGCCTGACCTGTCATGGTGATTTACCGGAAATTAGTACATCGCATCCGATCAAATCTTTTGGCTGCGTGATTTGTCATGGGGGTGAACGTCTGGCCCTCGATAAAAATCTAGCCCATAGCACCTTGCGGGGTGGTGCCAATCCCTCGGCTTTGTCCGTTGTAGAATTGTCCTGTGGCGGGAGTGACTGCCACAGCGGTAGCCCACAAGCATCACGCGATCATATCCAGCGGGTAATGACCAGTATTCAAGCGACTTATACCGGCGCGATTGCCAACATCCTCTATACTTTCGGCGCACAACCTGATTTAAAGGCTCATTTTGGCGCTTTTGCTGTTATAGATAATGAGACGTCTACTGGAATAACTTCGCTCGATGCCTTTGAGTCGTCCAAAGAAGATAATCCTAGCATCCAGACCTTTGGCAAGAACTGCCTAACCTGCCATATCAGTGCCGCACCACGTGAAGGGGATCACTTTGATCGGTTGACAGGCTGTGCTGCCTGTCATACACCTGACGTGGAAAGTTTCCCTGAAGGAAAAACCCACGGCCTAACGACAGCGATCCCCTACACCCAATGCAACACCTGCCATAATCGCGGCAACTACGATTTGCGCTCCATGACATTTGTGGAACGGGCCGACCAACCCACCGACCGTCTACATGATTACTATCAACCCATTGCACAATTTACCCGCTGTGAGTGGACGCTGGACTGTGTGGACTGCCATACCCGCACAGAAGCAATGGGTGATGGCGATCTGCACTCCAATCAAAGTGAAATCCAGTACATTCAGTGCAAAACCTGTCATGGCACGCTGAATGAGTTGCCCCAAACCTATACTATTACTAGTGAGGATGATCTTGCCCTCCGGTTGGCTTTTCTTAATCCGGTGGTAGATTTGCAGGTTGGCGACACCATTCTCATGAGTGAAACAGGCGAGCCGTTGTGGAATACTCATGTCTTGCCAGATGGCACTTATGAGATGACAGGTAAAGTGACCCACCAACAATTCACTTTTCGCCCTGTAATGGGCACCCAGTGTAAACAAAACCCTGATGAACAGGAATCGAAGTATTGCCATCAATGTCATGCAGAAGAACGTTAACAACATCAGTTTTTGCCTAATATGGGATTTGAGCCCTGATGCCTGAGATACCTCGTCGTGACTTCCTAAAGCTAATCACCACTACATTATTGACCGCTTGTGGCTTGCTGGGTTTGGATACGGTTATTCGCTTTTTGCATTCCCCAACCAATTCACCGCCTCAAACTGTGTTTGATATAGGGGCGGCTCTGGAATACCCTGTTGGGACTCGTACATTGCTTCCCCAAATACCCGTTGTGTTGATCCATGATGAGAATGGATTCTCGGCTTTAAGCCTCATTTGTAGCCATCTTGGCTGTACCGTCGAAAAGAAAGCGGACGGTTTTATCTGTCCTTGCCATGGGTCTCATTTCGGCGAAAATGGCAAGGTCTTACGCGGGCCAGCCGGAAAAGAGTTGCGTTCGCTGCGTGTCGAAACCACACCCGACGGTCAGTTGCATTTATTTTTGAACTGATATGGGCTAGGGTTATCGTAAATCCCCAGCTCGTTTTTTAGTTCATACGCCTGATGTGAAATTAAAAAGCGCGATGAGCAGGCCATAGAAAGGACTGCACCTCAATACCAAAGTGAAGACCAAGCCAATAACGGGTCGTACAAAGGGGACTGGGGGATAATTCGCACGATGCCTTCGGGGTACTCACATAGGCAGAAAGTGCCGCCAATCAGTGGGGAGTACCACAGGGTCAAGTGCCCCCCTCCCCCAACTTGGCAAGGTTGTTAGGTCATTCTTCCTTACTCGCGTAAATGACTAGGCCGCTGACTCCACCGGAACCAACGGATAAGCTAGCAATTCCCCAACAGACCACACATGGTCAGTTAGCCCCAATGCCATCGCCGGCGAACGCGAACGATAGCGCCGCTTCAAACCCGGGATTGGTTCGCACAACGATTCATGCGG
>JACRBG010000038.1 GCA_016234595.1 Chloroflexota bacterium | reverse complement strand
TCCTCCACTTGTAACATCGCGGGCCTCCTTGGTTGCCTTGCAGGGGACTATCCTGTTTGGCCTCTAAGTCTGCCCGCTTTTCTATAAGCTGGGGATTTTTAAATCGCTATTTCTGGGGATTTTAATCTCGGCACTGACAGGACAAGCGTGCATACAACTTAGTGTCTGCCTAGAACGCCGTATCCACGTAGTTGTGGACAGCCAGCATTTCAAAATCCTCATAGGGGTCTTTCCTTCAACTGATGGGGAGTGACAATAATCTGCCCGTTCGCGTTGTCCAGGTCGAGACTCTTGCCAAAATCTGTAAGGCAGGTTGTGGGTAGCCTCATTTAAATGTTGATAGCTTTCGATAGCCAGTCACTCAATCCAATCAGCAGGTTTAATAACGAGGGAAGCCCATAAAGAGATACCCGCATGTTTGAGATTGCGGGTATGGATGGGTACTTACAAGCGTTGACAGACGGCGGCAATAAGACGATCGTTTATCCCAACGCCATTCGACAGCCAATAACGTTCGCTCTGCCTTAGCATATAGGGGTTCTAAAATCATCTTTAGGAGAAAGCACTTTGTGAAATATCTATGAGCGTTACCCCATGCGGTTGCACTGTTAAGTTCAAGGTCAACGAATTTGGAGCAGGCGAAAGATATTCGACGTTCAGCTTCAGTTCCATCTTTTGCCGGAGTATATCAAGGTCTTCACGCAGAATCTGTTCCGGCGATCCCATATCAAACCAAGCATCCAGAACGCTGCCATGTTCACGGTCAAAAAGGGTGGTCTGAACCCGGACTTTCCGCTCAAATCCCGGCAAATTCAAGGTAAATTCTTTCGCCGCTTTTTGTACGAACATATCGTAAAGTCGGCGTGTGCCAGTAGCCTGTTCGACAAAACGGTGATCACTTGCTGCCTCGTCAGTGTAATGACAATAATTCCATACCAGAACCGAGATTTTCCCGCTTGTATGGCGCGTCACAACGAATGAATCGTCCATATCGAGTATCTCGTCCCCCAATCGGGAAAGAAACCAGTAGCCATGATAGGAGGGTTTTTTCAGCCCCTGCGTATTAACTAAACCGAAGCCACCATGAAACGGGATATCCCCCGCACGCGATTCTTCAAAAATGTCACTGATAACCCAAAACGATAGAGAATCGGCATGACCATGTCCGGCTAAGTTGTTCTGTACGATAAAGGGTGCAAGGAATGCTGTATCGTGAACGGGGTCACGCGGACTTGGGCTACTACTCCATTCGGTATAATGTTTTTCGAGATGTAAAAAACCGTTTTCCTCAAGCGTTTTTTCATAGCCAGTCAGGTCAACCATGAGGCGCTCTGGCCCATCCCACGTCATATAGCCAGTACCGTCTGCATCAAATGGATGATTGGTGGGATAGGGATGTGTTGAGAAGAAATCAATCGGTATATTTTCTTCGCGGCACGCACTCAGAAACTTATCGCCCCACGATGCTATACCGGGGCCAGCAGATGCCGACGCAGTTGCCGGGCCACCAACTTTGAGAGAGGCATCAATCTGCTTAATAGAACGTACGGTCCGTTTATACAACTCCCAATAAGCGTCATAATCCGCATCTTTCCAAAAGAAAAACAGGTCTGGCTCGTTCCAGACTTCAAAATACCAGCACCGTACTTCATCCTGACCATAGCGTTCGATAATGTGCCGGATAAATTGTTGAATAAACCATTCCCAGCGCTCCCAATTATTAGGCGGGGTAATGTTGCCTTTCCACCAGAAAACTGTCTCCTCGCCACTTGCAAGATCATATGGCATGAAACCAAGTTCGACAAAGGGGCGAATATTGATAGAAAGCCAGTGGTCGTATACAAGATCGACGTATTGCCAATTCACAATGGGCTGGCCGCCTTCCTCTCGATAGACCATCATATCTTCATGAAATAACCCGTGCATTCGCAGATAGTCGAAAGGCATCTCGCGCTGGATAAGCTCCAGATGTTTTTGGAAATCTGCGCGTAAGGCTTCTGCAACCCGTCCACCACCGACACACACCTTCCAATATGGGTTAAGAGGTTGGCCTGCTTTGTTGCGGTCAATTGTGATTTCTGTTTTTGTCATTTTTAAAGTTGCTCCCTAAGCAAGAGAAGGAATTTTTTGAACCTAGTGACTACTTTCTTTAGCGCATACTCTCAAATAACCTCATCTACCATTCACATAACTAAGCCCAGTATTGCCTGATAGGTGAGTGCTTTGGTCGTTGCAAAGATCGGGTAAATCCAAAAGGGGTCTAGTTGATAACAAACTGTGCCCACGAGTTCATAATGGGGATCAACCCAGAGCAAAGTTCCAGAACCCCCATCCTTCCAGTATTCTCCGGTTGCACAAGGTGTTCCCGCCAGCCCGCGATCCATCAAGGTGTGGACACCCAGACCGTGTCCGTAGCCGTAGATTGGCTGTGCATTCGGGAAGTGATATGGTAGTAGATCAGCCCGAAGGTGGTTACTGGTCATGAGATCAACGGTGTTAGGCGCGAGAATGTATGCCTCAGAGAGTGTGCCCCGATTGAGCAGCATATTACCAAGCCGTTGAATATCCCATGCTGTTGACACAAGGCCCGCCCCGCCATGCTGCCATTGTCCGGGTGGCCTGTGACCATTTGATGTGTAATGAACGCTTTGACGTGGCGCTTCCAAAAGCGACAGGCTACCATCCTGTGCCTTTCTATAAAATGTGCTCAAACGATCAATCCGGTTATCCCCGATAAGATAACCTGTGTCCGTCATTCCTAGTGGATCGAAAATATAAGTTTGTAAAAAGTCAGCAAATGGTAATTCGGAGGTGATTTCGATCAGACGCGCCAAGATTTCAAACGATTGACCATAACGCCAAAGCGTATTCGGTTGAGCAACCAACGGGACTTGGCTAATGCTTTCCACAATCTCTGCCACCGAAACAGGTGACGTTTGCAATGCTTCGATCTTGGCGCGAAGCATTCCTTCAGGCGGCTCAGTTGCTCCACCAAACCCTGATGGGATTCCGCCTGTATGGGTAAGTAAATGCCGGATGGTGATGGGGCGTTCCTGTTTGACAAAACGGGGTTCATCCCTCTCCATGCCAGCATAGACAAGGCTTGATCCAAACGCGGGAATGAAGTCCGCAATGGGTTGGTCTAGCACAAAATCACCACGTTCATAACAAATCAGCGTGGCAACCGTCGTGATCACTTTTGTAATTGACCACAGCCGAACTAGGGTGTCAGGTTGCATCGGTTGATTGGTTGAGAGATCAGTAGCACCATAACCTCTGGCATGGAAAACCTGTCCACGCCGCGACAACACCGCAACAATGCCTGCCACTTTGCCTTGGTCAACATAGCGTTGCAGAGCCTTATCGAGAAAAGTCAGTCGCTTGGCTGAAATTCCAACCTGTTCAGGATCGATCGTTTGCATGATGCTATATCTCGGACAAGCCTTTTAGACTCCCCGATAATCAAACCAGTCAAAGTCAGCAATATTTTGGCTGGGTAAGCCACTACTACTGGCATATAGGCCGATATAAGTTCCAACAAATCCGCCTGCAACCGTTGTGCTGAGGATACGCCCATCTACATTTTCAGCAACGGGATGCCATTCTTTGCCATCTTCGCTGACAAAAAAACTATAGGCTTGTCCTTGGGCGGTCACTTTGAGATAGCAAGGATTGGACGAGAGTGGCATTTCGGCGAGTTGTGTTTCTGTCTTCTTGTCACGTTTTGTGAGCGAGATCATGCGTGTATCATGGCTGAGGGACACCACACAACGAAAGTGCTGATCACTGTTTTGATAGACAACGACCCCGGCACATTCATGTTCGTTCTCTGGCGCAAAGTCCATCAACGTTTCAGCGACAAAATTGATATGTTGTTGTCGTCGCCCCACAAAACTAGGATTTACCCACTCACTTAACTGCTCTGGTCGCAAACGCAAACGCAAATGACCGGGGCGATCTGTCAGGTTCCAAAACTGTTCGCGAGGATTGCGTAAGAAATTCCAGCAAAAGGCTAATGTGTCCACGTTAAAATCATCACGGACAGGTTGTTCAGGCCAGGGATGAGGCGGCAGATTGGGCGACGGGAATTCCGATTCGATGCCACCACGTCTCGCATTAACAACAGGCCAGCCATCCATTTCCCACGTAACCGGAGCCATAAACGTTTCACGCCCCAGATTGTAATGGTAGCCCGGTTCAAAGGGTGTGCTGTAGGGACGGACACCCAAGGCAACCATCCACCATTCACCATTTTGGGTCTGGACTAGATCGGCGTGCCCTGTCGCCGCAATCTCTGAAAAATAGCCTTTATGACGGTGTGTGAGAATTGGGTTACGGTGACACGATTCATAGGGTCCGGTGACAGTTTTGCTGCGGGCTATAGTGACGGCATGATAGGCATCAGTGCCACCCTCTGCAATCATCAAATAATAGGTATCCCCGATGTGGTATAGGTGTGGGGCTTCGGGGTGAATGGCTCGTTTGGCCGCGCCATCCCACAGCGCATATTTTTCTCCAATAAGCTGCATTGAGTTCAGGTCTAGTTCCTGAAGCCAGATTTCCCGATGACCATGATCCGATTCGCCCGTTCGTGGAATCCGATTCCCCGTGTACCATACTCGCCCGTCATCATCAAACAATAAAGATGGGTCAATCCCCGGTGCATCCTCCAGCCAGTAGGGATCAGACCAAGGGCCTGCTGGATCGGTGGCTGTCACAATAAAATTGCCATAAGGCGGCGTTGGGTCTTTGAAATTGGGAATCAGCGTGTTGATGACGTAGAAGAGGCCATTATGGAAACGGATGGTGGGTGCATATAAGCCTTTTGAATTTGCCAGACCGTCTAAATTTAGCTGCGATGGACGATGTATGACATGCCCAATCTGTCGCCAGTGAACCAGATCGCGGCTGTGGAAAATGGGCAGTCCCGGAAAATATTCAAAAGTTGACGTTATCAGATAGTAATCTTCATCAACCCGGCAGATAGACGGATCAGGATAAAAGCCCGGCAATATCGGATTATGAAATGTCATAGTTGAGTCTCGCAGATAAGTTTATAGACGAATCTAATGTAATTGGATATAGTATAGATCGGTTTACAAGCGCTTGCAAAAAGATTGATAAAAACTATTGAAAATCCTTTTCAGGAGATAAGAACATGGGCTATACAACGTTGTCGCCAGAAGAAGTTCAACATTTTTTGGACTATGGTTTTGTCCACTTAACCAATTGTTTTGATACAAACTTTGCCGCGCAATCAACCTCTGCTGCGTTCGAGCGGCTTGGATATAGGGAAGATGACCCCACAACGTGGGAACAACCCATAATCCATTTGCCAAATAAGGAGTATGTTGATGTAAAAGAATTTGCGCCTAAAGTTTATGGCGCTATCTGTGATTTGCTGGGTGGAGAAGATCGTGTTCAAACGCCTGTACGTTGGGGTGATGGCTATATTATCAACTTTAAACTCGGCGCTGACCGAGAATGGATTGCCCCATCTCCAGAGTCTGGCGGCTGGCACAAGGATGGTGATTTCTTCTGGCATTTTCTGGATAGCTCTGAACAGGGCCTGCTTTTGATCGTCGTTTGGCGCGACATTGAACCGAGGGGTGGGGGAACCTTTATGGCCTGCGACTCAATTAAGCCTGTCGCCGAATATTTGAACAACAACCGCGAGGGTTTACACCCCTTTGAGGGCGGTTTTGGTAATTTCATTCATGAATGCAAAGACTTTCGTGAGCTAACCGGAAAAGCCGGTGATGTCGTCATTATGCATCCCTTTATGCTTCATGCGTCCTCACAAAACCATTCCGGCAAAGCTCGTTTTATCACCAATCCCCCTGTGGCATTAAAAGAGCCGATGAACTTCAATCGAGATAATATGGAAGATTTCTCCCCCGTTGAACTGGCAGTTTTGAAAGCCTTGGGGGTTGAGCGGCTTGATTTCCAAATGGAGGGCGAACGTCGGCGATTTGATGCAAAGGCTTATCGTGAAGCACGTGCCCAGAAACAAAATTCATAATTAAGTTTTAGTTCAAAATCGCAACTCCGCAATTCAATCTATCGCTATACCCGCGAGCATATCTTTTGCCTGACCAAAGTTAATTCAGAATTTGGCAGAGGTTAGACATGCTCGTTTTGTTATGCCATAAATAGTGAATCTTAGCCTGAAGAAGTTCACCTCACACTTACCTGCTGAGCATTAGGCTACGACTTTTGTGGCAAATGCTTGACACAATATCATTTTCCATGTTATGCTTTTTGCAAACGCTTGCAAAGTTTTTTGTTTTGGCGCACAACTAATAGAGTATCGTATAGATATTCTTACCAATAAAATACGGGAATATTTTTTTAGTAAAAATTGCAAGCGCTTGCAATAATGAGGCGCTCTTATGAAGCAACACAAAGTTGTTGGGTTGAAAAACCTTACCATTCATATTGTTGACCAGACAGCCGGGGTTTTCTATTCAACTGTCAGTTGGCTAGCGGCCTGCGGTGCATTTGTCAGAGCGTCAATTCAAGTTCACCATAACTTCGCCATCTTCCATACATACAGGTATTTACCTGATCTCGTCCTATCTTTGGCTTTCCAATCAACATCCGCTGATTAAAAAAAGGAGGCACCCAGCAGGAGAATCATAGAAATTTAGGTTTCTAGTCTGAAAAAGACATGAAGCACGTATGTATTACACAATTTCATACATATTAAGCACGTTAAGTTTAGGAGCTTGAAATGCGGAAAATCTGTCTTTATATTTTTGCCATATTACTTTTGGTCCCTGTTGGTAACCCCGTAAAGGCGCAGGGAACCTATCACGAATCTCCAATGTTAACCGCCATGGTTGAAGCCGGAGAGCTACCCCCCCTTGAAGAGCGTTTGCCAGCGAATCCGCGAGTCGTAGAACCCTTCAAAGAAGTTGGTCAATACGGCGGGGCGATGCGCATGGGTTTCGTCGGGAATAATCCCGGTTGGGGTGGTATGTGGTATGTGACAGGTTGGGAAAACCTCGCCTCGTGGGCCCCTGATTTCTCTGGTGTTGTCCCTAACATTGCCGAAAGCTGGGACGTCAGTGACGATGTGCGTGAATACACCTTCCACCTCCGTCAGGGGATGAAATGGTCAGACGGCGCACCCTTCACTGCCGATGACATCATGTTCTACATTGATGACATTCTATTCAATGAAGAAATATCGCCGGCTGGTCCAAGCGCAGACTGGTTACCCCGTGAAGGTGCTGAGGATTTCCGTGCTGAGAAAATTGATGATTACACGGTAAAGTTCATCTTTGCTAATCCTTACGGTACGTTCCTGTACACCCTCCCACAATGGAATGGTCGTCACATCACATGGTTCCCGAAACATTATTTGTCACAGTTCCATAAGGACTACAATCCCAATGTTGATGAGCTTGTGGCAGGAACCGAGGGTGCCGAAGACTGGGTGAGCCTCTTCAACATAAAAGCCTCTGGCCCCACCGAAGATACCAATAACTACTTCAACAATTTGGAACGTCCGCTGCTCTTCCCATGGGTTCCAACCAGTGTACTGGGCGGTAGCACCGAGATGAATATGGTGCGTAATCCATACTACTTTAAAGTTGACACCGAAGGCAATCAACTCCCCTACATTGATGAGGTCATCGGGGTGTCTTACCAAGATGACCAAGCCCGTAATCTCGCGCTGGCAAATGGAGATATTGATTACATCAAAGACGCAACCGGTCGTGAATTCTTCTTCGATGCACTCGATTCTGGCGCGCCACTGGCGATGTCCTTCTGGAATGACGAAGCGGGCAATACCAACTCGATTCACTTTAATTTCAATACCCAAGACTCCGTCCTTGCACAAATCTTCCAAGACATCAACTTCCGTATTGGGATGTCGTACGCGATCAATCGTGAAGAGATAATCGAAATCGTCCATCAGGGACAGGGTACACCTGCACAGGTTGCACCGCTGGAATCTTCACCTCTATACAATGAACGCCTCGCCACGCAGTATGTTGAATACAATGTTGACCTCGCCAATGAGTATCTTGATAAGGTCGCTCCAGACCGCGACTCCGATGGATATCGCTTGCGCTCAGACGGTGAACGGCTATCATTCGTCCTCTCAGTCCCGAATTCTGAGGCATGGATGGCCAATTGGGTATCCCTTGGTGAATTACTGGTTGGTTACTGGGAAAAAGTGGGTGTTGAAGCTCTACTCGACGCTGTCTCGTCCGACGTGATGACCGAACGCCGTGAACAGAATAACTTCGAAGCCACCATCTTCACTGGCGAAGGCGGTGCGGGCCTGACCCCGATTCTTCAGCCGCGTTACTACGTCCCCGGCGAATATGACAGCCTGTTTGGGGTTAGCTGGTACTACTGGTGGGTAGGCGCACAGGATACCGTGAATGTTGAGCCACCACAAGACATAAAAGACCTGCGCGTGCAGTTTGAGCAGGTGGGTCAACAACCCACTCAGGAAGCCCAGATTGCGGCGATGACCGAAATTTTGAATGTTGCGGCGGATAAATTCTGGGTCATTGGTATCTCCCGCCCGGCGAGCGGCTTCCAGCCCTATAACATACGGCTTGGAAACTTCCCCGACGAATGGATCCATGGCTGGGGTGAAGGGGTCGAAAAGATTACCTACCCTGAGCAATGGTATCTGAAGCAATAACATAATACGCAAATAGCGTTTCATTTAAGGGGTTCTCTGCTAGATGGAGGACCCCTCCCCGCCTAGAACTAGAGTTTAGAAAGAAATAGCCCATGTTAAAATACCTTGCCCGTCGTCTCATTTTTATGATATTAACTGTTTGGATTATTTCCGTGATCGCGTTTGTGGTCATCCAAATACCACCGGGCGATTACGTGACCAACATGGTTACTGAAATGATGTCGCAAGGATCAGACCGAATTGATCCTGCTGTTGTAAAACAGTTGCGCGACCAATATGGCCTGAATGATCCCGTCTATGTTCAGTATTATAAGTGGATGAAAAACATTGTTACCGAAGGTAACTTTGGATACTCGCTGACATTTAGGCGTGATGCAAGGGTCTTAATCATTGAACGTCTCCCCATGACATTTTTATTGACAAGTTCATCGGTTCTGTTTGTATGGCTTGTCTCCTTACCAATTGGGGTCTTCTCGGCAGTCAAGCAATACTCTATTTGGGATTACTTAGCGACTTTTATCGGTTTTATCGGAGTCGCGACACCCAATTTTCTCTTTGCTTTAATCCTAATGTACCTCAGTTATCGTTATGGAGGTCGTGCTTTAATTGGCTTATTCTCAAAGGAATATGTCAATGCGCCTTGGAGTTGGGCAAAAGCTCTCGATCTGCTGAAGCATATGATTATTCCTGTGATCATCATCGGCACATCATATACAGCTGGCTTGATCCGCACCATGCGGGCCAATCTCCTAGATGAACTGAAACGCCCATATGTTGATGCTGCTCGGGCGAAGGGGCTTTCCGAAACACGCCTCATATGGAAATACCCCGTACGCTACGCCTTAAATCCATTTGTGAGCACAATTGGGTGGGCATTGCCCGGACTTGTCGCGGGTGAAGTGATTGTGTCGATTGTGCTGAATTTGCCAACATCCGGCCCCGTCTTGTTTGAGGCCCTCAAAGAGCAAGATATGTATGTAGCGGCCGGGTTTATACTCGTTTTGAGTAGCTTAACTGTTATTGGAACCTTTCTCTCGGATGTGCTGCTGGTCATCCTCGATCCGCGCATCCGCTTGGAATAAGGATTGATATTGATGGATACAACTTTAGAACAGCACGATACTATAACGCCTGCAGCAAAGAATACGGCCCAAACAGATACCGAGGTATCCGTCGAATTTGCGTCGCAATGGCGCTTAATGTGGTGGAAGTTCCGCAAACATCGTCTGGCAGTCGTGGGCTTGATTGTGGTCATCACCTATTATTTCGTTGCGCTTTTTGCTAACTTTTTTGCGCCGCAATCAACCAAAACATATATCGCTGAATATGTATATGCGCCACCCCAACAACTCCATTTTTTCCACGATGGTCGCTTTGAACCCTATGTTCATCCCTATACCTATGAACGTGATCCGCGTTCCTTCAAGAAAATCTATTCTGTAGACACCGAAACGGTCATTCCAGTAGGTTTTTTTGTGCATGGTGACTCTTACGAGGTATTTGGTCTGTTTGAAACAGATATACACCTCTTTGGTGCAAAAGAACGCGGGCAGCCTTTCTACCTATTAGGCGGTGATGCTATTGGGCGCGATCTTCTGAGCCGTACTATCTTTAGTGCACGCATTTCCTTGGTTGTCGCTTGGGTTGGTGTTTCCATCAGCATGACTATTGGGATTATCCTCGGTGGGTTATCAGGGTTGCTGGGTGGTATGGTCGATAACATCATCCAGCGGCTTATCGAAATTACAATGTCAATCCCTACGCTCCCTATCATTATTGCAATTGCGGCCTTAGTTCCAATTGACTGGAGCACGCTACGGGTCTATACCATTATTGTGCTGCTACTGGCTGTTACCGGCTGGACGGGGCTGGCACGTGTCGTTCGAAGTAGATTCTTGGCACTGCGTGAAGAAGATTTTGTCCTTGCGGCACGCCTAGATGGGGCGCGTTCCATGCGTTTAATTTTAAGACACATGCTGCCGTCATTTTACAGTCACGTTATTGCTTCACTCACCCTTGCTTTGCCGGGCATGATTCTGGCTGAGACAGCGCTCAGTTATCTTGGTTTTGGCTTGCGTCCGCCCGCGGTTAGCTGGGGGGTGCAGTTGCAACAGGCCCAGCAGATCAACGTGATCTCCCAATATCCTTGGATGCTTGCACCAGCGATCGCAGTCATTATTATCGTCTTAGCATTTAACTTTTTGGGCGATGGGCTGCGCGACGCGGCTGACCCGTACTAGTGTATATCAAAAATACACGGGCTTCGTGATAATTTAAAACCTTATAAAGGCTTGTTATGGCAGAGACATTACTTGAAGTAAAGGATTTACACATCCACTTCTCCACCGACGCTGGCGTGGTAAAGGCCGTTGATGGTGTTGATTTGGTCATTGAGCGGGGCAAAACCCTATGTTTGGTAGGCGAGAGCGGCTGCGGCAAAAGTGTAACCGGTCGTTCATTTCTCAAAATCATCCACAGCCCCGGCAAAATTGTGCAGGGCGAACTGCTGTATTACCCATCAAATGGTCAGCCGATTGACATTGCTAAATTGGATGCAAAAGGGCGGGATATACGGAAAATACGCGGCAAGGAAATTGCGATGATTTTCCAAGAGCCGATGTCCTCCATTAGCGTCATGCACACCATTGGTAATCAGATCATTGAAATGATCCGACTCCATACAGATGCTACCAAGAAAGAAGCACGCGAACGCGCCATTGAATTGTTGCGCCTCGTCGAAATCCCAAAACCAGAACGTTTGATAGATGAATATCCGTTCCGTTTAAGTGGGGGGATGCGCCAGCGTGCGATGATTGCAATGGCGTTATCTTGTAACCCGGCGCTGTTGATTGCTGATGAACCCACAACGGCACTCGATGTTACCACGCAAGCCCAGATTCTCGCGCTGATGCGTTCGCTGCAAGAAAAATATGACATGGCGGTCCTCTTTATCACCCATGATTTAGGGGTCGTTGCAGAAATCGCCGATGAAGTGGCGGTGATGTATCTTGGGCGTATTGTGGAGCATGGGGATGTCAATACGATTTTCCATAATCCAAAACACCCCTATTCCAAAGCCTTACTTGAAAGCATCCCCAAAATGGCAGCCCAGCGCAACGTGCTGAACCCAATAGAAGGCATGGTTCCCAGTCCATTCCGCCGACCCAATGGCTGCGCTTTCCATCCGCGTTGTCGTGAACGTATCGAGCAGTGCAGTCATATCGTGCCAGAAATAACACAACTGAGTGATAGTCATCAGGTACGGTGCTTATTGGCCTCTCAGAATAACGTGCAATTAGAGCGAGAAGTTTAAGATGCAAGCACAAACAATGAAGGTAGAGGGGCTATCCATGAATAACCCTGACAATATGTTGGAACTCCGCGATTTGAAGATGCACTTTCCTATCAATAAGGGGTTGTTTGGGCAAACAACCGGGCATGTCAAAGCAGTTGATGGGGTCTCGCTAGAAATTCGCAATGGCGAAACCTTTGGGCTAGTAGGTGAAAGTGGCTGCGGTAAATCAACTATTGGACGTTGTATTGTCCGCGCCTATAACATTACACATGGACAAATGCTCTATCAGCAGAAATCAGGTAATGTGGCTGACCTTGCCCGCCTGAACACTGGTCAATTGCGAGGTCTACGCCATGAAATTCGTATGATCTTCCAAGACCCCTACTCATCCCTGAACCCACGCATGACCGTCCTTGAAAATATTAGTGAGGCGCTCAAAATTAGCGGTACCCCCCGCAGCGAAATACGGGAGCGTGTGGCTGTGATTCTGCGGCGTGTAGGCTTACGTCCAGAATATATGTCACGCTATCCCCATGCTTTTAGCGGTGGCGAACGGCAGCGCATTGTCATTGCACGTTCCCTGATTACTGAACCGCGTCTGATTGTTGCTGATGAGGCCGTATCAGCACTGGATGTATCTGTGCGTGCCCAGATACTCAACCTGCTTAAAGAATTGCAGGATGAATTTCAACTCACCTTTCTTTTTATCTCGCACGACTTAAGCGTTATCCGCCATATTTGTGACCGTATAGCAGTGATGTATGTTGGAAAACTTGTCGAAACGGCAACCAGCGACGATTTGTTCCGCCAGCCAAAACATCCCTATACCGAAGCGTTACTTTCGGCTGTACCTATCACCGATCCTCTGGATAGAGGCAAACGTAGTCGCATTCGCTTAACCGGGGAAGTCGCTGACCCGTCCAATCCACCAAAGGGGTGCTACTTCCATCCACGATGCAGCTATGCTCAGGATAGATGTTCTACAGAATAACCGCAGTCTCGGTCTAAAGGACAGGATAAAGGCTTAGTTAAATGTCATTTTTCAGAAGAACTCAACTTACAAGGCGTTATTGTGGATGATGGAGGCCAAGCAAAAGTGGCGGCTAGTTGACCAGAGAGCCCCTATCTGTGGGTATCCAAGTAATATAATAAGTGGGAGGAACGCGCCGCCATATCAATCCCTATGGTCTCTTTGGTCTGGATATGATCTAACCGATATATTCTATTATGTTTTATGAGTATTACTCCTACCTCGGAACGCTTATTGATGATTTGTTAAACATCTTTAAACAAAATACGACACAGTTGTATTGAGGTTCTGGCTCAATGCAACTGTGCACATACATGGTCGGCGCCTTATTTGACCCAGTTACATGCTCAACTTGATTGGGTTATCCACCTGCAAAGGGAACCATCGGTGGTACTCGCAGTGCGTTGATGGCTAGCAACTGCGATGTGGCGATGCAAGGTGGATAAAGTTGGGCATACTAGCCTTTTAGTATTTCTTATTCAGTAACCCTTATGAAACGTGCGTTTGGTCCATTTTCTGATCGCTTCCCCTGTTAGGATGCTGATGCCTTTGATTGGGCAATGGTCAATGCCAATCTCGACCTTTTGACCTAAACGCTTGACCGCCCCAATTGACTCTCACGTTTCTGTCCCTTTTTGCCCGTGACATCATGATAAGCAACCGGCGGATTTCAATACTAAATGAATGTTTTATGAAATTGCGGTTACACTGAATGACCCACGGTAATTACTGGAAAATTGTACCCAATGAAGCCTTTGTCTATGAGCAGCGCATGATAGACGCACGAGTAGCTGTTCCTTCGCTGAAAGTTCGACTGCCAATCTTGCCCTGATTTTTTGCCCCCTTGACTCTCACCAGAAAATCGCCTATCTTATATGTCAATGCATAGATGTGTTGACATATATTCCTATGTATCTATGTGGAGGCATCTATATAATTATGTCACTTAAGTTTGGAATCTTGGGCATTTTGGCAAGTACCGGACCACGATCGGGCTATGACATCAAAACCTATTTTGAACAAGGGCCAAACCATGTGTGGCAGGCCGATTTGCCACAAATTTATCGCACACTCGACCAGTTGGAACAAGCTGAATATGTAGTGGTTGAAGCCGACCCCAGTAATGCCCGTAATCGCAAGGTATATACCATTACCTCGGCGGGCCGTGCGGCGCTTCTTGAGTGGCTACAAGAGGATTTTGAATGGTCGGCGGTGCGCGACACGAACTTACTGCGCGTATTTTTTGGGGCGTTAGCTCCCCCCGGTGTTTTGAAACAACAGGTATCGTCCCAACGTAAACAATTCATAGAAATTTTGGAGCAATATCGGCAAGTCGAAATTCATGTTGCTCAAGCTTCTGAGCGGCACCCCGACGAAGCATTTTTTTGGAGTCTAACAGTGCAATCGGGCCTGAGATTAATGCAGGCATGGATTGATTGGAGTGATGATGTCTTGAAGCAATTGGAAGATAGGGAGAAAGGGCAATCATGAGCACGTTTGTGAAACTTGATAATCTGCGTAAACAATATTCCCCACCGGATGGCCCCTATGCGGTTGGGCCACACGAGGGGGTGAATCTTGAAATTTTGGGAGGTGAGATTTTCAGCTTGCTGGGGCCAAACGGCGCGGGTAAAACGACCATTATCAGCATGATGAGTGGCCTATTAACCCCAACCGGTGGGGATGTGACGATTGGAGGATTTAGCATTACCAAGCAACCGCTGGACGTTAAAAAACAAATTGGGGTTGTGCCGCAGGATTTGGCGCTCTATCCCAACCTTAGTGCTCGTCAAAATTTGAACCTGTTCGGCACCCTCTATGGTTTGTCTGGCAAGAACTTAAGCAAGCGGACGGATGAGGTCTTGGAGTTTATTGATCTCAAAGATAGAGCTAAAGATAAAATTAGCGAGTACTCAGGCGGCATGAAGCGCCGTGTCAACATCGGGGTGGGGTTGATGCACCGACCCAAAATGTTGTTTTTGGATGAACCCACCGTCGCTATTGACCCCCAAAGCCGCCGCAATATCTTGGATACGGTGAAAGAACTCAATCGTCAAGGCATGACGGTATTGTACACCACGCACTATATGGAAGAAGCCCAAGAACTCAGCAACCGCATTGGCATTATTGATCACGGGCAGATTATTGCGTTGGGGTCGCTGGCTGAACTGGTCAAGGGTGTTGGGGAGTTTGATATTATCCGACTGACCCTACCAGAACCACCCCAGACAGTCATTGACCGATTAGCAGCGATTCCCGAAATTGAACGGGCCGAAACCAGCGATGGTGAAGTGCGGTTAATTGCGCGGAATGGTCGCCAAAAGTTGCCCGAAGCCATTCGGATTATCAATGAGGCTGGGGTTGCACTGCATGGGGTCGAGATTCAAGAACCCAACCTCGAAGCCGTATTTTTGCAACTTACTGGCCGCGCCCTGCGTGATTAGGCTAGGAGAAAAATGATCATGATTTGGCGAAAAATCCAAGCCATCGCTTGGGCTGATATTTATCAAACGTTTACTGACCGCTCGGCCCTGCTGTTTAATATGGTCAGCCCACTTGCCATTAGCCTAATTATCGGAGCGGCTTTTGGTGGTGGCTCCAATGATGTTGATGTAGAAGCAGCCAAAGTCGGGGTGTTAAACCTTGATGTTGGTAGCACACAGGTCGAGCAGGCCTTTGGCGATATTTATCTTCAAGTCTTGGTGGAAGCCCCGCCAGATGGATTGAAGGACTTTATCAAAGGCAAAGCCATCACTGACGAAAAGAGGGCCCGCCAGCAGGTCAAAGATGGTGATTTGGATGTACTGGTGGTTATACCAGAGAACTTCACGGCCAGCGTGATTGAATCGGGCAGGGGCGGCACGCTGCGGGTTTATTACAACCCCGGCGCGGGTATCCCCGGTGATGTGGCTCGTTCAATTATTGATGGCCTGACAACCCAACTCAATAACCAAAATATTGCCTTGCAGGTCGGCATTCCATATGCTTCGGAGCAAGCCGCCCGCAATAACCAAGCCATTGATGCAGCCGTGGCTTATATCCAGCAGGCTAGTAATCAACTGCGCGATAAAGAAGCCATTACGCTTAATCGCGTGGGGGTTGAGGGTAAGGTACGCGAATTTAACTCGCTGCAATATTTTGGGCCGGGTATGGCGATTTTGTTCATGACCTATGCCCTTGCCAATGGCGCAGTGAGCATTCTGGTAGATCAGCGTAATTGGACGATGCAACGTATTTGGACGACCCCTTCGCCACGCACCGTATATTTAGGGGGCAAGATGGCAGGGATTTATGTGTCGGGTATTTTCCAAATGATTGTCTTGATGGTGGCGATGATTTTTGCCGCAAATGTCGTATTTGGGAGTAGTGTAGCGGTTTGGGGCACGAATATTATTGGGATCGTGTTGCTCTTGGCCTCAGTGGTGGCAGCGGGGTCAGGATTTGCATTGGTGATTGCCTCGCTGTCTAAAAATCCGGACCAAGGCGGCTCTATGAGCACACTCGTCTTGACTGTCACTGGGTTACTGGGTGGAGCATTTTTGCCCGTTGATGACGTGCCTGTTCTAGGATTGCTCTCTAAGCTAACGCTCAATCACTGGGGGTTGGATGGATTTACCACGCTGTCATATGAGGGCGGTTCGCTAATAGATATTCTGCCTAATGTGGCGATTTTGTTAACGATGGGCGCAGTGTTTTTCAGTATTGCACTCTTCCAATTTGGCCGACGTTTCCGTTCATAGCAGGTGAGAGAAAAGACATGCGTACCGTACTCAGTATTACTCGATATGACCTTATGCGGTTGTTTAAAGATCGAAACTTGGCCGTGTTTACCCTCATCATGCCAGTGGTGATTATGTCGGTGTTATCTTTGGCAATTGGTGGGAATAACCAGACCATTTTGCTTGATGTCGTAGACGATGACCATTCAGCACTATCCAAAGCCTTTGTTGAACAATTGAAAGATGTTGGGGGCGACAGCCTAGTTGTGTGTGTGTATGGCAAAGAGAATCCCGATGACTGTGGTTTGCCCAAAGAAGATGGTTGGTCGGATGTAGGCAAAAAGCGGGTAGAAGAAGGTGATACCAGCGGTGCGCTGATTATCCCAGCAGGTTTTGGGGATGCCTTACAGCAGGGGGAAAGCGTTGCGGTGGAGTATCGCAGCAACGACAGCCTGAACGCTCCCGGTGTCGTGACCAACATGATCAATACGGCCCGCAATCGGGTGGGTAGTTCAGTGGTCGTGGCACAGTTGGTTTATGACCCTGAATTGGCAACCCTAACTGGAACAACAGGGACAACTGAGAGCTTCACGGCCCTCTATGCTCAAGCTGAGCAGCAATGGCAAAATCCCCCAGCGCGTATTGAGGAAGAATCGTCCGGCAAGGAAACTGAAGTTGGCACAGGGGCCAACCAATCTGTACCGGGAATTGCCAGCATGTTCCTTCTCTTTACTTTGCTGAATGCAGCGAGTGTGTTGGTTGGGGAACGGAGTTCAGGGACGTTGCAACGGCTTTTTACCCTACCCGTCCCCAAATATCAGGTTGTTATGGGCAAAATGCTGACGCAGATGGTTTATGCGGGCATCCAGTTTATCATCCTGTTTATTATTGGCGGGTTTTTGGGTGCGGAATTTGGCAGCAACTATCTGGCGATTGCCCTGTTGGTCATTGCATTTTTACTCTGCGGTGGGGCCCTAGGCTTTTTGCTAGCGACCTTTGTCAAAAATGAGAATCAAGCCGGAGCGATTGCGTCATTGGCTGGGTTTGTACTAGCACCGTTAGGTGGGGCGTGGTGGCCGTTGAATATTGTGCCTGATTTTATGCGGATTTTGGGACATCTTTCCCCAATTGCATGGGTCATGGACGGGTTCCAAGATTTGATTTACTACAATGGCACTGTGTTGGATATTTTGCCCGAAGTCGGTGTGTTGCTGGCGATGACAGCCGTCTTTGGGGTCATTGGAGTAGCGCGTTTCCGGTATGAATAATTGAAGCTAACATAGCAGCAAGGAGCAAGTCATGCTGAGTCGAGAATCGCGTAGAATGGCGGGGCTTTTGTTGGTAATTTTGCCGACAGTGGTTTTTGGTGGGGTCAGTGTTTTGACCCTGCTCATTCATGATCCCGATTATATGGATAATGCCTTGCGACAAGACCTTTGGCGGGCAGGCCATGCCCATGCGGGGGTGTTGCTCGTACTGTCACTGGTGGCCCTGCGTTACGTAGATGAGACTAATCTCTCCAATCGTCTCAAGTGGTTTGTACGAGAAGCTATTCCGAGTTCGGCCATTCTGCTGCCGATGGGATTTTTTCTCTCAGTTTTGTCGCCCCATGCCACGGATCCAAATGCGTTTATCTACCTTGCCTATCTGGGAGCGGTTGTTTTAGTGGCTGGTTTGTTGGTGCTTGGCATTGGCTTGATCAGAAAAGATAGCCCCCAAACCGCCTAGGCCCAATTAGATCGAGGCAGCGCGGAGTTCTTCCCAAATCTCGTTCCGCAGTACCGCCAGCGAAATTTTGGCTTGAACCCGAACTGCCTCATCTTTATCGTCAAGGCTCTTTTCAAGCAGCTCAGTCGCTTTATGCAGCACCGGCGTCTTTAGGAAATTGGCAAGGCTAGTGGCGGCTTCTTCGCGTACCATCGCCGATTCGTCATGAGTCAAGGTGTGGGCAAAATCTTCAATGATTGAATCAACAGCATTGTTGAGTTTGGCTGAGGCAAACAGACTTTGAGC
This sequence comes from Chloroflexota bacterium, assembly GCA_016234595.1. GTDB lineage: Bacteria > Chloroflexota > Anaerolineae > Aggregatilineales > J027 > CFX10. The sequence goes on along the minus strand of JACRBG010000038.1, from coordinate 9,159 downwards.
AGCCGTTTGGCGGACTTCTGGGTTGGGGTCATGGCGCAGCAATTTTTGCAAGATTTTGACCGCATCGGCATGGCGGACGTAGCCTAGACCATAGGCGGCGTGAAAGCGAATTTCGTTATCTTCATCAGAGGCCATCTTCAAAAAAATCTCGGCGGGGACAATCTCAGCCTCGTCGGATAACCAAAAGGCGGCGGCGTGTCGTGCCAATTGAGTCCCATTTTCAAGTACATATTTAAAGGCGACTGTGCTAACCTGCCCAAAGGCCTCTAACTCTAATCCTAACATCCACGCTTCATCATAAGTTTTACATTTTGCCATGCGGCGGGCAAGGCCAGTAATTTCTTTTTTGGTGTCCATGCTTAACTCTTTCATTGAACTAAAATAAATTCTGATGGGATAATGACGAAAAATTTCCTTTTACTTACACTTATTCACATTATATATGCAAAACTTGCTATCCTGTCTATAGTTCTTTCGTATGTAAATTTTCCGGCGACAAAGCGTCTGATTTTTATGAACCTCTGCTCTCAAAAAATGATAGACTAGAAGATAATGTTTTTGGGAAAAGTTGACTCTGCACCGTCCTGTGATTTTGAAATGGAGTCTGCGCTATGTTGAAAAAAGCAATCAAAATAGTTTTATTGGTAGGCCTTGTCAGTTGGTCATTTTTGAATAGCCATATGAAGCCCATTGCCGCCCAAGATGATGCCGCCCAACGCATTAATGCTTTGGCCGAGGCGGTGCATATCCAAAACCTCCGTACCCATAATGTCACTCGTTGGCGCGGCGGTGATCTGGGTCAGATGAACGGTTCGGAAATCAATGCCCCCGCTGGGACGGTTTTTGCCGACTGGCAATTTGCCGATTTATATGATGACACCATTCAGATTGACACCTCGGCCATGACGCGCCCTGTTGCCATCAATATATGGGCCTCATGGTGCGGGCCATGCCGATTCGAATTCCCCTTCCTTGCCGAAATAGCACGGGCAGGTGGCCTAGATTATGATTTATGGTTTTTAGATGCTAACGATACCCCTGATGCTGCCCAGCGTTTTGTACGCGATGAAATTGAGAACGGCTCAGAGGGACTGAATTTGTATTACGACACAAGTGATGCCTATATCAGCCAAATTGGCCTACAGGTTTTCCCAACCACGCTCTTGATTGATACTGATGGAACTATTTTACTGGCGCATTCTGGCGTTGTGACACGCACCGTTATGGAGTTCTTTAACGCAGTGGCGGCGGCTCCACGTGAAGGCAGTATTGATACCTCCACCATTGATGTGCCCGAACTGGTTGCCACACTTGATCCAGTGGATGCTGCCAATGCCACACCCATTGTCTATTATCAGCAGGTGACAGGCGAGATTACCGATGAAAAATGGCAGGATGTCTATAGTTTTGAGGGCAAAGCGGGGGATGAAATCACCCTTGACATGACTTCAACCGAGCCTGATTTCGATGCCTATCTGGTGTTGTTTGGGCCGGATGGCAATCGACTGGCTGAAAATGATGATGGCCCCAATCCGCCCTATTCGCAAATCCAATTTACACTCCCTGCTGATGGAACCTATGTAGTGGTTGCGACTCGCTTCCTTGAGCGTGATGGTTTTGTAGCGGGTGGGTACAACCTTGTGGTCTCTAAGGCCGGGGCCGAGGTCGGGAATCAAATTATCTTTGATATTCCAATTAGCGCACGTTTAACCACCGACTATACCCAAGCCGCTTATCTGATGGATGCTAAAGCCGGACAGATATTGACCTTTACATTGGAACACGACACCCCCACCGAAGTCTTGCACTTGGAAGTCCGCTTGGGTGCAGGTGATCGGGTTGTGCCTTTCCAATCCAGCGAAAATGGCTCATTGACCTATGAAGCCACCATGCCCCAAGATGGCACCTACAGTGTCTATGTGTCCCGTCCGATGCGTTCCCGTGCCGGGGCCATTACCTTTACCTTGGCTGTTTCGGGTGTGAACCCCGATGGTACACCTGCCACCAATGGCCTTGAGGCGACAGGGGATACAGGTACTGGTGGAACCTCAACTGGCGATACGGATCAAACTGGTACGGGATCGGGCAGTGCTGGCGATGCCCAAGTGGAAGGAACATTGACCTATGGCGACAGTGTCACAGGCTCGATTGATGACAATACACCCTTCCATATTTATGAATTTGAAGGACGCGTTGGCGATGCGGTCGTGATTCATATGGCAGCGGATGCAAGCCGAACTTTGGATACACAGCTAACACTTTATGGGCCAGATGGCACGCTGCGTGGTGCGAATGATGATGCCGATATGACCACGACAGATTCAGAAATTACCTATACCCTAACCGATGACGGGACCTATCAAATCGTTGCTAGTCGCTATCTTTCCACTGATGGCACGAGTTTTGGTGATTTCACGCTGTCCCTGACTCTGGGCACTGGCGAAACAAATTCGGGTGGTGATACGACCACTACACCCCCGACGGTTTCTAACCCACCGGCTGGTGATGTAGAGGGGTTGGAAATTGAGTATGGGACAACCGTCGTTGGGGCCATTGACAGTGCCAACCTTGAACAACGGTATGTGTTCACCGGCACAGCGGGTGATGTAGTCACCATCTCGATGAGTCGGACAGACGGTGATTTGGATAGTTATCTCAGTGTGTTTGATGCTTCGGGCCATGAATTGGTTTTTAATGATGAGGACATCTATAGCATCGGCAATGACGCTGCGATTCGCCAATTTAAGCTGCCCGCTGACGGCACCTATACCATCGTCGCCACACGTTATGGCGCATTTAATGGCATTTCGGCTGGCTCGTATGAATTAATTCTCAGCACCGAAAACATTATCCCCGGCGACTAAACTTCTCGCTCTAAATTTAAAAAGGGATAGGCGCTGAGTCTATCCCTTTTTTGTTAGCTGGAATGAGAGATTTTTCGTTATCCCCTAAATCGCGCGGAGGATTACAATTGAAATAGGGATGATATTATTTTTTGCTCCGAGCAGAAAAGGGGATACCCCGATGACATTACCAATGATTGGAATCCGTTCGTGGGGAACCTATTTCCCTGAGAAAATTGAGACGGCAGCGGATGTGGCAGTAGCGAGTGGTGTGCCGGAAGAAGTTATTATTCAGAAAATGGGCCTACGCCAAAAACACGTTGCTGGGCCAGATGACCATTGTGCTGAAATGGCGGCTAAGGCGGGTTTGCAAGCCCTCGAAAAAGCGAAATTCGACCCAGCCGACCTAGATTTAATCCTCTATCACGGCAGTGAGTATAAAGATCATATTGTGTGGTCAGCGGCCACTCGTGTGCAGCAAATCTTGGGCGCCAACAAAGCCGCCGCTTTTGAGTTGTATGCGCTGTGTGCGGGCGCCCCCATTGCCCTCAAGTCGGCACGGGCGATGATGCGCGACGATCATCACTTGCGGCATGTATTGTTGGTGACAGCCTCCCGTGAAAACGATTTGGTGGACTATCGTAATGAACGCGCTCGTTTTATGTTCAACTTCGGGGCAGGTGGTGGCGCAATGCTGCTGGAACGTGGTTCGGCGGAAAATGTGGTTTTAGGGGCAGCTGCGCTGAGTGATGGGTCGCTGAGCAAAACGGTCGTGATGCAGGCGGGGGGTAGTGTGGCCCCTGCGAGTAGCGATACAGTCGCTCATCATCAGCATCAATTGGATGTGACCGACTTGGCTTATATGGGTGAGCATCTGGGTGAAGTTTCGATGCCGAATTTTAAAGAAGTCATTCGCCGAGCAGTCGAAACCGACGCCGAGGGTTATACTTTAGACGACATCAAATTTCTAGCACTCGTGCATATGAAACGTTCCTTCCATGATGCGCTGTTGGCGGAGCTAAACCTCAAGCCCGAACAAGCGATTTATTTGGATGAGTACGGGCATATGCAGTCAGTAGATCAAATTGTGGCGCTTGACCTTGCCAGCCAACGCGGACTGCTACATGATGGCGATTTGGTGGTGATGGCAGGTGCAGGCACCGGTTATACATGGAGTGCCGCTGCCATTCGGTGGGGCCAGTCAATGGAAGAAGAACATATCTAGAGGATTTACCAAATGCGATTGATGATACGCTCGCTAGCTATCGTTGCTGCACTGTTGATATGGATGACGACGGGGGTCATCGCATGGGGACGCCATCAAAAAGCCGAACCCTTGTGGGTCATTTTTAGCTCACGGATAGGCGAAGAATGGCAGTTATACACTGTTCGGGTAGATGGAAAATTTCTGCGTCCGTTACCACAGAGTATCGGGGGTGATTTTGAGCCTGCGTGGTCGCCCGATGGCGATTGGATTGTGTTTTATTCCTATCGCAACAATGGGGCAGGGCTATATCGTATTTCACCCGATGGGACACAACTCAAACGCATCACCGAGTCCAAGTTGACCACTCGTGCTCCCAATTGGTCACCGGATGGTAGCCAAATTACATTTGTCTCGGCTGATCCATTGTCCCAGCATAGTTCGGAATTGTATACGATGCAGTTAGATGGTAGTGGAGTGACCAAAATCACCACGGATATGCACGAAGATAACGCGCCTGCTTGGTCACCCGATGGTCAATGGATTGCCTTTGAATCCAATCGCCAAGTGGATTATGAAATCTATCGGATGCGACCCGATGGTTCGGATTTAACCCGTCTAACCTTTAATGATGGGCGTGACCTTGCGCCGTCATGGTCGCCCGATGGCAAATGGATTGTGTTCCAATCGTTTCGGGATGGCGACACCGATATTTATATCACGGACTTTGAGGGTCAAACAATACAACGCCTGACTGATAATCCCGGCTTTGACGGGATGCCTGCTTGGTCACCCGATGGCAAATGGATTGCGTTTGTCTCGGAACGGGATGGCAACCACGAAATTTATCGGATGCGACCCGACGGCACAGATATACAACGGTTGACTAACAACTTGGTGCATGATACTGATCCAGCATGGTCACCACCGATGGTCAAAGTATGGACAAAGACCTTTTTACCTGTGTGGTCATTTATCATCGGGGCTCTTTTGCTGGGGGCAGGTTTATCTAAAAGGAGAGGGTTTTGGCGAAGCGCTTAGGATGTTTGGTTCTGATGGTTCTGTTGGTCATACTTGCTCCCGCACAAGCCCAACAGTCGGTTTACCCAGTGATTACAGCCGAAAATATTCGTGATCTGCAATCAGCTCAACAAATTGATTTTGTCACCCTACCTGATGACCTTGTCGCTGCGTCGGGCCTATTTGTGATAAATAGTGATGCCAGCAAAATAGTCACTTTTGGCAATGAAGCGGGGGGGCCACCTTTAAGTCGGGCAATTTTGTGGGGGTATAGTGAGAATTTATCAGTTGTGCCCATTACAGACGGGAGTATCTTTCGGACGTTATCTGGCGATGGGGCGTGTCTCTACACGGGGTATCAGGGGTATGTTGAGGTTTATCACCTTGATGCTGATGAGGATACGCCTGTACGGATGAACCTCAATGCCGCCACTGATTTTGTCAATGAATTATGGTTAGAAGACCCATCAATTTGTAGCGATACTTTCTATGTCGAAGTGACTGATGTTTTAGGGCAGACGGCGGTTTGGCAACTGAATATGGCTGAATCGGATGCCACACCTATTTTGGGGTATGACCACCTATTTAATGTCCCCGATAAAGAAATGGCAGCACGGGTTGGTCGTGTTCCTCCCCCCTTTGCCCTAACCATGGATTTTGATGGCAATTTGTATCGCTGGTCTATGGCCCATAATACCCTGACGGCAACCGTGCCTGTTGGTGAATTAGCGATGTTTGGCGCAATCAATCAATATGGGACGCATTATGTGTGGTTGACCCAAGATTATGATGCTTTACATCTGGTAGACTTTGAAGCCCAGTCTGATCGTGAGGTGGCATCATTAGGGGAAGGGTTTTATATCTCGCATCTTAAATTGACCAATAGGGCAGATGTGATTATTGGGGTTGACCCCAAAGATGCCTCTGGTACGGTTAGCGCATGGTTGGTGGAGACTAGCGAGCGGGTTGACCTTGGTCCTTATCGGCAATGTAACCGTATCCAACCTGACCTTGTGCAGCTTTCAAGTGACGGCACTAGCTTGGTCATTGGTTGTGATACAGGCCTTGATATTTGGCGCGTGGTTGCCAATTAAAACCTATGGCCCCAGTAATAGAGGCGGTTCTGGCGGGGGCAGTGGTTGTGCTAAATCATCAGCGATTGCATAGAGGCCTTCGAGTTGATTATAAGCATGGCGTGCCCAGCGTGATTCCGGGGCAGAATCCAAAAAATGCTCAAAATCCTCAATCGCCGAATGAAAATTGCCAGCACGAGCGTAGGTCATGGCGCGATTAAACAGGGCATCCACATAGTCAGAATTTTGGGCGAGGAGCGTCGTAAAATCTGCGATAGCCCCCGCCCAATCATCGAGTTCTCGCCAGCGTAGCACTCCCCGATTAAACCGTGCCAATTGATAGCCATTGTCTAGGTTTAGGGCACGGGTAAACCACCGTTCAGTGGCTTGAAAATCGGTACGATGCCGTGAGGCCAGCGCATGAAAGCGGCGCATTGTGCCCATGCTATGTACCATTCTGGCGAGAACTCGTTTCCACATCTCGAATTAGCCCTTTGGCTCGATTACTTCTTGGCCGCCAAGATAGGGCCGCAGTACATTTGGAATAACTATTGTACCATCGGCAGTCTGGTAGTTTTCCATAATCGCAATCAGCGTGCGGGGTATACCGAGACATGAACCATTGAGCAGATGGACAAATTTGGTTTTGCCCCCATCCACTGGACGATATTTGATATTGGCACGGCGGGCTTGGAAATCCTCGGTGTTGCTGATAGAAGATACTTCGAGCCATTCTTCGCAGCCGGGTGCCCACATCTCGATATCAAATTTCTTGGTCGCAGTGAAACCAAGATCGCCTGTCACAATTTCCAAGCGACGATAGGGGATTTGGAGTTTGGCGATCATGCTTTCGGCAATTTGCATCATCTGTTCCATCTCGTCATAGCTGGTCTCTTGGTTTGCCAATTTGAACATCTCGACCTTTTCAAATTGGTGAACACGTTTAATCCCGCGCACATCCCGCCCCGCGCTCATTTTTTCTTGGCGGAAACAAGGGGTGTGGCCGACGTAGTTGCGAGGTAGACTGGCTTCGTCTAGAACCTCACCTCCCAACATATTGGCAATGGCGACCTCGGCGGTTGGCAGCATATACATATCAAGATCAGCGAGCGGATAGCTGGTATCCACAAATTTAGGGAACTGACCAGACCCGTACATGGCTTCCCGTTTGACCATGAGGGGTACATAGAGTTCCTCAAATCCCCAAACAGTCGTCAACTCGTCGAGCAGAAAATTGATGAGCGCCCGTTGGAGGCGTGCCCCCATGCCTGCCAAAATGTAGAAGCGTGTACCAGCCAGCTTGACACCGCGCTCAAAATCAATGATGCCTAGGGCTGGGCCAAGTTCCCAATGAGCTAGAGCCTTGAAGCCTAAGTTACGAATTTCCCCTTGCACTGGATGAGGAATATTGGCTTCATCGCTGTCAGCAACGGGGACGCTGGCGTGGGGCATGTTGGGAACCCATAACTGCTCCTCGTAAAATGCCTCCTCAACTTGGCGCACCTGTTCGTCAAACGCTGTGATTTTGTCACCTAAACCACCCAAGCGGGCAAACAGGGCATTCATCGTTTCCTGAAACTCTGCTTCCGTCGCCCCATTGGCATTTTGGGGCGGATTTTCAAAAAGAGCTTGAGCCTGTTGATAGTCATCGGCTTCAAGGGCCGCAATAACCGCTTGAGCCATTGCTTGTTTGACTCCAACCTCTAGTTTTTTGTTGCCCCGTAACTGACCTGTCGCCTTGCTCAAACTGTTGCGATAGGCTTTCAGTTGTTCTCCCTCGGTTAACAAGGCGCGGCGGCGTTGATCAAGTTCCAAAATCCGATCAATACGGGCAACGGCAGCCGCGTCATTGAGTTTACCAAGCTGCTCTTTCACCCAGTCTGGTTTTTCGCGGATAAGGGTAATATCCAGCATCTTAACATTTACTCCTTTAGATTACTTCGGTTGTTCTGGTTTCTGCTTCAGTTCATCTTCAGGCAGTGGGCGAGTTAAATCTTGGTAGAGACGCCCCACTGCCAAAATAGACCCAATGGCAATCACCGCATAAATCAGATAGTCAAAAGTGTCGCGTGTAAGCATTAGCCTTCCTTTCCACTTGTGGGATAAGTGGGAAAACAAAAAAGCCCCACCCATCCCGTTACATATGTGTTGTAACTAGGACGAGGGGACTCGTGGTGCCACCTAGATTTGCCCTGACCTCACGACCAGTGACCTTAATGAGTCATCTATATTTAGAGACTCGGCGCTTTAACGGGCGCTCCCGACATCGTTTATCACGACGCAACCTACTCAAGAGTGGAACTCTGCCTTGTGTGTCACCGCCTTACACCACCCGGCGGCTCTCTGTAGACTTTTTGGGGCAGGCATATCTCCGTCAGAGTTTTTGCCTATGGATATGAACAAGCATAACAAGAATGTCGAATGGCTGTCAAGAGAATCATTTAGCCGGAGGTTGACTGATTGAGTGGCAGTTGCCATATAAATCTAAAAACATCGCCTGAATACCCCAAGGAAAATCCCCCGGCTCCATAGTAAAAGTGACACCCTTTGCCTTCATTTCGGCGACCATTTTATAGCAGTCATCCACCTGAAAAATAAAGCCTTGCTCCTTGCCAATGCGGGCAGCGCGGCCTTCTTCAGTCTCAGCCCCCGGCCCCCAACTGTAATGTTGCAGGATTAATTCCAGACCGGGTTGGTTTTGGATACCGAGTGTCACCCATCGAGAATTTTCACCCAGTGGACTGTCACTTACTTTGATCAAACCCAGTTTATCCATAAACCAGTTGGCAGCTTCAGTTTGGTCGCGAACCATCAAAGAGATATGCGTCAATTTAATAATCATGGGGCGTCCCTTTCAGTTGTGCGGTGAGATGCTTTTAGAATAGGCGAAAGGGGCTCAGTCGGATTGTAAAATTTGGACAAGATTGGGAGCCATTGCCTTGTCCAAAAGGTATTTGCGGAACTGATCGGCATTTTGACCTGCAAAGGTTGTGAAATCTTTAGCGAAATGGGCTTGGTC
>JACRBG010000039.1 GCA_016234595.1 Chloroflexota bacterium | reverse complement strand
CTTGATATAGTCCCGGTGACCGGGGCAGTCCACGTGGGCATAGTGCCGCGCCACCGTCTCATATTCGACGTGCCGAATGTTGATCGTGATCCCACGCGCCTTTTCTTCCGGCGCATTGTCAATGTCATCATACTTCATGAATTGCGCCATCTTCTTCAGCGACAACGTCTTGGTGATCGCTGCTGTCAAGGTCGTCTTGCCATGGTCGACATGACCGATTGTACCGATGTTTACATGCGGTTTATTGCGTTCAAACTGGGCCATTGGAATGACCTTCTCCTCTAAACTGTTTTTATGTCTACACCTTAAGTACGGACCTATCTATGGAAATATGCAATTGGGGCCATAAACCATAGATTAAAAAAGCCCACGATGGGATTTGAACCCATGACCTCATTCTTACCAAGAATGCGCTCTGCCAACTGAGCTACGTGGGCACTCCGGTGAAAACTCACCTGTGGGCCGAGCAGGACTCGAACCTGCGAAGGCGTCTGCCAGCGGATTTACAGTCCGCCCCCTTTGCCGCTCGGGACATCGACCCATTATTTAGTTGTTAACAAGGCTTTCATAGCCGGCGATGGGACTTGAACCCATGACCCTTCGCTTACAAGGCGAATGCTCTGCCAACTGAGCTACGCCGGCAGTTGCGCCTGACGTTAGATACGTTGGCGTTAGTTGAACCGCCATTTGTTAATATGAGCCAGATTTTAGCGGAGGCGGAGGGGGGTTGTCAATGGTAGTTTGCCGGATTTGAATGGTGATTGGCCTCCAATAATATTAGGGTGTGGTTTCAGTTCCAATTGGAATCGTAAACCCAAAGGTGCTCCCTATCCCCTCTTCGCTATCTACCCAAACGTGACCGCCATGCTTTTGGACAATTTCTTTGACAATCGAGAGGCCAAGTCCACTCCCCGAAACAGCCATGTGTTGGCGGGTATTCACCCGATAGAACTTGGTAAACAGTTTAGGAATGTCATTCGAGGGAATACCGAGGCCTGTGTCACTCACTTGGATGTAAACATCCTGCCCTTGAATTAGGGCCGAGACCTCTACTGTGCCACCGATTGGTGTATATTTCACCGCATTAGACAGCAGGTTCTGAATAACCTGATCCATACGTTCGTTATCCCAATAGACGGTCGCATCCTGTTCTGGTAACTCAGTTTTAATTTGAATCTGTTTATCATCCACCTGCGGGTGAACATAATAAATATTATCGTTGAGCCATTTATAAAGTGAGAGCGATTGTTTACGCAATATAATATCCGATTCTAGTCGCGCTAGATCGAGTAATTGCACAATCAGGTTGTACATACGATTCGCTTCTTGTTGAAGGGTATCTAGTTTTTTGTGAACAACTTCTTGTTCTTTGGGAAGATAGTGGCGAATCCCATCAATCGTGATAAGTATCGAAGTCAGTGGGTTTTTGAGATCGTGCGAGGCGGTGCTGAGAATGTTGTCCTTTATCTTGGCTAGGCGCTCATAATAGAGACGTTCTTGAAGGCGCAGCGTTTGAATTTCTTGTTTTTGCCGATGGAGGGTTAAATGGGCGGTTACACGCGCCACAACTTCTTCTTGTTGCAAGGGCTTGGTAACATAATCTTCGGCCCCCAATTCGAAACCATGCACTTTGTCCACTGTATCAGACAAGGCTGTCATAAAAATAACAGGAATATCACGGCTGGCGGGGTTTGCTTTTAGGCGGCGGCACGTTTCAAACCCATCAATCCCCGGCATCATCACATCTAATAAAACGACGTCGGGGGCAGCATATTCCACCTGTTCGAGCGCGCTTTCGCCATCGGTTGCCACCAATACTTCATAGCCAGCCCCTTCGAGAAATTGCATCAATACCTCAAGGTTAGTTGGAATATCATCAACAATGAGAACAACCCCTCTACGTTCTTCACCCATCGCTCTGCTCCCGGTGCTGTTGAATATAATCCCGGATTTCCTTTAACTTAAAACTGCGGGTCATCACGCGAAGATTGGCTGCAAAGCCTTTGTAACCCGATTCAGTAAGCCGATCCGCCTCTTCCGTCAGGCCGCGGATATTCCCACGTTTGGCGTGATCCAATAATCGAATCAAATCCTCTTCTGGTGGTGTTGTAATGGCTCCGTCGCCCTGTTCAGCCTCACTTACTTGAGGGTCATTCTCATAAATCCATTCCACACGCAAATGAGCCGCCAATAAATCGAGTAATTTGCCAAAGCGGAAAGGCTTGGCAAGAAAATCATTACTTCCAGCTGAAAAACTTTCGCCGCGATTATACTCAAAGGCACTGGCTGACACAGCAATAATAATTAATTTTTTGCCGGATGGCATCTCGCGTATGCGTCGGATCGCTTCTAACCCATCCAAGACAGGCATTCGCAAATCCATCAAAATCGCGTCGGGATGAAAAGTCGCCACTTTTTTAAGGCAGTCCTCACCATCTACGGCCTCTTGGACTTCAAATCCTAATGGGACAAGCATATTGGTCAACACCGAACGGTTCTCCCAGCGGTCATCCACCACTAAAATACGGCGCGAAACACCCCGGTAACCGATCACATTTTGTTCTTCAATCTTAGGCGTTCCAACCCAATCTTCGACGCCGGGTAAAACAAGTTCAAACCAAAAAATGCTACCTTCCCCAACATAGCTTTTGACTTGTAAATGTCCTCCCATCAGGTTGACCAATTGGTTGCTGATGGCAAGGCCAAGCCCTGTGCCTTCTACAAGAGTAGCCCTTGATTGCTTATTCCCCTGCCGAAACGGTTGAAAAACGACACGCAAAGCCTCTGGGGAAATGCCAATCCCGGTGTCTTCGACCTGAAAACGGATTTTTTCCTCGTGATACCCAACCTTTAACAAGACCCCGCCCTGATCGGTGAATTTGACGGAATTGCCAAGTAGATTTAACAACACCTGCCGTAAGCGAACCTCGTCACCATAAACAGCGGGCGGTAGTTCTGACAAGGCTTCATAGCGAAATGAGAGATTTTTTTGCTCGGCTTTCACCTGAATAATGCTACTAATGCTTTCCAGCATATCGGTGAGATTAAAGGGCGACAAGCTAAGTTCCATGCGCTTAGCCTCGATTTTAGAAATATCGAGGATGTCATTGATTAGGGTTAACAGATGCTCGCCGCTACGGTGGATAATCGAAAGGCCTTGCTGTTGCTTAGTATTTAGACCGCGATCTTTACTCAAAATCTGCACATAACCCAATATCCCGTTTAAGGGAGTCCGTAATTCATGGCTCATAGTTGCCAGAAATTCACTTTTGGCGCGGTTCGCTTGGTCAGCGGCTTGAATCGCCTGCTGCAACTCTCGATTGCGTCGGATGTTTTCGATGGCAATCCCTAAAAACGAGGCGATATGAAACAGGAGGTTTTCATCACGTTCATCATAGGCTGCAACTTTTTTGCTCCCAATGCCTACCAAGCCAACTAAGTTTTGATTAACCAGCATAGGAGCCAGCAATGAAGACTGAATGCCTTGTCGCCGGGTCGCTTCTACGTAGGGACCTTGCAACCCATCGAGCGTCTTTGCATTGATTGACCGTCTCTCTTGTACCGCCTCTTTCATCGCCATTGAACCAACACGAATCCGATCACCCACCTCCACAATATGATGTTCGCTCTCATGCACGGCAATTTCCAGATAATCTGGATCATCCGTGGTGAGGCTGATGGCAATTTGATCAGGTGTCAAAATTTGGGTGATATATTTTGTGCCGATACGGAAGATGTCCTGTTCGGTAGACCCCATATTGACCTGTTGGCTCATTTCATTGAGCAAATCAAGTCGTTGAGCATAGGCTTGGGTCTCGGCAAGAGCCGTTTGGGTTTGCTCAAATAGCCGATCCCGCTCACGTTCGATACGCTTGCTTTCGGTCACATCGCGCACCATACCTGTAAAAATCAGTTTGCCATCCACATTGACTTCATTAATTGCTAGATGAATGGGAAAAACTGAGCCGTCCCGCCTTTGACCATATTCCTCCCGCAGAACCCCGATGACTTTGGTCTCGCCAGTGCTTTTACGGCGACGCAGGTAATCGTCATGGTTTGAACTGTTAGGTTCGGGCATCAAAATTTTGACATTTTGCCCGATGATTTCTTGGGCAGTATAGCCAAAGATACGCGAGGCAGCGGCATTAAAGGCCAAAATTTGACCATCCGCATCAATGCTAATGATGGCATCTGCCGCCACTTCTACCAATGCACGCAACATGGCTTCGCTTTGACGCAAACGATCTTCGGCAACACGGCGTTTTGTAATCTCATGGAGAATAAATAAGCGCCCAATCCGCTGATTATTCCCTTCGGCATGAAGCAACCGTAGTTCAAAGTAGCGTGGTTTGCCTGAAGGGATTGGGAAAACCAGTTCCCCATGAACATCATCTTGGGATAAGTAGGGTTTAAACAGATGAATGGTATGGGGGGCAATATTTGCAAAAGGTTGCCCTATTACGTCATGTGAAACACCCAGTAAATTTTCCATAGCTGGGTTTAAGTCTAACACACGGTTTTCGGGGTCGAGGATAATAATGGCATCTTCGATATTTTCAACGATGAAATTTCGTGTCATAAGGTAATCGCTATTTATTTAGTAACTTAATCCATATGTTAAATTCTATCATAGGTGTGTTTGTTTGTATCCCTGAATCTTGGGGGGTCAAATTGCTTGACGGTTAGCCCCGCATAGCCTAAAATAGCCTATTTGAACAGCCGTTCGCACTTGAAATCCTCTGAGGATACCTTATACGCAGGAGTTCCCATGCGCGAAATTACGATAGCTACCGTTCAGTTCAAACCCAAAATGGGCGAACCTGAAGATAATCTTGTGAAGATGTCGGATTTTGTATCCAAGATTGCTTCTCAACAAAAAGTTGATCTCATTATCTTCCCCGAATTGGCAACCAGCGGCAATGAATTGGGTGTGCGTTTTACCGAAGTTGCCCAACGTATTCCCGGCCCATCGGTCAATTTGATGGCCCAACGCGCCGCCGAATATGGAGTCTATATTGCTTTTGGGCTTTGCACCAAAGAACGAGTCGAAAGCGTGATCTTCAACTCGGCTGTCTTAGTCGGGCCAGATGGTGAATTGCTTGGCAACTATAACAAAGTTCACTTGCGTGGGGAAGAGCGTATGGCCTTCCGCGAAGGGTTTAAATACCCCGTAATTGAGACAGAAATCGGCAACATCGGGTTGCTACTAGGCTGGGATTTGGCCTTCCCCGAAGCAGCACGTTCGTTGGCGCTTGAGGGTGCGGAATTGCTGTGCGTGATGGCAAATTGGGAGACACCCCAAATTGACGAATACAAGACGTATGTCAAAGCCCGTGCTTTGGAAAACGCTGTATTTGTGGCCGCGTCCAATCGAGTTGGGGAAGACGTGACCGTTAACTATGGGGGCGAAAGCATGATTGTTGGCCCACGAGGCAAGGTTCATGCGGCGCTTACCCTTGAAAAGAAAGCAGCTGAAAAGGGCGAAAAAGCGGAGAAACCCGCTGGCGAAGCTGCGACAGAAACCCCCGCCGCCCCACCACCTGCTCCAGCCAAAACTGAGCCATCCGAAGGCTATGCCGTTGCGCGAATTGATCTAGATGAAGTTCGCAAATTCCGTGAGGAATTTCAACACATCCAGACACGTCAGCCCTTGACATATCGGGCCATTGTAAAGCGTTATTAGTGTTTTGATGGGGGCAGGTCGTGAATCAATCAGGCTTACCACAACGTAACGATGGTGAAACGGGCACCGTAGGAGCGCCCTCCTATTTGGCCGATGAAGCCGAAGTTCCCAAATGGTTTGCCCAGATTGTAGCCTATTTTTCGGCGCTGCCCCTGTTTGTGACTTTTGTAGTTGGGCTAATTGGCTTTTCTAGCCTCACTTGTTGCTTACTGACCGTCTTTCTCAGCCTCATCAAATGACCGGAATAATACCCTATGGACAAAATTGATCTGCGGAGCGATACCGTCAGTTGGCCGACTGAAAAAATGCGACAGGCGATGGCAACCGCACCAGTCGGTGATGATGTCTACGGTGAAGACCCAACCGTCAATCGGCTAGAAAAATTGGCGGCGGAAAAACTAGGCAAAGAAGCCGGGTTGTTTGTCACCAGTGGCACAATGGGGAATGTTGTATCTATCTTGACCCATTGTGGGCGTGGCGATGAAGTCATCTTAGGCGATAAGAGCCATGCCTTTATCAATGAAACGGGTAATCCAGCAGCCTATGGTGGTGTTCATTCATGGCCGGTTGAAGTGCAACCAGATGGCACCATGCCATTAGCAAAAATCAAGGCCGCCATCCGCGCCGACAATGTACATTACCCCATCACAACATTGGTCTGTTTAGAAAACACACAGGCAACTGTGGGCGGTCAACCCCTACCCATAGATTATATTGATGCAGTGGGGGTACTCTGCCACGAAAACGGCCTAAAGCTACACATTGATGGCGCGCGTATTTTTAATGCAGCCGTCGCTGTGAATCAGGATGTGAAGCGAGTTGTGCAAGCCGCTGACAGTATACAATTCTGCC
Source organism: Chloroflexota bacterium (assembly GCA_016234595.1). GTDB lineage: Bacteria > Chloroflexota > Anaerolineae > Aggregatilineales > J027 > CFX10. The sequence goes on along the minus strand of JACRBG010000039.1, from coordinate 34,795 downwards.
TTTCCAAAGGGTTATGCGCCCCCGTAGGCTCGATGATTGTTGGTTCAGCAGAGTTCATCCGTCGCGCCCGCCGGATTCGTAAAGCGATGGGTGGTGGATTACGCCAAGCCGGAATTTTGGCGGCGGCTGGTATTATTGCATTGGAAGAAATGACCGAGCGCCTTGCCGAAGATCACGCCGTTGCATGTATTTTGGCCGAGGGTCTAGCAACCATTCCGCACATCCAGATTGACCCAAGTAAAGTACCAACTAATATTGTGTTGTTTTCGGTGGATGACACCTCCCCGCTCAACGCGCCACAACTTGCCGCTGCCCTTGAACAAGACAACATTTTGATTCGGCCTGTCTATACTCAGAATTTCCGGGCTGTCACGCACTATTGGATTACCCCCGAACGCGCCCAATTTGTCGTGGAACGCATTCGGAGCTATCTCGCGTGAAGCGGCCAGAACGTCAAGGGCCACCCCATGATGACCAAATGGCATGGCCTCTCGCCCAACAACCCACCGACGACGCGGTTGAAGCTGAAGTCGTAGAGGAAATAGCTGAGGCCGTTAAACCAAGCCTCCCGCCACGTATTCCTCATGCTACCCTCCGCCCAGCCGACCCCGAACCCTTGCTACAAGAAATTGAAGCTGAAGTCGGCGACGAAGAAGAGGGGTTGGATGAGGTAGACGACGATCAAGAAGAAACCGAGGAAGAAGAACACCCTTCGCTTTTTATCAATCCTTTCCAGCGTGAGGTTGACCCTGTTTTCGCCTATATGGTCATTATGGCTCTCTCCGTTGGGCTAAGTCCAGTGGATGCCAGCATCCGTTATGTGGTTTTGTGGGCCGCATTGGGTGGCGCAGGGCTGATAACCTATATTCTGGGCACAAGCCAACGCCTCAGTGATACATCGGTCGAAAATTTACGGACAGGCTTTTTATTTGGCCTTGCCATTGGCATCCCCTTTATCATCCTGTTTGGGTCAGCTTTGCAGACCGTATCTGACCGAATGTTTAATGAGCATCATGTTCCGGCTAATATCATGAATACATGGGTCTTTATGGCGGTCTGTTTTGTGATGCCTGCTGCCGATTCGCTGTTTTTTCGCGGGGCAATGCAAGAATTACGAGGGCCATTAGTTTCGGGCATTTTGGCGACAATTTGGTCTATTGTTCTGTTCTTCCCACATATGGAACTGGGCAATGCTTCAGGGATCGCCGTTGTTGTGGCGATTGTGTTCACTCTGCTGAATTTTTTATATGGCTATCTGCGCTATCGTAATGGTCTAGCAGCCGCATGGATATGCCAGATTGTCAGCGGATTGTGTTTATGGTTTTTACCACGCCTTATCTTCTAATCAAACCCATTTTCAACCCTGCCTATGTTATACTGTAGTTAAACCTGAATCAGAACGAAAATTCTATAATTGTACTGGTAAAGTCAGAGAATTTGATGCACGACCATTCACACGCACATGTTGATCAAAATTTTGTCCATTTGCACCTCCATACCGAATACAGCCTTTTGGATGGATTCGCCGTCATTGACCGCGCGGTTGATTATGCGGCTAAATTGGGAATGCCCGCATTGGCAATTACCGATCATGGCACGATGTTTGGGGTGATTGATTTTTATCGGGCGTGCAAAGCCAAAGGCATCAAGCCATTGATTGGGGTGGAATCCTATCTCGCACGTCGCAGTCGTTTTGACCGTGACCCCAAAATAGACGCCAAACCCTATCACATGCTGCTGCTGGCCCAAAATCAACAGGGCTATAGAAATCTGCTGAAATTATCGTCGGCAGCTCAATTGGAAGGCTATTATTACCGCCCCCGCATTGACCGCGAATTGATGGCTCAATATGGCAGCGGCCTAATTGCGACGAGCGGGTGTTTGGCGGCAGAAATTCCACGTATGGTTGAAGATGGCCGGGATGAAGAAGCCCGTCAGTTGATTGGGTGGTATCAGGATGTGTTTGGTAAGGATAATTTTTTCCTTGAATTGCAAGCCCATGACATCCCCCAGTTGGATAAATTAAATAAGTGGTTGGTCGAAAATTCCAAATATGCCAACGTGCCGCTGGTCGCCACCAACGATGTACATTACGTCAGCCCCGATGATTTTGATGCCCATGATACTTTGCTGTGTATCCAAACAGGGTCGGTGAAAAAAGAAATCAACCGTATGAGCATGTCCGGCGGCAATTCGTATTACATGCGAACCCAAGTCGAAATGTGGAAACTTTTTGGCGATATTGCCCCGGCGGCCCTTAGCAACACCTTGTTGATTGCTGAGATGTGTGAGGATGTTGGACTCGACACCAAAGAATATCACCTGCCTATTTTCCCGGTACCCGATGATTTTGCCTCACCGGGGGAATATATGCGGTATCTGTGCGAAGAAGGCGTCTATTGGCGTTATGGTTCGGCAGCCGATACCCCGCGTGTTCGGGAACGCCTCAACTACGAAATTGATGTCATTCACAATATGGGTTTTGAAACCTATTTCTTGATCGTGTGGGACTTGTGTCGTCATGCCCGCGATGTGGATATTTGGTGGAATGTGCGCGGTTCAGGGGCAGGGAGCGTGGTGGCCTATACGCTGGGTATCACGGGGCTTGACCCGCTGGAAAACAACCTGCTATTTGAGCGTTTCCTAAATCCCGGTCGTCGCCAGATGCCCGACTTTGACCTCGATTTCCCCGAAGACCGCCGCGCCGAAATGATTGAATATTGCGTGCAGCGCTATGGTGAAGAAAAAGTCGCTGCCATTATCACATTTGGTACATTGGGCGCAAAAGCCGCCATTCGAGACGTAGGGCGGGCTTTTGATTTGCCGCTGACCGAAGTTGACCGGATTGCACGGCTTGTCCCGACCACGACCAAACCCCCTAAAATTTATCAATTGCTGGGCCATGACGAAGAAAAACCTGACCTAGTCAGCAAAGACTTCATCGAGATTTACGAAAAAGATCAATACGCCCGCCAGATTATTGACACCGCTATGCGTATTGAAGGCGTGCCGCGTCATGCCAGCACCCATGCCGCCGGGGTAATCGTGGCTGATAAGTCCCTCGATGAATATCTGCCACTGCACCGTGCAACTAAAGATAATGATGACAGTCCGGTCAAACGTGTGACGCAATTTGAGATGGAGACGGCAGAAAGTATCGGGCTGCTCAAAATCGACTTTTTGGGCCTTTCGACATTGACTATTTTGCGACGGGCCTGTGAGCTCATCGAGAAACATCACGGCGTCAAATATGATATGTCGAATATCCCGATTAAACCCAACCCCGATGACCCCGATGCCAATTACTGGCTTGAGGAAACGTTCAAAATGTTGGGACGTGGTGAATCCATTGGGGTGTTCCAATTGGAAAGTAGTGGAATGCGCCAAATGCTTACGGGGATGCGCCCCAAAACATTTGAGCATATCATTGCCGCCATTTCGCTGTATCGTCCCGGCCCTATGCAATTTATTCCCCAGTTCAATCGCCGCCTACATGGGGAAGAAGCACCTGTCTATTTGCACCCCAAGCTGGAATCTATTATCGGCAATACCTATGGCATTATCACCTATCAAGAACAAATTATGCAGATTGCGGCAGAATTGTTCGGCTATAGCCTAGGCGACGCCGACCTCATGCGCCGAGCAGTGTCGAAAAAGAAGCAAAAAGACCTACAAGCCCATCGGGCAATATTTATGGAAAGCGGCCCGAAAAACGGGGTTGACCCCGACACCGCAGCGGAAATCTTTGACCAAATTGAGTTCTTTGCTAATTATGGATTCAATAAGAGTCACGCCGCTGACTATGCTGTTATTACATGCCAAACCGCCTATTTAAAATGCCGCTATCCGCATGAATATATGACGGCCTTGATGTCGGTTTATTACGACGACTCATCGAAGGTCAGTCAATTTGTGGCCGATGCTAACCGGATGGGCATTGATGTGCTGCCACCCAATGTAAACTATTCATGGCAAGACTTCGATATTGAATACACCGATGACGGCAGCAAACATATCCGCTTTAGCATGGGGGCGGTCAAAAACGTAGGCATGGGCTCCATTGCCCATATCTTGGAAGAGCGCGAGGCCAACGGGATATTTAAAGACCTCGATAATTTCCTCGAACGTTGCGACATGCGGGTCATTGGCAAACGCGCCATTGAATCGCTTATCCGCGTCGGGGCGATGGATCACTTTGGGGATCGCCCAACCCTCTTGCACAATCTTGAACGCCTTATGAGCCACAGTGCTGCCCGCCGCAAAGATGCCGAAATCGGCCAAATTACCATGTTTGATTTGATGGGCGGTGCTCAAGACAGCGGGAATGTTGGTTCAGTGTGGAGTGTCATCGAAAAACCCGCCAAACCGGCTGATAAGCGTGAGCAACTCCGTTGGGAACGTGAACTAACAGGCCTCTACGTTACCGACCACCCAATGGGTGATTTGCGCCACATCCTGCAAAAAATTACGACCCATACCTCTGCCGATTTGTTGGAGCAATCTGAGTATATCAGTGGCAAAGCCGTCACGGTGGCAGGCTTGGTAACCGAATTGCGAGTTATCACCACTAAAAAGGGTGACAGCATGGCAATTCTGCAAATCGAGGATATGCACGGCGTCATTAATGCCGTTATGTTCCCGAAAGCGTGGGATTTGCAGCGCGATGTTGTGCAGGAAGACAAGGTATTGGTAGTCTATGGCAAAGCCGATTTGCGCAATGGCGAGGTACAAATTATTGTAGATCGGGTGACGCAAAACTTCACGGTACACAGTGCTGCCCCCGCAAATGATTTTGGTGGCGCTGATACCCTGCAAAAACTCAACGATATGCAGCTTGACTGGTTGCCAGACACTTATGAAGAATCGCCCTTCTTAGATGACGATCTTCCAGAGCCACCTAATGATGAACCCTATCCCTTACCCAAATCGAATGGCGGCAATGGACATCACCAAGTACGCGAAGAAACCAACGCTACCTATGAGGTCGAAAATCTTTTGACTGAAGATGAACTAGAGGCCTCCATGCTTGTCGGGGATGAGCCGGAAGAAATATCGCATGAAGTAGAGGATATGGCAGCATTGGATGATGATGATATGCTGGCAGCCAGTGACGATGATTTGCTCCCCGATATGCCCGTCGAAAAGCCCCTGCCATTATTTGCCATAGCTGCGCCAGTTGAGGCGAAATCGCCCACAGCGACTAGAATCGCAACCAAATTAAAAACGGGGGCGACTAAAGCCGTCAAAATAACACCCCGTCAGCGTTTGGTGGTGCATTTCCATCGCAGCAGTGATGACGAACAGGATAAACGCACGCTAAGGCGCATTGTTCAAATCGCGCAAAGCTATCCCGGTGAGGATGAACTACAAGTTGCGATTCACCGCCCCGACCGCGATTACCCGATACACATGAACTTTCCCAAGCCGGGTATTGTGATTTGTGACGAATTGCTGGAGCGACTTTATAACCACAATCGCTTGGGGACTGAGGCTGTTGAGGTTCAACCGCTATAAAAAACCACGACAAAAGGGCTTTGTGCTTTGACACTAAATAGTCTTGGGCATGAGGGAGAGTACGTTATTGAAATGTTTTGTCGGGATAGAAATTTTCTAGGGTGGAAATTGATCAAGCCAACACGAAAGCAAAGTCTTGATGGGTAAAGTGGATACTCAAATCATTGAAATTATGGGAAGAAATAGGCTTGCCAATGAATTGCTGGCGGCAGGGATTGAAATTGCTCTACCCATGCGAGATCGGGGTATAGATTTAATCGCCTACATTGATATTGACGGTGAAATCCCTCAGTTTACAGCTATCCCAATTCAAATGAAAGCTTCATCAGGGAGTAATTTCACCATAAATCAGAAATACCAAAAATTCCTACCCAATCTGGTGATAGTCTTTGTTTGGGGGGTGATGTCGGAGAATAAGGAAGACCAAGCAACCTATGCCCTTACCCAAGAAGAATCGCTTATAATAGCTGAAGCAATGGGTTATGCTCAAACCCCTTCATGGCTTGAACATGGGCTATATACCTCAACTCGACCCTCACAAAAATTATTGGAATTAATGAAGCCATACCAGATGGATTCAACCGCGTGGCGCAGGAAAATCATTCGGCTCTCTAGAACTGCTATATCCGATTAGTAAGCACCAAAATGGCTTTAATAAATCAGACTAGGGCTTCAGGGTAGTTTTTAGAGAACTGTCTTGAAACCCTAATATAGATTTATTGAGCCGCACAGCTTGCAGCTTGGGCAACATATTGGTCAATCCCAAACGCCAATGAGCCATCATAGGCATAGGTTTGGGTGAAAAACGGTTGCTGTTCCGAAACAGTGGTCACTGCTGGAATAGTTGCACACCCATTTTCATCACGGGCCGAGGTGTTCAACGGGCTAATATCCTCACCCCGATAGGCAAAACTCCATATATAATCGCCGACTTCATCCGGCGTTGAGATTTGGATACTGACACATTCATTTTCATCAAATGTGCCCGCAATCACAGGTAAAGGATCGCCACCACTTGGTAACGTCCATGTTACCGAAAAATCAGCACCGGGGGTGCCACATGCACTGACATCAATGGGCAGTCCTACCCCGCTTTTATAGGGCAATTCAACTGTAAAGGGCAACTCAGATGCCATTGATTCGTCCATGCCTATGCCGCTTAGATAATTGGCTAACGGAACATCGTTGTCGCCAGCAGGGGCAGTGTCAATCCACAAATGGCGGCCTGTCGGGAGGAAAAAATCTTCGCCGCTTGCCAGCGCATCCATATATTGCTCAAACACTTGCCACAAATAAACTGAACGGGCATGCCCATTGCCAACCGTAATCACCGTGCCATGCTCGATACCCAATTCATCTAATTTGCGGTCAAATTGGAGGAACAGCGCCAATTGGAAAAAGGCGTCATGGGTACCATGGGCAATCATTAAATCTTTACCAGTTAACTTGTCAATCATGCCGTAGGGGCTAATGGCATTGGCAGCATCAACATCGCCTTGCCCAATCAGATATTCCATCGCTGGGGAGGGGTTTTGGCCGGGGCCATGGGGCGTGTTGTATTTCCAACCGAGCAGGTCTTTTAGCACCAAAATATTGATGGCGGCTAAAGATGGATAGGTCAAAGGGCTGCGTTCGGTCAGTGTGCCATATTGGGTTGGGGGCACATCCGCAAAAACGCCACGCACATTATAATCCAGCCCCAAGGGATTAATCGCCCACATCAAGGACGACCCACCCCCACGACTGGCACCGGCTGTAACCAAACGCTTAGGATCGCCGCCAGCATTTTCTTCAACCCATTTAAAAAATGCCCCAACTGAGCGATAGGTCACTTCATCAATACCTTGACTTTCCGTGCCACCAGCGTTGGACATAGCAAGAATTACACCTGTGCTCCCATTCACGGTACTGCGAGCCACAATCAAGGGCGCGTCCAATTCTTGGCCCATATAAAACCGCTGGTTATTGGAAGTACCCGCGCCATTTCCACTCAGGGCAACCGGATATGACCCTTCGGGTGTCCAGCCAACGGGCAGGAAAATAGTATAGAGTGCTCCTTCGATGGGCACATTATTGACAATTTGCAGCATATCGGAGCCGCTTTGGACTTCAGCCCAATCATTGATGACACGAACGCCCACCCCAACTGCTGTGATAATAGCCTCAGCCGTTGCTGTCACCATTTCAGCTGGAACAGCTACAGGGTCATTTTCCCGGTTGTTATAGACGCCATAGGCAATAGTGACTTCATCGGGGGCCGCTTCGCAGTCACCAAATTCCGGATAGTGGGTAGCGGCGCATGGATAAACACCGTCATCTTGGGCATGGGCCGCACGTTGGCTTGGGGGATGGACACCACCGCTTAAGGTGAATATCGCAACAATCGTCAGAAGCAAAAAATACTTGCGCATGGGGCAACCTCATCAAGTTCATAAAAAATATTCGATGAGGTTGATTTTAGCGCAAAGTAGTAAGCTCACATACGCTTGCGGCGCACTCGATCTACCAGTTTACGGAAATGCTCACCACGTTCCTCGAAATCTTTGTAGGCGTCGTAGGAAGTTGCACCGGGACTGAGCAATACAACATCGCCAGCCGAAGCCAATTGTTCGGCCAGATCAACCGCTTTATCAAGATCGGAGACGACATTAACCCGATTGAGCATTCCAGTCGAAGTCATCCCGCGTGCACGGCGGGCATGTTCAGCAATGGTCGGCCCATGTTCGCCAAAACAAATGAGCGCCTTACAGCGATTGACCGCAATCGCCGCCAGTTCTTCCCATGGGAGTTTTTTGTCGCGCCCACCCAACAGCAAAACAAGGGGTTCCTTAAAACTTTCGAGGGCAGCAATCACCCGTTCCGGAGAGGTGGCAATGCTGTCATTAACCCACAAAACATCATCTACCGTGGCAACTAGTTCAAGGCGATGCGGGACTCCTGTAAAGGTTTGGGCGACTTCTTGCATCGCCTCTAGGGGGATTTTGGCTGCACCCGCCACAGCACAAGCTGCCAGCACATTTGAGATATTGTGCATCCCACGTAGCTTAATTTTTTCCCGATTACAAATCACCTTTGCCATCATGGTTGGTGAACAATTACCCATCAACATGAGACGTTCACCGACCAAACAGGCCCCATCGGTTACCAATGTCGCAATTGAAAACGAGGCTTTTTCACCGGGGGCATGGTCGCTTAGGGCACTAGCGATAAGATTATCACGGCCATAGACCAAAATATCATCCGGCCCCTGATTCATAAAAACCTGTGACTTGGCGCGTGCATATTCTTCCATTGAGCCGTGCCGATCTAAATGGTTGGGGGTAATGTTCAACAGGCAGGCAATGGATGGGCTGACATCGGCTAGTTCTAATTGAAAGCTGCTCAGTTCCATAATAACAGTATCATCTGGTTGAATATCGTCCAGATGATCGAGCAACACCTCGCCAATATTCCCCCCAACCCATGTATGCTTGCCGCCTTTTTTGCACATTTCACCCACGAGGGTGGTGGTGGTGGTCTTGCCTGCACTACCCGAAATACCAATGACGGGAGCAGGACAGCGCTCTAAAAAGAGGATGGCGTCGTTAGTCACCCGAATGCCACGATGAAAGGCTTCTTGGACAATTGGGATGTTTAGCGGTACTCCTCCTGAAACACACAGCATGTCCGCATCGTCCAATAATTCGTTGGGATGTCCCCCCAAAGCAAATTTGACATTTGGGTCGGTGATAAACTCCATAATATCGTCCGCGAGATCACCCGCATCGCGTTTGTCTGACAGGGTCACATGGGCGCCCATCGTGGGCAACCAACGGGCCAATGCTTTGCCCTGTCGAGCCATCCCGAGGACAACTACGTTTTTGCCTTTTAGAGATAATGTGGAGTCGGGTTCATTTGAAATCGACATACCAACCTTGCCCGTTTCAATAATAGATTGAATGGTTACGAGATAATTTTCTTTAATTGTACCGCTATTGTGGGACTATTCCGAAAATTCGACACTCAGAATTTTGCGCGACCGAGGCAGGATATAAAAGGTATATTGCAAGCCGTCTTGGATGAGGTCAAGTGTGGCCGCCTCCATCAATAACTGGGCATGGCGGACTTGCAGATAGAGGCCGTGACGTTTCACTGGGCCAGACAGGATCAACACCCGCCCCCGCATAATATCCAAGGGCAGCAGCAGCAGTTTATAATTCATGACAACATAAAAGGTGAGGGCAATCGCCCCGGTCAGATAGCCCGCCAAGGATGCGTTATTGGTCAGAACATCACCCAAAGAGTTTTGAGTCCCCCACCACACCAAAATCAATCCAGCTAGGCTGGGGCCAAGCAATAACAATAGTCCAATAAACAAAGTAGACCAAAATTGGGCCAGCAATTCGCGACGCTGTTTAAGAGTCAATCGGCCATCACGATTGGCCCGCACATCTTCCGACGTAAAATGAAAAGCGAGGCCAAGTTGGGCAATAGGGGTTAATTCTTGGGTTGGTTTTTTCATGAGTTTTATAAAAGGGCAAACGCCACACCCGTCATGGCGGCAAGAATACCGACTAACCAAAACCGCTGAACAATTTGGGTCTCGCTCCAGCCAACCATCTCAAAATGATGATGGAGAGGTGCTCGGCGGAAAATACGCTGCCCACCCGACCATTTAAAATAGGATACTTGGATAATCACACTCAGGGCTTCGGCTACTGGAATAACGGCAATCAGGGGTAGCAGCAGCCACTGTCCGGTCATTAAGGCAATGGTGGCAAGCGATGCGCCTAAGGCCAACGACCCTATATCGCCCATAAAAAGTTGGGCGGGATGGGCGTTGTACCACAAAAAACCAAAACAGGCGCCGACCATGATAAAACAAAATTGCACTAAAAAGACCTGTCCTTGCAACGCGGCGATGAAGCCATAGGCGGCAAAAGCGCTGGCGGTGATGATTCCGGATAATCCATCAAGCCCATCGGTAAAATTGATCGCGTTCGAAGTCGCGACCAGTAAAAATGCCGCAATCAAAATCCATATGATAGGCGGGACAGCAATAGCATCGGTAAAAAGGGGAATCAAAATTGCATTGCTAAATTGGACTTTAGCCCGACTCATAATGACCGCCACAATGAGACCCAGTACCACTTGGGCCATTAGTTTGGCGCGGGGGGAGATGCCGAGGCCGATTTTGCTCTTGTCACTATTTTTGGAGCGTAAGAGACCTTCCCAATCGTCATAAGCCCCTAATAAGCCATAGCCGACAAGGACAAGCAGGGGAATCAAGATAGATTGCCCCGTTAGCCCTTCGCGGATAAGCCCCGCCAGATTTAGTCCAAGCGTAATCCCCAAGACGGGAATCACGATAAGGATACCCCCCATGGTGGGTGTGCCTGTTTTATATTGATGTAAATCAGAAAGCCCTTCTCGAATTTGTTTACCGATTTTTAGGCGGCGCAAAATTTCGACAAATGGCGCTCCCCAAATGGCGACCAGCAAAAAAGTGACCGCGCCAAGTGAGATTGAAAATGGAATTTCTGAGTTCACAACATTTATTCCCTATCGAATGGGCGACCGCCCGCATTAATCAAGTCATTTCGCACCGCATCGGGTGGAATATCGAGCAACACGACCAAGCGTTGGGCTAGTTTGGCAAAGGTCGGTGCGGCGCTTTGGCTGCCATAATAAGAACCGGGTGCAGTGGGGCGATCTAGTAATACTAGTACCGAGATTTGCGGGTCGTTGGCAGGGATAAATCCGACAAAACTGGCCCAACTCTCCGTGTCGGAATAGCGTCCATCCGGGCCGATTTTTTGCGATGTGCCCGTTTTGCCCGCCACCTGATAGTTTTCAATTTGGGCCTTACTGCCTTCCCCGTTGTTATCTACCACCTCGGCCATTAAGCGCAGGACTTGTTGGGCCGTCGCAGCCGAAATCGGGCGGGAGATAGGGGTCGGGGTATGCTCAAAGACACGGTCGCCATCTATGCGGCGTTTGACAATATGAGGTTGCATCATCAAGCCATCATTGGCAATGGAGTTGATCGCCGTCATCAATTGAATCGGTGTGACAGCAATCCCTTGACCAAAGCTGGTCTGAACAAAGTTCGCCTCGTTCCACCCCGATGTACCGGGCCAGTTCACAATCCCCAGTTCTTCACCAGCAATATCAACATTGGTCGGACGGCCAAAGCCGAAACGTTGAAGGTAATCATACCAGCGCGTGCTGCCCACACCGGGGACTGAATCTGTACCCACCAACCAATGCGAGGTACAGGTATTCAGCGACTTGACTAGGCAGGTGGTAAAAGTTGTACCGCCCTTGGCTACGCGATCCCAGTCGCAAATCTGCACTCCTGCCATTTGTTCACAGCCGTAATTAGTATATGACCAATTTAAATCGAGGCCGGGTTGTTGAATATCGAGGGCGGCAGCAGCAGTCAGGACTTTGAAGGTGCTACCGGGTTCATAAGTATAAGCAACGGCTGGGGTAAAAGCGGCATTGCCTCGACTGGCAGGGTCTTGCAGATAGGCTTCAAGGTCAATTGAGGGATTAGAGACCATTGCCAAAATTTCGCCCGTGTGGGGATTCATGATTAATATCGTTCCCCCCAAAGCCCCATATTCAGCAACGGCTTGATCCAAAACTTGTTGGGCAATCCATTGGACATCACGATCAATTGTCAATTGCAGGGTTTGCCCATCACGCACTTCCGAATCATCGGAAATATCGAGTAGGCTATTCGATTCGGTGGTAATGAGGCTTTGGCCTGCCAATTCACGTTGATAATATTCTTCAACCCCAAAGTAACCGGAAGAATTGTAATTCACAAAACCCAAGACTTGAGTCATATATGACCCTTGTGGATAATCGCGTTGGGGGATAGGCTCAATCATAATGCCGGGAATACTCAAATCGGCGACGGCCTGACTGACTTCAGCCGTAACGGGGGATTTCAGCACCACATAGCCGGGATAGATACCGTTTTCATCGGGTAGCAGGGCCTGATAAATATCAAGCTCGCTGGCATCTAACGCCCGGGCCAAGTCTTTAGCAGTTTCACGCCGATCTTGACCAACCAAACTGGGGCTGATGGCGATACGGTACTCCATCCGATTGACAGCTAAAATATCGCCGTCCCGGTCAATAATTTGACCCCGATTGGGTTTAATTTCGATCTCGCGGCTGTCATTTGAGCCTGCCCGAAGTTGCAATTGTTGCGCGACGGCAGGATCCAAACGAAATTGGAATGAGAGCAATTGGGCAATCAGCGCGACGCTAATGAGCGTCATCAACAGCCCGACCAAATTTAGGCGGTTATTGATGGATGGCATGGTTTAAGTTCTCCCGCAATGTCACTAGTTGCCCCACTTGCTGAATTGGTCAATCAAAGCATCATACTGGCGCTTAAGCCAGCCCGCAAAATTTTCCTGGTATGCCTCTGGAGTAGTGGTGGATTGCACATAAGTTGGCGTTGGCGCAGGTACATTATACACGTAGCCATCCACCACCAAATAGAAAATATCCTCAGGGCCTGCTTCTTGAAAACCCAGCGTAGCAGCCCGAGTTTGTAGACTACCAAGATTTTGCATCCGCGCAATATCGGCCCGCAGGACTTCATTTTCGCGTTCAAGGCGGCTGCGATATGCGCTCATTTGCTGAATATCACGGGCTGTGGTGATACTGGTAGTCGTTTGGGCTAAATATAAACCACCGATGATTAGGGTAACAACCGCCAGCAACACCACCACCGCCACCACCTGTTTTTGATTTTCGGCGGCGTTACGAAAGAAAACGTTGCGTAGCAGTGAGTCTTGGCGATCTGGCTTGGGTGCTTGGGTGGACATAATTCCAATAACATTCCTCAAAATTTTCAACATTATAACCTCTCGCCTATAATTCTAGCGAGTGAATACAGCATTTGAATCCTCTTCCATCCACAGGAGCTTTATTTATGACCGATCAATCTCTCCCACCAGTCGAAGCCCCTCCACCTATTCCGGCTTCTAGCCGCAAAATTTTGGCGGCACTCGATAATGCGTGGCGACGTTTTAATGCTTTTGATGAAGCCTCCAAGTTGCTAAAAACTCGGTATAAGCGTGTGCGGTGGGGCATCATTTTGATTAGTTTTATCACCACCTGTGCTGCTGTCGCCGATGCCCGCTATAGCCAGCGCGACGATACCGTTGAAGTGTTAATGCGTGTAGCACTGGTGATTCTGCCCTTACTGAGTGCAGCAATTCTAACCTTTGCCGCCCGTTTTGAGGCTGGAAATGGTTGGGTAGGCTTTCGGGTAGCAGCCGAAACCATCAAATATAGTATCTATGAGCTGCGTCTCAAACGGTATCTGGATTTGGTCACGATGGATGATTTGGACAAGCTGGCAAAAGTCATCGAAAAAACCGACGAGCAGCTTGAAGGGATGGGGGTCAGTGTTCCGATTGAAATTAATCTCATTGATGACAACGAAGGCAAAGAGTCTAAACAATTTGCCAAGCCCAATAACTATGCGATAGATCATCCAGAAGATGATGGATATAGCCCACTCGCCCTTGAAGAATATTTGCGTATGCGGGTACTGCCCCAAGCCGAATGGTATAACAGTCGGGCTGTTATCGATTTCAAAAAAACCCGGCGATGGCGTGCTATCATTCTGTGTGTCGGGGTAATTGGGCCAGCCCTTGCGGCGTTTGGGGCGGGTTATCTGGTGGCGGTCACAGTGGCGCTGACAAACGGGCTACTTGCCTATATTGGCCTGCAACAATATGAGCAAAATTATGGGATTTATAGCAAGACAGCACGCCAACTTGAGAACTTAGTCAACCAGCTTGAACCCAAAATGGATAATTTAACTTCGACCGATATTTTAGACTGGGTTCGCAAGATCGAGACCGTTTTTGGCAGTGAGCGGGAAATGTGGCAGTTAACAGTACTGCGTGGTCAAAGTGCTACCGAAGAAGCCCTAACTCAATTGGTCAACTCGCGTACCAATGTGCTGCAAAACAGTGATTTTGGCAAATTAGCAGGCGGGCAAGCAGGTCTTGCAGGTCAGGGCGGCATGGCAACGTCTGAGCGCGCACCCGCCACCCGTGGGACGACCTATGGCCCTCCATCCACACCAACAGGCAGTACCGCACCACGAGTGCCTACCAGCTACCCCGGTACATCGCCAAGCACCTCAGCCGGGGCCATCCCACCCATCGAATCCGCTGCGGATGATGCACTCACTTATCCGCCAAGCTATCCCATCTATCCACCGGGGTGATTAATCGGGACTGATGGGTTCACGCGGTGGGCCGTCATATTGGCGAATGTAAAGTGTCCCTAGTTGATTGGCCCACCATTGTTGATAGACATCGTTGGAAATGTCGAAAATAAAATTGACGGTATAACGACAGTTTTGGCAGACCGTCACCAATTCACTCAGGCCTTGCCCAGCGCGATTGAGATGGGCAATGACACGTAATTTACCACCACACGAGGGGCAAGGTGTCATTTGGACATATTCGTGCTGACAGGTGTTGTCTTGGGCAATGATATAACCTTCTTCGGTGTACCAAAAAAGGTGTTCGTTACGGTCAGGGTTATGGCCTAGGGCCTCATCAGATGGTATGGGAGATGAGCTACTCTTCTCATCCTGTTTTGAAGATTTCTTTTTTCCAAAAAAGCTCATGCTATTGCTCCCATCCAACCAGCCATCTATCCAATATGATTTTATTTTAACGGAAAACTAAAAAGCCGCCTGTATTTTCATCAAAATCAATACCAGCCAAAGACACAGCATGACGCATTGTTAAAGTAAGGCTTACGCATGTTCAATGGCTGGTAAAGTTTATTCGTTGCCCACAAATGTGCCAATCGGTTGACCCAACACCGCCTGTGCCAACGCGCCTTCATGCCAAAAATCTAATACCACAATTGGCATATTATTGTCCATGCACAACGTAAAAGCCGTCATATCCATGACCTTGAGGCGATAGTTGATTGCATCTGAAAACGTGATCCGGTCGAACCGTTCCGCATTAGGATTAATTTTGGGGTCTTCACGGTAAATGCCATCCACTTTGGTCGCTTTAATAATGACATCCGCTTGAATTTCAGCCGCACGTAGCGCCGCCGCTGTGTCAGTAGTAAAAAATGGATTGCCAGTGCCCCCCGCGATGATAACCACGCGCCCTTTTTCCATGTGCCGAATTGCTCGTAGGCGAATATAGGGTTCAGCCACTTTGTTCATTTCAATGGCTGTTTGGACACGTGTTGCTACACCCAAGCGTTCTAACGCATCCTGCAAGGCCAGTCCGTTCATAACTGTTGCAATCATGCCCATGTGGTCAGCGGTAGATTGATCCATACCCGCCTGTACGCCGACATTGCCACGCCACAGATTACCTGCCCCGATGACAATGGCAATCTGAACACCTAAATCGTGTACTTCTTTGACCCGACGCCCGATAGTTGCTGCTTCGGTCGGGTCAATGCCTAGCCCCTCAGGGCCAGCCATCGCTTCGCCACTGAGCTTAATGACAATACGGTTATAGACGGGGGTTTTAGTACCAAGTGAGCCTGCCATGCGATCTAGTATTCCTTTCTAGGGATAGTTCATTCTGTTTAATGGTACAAAAAAGGGAACCCGGCAATGGCCTGATTCCCTTTTGATCGTTTACATTAACGCTCCACAATCCGCGTTATTCTTCGCCTTCGGTGGGTGTGTCGCCCACTTCGCCGAGTTCAAAACGAACAAAGCGCCGGACGACCACATTTTCACCAACGGCGGCTACCGTTTCTTTACGTAGGTCTTCGATGGTCTTGGAATCGTCTTTGATGAAAGGCTGTTCCAGCAGGACAATCTCCGCAAAGAATTTTTCCATGCGCCCATCCACAATCTTTTCGATGATGTTAGCGGGGCGAGATTTGCCTTCTTCAAGAGCAATTTTTTGCTGGACTTCACGTTCGGCATCAATCACCGAATGCGGAATCTCTTCGCGGCGGACATATTTCGGCGCTAGGTTAGCAATGTGCAAGGCCACATCACGGGAAAACTGTTGGAAAGCAGGGGTCTTAGCGACGAAGTCAGTTTCGCAATTGACTTCAACCACTACTGACAAACGCCCATTGTGATGTTGATAGGTTTGGACAAGGCCTTCGTTGGCAACACGTCCCGCTTTTTTGGCAGCCTTTGCCAAGCCTTTTTCCCGCAGGAAATTAGCGGCTTTGTTTAAATCACCTTCAAATTGCTCTAACGCTTTTTTGCATTCCGCTGGGCCAACCCCCGTCATTTCACGGAGTTCTTTGACCTGTTGAGCCGTAATTTGCACCAAGTTTGATATTCTCCCTTTTTGCTGCTTCTGATTGTTTCAACTATCTTCGGCGTTTGGGTTGATCTTCGTCTTCTTCCAAAAACTCATCGAAGTCCAGATCACCTTCACGCAATTTGGCGAGCGTAGATTCGCCCAAATAGGCTTCGTCCAAAGCGCCCTCGTCCATTGCCCCCGCATAGGCGCCAAAATCACCAGCGCCCTCAGCTTGGGCTTCGCCCCCGTAGGCCTTGCGCATATTGACACCATCGTTCACGGCATCGCTGATGACGCTGGTCAACAATTTGATGGCACGGATGGCATCGTCGTTGGAGGGGATGACGTAATCAATCATATCCGGATCACAGTTGGTATCCACCAGCGCGATGACCGGAATCTTCATGATATTGGCTTCTTTGACGGCGGTTTGTTCGCGGCGAACGTCCACCACGAACATGAGACTAGGCAGGCGTTCCATTGACCGCAGACCACCTAGACGCAATTGCAGGCGTGCAATCTTACGCTCAATCAGCAAGCGTTCTTTCTTGGTGAGTTCTTCAAAGGCCCCTTCGGTGTTGGCAACTTCCAGCCGCTTGAGGGTATCAATACGCTGCTTAATCGTTTTCCAATTGGTCAGAGTACCACCCAACCAACGGGTGTTGACATAGGGCATCCCAACGCGCTCAGCTTCACCGGCAATTGTTTCTTGAGCCTGACGTTTGGTGCCAACATATAATACAGTACCGCGACGGGCAATGCTGTCACGCACGAGATCATACACTTCGTTGACAGTGACAACGGTTTGTTGCAGGTCAATGATGTGAATGCCATTGCGTTTAGTAAAGATATAGGGCTTCATCTTGGGGTTCCACTTGCGGGATTGATGCCCGAAGTGAACACCTGTCTCCAACAAAGCTTTGAGGGAGACTACACTTGAGGACGGTGCAGACATTTTGTAAAAGCTCCTTAAATTGTGTTTATCACGACCACATCCATCATCCGGCGCATCAACCTCCCGTTAGTTCGGCAGGCAACACCGCGTCGTCAGGATGTGTGGAGATTAGTAAAAAGCGAATTCTTAGCGAATTCAGCGGCAACATTCTAACAGAGTTTGACAGGAGATTTCAAGCGAGAACTTATTTAGCTGAGGGCAACATCAATTTTCACCGGGGTCTTCTCGATCTAGCATATCGTCAATAATCCGCATATCTTGGGTTGCGAACTTATCTTTTGCGATCAATTCCCGCAATTTTTCGACCTCTTGTGTCGAGATTTTACCCTTCTCTGGATTAAACACGTGGTTGAAGGCTACCTGATAGAGCCGAACCCTGACCAAACGGGGCAGATATTCGGTAGGGCTACCTTGGGGGGTAATACGCTCAGTGGGTAGCAAAATGCTGGCTAACAAAATGCCAGCCCCCCACCATTGAATCGCAGTAAATCGCTCATCCAAAAAAACAAAGGATAGGGTAATCGAAACAGCCATTTCTAAAACCACCAGCAAGGTCGTGCGGACACTACCTAGTCCTTTGACTCCTAAAAACATCAGCAACCGCGACAGAGCCGTCGTGGTGGCTAGGCCAACTATCGCCCACCATGCATCAATATTGCCATTGGTCGGGGGATGCGGAAAAAACGGCAGATTATAGGCCAGCCGCGCTACCGATACGACTGCTGCCATCGTCGCCAGAACATAAAAGGCTACGGTCTGGGCTGGCATATCATACAGGGCACGTTGGCTCATAACCACTGTTCCTGCAAATAGCAAAGCGTTACCCATCATCAAACCAATACCAAGCCAATTGGTTGTACCAGCCACCCCACCCGCGATTAACAGAATGCCGGTCATGGCAATACCAGTACGAAGCAAAGTCCGCCAGCCAAGCTGTTGACCACTGATACGGGTCAAAATCATGACAAAAACAAGATAGAGGGCATTGATCAATTGAGCCATCGAAGCGTCTAACAAATGGAGGCCATTGTAGTACATCAACGAGCCAATTCCGTTGACTGAACCAATGGCGATACAATTCATTAGGCCGAGGGGGTAAATATAGAGGTATTGTCGGGCAAAAAGGCGATAGATTAACCACAACAAAGCAGCTGCCATTAGGGTGCGGACAGCAGCAATAGTGAAAGGATCAGCCCCGTTGCGGAGGGCCAATTTCCCAAAAACCGGGTTCATCCCCAAAAAAACGGGAGTAAACAACGCGGCAATTAATCCAGAGTGTTTTTCAAACTGTTTGCGCTTCATGACCCCTTATTGTACGGGAGTCACGTCAACAGCGATAGGCGCTTGGGTTCGTCCACGATTGGTCAATGGGATTTCGATATGGAAGGCGCTACCGGGCATTTTTTCGGCATCTTGCCCTTGACTTTCGACATGAATTTTCCCGCCGTGCGCCTCGATAATGCTTTTACAAATGGAAAGGCCTAGCCCTAAGCCACCACCACGAAAAGCCGTTTTACTGGTGGAATGATGCTCGGTTTTCTCAAACGAATAGAAGCTGTCAAAAATGCGGTGCTGTTCTTCGACTGGGATACCGATGCCAGAATCGCGGATCGTAATTTTCACTATATCAGGTGTTTCAACGTGGTTGATGGAAACTTTACCCCCATCGGGCGTGAACTTAATGGCATTGCCAATCACATTGGCTAGGGCCAAGCGCAGTAGTTCAAAATCTACCATTAATTTAGTAGGCCAGCCTTCACGGACGAATTCTACATTGATATTGCGCTGTTGGGCGGCCTGTTTGAAGTCATCCAACGCATATTGCACAATTTCTCCCAGATTCGATTGGGCAATATTTAACTCAATTTGTCCAGTGGTCAAGCGATAGACCGTGAAAATCTCATTGATGACGTCATGCAAGCGCTCAACTGATTCGACCAGTGCATCTACATAAGCACCAATTTCAGGATGGGGTTGGATCAATTGTTGGACGGCGGGCGCAGTCTGTAACAAGCGGCCATAGCCATAGATAATGGTCAAGGGCGTGCGCAGTTCATGGGCTGTGCGCTTAATAAAATCGTCTTTAATCACGTCGAGCTGGCGCAGTTTGGAATTGGCTGCTTCCAGATCACGCAGGCGTTTTTCAAGATGCTCAGTCAATTCTTTGTGATAATTGCGGCGGGCTTCTTCGGGGTTGGCGACTTTGGGTAAATCTTTGCCCCCTTCCAAATAAAATGAGATACGCTTAGGGAACGAAGCCACATCAATCGGTTTCGCCATAAAGCCAGACACACCCGAAATTAATGTCATGGCGCGTTGTTTATCATCGGTTTGGGCCGTCAGCGCAACAATCGGCAAGTCGCGGAACTGTTCAAAGGCACGCAAACGAGTGGTGACTTCGCGGCCACTCATGTCTGGCAAATTGATATCCATCAAAATGAGGTCGGGTTTATGCTCCAAGGCCGCATCAATCCCCTTCAGCCCCGTTTCCGCAATAATGACAGTATAGCCTTTGGGCTGTAAAATACGCTTCACCAAAGTTGCGTTGGAGGGGTTATCCTCGATATAAAGAATTTTCTTCGGTTTTGGAGCAGGCGATAATGTCATCGCGTCCTTTTCTCCCAGTCTGGTTAAATGTTCCCTAATTTAGACTGTCGATAATTCGTTGCAATAATTCTTCATTTAGGAATGACCCCTTTTGCAAAAATGAGTCCACCTGTCCAGCAAGGCGGCTGCGTTCAACAGGAGTCAATTCCTTCGCACTCAGTACAATAACAGGAATATCACGTAATCCGGGCGAGGCCTTCAAGCGTTCCACCACTTGAAACCCATCCATTTCTGGCATCATCAAGTCCGTCACAATCAAATCGGGCTTGTGCTGCATCGCCATCTCAAGGCCTTCGCGTCCATTTTGAGCAATCGTGACTTCATAGCCTGCCCCAGCCTGCAAAATTCGTCGAATTAGTCGCGCCGAGTCATCGTTATCTTCAATCACCAACACCCGATGCACGTTTGGTGTGCTGACCTTGCCTACTTCGGATAACAGACGGTCAGTAGGCAACGAAGGCGTACGGCTGGCTTGCGAAATATCAATTTGTTTGGCCCAACGTTCCCCTAAAATTTGAGTCTCAACTGGAAAGGTGTGACCTGTGCAATTAAATACTACAACATCATTTGGTTTAATGACCCCACGCCGCACTAATTTGATTAGGCCTGCAAAACCAACTGCCGTTGCTGGTTCCACCGAGATGCCATCATTACGAGCCAAAATGCGGGTCGCCTCAAACGCTTCTTCGTCGGTTGCACTTTCGGCAGCCCCACCATATTGCTGCATCAACTCATAGAGCAGTTGATACGCCCGTCCCGGATTGCCCGTGCTAAGGGTCGCAATCACCGTTTTAGGATTTTCAACAGGCACGGCCACCGACATTCCATTGTTGAAGGCATCCACCATTGGCGCACAGCCCGTGGATTGGATAATCGCAATGGAGGGGACTTTATCTACCAAACCGAGCGCCACTAGCTCTTCAAATCCTTTAGCAGCCCCAATTGGCCCCATCCCACCGCTGACAGGTTGAATAAACCAATCCGGGGAGCGCCATCCCAATTCTTCGGCAATTTCAAAGGCGATGGTTTTCATGCTTTCCATCGCGGCGATGTTTTTGATCCCTTGATCGTAATGAATCCCTTGACTTTGGGCAAATCGGACGGCAATTTCTTTGGTCTGGTCATATGTGCCCGTCACATTGACGACTTCAGTGCCATACAAAGCGACTTCTCGAATTTTATCACTCGGCACAAGATCGGGGAAAAAAGCCCATAATTTAATCGAGGCACGAGCTGCATAGGCTGAATAGGCAATTGCCACATTTCCAGTGCTGGCAACCACCGCTTCTTGAATCCCCAATTCTGACATGGCCGAAATCGCAACCGAGGCCTGTCGGTCTTTAAACGAATTGGTTGGGCCTTGACGTTCATCTTTGATATAAAGATATTTCAACCCTAGCATCGCGCCGACATTCTTGGCATGAATCAAGGGGGTATCGCCTTCGCCAAGCGAGACAATATTTTCCGTATCTTTAATTGGCAGCAATTCATGATAGCGCCACATCCCCCGCTTACGGGTGACGATTTTATCACCCCAGCCATCCTCACGTAGCGCTTCCAGATCATAACGGGCATATAGAATGTCGTCACCACAGGTGGGGCAGCGTTTAAGCGGGCGTTCATAGACGCTGTGCCAGCCACAATTTTTGCATTCAAGGTGAATAGGTTTCACCTGAGTTGAAGAAAGTTGATCGGTGGTCACGATGCTAGATTTGCCTCAGTTTCTCGAACGGCTTTAATAAGGTCTGTTTCGACGAATGGCTTGACTAAATGATTGACTGCCCCAAGCCGATAGCTGCGTTGAGTATCCGTATTAATGCTGCACACAATCACTGGGATACGATAGGTATGATCTGTATCTTTCAGTTTTTCCAACACTTGCCAACCATCCCGATTGGGCATATTGATGTCTAATAAAATCATCATGGGGTTGTGGTTGGCGACCATTTCTTCGGTCTCTTCAGGATTGGTCAACCCAATCACCTGCCAGCCCTCTTTACTAAGATAGCGGCGATAGAGATTAATCATGCCTAATTCGTCGTCAATTGCCAAAATAATCTTCTGACGCGACACCGGATGTTCGGCTTTGATTTCATCAACCAAGTTGTTGAAGTCCACACCAAATTCTAAGGTGTCGGACATTTCTCCAGATTCTTCTGGTTGGGGCACGGCAGGTGGTTGCAATGGAATAGTCACATAGAAGGTCGAACCTACCCCTTCTTGACTTTCTAGCCACAGATTACCACCTTGCAATTCTGCTAGGGAACGCGAGAGTGGCAAACCCAAACCGGTGCCTTCAGCCGAGCGGGTCGTCGAATTGTCAATTTGTTGGAACGCCTCAAAGATGGTATCGAGATATTCCGGTGGAATCCCAATACCCGTATCCCGTACCGCGACGGTAATCATCGGGGGTTCAACCCCTTTTTCAATAAAAGCACTCAAGGTAATGCTACCCTGTTCAGTAAACTTGGCGGCATTGGAAAGCAGATTAAATAAAATTTGGCGGGTGCGGAATTCATCGCCATAGGCTTTGTTAATTGATTCTTCAATTTCGGTGTGTAGGCGAATAGGTTTATCGCGTGTTAGGCCAATGGCGCTGGACATTACCCCCTTGATGACTGGGGCTAGTTCAAAGTAATCTGGCGAAAGCTCCATCTTACCCGCTTCAATCTTGGCCTGATCCAGAATATCGTTCACCAAGCCTAGCAAATGCTTGCCGCTGGAATGGATAATCTGAATGTCTTGTTTTTGCATGTCATTAATCGGGCCGTCAATGCCTTTCAAAATGACGCTGGAAAAACCAATAATCGAATTGAGGGGAGTACGAAGTTCATGGCTCATGGCGGCAAGGAAATTGGTCTTTAATTGGTCAATTTCACGTAGCCGTTCATTGGTGCGCTGCAATTCCTCGACCAACAAGGTGCTTTGAATAACCGCCGAGATAGCGGTACTCAGCGTTTGGAGAAGGCGCAGGGCATCTTCACCAAACTGCCCCTGCCGTTGACCTTCTACCCCCATGACACCGATCAAGTTTTCACCACTGGCTAAAGGCAGATAAATAGCGGATCGGGCGGATATATCCATCGGCGTAAAGGCACTGCCTTCAAAATCTTGCACGACGATATGAGTACGAGACTCGGCAACTTGACCTGCCAACCCCTCGCCAATCGGGATTTTTACAGTCGGTTCAAGCGAATGCAGGGTTTGCGAATCGCCATCGCTGACGGCAATCACCATCGCCTGAGCCGACAACCGATTACGCCCCACTTCATTAAGGAAGAACACGACACTGCTGGCATTCATGCGGCCTGCCAAAACCTGACTGACTGTTTCCAACATCACCGACAAGCTGGGCATGGCAGCGGCAAAGGTCGTAATATCAAACAAGAAGGCCATTTCTGCGGCGCGTTGCTGCGAAATTTCAAACAACTGGGCATTATCAATGGCGACGGCTAGTTGGTCAGCCATCGTTGTGAGCGCCTGTACGTCATCTTCAGTGAATAGACCCGCTTGGTTGGACTGCACGTCTAACGCCCCCACCACACGGCCCTTCACAATCAACGGGAACGCAATTTCAGAGCGGGTATCGGGCAAATGCGGATTGGGGCGATGGGTTTCACTTAGGGCTGTATCTGCCACCAAAACGGGAATACCTTGACCAGTCGTCTGCCCAATAACGGAACGAGACCCCACAGGCAAACTGTGATTTAAGTTGAGCAGGGTGCGACCAGCCTCACCTGTTGAAGCTCGCAATAGCGCCCGCTCACCCGTTTCATCCACCATGAAGATTTGTACGTGGTCATATTGGAATGACTCTCGAATAAGATCCACGACCCGCGGGAATAATTCATCCAAATTCAAAATGGAGGTGGCGGCGCGGCTCACCTGTGCCGAGGTCGTCAATTGGCGGGCACGCAATTCGGTTTGTTCAAAGAGGCGCTTGTTTTCTAATTGTACGGCAGCCAAATCTGCCAGTGATTGATAGATGCGGATTTCACGATCTTGGTGCTCACGAGTTTCGGCAGAAGCAAGTAAAATTGCTCCGATCAGGCGGTTAGGTGTGCGGAGGGGCACAATGACAAAAGAGCTAATCCCCAGTGCCTTATATCCTAGGCGGGCATTTTCGGAGAGAGATGGATCATTGGCAACATCATTCATCCAAACCAGTTTGGTCGTGGCAATATCATCCCAGAACGGCAATTGATGGCGATTAAAGCGTAGCCCTTGCAGGTCAATAAATTGATCACGCCCCCATGAAGTAGCGACTTCAAGTTCAGCCATCTCACCACTCCATTCACCCGAACGCAGGCTGAGTAATAACACTTTATCAACCGAGGCATCCGCCGCATAGTCTATAACTGCTTGGATAATCTCCTCACGATTTTCGGCATTAGCAATTGCGCGGCTAGCTTGATAAAGAACACCCGTTTCTTCCAACGACTCTTGGGTTTGTTTAAACAAAAGGTCATTTTCGACTAAATAGCCCGCAGCGTCAGCCAGTGTAGTGATAAATTGATATTCATCTGGGACAAAAGTGTGAGATTCACGGAATCCCATTGAGACACGACCTACGATACGACCACCTACCGACAACGGCACACTAAAGACTGATTGATACGGCGTCTGGATAGCCCGTAATTGTTGGACAATCTGGTTAGTGGTTGCATCCGCTTCATCATCAATGGCTTGGATGTAATACTCTTCGCGAGTCATCGGGTCAAAATCCCCTATAGGGATGGCTGTACTAGCAGCAATGGGTAGGCTAGGAGTATTGGCAAAAGCAGGGTCTTTGCTCCACGCTAGTCCAAAATAGAACGATGAAACATCTTCTTGAGTGCGTTGCAACAACACATCAATCCGGTCAGGGTTAAAGTTCAACAATTCAAGCCGGATGGTATCAATCATTTCTTCAAGATCGCGTGCTTCAGCAATACGCCGGCTACTACGATACAAATTGGCAACAGCACGTAGGGCGTCTTGGGTGCTTTGGAATAGGAAGATACTGTCGAGGGCCAATGCCGTCTGGTCAGCAACGGCAGTCATAAAACGCCGATCTTCCGCCATAAACGAATGTTTATCAAAATAGACTATCGTGAACCAACCCAGCGTTCGGCCTCTGGCGCGGAGGGGAATCGAGGCAAATGATTGGATACCACTTTGGATAGCCTGTAGACGCAGGTTAAATTCAAGAGCTTGGTCAAGAAAACCGATGCTCTGGTCGATATTCGAGACAATAATGGGTTCTTCGGTCATCAACAACCCACGTGGCAGGGCTAATAAATCAACATCGGTCACCCCGGCATAACTTTCGGGCCATGCAGCCGCCACCCGTGTTTGCAACGGGCCGCGATCCATACCCTCTTGCAATACCACATAGACCTGATTGGGCATAAGTGAGAGCAGTTGATTCACCAAGACGCTTGCCAAATCGTTTACGCTGGTGGCCGATGAAATTTGGCGGTTGGCTTCATATAGGGCAGTGGTTTCACTCAAACTTTCTTGCAGGGCTTTTTCAAGCTCGCGCAGTTCAGTAATTTCTTGGAACACCGCCACAACTGAGGCAATATCCCCGGTTTCATCTCGAATAGGGGCGACATTGGCTAACAAGTCAATCCGTCGTCCATCAGGATATTCCACCGAAATGTTTTCGGCGCTGACAATAGCGTTCTCTCGAAGCGCAATGGTGGTCGGGAATTCCTCGGGAGGATACAGATCGCTGGTGCCTATTTTGTAAATGGGGAAGGTGTTTGATGAAAACAGCGCCTTATTGACGCCCCCACCCAAAAGGTCAATTGCTCGTTGGTTAGAAAGCAAGCTATTGCCACGCGGAGTCAGCAGCAGCACCCCCGCAGGCATAGCTTCGAGAGTGGATTGCAAGGTCTGGCGTTGATTCTCTACCGCTGCAAACAAGCGTTGATTTTCAGTAGCAATCGCAAGTTGGCTGGCAAGCGTTGTTGCCAATTGAATATCGCGTTCGTCGAGGTCTGGTTGGGAAGCCCGCCGGCCAATCAACAGCGCTCCGATTACCACCTCGTTACTTGTCATAACAGGTAAAGCCAAGTGTTTACCATAGACAATATGTTCTTGGGCGGATAACTTCCCAAAAGTAGGGTGAACTCGTTCATTCACCAACACTACTTGACGAATCAACACCGACTCCGTAATGGCATTGCGATCACGCTTTAGGTTCAGGCGCTGTGCCATATACGGGGCCTCATTGGATTCTTGGGGGGAAAACGCAGCCACCTGTCGAAGCGATTGCCCATCAAAATCCAAAACGCCGAACCACCAACGATCAAAATCACCCGGTTCCGACACGGCCCGGAACAAACGATTCACATCATCTTCAAAGTCTGTGCTGATGCGGCTTGCCAACTGACCCGCGTCGGCTAGGGCCAAGGCACGGCGGGCTTCTTTTTGGACTTCCTCTAGTAAGCGGCGATTTTCCACCGCGATTGCCAACTGGTCACCGACAGCGGAAGTGAAACTCATATAACTTTCAGTAAAGGCATTCGGAGCCTGACTGCTACACACAAGTACACCAAACCATTTTGCCCCTGTAACCAATGGCATCAGATAAAGTGTCTCAGCGTCGAAAGTCCTCATGAGATAGGGCAACACTTGATTACTATCTTCAGGCTTCTCGCTCAATTCACTCGCATGAACCGACATTGGGCTACGTGGCGCGATCTCAAAATGGGCGGATAAGCCTTGCTGTAAGAGGGGCAGACGTTGACCAACTTCCCAAGATGATACGCTCCCCATGCGCATCCACAAATGAGCCACCACCACATTTGGCGCAAGATGGGAAGGGAAAGGATCGGCCAGTAAAATGGCTAGGCCATCAAGATTTTCATAATAGCCTAACTGCTCATTGATGAGAGCATAAACTGCTTCAATATTTAATTCAGCCGCACTACTGACTGTGCGGGCCATTTCATAGAGGCGTTGAGATTCCCCAAGGGCCATTTGGGTTTGCTGGAAAAGGCGGGCATTGTCTACAGCAAGAGCCACACGATTAGCCACCGCATCTACCAGTGCCTGTTCATCTTTGCTCAACTGAGCACGCTCAGGCGCTTTGGTCTCAATTTGCCCAACCGCTTTACCACCCACTGAAATTTGAACACTATAAGCAGACTTATCATCAAGGGTCACTGATTGCAAGTTGCCATTTGCTGGCTTAGACTCATCAGGTGGAACAGGTTTTATACCAATTAAATTGTATTGATAGCCAAGCTGCACTTCGTCCGGTTGGCTCCGTGCATATTCTTCCCATGCTTTTTCAGTTAAGCGCCGATTCAACGTGGCAACTTCATCCACCCGTTGCTCAAGTTGCTCAATCAAGCGGGCGTTGTTAATGGCAATCGCCAATTGGTCAGCCAACACTTGGAAAATTTCAATATCTTCGGGACTATAGGCTTCCGGGCGGATACTTTGAATATCCAATGCACCAATAACACGATCTTCTACCTTGAGTGGGAGGGCCATTTCAGAACGAGTATTAGGCAATTCGACGTTGGGCTGCCAGGGCACTTCAGTAGAGGTTGTATCGCCTGCAATAACCGTAACACCCAGCGCTGTGACACGACCAATGACGGAATTGGAACCAACCGCAAGCTTATGTTTCTTTGTCAAAAGGCGCTGTCCAGCTTCGCCCGTGCTTGCCACCAAGGCCGCATGTTCACCGCGATCATCAATCAAGAAAACCTGTGCATGATAATAATCAAATTGTTCAATAATTCGATTAATGGTGCGATTCAGGACCAAGTTTTGGTCGCGTAGCCCAGCAATTTCGCGGCTGATTTCTGCCGTCAGGTCAAGGTCACGAATACGGGCCTGTACCCGTGCTTGCAAATCATCAATTAAGGTCTGTGTTCGTTCGGTAACGTTGTTGAACAGTGTAGCAACCCGACCAAACTCATTCATTTCGCTCGTGGGCAAACGGGTCGTCAAATCACCACGATTCACCCGTACTAAGCCTGCGCCAATGGCCTCAAAACGACGTGAAATCTGGGTAGCCACATACCCCAATAAAACACTGGCGATAATGAGTAAGCCAAGGAAGACAACGGCAAACGCCCCCAATATAAAACGAGTGGGGCCAGCAATTTCGCTCATTTCCATGGAGACAACTACCGTCCAAACAGGCTGGTTAGCCGTGTCCGGTAAATTGACTAAAGGACGAGCAACTGAGGTAGCAGCTAAATAATCAGTATCACCCTTGCGATAGTCAATGTTATCCGTAGATTGGGTTGTTAACAGGCTACCCGCCAATGTGCCGCTTACTTGTTCACCAAATGAGGTAGAGCGACCATAAAGCAAATCTTGTTCATCTGATAGATTTGAGACCGCAAGATAATATCCATCTTGGTCTAAGACATAAATAATTTCATC
This sequence comes from Chloroflexota bacterium, assembly GCA_016234595.1. Lineage (GTDB taxonomy): Bacteria > Chloroflexota > Anaerolineae > Aggregatilineales > J027 > CFX10. The sequence goes on along the minus strand of JACRBG010000039.1, from coordinate 6,052 downwards.
ACCGCTTTTCCGCGTCGTAATGCTACGGACAAGCCAATCTATATCAATATCCACCACCAATAGGGCGGCTAGATTATTGGACTCATCCAAAACAGGCGTAACCAGCGTCATAATTTGTTGGAATGGTTCGATTGGGCGACCTGAAGCATCTCGCGCCAAAACTACTTTAGATGTCCAAACCTGACCTGTGCGCCGCAATTGCAATCCAGCTTGAAAGTAATCTTCATTCTCCCGATTTTTGAGATCAGCATTTGGGACAACTTCAACATTTCCTGTCCGATTGGAACGCTCAACAGCGACCAATTCACGGCCCTGTATACCGATTAGCCGAATAGAATGATATAGAGGTCGTCCAATAAGGAGTTCGTCAAATTTGTTAATGACCGATTGACGGGCAAGATTGTCCACTTCGCCAACCGTATTTCGACGATTGATGACCTCGATAATGCTGGGAGTCACATAATTGGACGTAATGTTGTCGAAATCAGCAGGCACAATTTCAAATGGGACAACCAACTGCTCGCTATTTTCATCAGCATGTTCGGTCAAGTCATCGTTGACATTGTTATGAATGACCCGATTGATTTGCGTGGTCACGGCAATCAAGAGTACAAAGGCCAGCGCCACAAACACGGCAACGATAATGAATAACTGCACGCGAAATGGGCGATTCACGAACCAACGAAAAGGCCCAGAACTAGGATGTGGCTGTATTTTTTGGTCTTGCATAAGAAGCCCCTTGAACGCTTAATGAGCGTCTTATTGGGAGGTCAATGGATCAATGTTTAACGAAATGGTGGTTTCTGGCGTACCGAGTGCAAGGCCTAATTCCTTGACTGCCACCTGCAAAATCTGACGGAAATCCGTCTGAATACTGAGCTTTTGTGAAATCTCGTTCAGCAATCGTTCGCGCTCTATTAACCGCTGGCTTTGTTCAAACAATCGGGCATTTTCGGCAGCAATCGCAAACCGCCCCACCAATTCCTCGGCAGTTTGTAACATCCCCTGATTAAACTGGGTCGCCTCTACGGTGCATTCAATTGCTCCCAATACCTCGTCTCGCAGGATAACTGGTAGGGCAAAAGCCATATGACTTTCTGAGACTTTTGCTATGGCAGGTTTGCGAGTTTGAATGGCCTGCTTTTGCAAAACAGTCCAATCTTTGACAAGGCTGGGTTGGCCCTTGCCCTCAACGCTGAAGGCAAGATCGTGATGCTGGGTAAAATATTCTTGCCATCCTGCTCGAGTACTTTGCAGGCTTGGAATATCCCCGTTTGCCCTATCTGACGGCTCATCATGGGTTAGTAATTCTAACAAACCAGTGGCGATTTCGGTTGCCAATGCCGAGAAGAAAGTAAAATCACGTTCAGAAAAGGTCGCCGCACCCACGCTATGCAAATCTAATATGCCTACTAACTGCTCACGCGCAAACATCGGAATTGCTAACTCAGTACGGGTATGTTTAAAAATCTCGTGTTTGGTATAGGCTGGCGATTTTTCATAATCCACCACCAAGACAGGCCGACCTAATAGAGCAGCATGTCCAATAGGTGTTTGATTATCCAAAGCGACACGATAGCCTTGTACAAATAGTCGCCGTCCTTGTTCGCCCGTCCCAACCCGCATCACAGCGGTGCTAGAAGCATCATCCACCAGTAAAATTTGGGCATAATCCACGTTAGGATATTTCTGGCGGATTGAGCGGACGAATTCTTCTAATAAAACATTGGCTTCTTTTACCGTTCGTAACAGTAATGCAGCTTCCACAAATAGACTGACTTGCGTTGACAGTCGGTTTTGGCGAGCTTCAGCATCCGTCACATTATCTTGAAATGCAGCAGCTAAATCTACAAATGTATTATGCACCTGCCCAATCTCATCTGAACGCCTCAGCGGTGGAAATTCTGGGTCGCGCTCGCTCAATGACAACTCCGTCATCATGCGGTTCAGGCGAATCAATGGCGAGGCAATTTGCTGGTGCATCAGCAACAACCATAAACTACTTGGAATTAAAAGCAGTACCAAAATGCCACCGATGACGACCGGGATATATAGCGTAACCAATGGATTCATGATATCGGAAAAACGCATTTCGGTGACCAAAACCCATGAGGTGTCGGTCACTCGCTGATAATTACCAATAACATCAGCCTGTAACAGGGTACTTTCATAGCGCTTGGGTTCGGGTTTTTCGTTTATCGCTAGTTGGTCTTTAATGGCCGGGTGCTGGCGATAATCTTTGAAAACTAAAACCCCACGTTGGCTTGAAACTAGGAGTTGGCCTTTGTTATCCATCAAAAAGAAATCCGCGTCGGGTAAATTTTGCAACTCGGGTTGCTCACTAAATCCCCTCAGGATATTGGGTAACTGGTCAACGACATCGCTATTCAAGTTTTGGGTAAGTACCACATAGCCAATATTCTGATTATCAACCTGAATAGGGATGATAACGTCAAGTAGGGGTTCATTTAATGGGCCGGGATAAATCGAGCCAGTGGTTGTCTGAGTAATTTTTTGGCTGACAATCTCCAATGACTTTTGATTCACTTCGATATTCGCCTGACCCGCCTCGCCCACAGCAATCAAACTAGGGTGAACAAGCCGAACATGAACCAGCGACAGATTGTTTGACCATATTTGATCCAGTACCCGATTCGCTTGTTGAATAGCAGTCGAACTGGCGGCGTTGATATTAAGCGCAGCTTGATAGGCAGCGACTTGATCCGGTTGGGATACTAAACTAGTCGAGGCTCTTTTAAGATCTTCTAATTGGCGGGCCAATGTCTTAGTTCTAAAGTCAGTGATAATTTTGATAGTATCTTCGGCTTGGTCGGTCTGGGCCCGGTAACGTAAGGTAATGACCGCAATACCAATAATGATCAACGGAATCAAAACAGTCAGCAGGAAACCGAGGCTAAATTTTGACCTTAGCGGCCAATCAAACGGGCGGGGTTGGTTGCTATCCACGTTACTCTACCTCTAATCCATGCTCGACGATACAGGCTCAGCCACTGTTTGTACTTCGCTGGGGGTGCCAAGCCGGACATAGGTCTGATCTGTTCCAAGTGAACGACTGAATACCTGCGAGGTTACATTAACCAAACGGGCTAGGTTACGAGCATCTTGCAATTCAGCCGCAACTTGACTGACCAACTGCTCCCGCACAGCCACGCGCTGGACTTCATCAAATAAGCGAATATTTTCAAGCGCCAAGGCTAAACGATTCATTACTTCCATGACAAAATCAATGGTTTGGGTAGACCATTCCACATGGTCACTATTATTTTCAAAAATAATCTCGCCGATGGTCTGGGTGCCGATGTTGAGTGGAATGACCATCCGTTGGCCGATCTCCAGTTGGTTAATCTGGGCGGATTCAGGCAAAGTCACTGTTTCTGGACGCCAGCGCTTTAATATGCCCTTATCCCACTGGAAAGCCGGGGCACGTCCACTTTGGCTCAGATATGTCCCCCAAGCCAAACCTACGTTTTGTTGGCTCATGCGGTTGACTTCGGCCTGATAGCGTCGCGCCGATACATTGGCGGCATCCATTTCTTGCCGAAGCTGTTCCAAATCGGTTCTCAGGTTCTCCCGTTGAAGAGCAACTGCAAGTTGATGGACGGCAGATTGATAAAGCTCAACTTCCCCTTGCGAAGGAATGATATTACTGGATAGCTGCAAATCTAGTATTCCAATACATTGACCATCGCTGCTTAAGATGGGATAGGCCAATTCTGTATTGGTAGAGGGCAGAAATGCCTCACGTTGAGGCACCGACACATTACGATTCAAATTGATGACAGCTTTACGCCGATAGGCTTGGGCAGGACCACTTGGGTTATCCAATTCCATTCGATAACCCTCGCGCACTAGGCGTTGACCACTGAGGCCTGTCGCTGCCACAAGGATTAATCGGAGCGTCTCGCCTTGTAGACGGTAAATCAAGACATGATCAACCTTTAATTCCACTCGGATTAGATCGGCAATTTCTTGCAAAGATTTTGAAATTAAGGGTTTTTCATTTAACTCAGCGCTGATTTTTGCTAAACCAACGATTGATTTCTGCACTTCATCATAACGACCCACAAATTGGGCAATGTAGTCGAGAAACTGATAAATGAGGACACTGCTAAGAATAAGAGAGGGATAGAAGCCAGTCGCAATCGTACTTGCAAGCTGACGCGAGCCTATAGGTGGCTGAAATGAGTCTGAACTAATCTGAAAGGCTAGGGTGGTAATCCCGACTCCTGCAAAAAACAAGGTTGCCAGAACTAAACCGCGTACCCCGATGAGCAAACTGGCCGTGAGGATTGGAACAATGAAAAGCAAGATTACGATGCTATCTGCCCGATAATCCAGCACAAAAGCCGTAAAATAGGTGATTCCAATTGCCAGCGTCATGCCAAAGGCTGCCACTTTCAGCCGTCCTATTTGCACAAGCCAGCCTATCCCGAACATGGCAACAGCAACCGGAAGCAACAAGGTGATATAGCCAATACCGATGGATGAAGTGCCACTAACCCTTTGAAGCGACAAAGCAACAATTGTGACGATAAGCAGCAGGGTCATTACCACGCTTAAAAGCAAAACGGTACGGGCGCGGCGTTGATCATCGGGCGAGGTATAGGGATAACGTACTCGGAACAGGTCAGAGAAAAAAGTTATTTTCATTTACATTTCTACCCATTCGTCATCATTGGCCCGCATATTGGCTGGCGAAGGTGGCCCTGCTGGCTCATCCACGGCGGCTGGCACAATCCGAATAAACCCTCGGTCAGCCCCCAAAATACGACTGAGTTCCCCTAATGTGGTGCTCAAAACGGTCTCAACGTCAGAAATACCTTGAAATTTGGCGGTAATGGAATTGATAAAAGATTGATAGCGGGCGTTACGTTGGGCTTCTTCAAATAGCTGAGCATTTTGGATGCTGATAGCAATTTGCGCCGCTATCGCTGTCAGAATCTCAATCTCAGCTGGGGTAAATTTATGCTCTTGTTTAAGGGCATCTAAGCCCAGCGACCCCAAATACTCATCATGGACAAAGAGTGGCAAAATCATGACCGATTTAATGCCAAAGGCCATCAGGGTTTCCCGATTTGGCCCCAATTCTTCAACAGCTTTAGCCACATTATCAATAACAAATGGGGCTAGGGTTTCTTTTTGTTTGTCATAAACCACATATCCTGCCAATTGAATTTTTTGCCCAATGGCGCCTGTGATGGGATATTCAGCTAATACCGTTCCATATTCAGGAGCGTGATCATTAATCACAATCCCCACGTGATCAATCCCCTTCAAGGACTCTACAATACTTTGGCAGGCTGCAATCAAAACACCTTCACTGGCAAGTTCGGCACTCACCCGTTGAGCCACCTGAGAAAGCCCCTCTAACAGTTCAAGCCGTTCTGTCAAAAACGAATCGGCGTCATTCTGCGATGTTAGGCTCGACATGGCTTGGCGATTTTGCCATTGCTGGGTCACAAATTGCGACCATAATTGCATGGTCTCCCACAAAGCTTCATTGCTGGGCTGATTAGCAGGGACAGTTAGCTCAAGGGCCAGTCCATTGAGATTAAATGGGAGTGTCCAAACTTCAGCATCGGGGCGAATTTCGCGGTTGGCGGGGGATGTTTGAGAAATCAAACGGTGGTTAGTGAAGGAGTGCCATTCGGCTTCGGCAATCTGGAAAGCAGTTTCGATAAACTGTTCCAAACTGCTCACCTGCGCGGCTAGAGAGGGTAATTCGCGGATAATGGTTCTCAAAGAAGCCAAATAAGCCAGCGCATCTTGCATACGAGTTTCACCGTTTCAAACCGACTGTATTCCCCTCATCAAATTGAAGGCTGCCTAGTGCATGAGGAACAGGCGATAAATATCTATTTTGGATAAGCCCCTTAAGCCCTGAACAGAATTTTACTTCCATTCCCAAACTTGCTCACCCTCCAACAGACGTTCAATCTGATAGGGGAAGCGGTCTGGGTCGAGCGGTTTGCCCAAAAAGCCATCAAACCCAGCTTCTTTGGCTTTCCGCATCTGTTCTTCATTTGCTTCG
>JACRBG010000037.1 GCA_016234595.1 Chloroflexota bacterium | reverse complement strand
TCAATCAGCGACTGGTGACACTGGGGAATCATCGTTTGTTTGATGAGCAATTTGCCCATCACCCCGATTTTTGTGCGACGGTGGAATCCGCTGAATCCGCTGGTCAAACAACTCTATTGGTCAGTGCGGGTGACCAAGTACGCGGATTTATTGGTGTGGCGGATACGGTACGCCCAGAGAGTCAACAAACCATTCAAGACCTCAATAAGCTGGGTCTGACTACCGTTATGCTAACCGGGGACAATGCCACCGTTGCGCGAGCGGTTGGGCAACAGGTGGGGGTAAGCGAAATTCGGGCTAATTTGTTGCCAGAAGATAAAGCTGCCGCCATTCATGAATTGAAGGATACCTATCAGAGCGTGGCGATGATCGGGGATGGCATTAACGATGCGCCCGCCTTGGCAACCGCTACGGTCGGCATTGCGATGGGTGGGGCAGGTAGTGCACAGGCGATGGAAACCGCTGATATTGTGCTGATGGGTGATGAGTTGAGCAAATTGCCCCCTGCCATTCAACTGTCGCGTTTTGCCCGCCGCCTCATTAGCCAAAATGTCGGGTTTAGTTTTGCTACCAAACTTGTATTTATGGGGTTGGCAATCTTAGGCGTCACATCCTTGTGGTTAGCCATTGCTGCCGATATGGGAGTATCACTTTTGGTGACGTTGAACGGGATGCGTCCTTTACGCCAGCGTTAAACGTTAGTGGGTCGGTAGCCAGAGCCGCAAGGTGGTGAGGCTGCTGGTTTGGTCGGTGTGGATGCTGACTTCGCCGTTCATACGTTTTATGGCGAGATAACAAAACGGCATCCCCATCGCTACCGAACTGCGGCTGCCCTCCGTACGCGCTTCATTCTGAAACTCCAATTCAAAAAACCGATCTTGGTCATAGGGTGGCAAAACTGGCCGGCCCGGATCAATCACCTGAATACTCACACCCCCGTTTTCTTCCATCGCTTCAACCACAATGGTTTTCCCCGGCATACAAAATTTGAGTGAGGTGTCCAACGCGGCATTGATGACACGGCCTAACAAAACAGCATCGGCAAGTGGTGGTGGGAGTTGAGCGTCAGACCGAACTTCAATGGTGATGTTATTATATTTGCCTGCCTCACGGATATATTCGGCTGCCTTTTCCAATAGAGGTACTATACTGACTGGCTCAAGAACGATAGGCAGTTCATTCATGTCCAAGCGAAAAACATCCAACATATCCTCTAGCAAAAAGGCCTGCCGCTGTGCCGCAAATAGCGAATGGCGCATGAGCACAGCAATTTCTGGTGGATAAACATCCGGTTCGTCTTGCAAGATTTCCAAGACCAATTGGAGGCTGCTAAGGGTAATGCCCGATGGATTGCGAAAATCATGTGTGAGCAAATCAACAATCCCGTTCATGCTATGAGTGGTGATGTGCATGATTTCGCCATTCGTTTTACGGGCGTGCCCCCCTTGAATGACCGAATGGAGGCGGGTTTGGACTTCGAGCGCCTCTAACGGGTAATAGACAAAATCATCTACCCCTGCCTCCAAAATGGTTTCAATCACTGCTTTATCTTTGTGAATAATCGCAACAATCGGCAAAAAAGCCGTTTTGGTATCCTCACGCAGGGCATGGATGGCTTCAAGCCCATTTTCAAGCACCGTCACATCAACCAACACGGCTTGTGGACGTTGGCGGTGGGCAAGCTCAATTAGTGTATTGGGCAGAAAGGCAATCTCGAAATGAAAATTGCCCGATGTGAGGATATTTTCCAAATCAGGGTTGGGTGTTGCGGAAAAGACTAAAATTTTCTTGTCATTCATTCCCGATAAATGCCTTTTAAATGAATTAAACTACCATAGACCCTGTACCAAATAAACTCGTACAGGTTCTTCGCGTCCTCGAATATGGCGTAGACCCCCCTCTTCAACCGCTACATAGGGGGCGACCAACTGATAGGTGGCCTCGCTAATCATAATCTCGCCACCACGACTCATACTTTGCAGTCGTTGTGCTAAATTGACGTTATCCCCCACCGCCGTATAGTCCATCAAATCTTGGCTACCAATGTTGCCGACGATCGCTTGGCCTGTATTGATGCCAAAATTAATATTCATCCGCAGGTCGCCCGGAAAATATTGTTGAAATTCGACAAGGGCATTGCGGATTTCGACAGCGGTTGTTACGGCTTTGAGGGCGTGATTGGTGAGATCAAGTGGAGCATTATATAAGGCGAGTATGCCATCACCCAAAAATTTGTTGACTAGCCCGCCGTTGCGCCGTACCATCTCAACCATCAACCCATGATATTCATTGAGGACGTGTAATAATTCCACTGGATTTAGCCGTTCGGATAGGGCGGTAAACCCCTCCAAATCGGCAAATAAAATGGTGAGATCACGAATCGCCCCACCTAATTGTGCGGCATCAGGGTTACGAATTAAGGTTTCAACCACATCGGGGGATAAAAACCGCTCAAACGTTTTGCGGATATGCTGACGTTGTTGGCGAATGCTATCGGTTTCGGCTTTGGTACGGAGACGTGTACTAATGCGAGCGAGCAATTCGCGGGGGCTAAATGGCTTGCTTAGAAAGTCATCGGCCCCCAACCCTAGCCCTTTAATCCGGCTGTCAATATCCGATTGGGCCGTCAAAATAATGATGGGAATTTGGGCCGTATTGGGGTCGTTTCGCAATTCGGCGCACACGTCCCACCCATCCATGATCGGCATGTTGATGTCCAGCAATACAATATCAGGCAGATAGTGACGAGTTTTGGATAGGGCGTCCGCACCATCTACTGAAGCAATTGTGTCATATCCGGCTGCCGCTAGCACATCCAATATCATATAGCGGCTGTCCATGTTGTCTTCTGCGACCAGAACCTTCATTCATGCCGCCCTATTAGCTTAAGAACTTCTCCAATTTGTCAGCCAGTTCACGAAAATCAATCGGTTTGCTGATGTAATCGTTGCAGCCTGCTTGGAGGGCTTTTTCACGGTCGCCAACCATCGCATGGGCTGTTAGAGCGATTACAGGAATGTGATTAAGCGTAGGGTTCGCTTTAATTTGACCTGTCGCAGTCCATCCATCCATTTTGGGCAAAGATAAGTCCATAAGAATTAAATCGGGCACATTTGAAACCGCCGCCTCAACTCCCGCTTCACCATCAACGGCAACAATCACTTCGTAATCCAGTGCGGTCAGCACATCGGTGATCAAAATGCGATTATCAGGATTATCTTCAACCACTAAAATCCGTTTCGCCATACGTTGTCTCCATCAGGTTGTTTGGGGATGCCGTTTATGCTTTATGCGGTACCTGTCTATTCCCCCAAAATTCATGAGTCATGATTATACTATAAGAGAATTAACGTCAACACAGGGAATTAACGGTACATTTGTGCAAGTTTTTGTTAGGCTGGGGTTAGGATTTGTTCCAAAACCTCTTGTAATTTGGCTCTATCAACGGGCTTATTGAGAATAGCGCTCGCCCCCATTTCTTTTGCAAGGAAATGATTGTCGATCGCGCTGACGATAACTACTGGAATCGAAGCCAGCGTGGCGTCCTCTTTTAGGCTTTTTAAGACCTGCCAACCGTCCATGCTGGGCATCATCACATCTAATAAAATCACGTGTGGCTGAATCTGTTGGGCAAACCGCAGGCCCTCGCGCCCAGAATTGGCGGTATATACTTGCCATGCACGGTTGTCCACCAAAAGTGCATCTTTCAAGAAGAGTTGAGAATCATTGCTGTCATCCACGATTAAAGCCCGCAATTGTTTGCCGCTCATCGAGGGCAACCGTGAAGTTGGTTGGGGGCCAGTGGTATGAGCGATGACGGTAGCAGGGATATTTTCGGCAACAGGTAGGGTGAAAAAAAAAGTGGTTCCGACCCCCGGTTGGCTTTTAAGCCATATCTCGCCCTGCGACATTTTGACTAAATGTCTGGTGATGCTCATGCCGAGGCCCGTTCCCCCATACTGACGAGTCGAAGTGCTGTCCACTTGGCGAAATTCCTCAAAAACGAGACTTTGTTTATCTTGGGGAATGCCGATACCTGTATCCTCGATTTCAAACTGGACAAATTGCCCCCGTTTAAAAGCCTTGATTCGAATGTGCCCAACGGCTGTAAATTTGACGGCATTGCTTAAGATATTGGTCAAAATCTGACGGGTACGCATGGGGTCGGCGAAGACAGCCGGGGCATCAGCATATTCCCGCAAGATGGTCAGTTTCTTCTCGTGGATTTGGGGATCAAGCACGGTCAGCACATTATCGAGCATATCACTGGTTTTGATCGCTTCGGTGTTGAGGGTGATACTGCCTGCTTCGATGCGGCTAAGGTCGAGAATATCATTAATGAGGGTCAGGAGACTGCGGGCGTTGCGCGTCACTTTTTCAAGGCGGTCAAATTGCTGAGGGGTAACGTCGCCATAAACCCCATCGGCCACGAGGTCGGTATACCCGATAATGCTGTTTAATGGGGTACGCAGTTCATGACTCATGTTCGCTAGGAACTGGCTTTTTAGGCGATCAGCTTCGCGGAGTTGGCTATTTTTGGCGGCAAGTTCAGCACTTAACTGGGCTAATGGATTGAACAATTGGTTCATTAAAACTGCCCGACCCAAAATAAACGTGGCGACAGCCAAGGTCAGGCCATTGAGCGGGATCAGCACAATCGGCCAAATGACAATTGTCCAAATAATGCCGAATAAAATGAGCAGGGGGGCAACCCATAGATGCTGCACGCGGCCATTTTTTTCGCGGTTTTTCCACAACATTACCGCACTAATCACTGGGTAAACCAGAAAGACCCCTGAAAATATTAGGCCGATAGGGGTTAAGAGAATGACATAGCTACCACCCTGTTCGGCTGAGGGTTTCATGCTGGCGTGGGCTTGGCCTGTCCATGTGAAATAGGTACTGATGGCAAAGATAAGCAATGCCCCAATCAGCATGGGGTGGATGCCGCGTTTCCAATTACCGGTAAAAGCTAAGGTAAAAGCCAAGAGCAGAATTAGGAAAATACCGTAGAGATTGGTATTGATATAAAAGGTGATTTCGGGATCAAGATGAAACGTGTCAATATAGCGGGCCATAATCAGCGATAGACTATAGACTAGGAGCACCAAGACCATCGCCGAAAAAATTTGATTGATCCGACTGTGTGGATTCTGCCAATAGACCAATAACAGCATGATGGCACTGACCAGCACTGTGACACTGTTGACCGCTGTTACCACAAGCGAAACTGTCGAAACGTGATCCATTAGACCTCCTGCAACACAGGGGGTTTTTCTGGCGAGGGGGTTTGACCTGCATCCCGCCAGTGTAAATAGGCCGATTGCACTGCGCTGACCAAGGTACGGCGGCTAACGGGTTTGCTTAATGCAGCAAAGGCTCCCAAATCTTTCGCGAGATTACCATGCTCTGCCATGCTCAAAACAATCACCGGAATATTTTTGAGATCGGGGTCGGCTTTTAAGGTCTCCAAAACAGCCCAGCCATCCATCCCCGGCATAAAAATAT